>NZ_MKIO01000027.1 GCF_001938945.1 Xaviernesmea rhizosphaerae
AGGCTCATAACCTGAAGGCCGCAGGTTCAAATCCTGCCCCCGCAACCAAAACATGCCTAAGACTTACATCATAAGCCTCCTCGGGAGGCTTTCGGCGTTCGCAAGTCCTGGTGGTTGCGCCCGGCCAAAAGCTCCCTCAGCTTGGCATTCTCGTCCTCGAGCGCCTTCAGCCTGCGGGCACCCGACACGTCCATGCGCCATACTTCGCCTTGTACTTGTAGAAGGTTGCGTCCGAGATGCCGTGCTTGCGGCAGACATCGGCCGTCTTCGCGCCCGCCTCCTGCTCCTTCAATATCCCGATGATCTGTTCTTCCGTGAACCGTGAACGTTTCACTCGTCCGTCTCCTTGATGTGACGAACTCTACCAAATTCTGGAGGAAGTTCAGGGACCCAGGTCAACATAAGGGGCCGCCCCTTTTTCTTTGGTCGAACAGAAACGGCAGGAAGACAAAAAGCAACGTTGCGAGTAACCCGACCAAGACAGGCAGGCTCACCCGCAGCCACGCAAGTTCCTCGAGAAACGGAGGGCCCTTCAGCATCTCGCTCGTCTGAAGGGCCGCCTCTGACAGGGGCTGCCGTAGAAAAGCCGGAACGATTGCCCCCCAGTCGGCGTCCTGCTCATCCACATTGGCAAGACTGAAGGCGGAAAGGCGGATAAACTCGTCGAGTTCCGACTGGAAGAATTTATAGCTCACGGCGACCGAAGTGAGTGCGGTGAGTACTCCAATCAGCATCATTCGCAGAGTATCGATCCGGCGACCGAAAGCCTGCGCAATGGAAGACATGGCCAGAAGCGATGCGGTCGTCAGCAGCAGCGCTAGAACAACCCCGGCGTTCCCGACCGACGCGCCGGCGAAACGACCGAACTCCTCGAACGTGATGATCGTATCGCGGAGGGGGCTTGCATCCGCTCCACCGAAACCACCAGGCGTGACCAGAGCGGCAGTCAAGCTTTGCGATAAATAAGCCAGGCCTTCGATCGAAATGAACGGAAGTGCCTGGGTGAGGACCATCCCCACTGCCAGCACCATGGCGCGAAGCCAGCGCAGCCTGATTCCACGCCCCATGTTGAGCACCATGATCGCCGTCAGGCTTTGCAGCAGCGCGACGATGGTCGCTAGAAGCACCGTATCCCAGATCATGCTTCCTTGGTGGAAAGCCATCAGCCAGACAAAGACAATCGCTGCTGCGAAATAGCGCAGTTTCGGGCTGCCAAGTCGCTGCGGATTGGAGAGCAGGGCGATGCGCTCGTCGGGCGGGAAATGGCTCAGCGCGGTCGAAACATAGGCGAGTCCCCGATCGCGCAATGTCGTCGTTCGGACCGTCGGATCAGAATCGAGCCGTTCAGAGAAGGACCTCAACCCACCGCCCCAGATGCCCGCACAGACATCGGCACGCATCTCAACGAGTGCAACCAGAAAGGCCGAGTAACGGCGCACCACGTAGCGCCCGAGCAGCAGCGGAAACACCACGATTACGGTGGCGCACAGGATTGCCATGTGCACCGCCAGGATGTTGCTGAATGAGGCTTTCATCGGGAACACGCCGAGGTCCGTGTAGGCGACAATCAGTCCCGCTGCGCAGAGACAGACCGCCATCGCTCCGTCGGCCGCGAAGGTCGCCGCCCCGGCAACGAGGCTCTGGAGTCGGATCGCCGATAGGTCCTTGTGCACGAGGTGAGCGACCTCGTGACGTAGGATCGACAGCGCCAGCGGATCGTCGCGCAAGAGGCGCCCTGCAAGCCCCGCAGTGACCTCGATTGCCTGTCCGGTTCGGTCTTCATAAGCGTGCGCCGCAGTTCGAAAATTCGGCTGGCAAATCAATTTGGGCGATGGGCTGCCAGTTTCTGAGAGCGACTGCCAGATCTGCTCAAGGATTGCATGCAACTGGTCCCTGTGCACCGGGGGTAGGCGCATGCCCGACGCCTGCGCAAGCTGGTCCGACCGGGTCAGGCGGCACCATTCCCGCACTCCGCCGATCGCGAGGGCAGGGATCGGCAACACGAAGCCGATAATCCACGGCAGGAGCTCCCAGATTGAATCCTTGGCGAGGTCATATCCGGAATAACTCGCCGTCGTCGTGACAACGAAGGCAAAGCCGAGCGAGAACATGAAGCCCGGCAGCACATAGGCCAAGAGCGGCCCGAGAATGGCCAAGAAGATCAGCCGGTGTGCGCGAATCTCGGTCGTACAGACATCAATGAGCGACCGGTCGCCGACGCTCTCGTCACCTCTACGCATTAAGTGCCTGCACGAGTTCGGGGCTGTGCAGCGTGGTAAGAAGCGTCTCGATCTGCTCGGGCGAAAAACCTGCGCGAGTCGCGGCCGCGCGCACTTCTTGGTCGGTTGCGCCAGCTTCCTCGGGGTTCGAGACCTTCTGGCGCAACAGCGACTTGATCGTATCGATCGTCGCATCAGCAAGCGCCTTGCCGCCCTTGTTGACGAGTTCCTTGGTGTAGGGTCAGGACCCATTAAATTCATGTCATCTGCGGGACGGATTTTGTGTCTGGCAAGGAGGGAAGCCGCAGGAAATGTCAGCCATTTTCAAGGCTTTCCGACGCAGTCCAGGCGCAAAATCCGTCCCGCCCGCAGGGTTCGCACGCATGGGCCGGCTGATCGCAAACAATGCTCGACAAGGCTGAAAGCCTTGCCTTGCGCTTGTTTGCTTCCATCCAATCCCATGCGCGCGAACAGATGGCATGAATTTAATGGGTCCTGACCCTAGCTCTTCCAGAGCTCCTGCCCGAGCGTGACGAGCAGCAACGGCAGCAACGGCCCGATGAATTCAACGCCGAAATCGCCCGGCCGCTTTTTCTGTGATGCCGCCTCTTCGAGTTTCGCGGCAAACTCGGCCGAGGTGTTCGCCTCCTCACTCATTTGATTGAGGCTAGAGCATCAGACTGAAAACCGAACGCAGTCCGATGCTCTAATTTTTTGTTTTTGCATCGGATTTTTCCGAAAACCGGTTCCCACTTTTCGGTCCGATGCTCTAGCTGCTGCAATCGGATCGCCACTCGTCTGCAAAACAGCGTCAGCCAACCAAACCGCAAAGACGTCCTTGTCGTCCATCGTCCTCTCCTCTGCCGAAGCCGACGCACCGCAAATTGCGGCCCCGCCCTGCCTTGTCCCGATCACATGCAGCTGAGCGATCCACGGCGCCGCTTGCTCACGCTGCCTTGGTGTCCGCGCGCAGCAGAACGTCGTCAAAGATCACACCAGTCTTCTCGGCTATCGTTGCGAGAGGCACCTGGTAGCGCGCATATTCGCCAGCGGCGAATTCGACCCCGAAGCGCGCGACCACATCGGCCTGCGAGAGCAAAAACCCATAGGTCCGAAGAGTTCGGCCGCCACCCGCATCCTGGGACGCGACCGCCACGACCTTCCAGAAGGTCAGCGGATAGCGAACGGGGCCGGTCCCGAAATCTTCGCTGGGATCGTCGTCAGCCAGGACCGGGCCGGCGAGGATGCAGGCGCGCGTGTCCCCACCAGTCTGCAGGTTCTGCTGGATATGGTTCTCGAACCCGCCCCAGAGACCAGCACCATTATCCCACTGCTTGCCGGGGTTCGAGCGATTGAAAGCGGCATGCTGCGGGGTGCAATTGGTCCAGTGAAATGTGTCGGAATTGCCGAACTCGACCTCGGTCGGCGTCTCACCCCAGGCATTGTCCTCGCGGCGCACGATATGTCCACGATCGATCTGGCCGGCGGGCGCATAGACGTCATGATCGGCCAGTTGAACTTTAGCAGGGATTCGCGGATCACCGATCCAGCGATCGTCACCGAAGAATTTCCGGCCACTCACCATGCGCTTGGCCTTATCGTAGTCGACATTGACAGCCGACCACATCTGCATCCGGCGGACGGCGTTCATCGCCAGGCTGTAATGATAATAATCGAGGACGCGAATTGCACCATCCTCCTTATACATTTCGCGGTCATGCGCCGGAGCAACGCTCGGCAGGGGCACGGCGATGCCGTTCCCCAGAAAATTGGGATCGTAGCCTTTGCGATCATCGTAGTTGGGATCGAAACGCAGCGCCTTTTCCGGCTCCAGCACCGACGGAGCGGGCGACACGATATCCATTGCTGTCGGCGTAGCCCCGCCCACAAAGATCGTTACGGGCCCCGAAAAGTTCATCGTCACGGCCATAGTATTCCTCGTGAATGATTGTGTGGTCGGAAGCAAAGTGGTCGATGCACCTTGGGGCGCTGCCTCCGGCACACCTTGGGCCGTGAGTTTGGCGACCTCGTCAGCCGGGTCGATGGTGCCGGCGAGCAATTCCTCAAGCAGGCGCTGGCCGGTCGGGTTCGCTGACTTGATCGCACCAAGCGCCTTCACGACGAAGCTGATACGCACGCCTTCATTGGCGATCCAATAGATCGAATCCTCGGGGTCGCCCGGATTCCAGACCGAGCCATCCTTGTTGAGGATGTCATTGCCGCGAAGCTTTGGGATTGAAGCATGGTGGAGAGCGCACACTTCCCAGGCATCGCTGAAGCCGGGCGCGCCTGATGAGCCGCCGTCCGTATCTGTTTCGTACCGCAGAAAGCCATCGTCGCGGATCTCGAGCAAGCGGTTGTTCGTCGTCGCGTATCGCTTTGCGCCACCATTTGGATATTCGATCATCATGATCGGCATGCCCGGCAGGATTTTCGCCCCTGAGCCGTTGATCGAGAGAAACTGGAGCGAAGAGAGCAATTCACCGGTGACTGCGGTCGGCTTCACCGCAACGATGGCGAAGTCGAGTTTCTGGTCAGCATGAAACAACGCATCGGGATCGAGTTCGAATGTGATTCCGCGCGCAAGACCGCTATCGCCCTGCTCGTAGAGAAAGTTGGCACCCGCGCCACGCGCGTTCGCCGCTTCGGGAAAGACATGCCAGTTGGTCAGCAGCACAGATGGCGAAATCAAGAAACCCGAGGCGAAACCCTGCGCCTCAAGCTTCGGGTCTGCCGAGACGACGATACGGGCGACGGGCCGACCGGCCGCGCGCGCCGCCTCTGATGGCGCATTACTGGACCAGTCGAGCGTCGGTCCAATTTGGCGCTCTATGAAGATCGGCAGCCGACCTTCGATCCGGAGCTCGCGCGCCTTTCGAAAACTGGCCCGCCGACTGTCGTAGCGTGCCTGAAGCGATGGTGACACTGAGGTGGTCGTGATCGTCGGCGGACTTTCACTCCAGCGTTTCGCCGCTTCAAGCAGCACTGCACGCCGACGCTGTTCGAACAAATCCGTAACTGCCATCTTCGCCCCTCCGAAGTTGCATAACGGTAAGTTACAATTACTACACGCAAAAGACAATTTTTAGCAAGTCGTAATTACGGCATCAAATATTGACCCGTGCCCATTTTCTGGATGAGATGGAAAGGACGGCTTCCTTTGGCACGACGAAAAGAGCCTGTTATCCCGGACTCGATTTTGGATCAGTTGCTTGGCGGGCGGACGCCAAGACTGCCTTTGATGGCGGCGGGCTGATTGACCACAGTTGAAGAAGGCGCTCGCCGAGGGCGCGCTGAGCGCGGAGCGCGGAGATGGGGCACCATCTCTCAAGCGATGGCGGTCGCGGCAACAGCCGCAATGGCTATGGAAAAGCGCTTGGAGCACCGGACTGGAAATCATACGCCATCCCTGGCGCTCCAGCCAAACCGCGCGGCAGCCCGGTCTGTGATCTCGCGGGCGATCGGCATGGCGGAGGTTGCCGCCGGCGAGGGCGCATTGCAGACGTGCACCGTGCGTGCGGTCTCGCGAATCACGAAATCATGCGCGAGGGTTCCATCGACAAAAACGGCCTGGGCGCGGATGCCCGGGCGATAGGGATGGAGGTCGCCGAGCACCAGTTCAGGGCAATAACGCTGGCAGAGGGCCAGATAGCGCCGTTTGCTCAAGGAATTGGCCATTTCCTCCAGCCCTGAACGCCAATTGTGACGCAGAAAGCGACGAAAGCCCGGATAGGCCAGCATTTCGGCGAGGTCGCCGGGCGCGACATGGGTTCGGTGATATCCCTCGCGCGCCAGAGCCAGAACGGCATTCGGGCCGACCGTGACATAGCCGCCGATCATCCGCGTCAGATGGACGCCGAGAAATGGCAAGGCAGGATCCGGCACGGGATAGATGAGATGGCGGACGATCCGGTCCTTGTCGGAGCCGAGACGAAAATACTCACCCCGGAAGGGTACGATCTGGAAATCGAGCGCCAGGCCGCAGGAGCGGGCTAGCCGATCGGCCATCAGACCGGCACAGGCAATGACGCAGCGCGCGCTGACCTCGCCGTTCGTCGTCTCGACCCGCACGTCCTGCGCAGACTCGCTGAGCGCCGTCACCGTTGTCCCGGTGCGGATCTCGACGCCGCGCTTGGCGAGAAGGCCTGCCATGGTGCGGGCGATTGCCGCATAATCGACAATGCCGGAGCTCGGCACGAACAGCGCGCCGACCCCGATGATCTGCGGCTCGCGCCGCTGCAACTCCGCGGCATCGAGCCGCTCCACCGTCAAGCCATTCTCGCGGCAGCGGCCCTCCAGTGCCGCCAGGCGCGGCAGTTCATCCGTGCCGGTTGCGACGATCATCTTTCCGCACTGGTCGAAAGGGATGTCGTGCATGCGACAAAAGGCCAGCGTCGCCTCGGCGCCTTCTTTGCAGAATCGCGCCTTCAGGCTGCCCGGCTGATAATAGACCCCGGCATGGATGACGCCGCTGTTGCGTCCGGTCTGATGGCTGGCAAGCTGGTCTTCCTTCTCTAGAACGACCAGCGAGAGATCCGGAAAGCGGGTCGAGACGGAAAGGGCGGTGGCGAGGCCGACAATGCCGCCGCCGATGACCGCCAGATCATAGATCATCGCCCATCCTCCCCCGTCTCGTTTCCCGTCAGACCGCTGCGTCCTTCTGCGGCGGATCGCGCAGCAGATCGAACATCAGCGCGAAGAAGCGGTCGGCATCCACCTCGTAAGCGATCCGGGCATTGTCCGGCTCGCCCCGTTCCTTCCAGAAATCGGCGACCGTCGCACCGAAGGCGAAGCTTCCATCGAGATCCACGGCGATGTGCGCAGGTCGCGTGCGCACCAGCGTCGGATCGATGACCAGCGCCAGCGCCAGCGGATCATGCATGGCGCCGCCGACACCCATGGAGTTGCGATGCAGCTTCTCGTAAAAGCGCAGCCAGTCCATCACGAGCCGGCCGAGCTCGGTATCGATGGTCGCCAGTTCCTCATATTGCGGCGCCTCGATCAGCACCTGCATGGTCACATCGAGGCCGACCATCGTGATCGGCACGCCGCTGTCGAGCACCAGCCGCACGGCTTCCGGATCGCAGAAGGCGTTGAATTCGGTTGGCGTGATGATCTCGCTCTTGCGGTAGAACACGCCGCCCATCCAGATCAGCTCCTTGATCTTCGGCAGCACGTCCGGATGCTTGAGCACGAGCAGGCCGATATTGCTCAACGGGCCGGTTGCGACGACGATGATCGGCTCAGGCGCGGCACGCAGCTTCTCGGCGAGGAAATCCACCGCATGCGCCTTGACCGGCGCGCGTTGCGGCATCGGGAGATAGGGCGATCCTTCGAGGCCGCTCGGGCCATCGGCCGTGCCGAGCACCAGCGGACGCGCAAGCGGGCGCACGCAGCCGGCAGCGACGGGAACGTGAGCGGCGCCGATGAAATCGAGAATGCGGATGGCGTTCGACGTCGTCTTGTCGAGTTCGGCATTGCCGCAGGTCGTCGTCACGGCGAGAAGATCGATATCCGGCGAACGATGCGCCATGACGAGGGCGATGGCATCGTCGTGGCCCGGATCGCAATCATAGAGAATGGGTGTGGGCATGGGGCTGATCCTTCAGGCTGCGCAGACAGAGGCGCGCTCGTAACGCGCCATGGTCGATTTGAAGATCGACAGGAAGCGGCGGCCATCAAGGCCGGTCGCGATCCGGGTCGTCCTGGCGCCGTCGCCTCCCGGCAGGATCTGGAAGCCGCGATAGGCCACCACCTGCCCGCGCGCCACGCCCTTTTCGATCACCACATCGGCAAAAAGCGGCGCTGTGGTGACGACGAGATCGGGCGCGAAGGCCAGTGCGACGGTGATGACATCGTCCATCGGGAAGCCCACAAGGCCGAAGAATTCGCGCCAGATGTCGATATAGATGGGAAAGACCTGCTCGATCATGCCGACCACGGGATTGTCCCGGGCGACCGCGGCCATGTCGGCGATGTCGTCGCGCGTCAGCATGCTGTCGGCGACCCGGTTGTCCTCACAGACATCCAGCGGCACGAGGATCTTGTCGACATCCGCGTTCAGCACGATGCGCGAGGCCTCCGGATCGGCCCAGATGTTATATTCGGAAAGCGGCGTCATATTGCCGGGCGTGGTGAAGTTTCCGCCGAGCACCAGCATGTTCTTGAGCAGCGACGGCAGCGCCGGATCCTGCAGGAATGCAAGCGCCGCATTGGTGGTGGGGCCGGTCGTGATCAGGGTGATCTCGCCAGGATTGGCGCGCACCGTCTCGATGATGAAATCGACCGCATGGCCGGGATTGGCCTTGCGCACAGGCTCGGGCGCCGGCGGGTTGAACAATTTCAGCCGCTCGCCGAACCGGGCCGTCAGCCGCTTCTCGAAATGAACCGGCGCCTCCATCGCCGCCTTCGCATGGCCGACGATCGGCCGCCAGGCGCCGGCATGGACCGGAATATCGTTGCGCCCGGCAAGCGACAGCGTGTTGAGCACGACATCGGTGACCTGCTTGATCGGGCCGGCCGCGCCCGTCACCGTGGTGACGCCTTCGAGAATGATCTCCGGATGGGCGGCGGCGAAAAGCACGGCGAGAATGTCATCGCCTGCCGAATCCACGTCGAGAATGATGCGCTGCATGAGGGGCCTTCAGGGAGCTTGAGGTCAGGAGCGGGACGCCGGCGCGTCGCGGCCGGCATCGGCGGGATGAACGGAGAGCGCACGGCGAATGGTCTCGGCCGTTTCGCGGAGGCGCTTGGGCCGGCCACGCCAGGACAAGGCGAAAAGCGCAACGAGCGCGACCGAATAGGGCACGGCGAGCACCAGATAGGAGGGAAAGCCGAAGCTCTGCAGGCGCAGGGAGAAGGCATCGGCAAAGCCGAAGAGCAGGCAGCCGGCCAGCACCTTCAGCGGATCGCCAGCCGAGAAGATCAGGATGGCGACCGCCATGAAGCCGCGGCCGGACGACATGTTCTCGGTGAACATGGTGATATAGCCGAGCGACATGTGCGCGCCCGCAAGGCCCGCAAACAGGCCGCAAAGCATCGAGGCGCCATAGCGTATGCGGGCGATCGATATTCCAAGCGCTTCGGCAGCCTCCGGCTTCTCGCCGACCACGCGGATGTAGAGGCCGAGCTGCGTGCGATTATAGACGAGGATGAGAAGCGGCACCGCCAGGAAGGCAACATAGACGAGCGGCGTGAAGCCGGAAATGAGCTGTGCGGACGAGCCCATGACATCGCGTGCGCCGGGGATCTGCACCTTGGGCAGCCCGACGATGCCACGGCCGACGACCGAGCCGCGCGTCCCGAAGATCGCCTTGAGCAGCGAGATTGTCATGCCTCCGGCCAGGATGTTCAGCGCCAGGCCCACCACCACTTCGTTCGCCCGGAAACTGACGACGAGCACCGCATAGATCAAGGCGAAGAGCAGAGCGGCCGATACGCCGATCAGCAGGCCGCCGAGCGAGGAGCCGGTGTAGATCGAGCCGACCACCGCGAAAAAGGCGGCGATCAGCATCTGGCCCTCAAGACCGATGTTGAAGATGCCGGCCTTCGTGGTGAAGGAGCCGCCGAGCGCGACGAGGAGGATGGGCGTCGTGGTGCGGATCGTGGCGACCAGCAGGGCGATATTGAAGAGATTGCCTAGAACTTCCATCGACGCTCCCCCGTCCGGTCGCCGCGCCGGCGCATGATGAGATCGGCGGAAACCGCCAGGATGATCAGCGCCTGAATGACGGTGATGATTTCGCGCGAGGCTGTGGTGTCCACCTCCAGCAACAGGGATCCGGCCCGCAGCGCGCCGAAGAACAGGGCCGTGAAGATCGTGCCCACAGGCGATCCATTCGCAAGCAGGGCCGCGATCAGGCCATCGAAGCCGAAGCCGGGGGCAAAGCCCTCCATGAAGCGATGGTGAACCCCCAGGGTCTCGACCCCGCCCGCCAGTCCGCCGACAGCGCCCGAAACGAGAAGGACGCCAAAGCCGACGCGCCGGACATCGATGCCGCCATATTCGGCAAATTTCGGCGCCGAGCCGACCATCGTGACGGCATAGCCGGCTGAGGTCCAGCGGAAGAAGGCGGCGGTGACGATGGCCAGGGCCAGGCCGATCAGCAGACCGAGATTGAGCCGCGAGAAGGAGAAGAGCTCCGGCAGATAGGCGCTCTCGAGAATGGGCGGGGTTTCCGACCATCCGCCCGGTCTCTTGAACAGGAAGATGGTGAAATAAGAGGTGAGGAGCGTCGCGATATAATTGGCAAGAATGGTGGAGACCACCTCGTTCGTGCCGAAGCGGACGCGAAAGAAGGCGGGTATGGCCACCCAGGCCGCACCAGCGACCACCGCCAGCGCCATGGCAGCCAGCACATGCAGCACCGGCGGCAAGGAGAAGGCAAAGCCGACCCAGGCGGCGGCGAAACCGCCGAGGAAGAGCTGCCCCTCGATGCCGACATTGAACATGCCGCCGCGCAGGCCGATGCAGGCAGCGATCCCGCAGATCAGGATCGGCGTTGTCTGCAGCAGCGTCCCGGCGATCTTCTCGGAATCGCCGAAGGCGCCGCGCATCAGTGTCACGAAGACCCGCACCGGGCTCTCGTCGATCAGCAGAATGATGACCGAACCAAGTGCCAGCGCGATGGCGATGGCGAACAACTGGCCCGCCAGTGTGCGTGCCCATCCGGTCGCAAGAAGAGTGCGCATCGTCAGGCCTCCGTCATGTCTGCCGGATCGACGCCGGCCATCATGAGGCCGATCGCGTCCTCGTCCATCGCTGCGCCATCGACGGCGCCCATGATCCGCCCGTCGAACATGATCAGGATTCGGTCGGCCAGAGCTTTGAGCTCGTCGAGCTGTGTCGAAATCAACAGAATGGCCCTGCCCTCCGCGCGTTGACGCATGATCTCGTCATGGATCCCTTCCTGTGCTCCGATATCGACGCCGCGCGTCGGCTGGTCGATCAGGAGCACGTCGCCGCCGGCGGTAAATTCGCGGGCAAGCACCACTTTCTGAATATTGCCGCCCGACAGGCTGCGGGCGGGATCCTCCGGCCCACGCGCGCGAATGTCGAAACGGCGGATCAGCGTCCACATCTCCCCATGCACGGCCGACCAGTCGATCACGCCGGCCCTAGCGAAGGGCGCCCTACGGTGCCGCCCGATCAGCATGTTGGCGGAGAGCGAGGCGGTGCGGTCCACCCCGCGCACCATTCGGTCACCCGGCACATGGGCAAGCCCGCCCGCGCGGATCGCAGCCGGCGGCAGGTCGAGAATGTCCTGCCCGTGCAGGCGGGCGCGGCCATGGCTGGCGGGTCGCAGGCCGGACAGCACCTCCGCCAGTTCGGTCTGGCCATTGCCGGCGACACCGGCAATCCCGACGATCTCGCCGGCGCGCACCGACAGGGACACGGATTTCAACGCGGCCAGCTGCCGGTCGTCCCGCACCCAGAGATCCTCGACTTCGAGCGCGACCTTGCCGTTAGTTTGCCCGCGCGGCCGGCGATCGAAGCTGACATCGCGGCCGACCATCAGCCGGACGAGCTCGCGTTTGCTGAGCGCGCTTTTGGGCTTCGTCGCCACCACGCGGCCATCGCGCAGCACGGTCACCGTATCGGAAACGGCCATGACCTCCTCGAGGTGATGGGAAATGAAGATGACGGTCATGCCGTCATCGACAAAGCTGCGCAGCGTCCGGAAGAGATCCCGGCTTTCCTGCGGCGTCAGCACGGCCGTCGGCTCATCCAGGATGATCGTGCGGGCATTGCGGGCCAGGACCTTGAGAATCTCGATGCGCTGCTCCATCCCGACCGAGAGGCCGGCGACGCGTTCGCGCGGATCAACCCTCAAGCGGAATTTCTCCGACAAGGAACGGGTGCGCTCCTCCTGCGCGGCACGGTCGATCAGGCCGTTGCGGCGGATCTCCATGCCGAGGAAAATATTGTCGGCGACCGTCAGGGACGGCACCAGCTTGAAATGCTGGTGCACCATGCCGAGCCCCTGCCCAATCGCCACCGCCGGGCTATCGACGATCATCGTCTTGCCGCCGATCGCGATCGTGCCCTCATCCGGCTGCAGAAGGCCGAACAGGATGTTCATCAGCGTGGTCTTGCCCGCCCCGTTCTCGCCGATGATGGCGTGGATCTCGCCGCGGCGGACAGCAAGATCGATCCCGCTATTGGCGGTGAAGGCGCCGAAGCGCTTGGTGATGCCCGAAAGGTCGACCGCAAGATCCATGAAAACACCATGCTCGTGAGAAGGCCGCGCCGCCGGAACGAGGCGCGGCGCGGCGACATCGAGGAAAGCAGGGACACCCGGCTGCGCCAGCGGTGCGATTTCGACATTTGCAACCGCGTGGCAGAAGCCTCACGGATCGCATGCCGAAGTCGTGAACTCCACTGGAGATGCAGATCGGCACCGGGACAGCTAGGGTCAGGACCCATTAAATTCATGCCATCTGTTCGCGCGCATGGGATTGGATGGAAGCAAACAAGCGCAAGGCAAGGCTTTCAGCCTTGTCGAGCATTGTTTGCGATCAGCCGGCCCATGCGCGCGAACCCTCCGGGCGGGACGGATTTTGCGCCTGGACTGCGTCGGAAAGCCTGGAAAATGCCCCACATTTCCTGCGGCTTCCCTCCTTGCCAGACACAAAATCCGTCCCGCAGATGGCATGAATTTAATGGGTCCTGACCCTAGGCCCCGGCGCCTATCCGTCACTTGGCGCGGGCGATCTGGATCTTTCCGTCGACGACGTCCTTGCGGATCGTCTCCAGCTTGTCCTTGATCTTGGCCGGCAGCTTGGCCGCGACGTCGTCGCACAGCTTGACCTCGACACCACCCGAGGCGAGATCGAAAGTGCGGGTGCCGGGCGTTACCTTGCGGCCCTCGACTTCGTCCTTGATGATCGCATAGACGGCGACGTCGCCGCGTTTGAGCATCGAGGCCAGAACGTTGCCCGGCGCGCTGGAGCACATATCGATATCGACGCCGAGCGAATATTTGTCGGCCGCAGCACTGGCCTGCATCACGCCTTCACCGGTCGGGCCGGCAACGTTGTAGACGATGTCCGCGCCCTGGCCATAGAGCGTCATGGCCAGTTCGCTGCCCTTGGCCGGATCATCGAAGGTGCCGGCGAAGACCGCATTCACCTTCACATCCGGCGCGGCATATTTCGCGCCATGCTCATAACCGCCCAGGAAGTTGCGGATCACGGGAATGTCGCGACCGCCGACGAAGCCGATCGCCTTGCCATCGCCGATCTTGTCGAAGGCGGGCCCGAGATCTTCCACCATGCCCGCGAGAGCCCCGGTGATGAACGAACCCTGCTCCTCGGCGAAATTGGCGTAGATCATGGTCTTGCTGTCGAGCACGCCGTCGATGAAAACGAAGCGCTGATTGGGATAGGCGGCGCTGACCTTCTGCAAGGCGTCGACAAGCTCCCACCCCATGACGAAGATCAGATCATACTGGCCGGTCTTGGCGAGGTTGGCGAACTGCTCTTCGTAATCGAGCGCGCGATTGCCCGTGTCGACCAGCTTGAGGTCGATACCGAAATCGCTCTTTGCCTTGTTCAGGCCATTGACGATGGAAATTCCGAAGCCTTGCGCGAAATAGCCGGAGATGGCGGCAATATGAACCTTATCGGCAGCGGCAGACGGCAGGGCGGTGGCAGCCAGCACGAGGCCAGCCGCGGCAAAGCGGGCAAGGATCTTCATCATGTTTCCCTCTGTGAGCCTGAACGGCAATTCCATCAGCACGGTCTTCGATGCCGATTTACTTGATGGTCATACGAATAGTCTTATCTCTCTCCGCCCTTGTCAATTCCTTCCTGATGGTTTTTTTCGCCTATGAATCGCACCACCGCCACGCGGTTTGCGCGAAAAATAGGCACAGGCGCAAGGCGTCTCCTCAGACTCTTGACAGCGCTCCCAGATGATGGATTGTTACCACTCTAACAATATTGGGAAGGGTCACGATGCAGATCTCGGTACGGAAATTCGTCGTCTCGGTCGACGAGATCTTTCATGAAGGAGGGCCGGTGGCCGAAACGCCGCTCAAGCGAGCCGCCATTCTCGCCGTCATCGAAAATCCCTATGCCGGCGCCTATGTGGAGGACATCATGCCCATGATGGAAGCGCTCAAGCCGATTGGCCTCGACATGGCCGCCCGGCTCATCGCCGCACTTGGCGGCGACCCGGCGAACGTCGAGGGATATGGCAAGGGCGCGATCGTCGGCACGGCAGGCGAACTCGAACATGCGGCACTCTGGCACAATCCGGGCGGCTATTCGATGCGCGAACTGCTGGGCGACGCACGGGCGATCGTCCCGTCCGCCAAAAAGGTCGGCGCACCGGGCACGCGGCTCGACGTGCCGATCACCCACATCAACGCCTCCTATGTCCGCAGCCATTTCGACGCGGTCGAGGTTGGCATCGGCGATGCGCCGCGCGCCAATGAGATCGTCCTGGCTCTGGCCATGACCACCGGCCCGCGCATCCATGCGCGCGTCGGCGGTTTGAAGGCGAGTGAGATCAAGGGGGAGGATGGGCTGCGATGAGCGCTATCGAGAGCAGGGGCATCAGGCGGATCGTCACCGTCATGGAGGAGACGCTGATGGAAGGTGGCCGCGTGCTCGACCGGCCCATCCGCCGGGCTGCGTCGGTGGCGGTGATCCACAATCCCTTTGCCGGCCGCTATGTCGAGGATCTTGGCGCGCTGATGGAGACGGGGCGCGATCTCGGGCGCCTTCTGCCCGAGCGCGCGGTGGCGATGCTCGGCATCGAGGGCTCGAAGGTGGAAAGCTTTGGCAAGGCGGCGCTGGTTGGCGAAGACGGCGAACTCGAACATGCCGCCGCCCTTCTCCACCCGCAGCTCGGCGCGCCGTTTCGCGACGTGCTCGGTGGCGGAGCAGCCCTGATCCCTTCCTCCAAGAAACGGGGCGCCCCCGGCGCGCCCTTCGATATTCCGCTCGGCCACAAGGACGCCGCGCGCGTGCGAAGCCACTTCGACGGGATGGAAGTGCGGGTCGGTGACGCGCCGCGTGCCGACGAAATCGCCGTGGCGATCGCGGTAACGGATGGCGGACGCCCGCTGCCGCGGGTCGGCGGCCTGAGCCTCGACAAGATCGTGGGCAAAGACGGCCTGGTCTGACAGTCTGTCCAATCATCGCCGTTGGCCGCCTGCAAATGGCAATGTCTGCGCTTCCGGTGCTCACGGACCTTAAGGACGCTGCGCTCCGGTTCTCGAAATCACCATTTTCGTCAGACCAACAGCAAGTCTTGAACAGACTGTGAGACCGAGACTGACCCGCAGCACATTCACGTATAAGAGACGCCCGCTCGAGATCCGAGCGGGCATTTTCTTGCCGGCCTGCCTGGACAGTCTGTCGCGCAAAAGCGCTCACGGGTGATGCGCACGCGGCATGCGAGACAACAAGGATGCGATGTGACAAGGACGTCGGGCGCGTGAAAGGAAGCCGGGAAAATCACGACGCGCCCTGGAGCCCCGGACTGAAAGACCGCAGGCCACAGGACATGACGCAGCCCGATGCTCCGCAGGTCGATCAGGCGACGCGCTTCTCGGGCACCAGGATCGAGGGCGGCGTGTTGCGACTGCGGCTGATGCGCGGCACACCGTCCACAAGGATCATCCCGATGCCCGGCATATTGCCGAGAACCATGCTGTCGAGCACGTCCTGGCCGGCCCCGCCCATCGCCTGATCGATGAAGACGAGATCGGCCGCGAGACCGACGGCGATGCGGCCACGGTCGTTCAGGCCGCGCAGACGCGCGACGTTTCCAGTGGCAAAACAGATCGCGACTTCCGGTGCGATATCGCCGAGCGAGGCAAGCATGGTGACGAGACGCAGCATGCCGAGGGGCTGGACACCGGACCCCGCGGGACCGTCCGTTCCCAGCACGAGCCGATCCAGCGCGCCCACCTGCCGCACGACATCGAGGACGAACAGACCGGCGCGCATGTTGCCATTGTGGACGATTTCGAGGCCGCGCTTGCTTTCCTCGCAGATCAGCCGCAATTCGCTCTCTGGCAGCGCCGTCGGCCCGCCGTTGAGGTGAGCGGCGACATCGGCGTCGACCTCCAGAACGGTCTCCGCGCCGATGCGGGCCGATCCAGGGATGGAATGACCGCCCACATGGGTCATGGAGGTCATGCCGTTTTGCCGTGCCCAGCCGATCATCCGCCGTCCGGTCGGTCCATCCTTGACGGTTCCGAGCCCGACCTCGCCCACCAGCGTGACACCGGCGGCCGCCAGCTCGACAAAGTCGGCTTCCACCAGTCCGTGTTCAAGAATGAGAGCACCGGCGAGCACCTTCATGCCTCCCGGGGCAAAGGCGGAAAACGCCCGCTGCGCGGTAATGGCCAGGGCCTTGACGCCGATCACGTCGCGCGGACGGCCGGGCAGATGCACCTCTCCGGCCGAAACCAGGGTGGTCACCCCACCATGCAATGTCGACTCGATCCAGCCGAGCTGATTTTGCCTTGGCGTCCAGTCGCCCATCACAGGATGGGCGTGATTGTCGATCATGCCCGGCATGATCGCCGAGCCATTGGCATCGATGATCGTTCCCACGCCATCCGTCGCAAGCTCGGATTCGCGCCCGATTGCCGCGATCTTTCCGTCCTCGATCAGGATCGTGTCGGCCTCCAGCAGCGGCGCGGTCAGATCGCCGGTCAGGATGCGGCCGAGATTGCGGATAAGGAGGCGGTCGGATGAATTGGGCATTGTCTGGTTCCTGCGCTGGAGAGACTGTCGAGAGATGCCGGCTCCGCCTCGGCCAGTCCCGCGCCCCTGCCGTTGCAGGCCGCGCAGGGCGTCAGGCGGCGTCCGGCTCGCCGATGCGGTTGAGCAGATCGAGCAAGGTCGCCTGCTCGGCCGGCGAAAGCGGCGAGAGGAGACGCCGCGCCACCTGCATGGAAAGATCGAGCAGCGGCAGCGTGTACTCCACCCCGGCATTAGTGAGCGCGATCATCGTCATGCGCTGATCCGTGTCGGAACGCTTCCTTGCGATCAGCCCGCGCTTCAGGAGTGCCTTGACGACGAGGCTGATCGTGGACGGGTCCATCTGCGTCATGCGGCCAAGATGGTTCTGCGAGAGCTCGCCATGCTTCAAAAGGGTCGCGAGCGCGGCCATCTGTGTGGGCGTCAGGTCGTCCGAGGGCATCACCGCCTGAAAACAGGCCGTTGCGCGCTGATGCGCACGCCGCAGAAGATGTGCTGCATGGTGTTCCAGCGCATAGCCGGTCCTGGCGTAGTAAGCGAGGATCTCTTCACGCCCCAGAACCGGCACCTCGGCGCTTGCGGCCTCTTCGCTCGGTCGGTCGGCATCCATGGTTTCGACTGTATTCAAAAGATCTTCCGTTCGCTTTGCCATCTTTGCGCTGTCTCCGGCTAACGGCCGGAGGGTAAGCGCTACGTCTTCAGGCCGCAATCATGTTGGTGATGGCCGTCCCCTGGTTGAGTGCGGCAACGACGCTCTGCACGTCCGAGACGACGCCGAAATGGGTGGCGATGTCATAGAGCGAGCTTTCCTGCTCGCGCGGGCCCGTGGCGGCGCAGGCATCCGCCGGCACGATCACCTCGTAGCCGTTGAAGAAGGCATCGTGGACCGTCGAGCGCACGCAAATATTGGTGACGACGCCGAAGACGACCAGCTGATCAATCTGCATGTCCTTGAGCGTCAGATCGAGGTCGGTCTGGAAGAAGGCCGAATAGCGCCGTTTCGTCACATGGATCTCATCGGCCCGAGCGCCCAGATCCTCGATGATCTCGACTGCCCAGGTGTTTTCGAGCCCGTGCGGCGTGCGCTTGGCCCATTCGCGCTCATGGCGCATGCCGGGGCGATGTGCGTCATGCACCCAGATCACCGGCGCACCCGCCTTGCGGGCGGCCTCGATCAGCGCCGTCTGCGGCCCCACGAGACTTTCATAGCCCGGCAACACCATCTTGCCACCGGGCTTGCAAAACTCGTTGATCATATCGACCACGATAAAAGCCGCGCGCTTGGCATCAAGGCGCACCTGCGGATCATTTCGGTGGGCGGAAAAGACATCGAGCGACATGGCTTGCCCCAAGGTCAATGAGAGAGCACGGATTTCATTGATGTTCAAACAAGCAATTCACGCCTTGGAAAGTCAAGTGCTTTTTCACGCCGCACTCGCCAGAACGTGGAAGCATCACAGAAACGCCGCTTCATACCCCATTTTTGGCGAAAATTTTGTCTCCCCCACCCGCTTGACAAGCAAAATCTCTTGATCCTTACTCATATGACCATCAACGATATGGTCTCGGATCGCCCGTCGATGCGAGCACAAAGAGGGGTTCTGTCATGCCTGTTTCTTTGCGTTGTTCCTTCCCACCCTATTCCCGTCCATCCCGTCTCAGCGCCCGCTTGGCCGCCTATGCCTTCGGGATTGCCATGCTTGCCCTGCCCGGCACGACACTGGCCGAGGGCGTCACGCTGAACGTCTTCGGTGGCTCCTCGCTCGACGTTCTGGCGCCGCGCGAGACACCCGAGGTACAGACACGCATTCGCAAGGAGATCGTTGCCGGCTTCCTGAAGAGCCATCCCGACGTGGCTGCCGTGAACTGGGATGCCCAGGGGCCGCAGTCCGGCTCGCTCCAGCGGATGATGACGGCCAAGCTTTCCGCCCAGCCGATCGATCTGGTTGCCTGCTCCGCATTCTGGGTCAACGGCGCCTATGTGCGCCGCGGGCTTCTGCGACCGATCACCGAAGAGGTGAAACCGTTCATCGACAATGTCGATCCTGCAAGCCTTGGCGCCTTTACCGTCAACGGAAAGCTCTATGGCGTACCGATCAGTTCGCTTTCCACCTCGACGATCTTCTACAACGAGGACCTGTTCAAGCGCCTGGGTATTCCAACGCCGCCCAGCTATGAGGATCTCAGGAGCGCCGTGCCGAAACTGAAGGAAGCAGGCGTCATTCCGCTCCTGCACCAGGGCGCCAATTCGGTCATGTGGCCGATGTGGTATTTCGAGACCTTTTCCCAGTCGAGCGGCGACCCAGTGGGGGTGACGCAGCTCCAGCTCGAAGGCAAGACGCCCTTCAACGATCCCGCCAGCGTCGAAGCCTTTCGCCTGATCAAGCAATGGGTCGATGACGGGATCCTATCGAAGGATTCGCTGTCGGTGGATATGGAGGGCATGCGCGCCGCCTTCGCCAGCGGCAAGAACGCGATGTATTACGGAGGCACCTGGGAGGTCCCCTCGCTGAAGGAAAGCGTCAAGACCTTCAGCTGGAACGTGTTCCCCTTCCCGAAAATGCCGAGCACCAAGGGCGAGCCCAAGCATGGCGGCGGCGCGGACAACGGCATGTGCCTGTCTGCCTCGATCGCCGATGACAAGGTCAAGCCGGCGCTCGACTTCATCGCCTATCTGACAAAGCCGGAGGTGGCCAAGATCTATCTCGAAGCCGACAGGCCGATCGCCACCTCGATCAAGGGCGTGGACGGGGTCAACGAGGCCTATGCCAAGGCCCTGCGGGAAACGACCTTTCCTGCAACGATCAAATTCCTCGACTGGATCTGGCCGAGCGAGGTGACGACGGCGGTGGCATCCGGCATCGCGGGTGTCGTCGGCGGAACGGCGACGCCAGAAGAGGCTGCCGCAAGCGTGCAGACCACCTTCAAGGCGCTGGTCGACGACGGCAACTGGCCCCCGAAAGACTGAACCGGCGCGCCGGCCGTCAGGCGCCTACCGCTCGACGGCCGGCAAATCGCGCGACGTCGCCGCCTCTCCGCTCTTCACGGCAAAGACCTCTTTGCAAAGGACGCCCCATGCCCCGCTCCGACCGCCAGCGTTTTTCGATCGGCTACCATCTCAACAGCTGGGACCTGACCGGCCAGCCTCTTCGTCCGGCGCTTGAATTCCTGGCAAAGGAAGGCTTCGGCTGGTTCGAGATCCTCGCCTTCACCAGCCTGTCGGACCAGTTTGTCCGAAAATTCATGCAGCTCGGCGATGTCGCCCCTCCAGGGGTGACGACGGACACCGACATTCTCCGCCGCTATGCGCTGCTGTCGGATGCCCAGAGCGATCTCGGCATCCGGCTCTCCTCGCTCTATGTGAACGCTACCTTCGTCAATCCCGTTTTGTGGGCCTATGAACGTGATTGCCTGTTGACGCTCGCGCGTCTGTTGAAGGGCTTCGGCGCCCCGGTTCTCGTCCTGGGCGGAGGCCCTTCGGAGGCATCCGGCAATCCGCATGGGCCGGAGGATTACCGCGCCTTCTGCCGGGCCCTGGAGGATATCGGGCGACGCACCGCCGATCTCGGAATTTCCACGGTCTATCATCCGCATCTGGACACATTCGTGGAGCGGCGCGACCAGCTCGACCGGATGATGGACGAACTCGATACCCGCCATGCCGGGCTCTGCATCGATCCGGCCCACCTCGCCCAGACCCATTCCGACCCCGTGGACGCGCTGCGCACCTATGTTTCCGCGGTGCGCTACATGCATCTGAAGGACACACGCGTCGATGACAGCCTGGTTGGCCCGGAGCGCTATGCCGCGTTCTGCGAGCTGGGCGCCGGCGTCGTCGATCTCGCGGGCCTGGTCGACGTGCTGATCGAGGCCCGTTATGACGGCCTCGCCATCGTGGAACTGGATGCCTCCCAGAAAACGGCTGAGCAGAGCGCGCAGGAAAGCATTGCCTATCTGCGCGACACGCTGGGGCTTGCGCTCAGCCCCGCCGCCGCCTGAGGCCTCTGCCGATGGCCGGTTCCGCTTTTTTCCGAGTTCGACGCGACAGCGACGGGCTGGCCGCGATGCTGATGCTCGCACCGGCTGCGCTGCTCTTCGGTCTCTTCGTGCTCTGGCCTTTCTTTCGCGGCTTGTGGCTGAGCCTGACGCGCTGGGACGGCTTCTCGGCGCCGATCTTCATCGGTGCCGGCAACTACCTCAAGCTCTTTCGCGACGGGCTGTTTCTCGGCGCGCTGGAGAACAATGCGATCTTTGTCGTGCTCATTCTGATCTTCAAGAACGCGCTCGGCCTCGGCCTCGCCATCCTTCTCGATCGGGCGCTCTTTCTGCGCGGACCCATCCGCGCGGCCGTGTTCATCCCGGTCACGTTGTCCTTCGCGGCCACCGGCCTGCTCTGGTCGTGGATCTACAACCCCATCTTCGGCCTTCTCAACGCCGCGCTCGATCTTTTCGGGCTTTCCGGCCTGAAGCAGTCCTGGCTGGGCGATGCCGACATTGCGCTCTATTCCATCGTCGTCGTCGATATCTGGAAATGGCTCGGCTTCCATGCCGTCATCTATCTCGCCGGTCTGCAGACCATTCCGCACGAGCTCTACGAGGCAGCCAAGATCGATGGTGCCGGCGCCTGGACGCGGTTTCGTCACGTCACGCTTCCGATGATGATGCCCGTCGTCCTCATCAACGTCATTCTCGGCCTGTCCGGCGCCTTCGTCCGCAACTTCGATATCGTCCAGGTGCTGACGCAGGGCGGCCCGAACCACGCGACCGAGGTGGTGATGACGCTGATGGTCAAGACGGCGTTCCAGGATGGCAATATGGGCTATGCCAGCGCCATGGGCTATGCACTGTTCCTCATCGTTGCCCTGACCTGCGTCCTGCTGCTCGGCCTGATGCGCCGCACGAAGGTCGCGCTATGACCGCGCTTGCCCGCCGCCTGCTGCGCGCTCGGATCGCCGGCCGGTCCCTCGGCGAGCTCGCCCTCGTCTACGGCCTTCTTGCTGTCGTGCTGATCGAGACGCTTTATCCGCTGATCTGGGTTCTGTCAGGCTCTTTGAAGACCAAGGAAGAGGTGATCGCCAATGTCTGGGGCCTGCCCTCCGGCTTCGTCTGGCAGAATTACACCGAGGCGTGGCGGGTCGCCGGCATGGGGGAGCGAATCCTCAACAGCGTCATCGTCACAGGCACGGCGCTCGCGATTCTCGTCGTGGCGGCAACGCCCGCCGCCTACGCCGTCTCCCGTCTTGCCTTTCGCGGGCGCACTGTCGTGCTGGCGGTGGTGGTCGCTGCCATGCTGGTGCCGCCGCAGGTCATGGCCATCCCGCTGTTCATGACGGCGCGCGACCTCGGCCTGATCAACAGTCGGATCGGCGTTGCGCTCATCCACGCCGCGTCCAATCTGCCGCTCTCGGTGTTCATCCTGCGCAGCTTCTTCCTGTCGCTGCCCATAGACCTGGAAGATGCCGCGCGCGTCGACGGCGCCGGCCGCTTCCAGTCTCTCTGGCTGATCATGCTTCCCTTGATCCGTCCGGGCATCGCTCTGGTCATGATCTTTGGCTTTATCGAGATCTGGAACGATTTCTTCCTGGCGTTTCTCCTGCTGCGCGATCCCGCGCTGCAGACGATACCGCTCGGGCTGGTCGCCTTCTTCCAGCAATATGGCTCCATGTGGAACCTCTATTTCGCGGCGCTGACAATCACGACCCTGCCGGTGATCGTCGTTTTCGTGCTGATGCAGCGGCAGTTCATCGCCGGCCTCACCGCCGGCGCGGTCAAGGCATGATCCGGAGAACACGATGAACCCATCTCCCTCACGCGCGCCCCTCGGTATCGGCGTCATCGGCTGCGGCGAGATCGCCCAGCTCATGCATCTGCCAATCCTGCATGAGCTGCCGGATGTGCGGATCGCCGCCCTGTGCGACCTGTCCGCAGAGGTCCTCGATGCCCTGGGCCGACGGTTCCATGTCGCGGCGCGCTACCATGATTATGCAGATCTCCTGGCGGACCCGGCGGTCGATGCCGTCGTGATCTGCACCTTCGATCACGGGCCCGTCGTCAAGGCGGCGATTGCCGCCGGCAAGCACTTCATCGTTGAAAAACCTCTCGCCTTCACCGCCGAGGAGGCGCGGCTGCTGGTCGAGGCGGCCGAGCGCAGCGGCCTTGTCGCCCTCGTCGGCTACATGAAGATCTATGATCCGGGCTACCGGCTGGGCATCGACGCGATCGGCCGGATCGGCCGGCCGAAAATGGTTCAGGTCCACGATTTCGCCGGGCGGTTCGATCGATATCAGCAGCTCTACGATCAGGTGCGCGGCAGCGATATCGATCCCGGCGTGCTTGCCGCCGGCCGAAAGGCTGCCGATGACGCCGTGGCGGCCATGCTGGGCAAAAGCCACGCAGCCTATGCCGAGCTCTATATGACGCTCCTGATGCTCGGCAGCCATGATCTCGCCGTGTTGCGCGGGGCTTTCGGACCCGTCGAGCGCGTCGATTATGCGCAGGCGGTCGGCAAAACGCATCTGCTGGCCGTTCTCGGCCTGCCGGGCGGCGTGCCCGCCTTGCTGGAAGTCGCCTTCGGTGCCCTTTATGAATGGTGGGACGAATGGATGACCGTCTACGGGGAGGCCGATGAAGTGCGGATCGATTTCCAGAACCCCTATGTCCGCAATGCGGCTGCGAGCGTGCGGGTGAAGGAGCAGGCCGGCGAAGGCGCAAGCGAGCGGCACCTGCCGGGCACGCCGGACACAGCCTTCCGCCGCCAGTGGCAGCACTTCCTCGCCTGCATCGACAAGGGGGCAACCCCGATGACGCCGCTGGCCGGCGGTCTCGAAGACCTCATCCTGGCGGAGCGGATCATCAAGGCCTTGCCGGCAAGGGACAATCAGCCATGAGCCATATCCTGGTGACCGGATCGAGCGGGCTGCTCGGCCGCCATGTCGCGCAGGCGCTTTGCGCTGCCGGGCACGCGGTCCTCGGACTCGACGTCGCGCCCCCTCCCGCGGGGGCGGCCTGGCACCATGTGACCGGCGAGGCCGGCGAGCTGGCCGTCGTCGCCGAGCTTGCCAAAGGCAGCGCAGCGCTCGTGCATATCGCCGCCATCCCGCGGCCGACGGGGCGCGCCGCCGTGGACGTCTTCAGGGCGAATATGGCAGCGACCTATGCCGCCGTGGAGGCCGCCCGCCTCTCCGGCACGCCCCGTTTTGTCTACGCATCCTCCTTCAGCGTGCTGGGCTATCCCTTTTTCGAGGCCCCTCTCGTACCGCCTTACCTGCCGGTCGACGAAGGCCATCCCATCGGCGCCCAGGACGTTTACGCCACGACCAAATGGCTCGGCGAGGAGCTGGTCGAGGCGATGGTTCGCCGCGGCGCCTTTTCCGCCTTCAGCCTGCGCATGCCCTGGATCCAGACGCCCGAGACCTTTTCCGCCGCGGTTGGCCCACGGCGTCGACAGGCGGAGGCCGCCCGGGACCTGTGGGCTTATCTGGACGCGCGCGACGCCGCCGCAGCCTTCGTGGCAGCCGTGGAGCGGCCCGTTCAGGGCCATCTTCGGCTGTTCCTGAGTGCTGACGATACGTATATGGATCAGGACAGCGCCAGCCTGATCGCCAATGCCTATCCCGCAACGCCGCTGCGCGCCGATCTTGGCGGCCACGCCGCCTTGATCGACACGACGGCCGCGCGCACCCATCTCGGCTTCACCCCGCGCCATTCGTGGCGGACATACCCTTCCCTCGACTGACGAGCCCCGAAAGGATCGCGCCATGCGCTTCAAGGACAAGATCGTGCTCGTCACGGGAGGTGCCGGTGCCATCGGCAGTGCAGCGGCGCGCCGCTTTCTCGCCGAGGGCGCGCAGGTCGCCATCGCCGATCTCGACGGCGACAAGGCAGCCATGCTGGCGAAAGAGCTGGGCGCGGAGGCTGCAGGCTTTGCGGTCGATGTCTCCGATCCGGCCGAGGTCGAAGCGATGGTCGGCGCGGTCGTCGACCGCTTCGGCCGGATCGACGTGCTGTTCAACAATGCCGGCATTTCCGGCACGGTCGCCCCCGTGCACAGGCTGCCCCTTGAGGATTGGAACCGCATCGTCGGCATCAATCTAAACGGCATTTTCCATGTGCTGCGCGCAACGCTTGCCTGCATGATCGCCGGCAAGGTCCAGGGCGCAGTTGTCAACATGGGATCATCCATGGCCGGGTGGGATGTGCTGGCAGGCGGCGCAGGCTATGCCGCGACCAAGCATGCGGTGGTGGGGCTGACCCGGATCGCGGCACTCGACAGCGCACCCTACGGCATTCGCGTCAATGCGATCTGCCCGGGCGTCATCGAAACCCGTCTCGGTGTCCCGTCGATGGACGAGGATGCCTACCAGGCCGGCATCCGCCGCTTCTCAGATCGCATTCCGCTGCGCCGCATCGGCCAGCCCGAGGATGTTGCCGCAGCCGTCGCCTTCCTTGCGTCCGACGATGCGCGGCATGTCACCGGTGCCGATTGGCTGATCGATGGCGGCCAGACGCTGCAAAGCTGGGCCAACGCTCCCGACGAGCCAGCCTTTCCACGCTATGTCGACAGTCCTGATTCCCGCTGATGGCAACGCCTCACCGAAGGAAAGCGCTTCCCCTTTTAACGGAACCGTATCTGGCATTTTCGAGATAGTTCTGGCATTCGGCGGGCTGGATGGTTTCGACCAGCCTGCCGATATGGCGCCATGCCAATAGACGTCGTGCCTGAGCTGCATCCTTCGTCTGACGCGCCAGTCGCCGCAAAGCCTCGCCATCACAGTCGCCCCGTAATGAAATCCCTGATCGCATCGCTGACCTCCGGTTTGCATCAGAGATTCACGTTCACCGCGTCTCGCAAAGGCCAAGGAGTCGAGATCAGCGAGGCTGCGTATCAGAGCTTCCGGCGGACGACGTGCCTCGCAGCATCTCCCGGTCCAGCGTCAGATCGGCAACAATCTTCTTCAGCCGGGAATTCTCATGGTTCAGAGCCTTCAGGCAGCGCATCTCCTCGGGCAGCAGACCCGCATAAGTCTTGCGCCGATTGAGAACTTCGATGCCTTCATGCTTCCGCTCCTGTTCCCATCCGGGAAATTATCGCGGAAAACGCCAGTTATGAACGGTCCAGTCTTTGGAAGACAGAGCGTTGAGGCGCTACGTTCACACCGGTTGCGGCCGCCGAAATGCATCTGGTCGCCATCGCTCGGTCATCATGGCCGGAGTCGACGATCAGATTTGGTCCGTGAGCTCGCTATTGCCCGAAGCGGAAGCTTGCAAGGCCGAAGGGGCGCTCGATGTGGGGCTGACCGTCCTCCAGCCGCACCTCGAATGCATCGACGGTGTGGGCTGTGCCCGGCAGATCGAGATGCAGCGGGCCGCGCCGGCCGGCGGCTTCGGAGAGGCGCAGGACATAACCCTTCCCGTCCATGGCGGGCTTGAGCGCATGGAAGCGCGCTTGCTGTCCGGAGAATGCGACCGGGCGAACGGTAAGATCCGGGCTGGTGGTGGCCGCCACGAAACGCAGCGGATCGGCCAGGAGATCGGCCTCGGCCTGCACGGCCTCGCTCCACCAGCGCCCGTCATGGGGCAGGATCGCATAGGTGAAGCGATGCTCGCCTTCATCCGCCAGCATGTCGGGAAAGGTTGGGCCGCGCATCAGGCTCAGCGTCATGACATTGCCGCGCGCCGAGAAACCATATTTATCGGCCGAGAGCAGGGCGCAACCCCAATCGGTTTCCGAAAGGGACACGAAACGGTGGCCGCAGGCCTCGAACTGGGCGCGCTGCCAGCTCGTATTGGTGTGTGTCGCCCGGCGCGTAACGCCGATCGCCTGGTCGTAGACGGCTTCTTCAGCATGGACCGTGACGGGGAAAGCGGCCCGCAGATAGGTGCGCCGGTCATGCCAGTCGAGGTCGGTCAGGATCTCCAACCGAGGCGAATTCGACCAGAGCCTCATGCGCTGCACGATGCGGCTGGCGGAATGGCGCCGCGCCAGAGTGATTTCCGCCAGATGCGGGCCGGACGCGGTGACCGTCAGCCCCTCCAGCGACAGCCATTCCTCTTCGCCGAGCTCGAAGCCGGGCTCAATGTCCCAAGCGTCGAAATTGCGCGGCAGGTCGTTGCGGTAGAGCATCAGCCGGTTGCCGGGCCCGGCCATCAGTTCGCGGCCGGATGCTTTTTCGATCAGGCTCTCGATGCGGCCATGGGCGTCGAGGCGAACGGCGACCAGCTCATTCTCCAGTTTGCCGATGCCGTCCTCGAGAGAGGCCGCGGCGCGCCGGGCGCTAGCGGTCGCGGCAAAGCCCAGCGCAAGCGGTGCGAGCGGGCGATCGATGGCGGTGACGAAGCCGTCGTCCGTCGGCTGAGGCTGCAGCGCTTCGGGCAGGGGATGCGGGCTTTCGATCTGCACCGCCGTCTTCGCCGAGCCGGAGAGGTTGGCGATGAGAAGGCCGGACGGGCCGTCGCCGGCATGGCGCGCGGCGATCGCGGCGAGACGCTCAGCGATGATCGCGTCAGTGCGCTCCACCACGCCCTCCAGTTCCGGTTCGGTCTGCTCGTAAACCTCACGGATGGAGGAGCCGGGCAGGATGTCGTGGAACTGGTTGCGCAGCATCAGCTGCCAGTCGGCGTCGAGCGCAGGGAAGGGGGTTTCGCCGCCATCCAGCCGGTCGATCACGCTCGCCGCTTCGGCGGCCGCAAGACCATATTCGGCGCGACGGTTAAGCTGCTTGGTGCGGCCCTGCGTCGTCAGCGTGGCGCGGTGATATTCGAGGTAAAGCTCACCCGACCAGACCGGGACGGCCGCCGTTTTCGCGGCCTCGGCAAGCGTCTCGATATGCGTCTCGATGCGCGCATGCTCTATGGTCGGAATGGCAGGCATGAGGTTGAGCAGCGGCATACACTCGATCTGGTCGGGGTCCGGCCCGCCGCCGCCATCGCCCCAGCCATAGGAGGCGATGACCGCATCCGTCATGTCCTTGGCGGCGTGCTTGCTCCACACCTCGCTGAGGGCGGCCGGGGTCATCAGCATGTTGTAGCCGTCATTGTCATAGGCATCGAACATGTGGACGAGAACGCGCGAACCGTCATTGCCCTGCCAGTGGAAGAGATTGTCGTCAAGGCGATTGGTCTCGTTCCAGGAGATCTTGATTGTTACCATCTTGTCGACGCCGGCATGGCGCATGATCTGCGGCATGGCGCCGGTGAAGCCGAACGTATCCGGCAGCCAGGCGACGCGGCTTTCCACGCCGAACTTCTCCTTGAAGTAGGCGCGTCCCTGCATGAACTGGCGCAGAAACGCTTCCGCAGACGGCATGTTGGTGTCGCACTCAACCCACATGCTACCGATCGCTTCCCATCGCCCTTCGGCGATGCGGGCGCGGATCTCCTCGAAAAGGGCAGGGTCCTCTTCTTCGATATGCCGGTAATAGAGGGCGGAGGATTGCAGGAAGCGGAAGTCGGGGTGCTTCTTCATCAACGAATTGACGCTGGCGAAGGTGCGGCCGATCTTGCGCACCGTTTCGGGCTGCGGCCATAGCCAGGCATAGTCGATATGGGCATGGCCGGTGGCGAGAACGCGGCCATGCTTGGGATAGGCGGCACGGAGGTCTGCCAGCAGGCGGTCGAGGTCAGCCGTCGCCACCTCGACGCTCGCGAGTGCTGCCGCATCGAGCGGGGCGGGCGTATCCGTCGGCTCGAAGCTGCGCTCCCAGAGATCCAGCGTCCAGGCGCGTGTGGCAAGCCGAGGCCCAACCTCTGCCGTCGCGGTCGGCAGGCGCAGCGCCGAAAGCGCGACTTCGCCGGCCTCGAACAGCGCGCGCGACAGGGCCTCGTCCTTCACCGTATCGGCCGTGCTTCGCAGAATTTCGATGCGCCGTCGAAGCGCCCGCACCTGCGGATAGAAATGGAGAATCGCCGCTTCCTTAAAGACCGGCGCACGGTTCGGCACGCCGAACAGGCCACGGGCGACCGATTGCGCCTCGATCGTGAAGGCAACGTCGCGCGGCGCATCGAAGCGCTTGTGGCGTTCGTTGCCTGCGAAGCTGTCGATAACGCGGCCCGCCGTATCCTTCAGCCGGATCAGCGTCTCGCCGCCGAAATCGAGCCTCAGCTCTATGCCCGGCCCCTCCGGCAGGGCCACCGGGTCTGTCAGGGTGAAATGATGCACGCCGAAACGATCCGACCAGCTGTCGCCCGGCGACAGCGTGGTCTCGACACCCTGGGGGGACCGCGCGAGCAGGGGGCCGAGGGGAACAC
This sequence comes from Xaviernesmea rhizosphaerae, assembly GCF_001938945.1. Taxonomy (GTDB): domain Bacteria; phylum Pseudomonadota; class Alphaproteobacteria; order Rhizobiales; family Rhizobiaceae; genus Xaviernesmea; species Xaviernesmea rhizosphaerae. Next base: position 29,190 of record NZ_MKIO01000027.1, read on the forward strand.
GCCGCAGCGTCTCGAAGGCGCCCAGTTCGTCGGCCCAGACCTCCATGTGCCGGGATAGCTGCTCGAGGCTGCGCTGGCGGTCGCGATAGGTCTTCACGGAGGCTCTCCCTGCTTCGGCCTCATCTTAGACCGAAATATTTAATCCATGACAATGATTAAACAGATGATCAGCCCTCACACAATAGGTTGCAGCGCCCTGGCCCTTTGCGCCAAGACGTGGGATCAGCCGTCAAAACAGCCGGGAGCTGTCCCGAATTTCAATGCTTTCCGTGTTTTAATCGCAGATCACGGCATTCCTATGATGGTGCGCGTTTCCCGCCGCCATGCTGCAATGCCCAAGGAACTGCGCAGGCGCTCAGAGGTCCGCCACCCATGGCGAGAGCGCAAACAAGCGATCGCGCACGTCGCGCGTCAGAGGCCACGCTTGACAGGCTCAATATAGTTCACGATAAGTATTTAAAAAAGAAAATGAGGCTGCACGCACGGCGAAGCGCCTCCGTTGACCAAGGGAACTACGGCCAGACTGGGATAGGAACCTGCTCTGTGGCCACAAACAGGATGGAGAACTTTTGATGGCCACGCATCTTCGCATGGACCGGCGCGACTTTCTGCGGCTTTCGGCTGCCGGTGCAGCCTTTGTCGCCGCCAGTGGCGCACAGATCGGCGTATCGAGCGCCGCCGAGGGCACGCTCGACATCTTCTTCAATTCCGACACCAACATCATCGACTTCTGGACCAACGTCATCAAGCCGGGCTTCGAGGCTGCCAACAGCGGCGTGACGCTCAACCTCGTTCCGGGCGGCGGCGGCTCCGGCGTCAATGCGCTGGCCGATCGCGCCATGGCCGCCTTCCAGGCTAAGAAGGACCCGCAGATTGATATGCTGGAGGCAACGACGCCCTTCTATCCGGCCGGCTCGATCGAAGCCGGCCTCTGGGTCAATTTCGAAACGTCTGGACTTTCCAACCAGCCGAAGGTCAACCCCGTCACCGTGCAGAGCCCCTTCCTGCTGCCCTATCGCGGTTCGCAGGTCGTGCTCATGTATAATGCCGACCAGGTCAAGGACGTGCCGGCGACTTTCCCGGCGCTGGTCGAGTGGATCAAGGCCAATCCCGGGAAGTTCACCTATGCCCGCCCGGATCTCGGCGATTCCGGCGCCTGCTTCATCGAGCGCGCGCTGCAGGAAGTCACAGGCCAGAAGCCGGACCTGTTCCAGCCGGAAAACTACACGGATGCCTATGCCAATCCGATGTTCGAAAAGCTCTGGCCCCTCCTGAAGGAGATCCAGCCCGCGCTCTTCAACGGCGGTGAATATACGTCGGGCAATACCGCCTCGATCCAGCTTCTCGCGTCCGGCGCCATCTCCATGACGGTCGCCTGGTCGGATATGGCGCTACAGGCGATGAGCCAGGGCGTCGTGCCGGAAACGACGGCAGTCGCGCAGCTTCAGGACCTCGCTTTCACCGGCGGTTTCTCCGGCGTCGTCGTGCCGACGGTCGCGCGCAACAAGGATGCGGCGATCAAGCTTGCCGACTACATCATCTCCGCCGATGTGCAGGAAAAGGTTGTGACCGATCTCGGCGGCTTCCCCTCCATCGGCTGGGACAACCTGTCGAAGGAGCTGCAGGAGAAGTTCGCCAAGGTCGCGCCGAAATCGATCCCCGTCTTCCCGGGCACCTGGGAGCCGAAGCTGTTCGAAGGCTGGTATCGTAACGTCGCCTCCAACATCAAGCAGTAGGGCGCGCCATGGACGCGGGCAACAATCGGACGGGACGGATTGACTTCCTCGCCTATGGTTTCATCGCCATACCTGTGATGGCGATCGTCGTCTTTCTCTTCTATCCCGCTGCGCTCGCCATGTTCGGGACGCTTTTTCACAAGCGTCCCGACGGTGGCCTCGCTTTCGATGCTTCCAGCTACATTTTCTTCTTCACCGATCCCTACAGCCTCGCCAATTTGATGCGCACGCTGTGGACGACCTTCGTGGCCCTCGTCCTCATCGTCGCCGTCAACCTGCCGATCGCCCTCTACATGCGCTTCACGCGCGGCTGGCTGGCAAGCCTCATACAGGGGCTGGCGCTGTTTCCAATGTTCGTTCCGGGCATCATCATCTGCTACGCGCTGATCCGCTATCTCGGGCCGAATGGCTGGCTGCAAAGCCTTCTGAACGCCGTCGGTTTCACGCACTACGCCTCGCCAATCACCACGCCCTGGGGGCCCGTCATCGGCCTCATCTGGGACGGCATGCCGATGACGCTGCTGATCCTGATCTCCGGGCTTGGAACGATCTCGGATGCCTCGATCGAGGCGGCGCGCGATGTGGGGGCAGGGCGGCTGCGGATCCTGCGCTCCATCATCCTGCCGCAGATCACCCATTCGATCCTGATCGTCTCGGCGCTGAATTTCCTCGGCTTCTTCGGTCAGGTGCTGATGCCCTTCATGCTGGGGCCGACGAACCCTGAGATGATGGGCCCCTTCATGCTGCGCACCTTTGTGTCGGTTCGCGATCCGCTTCAGGCCGCCACCCAGGCGACCATCACCTTCCTGATCTGCTCGCTGGCCGGCCTTGCCTATGTGCGCTCGCTGGCCAACCGCAAAGAGGAGCGCTGACCCATGGGCATCGTTCAGCGACGCGACGTCTTCGGACCGCTGATCCTCATCTTCCTCGTCTTCTTCATCGTCCTGCCGGTGGCGACCGTCTTCCTCTGGGCTTTTGCGGAACAGTGGTTCTACCCCTCCGTGCTGCCGACCAAATGGGGCTTCCGGTTCTGGGCGCAGCTCGTGTCCCGCCCGGAGGTCTGGCAGGCCTTCCTGATGTCCATCAAGCTGTCGCTGACGGTCACCGCGCTTTCAGCCCTCATCTGCCTGCCGGCGGCCTACGCCTTTGCGCGCATGGATTTTCCGGGCCGCTCCGGCTTCATGATGTCCTTTCTGATGGCGAATGCCTTTCCGCGCTTTGCGTTGATCGTCTCGATCGCCGTGCTGTTTCTGACGCTCGATCTTGTCGGCACCTTCCAGGGCGTCGTCATCATCCAGTTCCTCAACACTCTGCTGTTGATGATCTGGCTGCCAACCGCCGCATTCCGCGCCATTCCTCGCGAGACCGAGGAGGCCGCACGCGACGTCGGCGCCTCGCCGCTCCAGGTCTTCTGGCATATCACCCTGCCACAAGCCTTTCCGACCATTGCGGCAGCACTGTTGATGACGTTCGTCTGGACCTTCTACGAGACGGAAGGCGCCTGGCTGGTCGGCGCGCCGCGCATTCGCACCATGCCGCTCTTGATGATGTCGATGATCAACAACCAGCTCGTCGTGCAATATGGCGCGGTGCTGTCCGTGATGCTCTGGGTCCCGTCGCTCGTGGCGATCGTGCTGGCCCGTCGGGTGATCGGCGGCGATGCCTTTGCCAAGGGCCTTGGCGGCTGATGTTCCCTCTTCCCTTTTAAGGCTGATGCTCCCATGTCCACGCTTGACCTTATCGATGTGACGAAGAACTACGGCATCGTGACGGCCATCGAGCCGCTGTCGCTGTCAATCGGCGATGGCGAGCTGGTCTGCCTGCTAGGCCCCTCCGGCTCCGGTAAGTCGACGCTTCTGCGCATCATCGGCGGCTTCGAGACGTTAACCGCAGGCAGGGTGCTGATCGATGGCATCGATGTGGCCTTCGCTCCTCCGGAAAAGCGGCCGACGGCGATGGTGTTTCAGAGCCATGCCCTGTGGCAGCACATGACGGTCTTTGAAAACATTGCCTTCGGCCTGAAGCTGCGCGGCTTTGACAAGACGGAAATCCGCCGCAAAGTCGAGACCGGTCTTTCGCTCGTCGGCCTCCAGGACTATGGCGGGCGCCATCCGGCCCAGCTGTCAGGCGGCCAGCGGCAGCGCGTGGCGATTGCCCGATGCCTGGTGCTGGAGCCGAAGATCCTGTTGATGGACGAACCTTTCGCTAGTCTGGACCAGCACCTGCGCGACCGGCTGCGCGAGGAGGTCCGGCAGATCCAGAAGACGTTGGGCATCACCACCGTCTTCGTGACCCATGGCCAGGATGAGGCTATGTCGGTCGCCGACCGCATCGTGGTGATGAGCATGGGCCGCATCGAGCAGGTCGGCACTCCGGGCGATATCTACGCCACGCCCGCCACGCCCTTCGTCGCCGGCTTCATCGGCGATATGAATATGATCCCGGTGATGGTTTCGAACGGCCATGCCACGATCGGCGGGCTTCGGCTTGCCGCGAGCGTCGCCGACGGCCCGGCAACGCTCGCGGTCCGGCCCGAGGACCTTACGCTCGGCGGCCTCGACGCCGCCGGCTTTGGTGCCGCGCAGGTGACGCGCATGGTTAATTACGGCTCGTTCTTCAAGGTAACGGCCCTTCTCGCCGGCACGGAGTGGAAGGTGCAGGCGCCCAAGACCGCTGCTGTCGCCCAGGGCCAGAGTTTGCCGCTGTCAGTAGGCCGCTACCAGCTCTTCCGCGATGACCGCATGGTGTTCCGCTCCGACGTCGGCTGAGGGCGTCTCTGAAGATCTTGCCTCATGGCGCTGTCAGGATGGCGCGGTCAGGTCGCAGATAAAGTCCACTTTTCTCCAGGGACCAAGTCTCGCAACCCAACCTCGGCAGAGCCCGAGGATAACGGGCATGCAGGTTCAGCGCGACGTGCAAACCGGAGGACACCTTTCTGGAGTGATCCATCGTCTGACCGTGTGGCGAAGGTGTTCTTTTCCTGCGTGAAGCGCTATCTGAAAAATCCATCTATTTTCATCATAATCTCCTCGATCCTTGGCCATGTTGATCGGATAGCGCCCAATGCCCGGTCTTGACCCGCCGCTTTGCGGTTTGAAGCGGTAGGGAGGCACGCTCGGAAACTTCCGTTGCGCGGAACTCGATCCGGTATCCAGCCGATAGGCGTCCGCACGTTGAAGAGGTCTTTGGGGGGCAGGACCCATGAAATCCATGGTTTCGTCGTCAACCCGGCTCGAGGCCGGGATGGCGGTGAGCGCGGCGGCCCTTACGGCTGGGCGCTGCCGGCGATCTCGAAGGGCCGGACATCCGCGAGGTTCTGGCGGATGTAGAGGTGACGGAAATTGTGGCTGGTGTTGACGAAGATCGGCAGCATCGCAGCGCCCGTAACGGCGGCATCCTCGCTGAGCCGTGCGGTGATGAGCCGCGGATGGACGCGGTCGCGCCGTGCTGCCGGAGTGGGGCGCAGCGGATAGGCCCGGTCCACCAGACGTTCAATCAGCGGCTGCGGCAGCGCGCCGCCCACCGCGATGAAGCCGGGATCGTACATGACCTCGATGATGGCGACGACATCGCGCAACAGCCTTGCGGCCGAAGCCAGCCAGTCCATGAGGCGATGATCGCGTATGGCGAGCAGCTGAAGGATCCGCGCGGGATCGGGATTGAGGCCGAGGCCGCAGGCAAGGCCGAGCCCGCCGATGGAGATGAGGCCACCCTGCGCCGCCGTCCCGTCGGCCGCCTCCGGACCCGATTCCGGCCATGTCTGCGAGCCGCCAAGGCCGGCGAAGGGCAGCAGGCCGATTTCGCCCGCTGTGCCGCCAATTCCCTTGTAGGGATAGCCGTCGATGATGAGGCCGGCGCCCGATCCATGGCCGATATAGTAATAGACGAAAGTGGCTTCCTGCGTGTCCGGCCGGTGGATGCGCTCGCCGATGGCGGCGGCTGTCGCATCGTTCTCGACCAGAATCGCGTAGCCCGTCAGGCGGTGCAACTCGTCTGCGAAGGGAAAGTCGCGCCAGGCCTGCCAGTGCCGCATCGAAAAATCGAAGTCGTCGCCTGCAGAGCCGAACGTCGGCAACACGAGCCCTACGCCCCAGATATGTTCGGATGACACGGCCTGTTCGGCGAGAAGGGCCGAAAGCGTGCTCGAAAGCGCCTTGACCGCGTTGGCCGGATCGCCCGTATCGATCCGCGTCACGCGTCGTGCCCGCTCTTTGCGGGTAAGGTCGAGCACGAGGATGGAACAGAGGTTCTGGTCGAGGTGGATGCCGATCGAGAAGCCCGCTTCCGCATTGGCTTCCAGATAGATCTGCGGCTGGCCGCGCAGGCCCGACGAGCGGCCGGCCTCGACGATCAATCCCTGTTCCAGCAATTCCCGGGTAATGGAGGAGATGGTCTGCGGCTTCAGTCGGATGACGGATGCGATTTCCACGCGGCTAATCGGGCCGCGCTGGAAGATCGTTTCGAAGACAAGGCGGCGATTGTGGATGCGCGCATGCTCGATGCGACTGCCGGCAATGCGCTCCTCGCCCTCGTCACCCGTTCCTGGACCTGAACCGCTATCGGCCTGATTCACACGCGCCATCTCAACCGCTTCCGCCGGTCAGAGCCCCAAGGCTCTCAGCGCGTCCCGGTTGCGTCTGGCGATCGGGAAGGGCTTGTCCGGCGGGCAGGGATACATATCCTGCTCATAGACTACATAGCCCTGATAATCGCGCGCTTCCAGAAAATCCACAACCGCGCGGAAATCCACCATGCCCTTGTCCAGCTCGCACATCACGCCCAACTGGAACCCGGTGATGAAATCGATCTTCTCTCGGTTGATCTTTTCCAGCAGCGTCGGATCGACATTCTTGAAGTGATAGTAGGGAATGCGATCCGCATACCGCTTCATGAAGTCGACGGCATCCGCGCCCGTATAGGCGTGGTGGCCGAAGTCGAAGCAGAGGCCGACGAGATCTTCCGGCGTTTCTTCCAGAAACCGGATCACCTCGGCCTCCGTCTCCACGCCCGAGCCGACATGCGGGTGGAAGACGAAGGAGAGGCCGTGCTCGCCCGAAACATAGCGGGCGGCCTCGGTGACATTGGCGATCATGCTCTTCCAGGCCTCGGGCGAGTGGGCCCGCTGCTTGCCGGGCGGCGGCAGGTCGCTGTCATCCATCAGCACCACCCACTCCGCACCCATGGCCTTCAGCAGGCTGCAGGTCTGCGCCAGCCGCGGGCGCAGGCTGTCCATCGCGTCGGCGGGAGCGAGCAGATGCACCAGCGCCGAGCCGCAAACGGAAAGACCGCGCGAGGACAGCGCATCCGTCAGACGGGCAGGGTCGGTCGGCAGATAGCCCCAGGGGCCGGTCTCCGTCGCGGTGAAGCCCGAATCGCGCACTTCATCCAGATAGCGCTCCCAAGGCGTCTGCCGCGGATCATCCGCATACCACACACCCCAGGCATCCGGCGCCGTTGCCAGTTTCATTGTCAGACCTCTAATTTAATTCCCTAATGTCACTTTAATTCAGTCTGCCGACGATGGAAAGAGACGAAGCAGCGGGCGGTGTGATTTTCCGCGAATTTCAGGGAGTTCGTGGCAATTGCCGAGACGGGCGCCGCTAGATAGCCCAGTGCCGGCGTGACGTCGCTCTCCGATACGGTGAGAATCCGCTTGATAAAATCCTTTATACGTATTTATTTGAGCGCGCGGCATTCAGGCGTCGGGATGCGGTCTCGCAACCGGCCCTTAAACGACAGGAATTCGATCATGATCAGGCTCGGTCTGCTGGGGCTCGGCGAAGTAGCGCAACTCATTCATTTGCCCATCCTGCAAAGGCTGGGCGACCTTTTCACGCTGGCCGGCGCCTATGATCCGTCTCCTTCTGTCAGCAAGGCGATTGGCGCGCGCTGGGGCATCGAGACGCTTTATGAAACGCCGGAGGCGCTTTTTGCCGCCGCCGATATCGATGCGGTGATGGTGCTGAGCCCCGACCAGTTCCACGGTCGCCATGCGCGCGCAGCACTTGAAGCCGGCAAGCATGTCCTGATCGAAAAGCCCTGCTGCCTGGCGCTCGACGATCTCGCTGCTCTCGCCGAAGTAGCAGAGAAGAGCGACAAGGTGGCCATGGTCGGCTACATGCGCCGCTTCGCCCCGGCCTTCCTCGCAGCGAAGGAAAACCTGCCGCCCGCCGAGGAGATCACCTATGTCCGCGTGCGCGACGTGATTTGCGAGGGCCCCTGGTATTTCAACCAGACCGACACTGTGGTGACGCCACAAAACGACCTGCCGGCCGAGCTGCTTTCCACCGGCGCTGCGCTGCGCAAGGCGATGCTCGACAGCGTGCTGGGTGACGATGCGCCGACGGATCTGCGCACCGCCTATACGGTCATGACCGGTCTTTCCTCGCATTCGCTGTCGGCCATGCGCGATCTGTTCGGCCCGCCGAAGGCCGTCAGCGCCGCATCCATCAAGCAGGGCGGCACGCAGATCACCGCGCTTCTGGATTACGGGCATTTCACCGCCATCTACGAATGCATGATCGGTGATGTCGTGCGCTTCGAGGCCGGCTTCGAAATCAACACGCGCTGGAAGCGGCTGGCTTTCGAATATCCCACCCCTTACATACGCAATCTGTCGATGACGCTCGATATCCAGACCTCGACGGAAACGGGCAACAGCGTCACTCGCATCGGACCCTTCCATCAGGACCCCTTCGATGTGGAGCTGCGCGCCTTCCACGCGGCCGTCACGCAAGGCGGAAAAAACCGCACGCCGCCGTCGGAATCGACAGACGATCTCGCCCTGTTCAAGGCGATTATCGAGGCTGCGCGCGCCGCGTGACAGCGAGGCTCCTTTCGACCCCGCCAGCCCCTCGGTTCTCTGAGGCCTTTCGTCTTTTCAAGAGAGGATGGAACGGCGTATCCCGGACAAACTCTAAGGATTTTCCATGCCGATGCCCCGCCCGACACCGCTCGTCGTTCTCGGCAATCTGAACATCGATCTCATCCTTGGTCCGACGGACTGGCCCGAGATGGGAACGGAAGTTTTTGTCGAGCATGACGAGCTGCGCATCGGCGGCTCGGCCGGCAATACTGCGCTGGCGCTGCAGGGCATCGGCCATCCCCATATTCTCGTCGGCTCCGTCGGCACGGATGTCTTCGGGGCGATGATCGAGGCAGCCTTTGCTGCGGATGCGCGCCGGCTGGCGCGCAGCACGGCACGGACGACGCTGACGGTCGGCATCACCCATCCCGGCAGCGAGCGGACCTTTTTCACAACGCGCGGTCATCTGCCGCAATTTTCGGCAGGGGAGGCGCTGTCGCTTCTCGACGGTGTCGATCTCGAAGGCGGGACCGTCCTTCTTGCCGGCGCCTTCCAGACGGAGCGGCTGCTGGCCGGCTATGACGAGCTCATCGCGGCGCTGACGGCGCGGGGTGCGCGGATTGCGGTCGATCCCGGCTGGCCGACCGAGGGCTATACGCCTACCGTCACCGCCTTCCTACGAGACCTCCTGACCAAGAGTCACTGTGTGCTCTTCAACGAAACCGAAGCGCTTCATCTTGCGCCTGCCGAAAGCACGACCGCGGCTGCCCGCATTCTCCATGCCCTGCAACCGGAGGGCGCCGAGACAGTCGTCAAGTGCGGCGGCGACGGCGCTCTCGTCATTGATGCGGCGGGAACCCTCCACCAGGTACCGGCTCCGATCGTCGATGTCATCGACACGATCGGGGCCGGCGACGTCTTCAATGCCGGCTATCTTTCCGGCCGCAGCCTCGGCCAGAGCCCCATTCAAAGCCTGGCCCGCGCCACCATGTTGGCTTCGCGCGCGATCTCGACGCTTCCCCGGGTCTATGCCTGAGACGCGGTGCCCGCATGGCCGGTTTCCGCTCCGCCGTTGACACTGCGGATGTGGGTGCGCTCTGGCAAGCGTCTTGCTGACCCCAGGGCTTATGGCTTCGGTTTGCCTCAGCCTGATCAAGCACCGCCACAAGGACCAGATCGTCGTCGGCGGCGATATCGCCCGGCGCACGATGTACCGTCATGATGGCGAGGGCGGTCTCGGCCTCGGCTATATTCTCGAAAGCTGGGTCCCGCGCTTCATCGAACAGGCCAACGAGGCCGGTTATGATGGGCAGGCCCTGTTCCGGGCCTTTTTCATCGACAATCCCCGCCGCGCCTTCGTGTTCAAGCCATGAGCCGGATGGTGAAGGACAAGACCGACATTACCGGCCTCAACGACAGCGAGATGGTCGAGGCGCTGGCGGCGCGCCCTGTGCTCATCCTGCCGATCGGCGCCGTCGAAAGCCATGGGGACCATCTGCCGGCTGGCACCGACAATCTGCTGGCGGCGCGCCTTGCCGAGGAGCTCGCACGGGTCGTGGATGGGCGCACGCCGCTCCTGCGGCTTCCGGTTCTTCCCTTTGGACAGGTCTGGTCGCTTGGCGATGCGCCGGTCTCGTTCGGCGTGTCCAACGAGACGGTGACGCGGACCATCGTGGAAATCGCCCGGTCGGCAAAGGCCGAGGGCCTTTCGACCCTGGTGGTGGTCAATGCCCATCTCGGCAATGCGGTGGCGATCCGCGATGCCCAGCGCATTGCCAAGGAGGAGGGGATCGTCATCGCCAATTTCTTCTATCCCGGCGCCGAGGCCGTGATCGTCACGCAGCGCGAAATGCCCGAGGCTCATGCCGCCTATATGCATGCCTGCGAAATCGAGACTTCCTACATGCTGCATCTGGCGCCCGAGCATGTCGCGATGAGCAAGGCGATCGCCAATTACCCCCGGTTTCCGGCTGACTTTTCCTATGTGCCCGACCGCTGGCCGGAATTTTCGCAGAGCCCGGTTCTGGGGGATGCGCGGGCGGCAATGGCACAAAAGGGGCGAATAATCCTTGAGGCCGTGCTCGGGCCATGCAGGTGGCGCTCCTTTATGCTCGGCAGAGCGAAAATTAGGGAATGCCGAGGTCAGCTTGCATATTTCCTCTGCCGTCCGGGATCACCGGCCGGTCTATATTCAGATTGCCGAGACGCTGCGCGCCAGGATTCTGTCAGGCTATTATGAAGAGAAGATCGACGGCGAGCTGCCGCTCTCGCGCGAATGGAAGGTCAGCCGGCGCACGATCCAGCAGGCCTTGGAGCTTCTCGTTCAGGAAAGTCTGCTGGTGCGCCAGCATGGCATGGGCACCTTCATCAATTCGAAGGGCGTCGAGAAGCGCTATCGGGCAATCACCAGCACACCGAGGGCATAGCGGGCCAGGGGCTGCGGCCGGAATTTCGCGTGCTCTCGAGCGGTCCCGACCCGGCGGAGGGCGAAAATGCGGTCTTTTTCGACCTTGGAGCGAATGCGCAGGTCTATCGCCATCGCCACTTGGTGTCCGCCAATGGCCGCCCGCTCGCCGTGGTCGACACCTGCCTCAACCTGACCCTTCTGGAGGGGCTGGAGCTCTTCCATCTCGACAGTTCGCTCTATCGGACGCTGCGCCATCAGTTCAACCGCACCATCGTCCAGGCCGAGGATCAATATGTGCCGGCCGTGGCCGAGAGCGATGTTGCGTCCCTTCTCGGGCTTCCCGAAGGCAATCCGATCTTCATTGCCATTCGCCGCGCACGCGACCAGACCGGCGCGCAGTTAAAGCCTAGCAGAAAATGACCTCGTAAGCCGCCTGAGCCGAGTCCTGACTTTGGAGCTCACAGTCTGTTCAAGAATTGCTGTTGGTCTGACGAAAATGGTGATTTCGAGAACCGGAGCGCAGCGTACTTTCGTACATGAGCACCGGAAGCGCAGAAATTGCCATTTGCAGGCGGCCAACAGCAATTCCTGGACAGACTGTCAGAGGCTGCCGCCTTCGCTAACCACCAGATCCAGCCTCTTGAGCTTCTGCGCGGGCGGCGTCCCCGACAGGCTGGCGATCAGCATTGCGCCGGCTTCCCGGCCAAGGAGGGCGCTGTCGACGCCGATCATCGTCAAGCCCGGCGGGATCTCGGCGGCAATGTCGCTCTGGCCGAAGCCGAGAATGCCGAGATCGGCCGGCACGCGCACATTGAGGCGCCGCGCCTCCATCATGCACCCCAGGGCGAGAACGTCATTGCTGCAGAAGAGGGCATCAGGCTTTGCCGGCCGTGCCATGACGGAGGCTAGGCAGCGCCTGCCGTCCGAAACGCCGGTGACGTCGTCAACCAGTTCCTCGCAGACGAGCGTGATGCCCTTTGCCTGACAGCCCTCGCGAAAGCCTTGCAGGCGCAGGGCGCCTCGGCCGCTGCGCCTGCCGACATAGGCAACCTTGCGATAGCCCTTGCGAAACAGCATGTCCGCCGCCAGACGTCCGGCCTCGGTATTGGAAAAGCCGACCAGCATGTCGATCGGGTCGCGCGGCAGAGCCCAGGTCTCCATGATCGGAATGCCGATGCCGCGCAGCAGCTCACGATTGCTCTCCAGCTCGATGACGCCTGTCAGCATCACCGCTGCCGGCTTCATGGCATGAAGGGAGCGAAGCGCGGCCGTTTCGCGCTCATAGGAATAGGACGTCTGTCCGACGAGGAAGAGATAGCCGGCATCCTCCAGAACCGCCGCGCAGCTCTTCAGGGCCGAGGCGAACTGCTCGCTCATCAGATTGGACGCGAAGGCGAGCACCACATTCGATCGCCCGCTCTTCAAGGCGCTGGCATGCGGATTGATGCTGTAGCCGGTTTGCGCCACCGCCTGTTCGATCCGGGCGCGCTTGTCCGGACTGACCTTCTGGGGATTGCGCAGCGCGCGTGACACGGTGATCGGCGCGACATCGGCCAGCCGCGCGACATCGCCGATCGAGATGCGTTTTGCTGCCGCTTCCCGTTCTGCGCCATGCCCCTGCTTTGGCGGACCGGGGTCGGCTATCCGCAGCACGTCGTCATAAACGACAGTCGATCCGTCTTCTTCCCGCGCGCTCTGCATCCGTCTCCCTACTGTCGGCCTTCCTGTTTCTAGTCTGTGCAGAGGCCGAAGCGCAACCGCGGGCATTGCTAGGCCAAAAGCAGCGCGCCACTGCCCGATGCTTCAGAGAGGGATTTTGTCACACGATGGTAACGTTGTCATTGACAGTGCTCCGCATGATGGTAACGTTGTCATCAAGCGGCGGACGTCATGAACGGATGACAGTGCCAGCCGCGTCAAAAGGGGAACAAAATGAACGTCAACGCATCTTCGTCCGGCGCTCTGCGCCGCTTTCTGAAAGCGACTGTCGCTGCCGGTCTCGCGCTTGCAGCCTTTTCCGGCGCGGCCCATGCGGCATCGACCTGCGTGAAGGGAGACCGCAAAGCGCCCTATACGATCGGCTGGGCCAACATCTATTCCGTACCGACTTGGATGAAGCAGACCGAGGGCACCATTACTGCCGAGGTCGATGAGCTGAAGAAGGCGGGTTTGGTCAAGGATCTGATGATCACCGACGCGCAGGGCAACGCGCAGACGCAGATCCAGCACATTCAGTCAATGATCGACGCCAATGTCGATGCGATCGTGGTGATTGCCGGCTCCTCCAACGCGCTCGATCGCGTCATCTCCGACGCCTGCGACAAGGGCATTGCCATTGTCAATTTCGACAGCCTCGTCAACACGGACAAGGTCACCGCGAAGATCAACACGGATTCCAGCGAGTGGGGCGGCGAAGCGGCAAAGTGGCTGGTGAACAAGCTCGGCGGCAAGGGCAAGATCATCGTCATGAACGGCCCAGCCGGCATCTCCGTCTCCGATGATCGACGCAGGGGCGCCCAGCCCGTGCTTGACGCCAACAAGGGCATCGAAGTCATCACCGAGACCAACACGGAATACAATGTCGCACCGGCCCAGGAGGCGATGACCAGCCTGCTCTTCGCCAATCAGGAAATCGACGGCGTGCTGTCGCTCGGCGGGGCGCTGTCGGCGGGCTCCGTTCTCGCCTTCGACCGGCAGGGCCGCGAACAGGTGCCGATCACGGGCGAGAATGCCCGGCAGTTTCTTGAGCTGTGGAAGGAAAAGGGCCTGAAGGGCTGGGCGACCATGCAGCCGAACTGGCTGGGCGCGCTGTCGGTCTATACGGCCGTTCAGGCTTTGGAAGGCAAGTCCGTTCCGGCCTTCATCAAGGTGCCGCTGCCGGTGATCGACGACAGCTCGATCGACAGCTATCTCGCTCGGGCCGACAAGTTCCCCGCCGATGGCTACATCTATTCCGATTACGACAAGGCGCTGTTCGACAAGCTGCTCGCCCAGTAAGGCCGGGCAGGGATGATCGACATGACCGATGCAGGGCCGCTTTTGGAAGCCCGCCGGGTTTTCAAGGGCTTCTTTGGAAATCCGGTTCTCAAGGGCGTCGATATCGCGCTGCGTCCGGGCCGGGTTCATGCTGTGCTCGGCGAAAACGGCGCGGGCAAATCCACGCTCATCAATCTCCTGTCCGGCGCGCTGGCGCCGGATGAGGGCTTGATCGCGATCGACGGCCGGCCGGTGTCGCGGCTTTCGCCTGCAACCGCGCGCGCGGCCGGCATCGCCGTTGTCCAGCAGGAGCTGAGCCTGGCCGGAGAGCTGTCCATCGCCGAAAATATCGGCCTGGGCGCCTATCCCCGGCGTTTCGGCCTGATCGACTATGGCGCGCTTGCGCGCGGCGTGCGGGAGGTTTGCGATCTCGTCGGCTTGACCGAGCCACTCGACATGCCGGTCGCCGATCTCGCTCTCGGGCGCCGGCAGATGGTGGAAATCGCCAAGGCCCTGTTTCGCAAGCCGCGGGTGCTCATCCTCGACGAGCCGACCTCGTCGCTGTCGGCCCATGAGGCAGGCGTGCTCGGGCGGGTCATCGCCACGCTCCGCGATCGTGGTGTTGCGATCCTCTATATTTCCCACCGCCTGAACGAGGTCCAGGCGCTGTGCTCCCACGTCACCGTTCTCAAGGATGGCGGCGTCACGGCCGACCGTTCGCTTGCCGGCATTGATGGGGAGGGGCTGGTGCGTCTGATGGTCGGGCGCGAAACGGGGGAACTTTTTCCGCCCAGGCGGCAGGGGCAGGCGGGCAGGATGCGTCTCGACGTCGAGGGGTTTTCCGCCGGCCTCGTTCGCCACGCGCGGCTTGTCGGCCGGGCTGGCGAAATTGTCGGCCTTGGCGGCCTGGTCGGGCAGGGTCAGGAGGATCTGTTGCTCGGCCTTTACGGGGCGATCCCCGCCAAGGCCGATCGGGCGGAGATCGACGGACGGTCCGGCCTGCCGGCCAATGTCGCCGCAGCCAATGCGGCAGGCATGGTCTATGTGCCTGCTGACCGGAAGCATGAAGGGCTGGTCCTGCCACATTCGATGGCGTCCAACATCTTGCTTCCCTCGCTGGGTCGGCTGGCGCGCGGCGGCCTGCGCGACCGGCGCGCCGAGGCGGGGCTGGTCGCCGATCTCGCGCGGCAGCTGATGATCAAGGGCGATGTCGCCCGACCCGTCCAGGCTCTGTCGGGCGGCAATCAGCAGAAGGTCGCGCTGGCCAAATGGTTGCCGCTCGACCCGGGCGTCCTGCTGCTCAACGATCCCACGCGGGGTGTCGATATAGAGACCAAGCGTGAAATCTACCTGATGCTCCGTCGCTTTGCGGCGGAGGGGCGGCTGGTCATTCTCGCCAGCTCGGATACGCCCGAACTCGTCAATCTCTGCGACCGCGTGCTGGTGCTGCGCGAGGGCCAGGTGGCGGCTGAGCTGAGCGGACCGTCCATCACCGAGGCGGCAATTGTCGGCGCGGCCATGGGCGTGGAGCAAGGCACAGGCCCCGGAAGGAGGGCTGTTCAATGACCCAGGCATCCTCATCACGACTTTACGGCGCCATCCAGCGCCGGCGCAATCGCGGCCTTGTCGGTCTCTACCTCGTCGTTGGCGCCTTTCTCCTCCTCTATGCCGTGCTTTTCCCCGGCATCCTGACGATCGGCGGCTTCTCCAAGTTCACGCAGAACTGGTTTCCTCTGGCGCTGGTGACCATGGCGCAGGCGCTCTTGATGTTGAACGGTGGCATCACGCTTGCCATCGGGCCGCTGGTCAGCCTGGGCGCAGTGATCGCGGCAACGACGATGGGCAGCGCTTTCGGTGTGCCGGGCGGCATTCTGGCCGTGATCGCCACCGGTCTGGGCATCGGCGCGGCCACCGGCGCGATCGTTGCGCTCCTGCGTCTTCCGGCCATCATCGTGACGCTGGCCGGCTCCTTCATCATCACCGGCGTCGCGCTCATCCTTCTGCCGCGGCCGGGCGGCTTCGTGCCGGGCTGGCTCTCCACGCTGCTTGCGGGGCACACGCCGGTCGCCTTCCTGCTTCTTCTCGTCATCCTTGCACTCTGGAAGATCTTTCTCGCCACGCCGCTGGGTCTCGCCATTTATGCTGCCGGAGACAATCCCGTCGGCGCATTTCGCTCCGGCGTGCCGATCGAGCGGGTGAAGATCGTCTCCTTTGCCCTGTCCGGCGTCCTTGCGGCGCTGGGCGGCCTCTTTGTCGCCGCGCAGACAGGCTCCGGCGATCCGATCATCGGCGCGCCCTTCACGCTGAATTCGATTGCGGCAGCCGTCCTCGGCGGCGTCGGCTTTCTCGGCGGCAAAGGCACGATGCGCGGCGCGGTCTGCGGCAGCCTGCTTCTATCGGTGATGATCAACGTCATGTTCTTTCTGGGCTTTCCGCCGGTCGCGCAATATGTCGCGCAAGGCCTCATCATCGTCGGCGCCGTGGCCGTGCCGGCCCGTCTCGCTCTCTGGAGGGCTGCGCGATGATGCGTGTCAAAGCCATCTTGCGCAATCCGCCGTTGCTGACCTTCCTGCTCGTGGCGCTCGTCTGGCTCGTTGCCGGCCTGTCGCTGCGCGGCTTCGGGGCCTATGGGCATCTGCGCTATCTCCTGGAACTCGCGGCCGTCATCGGCATCGCCGCCGCAGGGCAGACGCTGGTCGTGCTGATGGGCGGCATCGATCTTTCGGTCGGCGCCGTCATCACCGTCACGGCGATCCTCCTGCCGCTTCTCTCGCCGGCCTGGGATCCGACCGGGCTTGTCGGTGTCGCGCTCGTCCTGGCGATCGCCATCGGCATCGGCCTGCTCAACGGGGCGGGGGCGACGTTCCTCAAGGTGCCGCCGATCATCATGACGCTGGCCATGGCCACCTTTCTGCAGGGCATGCTCGTTCTGGTGGCCGGCGGCAGCGCCGTCACGGTGCAGAACCCTGCCGTGCTGCTGCTCGGCCAGTCGCGCCCGCTGGGCATTCCGGCGGGGGTGGTGCTCTGGGTCCTCGTCTCCATCGGCATGCTTCTGCTCATTCACCGCATGCCGATCGGCGCCCGCTTCCTGGCGCTTGGCGCCAATCCGCTCGCCGCGCGCCTCTCGGGTGTCAGCACGACGCGCAACACGCTGATCCTCTATGCGCTGTCCGGCTTCTTCGCCGGTCTCGCGGGCCTGCTTCTCCTGGGCATGAACCGCCAGGGCTATGTCGGCATCGGCGACCCCTATCTCCTGACCTCGATCGCCGCGGTCGTCCTGGGCGGGACATCCATTCTCGGCGGCCGTGGCACCTATGCGGGCACCATTCCCGGCGCCATCCTGCTGGTGACGACCACGGCGCTGATCACGGTCGTCAACGCCTCGCCCGGCTGGCGGTCGATCATGTTCGGCACGCTGATCCTCGCTCTTCTGATGATCTCCGGCCGCGAGGCGCGCCGATGACGCGCTATGCCGGTCCGGTCATCGATCCGCATCATCATCTGTGGGACATCTCGCTGAAGCGCCATCCCTGGCTGGAGCGGGCACGCGCCAATGAGAATGAGATGGTTTTCGGCAGCATGTCGGCGCTGCTGCGGTCCTATGGCGTGGCGGATTATGCCGCCGATGCCGCGCGCCAGAACATCGTCGCGTCAGTTCATGTCGAGGCCGGATGGTCGGATGCGCACCCGCATGAGGAGAGCGCCTGGCTCGACTCGCTGGATCTTACAGGCGGCATCGCGCGACGCGCCATCGCGCGGGTGCCGCTCGATGACCCGCGTGCCGAAGAGAAGCTCGCCACGGAGGCGGCCAATCCCCGCGTCGTCGGCATTCGCGACATCGTCAGCTGGCATCCCGAACCGGCCAAAAGCTTTGCGCCGCGCGCCGGCCGGATGGCGGATGCGCGATGGCGAGCGGGCCTCTCGCATCTGACAAAGCTGGATCTGGTCTTCGACCTGATGCTCTATCCCTGGCAGATGGACGAGGCACGCGATCTCGTGCGCGCCTTTCCCGAAACGCTTTTCGTGCTCAACCATGCCGGAAGCCCGGCGGATCGCACGCAGGAAGGGATGGCGCTTTGGCGGCGGGGGCTCGAAGCGCTCGGCGCCGAGCCGAACATACGGCTGAAGATCTCCGACCTCGTGGCCTATGACCATGCCTGGAGCTTCGACAGCCTCGCGCCCGTGATCAGCCATTGCCTGGACTGTTTCGGCCCGGAACGCTGCATGTTTGCCAGCGATTTCCCGGTTGCCGGGCTCCATGCCAGCTTCGACGCGCTCTACGAGGTCTTCCGCCGGGCGGCAGCGCCGCTCTCACACGACGAGCAGCGATCGCTGTTCTTCACCACCGCCAATGACACATACCGGCTGGGGCTGAGCGATCACGCCGCCGCCGCAGGGAAAGACCATGTCTGACGCCGCCCTTGCCGTTCTGCCCGATCCGCTGCTCGATGATCGCATTCGCGGTTTTCCGCCCGCCCATCCGCCCCTTCGGCTCGGCGCAATCGGCGCGCAGAACTGGGCGCCTTATGACGGGCGCATGGCGCTGCCGCTTCTGTCGCTCGATGAGGCTGCCTTTGCCCGCAATGTCGAGACGATGATGGCCTATGTGCGCGACAAGGAGGTGGAGATCGCACCCCACGCCAAGACGCCGATGGTCCCGGCGCTTGCGGAGGTGCTGGTCAAGGCCGGGGCTTGGGGAACGACGGTCGCCGATATCCGCCAGGCCGGCGTCCTCCTGCGGTCGGGCCAGAGGCGTCTCATTCTCGCCAATGAGATCGGCGGCCTGTCCGCCGCGCGGCGGCTGGCGGCGCTGCTGGCAGGCTTTGCCGACGCCGAGCTCCACATCTTCGTCGACTCTGTCGAGGCCGTCGAGGCGCTGCACCAGGCCTGGAGCGAGCGCGGCGACCTGCCCCCGCTCGGCCTGCTGATCGAATTGGGAGCTGGTCGCGCAGGGGCCCGGACGATCGAGGCCGGCTTGCGCATTCTCGAGCGCATCCTTGCCGTCGAGACGGCGCAATTTCGGCTGACGGGCGTTGCGGCCTATGAAGGGGCCGCCGCCACGGCCGATGCCTTGGAAACCGCGCAGCGCATCGATGCGCTGATGCAGCTGACCGGCGATTTCCTGGCGCAGCTGCGCGCGCGCATCGGCAAGGTGCGTGCGCTGATCCTGACGGCCGGCGGCTCGGTTTTCTTCGACCGGGTGATCGCCGGCCTCGGCGCGGCCGTTGCGGCGGACCCGAACTGCCGGCTGATCCTGCGCAGCGGCGCCATCTTCTTTCACGATCACGGCGTCTATGAACGGGGCATGGCCGCGCTTGATGCGCGCGGCGGCTTCGTCATCGACGGCGCGGTGCGCGCCGCCTCGGCCGCCTTTCAGCCGGCGCTGAAAGTCTGGGCGGAGGTGCTTTCGCGCCCTGAACCCGACCTGGCGATCTGCGGGATGGGGCTGCGCGATGTTGCCAACGACCAGGGCCTGCCGCGCCCGCTGTCGCTTTATCGCGAAGGACAGAAGGTTGCGAACCTCGATGGCTGCGCGGTGCTGCGGCTGAACGACCAGCACGTCTTCCTGCGGCTCGATCCGGCAAGCCTCGTCAACGTTGGCGACATCATCGTCTTTGGCATTTCCCATCCCTGCACCTGCCTGGACCGGCACGCCATCCTCTACGGTCTCGACCCCGAGCAGCGGGTCAGCGGGGCCTATCTAACATGCTTCGGCTGACCCCCGACTGGAGATAAAATGCACAGTGGCCTCGTCAATCCGATCGATCTCTCGCTGGAGGGCCGCCAGGCCGGCGCTCTTGCGATTCCCTTTTCGATCGACCGGTCGCCCTATTACCAGATCCGCATCCCGATCCTCCGCGTGAAGAACGGCGAAGGCCCGAGCCTCCTGCTGATGGCCGGCAATCACGGCGACGAATATGAGGGCGAACTCCAGCTCGCACGGCTGATGCGCCTGCTCGATCCGGCAAGGATCCGCGGCGCCGTGACGATCCTTCCGGCCGCCAACCTGCCGGCCGTGATGGCGGCGAAGCGGTGCTCGCCGTTCGATGGCGGCAATCTCAACCGCGCCTTTCCCGGCGATCGCCTGGGAACGCCCACCGCGCGGCTTGCCAACTTCCTGGAAGCCCACCTGTTTCCCCATCATGACGTCGTGCTCGATCTTCACGCCGGCGGTACCTCCATGGCACATCTGCCCTGCACGCTGATCGAGCGGCAGGCCGATCCGGCCCGCTTTGAAAGAGCGGTCGAGCTCCTGCATGTCATGGGCGGGGCCCATGCCTTCATCGCCGACAATGGCCCTGCGGCGCCCACCTCCATGGCCGCAGCCGGCCGCGCCGGTGCAATCGGCCTCTCGGGCGAATTCGGCGGTGGCGGCACGGTAACGCCAGCCAGCATGCGCTTCACCGCGCTGGCCATCGACCGGCTCCTCCTCGCGCTGGGGATCGTCGATAGGCCCATCCTGTCGCGCGATTTCGGGCCGGCAAGCGGCCCGCTGCAGCTTCTCTCGCTCTCGCGTCATAGCCAGGGCATCTACGCCGAACGACGCGGCTGGTTCGAGCCGGCGGTGGCACTTGGCGCCAGCGTCTCGGCCGGCGATCTCGCCGGCTGGTATCACGATCTCGAACGGCTGGACCAGATGGAGGAACCACTGCACTTCGCTGAAGCCGGCATCGTCATCTCGCACCGCCTGCATTGCGACAGCCAGGCAGGCGATTGTCTTATTCAGGTGGCCGAGCCTATCGTCGCATGACGCAGCTGTGCGATAGGCCGAGGTGAGCGAGGTCGGCGCAACAAGGTGGAGATGTCAGCTCGTTGCAACGGTTCATGCCAGAGACCGAGAGCTCGAGAGCCCGAGGGCGTTGCTGGATTATCCCAGCGCTGCCCGCAGCCGAGGTGCTGCGAAATCCAGGAAGGTGCGCAGTTTGAGTGGGAGCAGACCGTTTGGAAGGTAAAGCAGGTGCACCGGCGAGGCCGGGCGTTCAAATTCTTCCAAGACCGGCTTGAGCAGACCTTGGTCAACCAGTTTTCTGGCCTGATAAGACATCACCCGCGTGAGTCCGAGACCGGAGGCCGCTGCGTCGACGGCCGCTTCTGCGGTGTTGACCGGAAGTCGAGGGCGAATGTCGACGGACGACGTCTTTTTTCCCTCTCGAAAAGGCCAGGCGTGAGAGGATTGCGCGCCGTCAAAAGCGATGCATCGGTGAACGTTCAGATCACGCGGATGAATGGGCGCTAAATAGGCGCTCAGATAGTCCGGCCTGGCGTAGACGCCATGTCTGACCTGTCCAAGGCCGCAGCGCCATCAAATTTGAATCCGCCAGCGCTCCGATCCGCAAGGCGACGTCAATATGGTCCTCAGCCAGGTTGTTGTTCCGATCGCCGAGCGTCAGTCGCATATTGATATCGGGAAAAGCCTTCAGAAAATCGCCGATCACGGGCAGAAGGTGCAATCTGCCGAAGACGATCGGGGCGGTGACCGTCAGATCGCCTTTCGGGCCGATGCGCTTACGGCTCGGTCCAACCATGCCCCGAGCCTCCGGCAACCCGTTTTGTAACCTGGCGGCTTGAGAAAGCCACCACCTCACCGCGGTGGCCGGGGTGTTGGGAGCCGGCGGGCTGCGTGCGAAATTGCTCGACGAGAACTGCGAGCGCTTTTGCGCGTTCGGCAAGCTCGTGGCTGGCGGCGTTCTGCTCCTCGACACTGGCTGCGTTTTGCTGCGTTCCCTGATCGAGAAGCGTGACGGCCTGATTGATCTCCTTGATGCCGATGGACTGCTCCTTGCTCGCCTCCACGATCGCCAGCACGTTCCTGTCGATGGTCTGTACCCGGAGAACGATCGATTCCAGTGCCTTGCCCGTTTTGCCCACCAGGTCGACGCCAGAGGCCACCTGGCCTGAAGAGGTGGTGATCAGCTGCTTTATCTCCTTGGCTGCCTTTGCGGATCGCTGCGCAAGTTCGCGCACTTCCTGGGCCACCACGGCGAAGCCTTTTCCGGCCTCGCCGGCACGCGCGGCTTCGACGCCTGCATTCAATGCAAGCAAGTTCGTCTGAAACGCGATTTCGTCGATCACGTTGATGATGCTGGAAATTTCCTTTGCTGAATTCTCGATCTCTCCCATGGCGGCAACAGCCGACGTGACAACCTGCCCAGACTGCTCCGCAGCCTCGCGGGTTTCACGAACCATGGTTCCCGCCTCGGAGGCACGCTGGCTAGCGTCATTCACGGTCTGCGTGATCTCTTCCAACGCCGCAGAGGTTTGCTCCAGGGCCGCCGCCTGCTGCTCTGTCCGCTTCGCAATGCCCCCGGCATTTTCCAGCAGTTCGCTTGACGTCAAGACAATTCCGTTTGAGAGACCGGTGATCTCGGAAATCACCGTCTCAAGCTTGGCCACCGCCGCATTGAAGTCCTGCCGCGTGCTTTCCATCGACTTGTCCATCTCGACGTGAACCTGCGCCGTCAGGTCGCCATTGGCAAGCCGGCCAATGGCGGTGCTCAGGATGCCGACGGACTTCATGCGCTCCGTCACGTCCGTCGCGAACTTCACGACACGATAGACCTGCCCGCGGGATGAATAGACGGGATTATAGGTTGCCTGGATCCAGACCTCCCGGCCGTTCTTGCCGACGCGTTTGAATGTGTCTGAAAAGAACTCGCCAGCCCGCAGCCGCTGCCAGAATTCTTCATATCTCTTCGAGGCTGTATAGGTTGCGTCACAGAAAATTCGGTGATGCTTGTCGAGGATCTCGGCACGCTGGTAACCCATCGCCTGGCAGAAGGCCTGATTGGCTTCCACGACCACACCTTCGGGCGAGAATTCAATGACGGCGACGGAGCGCTCCAGCGCGCGCAGGAGGTTCTCGTTGTGCAGGGAGGCGATCTTGGTCGCGGTGATGTCGGTGGCGATCTTCAGGACGCCGGTCACCTTGCCGTGCTCGATGATCGGGTCATAGGATGCCTCGATCCAGATGTCCTCGCCCGATTTCGAAATGCGGCGAAACTGACCGCGCTGCGGCTTGCCCGCTGCGAGATCTTTCCAGAACGTCACGTAGGCGTCAGAGGAGCGGAGCGCTTCTTCGACAAAGATGCGATGATGCTTGCCGACAAACTCCGACAGCTCGTAGCCGACGGCGTCGCAGAATTTCTTGTTGGCCCCTTGCACCACACCATCGGGTGTGAACCAAATCAGAGCATGGGAGTGCGCGATTGCCCTATAGTGCTTGAGTGCCACACGCTGCTCCAAGAACTTCTCAAACACTGATAGCATCTCCCGACGATCTTTTACCTAAGTGAATTTTATCGTGAGAATAGAAAAATCGGTAAATTCAACCAATCTACATGGTGACATATTCCTCCCTAATTTTGACGAGTCATGTGCGTTGCAACGTCATAATCCCATGAGGTTATCGATGCGACGACATTGTGCTCTCTTCGCGCCGAGATGGTGCTCGCAAACAAAGGACGGATCAGGCAGACGCATCTTTTGACGATGGACGTCACAGAACAAGGTTTGCTGCCCTGTCATCAGGAGCGATTGCCCGAAGATGCAGCGCTGATCATGTCAAGAGATGCGGGGAAGGCGAGCTGGTCGTCGTGCCAGGACAGCGGCGGTTCGGCTGCACGGGGGCAAAGGCACGGCTGGGGCGTGCCGGGAACTTTCGCAGGCGGGCAAGGTTCGAGGGCGGCAACAACCGGGAGCCGAGCCATGCCCAATCCATATTTCCGAATGCGCGCGCTCTTGGCCGCCACCTGCGCTGTGATGTTGTCGCCGTCGCTGTCCGCCCATGCCCAGACAATGGAGCGGCTGACGAACAAGGCAAAAGAACTTGTGGCGCCGGTCACGGGAAAAACGGATGATCGACTGCAGAAGGTCGCGACATTTGAGCATCAGGTCACCGGGGTGACGGTGTCGGAAGATGGAAGGATCTTCGTCAATTTTCCGCGATGGTCGGAAGATGTTCCGGTCTCGGTCGCCGAAGTCATGCAGGATGGCTCGATCCGGCCTTATCCCGACGATGCCTGGAATGCCTGGCGCAACGCGAAAATGTCCGAACTCTCGCCGAAGGATCACTTCGTCACGGTCCAGAGTGTCGTGGCCGATGGCCGGGGGTCGCTCTGGGTCGTGGACCCGGCAGCGCCCAACAGCGAAAAGACGGTGAAGGACGGGCCGAAGCTGGTTCAGATCGACCTGAAGACCAATACGGTCAAACGCGTCTACCCGTTCCCGCCCGAGATCGCCGGCCCGGCCAGCTACCTGAACGATGTGCGCATCGCGCCGGACGGCGCCTTCGCCTATTTCACCGATTCCGGCGCACCGGGCGGCCTGGTGGTTCTCGATCTGAAGGCGGGAAAGGCGTGGCGCGTTCTCAGCGATGATCCCTCCACCCAGTTCGAAAAGGACGTCGTGGTTCATGTCGACGGCAAGCCGCTTCGCAGGCCCGATGGCCGTCAGCCGCTGTTCAATGCCGATAGCATCGCCCTTTCGAAAGACGGGACGACGCTTTACTGGAAGGCGCTGACCGGAAAAACGCTCTATCGCATCTCGACCGCGGCCCTGCAGAACGCATCGCAGGACCCCTCTGCCGCCAAGGCTGAAAAACACGCGGACAGGGAGCCCACCGACGGTTTGTGGATCGACGACCAGAACCGCATCTATCTGAGCGCCATCCAGGATGACAGCATCAAGATCCTGAGCGCAGACGGCAAGCTCACCTCGTTCCTCCAGGATAGCCGCCTGCGTTGGCCGGATACCTTCTCGCAAGGGCCGGATGGCACGATGTATGTCACCGCATCGCACATCCAGGACTCACCCTGGTTTCACCCGGGGTGGACGGATGACGCCTTCACGCTCTTCAAGTTCACGCCGCCGAAGTGACGGCGACGCCATGTCGCGTTTCATACCGGCCCGAAGATGATAGGTGCTTCTGAGAGCATCGGAGTATTGCTCCGATGCTCAAAAGGGGAAGCCAAGTGCGGCGCGAGACGGAATCCTCCTCACCGCTCATGGCCCAGACCAGTGGACCCTGCCGCCCGCTTTGCAGCGTGGGGCAAGGCCTGCGGCTCCCCGCCTGAAACCGACCTACACGTCGAAATTGGTCGGCAAGACGATCATGTCGCGGATCGTGACGTTGCGCGGGCGCGTCAACATGAAGAGGATGGCTTCGGACACTTCGGTCGGTTCGATCAGGCTTCCATTGGCTTTCGCCTTTTCGAGGTTTTCCGCCGGCCAGTCGGCGAGCAGGGCGGAAACGACCGGGCCAGGAGAGACCTGGCCGACCCTGATGCCGTGGCCCTTCAACTGCCGACGCATGATCTGGACAAAGCTGGTGATCGCCCATTTTGAGCTGGAATAGACCGGCTCCCAGTGGATCGGTGCGTGGCCGGCCACGGAGCAGGTGACCAGAATGTCGCCGGTTCCGCGCCCGATCATATGCGGAGCGATGTCGTGGACGTTTTTCATGACGGCGTTCACGTTGAGATTGAGCATCCGGTCGATCGTCGCGTTGTCGGTGTCGATCAGGTCCCCGCCAATATAGGAGCCCGCATTGCAGTGCAGAATGTCGATGTGATCGACCTTGGCAAGGATGTCCGGCACCATGGCCGCGCAGCTGACGGGATCGAGAAGATCGGTGACCTGCATGACCACGGCATCGCCGAATTCGTCCTGATAGGTCTGGAGCGCCTGCTTGTTGTAGTCCACCATCACCACCGTCGCACCGGCTTCGACCAGCGCCCGGGTCGTTGCCAGGCCGATCCCGGAGGCTGCGCCCGTGACCGCAGCGATCTTTCCTTCGAGTAATTTGGTCATCGTCTCGTTTCGCCTCTTGGTTTTCAGACAGAAAGGAAGCCGCCGTCGACAGGCAGGACGGCGCCGCTGATCATGGGCGCGTCCTCTGACAGCAGCAGTGCGATGGACCGTGCGACATCCTGGACCTCCGCAAAGCGTCCCAGGGGGTGACGAACCATCATCGGGTCTCGCTTGGAGGGCTCGGACCATGCCGCCGCGGCAAGCTCCGTCATGGTGACCGTCGGCGCCACGGCGTTGACCCGGATGCGATGAGCGCCGAGTTCCTTGGCCATGACGCGGGTTGCGGCTTCGAGCCCCGCTTTCGAGGCGGCATAGGCCAGGTGATCGACGAAGCCGCGATGGCCGGCGATCGATGTGACATTCACGATCGCACCGCCGCCGCCATTTGCAATGCGGGCCCGGGCGAACTCCTGTGCGCAGATGAGCGCCGCGCGCAGGTTGATCCCGAGCACCGTCTCGTAGCCCTGCTCGGTCATGTCGAGCACGCTTTCGAGCACGTTGGTGCCCGCGCAATTGATCAGCGCGTCTGCGAGCCCCGCTGTCTTCATGGCCGCGCGTGCGGCCGCATTGTCCGCGAGGTCCACGGAGATGACGGTCGCACCGAAGTTGCGCGCGAGATCATCAAGATCGGTCTGCGAGCGTGACATGGCGACGATCCGCGCGCCGCGCTCGCTAAACAATTCAACGCAGGCGCGGCCGATACCCTTGCCGGCACCCGTGATGATGATCGTTTTTCCAGTAAAATCCGACATGGTGGTTCGTCCAGTGCTGCCTGCCTCAGGGGGAAATTCGCTGCTCGGTCTGCTTGTCGAAGACATGCGCCGTCGCCGGATCGACGGCGAGCGCGATCGTATCTCCGGCTTTCAGCGCATGGCGCTCGCGAAAGGCGCACAGGACCCGCTGCCCCGCCAACTGAGCCGCCACGAGGATTTCGGCCCCTGTCGGCTCGATCAGTTCAACCGTCGCCGGTGCGCCCTGATCACCGCGTGACAGGATCCAGTGGTCGGGACGAATGCCGTAGATCGCGTCCTGGCCGTCTCGTGCCCGCGTGCCGGGCGGAAGGGAAAAACTCGAGCCGTCCGCCAGCCGCGCCGCGTTCGATTTAAGATCGATCTTGACGGAGAGCTTGTTCATCGCCGGCGATCCGATGAAGCCGGCGACGAAGATGTTCGCCGGCCGGTCGTAGAGCTCCAGCGGCGCCCCGATCTGCTCCACCTTGCCGTCGCGCAGGACGACGATGCGGTCCGCCATCGTCATGGCCTCGATCTGGTCATGCGTGACGTAAACGGAGGTGGCGCCGAGGCGCTGATGGAGCGCCTTGATTTCCGAGCGCATGTCCACGCGCAAGGCGGCATCCAGGTTCGACAGGGGCTCGTCGAAGAAAAACGCCTTGGGACTGCGAACCATGGCGCGGCCCATGGCGACACGCTGCCGCTGGCCGCCGGAGAGCGCCTTCGGGTAGCGGTCGAGATAGGGCGTCAGCCGCAGCATCTCGGCGGCCTTGTCGACCTTGGCATTGCGGTCGGGGAGGGTGTCGCCGCGCAGCTTGAGAGCGAAGGCCATGTTCTCGCGAACGGTCATGTGCGGATAGAGCGCGTAGTTCTGGAAGACCATCGCCACGTCACGGTCCTTGGCGGCGATGTTATCGACGCGCTGCCCGCCGAGCCTGATGGTCCCGCCGGTGATGTCCTCAAGCCCGGCGAGCGTCCGCAGCAGCGTTGACTTCCCGCAGCCGGAGGGACCCACCAGCACGACGAATTCGCCGTCCGCTATGTCGAACGAAATGTCGCGTAACGCATGATAGGCACCGTAGTGCTTGTCGACCTTGTCGAGCTCGATCGTTGCCATGTATCAATCCTCAGTCGCTTGCGCGGTCTGGCCGCTGATCATTCGGTAAGGCATCCGTGCGGAGCGATCGGTGCAGGCTGCTTCAGCGGGGTCGGTCGATCGGCGCGACCACGACTCTTGCCCTGCGCTCTGCGCTCCGCGGAGGCGTGCGAGAACATCGGACTGAAAGTCATCCACAGTCCAATGCTCTATGTTTTTGTTTTCAAATCGGATTTTCCGAAGACGGGTTCCCGTTTTCGGTCCGATGGGCTAGCGTCCCAGCTCGATCTGGATCTTCACGGAAGACGGTTTCGGCCGTACGGCATAGTCGAAAGCCTCGACAGACTGCTCGAAGGCATAGGTGTCGGTGATCAAGGCATCGACGCTGATCTGGTTCGACCCAAGCAGCGCGACGATGCGCGGATAGACATGCGCGTATCGGAACACGTGTTCGACGCGCAGCTCCTTGGTCTGGGCGATCACGACATCGAAGGCCACCGGCTTTACCGGCATTCCCACAAGCACGATGGCGCCACCAGGGCAGGCATGGTGCAGGCTGTCCGCGATGACTTCGGCCGCGCCGGAGCATTCGAGGACGACATCCACACCCCAGCCATCGGTTTCGCGGGCGATGACGCTCTTCAGATCCTGCGAGCGGATGTTGACCGTCATGATGGCAGGGCCGAGCTTGCGCGCGACGTCGAGCTTTTCATCGACGATGTCGGTGACGATCACCTTGGCGCAGCCGGCCGACAGCGCGGCGATGGCCGTCACCATGCCGATCGGCCCGGCGCCAGTGACGAGCGCAATCGCGCCCGGCGTCAGCTTCGCCTTGGAAATGGCGTGAAATCCGACGGCCAGCGGTTCGACCATGGCGCCGGCGGCGTAGGAGACATTGTCGGGAAGCTTGAAAGTAAAGGCGGCAGGATGCACCACGCTCGGCCTCAGCACGCCATGCACCGGCGGCGTCGCCCAGAAACGCACGGCGGGATCGAGATTGTAGAGACCAAGGCGCGAGGCGCGGCTGTTCGCATCGGGAATGCCGGGCTCCATGCAGACGCGGTCGCCCACTTTCAGCGTGTCGACCGCGCTGCCGACCTCCTCGATGACGCCGGCAGCCTCATGCCCGAGGATCATCGGTTCCCGCACCACGAAGGGGCCGATCGCGCCGTGGGTGTAATAATGGACATCCGACCCGCAGACGCCGACGGTCTTGATGGCGATGCGCACATCGGTGGGGCCCAGCGTTTCCTTCGGGTCCAGATCGCGAATGCGCAGTTCGTTTTTACGTTCGAGGACGAGCGATCTCATCTTTTCAGCCCTTTCGGATAATGAATACAGCCAGCGCCAGGCAGAGCACCGTCGCCACCCAAAGCGGCAACAGGCCCTCGAGGAAGCGCATCCACAACAGATGCACCAGGATCAGGATCACGACCGAGATGAAGCCCCTGTCGAAGCCATTGGTTCGGATCGGCAGGAAGCCGTCGCGTTCGCTTTGCTCTGGTTGAAAGCCACCCATCGTCTTACCCTTTCAATGCACCGAAGGTGAGGCCGGCCACGATGTGCTTCTGGACAAAGCCGAGCACGATCAGCGCCGGAAGCGTCGTCAGGAAGGCCATCGCCGCCATCTCGCCCCAGTTCGTTCCGGTCACCGAGACGTATTCGGCAAGCGCTGTCGTGACGGTTCTGGCATTGGCCGAGGAGGTCAGGGTCGCCGCGAACAGATATTCGTTCCAGGCGAAGATCCAGGTGAGGATGAACGTCACGGCCAGGCCCGGCCGCGCCAGCGGCAGGATGACGTTGGAGAGCACCTGCGCGGTTGTCGCGCCATCGACCCGTGCCGCTTCGTCGAGCTCCAGCGGGATGCCGTCCAGCATGCCCTTCAGGAGCCAGATGGCGAAAGGCAGGTTGAATACGCAATAGAGCAGGATCAGGCCGATCTTCGTGTCGAACAGCATGGCGTCGCCGAACACGAACCACTTGGTGAACAGCAGGAACAGCGGCAGCAGGAACACCGCGGGCGGCGCCATGCGGTTGGTGATCAGCCAGAAGAACACGTTGTCGCCGCCGCTGATCCTGTACCGCGAGAGCCCGAACGCGGCGAGCAGGCCGAGCGCGCAGACCAGGGCGGCATTGGATGTCGCCACGAGCATCGAATTCCAGAGATAGCGCAGGAATGTCGCGCTGTTCAGCACTGCCAGGAAGTTGTCCCAGTAGACGGCGTCGATCAGGACGGACTTCGAATAGAGCTTCACGCGCGGGCGCATGGAGACCACCAGCATCCACCAGACCGGGAGCAAGGTGAGAAGGGTAAGGCCTATCCACAGGAGGAAAGAGGCAAGACCGGAGCGTCTCATTGGGCACCTCCCTTGCGGCCCGTCATCGCAACGAACAGGAGCCAGCTCAAAACAATCGTGACATAGAGGGTCAGCAGCGACATGGCCGCGCCGTAGCCGTAATCCGTCTTCGGAAACACGTTGATCCAGATATGAAGGCCGATGAAGCGTGTCGCCTCGGCGGGACCACCCTTGGTCAGCATCCACACTTCGTCGACCGAGCGCAGCGCGTCCATCAGGCGGATGAAGACGGTTGTCAGCAGCACCGGCTTCAACATCGGCACGATCACGTACCAGAAGATCTGCAGCTTGTTGCCGCCGTCGATCTGCGCCTGCTCCAGCGGTTCCTTCGGCAGGGCGGTCAATCCCGCCATCAGCGACAGTGTCACGAAGGGTGTCCAGTGCCACAGGTCCATGACGATTGCCGTGCCGAAGGCATGATAGGCATTGGTCGAGATATTGTAGTCGATGCCGAACCACAGCTTCAGGTAATAGGGGATGATGCCGAAGCCCGGAACGCAGAGCAGCCGCCAGGTGGCGCCGACCGCAATCGGCGCGACGACGATCGGCAGGGTGTGGATGGTGCGGAAGAACTGGCGGCCCCACAGCCGGTCGGCCATCAGCGCACGGGCCAGAACATAGCCAAGCAGCAGTTCGCTGACGACGACGATGAAGGCGAAGACGAGCGTGCGCGCCAGCGAATTCAGGAACGTCGCGTCGAAGACAAGGTTTCGATAGTTCTGCAGTCCCGCCCAGCGCAGCGTGGGATCGACGGCATTGCTGTTCCAGTCGAAGAAGCCGACATAGAGGATGTAGAGGAAGGGAATGAACCCGACCACGAAGAGGATTAACGTGGCTGGTGCGAGAAACAGCCATCCGATGTTGGATCGTCTCATCCTACGCTCCGACAAATCAGTCTTGAAAGATGTTTGACAAGGGCTCGGCGAGAGAGCTCGCGACCCACGGTCGGTGAAGGGCGGCCAGCTTCGCAAAGCTGGCCGCCCGCCGCTGGGAGAGTGCGGTCCGTTACTTGCGGTAACCGAGCTTCACGAGTTCGGCCTCGGCTGCGGTGGCGGCCTGGTCCAGGGCGTCATCAGGCTTGATCTCGCCGACGATCGCCTTGTAGATGAACGGGGCGACGACCTGCAGGACCTGCGCGTGGAACGGGAAGGGCGGAGCGCCGGCAAACAACTTGCCGTCATCACGCATCAGCGTGTAGTAGCCGCTGACCTTCTTGTCCTGCTCGACGATCTTCGGATCGTCATAGGTCGAGTTCATCACGATGCGGGAGCCGGCCAGCGCCCAGTCGGTCTGAACGGACGTCTGTCCGATATATTGCAGGAACAGGAGCGATGCGTCCTTGTTCTTCGACGAATGCGGGATGCCGAACGCACCACCATCATAATAGCCGATATAGCCCTTGCCGGCTTTGGCGGCCTCCATGACGCCCGCTTCGACCGGCGGCAGCGCCACGCCGACCTTCCCGACAACGGTCGACTTGCTTTCGTCGGTGGCGATCCAGGCCGCGTTCTCACCATAGACGAGACCCTGAGCCGCACGTCCCGCAGCAAAGGTGCCGGCGACCTCATCCCATGTGGAGGAGGTGGATTCCGGCGGCGCGTATTTCAGCAGGTCGACCCAGTAGTTGAGCGCCTTCTTCGAAGCGGCGGAGTTCATCTGGCCGCCATGGGCTTCCGTTGCCGCGAAGGTCTTGCCGTCGATGCCCCAGTTGTACACGCCGAAGGTCGGCGCGACCGATTCGAAGAACTCGTAGAAGGCGGCAGGGTGGCTGGACGAAGCCTGCACCGTCGTTCCCCAGAGCTCCTTGTCCGCGCCATATTCGGCGAAGAACTTGGCGATCCGGGTGTATTCCTCATGGGTCGTGGCCGGCTTCAGATCGGCGCCGGTCTTGTCCTTGTAGGACTTCTGGATCGCCGGATCGTCGAACAGATCCTTGCGGTACAGGTAAGGCTTGATGAACGCTTCCATGGGAACACCCATGACATCGCCCGACTTCGGATCCTTGAAGTAGTTCAGGAAGGTGGTGAAGTTCTCCGGCTTGAAGTCGGGGGACGCGATCTTGGCATTATCGGCGAGCGACTTGGTGATATCGACCAGGAAGTTGCGGGCCAGATAGGTGTAGACGATGTCCTGCTCGATATAGACGAAGTCATAGATGCCGGTATTGGCCTCCATGTCCTTGATCGCCTTGTCGTACATCTGGTCCCAGGACGTGGCCTCGAATTCGACCTTGATGCCCGTCTCTTGCGTGAATTTGGGACCGAGAACCTGCTCGACATATTTCGAGGCAGGCGTCGATTCCGAGATGCCCCGGATCGTCGCGCCCTGATAGGGCTGCGCGGCAGTCTTCCACCAGGAATCCTGCGCCAGGGCGGTCGAGCACCATAGGCCGAGCGAAAGGCAGCCCACGCCTACGGCTTTGATGAAACTGTTCATTGTTGTCCTCCATCCCATCGAAAAATCTATTTCGGTCAAGCGTGTTCAACTCTCCTCCGACACGCTCAACAGGGACTAATCTTTGTGGATAGAACAGGTAGACACAAGCGCCGCCGTTGCGTCATACTGATACTCTCATGCGCATATTGGCCATAAAACGCATGAATTTCTGTGTGCATTGCACAATTCAATATGTGTTGAGAAAGCAAGAGCGCGTGTCGGATCACGCCGGAGGGGGTGGGCATGTCCGTCATTTCGCCGAAGATCGCGAGATTTGAATATGTGTTGACCGGCGCGGACGAGACATTCCTCTGGCGCCGCGATGATTATCCCTGGGAGCGCAATGTCTGGAATTTCCATCCTGAGATTGAAATCCACTATGTTTCAAATGCCAGCGGGGTCTTACTGGCCGGCGATCATGTCGGCGCATTTACGCCCGGCCATATCTCGATGATCGGCAGCAATCTGCCGCATGACTGGGTGACGCCCCTCAAGCCCGGCGAGCGCATTGCGGGACGCGACATCGTCATCCAGTTCCTGCCATCCAAGCTGGAGCAGGCCTCTGCCTTTCTCCCGGAACTGGCGGGATTCCGCGAGTTCTTCACCCGCGCCCAGCGTGGGCTTTCGTTCAAGGGACAGGCGCGGGAAAGGGCGGAGGCGCTGATCCTCGACATGGAGTTTCAGACCGGCTCGGTCCGGCTTTCGACCTTCCTGTCCCTGCTCTCGCTGCTGCGCGACACGGATGAGGTCGATATATTGTCGTCGGAAGCCTATGTGCCCGACCTGAGCTCTGGCTCCCTCGAGGCGCTGCAAATGGTCTTCGCGCATATCTTCGCAAACCTCTCGGAGGACATTCGTCTGCCTGACATGGCCCGCATGGTCGATATGAGCGACAGTTCCTTTTCACGGTTCTTCAAGAAGAACAGCGGCAACAGCTTTACCGATCACGTCAACAAGCTTCGCATCTGGAAAGCGGGTCAGCTCCTGACGGACACGTCCATGCCGATAACGGACATCTGCTTCGAGGTGGGATTTCGCAATCTCTCCAATTTCAATCGCGTCTTCCTGCGGCACCACAACCTGACCCCCTCGCGATATCGCAAGCTCTCCACCAACCGAAGGACCGTTCCGCTCCCGCAGACGACGGCAGGTCCTCTGCCAGTCTAGGGTCAGGACTCTAGTGTAAGGACCCGTAGAAAGAGCAATCCTCTGATGTGCACACGTTCACGTCTCCTTGCGACCGGCGGACGGGAATGGGCCCTGCTTTGCGCCACTCTCCTCGCTTCGGTCGTCTTTGACCTGCAGCGCATTGAGGTGTTGTCGAAGGTCGTTGCCGGGCGGATGACGACGGTGTCGGCCGCGAGCCTGCTGTTCCGTCATGCGTGGCGATGGCGAAGATCCCAGGCTCCCCAACGGTTGTCGCCGCAGCGGGAACGGGCGACTTCGTCACGCCTTCGAGCGGGTGGCCACACGGTCGAGGATCCGATTGTTTAAATCGCTCACCACCAACGCGATCGAGAGACAAGGGGCGAGCCAGAGGCTCAAGGCAAAACGGGAGAGGCCATGCCCCTCCCGTCCTCAAGCCTGTAAGAAAGCCTTCGCTTACGACGCCATCCGGTATTCCTGGCGGTGGGCGGAGGGGCGGCCGCCAACGCGGAAGCGCTGGACCATGTCGGCGAGACGTTCGGTCTCCTGGCTCAGGCTCTGGGCGGCGGCGGTGGTTTCTTCCACCATGGCCGCGTTCTGCTGGGTCACCTTGTCCATCTGGTCGCCGGCGGCGGCCACTTCGCGCAGGCTGTTGGCCTGGTCGCGGGCCGAGGCGGCGATGTCGGAAATGGTGCTGCTCATGTCCGCCACCTGCTGGACGATCTCCGCCAGCGAGACGCCGGACTGGCTGACCAGATTGACACCGGTTTCGACCTGGGCGGTGGAGGTGGAGATCAGGCTCTTGATCTCGCGCGCCGCCTGGGCGGAACGCTGGGCCAGTTCGCGCACTTCCTGGGCGACGACGGCGAAGCCACGGCCGGCCTCCCCGGCGCGGGCGGCTTCCACGCCGGCATTGAGCGCGAGCAGGTTGGTCTGGAA
Source organism: Xaviernesmea rhizosphaerae (assembly GCF_001938945.1). GTDB lineage: Bacteria > Pseudomonadota > Alphaproteobacteria > Rhizobiales > Rhizobiaceae > Xaviernesmea > Xaviernesmea rhizosphaerae. The sequence continues at coordinate 63,627 of NZ_MKIO01000027.1, forward strand.
GGCGATCTCGTCGATCACGCCGATGATGTTGCCGATCTTGGCCGATGAGCCCTGGATTTCGGCCATGGCCTCGATGGCGCGGTTGACGATCGCGCCGCCCTTCTGGGCATTGTCGCGCGCCGCGGCGACGGCCTGCTGGGCCTGGCCGGCACCTTCCGCCGTCCCGTTGACACCGCGCGTCACCTCGCTGATTGCGGCCACGGTCTCTTCCAGCGAGGCGGCCTGCTGCTCGGTGCGGTGGGCCAGATCGTTGGAGGCGCTGGAGATTTCGGCAAGGCCCGAGCGGATGGCGGCAATCGTGCCGATGACCGAGCCCAGCGCCTGCTCCAGGCTGTCCATCGAGCTGTTGAAGTGGTCGCGGATCGGAGCATAGCGCGGATCGACGGCGCCGATGCGCAGGGTGAGGTCGCCGTGCGACAGCGCGTCGAGGCCCTTGGAAATTTCCTGGAAGGCCTGTTCCATGGTCTTGGCGTCGGCAAGGCGCTCGGCCTCCTGGCGCAGCCGCTGTTCCTCGCCGGCGAGGCGCGCGCGCTCGGCATTGGCTTCGGCCACCAGCTTGGCGCGGCCGGTTTCCTGGAAGACCTGCAGCGAGCGGGCCATGGCGCCCAGCTCGTGACGGTGCTCCGCGCCTTCGATCACGATCGTTTCGTCACCATGGGCGAGGCGTTCCATGCTCGCCGCCATCTTGCGCACGGCGCCCGAGATCAGCCGGCCGGTGAAATAGGCAAGAACCAGGCCGATGACGATCAGGAGCGCGCTGATGATCAGCGTGGTCGTCGTGGCCGAAGCGACCATATCCTGTACCGAGCCGTCCAGCGTCGTCTGCGAGGTGCTGACCGCAGCCTGCAGACCGGCAAAGCCGCTGCTGATCTTCGGCGCGAGCAGATCGAGCTTTTCCTTGCGGATCTTGCCACTGGCCAGAAGCACGTCGCGCAGTTCCGCCATGCGGGCGGTGTAGTTTTGCATCAGCTGCGTCGCGCCGAGCACGCGCTTGTTCTGCAGCTCGTTCCTGGCCACCTTGGCGGCCTCGGCATTCAGCGCCAGCGCCTGGCTCAGCGCGGCCTGGGCGCTGTCATAGGCGTCGAGATCGTCGGCATGGACGAAGCGCTCCGAGAAATAGAGGCTGCGGTTGAGCGCGTCCAGCGTGTCGCCGGCCGCATGCATCAGGGCGATGTCGTTCTGGCGCCAGGCGCTGCGCAGCACATCCTTCAGCGCGATGACCGTCCAGGGGCCATATTCGGTGACCTTGCCGAGCAGGGCGTCGCGGCGGGCCTGCAGGCTGATGATTTCGGCGAAGGCTTCGCCATAAGCGCGCATGTCCGCGTTGATCGCCTGGAGGCCGGAGGCCAGCTTCGGGTCGTTCGACAGCCGCGGGTCGCCCTTCAGAAAGGCGTCCAGACCGGTGCGGAACTGGCTGACCGTCTCATCGCCCGGCGCGACGCGGAAACGCTCCGCCGCCATCTGGATCTCATGCAGGCTGTTGGAAGAGCCCGCGATCGCCATGGTCTGGCCGGCGGTGTCGCGATAGGAGGAGAAGATCGAGGAAAGCCCGTTCATGCCGGAAATGGCATTGGCGGACAGGATGCTCATCAGCAGGATCAGGGGCAGGAAGCCGAGGGTGATCTGGGTGCGAATGCCCAGTCTGTTCCAGAAATGCATGGCGGTGGTTCCTCGCGCTCTCACTGGCTCTTCGGAAGATATTGGGGAAGGTTCTGCTGCGTCACCAGCTGGAAGGGGATGTAGGTTTCGCGGGGAACCTTCTGTCCGGCGGCGAGCTTGATCGCGGCCTCCACGGCGCCTTTGCCCTGTCCGTTCGCATCCTGCAGCACGGTCATGTCGAGATCGCCGGCCTGCATGGCCATCAGCGCGTCATTGGTGGCGTCGATGCCGGCAATGACGATGTCCTTGGGCGCACGGCCGGCCTGCTTCAGTCCCTGGATGGCGCCCAGCGCCATTTCGTCATTGTTGGCAATGACAGCATCGAAGGTGACGCCGGCCTTCAGCCATTCCTGCATCTGCTGGCTGGCATAGTCGCGCGACCAGTACGCCGCCTGACGCTCCACGATCTGGATGCCGCTGCAGTCGGGTTGCGCGAAAACGGCGTCGACGTCATTGGTGCGCGTGCGGGCGGCGAAGTGGAACGGCTCGCCGATCAGCACCACCGCCTTGCCCTTGCCGTGAAGCTGGCGGCAGACCTCCTGCGCCTGCAGCGTGCCGGACTCCTTCTCGTCGGAGGCGACGTAAACCTGGCTGTCCGGCAGGTCCGCCAGATTGGCCGGGCTGGTGTTGACGAAGACCAGCGGCACGCCGGCCTGCTTGCCGATCTCGGTCATGCGCGGACCCTGGTCGCCATCGGAGGAGATGACGATCATGGCGTCGATCTTCTGCCCCGCGCTTTTGCGCATCTGCTCCAGCTGGAGCTCGCGGTCGCCATTGGCGCTCTCGACGATCAGCGTCACGCCGGGCTTCGCCTGCGCGGCCGCCTTCATCGCGTCCACCAGCAGGGCGCGGAACTTGTCGAGCTTGGATGTCGAGACGACGATTGTTCCGGCATGGGCCGCCGTCGCCGACAGCAGCGCTGCCAAGGCTATTACAAGTTTCATCCGCACCACGCTCCGATCTCTCCATCGTCATCTCTGTGCGAATGTTTTTCAGTTATCTTTTAAGTAACGGTTTATCGGCGCGCCAATTGGTCTTAATTTTACAGAAATCCGATTCAAAGGCAGAGAACGGACGAACTATCGTTCCGGCATGACGGAGATGTTGAGACTTCGTAAACCGGCAATACATGGATTTTAGGGGGGGCTTCTCCAGATGTTGAGTCTCGACGGAGCGTCTGCCGCCGCGGGCGGGCGGCCTTCTTTCCTGCCGTCCGGCGATGTCTTCTCAGGGCAGAGGCGGCCTGGTCTGGCGCAGGCGCGAGGGGGCGATGCCGTAGACGCGCTTGAAGGCGCGGGCGAAATGGGCGGCGCTGCGAAAGCCGACATCCAGCGCGATGTCGATCAGCGCGGCCTGCGATTGCGTCATCAGCGCATGCGCCTTCTTCAGCCGCATCAGCGTATAGGCCTGGGCGGGCGACATGGCGAGGCTCACCTGGAAGATGCGCTCCATCTGCCGGCGCGACATGCCGATGCTCTCGGCGATCTCGTCGATCGAGCGGGGATCGGCAAGGTTCTGCTCCATGGTGATCAGCGCGGCGCGGATGCGCGGATCGGCGGTGCTCGTATCCAGCGTGTCTTCCAGCGGCTTGCGCGATTGCGTGTCGGTGGGCTTGCGCGCCCGGTCGATCTGCAGCACTTCCAGCGCGTTCAGCTCCGCCTTGCGGCTGATCTTGGCGCGCACGAGAAAGGCCGCCATGTCGGCCGAGGAACTGCCCCCGGCGCAGGAGCCGCGCTGGCCGTCGAAATTATAGAGCCGGTCGGAGCGCACCTGATGATCGGGAAAGCGCTGGCGGAACTCGTCGTGATGCAGCCAGCTCACACAGGTCTGGTGCTGGCGCAGAAGGCCCGCTTCCGCCAGGATGAAGGTGCCGGTGCACAGGCCGATCAGCGGCACGCGGGCGCGCGCCGCGTCCTTGAGATAGCGCAGGGTCTCCTCGTCCACCGGCCGCTCGACGCTCAACAGACCGCCGCACATCACCAGCACGTCGAAGCGCGTGGGCGCGACGAAATCGCAGGTGGGCGCCACCTGCACGCCGCAGCTGGAGCGGATCAGGAGACGCGTGCTGCCCAGCACCTCCCAGTCGGCCAGCACGCGGCCGGAACGGTCGCGCTCGTCGGAGGCGAGCCGGAGCGTGTCGACGAACAGCGAGAAGGCCGAGAGCGTGAAGGATTTCGCCAGGATGAAGCCGACCTTGAGCTTCACCGCGGCGTCGCCGACGACGGGTTTGCGTCCCGCGCCCGGCACTGCGGCTGTAAGAAGATGCGCCAAGCGCGCCTCCCTTGCTGATCTCTCCCCGCCGATCTCCTGCCAGCATGGCGAACCCGCCAGGGTGGTTCACCCCGCGCCGTCGGTTGGGCCCTCTGGTTCGACCATGTCCGCCCTGCCACCGTCAAGGCGCGAACGCGGCAGGCGTCATCCTGTCTTCGCCACGACATTCCTTGCCTTTGGCCACAAGGGCGGCATGGGGCTGTGGGATGGCGTACTCGCCTCTTCCCAAACGTGACAGTGCCGCGCCTGATCTCGCAGGCGCGGCACTGTCAAATACGGTTCCGGTCTCCGTCCGGCCGGAGGGCGAAGCGCTGTCGGAAAGGATAGACTCAGCAGGCCTGCCCCGCGACCCGGGCCGGCGCGCGGCGGCGCAAGAGGGCGAGGAACAGGAGGCCGGCCAGCGCCATGGCCGCGCCGGCGACGGGCACCATGGCGGTGCCGAGCCCGGCATCGATCACCAGCCCGCCGGCGGCTGCTCCCACGGCATTGCCGAGATTGAAGGCGCCGATGTTGAGCGCCGAGGCGAGGTTCGGTGCCGCGCCAGCCTCTTCCATCACCCGCATCTGCAAGGGCGGCACCAGAGCGAAGCTGGCAATGCCCCAGAGGAAGATCAGCACGGCGGCAGCACCCGCGGAGCCTGCCAGCCCGGCAAACAGCAGGAGCACCACCACCAGCCCGGCCAGCGACGCCGCCAGCGTGCCATCCACCGAGCGGTCGGCGAAGCGCCCGCCCACCCAGTTGCCCGCCGTCAGCCCCAGGCCATAGATCACGAGCATGGCGGTGACGAAGCCGGCGGAGGCGCCCGTTTCGGTCGTCAGGATCGGCACGATATAGGTGAACACCGTGAACATGGCGCTGGCGCCAAGGACCGTGAGCGCAAGGGCGGCCAGAACCGGGCCGCGGGTGACCACGGCAAGCTCGCGCCTGATGTCGCCGCCCTTTTCGGCCGGCAGAACGGGCAGCGACAGGCGCAGCGCCAGCATGGCGAGCGCGCCGATGGCGGCAATGCCCCAGAAGGCGGCGCGCCAGCCCAGCGCCTCGCCCACCCATGCCGCCAGTGGCACGCCGCCGACGGTGGCGATGGTCAGGCCGGAAAACATTGCCGCGACGGCCGAGGCCCGCTTCTCCGCCGGCACCACGCTGGCGGCCACAACCGAGCCGACGCCGAAGAAGGCGCCATGATTGAAGGAGGTGACGATGCGCGCCACCATCAGCATCTCGTAGGATGTCGACAGCGCCGCCAGGAGATTGCCGAGCGTGAAGATGCCCATCAGCCCGACCAGCAGGCGCCGGCGGCCGGTGCGGGCGAAGGCGAGCGTCATCAGCGGCGCACCGATCAGCACGCCCAGCGCATAGGCGCTGACCAGCAGGCCGGCGGCAGGGATCGATACGCCGAGATCGCCCGCGATCAGCGGCAGCATGCCCATGGGCGTGAATTCGGTGACGCCGATGCCGAAGGCGCCGATGGCCAGCGCCAAGAGGGAGGGATTGATCATGGAATGATCCTTCTCGAGAGGGAGGCAGGCCCCGCCGGGCGAAATGCCGGGAGCGGGAAGCCGCCTCCGAGGGGGAGGGCCCGGAGCGGGGTTGCGAAAACGGTGTGCGGCTTTCGCCGCGCCGCTGCGGATCCAGATGGAGACGCGCCGCCCGCCCGGACGATGATGTCTATGCAGGCGGCGCATGATTTATTCCGTCCCAGCATATGGCGCGCTGCAACAGGGCGCAGTAGTGGGATAATCGGACCAGCATCTGTGCGTGGAGATCATAAATGCAGCGGGACAGGATCGACCGGGCAGGCGACATGCATGTCTTCCTGACAGTCATCAAGACGGGCAATCTCTCGGCCGCCGCGCGTGCGCTGTCGCTGACGCCGTCGGCCGTCAGCCGCATTGTGGCGCGGCTGGAGGCGCGGCTCGGCGTCAGGCTCCTGCTGCGCACCACCCGCCGGCTCACTCCCACTGCGGAGGGCGAGGCCTATGCCCAGGCGGCGCGGCGCATCCTCGCCGACCTCGAGGAGACCGAGAGCACGATTGCCGATCAGGCCGCGCCGCGCGGCCGCGTGCGGGTCAGCGCCGCATCCGCCCATGGACGGCTGGTGGTGGTGCCGCTGCTCGGCGAATTTGCCGAACAGCACCCCGGCATCACCGTGGAAATCGACCTCAGCGACCAGGTGGCCGATATTATCGGCGGGCAGGCGGATCTCGCCATCCGCTTCGGCCCGCTGCCGGATGGCCCGCTGACGGTGCGGCGGCTGGACGAGACGGGCCGCACCGTGGTGGCTTCTCCCGCCTATCTCGCCCGGCATGGGCGGCCGGAGGTGCCGGCCGATCTCGCGCGGCACAATTGCCTCGATTTCAGTTTCCGCCGCGCCGAGCCTGGCTGGCCCTTTCGCGAGGAAGGTCGAGAACGGCTGCTGAGCGTGAGCGGCAATATTCTGGCGAACAATGGCGAGACCCTGGTGCAGCTGGCGCTTCAGGGCGTCGGCATCACCCGGGTCGGCAACTTCCACATCGAGGAAGACCTGGCCGCCGGCCGGCTCGTGCCGCTCCTGGAGGCGTTCAACCCCGGCGACCGCGAGCCGATCCAGGCCGTTTTCCTCGGCGGTCCCTCCATGCCGGCGCGGCTGCGGGTGCTGATCGATTTCCTTGCCGCGCGCATGGGGCGGAGGGCAGCGCGCGGCCAGCCTGGGTAAGCGCCGTCCATCGCGTTTCAGGCGGGCGGCGTTCAAAGATTTGTGAGGTCCTGTCGCTCTGCGCATGCCGGCACCCTGCGCGCATCCTGTCGGGAAGGCTGCGATCCGCCTGCCTCCGCTTGGCTTATCGCCGCCGAAAACCCGGTTTCCGGCCTGAAACCGGGCTTCTGCCGCTCTACACGAAGGCGTGAGACTGTCGTGATATAGATGACCTTATTCCGGTCATCGTCTTCATGGAGTGAACAGTGCGTTGCGCTGCGGCCGGTTTTGCGCTGCGACAAAATGGCGTAGGCCTTCGTCGGGACAGTTATCCCTAACGGAGAAAGACCTCATGCGCCTGAAAACCGCCTTCGCCGCCGCCCTGCTCGTTCTCACGGCTTCTGCCGCCAGCGCGCAGACGATCGACGTTCCGGCCGGCACCTATGTCGCCGACAAGGCCCACACCAACCTCCTGTGGAGCGTCAGCCACTTCGGCCTGTCTCACTATATCGGCCGCTTCGACAGCATCGACGCCAAGCTGCAGCTGGACCCGAAGGACCCGGCCAAGTCCAAGCTGGAAGTGACCGTCGATCCCAAGTCGGTCGACACCAATGACGGCGCCGCCGGCAAGGATTTCAACGCCGAAATCGCCAGCGAGATGTTCTTCGACGCCGCCAAGTTCGACAAGATCACCTTCGTTTCCAAGGAGATCAAGACGACGGGCAAGGACACCGGCACGGTGACCGGCGACCTGACCTTCCACGGCGTGACCAAGCCCGTCACGCTCGACGTGAAGCTGAACGCCGCGCTGAACCCGCATCCGATGAGCAAGAAGCCCACCGTCGGCTTCTCCGCCACCGGCACGATCAAGCGCTCCGACTTCGGCGTCACCACGCTGGTCGGCCCGGTCGGCGACGACGTCAAGCTGACGATCGAATCGGAATTCGTCGCTCAGTAAGCCTGAAATGACAGATGCCCCGGTCGTGAGACAGGCCGGGGCATCTGCCCTCCGCCGCGCCGACGCGCGGCCTGTCTGACGGGCCTGCGCGGCCTCCATCCCCATCCTTTCACGAACCGTCCGCTGCCCCGCCCGATGCCTCGCGCGGCCGGACAAGCTCCAGGAGAGACCGATGCGTTCTTCCCATCCGACGAGCGGCCGGATCGAAGGCTACAATGCCGGGGCGATGATCCTGCATTGGGCCATTGCGCTCGCCATCTTCTTCCAGCTGGCCGTCGGCTTTTCGATGAGCCAGCTCCAGATTTTCCCGCGCGACATGCGCTTCAGCCTGATCCAGTGGCACAAGACGGTGGGCATCACCATCCTCGCGCTGACGCTGGCGCGCATTGCCTGGCGCCTGTTCAATCCGCCGCCGGCCCATGGGCCGATGCCGCGCGCCGAAGCCGCGCTGGCCGGCCTTGTGCACGGGCTGTTCTATGCGCTGATGATCGCTGTGCCGCTTTCCGGCTGGATTCTCGTCTCGGGGTCCACCACCAAGATCCCGACGCTGCTGATGCTGTCGGACGCGCTGCCCTGGCCCAACCTGCCGCTGCCGGCCTTCCTGCTGAACCATCAGGGCCATGAAGTCATCGAGACCGCGCATGCGGTGCTGGCCTATTCCTTCGTGGTGCTGATCGGCCTGCATGTCGCCGGCGCGCTCAAGCATTCGATCATCGACCGCGCGCCCTCCTTCTCGCGCATGCTGCCGATTGGCGGGCTGCACCGCCAGCAGGCCGCGCTGATCGCCCTGCCGGTCGCCGCCGCTGCCGCCGTGGCATTCCTCAGCGGCGGCGTCGCCATCGGCCGCTCGGGCGCTGCCCCCGCGCCTGCCGCCCAGCTTGCGCAGGCCCCGGCCCAAGCCCCTGCGGCAGCCGCCGCGCCCTCCGCTGCCGGCTGGGCCATCGACAAGGCCGCCTCCAAGCTCGGCTATTCCGTCACCTTCTCCGGCAAGACCGTCACCGGCACGGTCGGCAATTGGGACGCCGCCGTCAATTTCGATCCCGCCCAGCTTGCCCAGGCTCGCGCCGAGGTGACCGTGGACACGGCCTCGATCACCATCGACGACGCGTTTATCCGCTCCAACCTCGCCGGGGCCGATGGCTTCGACACGGCCGCCTTCCCGAAGGCGCGTGTCGAGCTCACAAGCTTCGCGAAGACGGAGACGGGCTATCTCGCCAAGGGCACGCTGACGCTGAAATCTGTCACCGCTCCGATCGCGCTGCCCTTTACCTTCGAGCAGGCCCCCGACGGCACCGCCACCGTCACCGGCACGGCCGAGCTCGACCGCGCCACCTTCCAGCTCGGCCAGCAGCAGGACGCCAAGGGCGAATGGCTGGCGCCGACCATCAAGGTCGAGCTTTCGCTGAAGGCCCGCCGGGCAGGGGCGGGGGCGTGAGCCTCCGACCTCAACCGGATCGCCGCGCACATCCGAGAGCATCTCGTTTTTGCATCGGCGTTCTCCGAAAAGCGGTTCCCACTTTTTGGTCCGAGGCTCGGCGCGGTCAGGCTTGCGCCCGCGCGATTCCTCCGGTCGCAGGTGGCCCTAGGTGCCGCTTATCGACGATCCGCTGAACCTGCGGATCGTCGAAGGCCGTTTCGGCCACCGCATCTGCTGGCAAGCGTCCGCATGGATTGTGCCCCAGCGCCGGAGAATGCCGGCCTGATCGCACCGGGCGAAGCGCCGGAACCGATGCGTCCTTCTTTCGGCCCGACCTGACGCCAGTGGCTTTGCATGGCCGCTACGGCCACTTGTTGCGCCTCTCCCGACAGCCAAACTGACCTGGAGCACCGCCGTGACCCTGCGGCCGCCTGCCGTTGGCGCAGGCCCTCTGCTGGGGCGAGCCGGTGACCGCCGCCGCAGCCTCCAAAGCCCCCCCCCCCCCCAGAGCCCCGTCCCGCCGCGCCATGCCCACGCGCCATGACGCCCGATCGCCATCGGCAGCCTGCATTTTTCACGCGGACGCCGCGTCGCGAAAAATAAACGCGGGCCGCGCCGTCGATTTAGAACGGCCGAATTTGTTTTACCACAAAATCTATAGATAATTGTCACAACAGGAGACGCTCATGAACATTGTCGCCATCAACGGCAGCACAAGCAAGCCATCGCGCACGGGGGATGTGGTCACCATCCTGGCGGATGCCGTCAGCCGGCGTCTGTCCGCCCCGGTCGATCGGGTGGATCTGGCTGATGCGGCCCCCGTGCTGTTTCGGGCGCTGAAAAGCGACGGGCTGGATGCCGAGGGTCGGGCGATCATCGACAAGGTCGAGACGGCGGACGTCCTGATCGTGGCGTCGCCGGTCTACCGCGCGTCCTACACCGGAGCGCTCAAGCATCTGTTCGATCTGGTGGATTACCGGCTGTTTTCCGGCAAGATCGTGGTGCTAGCCGCCACCGGCGGCACGCCGCTGCACGGGCTGATGATCGACCATCAGCTGCGCCCGCTCTTCGCCTTCTTCAACACCATCGTCGTCCCAACCTCGATCTATGCGACGGTCGCCGATTTCGTCGATCACCGCCTCGTCAATGACGCCGTCGCCGCCCGTGTCGAGCGCGTCGCGGAAGAGGTGCAGGCGCTCGCCGGGCGGCTGGGTCCGGCCGCGCAGCCCGACGGGAAGCCGGTCCGGCCTTTCGGGACGGTCCAGAAGGACAGCAGAGATCTGGTGCATCCATAGGCCGGCCGCCCGCGCAGCCCGCCCATTCTTTATCCAAGGGAGAATCTGACATGACCTGGAGCAATCGAGACGCGCTGAAATTCGCTTACTGGGTGCCGAATGTTTCCGGCGGCCTGGTGATCTCGAACATCGAGCAGCGTACCTCCTGGACCATCGACTATAACAGGGAGCTGGCCCGGATCGCCGAAAAGGCGGGCTTCGACTATGCGCTGAGCCAGATCCGTTTCACCGCCGGCTATGGCGCGGAGTATCAGCACGAGTCGGTCTCCTTCAGCCATGCGCTGGCGGCGGCAACGACGAAGCTGACGGTGATTGCCGCCATCCTGCCGGGCCCCTGGAACCCGACGCTGGCCGCCAAGCAGATCGCCACCATCAACCATCTGACCAATGGCCGTATCGCCGTCAACGTGGTCAGCGGCTGGTTCCGCGGCGAGTTCAAGGCCATCGGCGAGCACTGGCTCGACCATGACGAGCGCTACCGCCGCTCCGAGGAATTCATCCGGGCGCTGCGCGGGATCTGGACACAAGACAACTTCACCTTCCGCGGTGATTTCTACCGCTTCGACAATTATTCGCTGAAGCCGAAGCCGATCGATCCGCAGCCGGAAATCTTCCAGGGCGGCTCCTCGCGCGCCGCGCGTGACATGGCGGTCCGCGTCTCCGACTGGTACTTCACCAATGGCAACACGCCGGAGGGTCTGGCCAAGCAGGTGGACGATATCAGGGAAAAGGCGAAGGAAAACGGCCACGCCGTCAAGATCGGCGTCAATGCCTTCGCGATCGTGCGCGAGACCGAGGAAGAGGCCCGCGCCGTTCTGAACGAAATCGTCGAGAAGGCCAATCCCGAGGCGGTCAACGCCTTCGGCCATGAGGTGAAGAATGCCGGCAAGGCCTCGCCCGAGGGCGAAGGCAACTGGGCGAAATCCTCCTTCGAGGATCTGGTGCAGTATAATGACGGCTTCCGCTCCAACCTGATCGGCACGCCGCGCCAGGTGGCCGAACGCATCGTCGCGCTGAAGCGCGCGGGCGCCGACCTGATCCTGCTCGGCTTCCTGCACTTCCAGGAGGAAGTCGCCTATTTCGGCGAGCATGTCATTCCGCTGGTGCGCGAGCTCGAGCAGCAGGAAGCGACGGCGGCGATCGCGGCCGAATAGGCCCGGGACCTTCCGGGCGCTGGCAAACGTCTGGCGCCCAGGACCGGCACCCCCCAACACAGTCAAAGACAGGAAAGGCGACGAACGACGTGGCATCACCCGATGCCGCGACCGGGCGCGGCTTGCCTGCGGGGCGCCGCATAGCCGCAAACGATCGAGGCCCGCTCGCCCCTGCGCCCTCACGCAAGGCGAGCGGCGGGACATGAGCAACCGAACCAGAACTGTTGAGCGAAACATGAGCCCATTTCTGCCCGCCTTTTCGCATTTCGGCAGCCTGCCCTTGCCGTCCGAGATCGTCGAGCATCTGCTCGACAGGTCGGCCGAGCGCAGCGCTCAGCGCGAGCGGCAGGCAGCGACCGGCCCCGCGCCGGTGCTGGCGCTTGAGGACATCACCCTGTCCTTCGGCGGTGTCACCGCGCTGTCGGGCGTGGATCTTTCGGTTCGTTCCGGCGAGATCAAGGCGATCATCGGGCCCAACGGCGCGGGAAAGAGCTCGCTCATCAATGTCATCAGCGGGATCTACCGCCCGGATCGTGGCTCGGTGGCGATCGATGGCAGGCGCCTGCGCTCGGTGCCGACTGAGCGTCTGGCCTCGCTCGGCATTGCCCGGACGTTCCAGAATCTGGCGCTGTTCAAGGGGCTGAGCGTGATCGACAACATCGCCACCGGCCGCGCCTATCGCAGCCGCACCTCGTTCCTGTCGCAGATCGCCGGCCTGCCGGCGGCCCGGCGCGAGCGGGAGGCGGCGCGCGAACGCGCCCGGCAGCTGATCGCCTTCCTGCATCTCGACGCCTATGCCGACCGTCTGGCCGGCGCGCTGCCCTATGGCGTGCTCAAACGCATCGAGCTCGCCCGGGCGCTGGCCGCCGAACCGCGCCTCCTGCTGCTCGACGAGCCCATGGCCGGCATGACGGTGACGGAGAAGAACGAGCTTGCGGAATTCATCGCCGCCGCGCGGCGCGAATTCGGCCTGACGGTGGTGCTGATCGAGCATGATATCGGCATCGTCATGGCGCTGTCCGACAGCATCGCCGTGCTCGATTACGGCCGCAAGATCGCCGATGGCGCGCCGGCCGAGATCGCCGCCGACCAGAAGGTCATCGACGCCTATCTCGGCGTCGCGCCGGAAAACGAAAACGGGGACGGGATCTGATGGCCGGCTTCGACGGATTGTTCTTCACCGAGGTGCTCGTCGGCGGGCTCCTGTCCGGCGTCATGTATTCGCTGGTCGCGATCGGCTTCGTGCTGATCTACAAGACCTCGGGCGTGCTCAATTTCTCGCAAGGCGCGCTGCTGCTCTTCGCCGCGCTGACCTTTGTCAGCCTGGTCGAGCGCGGCGTCCCCTTCGCGCTCGCCTTCCTCGTCACGTTCGCCATCATGGTGGTGATCGGCATCGCCATCGAGCGCACAGTGCTGCGTCCGCTGACCAACAAGCCGCCGATTACGCTGTTCATGGCCACGCTCGGCCTCTCCTACATCATCGAAGGCGCGGCGCAACTGCTCTGGGGCACGCAGGTCCATGCGCTCGATCTCGGCATCGAGGATGTGCCCTATGACATTGCCGGCGTCTTCATCAGCCAGTTCGACGTTTTTGCCGCGCTGACGGCTGCGGCCATGGTCGGCCTGCTCTCGGCCTTCTTCCGCTATACCCGCATCGGGCTCGGTTTCCGCGCGGTGGCCGACGACCAGCTGGCGGCGCTCGCCGTGGGGCTGAAGCTGCCCTGGATCTGGGCCAGCGTCTGGGCGGCCGCCGGCCTGATCGCGCTCGTCGCCGGCCTGCTCTGGGGCGCGCGGCTCGGGGTGCAGTTCTCGCTGTCGCTGGTGGTGCTGAAAGCGCTGCCCGTGCTGGTGCTCGGCGGTTTCGACAGCATCCTCGGCGCCATCCTCGGCGGCCTGCTGATCGGCGCATCGGAGAAGCTCGCGGAGGTTTATCTCGGCGATTACTTCGGCGGCGGCATCGAAAGCTGGTTCGCCTATGTCGTGGCGCTCGCCTTCCTCCTCATCCGTCCCTCCGGCCTGTTCGGCCAGAAGCTCGTCGAAAGAGTGTGACCCATGAGCATCATCACGCTTCCTCTTCCGTCGTCCGCCGGCCTTGTCCTGACACCGAAGGCGCTGGGGATCGCCGCGCTTCTCGTCGTCGCCTATGGCGTCGTGCCCTTCGTCGGCTCGTCCTATGTGTTCGAGGCGCTGCTCCTGCCCTTCCTGGCGCTCAGCCTCGCCGGCGTCGGGCTCAATATCCTGACGGGCTATGCGGGCCAGGTCTCGCTCGGCTCCGCCGCCTTCATGGCCGTCGGCGCGTTTGCGGCCTATAATTTCAACCTGCGGGTCGAGGACCTGCCGCTGATCGTCAGCCTGGTGCTGGCAGGCCTCTCAGCGGCGGCGGTGGGCATCGTCTTCGGCCTGCCGAGCCTGCGCCTGCGCGGCTTCTATCTGGCGGTGTCGACGCTGGCCGCGCAGTTTTTCGTTCAATGGGTGCTGACGAAATTCTCCTGGTTCTCCAACAATTCCGCCTCCGGCGTGATCGATGCGCCGCCGCTGACCATCGCGGGCCTCTCCTTTGAGGGGCCGGTCGGGCGCTATCTCTTCGCGCTTGCGATTGTCACCGTGCTGACCTTCCTCGCCCATCGCCTGGTGACCTCGCAGACCGGCAGCAACCTGATCGCCGTGCGGGACAATGAGACGGCGGCGCGCATTATCGGCGTGCCGGTGCTGAAGACCAAGCTGCTCGCCTTCGCGGTCTCCTCCTTCATCATCGGGGTCGCCGGCGCGCTCTGGGCCTTCGCCTATCTGCGCACGGTGGAGCCGGCCGGCTTCAATCTCGACCGCTCCTTCCAGATCCTGTTCATCGTCATCATCGGCGGCCTTGCCACCATTCGCGGCGCCTTTCTCGGCGCCGGGCTGATCGTGGTCTTCCCGCTCGTCCTGTCGCGGGCCGGCGCCTTTGTCTTCGGCGACATCTTCGATTCCGGCGTGCTCGACATGACCCAGCGCATCGTGCTCGGCGCGCTGATCATCGCCTTCCTGATCCTGGAGCCGGATGGTCTCTCGGCCCTTCTGGACCGGCTCAGGCACCGTTTCGCGGCCGTCTTCGGACGGGCTTGAGAAAGAGGGGCGTCAAAGCGCCGCCCCACCGACAGACCGACATCCAAACCCTAACACCCCACGGCAGCGGCGCGCACCGCCCTGCCGAACAGAGGAGCCTTGCCTGACATGAGCCTGATGTCCAAGATCAAGATCGCCGCGCTGGCCGCCGGCATCAGCCTTTCCGCCCTGGCGGTGACCGCGCCGCAGGTGCTCGCCGACGAGCAGCACTTTCCGCTGCAGAGCTACCGCGTCGGCCCCTATGCGGCCGGCGGCACCGGATTCTTCGGCGGCTTCATCGACTATCTCAACCTGATCAACACCCGCGACGGCGGTGTCAACGGCGTGAAGCTGACCTGGTCGGAGGCCGAGACGCAATATGAGGTGGAGCGCGGGGTGGAGGCCTATGAGCGGCTGAAGAGCCATCCGGGCATCGCCGCCTGGAACCCGCTCTCGGTCGGCATCGCCTATGCCATGATCGACCGGATCACCGCCGACAAGGTGCCGCTGATCACCATCAACCACGGCCGCACCGATTCCACCGATGGCCGCGTCTTTCCTTACGTCTTTCCGCTGCTGCTCAACCCCTATAGCGAGACCTCCGGCATCGTGAATTACATCGCCTCCAAGGAAGGCGGCCTGGAAAAGCTGAAGGGCAAGAAGATCGTGGTGCTCTATCACGGCTCGCCCTATGGCAAGGAAACCATCCCGATCTACGAGCTGCTCGCGCAGAAATACGGCTTCACCCTGCAGCAGATCGAGGTGCCGCATCCCGGCAACGAGCAGCAGAGCCAATGGCTGACCATCCGCCGCGCCAAGCCCGACTATGTGGTGCTGCGCGGCTGGGGCGTGATGAACCCGGTGGCGCTGAAGACGGCGGCCAAGACCGGCTTCCCCGTCGATCACATCATCGGCAATGTCTGGTCGAATTCCGAGGAAGACGTGATCCCGGCCGGCGATGCCGCCAAGGGCTATACCGCCATCACCACCCAGGCCTCCGGCGCCGAATATCCCGTCGTCAAGGAGATCGTGAAGACGCTCTACGATCAGGGCAAGGGCAATCTGGAAGACAAGAAGCGCATTGGCTCGGTCTACCACAATCTCGGCATCGTCAACGGCATCCTGAATGTCGAGGCGATCCGCATCGCCCAGGCGAAGTTCGGCAAGCGGACGCTGACGGGCGACGAGGTGCGCTGGGGCTTCGAGCATCTGCAGCTCGATCCGGCCCGCGTCGAGGCGCTGGGCGCCAAGGACCTGTTCCACTCCATCAACGTCACCTGGGACAATCACGAGGGCAATGGCTACGTGACCTTCCAGCAATGGGACGGCAAGAAGTGGAACGTCGTCTCCGACTGGATCGCCCCCGACTGGGCCCTGCTGCGCCCGATCATCGAGAAATCCTCCGAGGCCTATGCCGCCGAGAAGGGCATCAAGATCCGCACGGCTGCGGACGCGGAAGGCGCCGTCAACTGACGCCCTGTTCCGCGCGGAGAGGTTCCGCGTGAAGAGGCAGCCGGCAGGGTCTTCTCTCCTGCCGGCGCCTAAATTCCCCGCCGTTTTACGGAAGAAAGGATCGTCGGCATGACCGGAGCACCCAAGCTTCTCGAGGTCACCGGCCTCAAGGCCACCTACGGCCATTCCATCACCGCGCTCGACGGCGTCGACCTGTCGCTGGCCGAGGGCGAGATCCTCGCGCTTCTCGGCGGAAACGGCGCCGGCAAGACCACGACGCTCAAGGCCATCTCCAACCTGCTGCCGGCCGAGCGCGGGCAAGTGACGGAAGGCGCGGTGCGCTACCAGGGCGAGACGGTGCTGAGCCGCAGTCCGGCGGCGCTGGTGCGCGCGGGCCTGGTGCAGGTGCTGGAGGGGCGCCATTGCTTCAAATCGCTGTCCGTGGAGGAAAACCTCGTCTCCGGCGGTCTTGGCCGCAGCGCGAGCCGGGCCGAGATCGCCGAGGATCTGGAGCGGGTCTACAGCTGGTTTCCGCGCCTCAGGGACAAGCGGCGGGCGCTGTCCGGCCTCACCTCCGGCGGCGAACAGCAGATGACGGCGATCGGCCGGGCGCTAATGGCGCGCCCGCGCCTGCTGATCCTCGACGAGCCCTCCATGGGGCTCGCCCCCATCGTCGTGCAGGACATTTTCCGCGCGCTGCGCCGGCTCAACACACAAGAGGGCCTGTCGATCCTCGTCGCCGAGCAGAATTCCGCGATCGCGCTCACCTATGCCGACCGCGCCGTCATCCTGGAAAACGGGCGGACCGTGCTGGAGGGCGACGCCCGTGAGCTGAAGGCGCGCGGCGATGTGCGCGCCTTCTATCTCGGCCAGAAGGCCGCCCCGACCGGCCTTGCGGCCCATTGACCCCATCCATCGAAACCACCCAAGGAGCGATGCCATGACCGTGAACACCGTCAACACCAAGGACGCCGCCGTCGGCGTGCCGGCCTTCCCCAAGCCGGTGACGCCGGCCCATATCATCCGCGACGATGCCGAGGCGATCGCGGTCGCCAGACAGCTCGCCAGCGAGATCGCCCCCGGTGCCGCCGCGCGCGACCGCGACCGCATCTGGCCGTTCAAGGAACTCGATGCCTTCTCCCAGAGCGGGCTGTGGTCGATCAACGTGCCCAAGGCCTTTGGCGGGCCGGAGGTCTCCTATGCCACGCTCGCCAAGGTGATCGAGATCGTCTCGGCTGCCGACAGCTCGATCGGCCAGATCGCCCAGAACCATCTCGGCGTGGTCGCGGCCATCCGCACCGTTTCCGACGAGGCCCAGCAGCGGCTGTTGTTCGGCGAGGTGCTGAAGGGCGTGCGCTTCGGCAATGCCTTCTCCGAATTCGGCTCCAAGCGCGCGGTCGATTTCGAGACGCGCTTCATCGATGATGGCGACCATGTCATCGTCAAGGGGCAGAAATTCTACTCTTCCGGGGCGTTGCTCGCCCATCTCGTGCCGATCGTCGCGCTCGATGATCAGGGCCGCGCCTGGTACGCGATCGCCGAGCGCGATGCGCCGGGCCTGACCGTGATCGACGACTGGTCCTCCTTCGGCCAGCGCACGACGCTGTCGGGCACCGTCATTCTCGACAATGTCCGTGTGCCAAAGACGCATCTGGTGCCCGGCTACAAGGGCTATGAGGTGCCGACGGCCGACGGCGCCATCTTCCAGATCATTCAGGTCGCGGTCGATACCGGCATCGCCCAGGCCGCCATCGACGAGACCATCGCCTTCGTGCGCAGCAAGAGCCGCGCCTGGGTGGACAGCGGCCTGGAGCACGCCTGGCAGGACCCTTACACGATCCAGGCCATCGGCGACCTGACGCTGCGGCTGCACGCCGCCCAGGCGCTCTTGGAGAAGGCCGGGCACGCGATCGACCGCGCGATCCTCGATCCCAATGCCGAGACGGTGGCCGAGGCGCAGATCGTCACGGCGCAGGCCAAGGTGCTCTCGACCGAGATCGCCATTGCCGCCACCAACAAGCTCTTTGAACTGGCCGGCACCCGCTCGACGCTCGCCGAGCATCAGCTGGACCGCCATTGGCGCAATGCCCGCACCCACACGCTGCACGATCCGGTCCGCTGGAAATATGCCATCCTCGGCAATTATTTCCTCAACGGCGAAAAGCCGCCGCTGCACGCCTGGAGCTGATCGGCAGCGAGAGCGAACCCCCGGCCGGGAGACGGCGTCGTCCTCCCGGCCGGATTTTCGTTTGTGCGCCGGACCGAAAACCGCTTCCGCTTTTAGGTTGAAGCCCTCCTGTCCGTGCGATCAGGGATTTGCAAAGGCACGCGCTGCCTGAAGGAAGGCGGTGAAGGCGGCCGGCGGGTTTTTCCGGCCCGGATAATAGAGCGCCAGCGGCGCCAGCTCGGGCGTCCAGTCCTCCAGCACGCGCACCAGCCGTCCGGCCGCGATGTCTTCGCGCACATCCGCCTCCATCACATAGCCGATGCCGATGCCGCTTTGCGCGGCGATCCGCACCAGGCTCGACTCGTCCAGCGTAATCGCGCCTTGGACGTCGATCTGGAGGGCTTCCCCGTCCTTCTCGAATTTCCAGCGAAACAGCGCATTGTTGGGCAGGCGGGCGCGGATGCAGCGAAAGCGGTGAAGATCGGCCGGCACGGCCGGCACGCCATGGACTCGCAGGAACTCCGGCGAGGCGACCACCGCATTGCTGCGCCTCAGCCCCAGTGGAACGGCGATCATGTCGGCGGGCACGAGATCGGCAGGCCTCAGGCCGAGGTCGAAGCCGGCCGCGACGATGTCGACAATCCGTCCCTCGGTGACGAGATCGATATGCACCTGCGGATAGCGCCTGAGGAAGGAGAGGATGAGCGGCGCCATGACTTCCCGGGCGGCCGTTGCAAAGGCGTTGATGCGCAGGGTGCCGGCCGGCACCTCCTGAAGGGATCGCGCCGCCTGCATCGCATCATGGATATCGGTCATCGCTGGCCCGACCCGCTCGACCAGGGTTCGTCCCGCCTCTGTCAGCGAAACGCTTCGGGTCGTGCGGTTGAACAGGCGGATACCCAGGCGCTGCTCGAGCTTGCCGATGGCGTTGCTGAGCGCCGTGGTCGACATGCCGAGATCGAGCGCCGCGGCCCGGAAGGATCCGAGACGGGCGATGGCGAGAACGGCATCGAGATCGGCAAGAACGGCGCGGGCCATTGTCCCTCTTTTCGTAACGCCTCATCCTGTTTTATCCTGATTATCACGTCAATGGCGCTGATCTACCTTTGGGCCAGTCGATCGCGGATGCGGGCCGAACCGCAGCCGAAAAGACCGGGATACCCACAGGAGAGCCGCATGACCATTGAGTTACCCAAACCCATCGAGGCCTATTTCGCCGCAGACCGGGAAGGCAGTCCGGACGCTGTCGCGGCCGTCTTCACCGAGGCGGGAATCGTCAAGGACGAGCGCAAGATCCATCGCGGACGCGAGGCGATCCGGGCATGGAGGGTCGAGACCGGCCAGCTCTACAGTTACACGGCCGAGCCCTTCTCGCTGGCGAGCGACGAGGGCAGGACCCGGGTGATGGCCCATGTCGCCGGCACCTTTCCCGGCAGCCCGCTCGATTTCAGCTTCTCCTTCGTCCTTTCGGGCGACAGGATCGCCGAACTGGAGATCACCCTGTGACGCCGTTTCTCAGCCTTGAGGGCCGCCGCGCCCTGATCACCGGAGGCACATCGGGTGCGGGCGCTGCCACGGTCGCGCTGTTCCGGCAGCTCGGCGCGCGCGTGCTGACCACGGCGCGCAAAAAGCCCGCCGATCTCTCCGGCGCAGCTTTTGTCGCCGCCGATCTGACGACGACGGACGGCGTCCAGGCGGTCGTGGAGGCGGTGCAGGCGGAATTCGGAGGGCTCGACATCCTCGTCAATATGCTCGGCGGCTCTTCTGCCCCGTCAGGTGGCTTTGCCGCGCTTACCGATGCGGAATGGGACAAGGAGTTCGCGCTCAATTTCTTTCCCGCGGTCCGGCTGGATCGCGCGCTGCTTCCCGGAATGATCGCGCAGGGACGCGGCGTGGTCCTTCACGTCACGTCGATCCAGCGGAACCTGCCGCTGCCGGAAGCGACGACCGGCTATGCCTCGGCCAAGGGGGCGCTCAACACCTACAGCAAGAGCCTCTCCAAGGAGGTTTCCCCGAAAGGGGTCCGGGTGGTGCGGGTGGCGCCCGGCTGGATCGCCGATCCCGGGCAGAACGGCCTCGCCCTGCGCATCGCCGCGGAAGCCGGCATCAGCTACGACGCGGCAGTGCAGGTGATCATGAACGCGCTTGGCGGCATACCGCTGGGGCGTCCGGCCCGGCCGGAAGAGGTCGCCGATCTGATCGCCTTCCTGGCCTCCGATCGCGCCGCGTCGATCACGGGCACCGAGCATGTGATCGACGGCGGAACCGTGCCGACCGCCTGAACGAGACTTCCTCCGCCTTTCGGCCCTTCACCTGACATTGCGCAAGCATCTGACGATCCTCCTGGGCTCGTCAGGTGCTTGTTTTCGTTGCGGATCGCGCGGTGCCGGCTCGCCCGCAAACGGCAGAAGGTGCCCGGCGGGTGAGTGCGCGATCCCGCGCATCTCCGTCTTTGCGATCTTCTTTGCTTCCACATCACCGAAGCGGACCCCGCATGCGGCCGCCCGATCCCGATCCCTGCATCATTCAAAGCCGGCTCTTGAACTCGGAGAAAAACAATGCATAGGTAAGATGTCAGACCAATTCCAGAGAGTCTTCTGCCATGGCCAGATCCGCCAATGATGCGTTGATCATGCCGCTTCCCCCGGCCGACCGGGTGGTGCAGGTGGAAAAGGCGCTGTCGGATTTCGTGGAGCGCGCCGGTCTTGCGCCGGGATCGCGCCTGCCGACCGAGCGGGAGATGATGGTCGCGCTGAATGTCGGCCGCTCGACCATCCGCGAAGTCCTGCGCAAGTTCCAGGCGCTCGGCGTCATCGAAAGCCGCAAGGGCAGCGGCACCTATCTCTTGAAGCCGATTTCGGCGGCGACCGTGCACATGCCGATCTCCATCGACGCGCAGAGCCTGCGCGATGCGCTTCTGATGACGCTGGAGGTGCGCCGCGGCATCGAGATCGAGGCCTCCATGGCCGCCGCCCGCCGCCGCACGGAGATCGATATCGCCACCATGGAAGCGCGGCTGGTGGAGATGGAGACGGTGCACCTCGCCGAGGGCACCTCCGGCAAGGCCGACCTTGCCTTCCACCTCTCCATCTATGATTCCACCCACAACCCGCTGTTTCGCCAGCTTCTGGAGCAGATGCGCGAGGGCTTCGAGCGCTTCTGGTCCAAGCCGTTCGACCGCCCCGATTTCGCGGCCCGCTCCTTCCCCTTCCACCGCACGCTGTTCAACGCGATCGTAGCAGGCGATGCCGAGGCCGCGCGGGAAGAAACCCTCAAGATCCTCTCGATCGTCGAGGAAGATATCAAGGACATGTCCCAATGACTGAAGGCTTCGACCCCTCAGAGCTCGCCTCGCTGATCGTCGCGCATGACGCTCCGCACGCCTTCGAGGCCGTGGTGCCGCCGATCGTGCAGACCTCGCTCTTCACCTTCTCGAGCTATGAAGAGATGCTGGCGACCTATCGCGGCGAGAAAGTCCGCCCGGTCTATACGCGCGGCCTCAACCCGACGGTGCGCATGTTCGAGGAGATGCTGGCGAAGCTGGAAGGCGCCGAGGATGCGCTGGGCTTTGCCAGCGGCATGGCCGCGATCTCGGCCAGCGTGCTCTCCTTCGTCGCCCCGGGCGACCGGATCGTGGCCGTGCGCCACGTCTATCCCGATGCCTTCCGCCTGTTCGGCACGCTGCTGAAGCGCCTGCAGATCGAGGTGACCTATGTCGACGGTCGCGACGAGGCGGCGGTGGACAAGGCCATGGCCGGCGCCAAGCTGCTCTATCTCGAAAGCCCGACCAGCTGGGTCATGGAGGCCCATGATGTCGGCGCGCTGGCGGCGATCGCCAGGAAGCACGGTGCCGTCTCGGTCATCGACAATTCCTGGGCGAGCCCGATCTTCCAGAATCCGATCGCGCTCGGCGTCGATCTCGTGCTGCATTCGGCCTCGAAATATCTTGGCGGCCACAGCGATGTCGTCTCCGGCGTGGTGGCCGGCTCCAAGGCAATGATCGACCGCCTCAGGGCCGAGGCCTATCCCTATCTCGGGGCCAAAATGTCGCCCTTCGATGCCTGGCTCCTCATTCGCGGCCTGCGCACCCTGCCGCTGCGCATGAAGGCGCATCAGGCATCGGCGCTGGAGATTGCCGGCCGGCTGCAGGCGCTGGATGTGGTGGAGACCGTCTGCCATCCGGGCCTC
Source organism: Xaviernesmea rhizosphaerae (assembly GCF_001938945.1). GTDB lineage: Bacteria > Pseudomonadota > Alphaproteobacteria > Rhizobiales > Rhizobiaceae > Xaviernesmea > Xaviernesmea rhizosphaerae. The sequence continues at coordinate 85,940 of NZ_MKIO01000027.1, forward strand.
GCCAACCGCCTGCCGCCGGGGCTTACCGGCACCTCCGGCCTGTTCTCCTTCATCTTCAAGCCCGGCGTGGATATCCGCGCCTTCGCCGATCACCTCACGCTCTTCAAGCTGGGCGTGTCCTGGGGCGGGCATGAAAGCCTGATCGTGCCGGGCGAGGTGGTGCTGGCGCAGAAGGCGCAGCCCAATTCCGCCCACACCTTCGGCATCGACGCGCGCTCCGTGCGCCTTCACGTCGGGCTCGAAGGCACGGAAGCGCTGTGGCGCGACATCACCGACGCGATTTCGGCGGCAAGCAAGGCCGCCTGATTACCTCACGACATCATCATAAAAAAACCGGGAGCAGCACAATGAAGAAACTGATCGCCGCCGCCGTCTTCACCGCCCTGATGGCCGGGACGGCACTGGCCGATACCACGCTCAAACTGGTGGAAGTCATCACCAGCCCCGAGCGTACGGAAACGCTGAAGAGCCTGACTGCCAAGTTCGAGGCGGCCAATCCGGGCACCAAGGTCGAGATCATCTCGCTGCCGTGGAACGAGGCCTTCCAGAAGTTCGCGACCATGGTCTCGGCGGGCGACGTGCCGGACGTGATGGAGATGCCCGACACCTGGCTGTCGCTCTATGCCAATAACGGCATGCTGGAGAGCCTGGAGCCCTATCTCGCCAAGTGGCAATATACCGCCGGCCTGACGCCGCGCGCGCTGGAGCTCGGCCGCGACGTCAAGAATACGGCCTATATGCTGCCCTATGGCTTCTATCTGCGCGCCATGTTCTACAACAAGAAGCTGCTCGCCCAGGCCGGCGTGACCGAGCCGCCGAGGACGCTCGACACCTTTGCCGAAGCTTCCAAGAAAGTCTCGGCCCTGCCGGGCAAATATGGCTACTGCCTGCGCGGCGGCCCGGGGGGCCTGAACGGCTGGGTGATGTTCGGCGCCTCCATGGCCGGCTCCAACGCCTTCTTCACCGAAGACGGCAAGTCGACCTTCGACAGCCCCGGCTGGACCAAGGGCCTGACCTGGCTCGTCGATCTCTACAAGAACGGCTATGCCCCGAAGGACAGCGTCAACTGGGGCTTCAACGAGATCGTCGCGGGCTTCTATTCCGGCACCTGCGCCTTCCTCGATCAGGATCCGGACGCGCTCATCGCCATTGCCCAGCGCATGAAGGCCGAGGATTTCGGCGTCATGACCATGCCGAAGGGCCCTGACGGCAAGACCTTCCCGACCATTGGTTTTGCCGGCTGGTCGATGATGGCGTCGTCGGCCAACAAGGATCTCTCCTGGAAGCTGATCGAGACGCTGGAAGGGCCGGAAGGCAATATCGAGTGGAACAAGAAGACCGGCGCGCTGCCGGTGCACCTCTCGGCCGAGAAGGACCCCTTCTATGCCAGCCCGCAGTTCAAGGGCTGGTTCGACGAGCTGGCCGACAAGAACGCCGTGCCGACCAAGATGCCGACCTATCTGGAAGAATTCGCCTTCTTCAAGGACTCGCTCGTCATCAAGACCTCGCAGGAAGCGCTGCTCGGCGACATCACGCCCGAGGAGCTGGCCAAGCAATGGGCCGAGTACATGACGAAGGCCCAGCAGAAGTTCCTGGCCTCCAAGTAAGCATTGCCTGACCCTCGTGCCCGGAGCGATGGCCGCTCCGGGCGCCTCACCGTCTGCGCCGCCGCCTTCGGGCCGCGGCGTCTCCCGGCGCGGCGAAGCGCCGGGGGTCGGCATCCAGAGGCCCTGCCTGTCACCGTCCCGCGAGGAGCCTTCCATGTCCCATCCACCGACCGTGCAATCCCCGCGCACGGGCAAATCCGCGCTGCGCCGCTTCGTCGATGCGGCCGAGCCCTGGTTCTACAGCGCGCCGGTGCTCGTCCTGATCCTCGCCGTCATGCTGGTGCCGCTCATCCTAGGCCTGTCCTATGCCTTTCGCGACATCCAGCTGCTCAATCCCTTCTCCGGCGGCTTCGTCGGCCTGAAGCACCTGCAGGCGCTCTCGCAGGACCAGGCCTTCTATCGCGCGCTGCGCAACACGCTGTGGTGGACGGGGGCCTCCGTCTTCCTGCAATTCCTCTTCGGCCTCATCCTCGCCTTGCTGCTCGACAAGCCTTTCGCCGGGCGCGGCATTGCCCAGGCGCTGGTCTTCCTGCCCTGGGCCGTGCCGACCTTTCTGGCCGGTCTCAACTGGGCCTGGCTCTTCAATCCGGTAATCGGCCCGTTGCCGCACTGGATGGCGGCGCTCGGCATCCTCTCCGCCCCCGACAATATTCTGGCCGATCCGCATCTGGCCATGTGGGGCCCGATCATCGCCAATGTCTGGTGGGGCATTCCCTTCTTCGCCATCACCCTGCTGGCGGCGCTCCAGGCCATTCCGCGCGATCTCTACGAAGCGGCCGAGATCGACGGCGCGGGGCCGCTGCAGCGCTTCGTCTCCATCACGCTGCCCTTCCTGGCGCCGACGATTGCCATCACCATCCTGCTCAGAACCGTGTGGATCGCCAATTTCGCCGATCTCATCATCGTCATGACCAATGGCGGCCCGGCTGACCGTACCCAGATCGTGGCGAGCTATATCTTCACCCAGGCCTTCCGGCGGCTGGATTTCGGCTATGCCTCGGCCATCGCGCTGGTGCTGCTCGTCCTGCTGCTCGCCTATTCGATGGTGATCGTCATCATCCGCCAGCGCCTGATCGAGAAGGATTGAGCCCCGTGACCGGCAGACTGCTCCTCACCATCGCGCACCGGCTGGCGATCCTCGCCTATATCGTCTTCGCGCTGTTTCCGCTGTTCTGGCTTTTGAAGGTCTCGGTGACGCCGAACGACCTGCTCTATAGCGAGGGCGTGCGCCTGTGGCCGTCGCATGCGACGCTGGATCACTACCGCTTCGTCCTTGAGAACAGCGCCTTCCCGACCTTCTTCAAGAACAGCCTGATCGTCGCCGGCTCCACCTCGGTCGCCGTCACCGCGCTCTCCTCGCTCGCAGGCTATGCGCTGTCGCGCTTCCGCTTCCGGGGCAAATATGCCCTGGTGGCACTGATGCTGATCACCCAGATGTTCCCGCTGGTCATGCTGGTCGCGCCGATCTTCAAGATGCTCTCGCCGCTCGGGCTCACCAACAGCCTGACCGGGCTCGTCATCGTCTATACCGCTTTCAACGTGCCCTTCGCGACCTTCCTGATGCAGTCCTTCTTCGACGGCATCCCGAAGGATCTGGAGGAGGCGGCGATGATCGACGGGGCAAGCCGCTTCGTCGCCTTCCGCCAGATCATCCTGCCGCTGACGCTGCCGGGCATCGCCGCCACGCTTGGCTTCGTCTTCACCGCCGCCTGGAGCGAGCTGCTCTTCGCGCTGATGCTGATCTCGGGCAATGCGAGCGCCACCTTCCCGGTGGGCCTGCTGACCTTCGTGTCGAAATTCTCGGTCGATTTCGGGCAGATGATGGCGGCCGGCGTGATGGCGCTCATACCGGCCTGCCTGTTCTTCCTGCTCATTCAACGCTATCTCGTGCAGGGCCTGACGGCCGGCGCGGTGAAAGGGTAATCCCATGGCATCCATCGCGCTCAGCCGCGTCGGCAAATCCTTCGGCACCGTCTCCGTCCTCAACGAGGTCGATCTCGCGATCGAGGACGGCGAGTTCATCGTGCTCGTGGGCCCTTCCGGCTGCGGAAAGTCGACGCTTCTGCGCATGATTGCCGGGCTGGAGGAGATCACCACCGGCACGCTGACGATCGACGGGGAGCGGGTGAACGAACGCCGCCCGAAGGACCGCGACATCGCCATGGTGTTCCAGTCCTATGCGCTCTATCCGCATATGTCGGTGGCCGACAATATGAGCTACAGCCTGCGCCTGCGCCGCCGGTCGAAGGAGATCATCGCCCAGGCGGTCAGCGCGGCCTCCGCCAAACTCGGCCTCGATCCCTATCTCGAACGCCGGCCGAAGGCGCTGTCCGGCGGGCAGCGCCAGCGCGTGGCCATGGGCCGCGCCATCGTGCGCAAGCCCAAGGCCTTCCTGTTCGACGAGCCGCTGTCCAACCTCGATGCCCGGCTGCGCGAGCAGATGCGCGCCGAGATCAAGCGCATGCATGGCGAACTGGGCGCCACCTCGGTCTATGTCACGCATGACCAGATCGAAGCCATGACGCTCGCCTCGCGGATCGTGGCGATGAATGCCGGCGCGGTGCAGCAGATCGGCGCGCCGCTCGACCTCTATGACCGCCCGGCCAATCTCTTCGTCGCCGGCTTCATCGGCTCGCCGGGCATGAATTTTCTCGAAGGGCGCTGCGAGCAGGGCGCCGACACCAGCGCGGTGGTTCTGCCCAAAGGCTTCCGCCTGCCGCTGCCCCTGCGCATTCCCGCCGCCGATGGCGAAAAGGTCACGCTCGGCATCCGCCCGGAACATGTGACGGTGGACGCGCAGCAGGGCGAGATCGAGGCGGCGGTGGAACTGGTCGAGCCCACGGGCCTCGGCGTGATCCTGCATCTCCTCGTGCATGGCGAACCCTTCAAGCTGTTCTCCACCGACCGCGCGCTGATCCGCTCGGGCGCGCGGCTGCGCATCGGCCTGCCGAGAGAACGCCTGCATCTTTTCGACCAGGCCGGAAACCGCATGGCGGCGCTCTGACCACATGGGCCTTGCCCGGCTGAACATCCTTGCCTTCCCAATCTGGTGACGAGGCTGCGGCTCCCGCGCGAAGCCGCAGCCTTTTTCGTGGCCCGTGCGCGCTGGATGGCGGGCCCCATGAACCGCGGCTGAATGGTCCCTTCAGCTCCCGTTCGAAAGCGATCTCGTAAAAGGAGGATGTTCAACGGCGGTGTCATCCGCCCCAGGAGATAAGACCCATGTTCCGCACCTCTTTCGTTGCAACCGCACTCGTCGCGCTGGTCGGCCTGAGCGCCGCCGTCCCTGCCATGGCAAACGATGTCAGCATCGAACAATATGGCTGGAGGAACTCCGCCGGCGGGGCGCAGGAGGGCTATTCCAACCGGATCCGCACCTATCAGAACGGCGATTACAACCGGCTGAGCAGCCGCCAGCACGGCCGTCGCAATCTCTCGGCCGTCGGCCAGGAAGGCTACAACAATTACGGCGTGACCTATCAGCGCGGCAACCGCAACACCGCCGGCATCGGCCAGTTCGGCTCCAACCACACGACCATTCTGACCCAGGACGGCAACGGCAACATCGCCGCCGGCGTGCAGGTCGGCCATGGCTGCGCCGCCAATGTTACCCAGGGCGGAAATGACAATGTCGCCGCCTTCGTCCAGGCCTGCCCGTAACGGCAAGTCCGCGCGAGAGCGTCGGGCGCGGTCCGATGCTCCCCGCGACTGTTTGGATCTGTGTTCGTTTGGATCTGAGTTTGTTTGCATCTGATCGTCCGAAAGACGGTTTGCGCTTTCGGTCCGATGCGCGAAAGGGGAAGACACCATGCCGAATTTCACCACAGCCAAGTGCCTGACGGCGGCCTGCGCCCTGGTCCTCATTCCCCTGGGCGCGGTCGCCACCATGACGACCGCCACACCGACGACCGCCAAGTCGCTGTCGCCCGCGCAGCTCTGCGAGATCGACGCCACGTCCGACGACGGCCTGGTCAAGCTCGATGCGCTGGTCCATGCCGACAGCGCGCTTTCCGGCAGCTATTCGTTCCGCGTCGAAAAGAGCGGCGGCGGTGGCAGCTCCACCATAAACCAGGGCGGGCAGTTCGATGCGCGGGCGGGCGAGACCGCCACGCTCGGCTCGGTCTCGCTTGGCTCCGGCGGCGCGCGCTACAAGGCCACGCTCGATGTCCGCATCGGCGCGAAGACGGTCACCTGCGCCAAGCAGGTCGGCAGCATCTGATTGCTCCGCCGGGCCTTCATGGCATCACAGCCCCACTCGATCCGTCAAGGGCGCCGCATTCCGGCGCCCTTTGCCGTTTCGGCGCCCCGGACCGATGAGGATGGTCGGCGCGCTGTCCCGGGCCATGGCAGGAGGGCTGAACGCCGGGTGAATGGCGCATTCCTCCCGTGTTCAGCCTGGCAATGCGAGATTGGATCATCGCCGAAGACGGCCTTTCTGGAGATCGACCATGACCCGCGCTTTGCTCACCTTCGCCACTGGTGCCCTTCTCGCCGCGACGATGGCCATGCCCGTTCCGGCTCTGGCCGGTGGCCAGGTCTCGTTCAATGTCGCACCCGCCAATGCACGCGATGCCGAGCTGTTTTCCACCGGGCTGCGGGTCTATTCGCTGTTTCGCGGCATCAAGAATGGCGAGATCAGGCAGTCGGGCAGTCGCAATGCGGCGGGGCTTGCCCAGGACGGGCGCGGCAATCTCGGCGTCATCCGCCAGCATGGCAACGGCAACAGGGGCACGCTGCGCCAGACCGGCAACGACAATGCCTATGGTCTCTTCCAATATGGCCGCAACAATGACGACGCGATCGTGCAGACCGGCGACAATAACAGCGGCGCGACCTTCAGCTACGGCTGGTGAGAGGGGCGCAAGACCCTCGCCAGCCCGGTTCGGGCCCGGTCCTTGAGGACCGGCGCCTCTCCGCGGGCGGCAGAGATACGCTCGCCATGGTCGCCCTGCGCTTCCCGGCTGATGCGAGTGCGGCGGATGCCGAGGCGCTCTGTCGATCCTATACCAAGGCTCGCTGATAGGAACCCATAGGATGGCACAGGCTTGATCGCTGGCTCGGCGCGGTGCGCAGGGCGATGCTGCCGCATCGTCCAAGCGACGCAACAACGCCAGCGGTCAAGCCTGTGACACCTCCGGCCGTCTTCCCGACGCTTCCGGCGGTGTCGACGCCCTCGACCGATGCGATGGCATCGCTCTTCGGACCTCTCCTAGCCGGAAACGATGGGAAGACGGTCCTATGGGTTCCTATCAGCGAGCCTTGGTATTACATGGCGGGGCGGCGTGCTGCCATCAGCAGCCCGCCGAAGGCGATCATCGTGGCGCCGCTGATGCGGTTGATCCAGCGCAACCCGCGCGCATGGCGCATGACGCCCGAAAGCCTTGTGCCGGCATAGGCATAAAGCGCGATGGCGACCAGTTCCAGCGCAAGGAAAATCGCGCCCAGAAGGGCGAAGCTGCTCCAGTAATGCCCGGCAACGACGAACTGCGGAAAGAAGGCGGTAAAGATCAGGATGGCCTTGGGATTGCCGATGGCGACAAGGAATTCCTGCCGCATGAAGCTCGCCAGACCTCGGCCGGCCGGCTCTGGCTGGTCCACCGCCACAGTGGCGGGCGCGCGGAGAATCTTGATGCCAAGCCAGACGAGATAGGCCGCGCCGGCGATCTTCACGACCGTGAAGGCGAGTTCGGAGGCCGTCAGCACCGCACCCATGCCCAGCGCGGCAATCGCGATCATCAGGGTAAAGGCCACAAGCCGGCCCGTGGCCGCCAGCAGCGGCGTGCGAAGGCCATGGCGCGCGCCCAGCGTGATCGACAGCAGGTTGTTCGGGCCGAAGGCCATGTTGAGCGCGAAACAGGCGGGAACGAAGAGCAGCAGGGTTTCCAAGGGCATGGCATCACCATCAAGATTTGCGCGCGGCCTTTGCTTCTGCCGCCTCGCGCACAGTCTCCCCGATGCCGGCGAAAATTTCCAGCGCGATGTGGCCGCTGCCGCGCGACTGCCTATGGGGTTTCGCCTTCATCTCCCGCTGGCGGCCTTCATGCCCTGTGGCGCGCCGGACGGATCATCCCGCGCGGTCCGATGCTTCCGGATCAGCCGCCCCGCTGGAAGATCCGCCGCCAGCCTCTCGCCGCCGGCCCCTCCGCCATCCCCGCCACCGCCAGAACGACGATGCGCGGCGACAGGCGGAAGGCGAGGCGCAGCCTTTGCCCGCTGGCGATCAGCGCGGTGCCCTGCGTGAGATCGCAGGCAATGTGCTCATAGCCCAGCACCTCTCCTGTCAGGGGAAAGCTCGCCTTGTAGATGGCTTCCTTGGCGCTGAAGAGCAGGCGGGCGGCATGGGCCGGATCCAGCTCGCGGGGCATGATGTCGCCCGGCTGGCGCACCAGCGCGGCGATCTCGTTCGTCAGCGGCGCGAAGGGTTCCACATCGATGCCGAGCGACAGGCCGGGGCCCGCCGGCGCCAGCGCCGCCACGGCCATCTCTTCGTCATGGGCAAGCGAGCCGATCAGGCCCGAGGGAAAGAGCGGAGCGCCGGAGGCGGCGCGCGGGATCGGCGCGGCCGGATGGCCTGACGCCACCATCATCTCGCGCGCCAGCCTGCGGGCGGCACCGCTGGCCCGAAGTGCCGCGCGGCGATGGGGTGAAAGCGGGGCGGCTGCGGGCAGCGGTTCGGCGGGCGAACCGGGCGTGGAAGGGGCGGCGCCGGCGCGCTCCCGCTCGCCGGGCAGAAGATGCGCCTCGTCGCCGGGGCGGATCGCCCGGCAGCCGAGCCGCAGGCCGGGCAGGGCAATCGGCTGGCCCCACCAGGGGCCAAGACCGTCGATCGTCATGCGAAAGGCCGCGGCAAGCGCGGCCTCCTGCTCCTCGATCATGACCTGTCTCCGGCCATGACGTCGCTCGCGATCAGGCTTCGACAGGGGCGACGAAGCGGTGCAGCTTCGCCGGATTGCCGCGCCAGACCGTGTTCTCTTCCAGCATCTCGCCCTTCATCACGAAGCTGTCGGTGTCGGCCACCGAACCATCGCCCATCACCACGCCATAATGGACGAAGGCGGAAGGGCTCAGCGTGCAGCCATTGCCGATGCGGATGTAATCCGACTTGAAAGCGCCTTCCTCCAGCGAATGGGCCTGGATGACGCAGCCTTCGTTAAGCGTGGCGTCATCGCCGATCTCCACCAGCGAGCGTTCCGTCAGGTTGGCGCCATTGTCGAAGACGCGGCGGCCGACCTTGACGCCGAGTGCGCGCAGGATCATCGGCCGGAACGGCGTGCCGGCGAAGAGCTGGACGATCGGCGAGTCGGCGAGCTTCCAGTGGCGTTCATGCTGCCAGAAGTCGCGGTCGTAGATCGTCGTGGTGCGCGGCTTCAACCGGCGGAAGCCGAGGCTTGCCCGCTCCACGATGATGTAGAACAGGATGGTGAGCGTGGCCGTCAGCACCACCTCGCCGAACAGCGCGGTCGCGCCCCATTCGGTGTAGTAGTTCAGCGCCCGGTCAAGAATGGCGAGCGTGACGAACAGCGCCACCCATTGCACGACCAGATAGAGGCTCATGGTCACGAAATTGTGCCGGTTCTTGTGCGGCAGGCGGGCGCGGCGTTCTTCGTCGCTGACGCCCTGGATCAGATCCTTGTCGCGCTTGACCATGCGCGGGATCTCGAAGGGCGGCGAGCCGAGCAGGCCGACATTCTCGCGCAGCGGCCCGTCCACCGGCACCATGACCTTGGTGCCGAGCAGGACGTTCTCGCCCGTGCGGCCGCCCGGCGGGAAGAAGATGTTGTTGCCGAAATAATTGCGCTCACCGACCTTGGTGTGCTCCAGTCGGAAGGCCGAGGCCGATTTCTGCATGTTGATCATGTAGAGACCGTCCGAGACCATGGTGCCCGAGCCGATCTCGCACATCAGCGGATGGTCCTGCTGCTGGTTGCTGCCGAAGTTCGAGCCGGTCTGGACCACGGTGTTGAGGTTCCAGCCGAGCGCGCGGATATAGTGGACGATGGCCGAGCTGTCTCCGAACAGCACGTTGAGGAAGCGGAAATTGGTGCAGACCTCGATGACGGACTGCAGCCAGAAATGCAGGCCATAGAGCCGGTGCGTCTCGCCTGGCTTCAAGAGGATGCGGAACAGGCGCGGCAGGCCGAGCGCGGCGAAAAGGCCGAGCACGATCACGGCGAAGAGCGTGACCGTGGTGCCGATGGCGACGATGCCGATGGTCTCGTCGTAATTGTCGCTGACATTTTCCCAGAAGCTGTGGAAGAGCAGGGGCAGCGGGGTGACCACAGCAAAGAGCGTGAAGAGCTGGATCGCCTCGTAGATCACATGGCGGGTCTTCGACAGCGTCATCTGCGGCAGCGCGCAGTAATCGGCCGTGGTCGGCACGGCTGGCGAGCCATGCCAGTGCGCATCCGCCGGAATGCTCTGGCCGCGCTGCAGCGAGGAGGCATGGCCGAGCTGGGCGCGGTCGCCCATTTCCGTGTCGATGTCGATCACGCTGCCGACGCCGACAAAGGCATCGCGGCCGATCGTGATCGGGCCGATATGGATCATGCCGGCGCGGGCGTGATAGCCGAGAATCAGCGATTCCTTGCGCAGGATCGTGTGGTCGCCGATGGTGATCATGTCGGTGCAGACAGGCACCGCGCGGCATTCGATCACCGCGTCCCGGCCGAGCTTGGCGCCGAGCAGGCGCAGATAGAGCGTATAGAGCGGGCTGCCGCGGAACAGCACAACGGGTGCGGCGCGGATCAGCGTCTTCACCACCCAGAAGCGGTAATAGCCCAGGCTCCAGATCGGGATGCTTTCCGGCTTCCAGCGGCCGATCAGCAGCCATTTCATCGCCACCGAGAAGCCCGACAGGCCGAAGAAGGCGGCAGCCGACAGGCCGGCGCAGCGCAGATAGAGGTTCAGCGGCTCGTCAAGCGCTTCATAGACCCAGTTCAGCCCCGTATTGAGGAACCACAGCGCCAGATAGCTGTAGACCCCGTAAAAGGCGAGCTGGCCCGCGCCGCAGGCCCAATAGGCGAAGTTCGAGGCGCGATGGGTCAGCACCGGCTCCGCCACCGCTTCCACCGCCTCTTCCGGCCCGCGCAGATGGCGCGCCAGCGCTGCGATGGTCGGATGCATGTAGATGTCGCGCATCGAGGTGGTCGCCCAGCCCTTGCGGGTGCGCAGCCTTGCGCAGAAGCGCGCCATCAGCAGCGAATTGGCGCCGAGATCGTCGAAGAAATGGTCCTCCGCATAGATCGCCTCCATCTTCAGCACCTCGGCCAGCACCTCAGCCATGAAGCGCTCGTCATCGGTGGAGGGCAGGATCTCGCGGCGCACGGTCTCGATGCGCAGGCTGGAGGGCTTGGGCAGCTTGCGCAGGTCGATCTTGTCGGAGACCGTCATCGGCAAAGCCGGCAGCTCTTCCAGGAAGGCCGGCACCATATAATCCGGCAGGCGGCGGCGCAGCTCCTGGGCAAGGGTCGCGCGGGCCACCGGCTGGCAGCCGGATTTCAGCGCGTAATAGCCGACCAGCTCGACGCGGCCGGGCTCGATCTCCCAGGTGGTGACGGCGGCCTGGGCAATGCCCGGCTGATCCAGCAGCGCCGCCTCGATCTCGCCCAGCTCGATGCGATAGCCGCGGATCTTGACCTGCATGTCGGTGCGGCCGTGATATTCGATCTCGCCCGCCTCGTTGATGCGGCCGAGGTCGCCGGTGCGGTAGATCCGCTTTGAGGGATTGTTCGGCAGGCCGATGAAGTCCTCGATGAACTTCTCGGCCGTCAGGTCCGCGCGGTTGAGATAGCCGACCGCCAGGCCGATGCCGGCAATGCCGATCTCGCCGAATTCGCCTGCTTCCACCAGCTTCGGCGCAGCCGGGTCGAGCAGCACGATGGAATAGGTGGGCAGGGGGCGGCCGATGGTCACCGGGCGCTCGGGCGCGAGCTCCGTCATCGTGGCGGTGACGGTCGCCTCGGTCGGGCCATAGGTGTTGAGGATCTGCCGGCCAGGGGCCGCCCAGCGCGCCACCAGGCTCTGCGGGCAGGCCTCGCCGCCGACCAGGATGGTGCGCAGGCTCGGGACGTCGCTTTCGATGGAGGAGAGCAGCGTCGGCGAGCAGGCCATGCAGGTAATGGCATGGGCGCGCAGGAAGTCGCTCAGCTCCTCGCCGACCAGCGTCATCGGGCCCGATGCCGGCACCACAGTGGCGCCGGCGGCGAAGGGCACCCAGATCTCTTCGCTGGAGAAGTCGAAGGCGATCGTCATGCCCTGATAGACGCGGTCTCCCGGGCGGTAGCCATAGGAGGCGGCGGCCACGCGCACGAAATTGCAGATGCTCTCATGGCGCACGGCCACGCCCTTCGGCCGGCCGGTGGTTCCCGAGGTGTAGAGAATATAGCAGAGATCGTCGCCGATGGTGGCGAGGTCGAGCGGCCGGTCGCTTTCGGCGGCAAGCTCCGGGCCATTGGCGTCGATCACCAGATGCGGCACGGACAGCTCGGCGGCGCGCCCGGCATAATCGGCGATGGTGACGACGGTGCTGACCCCCGCATCCTCGACGATCAGCGCCATGCGCTCCGGAGGGAAGGCCGGCGCCAGCGGCACGAAGGCCGCGCCGGCCTTCATCACGCCGAGAATGGCGATATAGGTCTCGGCCGAGCGCCCGAGCAGCAGGGCCACGCGATGGCCGGGGCGCACGCCGCGCGCCACCAGCAGGCGGGCGAAGCGGTTGGCCTGCGCGTCCATCTCGGCATAGGTCCAGGACCGGTCCGGGCCGATCACGGCGGTGGTCGCGCCATGCTGCTCGGCCAGCCGCTCGAACAGGCCGGAAAGCCGCTCGCCCGCGCGTGGCTTGGTGGGGAAATCGGCGCCGATCAGGAGGTTCGGCAAACCGTTCGCGCTCGCGCCGGCACCTGCCTCGTCGCGCATCGTCATCATCAGGGTCATGATAGAGTCCAGCATGGCGTTTTTGCCCGGCGGGCCGCGTTCTTGCGAGCGGCGGCAACGGGCAAAGGAAGAAATCTCTTGCCGCGCCGGGGTCTACGCTTCGATTGTGTAGGAAAGATGCAAATTTTTGGCATCGGCTGCAAATATTTTGAGCGGTTGCCTTAATTTATTGATTCATCATGAAGTTCAAGTGCCCTTCGCGCAAAGGGCTGCGTTTCCGGGATTTTTTCCGGTACCCTTGACCGCAAAGCGACAGGTTCTGCCGGTTTCGGCAGGGTCCGGCCGCGCCAAAGGCGGCTGAAACAAGGCAGGATCGGGGCGGTTGCGAGGGGTTGGCGCGCTGGCTTGTTCGGCGGGGCCTTAAGCAAATCGGGAAAGGATGCGTCGCCCCCGCGTCCATCGCCTCTGCATCCGGGGCCTTGCCGGCGGCCCGGGAGGGAATGTCACAAGCCTCATGGGGCGGACGACACAACGGGAGACCCGTCGTGTCGTCAATCCGATAGGCAATGTGCAGGGCGATGAGTTCGCTCAGACCACCAGGATCGGCGACTTCACGCGCACGCGATCATAGAGGTCGATCACGTCCTGGTTCATCAGGCGAACGCAGCCGGAGGAAACGGCCCGGCCGATCGACTTCCATTCCGGGGAGCCGTGCAGGCGGTAGAGCGTGTCCTGGCCGTTCTTGAAGATATACATGGCGCGCGCGCCGAGCGGATTGTTGAGGCCGGGGGCCATGCCGCCATTGGCGATGGAATATTCGGCCAGATGCGGCTGGCGGGCCACCATCTCGTTCGGCGGGCGCCAACGCGGCCATTTCTGCTTCCACTGGATCACGCCGCGGCCCGACCAGGCAAAGCCTTCGCGGCCGATGCCGACGCCGTAGCGCATAGCGCGCCCGCCCGGCTGGACCAGATAGAGGAAGCGGTCCTTGGTGTCGACGATGATCGTACCCGGGGCCTCGCCGAAGGGATCGGCCACCTGCTGGCGGTAGAAGCGCGGATCGATCTGCTGGTAGGGAATGGCCGGAAGCGCGAAGCCGCCATCGAAGACGGGGCCGTAGATCTCGGCATAATAGGCCGATTGCGGCGGCAGGCCGGTATCGACGGGGCCGCCGCGCCAGGCTGTGGCCATCGGCTCCTGATAGGTGATCGTCACCTGTCCCGGCACAGGCCGGAAATAGGGCGTTGTCTGCTGGCGGAACTCGGCCGTGGAGGTGGCACAGGAGGCGAGGCCGGCCGAGGCGATGGTGACGCCCGAAAGGCTCAGAAACTGGCGGCGGGAGAGAGTGTTGGGCAAGCGCATCGATTCCTGGTTTCGCTCACGCGGTGAAGCCATGCATCATGGCCGGTGCAGCGGGCGCCGGACATGGTCGTCGGTCTTGTCGGACGGACAGGGCGTCCGGCCTGCCGGCCGCCCTGTCATATGGTTTCCGGTTGATCAGACCGGAAACCATATTCCGTCCATCGAAAATCTGGCCTTCCGGCCAGAGATTTTCCATGGTTCTTGTTTCCGGTTCGCGAAGCGATCAGCCGGAAACCGTATCATGCAGCGGAGCGAAAACCGGTTGCCCCGTTTCGGCCCGATGCGCAAGGACATAGCGCAGCAAGGCCACGCCGCAAAGCCCGGCCTGCCTGCGCTTCTGACATATCAGCGCTGCGTCAGGCTTGCGTGGTCGCAGGCCAGCCGCTCCGCCATGGCGGCGGCGGCCATGGGGCGGCCGATGAGGAAGCCCTGCGCCGCCATGCAGCCCATCTGCTTGAGCATCATGAACTGCGCCTGCGTCTCTACCCCTTCGGCGATGACCTCCAGATGCAGCGTGCGCGCGAGCGAGATGATCGCGGCGGTGATGGCGATGTCGTCCTGGTCGGCGGGAATGTCGTGCACGAAGGAGCGGTCGATCTTCAGCCGCCGCACGGGGAAGGTCTTCAGCACGCTGAGGCTCGAATAGCCCGTGCCGAAATCGTCGATGGCCAGATGCACACCAAGCCCGCGCAGCGCGTTCATCGTCGCCGTCGCCGCGCCGACATCCTCCATGATCGCGCTTTCGGTTAGCTCCAGTTCCAGCCGCTCGGCCGGCAGGCCGCTCGAGGCGAGCGCGGCCGCCACGTCGGCCTGCAGCCCCTTCTCGCGAAACTGTCGGGCCGAGACATTGACGGCCATGGTGACCGGCGGAAGGCCCTTCGCGCTCCAGGCCGCCGCCTGCGCGCAGGCCGTCTGCAGGATCCAGGCGCCCAGCGGCACGATCAGCCCGGTCTCCTCGGCCAGCGGAATGAAATCGGCGGGCGAAATGCGGCCGCGCAAGGGATGCATCCAGCGCAGCAAAGCTTCCACACCGAAGATATGGCCGGTCTCCAGCTCGATCAGCGGCTGATATTCCAGCTGGAACTGCTGCTGGGCGATGGCCTGGCGCAGCTCTTCGATATTGCGCAGCTTGGCCTGCGCCTCCAGCGCCATGGACGGGCGGAACTGCACCAGCGTGTTGCGCCCGCGCCGCTTGGCGGCATACATGGCCACGTCGGCATTGGCGATCAGTTCGCGTGCCGTGGTGCCGCCCTCGGGAAAGCTGGCCACGCCCATGGAACAGGACATGCGCAGCTGGCTGCCTTCGATCGTCAGCGGACGGGCGATGACACGGCGGATCAGCTCCGTGCGGCGCAGCGTCAATTGCGCCGGCTCGTCGGCGGCGCTGCGCAGCATGACGGTGAACTCGTCGCCGCCGATGCGCGACACGAGGTCGCCCTGGCGCAGGCAGCGGCGGATGCGCCGCGCCACCGCCTCGATCACCCGGTCGCCGACATGATGGCCGAGACTGTCATTGATCAGCTTGAATTCGTCGAGATCGAGAAAGGCGAGCGTGACGACATCGTCGTTCATGCGCGCGCGCAGCAGCGTTTCGCTGAGCGCGCTGTCGAACATCATCCGGTTTGGCAGGCCGGTGAGCACATCGTGATGCGCCATATAGGCGATGCGCTGTTCCGTTCTGTGCCGCTCGATGGCGATGCCGCACAGATGCACGGTCATGTTGATGAGTTCGCGCAGCTCCGTCGTCGGCAGGCCGGTCGTCTTGGAATAGATGGCGAAGGTTCCGAGCGTCTGCCCCAGATGGTTGATGATCGGCGTCGACCAGCAGGCGCGCAGCCCCAGCGGCAGCACCAGGTGGCGAAAATCGTCCCAGAGCGGATCGGTGGCGATGTCGCTCACCTCGACAGGCTCGCCGCGCCAGGCCGCCGTGCCGCAGGAGCCCATTTTCGGGCCGATGGGAACGCAGCTGGTCGCCTGCACATAGTCCGGGGGCAGCGACGGGGCGGCGCCGGTCAGAAGATTGTGGCCATCGTCGCTCAGGAGCAGGATCGAGCCGTAGATCCCCGGCACGTAATCCTCGGCCGTGAGCAGCAGCGTATCGAGAAAGCTCGTTAGCGTGGCGCCCTTGGCGATCATTTCCAGAAGGCGGCTCTGGTCGCGCACCAGCTTGTCGGCGCGGCGCTTGTCGGTAATGTCGCGCGAGATGCCGACGATGCCGACGATATTGCCTGAGACGTCGCGCAGCGGCACCTTCGAGGTCATCAGCCAGCGCTCGCCCCGCGGCTCCACCAGGCCGCGCTCCTCCATGTCGAGGATGGCCTCGCCGGTCTCGATCACATGGCGCTCGCTGTCGATGATCGCCTGGACCGCCTCGCGCGGATGCAGGTCGAGGTCGCTCAGGCCGACCAGCTGGCTGGCATCTTCAAAGCCGTTGTCGCGCGCCGTCACCCGGTTTGCGATCAGAAAGCGGCCCTCACGGTCCTTGGCATAGAGATAGTCGGGGATGTGGTTGACCATCTCCTCCATCCAGTAAAACCGCTGGACGAGGTCATGGCCCTTGGCATTCTCCTCCAAGGCACGCTGGCTCAGGTGCGCCGCCAGCTTGCGCGTGGCGTCGAGAAGGCTCTTCGTCTCGTCCGGGCGCGAACGCATGACATCGGTTCGGTCTATCGATGGCTTGCCTTTCGTCACCTGTTGTCCTTTCGTTTGCCCGGCGGGGACCGTGCATGTCCTGTCCTTGACAGCGCAGGGGATAAGCCTGAGACCGCCTCTTGACGAGTATGACACACATCACTCAGGCAATAATTTCCAGCCGCGACTTCTCGTTCGGCTTAGTTACTCGATCGTATCCTTTCATTTCACAGGTTCATTGCGCCAAGCCGACTATTTTTTTCGCTTTCGTGCCATTTCACAGCCTTCTCTGAAGAAGGGCGCGGGACGGCGCGGCGGAGCGTGCTGCACCGAACGTCGGCTCAGGTCTCTCCCGCTCGCCCGGCCTGTCAAACGGTTTCCGGCTGATCGCTTCGCGAACCGGAAACAAGAACCAACGAAAATCTCTGGCCGGCAGGCCAGATTTTCGATGGACGGAATACGGTTTCCGGTCTGATCAACCGGAAACCGTATCACCGCTTCGGGTCCGGCCGGAGCATCGCACGGGAATGCCGAATCGTGTCTTTGGAAAAATCCGATGAAGAGACAACCATATCGGACCGGGGATCATTTCCGGCCGATGTTCCGGCATCGCAGGGGGAAGCCCGGTATGGCCGAGTCCCGCGCCATGGCGGCAAAAAGCCCGCGGCTGGGAGGCCGCGGGCGTCCTGGATCACTGAGGGATCACGGGGCTGAAAAGGGGATCAGCCTGATGTTTGCGTCCCCGATGTTTGCGTCAAGGCGATCGTCTGCTCAGAAGGATTCCCAGCTTTCCTGAGGCAGCGCCCGGGCCGCATTGCCGGCGAAGGCGGAGGCGAGGCGGCCGTGCAGGGTGCGGGCCGGCGAGGCGGCAGGCGGCGTGCGTTCGGTGGCGGCGCGGGGGGCGCGATCCTCGCCGAGCTGGAACTGGCCGAGCAGCTCGTTCAGCGCCGCAGCCTGGCCGGCCAGGCCATGGGTGGCCGCCGTGGTCTGTTCCACCATCGAGGCATTCTGCTGCGTGCCCTGATCCACCTGGGCGATGGCCGAGTTGATCTCCGACAGGCCGACCGACTGCTCGCGCGTGGAGGAGACGATGGCGGCGATGTTGCGGTTGATCTCCTGCACCTCGGTGACGATCGTTTCCAGCGCCGCGCCGGTCTCGCCGACGAGCGCCACGCCATTGCGCACCTGATCGCCGGAACGGGTGATGCGCCCCTTGATCTCCTTGGCGGCGTTGGCCGAGCGCTGGGCAAGCTCGCGCACCTCCTGCGCCACAACGGCGAAGCCCTTGCCGGCTTCGCCGGCGCGCGCGGCCTCCACCCCGGCATTCAGCGCCAGAAGGTTGGTCTGGAAGGCGATCTCGTCGATCACGGTGATGATCTCGCTGATCTCGGCGGAGGACTTCTCGATCTCGGTCATGGCGCTCACCGCCCGGCGCACGACATCGCCCGAGCGCTCGGCGCCCTCGCGGGTCTGGTCGACCAGCGCGCTGACCTTGCCGGCGCGTGTGGCCGCTTCCTTGACCGTGGTGGTCAGCTGTTCCAGCGCCGCGGCCGTTTCCTCCACGGATGCCGCCTGCTGCTCGGTGCGGCGCGAGAGGTCGTCCGTGGCCGACCTGATCTCCTGTGTGCCCGCGTCGATCGTGCTGGCAGTCTCGCCGACCGCGCGCAGCACGCCCTGCAGCCGTTCGAGCGACTGGTTGAAGTTGACGCGCAGCGTGTCGAGCTGACCGACGAAAGGCTCCGGCAGGTGCTGTCCGACATCGCCGTGGGCGAGCCTGTCCAGCGCCGCGCCGAGATTGCGCACGGCAAATTGCAAGTCGTCGGCCTCCCGGGCCTTCTGCGCCTCGCGCTCCAGCCGCTCCTGTTCCGACAGGCTGCGATTGGCCTCGGCCTCGCGCTCCAGCCGGCTCCGCTCCAGCGCATTGTCGCGGAACACGCCGACGGCCCTGGCCATGTCGCCAATATCGTCCTTGCGCCCGGTGAAGGGGATCTCTTGCGCCAGATCACCCTGCGACAGCGTCGTCATGGCGGCGGTAATGCCGGCGATCGGCCGGGCGATGCGGCGGAAGCAGTAGATGGCCGCGCCAAGGCCGATGAGAAGAACGATCAGGCTGAGCACGGAGGTGAGCATCAACGTGTTGTCGGCCATCCCCATGGCCTCGTTCTTCACGACCTCCGCATTGTTCCGGTTTACGGCCAGAACGGCGCTGAAAAGCGAGACGGCGCGTCCGCCCTGGGCGATCATCTCGCTGACCTTTTTCTGTACGCCATCGGTGTCGCCTGCCATCGCCGCGCTGATCAGCTGGGCGCCAAGACGCTCATACTCGTCGATGGCGGTCACGGCGGGCCCGAATTTCTCACGCATCTCCGGCGTCTTGATCGTGGCGCCGAAGGCGTCAAAGGCCTTGCGACGGTCGTCCCGGCTCTTCTGCAGCGTGTAAAGCATGGCGGTGCGCTGCTCGTCCGTCTTTGCACCGGCGAGCAGGGCATAGCCGCGCCTGACATCGCCGAACAGGCGGTCCAATTCCGCCATCTGATGCGCCCTGTCGATGCGGAAGCTCATATCGCTCGTCCGCTCGCGAAGGCCCATGACGGAATAGATCGCGAAGCTTCCCTGCAGGAGCGCCAGGGCCGTCATCAGCCCGAAGAGGAGGACAAGCAGTGTTTTGGTGCGGATACTGGAAAACATGGGTCAGGATCTCGATTAAAAAAACCGCAATTCCTCCCTATTGCGTCGCAATAAATGGACCGAGTTATCTGAAGAAAATCTTACATTTACCCGCCACATTCGAGGGGAGTGCGGGTTTTTCATCCGCAGGATGCGCGCCGTGCCCTTTGGGCGCCGCCGGCCTTGCCGCGGCCGAGCGCCGACAGACGATGAAGGAGCCATCGCGCCGCAGACCGCCGGCGGCGCGATGAGCCACTCTCTTGTTTCCCGGCAGGATTTGCCCGCAATTGGCTTCCGCCTGCTGGTCCGACATCTTTAAGCGCCGGACCGACCCCCCCCCCCCGGTATCAGCTCTTATAAAAAGCCGATGCAGGAGAGAAATCCGGAGCGCTGCGGTCCCGGTCGACGCTCAGGCGTCGCCGCCCGCCTGTGCGGCGCGACCGGATGTCGCGCTGCCGGATGGGGCACTGGNGCCGCCCGCCTGTGCGGCGCGACCGGATGTCGCGCTGCCGGATGGGGCACTGGCGGATGGGGCACTGGCGGATGGGGCAGGGCGCGATGTCGCGCCGCCGGACTGCCGCAGCAGGCGGCGCAGCTTCTCCAGCGCCTCGTCGCGGTCGCTGCCATAGGCGATCATGTCCTTCAGCCGCCCGTCGGCGCCGATCAGCAGCAGCGCGGTGGTGTGGCTCATGTGGTAATCGTCGATCTCGCCCGGCAGCCGCGAGGCATGCACCATCCAGCCCTCCACCACCTTCTTCATCTCGGCGTCGCTGCCGGTGATGCCGGTGATGCGGTCGGTGAAGGCATTGACATAGCCATTCATGACTTCGGGCGTGTCGCGCGAAGGGTCGACGGTGAAGAACAGCGCCTGCAGGCTCTCGCCCGAAGGCCCAAGCGCGTTGAGCCAGTCCGCCATTTCAAACAGTGTGGTCGGGCAAACCTCCGGGCAGTGGGTGTAGCCGAAATAGACGAGCGAGGGCGCGCGGTGGAAGATCGTCTCGTCCACGGGCTGGCCGCGATCATTGACCAGCGCGAAGCGTGCCTGGAAGCGGCCGGGGCGCACATCGTCGGCCGAGACCCAGATCATCACGCCCACGAGCGCGGCCACGAACAGCGCGGTGACGGCGGCGGCCAGCTTTGCCAGCGGCGAGAGCGTCATTGCCCGTTCTCCTGATGGTTCATCGCTCCGTGATCCATCGTCCCGTGATTCATTGCCCCATGGTCCATGCTCCCGTGATCCATGCTTTTATGATCCATGGTCTTGCCGTCCGCGCCGGGCAGCGCGCCTGCCGCCGGGCCGACCAGGAACTCCACCTCGGCCGTCCCGGCCTTCTCGAAGGTCAGGCTGGCCTTGACGTGATCGCCCTGCTTGAAGGGGGCCTTGGGGTTGACGAACATCAGGTGATAGCTGCCGGGCTTGAGCGCCAGCGTGCCGCCGGCAGGGATCTCCAGGCCCTCCTTCATCTCGCGCATCTGCATCACCCCGCCATCCATCGTCATGGAATGGATCTGCACGCTGCCGGCCAAGGGCGAGGCGGCGGAGACGAGGCGGTCGGCCGTCTGGCCGCAGTTGACGATGGTGACATAGCCGCCGCCCACCTTGGCCCCCGGCAGCATGGCGCGCGCCACCGGCTGCTCGATCGTCAGATCGCCGAGCGTCACCGGCGGCTCGGCCGAGGCCGGCGCGGCAAGGCTCACGCCCACGAGCAGCGCGCCGGCGACAGCAAGGGTCTGGACGGGACGGCGCATCAGCGTAGCGCAAGGGGCCGCAAGGGTGGCAGCCGAAGGCAGGGAGGGTGCGGTGAAGGCCGCGCGAAGGGTTTTGGACAGCGTCATGGCGAAATCTCCTCTGGAGACGAAAGGGAGCAAGATCGAAGGGCGGGAGGGCGGCGCATGTCCTGCGCCGGCCAATATGGAACGGGATCGAGCGGCGCCCTCTGCCGCGCCCTGCTGCCAAGCCATGCCGCGGATGAGCCGCAGAGGTCTGGCGGGTAAGGGGAGAGCTCGCCGGGCTCGGGCAGGCCGCGGCCCCGGAGAGGATCGGGAGAGGACCGGGCGACGATCGGCAGACCTGGCTGCAGGCGGCGCCGGGAGGATGCCTGCCGGGCATGCCCGCGCGCGGGCGCCTGTCCTGTCGAGCGTCCCGGTCAGCCACTTCGGTCACGCGTTCCGGCTCGCTTGTGTGGGTGCCGGGTCGCCCGCCGGAGGCCTGCGCTCAGGCCGGCAGTACTGGCGGGGCGCGCGGCTGGCTTTCGCGCGGAATCCGCCGGATCTCGGGCAGCGCGGTCATTGCCGGCAGCGGCGCCGCCAGCGCGGGACGCAGGCGCTGGCCGATTAGATCGGGTGGCGGGGGAAGCAGGATGGCCGCGCAGAGGCGGCAGGCGTCGCAGCGAGCGGAATTATGCCACGGGCCGTGCCGACCATCCTGCTCGTGACCGGCATCGGCCGGCCCGGCTGCGGAAGCGGCCGTCTCATGGCAGAGCTGCGGCAGGCTGCCATCCGGCAGGAGATAGGCGAAGCGCTCCGCCGGTGCGATCAGGATGGAGGACGCCGCCTGAAGGCTCTCGCCCGCAAGGACCGGAACGCGATGGGACAGCCCGACGCAGATCAGCGCCAGCGCGCACACAAGGCGCAGCGCCAGACGGTGCCAGCATCTGGTCGAAAACCTGTCGACCCTCGCTTTCGCCATTGCCCTCTCCAGATCCGCTCCTCTCCCGCCTATAGAGCCATGCGCGCTGCCGCAATGCGACATATTTCCACGCAGCCTATCGCGCTTGCCCCGGCGCGGCCATCTTGCCATGGCTTCGCTGTGGTCGCGCGGCGCCCCCCCGCGCGCCAAGGGCATTTTGACATACGATCCTCAAGATCGCTGCAGGTGGATATCAAATGTCAAATTCATTCCACTGGGAAGCGCGATGTATTACCTGATCAAGATCGAGCTGCACGAGCAACGGCCCGTGCTCGAAACGCGGATCGGCGCTGAGCATCCGCTCTTTGAGCGCTATCCCGACGATCTCGTGCATCTGCGCCAGCGCCGCTGCCTCGCGCCCTGTGATTATGCCGAGCATGCCACACTTCTCGACGCGGCCTTCGGTGTTTGCGAACAGAGGCCGCAAGACTATTGCGTGCGGGTCGAGGCGCATTCTCCCCTCCGGGATGTGCCTTATCTCATCCACACAGGGTTCGAGCTTCCCCTAATGCTTGATGGCCTCAAGCCGCTCGCCGTCTTCTCGGACCTTTCCGACAGCGCGGTCATCACGGATACCAGAGCGCGGTTCGCGCCCTTCGTCGCGCAAGGGCGGATCGTCCTTGTCGAGCAGGGGCGGACGATGACCTTTGACGGCCGGTCGATCACGATGGTCGACCTGTTCTATTACCTGCCGGGCGAAGGCTGGCGCGTGCCGGTGCTTGGCGCGCTGCGCGCTGAAGCCCGCCCCTGGAGCGAGGCTGCCGAGGAGATCGAGGGCCTGCTGCTCGGCTATAGTCCGGCGCAGAATGGCTGGTGGCGGGAGAGAAACCGCCGCGAAGCGCGTAAGTAGAGGAATGGCGGGAACGAAATTGCATCCGTCGCGCCGCAGCGACGGGGTCCCGCGACAGG
This sequence comes from Xaviernesmea rhizosphaerae, assembly GCF_001938945.1. Classification (GTDB taxonomy): domain Bacteria; phylum Pseudomonadota; class Alphaproteobacteria; order Rhizobiales; family Rhizobiaceae; genus Xaviernesmea; species Xaviernesmea rhizosphaerae. The sequence continues at coordinate 108,677 of NZ_MKIO01000027.1, forward strand.
GACCGTTTCCACAACCACCCGCGTCCGCCCGACCCGGCGCCTCTTGCGCCGCGCCCTGCCTTGCGCTTAGCTGAGGGCCGATGGTTCCTGCGGTCATGACGTGCCGCGGGATGAAAAGGGAATGCGGTGAGGATGACCCTGATGGGGCCGAAACCGCAGCTGCCCCCGCAACTGTGAGCGGTGAACGACATCCAGACGGCCACTGGCGTCTTTTTTCGGTTTGCGTCGCCTTATCGACGCCGAAGCGCTGCCGCTTCGACCGGGAAGGACAGGACGCCGGGAAGGCGGATGCCGTGTTGACCCGCAAGCCAGGAGACCTGCCATCGACAAGCCGGGCGGAACGCGCCGGTCTCGTCGCCTGCGGCCCGTCCTTTCGGCCTGCCGCGCATCGCCGGGGGCCGCGCTGATGCCTTTCTTCAGCCGATGAACCGCGCGGTGGGCGCGGGGAGGGACTTTCATGCATATCGAACCCGGCGTCGTGGACGGCGCCAAGATCATTCTGAGCTATGCCACGGCGGCGGGCGCCCTGGTGCTGACGGGCGGCATGGCCCGGCAAACCGTTCGGCGGGATGGCGCAGTGCCGCTCGCCTTGCGCAGCCTGGCGACGACGGCGCTGGTCTTCTGCTTCTTCGAGGTGCTGCCGCATCACCCGGTCGGCGTTTCCGAGGTACATCTGATCCTCGGCTCAACGCTGCTCCTGTTGTTCGGCGCGGGGCCGGCGGCCATCGGCCTGGCGCTGGGGCTCCTGATCCAGGGCCTGTTCTTCGCGCCCTTCGACCTGCCGCAATATGGCATGAACGTCACCACGCTCCTGGTGCCGCTCTGGGCCATCCACCGGCTCGCCGCCCGCATCGTGCCGGCGGGCACCGCCTATGTCGACCTCCGCTATCGCCAGGCGCTTGCCCTGTCGGTCGCCTATCAGGGCGGCATCGTCGGCTGGGTCGCCTTCTGGGCGCTTTACGGCCATGGCTTCAGCGCGGAGAATCTCGCCAGCGTCGGCGCCTTCGGTGCGGCCTATATGAGCGTCGTGCTCGTCGAACCGCTGATCGACCTCGCGGTGCTGGCCGCCGCCAAGGCGGCAGCGGGCGCCACGCGCGGCCCGCTCTTCACGCCCCGCCTGCATCTGAAAGCGTAAGGACATGCCGGCCGGCGCAAGACGCCGGCCGGCGCATGGTCTTCCTTCTCCGGCCGCTTTCTCCCGACGCTTTTCTCTGCCCTCTTTTCTCCGGCTCTCTGGCATCCTTTCGGCTCTGGCCCAGTTCTCCTCTCGATGCGGCCGCTCGGTCCGCTGCCGGACAGTCGCGTGTTTGACGTTTCGAGGAGAGAGTTCATGACCATATCCGCCCTGCCGCTCAAGCCAGCCGATCTCGACGGGCCGGACGAGGGTGCCGGAATTGTCAACCGGATGCTGGCGCCGCTGCCGGCAGAGGAGCGCGCCCTGCTCAAGCCCCATCTCGAACATGTGGATCTGCCGCGCGGCTTCGTCTTCATCGAGGCGGGCGAGGTGATCGAGCATGTCTATTTTCCCGATCAGGGACTGGCCTCGGTCATTGCCGTGTCTCCCGGCGGCCGCAAGGCGGAAGCCGGCATGATCGGGCGCGAGGGCTTCACCCCCGTCGCGCCGCTGGCGGGCGCGCAGGTGAGCCTGCACCGGGTGATCGCCCAGATCGCCGGCCATGGTTGGCGCCTGCCGATCGATGTCTTTCGCGAGGTCCTGCCGTCCTGCCCGCATCTGACCGCGCGGCTGATGCGGGCGGCGCATCACCTGGCCATGCAGGTCTCCTTCACCGCGCTCGCCAATGCCAGCGCGCCGGTGGAGGAGCGCCTCGCCCGCTGGCTTTTGATGTGCCATGACCGGCTGGAGGGCGAGGCGATGCACCTGACCCACGACTTCATCGCGCTGATGCTGGCCGTGCGCCGGCCAAGCGTGACCACCGCGCTGCATATTCTGGAGGGGCGCGGCTGGATCCGCGCCGAGCGCGGCGTGATCCTGATGCGCGACCGCGCGGCGCTGGAAACCTTCGCTGGTGATATCTACGGCCAGGCCGAGGCGGAATATCGCCGGCTGCTGGGCGCCTTCTGACAGCTGACGTCGCCTGGTCCGCCTGTCCCAGGGGTCTCTCGTCGACACTTGGATGAGGCGGGTCGGCGCACCGCGCGGGGGACACCGTCAGCCCCTATTTCAGAATTTTCTTTCATGCCTTGGAACAAAATTACGTGAGATTCATTCTCTCGCCGCTCACGGGAGATTGATTGATGGGCTTTGTGTCACGCAACAGGTCATCCTCGCGGGGATGGCCGATATTTCTCTCGGGCTTTGTCTGCCTTGCGCCTTTGGCTGCGGCCCACGAGGAGAACAAGACGGCTGCCGAGCCCCCGGCCATTCCCGTGACCGCGATCGCCGCGACGAACGAGACGCTTGCGCGGGTGATCGACGGCATCGGCACGGTGGCGCCGCTCCAGTCGGTGACCGTGCGCCCGCGCATCGACGGTCTCGTGCTCGATGTCCCTTTTTCGGAAGGGCAGATCGTCGAGAAGGGCGCGGTGCTGCTGCGGCTCGACGACAGCCAGCTGCGCTCCGAGCTGAATTCCACCCGCGCCAAGCGCGCGCAGGACGAGGCGCAGCTGAAGAATGCGCAAGCCGATGCCGAGCGCTACGAGATGCTGGCGCAGAAGGGCGTGGCCGCGGCCGCGACGCTCGACCAGAAGCGCGCCTCCCTGCAGCAATATTCCGCCGCCGTCGATTATGACGATGCCATCATCAAGAATGCCGAGACGCAGCTGAGTTTCGCTACGGTCACCGCGCCCTTCACCGGCCGCGCCGGCTTCCGTCAGGTCGATCCCGGCAGCGTCATCAGCGCCAGCGCCTCCACCGGCATCGTCACCATCACCCAGATGAACCCGATCGGCGTGTCCTTCGTCGCGCCGGGCGACCGCTTCGGCGAAATCCGCGAGGCCATGCGCGAAGGGATCGCCACCGTCGAGGTTTCCACCACCGATGGCACCCGCCGGCTTGCCACGGGCGAGCTGAAGATCATGGACAATGCGGTGGACGCCGATAATGGTTCGATCCATCTGCGCGCGGAGTTCGACAATGCCGGGCAGAATCTGTGGCCCGGCCTGCCCGTGGCCACACGGCTGACCGTCGAGCGGCGCGCAGGCGTGGTCGTGCCGGACAAGGCGCTGGCACGCAGCCCCGCCGGTCTCTACGCCTATGTGGTCAAGGACGGCAGGGTGGAGAAGCGCGCGGTCACCACAGCCTTCGTGACGGATGCGCGGGCGCTGGTGACCAAAGGCATCGCGACGGGCGAGCAGGTGGTGATGGACGGCCAGTCGCGCATCGGTGACGGCGCGCGCGTCAGCGTCAGCCCTTGGAAAGGCACGCCGGAGGGCGAGCTGCCAGCGGGCGCGCCGCAAGCGGGGGTCTCCCCATGAACTCGACGGCGCAGGACAAGCTCTCGGGCGCGCGCACTTCCGGCTTCTTCGCCTTCTTCATCGATCATCCCGTCGCCACCTTTCTGATCATGGTCGGCATCTTCGTCATCGGGGCGGTCTGCTATCCCTTCCTGCCGGTCTCGGCCCTGCCGCAGATCGATTTTCCGACGATCCAGATCGAGGCGAGCCTGCCGGGCGCCTCGCCCGATACCATGGCGGCAAGCGTTGCCCAGCCGATCGAGCAGGCGCTCTCGCGCGTCAGCGGCATCACCGAAATGACCTCCAACAGCTCGCTCGGCACCACCTCCATCACCGTGCAGTTCGCGCTGGACCAGGACATCCAGACCGCGGCGAGCGACGTGCAGACGGCGATCAGCGAGGCCTCGGGCTCGCTGCCCAAGGACATGCCGTCGGCGCCGACCGTGCATAAGGTCAATCCGGCCGATGCGCCGGTCATGCAGCTTTCGGCCACCTCCGATCTCCTGACCTTGCCGCAGCTCGACGAATATATCGAGCGCAACGTCGCCACCCGGATCGGACAGGTCTCCGGCGTCGCCTATGTCAATATCGGCGGCAAGCAGAAGCCGGCGATCCGCATCGCCGTCGATCCCGGCCGGTTGGCCCAGGCCGACGTGACGCTGGAGGATGTGCGCACCGCCATCGGCTATTTGAGCCTCAGCGCGCCCAAGGGCAATATCGACGACCCGACGCGCACCTTTCCCATCACCACCAACGACCAGATTACCTCTTCGGCCGAGTGGAACGATGCGGTGATTGCCTATCGCAATGGCGGGCCGGTGCGCATTCGCGATATCGGCCGGGCGGTGGACGGCGCCGAGGACGCCAAGATGGCGCATTGGACCAACGGACAGCGCGGCATTGCGCTCGACGTGTTCCGCCAGCCGGGCGCCAATGTCATCGAGGTCGTCAATGCCATCAAGGCCCAGCTGCCGGCGCTCCAGGCCGCGCTGCCGCCCTCGATCAAGCTGGAGCTGGTGACGGACCGCACCACGACGATCCGCGCTTCGGTCGAGGACGTGCAGTTCACCCTCGTGCTGACCATCGGCCTGGTGGTGCTGGTGATCTTCCTGTTCCTGCGCAATGTCAGGGCGACGCTGATCCCGGCCGTCACCCTGCCGATCGCGCTGGTGGGCGCGCTGGCGCCCATGTGGCTGCTCGGCTTCAGTCTCGACAATCTCTCGCTGATGGCTCTGGTGGTGGCGGTCGGCTTCGTGGTGGACGACGCCATCGTCATGCTCGAGAACATCAGCCGCCATATCGAGGAGGGCGTGGCCCCGATGGAGGCCGCGCGGCGCGGCGCGGGCGAGATCGGCTTCACCATCGTCTCCATCAGCCTGTCGCTGATCGCGGTGCTGATCCCCATCCTGCTGCTGGGCGGCATTGTCGGGCGTCTGTTCCGCGAGTTCGCGCTGACCTTGACGGTCGCCATCGCGCTCTCCGCCTTCGTGTCGCTGACGCTGACGCCAATGCTCGCCGCGCGCTTCATCCGTGTGGTGCCAAAGGAGGCGCATGGCCGGCTCTACCGGATGGGCGAGGCCTTCTTCGACGGGCTGCTTTCGCTCTATGCCCGCAGCCTGACGCCGGCAATCCGTTATCGCTACGTGACGCTCGCCATCTTCCTCGCCACCATCGGGCTGACGGCCTATCTCTTCGTCACCATCCCCAAGGGCTTCTTTCCCGAACAGGACACCGGCTTCATCGCGGGGCTTTCCCAGGCCTCGCCGGACATTTCCTATAGCGAGATGGCGAAGCTTCAGGAAAAGGTCAGCGCCATCATCCTGAAAGACCCTGCTGTCTACAGCGTGTTCATGGATATCGGCGGCGGCAATGGCGGCAATGCCATGAACCAGGGCCATGTCAACATCACGCTCAAGCCGCGCGGCGAGCGCGACGCCAGCGCTCGGGAGGTGATCGACCGGCTGGGCACGGCGCTTAACGCGCAGCAGGGCATCCAGCTGTTCATGCAGTCGGCGCAGGACATCAATATCGGCGCACGCCCTGCGAAAACGCAGTATCAATATACGCTGCAGGATGGCGATATCAGCGAACTGGCCGCCTGGTCCGGCAAGATCACCGCGGCCCTACAGGCCATGCCGGAGCTGCGCGATGTCGGCAGCGACCGGCAGGCGGAAGCGCCCACCCTTGCCATCCGCATCGACCGTGCCGCCGCCAGCCTCTATGGCGTGCTGCCGGCCACCATCGACGAGACGCTGTACGACGCCTTCGGCCAGCGCCAGGTGGCCTCCTATTCCACGCAGACCGATACGTTCCATGTGGTGCTGGAGGTGCTGCCCAATCTCCAGCGCGATATCGCCACGCTGGACCGGCTCTCCGTGCGGTCCTCGGGCGGCACGCTGGTGCCGCTGTCGGTGGTGGCCAAATGGTCGACCGACGGGGTTTCGCCTGTTTCGATCGCCCATCAGGGCCAGTCGCCGGCCGTCACCGTCTCCTTCAATCTGGCGCCCTCGGTGGCGCTGGGGCAGGCGACCAAGGCGATCGAGGCGACGGTGGCGGCGCTGCATCCGCCAGCCGCGCTGCAGACGAGCTTTTCCGGCAGCGCCCGCGCCTTTCAGGAGTCGCTCTCCACCGTGCCGCTCTTGATCCTCGCCTCGCTCTTCGTGGTCTATCTCATCCTCGGCGTGCTCTACGAAAGCCTGATCCATCCCTTGACCATCCTGTCGACCCTGCCGTCTGCCGGCCTCGGCGCGCTTCTGGCGCTCGACTGGGCGGGGCTCGATTTCGGCCTCGTCGGCATGATCGGCGTGATCCTGCTGATCGGCATCGTCAAGAAGAACGGCATCATGCTGGTCGATTTCGCCATCCAGGCGGAGCGTGAGGGGATGAGCAGCGAGGAGGCGATCGTCAAGGCCGCGCATATGCGCTTCCGCCCGATCCTGATGACGACCATGGCCGCGCTGCTCGGCGGCATTCCGCTCGCCATCGGCCATGGCGCCGGATCCGAGCTGCGCCAGCCGCTCGGTTACGCCATTGTCGGCGGCCTGATCGTCAGCCAGCTGCTGACGCTCTATTCGACACCGGTGATCTACCTCCTGCTCGACGGCTTGCGCCGGCGCCAGCCGGCCCCGCAGGCGGATACGGCAGCCGCCTGATCCGGGCGGCTCTCGTCGCCCCTTCCGTTTCCCGCCCGCGCGGCGGGAAGCGCCGCCCATTCCTATGGGATTCCTATTTCTTTGCCGCGCCGCCCGTCTCGAACGCCTATGCGCCGCGCGCGATAATCCTGTCCGACCCGTTGCCGGGATCCGCATGATCCCAGGGGCAACGGCGCATCGCACAACAGGATTCTTCCCATGATGGACTTCCTCCTTCTCGGCGCGTCAGCCGCCTTCTTCGCCCTGTGTTTCGCCTACACGCATCTGTGCGACCGGCTGTGAGCGGGAGAGCGCCATGTTGCTCGATTATCTCGCCGGCGGTGCCGTCACCGTCTTCCTCACCGTCTATCTCACCTATGCCCTCATTCGTCCGGAGCGCTTCTAGGGCCCGCGCCCGCCAAGGCGCGGCCTTGGCGGTGACGATGGCTTGAGAACGCGCCGCCCCGGCCGGGAAAGCACCTTTCATGACCCTCAACGGTTGGCTTCAGATCCTGATCTTCTGCGGGATCGTTCTTGCGCTCGTCAGGCCGCTCGGCGGCTACATGACGCGCGTCTTCGCGGGCGAGCGCACGCTTCTCTCGCCGCTCCTTTCGCCCATCGAGCGCGGGCTTCTGGCGCTGGCGGGCCCCGCCGCGCGTGAGGAGCAGCACTGGACGGCCTATGCCGTCTCGCTGCTCCTGTTCAATCTCTTCGGCGTCGTCCTGCTCTATGCGCTGCTGCGGCTTCAGGGCCTGCTGCCCTATAATCCAGCCGGCATGGGCGCGGTCGGGCCGGAGCTTTCCTTCAACACGGCAGTGAGCTTCGTCACCAACACCAACTGGCAGAACTATGGCGGGGAGAGCACGCTTTCTTATCTGACGCAGATGCTGGGCCTGACGGTGCAGAACTTCGTGTCCGCCGCCACCGGCATGGCGATCGCCATCGGCCTGATCCGTGGCTTCTCGCGGGCGTCGGCCCGGGCGATCGGCAATTTCTGGACCGATATGCTGCGCGCCACGCTGCATATCCTGCTGCCCTTGTGCATCGTGCTGACCCTCGTCTATGTCGCGCTCGGCGTGCCGCAGACGCTGGGGCCCTATATCGAGGCCACCACGCTGGAAGGCGCCAGGCAGACCATTGCGCTCGGGCCCGTCGCCTCGCAGCTCGCCATCAAGATGCTCGGCACCAATGGCGGCGGCTTCTTCAACGCCAATTCCGCCCATCCCTTCGAGAATCCGGACAATCTGTCGAACCTGTTGCAGATGGTGTCGATCTTCGCCATCGGCGCCGCCTTCACCAATGTCTTCGGCCGGATGGTGGGCAATCCGCGCCAGGGCTGGGCGATCCTCTCGGCCATGGGCATCCTGTTCCTGATCGGCGTCGGCGTGGTCTATGCGGCGGAAGCTTCGGGCAATCCGCTCCTGCAGTCGCTGCATCTGGCCGGCGGCAATATGGAAGGCAAGGAGGCGCGCTTCGGCATCGCCATGTCCTCGCTCTTCGCCGTCATCACCACGGCCGCCTCCTGCGGCGCGGTCAACGGCATGCTCGGTTCCTTCACCGCGCTCGGCGGCCTGGTGCCGCTGATCAACATGCAGCTCGGCGAGGTGATCGTCGGCGGCGTCGGCGCGGGCTTCTATGGCATCGTGCTGTTCATCATCATCGCCGTCTTCGTGGCCGGGCTGATGGTGGGCCGCACGCCGGAATATCTCGGCAAGAAGATCGAGGCCAAGGAAATGAAGATGGCGGTGCTGGCCGTGCTCTGCCTGCCGCTCGCCATGCTGGTCCTGGTGGCGATCTCCAGCGTGATGCCGTCGGCCGTCGCCTCTATCGGCACCGCCGGTCCGCACGGCTTCTCCGAGATCCTCTATGCCTATACCTCGGCAGCCGCCAACAACGGCTCGGCCTTCGGCGGGCTCTCGGGCAACACGCCCTGGTACAACGTCACGCTGGGGCTCGGCATGCTGATGGGCCGCTTCCTGGTGATCGTGCCCGCACTCGCCATTGCCGGCGCGCTGGTGGCAAAGAAGACCGTGCCCGCCTCGGCCGGCACCTTCCCCACCGACGGGCCGCTCTTCGTCGGGCTGCTGGTCGGCACCATCGTCATCGTCGGCGGGCTCACCTTCTTCCCCGCTTTGGCGCTGGGCCCCGTGGTGGAACATCTGGTCGCCGTCGCCGGGGAGACCTTCTGAGGCGAAAGGCGCGGGTCTCCCTGCCTCGAGCGGGGACGATCCGCGCCGTCCATGCCCCTGCATTCACGAACATGAAGCCGAGGCGCGCCCTCCCGCGCGCCGGTCTCACCCCTTTCCCCTGCCGCGACCGCATCCGGTCGCCTTTGAAAAAATTCCGCTGGAGTCTCTGATGAGCCAGGCACAATCCGTCAGCATTCTCGACCGGCGCATCCTGCTGCCGGCCGTGGGCGCGGCCTTCCGCAAGCTCGATCCGCGCACGCTCGCCCGCAATCCCGTCATGTTCGTGGTCGCCACCGTCTCGGCTCTGACCACGCTTCTCTTCCTGCGCGATCTGGCGCGCGGCGGGCCGGATCTCGGCTTCTCCTTCCAGATCAATCTCTGGCTCTGGTTCACCGTGCTCTTCGCCAATTTCGCCGAAGCGGTCGCCGAAGGGCGCGGCAAGGCGCAGGCGGATTCGCTGCGCAAGGCCCGCACCGAGACCGAGGCCAAGCGGCTGACATCGGCGACCGGCCGCGATTATGAGCGCGTGCCCGGCACCAGCCTGAAGGTGGGCGATCTCGTTCTTGTCGAGGCGGGCGACATCATCCCCTCCGACGGCGAGGTGATCGAAGGCGTGGCCTCGGTCAACGAAGCGGCGATCACGGGCGAGAGCGCCCCCGTCATCCGCGAATCCGGTGGCGACCGCTCGGCGGTCACAGGCGGTACGGAAGTGCTGTCCGACTGGATCCGCGTGCGCATCACCGCGGCGGCCGGCGCCACCTTCCTCGACCGGATGATCTCGCTGGTGGAAGGCGCCGAGCGGCAGAAGACACCGAACGAGATCGCGCTCAACATCCTGCTGGCCGGCATGACGCTGATCTTCGTTCTGGCCACCGCCACCATTCCGAGCTTTGCCGCCTATGCCGGCGGCAGCATTCCCGTCATCGTGCTGGTGGCCCTGTTCGTCACGCTGATCCCCACCACCATCGGCGCGCTGCTCTCGGCCATCGGCATTGCCGGCATGGACCGCCTGGTGCGCTTCAACGTGCTGGCCATGTCCGGCCGCGCGGTGGAAGCCGCCGGCGACATCGACACGCTGCTGCTGGACAAGACCGGTACGATCACGCTCGGCAACCGTCAGGCCACCAGCTTCCGCCCGCTCAAGGGCGTGACGGAACAGGCGCTGGCCGATGCCGCCCAGCTCGCCTCGCTGGCCGACGAGACGCCGGAGGGGCGCTCCGTCGTGGTGCTGGCCAAGGAGAAATACGCCATCCGCGCCCGTGACATGGCCAGCCTGAAGGCGATCTTCGTGCCGTTCACCGCCCAGACCCGCATGAGCGGCGTCGATCTCGAGGGCTCGTCCATCCGCAAGGGCGCGGTGGAGGCGGTGCTCGCGGCCGTCGCCGGCCAGGCCGATGGCGCGGCGGTCAAGGAGCTGCGCGCCATCGCCGACGAGATCGCCAAGACCGGCGGCACGCCGCTGGCCGTGTCGCGCGACGGGCGGCTGCTCGGCGTCATCGCGCTGAAGGACATCGTCAAGGGCGGCATCCGCGAGCGCTTCGCCGAACTGCGGCGCATGGGCATCCGCACGGTCATGATTACCGGCGACAATCCGATCACGGCGGCGGCGATCGCGGCGGAGGCGGGCGTGGACGATTTCCTCGCCCAGGCGACGCCGGAAAACAAGTTGGAGCTGATCCGCGAGGAACAGGCCAAGGGCAAGCTGGTGGCCATGTGCGGCGACGGCACCAATGACGCGCCGGCGCTGGCCCAGGCCGATGTCGGCGTGGCGATGAACACCGGCACGGTCGCCGCCCGCGAGGCCGGCAACATGGTGGACCTCGACAGCGACCCGACCAAGCTGATCGAGATCGTCGAGATCGGCAAGCAGCTCCTGATGACGCGCGGCGCGCTGACGACCTTCTCGATCGCCAACGACATCGCCAAATATTTTGCCATCATTCCGGCCATGTTCCTGACCTTCTATCCCCAGCTCGGCGTGCTCAACGTCATGGGGCTGGCCACACCGCAAAGCGCCATCCTGTCGGCCATCATCTTCAACGCGCTGATCATCATCGCGCTGATCCCGCTCTCGCTCAAAGGGGTTGCCTACCGCCCCGTGGGCGCCGGCGCGCTGCTCTCGCGCAACCTCCTGATCTATGGCCTGGGCGGCATCCTCGTGCCCTTCGTCGGCATCAAGGCGATCGATCTCCTCGTCACCGCCATCGGCCTGGCCTGAGGTCGGTCCCGCGCGCTTCGCAGCAAGGGCGCGCTCTCCACGCGTGCCCGTCGACCCTTCTTTCAAGGAATGCTTCCATGTTCAAACAGCTTCGCCCCGCTCTCGTCCTGCTCTTCGCCACCGCGGCGATCACCGGTCTCGTCTACCCGCTCGCCATGACCGGCATCGCCCAGGCGGTCTTTCCCGCGCAGGCCAATGGCAGCCTGATCGAAAAGGACGGAACCGTCATCGGCTCGGCCCTGATCGGCCAGTCCTTCACCAGCCCGCGCTACTTCCACGGCCGGCCCTCGGCCACCACGGGCGCCGACCCGGCCGATGCGAGCAAATCCGTTCCTCAGCCCTATAATGCCGCCAATTCCATGGGCTCCAATCTCGGCCCCACCAGCAAGGCGCTGATCGACCGGGTGACGGCGGCCACCGCCGCCGCGCGGGCCGACAATCCGGATGGGGTCTCGGCCGACGTGCCCGCCGATCTCGTCACCGCCTCGGGCAGCGGGGTCGACCCGCATCTGACGCCGCAGGCCGCCTACTGGCAGGTGGCGCGGGTGGCCAGGGCCCGTGGCCTGGACGAGGCCGCGGTGCGGGCGCTGGTGGACAGCCATATCGAGGCGCGCGAGCTGGGCGTGCTGGGCGAGCCCGTTGTCAATGTTCTGGCGCTGAACATGGCGCTCGACGCCCTGCGCTCCTGATGGGGCGGGGCAGGCGCCCCGCCTTTTCAGGCCTGCGATGGGGGCTGCCGGCGAAAGCTTTTGACAGGCGCGCGCCGGCGTGCTGCTGACGGGCAGGGAAGGGCGCTTCATCGCGGGGCCCAAGCCGCTCTGGCGCTGATCGGCGCATCGGACCGAAAAGCGGGAACGGCGGTCTGATTATTCGATGCGAAAACCAGGGACCTCGCGCATCGCCCCGATGCCCCGAGGCTAGGAACAGGCTTGCAGCATGGCAGACGACCGCCGCGACACCGATGGCAGGCCTTCGCCGGACGCGCTTCTGGCGCGCGCCGAGCGCGAGGGCCGGGGCCGGCTGAAGATCTTTCTCGGCGCCGCCCCCGGTGTCGGCAAGACCTATGAAATGCTGATGGAGGGCCGCGCGCGCCGCGCCGATGGCGTGGATGTGGCGATCGGCGTGGTCGAGACCCACGGCCGGCGCGAGACGCAGGCGCTGCTCGAGGGCTTCGAGATCCTGCCCCGCCGGGGCAGCGACTATCACGGTCAGGCACTCGCCGAGATGGATCTCGACGCCATTCTCGGCCGGCGGCCGTCGCTGGTGCTGGTGGACGAGCTGGCCCACACCAATGCCACCGGCAGCCGCCATCCCAAGCGCTACATGGATGTCGAGGAGATCCTGGCGCGCGGCATCGACGTCTATGCCACGCTCAACATTCAGCATATCGAGAGCCTGAACGACATCGTCGCCCAGATCACCCGCGTGCGCGTGCGCGAGACCGTGCCGGATACGATCATCGACCGGGCCGACGATGTCGAGATCGTCGACATCACGCCCGACGACCTGATCAAGCGGCTGAAGGACGGCAAGATCTATCAGGAGGAGACGGCGCGCCGGGCGATCGAGAATTATTTCGTGCCCGGCAACCTCACCGCGCTGCGCGAGCTGGCGCTCAGGCGCACGGCGCAGCGGGTGGACGACCAGCTGCTGCACCATATGCAGGCCCATGCGATCTCCGGCCCCTGGCCGGCCGGCGAGCGGGTGCTGCTCTGCCTTGGCCATGGGCCGGAGGGGGCCGGCCTGGTGCGCACCGCCCGGCGGATCGCCGAGCGGCTGCGCGCGCCCTGGACGGTGCTGCATCTGGACCGGCCGCAGGCCGTGCTGCGCAGCGACGCGGAAAAGGACCGGCTGGCGGCCAATCTGCGGCTGGCCGAGCAGCTGGGCGGCGAAAGCGTCGTTCTGCCGGGCGTGCATCTGGCCCGCGAGATCCTGGCTTATGCGCAGGGGCGCAACGTCACCCATATCATCGTCGGCCGCCCCGCCCACGCCGGCTGGTCCCGCTTGGGTCTGCTCGGCTGGGGCGCCTCGGTCACCGAGGAGCTGGTGCGCCGCGCCGGGCGGATCAGCGTGCATGTGGTCTCGGGCGAGGCGGAGGAGGGCCCGCCGCGCCGGGGGGTGAAGACGGCAGCGCCGTCCGAGCCGTTCCACATCCTGCCCTATCTCATCAGCCTGGTTTTCGTCGGGCTCGCGGTGGGTGCCGGCGCGCTGCTCGATCAGGTGCTGAACGTGCAGAACCTGGCGCTCGGCTTTCTGATGGCCGTGCTGCTCTCGGCGGTCGCCGGCGGCCTGGGGCCGGCCCTCTGTGCCTCGGTGGCCGGCGCGCTGTCCTTCAACTTCTTCTTCCTGGAGCCGCGCTACACCTTCACCGTGCGCGATCCTGAAAGCCTGGTGGCGCTGTTCTTCTATCTCGGCACGGCGCTGGTGGCCTCCAACCTGACGGCGGCGGTGCAGCGCCAGGCGGCGGCGGCGCGCGCACGGGCGCGCACCACGGAGGATCTCTACCTCTTCTCGCGCAAGCTCGCGGGCACCGGCACGCTCGACGACGTGCTCTGGGCCACCGCCTTCCAGATCGCCTCCATGCTGAAGCTGCGCGTCGTCATCCTGCTGCCGGAGGGCGACAGCATCGCGGTCAAGGCCGGCTATCCGCCCGACGACACGCTGGCGGACGCCGATATCGCCGCCGCGCACTGGGCCTGGGAGCATGACCGCCCGGCCGGGCGCGCCGCCGACACGCTTCCCGGCGCCCGGCGGCTCTACATGCCCTTGCGCACCGGGAGAAAGGCCATCGGCGTGATCGGGCTCGACGACGACCGCCAGGGCCCCTTGCTCACCCCTGCCGATCAGCGGCTGTTCGACGCGCTGGCCGATCAGGCGGCGCTCGCCATCGAGCGCATCCAGCTGGTCTCCGATGTCGATACGGCCCGGCTGGCGGCCGAGACCGACCGACTGCGCACCGCGCTGCTCACCTCGATCTCGCATGATCTGAAGACGCCGCTCGCCGCCATTCTCGGCTCGGCCGGCACGCTGAAGGATTTCGACGGGCAGCTCGATGCGGAGTCGCGCGGCGAACTTCTCGGCACCGTGATCGACGAGGCCGAGCGGCTGAACCGCTTCATCGCCAATCTGCTCGACATGACCCGGCTGGGCGCGGGCGCGATGGAGCCGAACCATGCCCTTCACTTTGCCGGCGATATCGTCGGCAGCGCGCTCGCCCGCGCCGCCAAGATCGCCGCCGGACACAGGGTGGCCGTGTCCCTGCCGGTCGACCTGCCGATGCTCAAGGTCGATCCCGTCCTGTTCGAGCAGGTGCTGTTCAACCTGATCGACAATGCCGCGAAATATGCGCCCGAAGGCAGCCTGATCACGCTGGGCGGCGGGCGGGATGCGCAGGGCCTGTTTCTCAGCGTGATGGATGAGGGGCCGGGCATTCCGCCGGAGGATATCGAGCGGATCTTCGACAGCTTTTACCGCGTGCGCAAGGGCGACCAGGTGCGCGCCGGCACCGGTCTCGGCCTTGCCATCTGCCGCGGCTTCGTGGAAGCCATGGGCGGAACGATCCACGCCGCCAACCGCACCGACCGGCCGGGCGCCATCTTCACCCTGCGCATGCCGGTGGAGGAGCGCGCCCTACCATCGACCCCGCCGCCCTAGAGAATCGGACTGAAAACAGTCCTCAGTGCGATGCTCTAGATTTTTGTTTTTGCATCGGATTTTTCCGAAAACCGGTTCCCACCTTTCGGTCCGATGCTCTATACCCCGTCGCCCGCCCCCGGAGAGACGCCATGACCCATCCCGCCATCCGCATCCTCGTCGTCGATGACGAGCCGCCGATCCGCAAGCTGCTGCGCGTGGGCCTGTCGACCCAGGGCTATCAGATTCTCGAGGCGATGAACGGCAAGACGGCGATCGAGGCGGTGGCGGCCGAGAGCCCCGACCTGATCCTGCTCGATCTCGGCCTGCCGGACATGGCCGGACAGGCGCTGCTGCAGCGCTGGCGCGGCGAGGGGCTGACCGTGCCGATCGTCATCCTCTCCAGCCGCACCGACGAGGCGGGCATCGTCGAGGCGCTGGAAACGGGCGCCGACGATTACGTCGCCAAGCCCTTCGGCATGAACGAGCTGGCGGCGCGCCTGCGCGTGGCGCTGCGCCACCGGCTGCAGAGCCAGGGCGAGAAGCCCCTGTTCCAGGCGGGTGATCTCCAGGTCGATCTGGTCCGCCGGATCGTGCGCGTGGCCGAACGCGAGGTGAAGCTCTCGCCGAAGGAATATGACATCCTGCGCATTCTCGTGCAGCATGCCGGCAAGGTGCTGACCCATCGCTTCCTCTTGGAGCAGGTCTGGGACGGGCTGACCGACGTGCAATATCTGCGCGTCTATGTGCGCCAGCTGCGCCAGAAGATCGAGGCGACGCCGGACCAGCCGCGCTATATCCTGACGGAAACCGGCGTGGGCTACCGGCTGGTGGAGCCGGGCTGAGATGGGGTCCGCTGTCGCCCTCCCGTGCCGTCGGGAGGCGCCCGTTGTCGAGAGGCCCAGCCGATCTGGGCCTGTGGGCCGCAGGTTTCGAGAGGGTGCTTCATCGCTTTCTCAACACAATGCGGTAAAGACAGGCGCAGGCAAGGCGAGGGGCGGCGGCTGGACGGGCTGGCGCAACCGCGTCGCAGACGGCCCGCGGGTGGCTTGGAAAGCCGCGTTTGCGGCGGTTGGCCGGCGGAAAATTCTACCGGCGGGCTCCCGATCTCGGGAAACGGCGTCCCGCATGGCCGGGCGGCAAGGAGAGAGGCGAATGATATTGCGTGACCATCTGCCGGCCGGCCATGTCCTGCTCGGACGCAAGGCGGCGTCGAAGTCGGCGCTGATCGCGCTGCTGGCGGAGGCGGCGGCCGAGCGCAGCGGGCTTGCGGCAACGCCGATCCGCGCGGCGCTTTCCGCGCGCGAGGCGCTGGGCTCCACCGGCGTCGGCAAGGGCGTGGCGGTGCCGCATGCCATGGTGGAAGGGCTGGACAAGGTCGTCTGCCTCTTCGTCCGGCTGGACAGGCCGGTGGATTTCGCCGCCGTCGATGACGAGCCGGTGGATCTCGTCTTCCTCGTTCTTGTGCCCCCGGTCCAGCGCAGCCAGAGCCTTTCGCTGCTCTCGGCGCTCGCCCGCCGATTGCGCGAAAGCGATGCCGCGCGGGGCCTGCGCGCCGCGCCGAGCGCCGAGGCCGCGCTGGCGATCCTGGCCCCGGAGGAGTGAGACTCCCAGAACATCGGGCTTAAAATCGCACGCAGTCCGATGTTATAAGGATTTGTTTTTGCGTCGATTTTTCCAGAAACCCGGTTCCCGCTTCTCGGCCCGATGCTCTCATCTCGCCCATCCCGGTCGGGGGTCACCCGCCCCAGCGCGCCTCGGCCAGATCGACCTCGCGGATGAGCTTGCGGGCCACCTCATCCGGCAGGCGGCGCGCGCGGGAGGCGCGAAACAGGGCGTCGCGCTCGGCCCTGATCGCCGCCAGCCGCAGGCGCCGTTCCGCCGCCTCCATCCGGCGCAGCGCCTCGGCCTCGCTGCCGGTCTTGGACCGGCCTTCGATGCGCCGGCGGTAGATCTCCTGCAGCCGCCCGCCGATCTCGGCATAGGCCTCGCCATTCTCCTGCTCGGCGGCTTCCTGCTGCAGCGCGGCGATCGCCTTCAGCGCGGCTTCGGCCGCCTCGATGCGCGCGGCATCTTCGGCGCGATCGTTTTCGGTTTCCGGCGGCAGTTCCAGATTGTGCAGAAGCGGCGGCAGGCCGATGCTGGCGGCCAGAAGCGAGACGATGATGACGCCGGCGGCTAGCAGAATGGCGAGATCGCGTGCGGGGAAGGCGCCGCCATCGGCGCCCAGCAGCGGCAGGGTGAGAATGCCGGCGAGCGTGATGGCGCCGCGCACGCCGGCCAGCGAGGTGGCCACCACGAGGCGCCAGTGCGGCCGCGGCGGCGCCTGCCCGTGGCGCGCGGCGCGGTAGAGCGTCAGCCGCAGCGACAGCCAGACCCAGGTGATCCGCAGCAGCGCCAGCGCCAGATTGATCGCCAGCACATAGAGGATCAGCCAGACCGGATCGTGATGGCCGGTCTCGCGCACCACCTGCGCGGCGCCGGCGACGATCGACGGCAATTGTTCGCCGAGAATGACGAAGATGATGCCGTTCAGCGCGAACTGCACCGTATCCCAGACGATGCTGCGGCGCACGCGCGTGGCGGCCATCACCTGGCCGCGCTGCTCGACATAGCTCATGGTGATGCCGGCGGAGACGGCGGCCAGAATGCCCGAGCAGCCCAGATGCTCGGCCAGGAGATAGGCGGCAAAGGGGATCAGCAGGCTGATCAGGATCTGCGATCCCACCTCCTCGCCGAGCCGGCGCGAGGCGGCATCCTTGGCAACCATCACGCCCCAGGTGACACAGAAGCCGAGCGCGATGCCGCCGAGAGCCAGCCAGAGGAAGGTGGCGAAAGCCTCCACCAGCGAGAAGCTGCCGGTGAGCGCCGCCGCCACGGCAAAGCGCATGCAGACGAGGCCGGAGGCGTCGTTGAGCAGCGACTCGCCCTCCAGAATATGCATCAGCCGCTTGGGCACGGGCACGCGGGCGGCAATGGCCGAAACGGCGATCGGGTCCGTCGGCGACAGGATCGCCGCGAGTGCGAAGGCGACCGCAAGCGGCATGGCCGGGATCATCCAGTGCACGAACAGGCCGACGCCGATCACGGTGAAGACCACCAGCCCGAGCGCCAGCTCCAGGATCACGCCCTTGTCGCGGAACAGCCCCTCCTTGGGAATCCGCCAGCCGTCGAGAAACAGGAGCGGCGGCAGGAACAGGAGGAAGAACACCTCCGGATCGAGCGTGATGGTCGAGCCTGTGACGCTCGACAGAGCCGCGCCGAGCGCGATCTGCACCAGCGGCGCCGGCAGGCCGATCGGCAGGAGCCGGACCACCATGCTGCTGACCACCACGGCCAGAAGCAAGATCAGAACGATGCCGACGCTTTCCATCGTCTCTCCCGGGGATTGGAGGTCGTCGCAGGGATCGGCCGGTGCGCCACACCCGTCACGGCGCAGGGCCGCGCCTCTCTGTGACACATCCGGAGGCCGGCCGCCACCGATGGCCTGTTGCGCCGGGGCCCGCGCGCTGCGTCATGAAAAGGCCTGGTCTGTGACGTTTTCCAGGATGCTTTAACATATTTTGCTGCAGCGACGTGTCATGATCCGGGAGACTGAAGGTTTGAAGGGTTGCTCGGCGTGCGGGAAGAGGGCCAAGGACAGCGGGTGCAGGAATCAGCTGAAGCCACGGACATGGAGGGCGCAATCATTCCCCTGCAGTCCGGCAGGCTGAAGGACCCCGTTCTCGCGCAATTCTCCATCGACGCCGTGGCGGACATGATCATCTGGCTCGATCAGGATGGCCGTTATGTCTTCGTGAACAAGGCGACCACGCAGCTGCTCGGCTACTCCTCCGAGGAGCTGACGACCCGGACGGTCTGTGACATGGACCCCGATGTCGATGCCGCGCGCTGGTCTGCGCACTGGGACGAACTCGGCCGCCTCGGTTCCGTCATGCTCGAAACCACCAACAGGGCCAAGGATGGAACGGTCATCCCCGTGGAGGTGCGGGCGACGATGGTGACCTATCGCGGGGTCAAATATAATTGCGCGATCGTGCGCGACATCACCGAGCGCAGGCGCGCGGAGGCGGAGCGGCGCGCACTCACCGAACGCATCCGCCAGATGAGCATGACCGACGGGCTGACCGGGGTCGCCAATCGGCGCTGTTTCGACGAGCGGCTGGCCGCGTATGTCGAGGAGGCCGACGCCATGGGCCGGCCGCTCTCGCTGATCATGCTCGATGTCGACCACTTCAAGTCCTTCAACGATCGCTATGGCCATCTGGCGGGCGATGATTGCCTGCGCCGCGTGGCGGGCGCGGTGGAAGACACGCTGCGCCCGGCCGGCGGCCTTGCCGCGCGCTATGGTGGCGAGGAATTCGCCTGCATCCTGCCCGGTGTGGATGGGGTCGAGGCCCTGCGCTGGGCGCAGAGGGTGCGGGGCGCGCTGCACGCGCTGGCGATCCCCCATGAGGGCGCGCCCGCCGGCTGTGTCACCGCCAGCATGGGGCTCGCCTCCGCCCGCCCATCCTTTCCGCTCAAGACTCCCGGCCCCTGGACCGTCGCCCTTGTGGCCGCCGCCGATGCCTGTCTCTATCGCGCCAAGAGCGAAGGGCGAGATCGTATCGTGGCCGGCGGCGGGCGCTGAGCGCCCTGCTTCCCGACCCGCCCGCAAGGCCTGCTGGGCGGAACGTTGCCCATTGGCCAGAACGCCGCCCGCTGCGCAGACCGGCGCCCGAAGCCCCTTGCCTTGAGGCGTGAGCGCATTGTAAGCCCCGGGGCAGTTCTTTAGCATGTGCGGAAAGGCGGCCCCATGGCGGCGGATGACGACGACTATATCTATGACGAGGCAACCGGCGACTGGCGGCCGAAATCCGAGCTGGCGGCTGAGGCAGCCAAGGCTTCCGAAGTGCGCGACGCTGCCGGCAATGTGCTGGCCGATGGCGACAGTGTGACGCTGATCAAGGACCTGAAGGTCAAGGGCGCCAACCAGACGCTGAAGCAGGGAACGGTGATCCGTTCGATCCGGCTGACGGACAATCCTGAAGAGATCGACTGCCGCCACGACGCCATCAAGGGCCTGGTGCTGCGCACCGAATTCGTGCGGAAGCGGTAAGCGGCTGGCTCAAATGGGGGCCGGAGGGCTTTGTCGGCGGCCTCTGCGGCCCGGCCCCGCGGCTTTCAGCCCTCCGCCTCACCCTTCCGGCGGCACCAGCCGCGCCTTGGCCGCTGCCAGCACGGCGCGCGTCAGCGGCTGCAGCTCCCCGGCCATCAGGCGGTTTACCTGCCAGTCCAGCGGCGTGTCGATGACCGTGCCCGGAAGAAGCTCCACAAGCCGCCCTCTGGCGAGGTGATCGGCGACCAGCGGCGCGGGGTTCATGCCCCAGCCGAGCCCGATCAGCGCGCCGTCGACAAAGCCTTGTGTGGAGGGCAGCCAGTGTGTGGGGTGGCGGATCTCGCGGCCGAAGGCGCGCTTGATCCAGTCGCCCTGCAGCCGGTCCTTGGCATTGAAGGTCAGCGCCGGGACCGCAGCGATCGCCTCCGGCGTGACGCCATCTGGAAAGTGCCGGGCGACGAAGGCGGGGCTTGCAGTGGCGTGGTAGCGCAGAGCGCCCAGCGCAACGCGGCGGCACCCCTGCACCGGCCGCCCCAGCGCGGTGATGGCGGCCACCACCCGGCCGCGGCGCAGCCAGTCGGCCGTGTGCTCCTGATCGTCCAGCGCGATATCCAGCAGCGGATGCTCCGCCTTGGCGTAGTCGGCCGCCGCCTGGAGAAACCAGGTGGCCAGGCTGTCGGCATTGACCGCGAGCCTGAGCGTCGGGCGCGGCGCGGCCTCATCGCCAAGCCCCGGCAGCGCCTTCAGAAGCGCGCTTTCCAGCATGCCGACATGCTCCATGTGCCGGCAGAGCCATGCACCCTTCTCTGTCGCCCGGCAGGGCGTTCCCCGCTCGATCAGGATCAGGCCCAGGCGCTCCTCCAGCTGACGCACGCGCTGGGAGATGGCCGAGGGCGTGACCGAGAGACGGCGTGCCGCGCGCTCGAAACTGCCGGTCTCCACCACGGCGGCGACGGCGGCAAGGGCGGGATAGTCGAGCATCCGGGATTAAGCTCCGCTTCATCGCACTAAGATGCTTTCATTAGGCTAAATCTCACGCGACATCTAGAAGCGCCTTCATCAATGCTCTCTTCTGGATTGTCCATGACCCCCGGCATCGTCCTCACCGGCTTCGGCACCGGCCTTGGCCTGATCGTCGCTATCGGCGCGCAGAATGCCTTCGTGCTGCGCCAGGGGCTGAAGCGCGAGCATGTCTTCGCCGTCTGCCTGCTCTGCGCGCTGTCCGATGCCGCGCTGGTGTTGCTGGGGGTTACGGCCTTCGGCGTGGTCGCTCGGGTCATGCCCTGGCTCGATCCGGCCTTTCGCTATGGCGGCGCGGCCTTCCTCGCACTCTATGCCCTGCGCAGCCTGCGCTCGGCGCTGAAGCCGCAAGGCGGATTGACGGCGCAGGGTGGCGCGCCGGCAAGCTTGCGCGCAACGCTCATGACCGCCCTGGCGCTGACCTTCCTCAATCCGCATGTCTATCTCGACACCGTCATCCTGCTCGGCAGCGTCTCCACCCGCTTTCCGGCCGACAGGCTCTCCTTCGCGCTCGGGGCAATGACGGCCTCGGCCCTGTTCTTCTTCTCGCTCGGTTACGGCGCGCGCCTTCTCGCCCCGCTCTTTGCTCGGCCCTCGGCCTGGCGGGTTCTCGACGGGCTGATCGCGGCGGTGATGGCCAGCATCGCGGTGAAGCTGGTGACGGGCGGCTGAGCGGAGCGCCGGCTTTCCACGCGCCTGCGAAACCCTGTGCGCTGCCGCAAATTTCATCTTTTTGTCTGCTTGACTTAAATTTATGCGATCCCTAAAAATTTCTACCAATTGGTAAAAATGCCAGAGGGGAAAACATCATGCGCAATCCGATCATCCTGTCGCGCCGCGGCGTTCTTGCATCCGGTCTGGCGCTTGGCGCCAGCGCCGCGCTTGGGCCGCTGGCCCGCGCCGCCGCCCCGGTCAAGGTCGCGGGCATTCATGGCTCGCCGGTGGAAAATGCCTGGAATTCGGTGCTGCACAAGGCGCTGCAGGATGCCGCCAAGGAAGGCGTGATCGAATATGTCTTCTCCGAGGGCGTCTCGGGTACCGACTATCCCCGCGCCATGCGCGAATATGCCGAGCAGGGCGCCAAGCTGATCATCGGCGAGACCTTCCCTGTGGAGAAGCAGGCGCGCGAGGTGGCGGCGGATTATCCCGACACCGCCTTCGTCATGGGCTCCAGCGGCAAGGAAGCGGGCGACAATTTCGGCGTCTTCGGCACCTGGAACTTCGATGGCGCCTATCTCGCCGGCATGCTGGCGGGCAAGATGACCAAGTCGAACGTGGTTGGCTCGGTCGGTGCCATGCCGATCCCGGAGGTCAACATGCTGATCAACGCCTTTGCCGAGGGGGTGAAGGCGGTCAATCCCGATGCAAAGCATAGGGTGACCTTCATCGGCACCTTCTTCGATCCGCCGAAGGCCCGCGAGGCCGGCCTTGCCCAGATCGATGCCGGCGCCGACATCCTCTTCGGCGAGCGCATCGGCACGGCGGATGCGGCCAAGGAGCGCAAGATCAAGTCGGTTGGCTCGCTGATCGACTATACGCCGCGCTATCCCGACACGGTCTTCGCCAATGCGCTGTGGAATTTCCGCCCGATCCTCAATGCCGCGCTCGCTGATGTGGCGGCCGGCAAGCCGACGGGGCGTGACTATACCGCCTATGGCCTGATGAAGGAAGGCGGCAGCGATATCGTCTATGTGAAGGGCGTGGCCCCGGCCGAGGCGGAAGCCGCGATGGAGGCCAAGCGCGCCGAGATCAAGGCCGGCACCTTCGAGGTGCCCAAGATCATGACCGAACCCAAGTAAGCGGCCTTTGCGATGATCGCGGATGCGACAGCGCTGGCTGACGCTATCAAGGCGGGCCGGTTCAGCGCGACGGCGGCCATGCAGGCCGCTCTCGCGGCCGCCGAGGCCGAAGCTGATCTTGGCGCACTGACGCATGTCGACAGCAGGCTGGGGCTTGCCGAAGCCGCCCGGATCGATGCCATGTTCGCCGAAGGCGGCGCGGCGGCGGCCGAACTGGCAGCGCGGCCCTTTGCCGGCGTGCCGACGCTCGCCAAGGATCTCGGCGGCCCCTTTGTTGGCCTGCCCGTCAAGGCGGGATCTGCGCTGTTTGCCGCGCGCGATCCGGACATGCCATTAGAGGGGGCAGCAGACAGGTCCACCCCCGATTCCGATCTCGCCGCCCGCTTCCGCGCGGCCGGCTTCTGCCTGTTCGGGCTGACCACCAGCCCGGAATTCGGCCTGTCGCTGTCAAGCGAGCCGGCGATCGGCCCGGCCTGCCGCAATCCGCTCGCCCCTACCTTAAGCGCCGGCGGCTCCTCCGGCGGCGCGGCGGCGGCCGTGGCGGCCGGCATCGTCGCCATCGCCCATGCCACCGATGCCGGCGGCTCGATCCGCGTGCCCGCCGCCGCCTGCGGCCTTGTCGGGCTCAAGCCCGGGCGCGGGCTGATGCCGGGTGGCCCGGATTTTGGCAACCATCTGGGCGGCATCGCCGCCGAGCTGGTGGTGAGCCGCAGCGTACGCGACACGGCCGCAAGCCTGACAGCACTTGCCGGGGCCGCGCGCGGGCCCTTTCCGCCAGCCGCCGCCCCCTCGATCTTCCCCACATTGCCGCAGCGACTGCGCATCGGCCTCGTCACCGATCTGGGAGCGGACTGTCCCGTCGAGCCTGCCCGGCAGGCGGCGGTCGAGGCCGCGGCCAGGAGCCTGGAAGCCGACGGGCATCTTGTTCGCCGGATCGACAAAAACGCGCTCGCCGCGCTCGCCGCCACCAGCCGGCGCGTTTTCGAGACGATCGTCTGCGTCAATCTCGCCGCGCTTTTCGATCGCCTTGCCCTGGATGAGGGCAGGGTGGAACCGATCTCGCGGGCTGCCATCGCCAGGGGGCGGAGCCTCACCGGCGCCGGGCTCTGGCAGGATCTGAACGCCATGGTTCTGGTCTCCCGCGATCTCTGGGCGCTGTTTGACGATGTCGACCTGATGCTGACCCCGATGCTCAGCCGCGCGCCCCTTCCGCTCGGCGCCATGCCGACCGACCATGCCGATCTCGACCTGCATTTTTCCCGCATGGCCTGCTTCGCACCTCTGGCGACGCTGGCCAATATTGCCGGCTGCCCGGCGCTGACGCTGCCTTTCGGCGCGGATGAGGACGGGCTGCCGCTGCCCTTGCAGCTTCTGGCGCCGATGGGCGGCGAGGGGCTGCTGCTGGCGGCCGCCGCCCGGCTGGAGGCCGAGGGGCGCTGGCGCCATCGCTTTCCCATCGCCACCCCTTTACCCGCAAGCCCGGGCGCCCGAGAGGACCTCAGCGCATGAGCACGCCGCTTCTGGAGATTGCCGGCGTCAGCAAGCGTTTCGGCGCCAATCTGGCCAATGACGATATTTCCCTGACCCTTGCCAAGGGCGAGATCGTTGCCCTACTCGGCGAGAACGGGGCCGGCAAGACGACGCTGATGAGCATTCTCTTCGGCCATTACGTGCCGGATGCCGGCACGGTCTCGGTCGATGGCGCGGTGCTGCCGCCCGGCAAGCCGCGCGCCGCCATTCGCGCCGGCATCGGCATGGTACACCAGCATTTCGCGCTGGCGCCCAATCTCACCGTGCTGGAAAACATCATGACCGGCACCGAGCCGCTCTGGTCCTTGTCCGCGCGCAAGGGCCAGGCCCGCGCCAAGCTCGCCGCGCTCTCCGCCCGCTTCGGCCTGAAGGTCGATCCGCATGCGCGGCTCGGCGATCTCTCGGTCGGCGAGCAGCAGCGCGTCGAGATCCTCAAGGCGCTCTATAATGATGCGCGCATCCTGGTGCTGGACGAGCCGACGGCGGTGCTGACGCGCGCAGAGGCCGAGCATCTCTTCGCCACGCTGAAGGACATGGCGCGCCAGGGCCTGTCGCTGATCTTCATTTCCCACAAGCTGGACGAGGTGATGGCCACGGCCGACCGCATCGTCGTGCTGCGCGGCGGGCGCAAGGTGGCCGAACGCAGGGCGGCCGAGACCAGCAAGGCCGAGCTTGCCGAGCTGATGGTCGGCCGCACGGTCGTGCGCCCTGTGCGCGAGCCGGCCACGCCCGGCCCGGTGGTGCTGGAGGCCGTGGGCGTCACGCTGCGCCAGAGCGGGGTCGACCGTCTCAAGGCGGTGGATTTCCGCCTGCGCGCCGGCGAGGTTCTGGGCATCATCGGCGTCTCGGGAAATGGCCAGGCCGAGCTTGCCCGGCTGCTCTGCGGCACGGCGCGGCCGACTTCGGGCGATCTCCTGCTGTTCGGCAAGCCGGTGGGCGAGCCTGGCGTGGCCGGGCTTGTTGAAGCCGGCATCGGCCGCGTGCCGGAGGACCGCAACAAGGAGGGCGCCATCGGCGACATGGCGGTCTGGGAAAATGCGGTGCTGGAGCGTCTCCCGCGCTTTTCCCGTCACGGCCTCGTCGCCCGCAAGGCGGGCATGGCCTTTGCGCAGGACATCATTGCGCGCTTCGACGTGCGCGGCGGGGGGCCTTCCACCCGCATCCGCCTGCTGTCGGGCGGAAATATGCAGAAGCTCATTCTCGGGCGCAATCTGATCGACCGGCCGCAGATCCTGATCGCTGCCCAGCCGGCGCGCGGGCTGGACGAAGGCGCGGTCGCCGCCGTGCATGAGCGTATTCTGGAGGCCCGAAGGGCCGGCACCGCCGTGCTGCTGATCTCCGAGGATCTGGAGGAGGTGATGGCGCTCGCCGACCGCATCCAGGCGATCACGGGCGGCCGGCTGTCGCCGCCGATTGCGGCGGAAGCGGCCGATACCCGCACGCTCGGCCTGATGATCTCGGGCGAATGGACCGCCGCGAAGGAAACAGCCCATGCGCTTTGAACGCCGCGACCACCGCCCGCTCGCTCTCGTCATTGCCACGTCGGTGCTCGCGGTCATCGCCGCGCTGGCGCTGTCGGGCATTCTCATCGCGCTGGCCGGCGCGCCGGTGCTTGAAGCCTATCGCCGCATCCTGATCGGCGCCTTCGGCTCGCGCCTGTCCACCACGGAAACGCTGACGCGCACAGCACCCCTGATGCTGACGGGCCTTGCCGCCGCCGTCGCCTTTCGCGCGCGACTGTGGAACATCGGCGCGGAGGGCCAGCTCTATCTCGGCGCCATCACCGTGGCCGCCGCCAGCTCCCATCTGCTCGGCGGCCTGCCGTCCGCTGTGCAGATCCCGCTGCTGCTGCTTCTCGGCGCCATGGCCGGCATGGTGCTGCTTCTGGTGCCGCTCTGGCTGCGGCTGCGCTTTCAGGTTGATGAGGTGGTGACCACGCTGATCCTGAATTTCGTGGCGCTGCTCTTCGTCTCCATGCTGATCGACACGGTGCTGAAGGACCCGACCGCCTTTGGCTGGCCGCAGTCGCAATCGGTGGCCGATGCCGCCATGCTGCCGAAGCTTCTGGCCCGCTCGCGCCTGCATATCGGGATCCTCGTCGCCGCGGCGCTGGCCATCCTCATCCATCTGGTCCAGTCGCGCACGGTCTTCGGGCTGCAATCGCGCGCCGCCGGGCTCAATCCGGCCGGCGCGGTCTTTGCCGGCGTGCCGCTGGGCGCGACGCTCGTCAAAGTCGCCTGCCTCTCCGGCGGGCTGGCGGGCCTCGCCGGCGCCATCGAGGTCATGGGCGTCAAAGGCTATGTCACCACCGATCTTTCGCCCGGCTATGGCTATTCCGGTATCGTCGTCGCCATGCTGGCGGGGCTCAATCCGCTGGGCGTGGTGCTGGCGGCCCTGTTTTCCGCCATCATGTTCGTCGGCGCCGACGGCATGAGCCGCGCGCTGCGCATTCCGAGCTATATTGCCGATGTCACCGTGGCGCTGTCGCTGCTGACCATGCTGGTCGCCCTGTTCTTCACCCAGTACCGGATCCGCCGATGAGCACGCTGTTCGACATTCTCGCTTCGGCCGGCCTGTGGGCGGCGGTGCTGCGCATCGCCACGCCGCTGATCCTCGGCACGCTCGGCGCGCTGTTGAGCGAGCGGGCGGGCGTGCTGCATCTGGGCATCGAGGGCATCATGACCTTCGGCGCGATGATCGGCTGGCTGGCGGTCTATCATGGCGCGGATCTGTGGACCGGCTTTCTGGTCGCGGCCCTTGCGGGTGCGGCCTTCGGCCTTCTCCACGCTCTGCTCACGGTCTCGCTCGGCCTGTCGCAGCATGTGGCGGGCCTTGGCGTCACGCTGTTTGCGGCGAGCTTCGCCTATTATGTCTTCCGCATGCTGGTGCCGGTGGCCGGTACGCCGCCGACCATCGTTCCCTTCCAGCCGCTCGACATTCCCGGCCTGACCGCCATTCCCTTCTTCGGCCCCGCCTTCTTCGCCCAGACCGCGCCGACCTATCTGGCGATCCTGCTCGCGATCGCGCTCGGCTACCTCCTGAAGCGCACGCCGCTCGGCCTCGCCATCCGCATGACCGGCGAAAATCCGCATGCGGCGGAAGCGCAGGGCATCAATCCGGTGGCGGTGCGCTATGGCGCGGTGATTGCCGGCAGCGCGCTGATGGGCATGGCCGGCGCCTTCCTCACGCTCTCGGCCTTCAACAGCTTCTTCCCCACCATGGTGCAGGGCCGCGGCTGGATCTGCATCGCGCTGGTCGTCTTCGCCTCCTGGCGGCCGGGCCGGGCGCTTCTCGGCGCTCTGCTCTTCGCCTTCTTCGACGGGGTGCAGCTGCGCCTGCAGCCGGCCCTGAACGGCATCGTGCCCTACCAGCTCTTCCTGATGATCCCTTATCTCATGTCCATCGTCGCGCTGGCCGTCATGGCCCGGCGCGCCCGCGTGCCGCAGGCGCTGATGCAGCCCTACCGGCGGGGCGAGCGTTAGAGCATCGGGCCAAAAAGTGGGAGCCGGATTTCGGAAGACGTCGATGCAAAAGCAAATGCCGCGCGGAAGCGCTCCACCGCGCCGGCTTCCACGCGTGACAAAGCCCACGGCGCGGCCGGAGACGGCGTAGTCGAGCAGCGTATTCTAAATTAATAAATTCTCATTTTTCATTCGCACGGCCTCTCATCGGATGCAATGCAGCATGAA
The DNA here is from genome assembly GCF_001938945.1 of Xaviernesmea rhizosphaerae. Lineage (GTDB taxonomy): Bacteria > Pseudomonadota > Alphaproteobacteria > Rhizobiales > Rhizobiaceae > Xaviernesmea > Xaviernesmea rhizosphaerae. The sequence goes on from NZ_MKIO01000027.1 coordinate 136,398, forward strand.
CGAAAAAGGCGAGGACAGCCGGGCGGGCGCGTGCCATAAGGCGCGCAAACACGTCTTCAGGCCGCCTTGTCATGATCCGCATCGAAAACATCTCCAAGCAGAACAGCCATCGTCTTCTGTTCATCGAGGCCTCGGCCGCGCTCAACAAGGGCGAGAAGATCGGCCTGGTCGGCCCGAACGGCGCGGGCAAGACCACGCTGTTTCGCATGATCACCGGCCAGGAGCTGCCGGACGAAGGCCAGGTCTCGGTCGATAAGGGCGTGACGATTGGCTATTTCGACCAGGATGTCGGCGAAATGGCCGGGCGCAGCGCGGTGGCCGAGGTGATGGACGGGGCCGGCCCGGTCTCGCAAGTTGCCGCTGAACTCGCCGAGCTCGAAGCCGCCATGTCCGATCCCGACCGGATGGACGAGATGGAGGCGATCATCGAGCGCTATGGCGAGGTGCAGGGGCGCTATGAGGAGCTGGACGGCTATGCGCTGGAGGGCCGCGCGCGCGAGGTGCTGGCGGGCCTGAGCTTCACGCAAGGTATGATGGACGGCGATGTCGGCAAGCTTTCGGGCGGCTGGAAGATGCGCGTGGCGCTGGCGCGCATCCTCTTGATGCGCCCCGACGTGATGCTGCTCGACGAACCCTCGAACCATCTCGATCTTGAAAGCTTGATCTGGCTGGAATCCTTCCTCAAATCCTATGACGGCGCGCTGTTGATGACCTCGCACGACCGCGAGTTCATGAACCGCATCGTCACCAAGATCATCGAGATCGATGGCGGATCGCTCACCAGCTATTCCGGCGATTATGAATTTTACGAGGGCCAGCGGGCGCTGTCGGAAAAGCACCAGCAGGCGCAGTTCGAGCGCCAGCAGGCAATGCTGGCCAAGGAGATCCGCTTCATCGAGCGGTTCAAGGCCCGCGCCTCCCATGCCGCCCAGGTGCAGAGCCGGGTGAAGAAGCTGGACAAGATCGAGCGCGTGGAGCCGCCGCGCCGCCGCCAGACGGTGGCCTTCGAGTTCCAGCCGGCCCCGCGCTCGGGCGAAGACGTGATCAACCTCAAGAACGTGCACAAGGCCTATGGCACGCGGGTGATCTATGAGGATTTCAGCTTCATCGTGCGCCGGCGCGAGCGCTGGTGCATTCTCGGCATCAACGGCGCGGGCAAATCCACCCTGCTGAAGCTGGTGGCCGGCGCGAGCGCGCCCGATGCCGGCAGCGTGGCGCTGGGCGCCAGCGTGAAGATGGGCTATTTCGCCCAGCATGCGATGGACCTGCTCTCCGGCGACCAGACCGTGTTCCAATGGCTGGAGGAGAGCTTTCCCAAGGCGGGGCAGGGGCCGCTCAGGGCGCTGGCCGGCTGCTTCGGCTTTTCCGGCGACGATGTGGAAAAGCGCTGCCGCGTGCTTTCGGGCGGGGAAAAGGCGCGCCTCGTCATGGCGGCCATGCTGTTCGATCCGCCAAATCTGCTGGTGCTGGACGAGCCGACCAACCATCTGGATCTCGACACCAAGGAGATGCTGATCAAGGCGCTCGCCCAGTTCGAGGGCACCATGCTGTTCGTCTCGCACGATCGGCATTTCCTCGGTGCGCTCTCCAACCGCGTGCTGGAATTGACGCCCGACGGCGTGCATCAATATGGCGGCGGCTATACCGACTATGTGGCGCGCACCGGCCAGGAAGCGCCGGGCCTGCACCCCTGACGGACATCCATCGACCGACATCCATCGCATGGAGGCAAGCGGCATGACGACGATCTATCTCGCGGGGCCGGAGGTGTTTCTTCCCGATGCGCCGGCGATCATGGCCGAGAAGCGCCGCCTGGCGCGCGCCCACGGCTTCGAGCCGACCGGGCCGGGCAGCGACGAGAACCAGGCGCCGCAGCATCCCGCATCCGGCGGCGTGCTGACGGCGGACGCCATCTACCGCCGCAACGATCTGGCCATGCGCTGCGCCGACATCTGCCTCGCCAACATCACCCCCTTCCGCGGCATCAGCGCCGATCCGGGCACGGTCTATGAGATCGGTTTCATGATCGCGCTCGAAAAGCGCGTCTGGGCCTATTCGAACCACCCGGCCGACTATGGTAAGCGCGTGGCCGAGGACTGGTATCGCGGCGCGGCGCTGGACCGCAGCGATGGCCGCCCGCGCGGGCCGGACGGGCTGGCGGTGGAGGATCACGGCATGGCCGACAATCTGATGATCGACGGCGGCATCGCCGCCACAGGCGGCCGCCTCCTGCGCGCCGCCGCCCTGCCGGCCGATCCCGCGCGCGATCTCGCCACCTATGCGGCGGCGCTGGCCGCACTGGCGGAGGCCGTCGCCAAAGGCTGAGCCGTGAGGCGATAACCACAGGACGGGCGACCGCGCCTGCCACTTGCCGCCGCTGCCCGGCGGGGAGGGGAGAGGGTTGCGGGGATCGCGCGGCATCTTATCCGCCTCGAGGCCTGATACGGTTTCCGGTTGATCAGACCGGAAACCGTATTCCGTCCATCGAAAATCTGGCCTTCCGGCCATGGATTTTCGATGGTTCTTGTTTCCGGTTCGCGAAGCGATCAGCTGGAAACCGTAGAAGGTGTTTTGCCGGACCTGATCGTCTTTCTGCGCGAGACAGGCGAGCCCACCGACACCCGGCCCATCTCCGCTGCTTTCCTCCGCATGGCGCCCTGAAGGGGCTGGACAGGACAGGGCGTTCTCGTCTAGAGGATCGTAATGTTATTACGTTACGCACATAGAAATGCGGGCGGCACGAACCGGCCCGGCGCCCGGGGAGACCGCGCCCAGCCTATGGCACAGGGCCCTGCCGGGTGGGGCACTGCGAGCCAAAGCGGAGAGCCGGGTAAAAGCCCGACGGTCAGGCTTGACGCGCGCCCCTCGCGGCGTTTAGCCTTCATGGTGACGGTTCCCCGAGGGAAGACTTCCGACGGGATCAAAAGGGAACACGGTGCGGACGACCCTGACGGGACCAAGACCGTGGCTGCCCCCGCAACTGTAAGCGGATTGTCGATCGGCCCCTGTGGCGCCTTCGGGCGCCATGCCACTGCGCGAAACGCGCGGGAAGGCAGGCCGGCGGCGCATATGCGCGAGCCAGGAGACCTGCCGTCCAGATATCAACCAAAGTGGACGGGGTGTTCCCTATGGAGACTCTTCAGCCTTGCGGCTGCCTTTTCGGGCATGCCGCAAAGACGACGATCTTTCCGCGAGAAATCGGCCTTCGTGCCGGGCAAGCATGCATCAATGCCGGAGCCGCAGATGAGCTGTGACTCCAAGGGCGCGAGCGTGACGGTCGAGCGCCTGAGCTGGGGGCCGCGCGCCGGCCTGACGCTGGTCGATGATGTCAGCTTCGCGGTTCCCGCCGGTGCACGGCTGGCGATTCTCGGGGCCAATGGCGCGGGCAAGACCTCGCTGCTGCGCTGCCTCTACCGCGCGGCTCAGCCGCGCAGCGGCCGCGTTCTGATTGACGGGGAGGATCTGGCCGGGCTCACGCCGCGCCAGTCCGCCCGCAAGATCTCGGTGGTGCTGCAGGAAATGCCGGCCGACTTTCCCTTCACCGTGCGCGATGTGGTGATGATGGGCCGCATTCCGCGCCGGTCCGGCCTTGGCGGCTGGAGCGGCGAGGACAGGGCGGCCTGCGATCACGCGCTCGACCATCTCGCTCTTGGCGGTTTGGCCTCGCGCAATTTCGCCTCGCTTTCCGGCGGGGAGAAGCAGCGGGTGCTGGTGGCGCGCGCCCTGGCTCAGGCGCCCGAGATCGTCATTCTCGACGAGCCGACCAACCATCTCGACATCCGCCACCAGTTGGAGATCCTGGCGCTGCTCGAAGGCCTGGGGCTGACCGTCATCACCACGCTGCACGACATCAACCTGGCTGGCCGCTTCGCCACCCATGTGGCGCTGATGGCGGCGGGCCGGCTCGTCGCCTTCGGCCCGCCGGAGACGGTTCTGTCGGCCGAGGCGGTGTCGGAGGCTTTCGGCGTGGCGGCGCGGGTGCACGCGCCGCGCGCCAGCGAGGCCCTGCGCTTCTCCTTCTCGCTGCCTGTATTTTTCTGAATTTCAAAGCTTTTGAGGATTGGACCCCATGATGCCTCGTTTTCTGGCGCCGCTGGCGCTTGCCCTGCTTCTGGCCACGCCGGCGCTGTCGGCCCCCGTCACCGTCAAGAGCTGCAACCGGGAGGTGACGTTCGACGCGCCACCCAAACGCGCCGTGTCCAACGACGTCAATCTTACCGAGATGATGCTGGCGCTGAAGCTGCAGGACCGGATGGTCGGCTATACCGGCATTTCCGGCTGGAAAACCATCGACGAGCGGTTGCGGGCGGGCCTCAAGGCACTGCCGGAGCTCTCGCCGAAATATCCGACCAAGGAAGTGCTGCTAAACGCGGATGCCGATTTCTACTTCGCCGGCTGGAACTACGGCATGAAGGTGGGCGGCGAGGTGACGCCGGAGACGCTGGCGCCCTTCGGCATCAAGGTCTACGAGCTGACCGAAAGCTGCATCCACATCATGCCCAAGGCCAAGCCGACCATGGAGGACATGTTCGTCGATCTCCTCAATCTCGGCCGCATCTTCCAGGTGGAAGACCGGGCCGAGGCCTTGGTGAAAGGCTATCGCGACCAACTCGCCGCGCTGCAGGCCAGGCTGCCGAAGGGCGCTGCACCCGTGCGCGTCTTCGTCTATGATTCCGGCACGGACAAGCCGTTCACGTCAGGCGCCTATGGCATTCCCACCGCCATGATCGAGGCCGCCGGCGGCGTGAACATCATGGAGGACGTGGCCAAGAGCTGGACCGAGGTCTCCTGGGAGCCGGTGATCGAGCGCAATCCGGAGGTGATCGTCATCGTCAACTACGGCGAGGTGACCGCCGAGCAGAAGATCGCCTTCCTCAAGGACAACCCGGCCTTCAAGAACCTCGACGCCGTGCGCAACAACCGCTTCGTCGTGCTCGACTACGTCGCCGCCACCCCCGGCCCGCGCAACATCGAGGCGATCGAAAAGCTGGCGGCGGGGTTTCATCCCGGGGCGCTGTAGGGCATCGGACCGAAAAGTGGGTGCCGGCTTTCGGAAAAATCCGATGCAAAAACAAAGTCCTGAAGCATCTGACTGCATGTGATTTTTTAGTTCGATGCTTCAGGGCGCGCGGACCCGCGGCCCGGCCGAGGTCGGGCGGGTCGCTTGTCTCACGCCAGTAGATCGCATAAATACATAAAATATGTATTTTGGAGGCGATTATGCGGATCTTCACCTCGATTGATCTTCAGCGGCAAACGGGCGATGTGCAGCGCGCTGCGTCGCACGAGGGGGTGGTGATCACCTCGCACGGCAAGCCGCGCAATGTGATCCTGTCGGTGGAGGAGTTCTGCCGGCTCAAGCGCATGGCGCAGGAGCCGGTGCCGCCGGATCTTCTATCGCGCAAGCCCCTGGTGATCCGCCATCGCGCCGACCCGCTCGGCTATGATGTCAGCGATTTTTCGCGCGCCGCCGATCGAATGGCGCGTGACGCCCTCGACGGCGCGCATGAGGAAGCCGTGCAGGCGGAATTGGCGGATGTCAGGTCCAGGTTCAAGGAAGAGCGTCAATGATTGACTGGCCGGCCGGGGCGGATGCCAAGCAGCCGCATGTGCTGATCATGGACACTACCCCTCTCTCGGTGCTTGCGATCATTGAGGGGCTGGACTGGCTGTTCGCGCCGGGATGCCCTGTTATGATCACCGACATGGTGCTGGCCGAAGCCACGCGCGATCCGGGCGAGGGGCGGAATCTGCGCCGCCGGACTCGGACCTATGTGGCGCAGTGGCTGGAGCAAAACCGGCACAGGATTACGATCCTCTCGACGGTCGATGGCGAACGCTATGGGCGTGAGATGCAGCTGTGGGAAAAGGCGGGGAAGCCGGCGGAGCTTCGCCCTGACTGGAGCGACAGGGGCGAGAGAAGCGTGCTCTCAGCCATCCAGGACTTGAAGCGCGCGCTTGCGCAAAACGAGGAAATCATCGTGATCATGGACGATCGGGATGGACGTGACGCGGTCAGGGCGATCCGCGCCGACATCACGCTGATGGGCACCCGCAGCTTCATCCGGTGGATGGAAGAGGATTTCGGCATTGCCGCGGCCGCCACCGCCTGGCAGACGGTCCGCCAGGCAACCGCCGGCACCGCCGACGACGGCGAGGAGGACGACCCCGTCCATATCCGGCCCGCGTGATGCTTTCCGACTTTTGACGTCATTCTGTCGGCGGGAGCATCGGTCCGAAAAGCGGGAACCGGTTTTCGGTCCGATGCTCTAACACAAAAGACCGCTCCAAAGGACCCCTCATGCCCCAGGGCAAACCGCTTCTCGTCGCGCTCCTGGCGCTGATCCTCATCCTCGCGGCGATCACAGCGGGTGTCTCGCTGGGCGCCGCGTCCATTCCGCTGAAGACGGTCTGGGGCGTGGTGGCCGACCGGCTGGTGCCGGGATCGGTCATCAAGGACTGGTCGGCCGGGCGGGAGAGCATCGTCTGGGATGTGCGCTTTCCCCGCGTGGTGCTGGCCGCGCTGGTGGGGGCGGGGCTTGCCGTGGTCGGGGCCGTGCTGCAGGTCACGACCCGCAATCCGCTGGCCGATCCGCATCTGCTCGGCGTCTCCTCCGGCGGGGCCTGCGGGGCGATCTTCGCGCTTTTGCATACGGGCATGGTGTTCGGGCTGATCACCGTGCCGCTCTTCGCCTTTCTCGGCGCGCTTGCCGCCACCCTCGCGGTCATCGGCGTCACCCGCTTTTCCGGCTCCTCGGCCGAGCGGCTGATCCTGTCGGGCGTGGCGGTCGCCTTCGTCGCCACGGCCCTGTCGAACCTTTTGATCTATCTCGGCGATCCGCGCGCGGTGCAGAGCGTGGTGTTCTGGATGCTCGGCGGGCTGGGGCTCGCCCAATGGCCGCATCTTCTCTATCCGGCGCTGGTGCTCGCCGGCAGCCTCGCCTGGCTCGCCCTGCGCGCGCGCGAGATCAACGGGCTGGCCATGGGCGACGAGACGGCGGCCACGCTCGGCCTGCCGGTGGCGCGGCTGCGTGCGCAGCTCTTCACCGTCACGGCGCTGCTCACCGGCGTCATGGTCGCCTTTTCCGGCGCCATCGGCTTTATCGGGCTCATGGTGCCGCATGTCGTCAGGCTGTTTGCCGGCAGCGATCATGGCCGCGTCATCCCCTTGAGCGCGGCTGTTGGCGCCATCGCTCTGGTGCTGGCCGATCTCGCCGCCCGAACGATCATGGCGCCGGAAGACATGCCCGTTGGCGTCATCACCGGCTTTGCCGGCGGTCTCGGCTTCATCCTCCTGATCAGCCGCCGGCCGGCGGCCTGAATGCTGCTTCTCCCCTGACGCTGTCAGAAAAAAAGCCCTCCGCCGATGGATCGGCGAAGGCCATCTCCGCTGGCAGCGCCAAAAGAAAGCCCTCCGCCGATCAATCGGCGAAGGGCTGGGGCAGGGTTCGTGAAATTGCCGGTCTGATGCGAAAACGGAAAATCGAGAGCATCGGACTGCGGATGATGTCCAATCCGATGCTCCGGACCGGTCAGGCCGAGGCCTCGCCGCTCTTGAGGTCGTCGGCCGGGGTGTCGCGGCGAATGCGGAACCAGGTGACGTAGAGCGCCGGCAGGAACAGGAGCGTCAGCACCGTGCCCACGACGATCCCGCCCATCATGGCATAGGCCATCGGCCCCCAGAAGATTTCGCGCGAGATCGGGATCAGCGCCAGCGTGGCGGCGGCCGCTGTCAGGAGGATCGGCCGCATGCGGTGCTCGGTCGCCTCGATCACGGCCGCCCAGGGCGCCATCCCCTCCCGCCTCAGATCCTCGATCTGCACCACGAGGATCACCGAGTTGCGGATGAGGATGCCGATCAGCGCCAGAACGCCGAGAATGGCGACGAAGCCGAGCGGGGCATTGCTCGCCAGAAGCGCGATGACCACGCCGATCAGCGCCAGCGGCGCCACCGCGAAGACCAGGAACAGCCGGTTGAAGCTCTGCAGCTGGATCATCAGGATCGTGGCCATGATGAACAGCATCAGCGGCGCCACGGCGGCGATCGGCCCCTGCGCCTTGGCGCTCTCCTCCACCGAGCCGCCGGCCACGACATTGTAGCCGGCGGGCAGGGTCTTGGAGAATTCCGCCACCTTCGGCGCCAGCGCCTCGACAATGGTCGCCGGCTGGGTCGGGCCGTCAATGCCGGCCTTGATGGTGATGGTCGCCTGGCGGGAGCGGCGCCAGATCGTCGGCTGCTCCAGCTCGTAGCGGAAGGTGGCGAAGGCCGAAAGCGGCACGGACTTGCCGTTGGAGCTCGGCAGCTGCAGGCTCTGCAGAGTGTCGATCGAGCCGCGATCGGCACTCTGCGCCCGGCCCACCACGTCGATCAGGTAGATGTCATCGCGCAGCTGCGTGGCCGCCGACCCTTCGACGATGCTGTTCAGCGCCGTGGCAATATCCTCCGAGGAAACGCCGAGCTGGCGGGCCTTGTCCTGGAGCACGTCGACGCGCACCACGCGGGCCGGCTCGTTCCAGTCGAAGGTCATGGCGATCAGCCGGGGATCGCTGCCGACGATGCCGGCCAGCCCCTGCGCCAGCCGGCGCACGGTCTGGATATCCGGGCCGCTGACGCGGTACTGCACGGGCTTGCCGACCGGCGGGCCGATGTCGAGCAGCTTGACGAAGGCATCCGTGCCGGGGAAGGCGCGGTTGAGATAGGCCTGCAGCTCGCGGCGGAGCGTATCGCGCACCTCCACGCTCTTGGTGACGATCACCGTCTGCCCGAAGGTCGGGTCGGCCGGCTGCACGTCGAAGGAGAGGAGGAAGCGCGGCGCCCCCTGTCCGACATAGCTCGACCAGTGATCGATGCCGGGATTGCCCTGCAGCATCTCGCGCTCGAACTGCGCCATCTGGCGGTTGGTCTCGTGGATCGAGCCGTTCTGCGGCAGGTTCCAGTCCACCACCAGCTCCACACGGTCGGAATTGGGGAAGAACTGCTGCTGGACGAAGCCCATGCCGAAGAGCGAGGCGCCGAAGGCAGCCACGGTCAGCAGGATGGTGATCCAGCGGAACCGCATGGCAAGCCCCAGCGCCCCGGCAAAGCCACGCGCGAAGACGCCCTTGTGCTCGTGATGCTTCTTCATGCTGTTCGGCAGCAGCGTCACGCCGAGCAGCGGAGTGAACAGAACCGCCACGATCCAGGAAACCACCAGCGAGACCGCGATGACGACGAAGAGCGTGAAGGTGAACTCACCCGCGGCGCTGGAATTCAGCCCGATCGGAATGAAGCCGGCGACGGTGACCAGCGTGCCGGTCAGCATCGGGAAGGCGGTGGATGTATAGACATAGGTTGCCGCCTTGCGCAGGTCGTCGCCCGCCTCCAGCCGCGCCACCATCATTTCCACCGCGATCATCGCATCATCCACCAGAAGGCCGAGCGCGATAATCAGCGCGCCGAGCGAGATGCGCTGCAGCGACACGCCGGTATAGGCCATGACCAGGAAGGTGATGGCCAGCACCAGCGGAATGGAGATTGCCACCACAAGGCCGGCGCGCATGCCGAGCGAGATGAAGCTGATTGCCAGAACGATCACCACGGCCTCGAACAAGGCGCGGGTGAAGCCCGAAACCGCCTCTTCCACCACGGCCGGCTGGTCGGAAACGCGGCCGATGGTGACGCCGATGGGCATTTCCGCCGTCACGCGCTCCATCTCCTTGTCCAGCGCCTTGCCGAATTCGAGCAGATTGGCGCCTTCCTTCATGCCGATGGCAAGGCCGATGGCCGGCTGGCCGTTGAAGCGGAACAGCGAGGAGGGTGGGTCGGCATAGCCGCGGGTGATGGTGGCAATGTCGGTCAGCGGGAAGAATCGGTCGCCGATGCGCAGGTTGATGGCGCGCAGGCTCTCTTCCGAGGCGAACTGGCCGCTGACACGCAGCGCCACACGCTCAGGCCCCGCCTCGATGAAGCCGGAGGCCGTGACGGCGTTCTGCGCCTGCAGGGTGGAGATCACCGCCTGGCGGTCGATGCCCAGCGCCGCGATCTTGCGGGTGGAAAATTCGAGATAGATCACCTCGTCCTGCGCGCCGATAATATCCACCTTGCCGACATTCTCGACGGTCAGGATCTTGGCGCGCGCGTCTTCCACCCGGTCGCGCAGCTGGCGCTGCGTCAGCCCGTCGCTGGTGAAGGCATAGATATTGCCGTAGACGTCGCCGAAGCGGTCGTTGAAGAAGGGGCCGACGACGCCGGAGGGAAACTGCCCCTTGATGTCGGCGATCATGTTGCGGATGCGCACCCAGGTGGGGGCCACGTCGCGCGCCTTCGTGGTGGGCAGGAGATCGACGAAGATGATCGTCTGGCCCGCGGTGGTGACGCTGCGGGTGCGGTCGAGCGAGGCAAGCTCCTCGAGCTTCTTCTCGATCCTGTCGGTCACCTGCTTGGTCACCTCCTCGGCCGATGCGCCGGGCCATTGCGCCTGGATCACCATGGTCTTGATGGTGAAGTTCGGATCTTCCTCACGGCCAAGGCCAATATAGGCGAAGACCCCGGCGATCATGAAGACGATCATGAAATACCAGACGAGCGAGCGGTGCTCGAGTGCCCAGTCGGAGAGGTTGAACTTCTTCACGGGGTCGTCTCCCTGACGATCTTGACCTTCTGGCCTTCCTTGAGCTGATGGACGCCGGCAACCGCGATGCGCTGGCCGGGCTCCAGCCCGGCGGAAACGACGACGCCATTGCCGTCGGCGGCGCCCTGCGCCAGAGTCACCTTGTGTCGGCTCACCGTCTGCGCCGCCTCGTCGACCAGCCAGACCGCGCTGCCGTCCTTGTCGGCAAGGATCGCGCTCGCCGGCACGACGAGCGTGGGCGAGGCATCGGTGGTGGAGGCGACGGTGACGATCGAGCCCAGGCGGAAGGCGTCGGACGGATTGACGAGCGCGATCTTGATACGCTGGGTGCGCGTGGTCGTGTCGGCTTCCGGCGCGATCTCGCGCACCTCGCCCGAGACGCGCACGCTTGGATCGAGCTGCAGCATGACCTCGAAGGGGGCGCCGATCGACAGGCGGCGCGCTTCCATTTCCGGCACGTCGATCACCGCATCGCGCAGCTCCGGGCGGGCAATGGTCAGCACCGTCTGGCCGGGGGAGACGACCTGGCCCACCTCGACGGCGGTTGCGGTGACCACGCCGTCGAATTCGGCATGGATCTGGGCGTAGCTCAGCTGCTCGCGCGCCTTGGCCAGATTGGCTTCCGCCTTCGCCAGCGTGGCGCGGGCGGTCTTTTCCGCCTGTTCGGCGGTTTCCAGCGAGGCTTCGCTGTCACTCTTGCTTTCGGCCAGCGTGCGCTGGCGCGTCGCCGTGGCGGCCGCATTGGTCAGCTGGGCCTGGGCATTGGCGATTTCGGCCTGGGCGCTGCGCACCGCAAGCTCCAGCGCCAGCGGGTCGATGGCGGCCAGAACCTCGTCCTTGGTGACGAGATCGCCGACGCTGACATCGCGGGCGACCACGCGGCCGAGCACGCGGAAGCCGAGATCGGTGCTGATGCGCGGCTCGACGAGCCCGGGCAGCCGCAGCGTGGCGGCGGGACGAAGCGCCACGGTCTGCGACAGGAGCGGGCGCACAACCTCGGGCGCCTCGGCCTTCTTCTCGTCGCAGCCGGCCAGAGCAAGCGGCAAGGCTGCCGTCAGGATCATCAGGCCGCGGTTCATGGGGCCAGGATTCATGGGCTTGCCTCCTTGGCGACGGTAACGCTCTTGCCCGGCAGCAGGAACTTGGTGCCGTCGATCACCACCTGCTCCTTGGGCGCCAGTCCGGAGGAGACGGCGAAGCGGCCGGTTTCGTATTCGGCGACCTCCACCTTCTTCATCGAGACGGTCGAGGTCTTGGGATCGACGACCCAGACGGCCGGCGTGCCGCCATCCGAGGCAATCGCATTCCAGGGCAGGATGATCGCCTGGCGGGTGGGCGCGGTGAAGGTGCCGACGACAGGGGCGCCGAGCGGCAGCGCGCCGCCGGCGGCGTCCAGTGCCACCTTGACGCGGATGGTGCCGGTGGCGGTGTCGATGGTGGGCGAGACCTCGCGCACCGGGGCGGAGACCTTCTCGGATGGGTCCGACAGCGGCGCGACCTCGACATGGTCCAGCGACTTCTGCAGGAACAGCGCCTCGAACACGTTGAACACGGCGTCGCGCGGGCCGTCATGGGCAAGCGTGAAGATCGACTGCGCGGCCTGCGCCACCTGGCCCACCTCGGCATTGCGCGCGGTGATGATGCCGTCGGCATCGGCCTTGAGCTCCGTATAGGAGAGCGCGTCGCGCGCCACATCCAGCTGGGTGCGCGCCGATTCCACCGTGGCCTGCGCCACCAGCAGCGCCTCCTGCGACTGGTCAAGCCGGGCGCGCGAGGTGACCCCGCTCTTGAACAGGTTCTGCTGGCGGTTGAAGTCCAGCTGGGCCTGGGTCAGCTGCGCTTCGGCTGCCTGAAGGCTGGCCGAGGCCACGTCGACATCGGCATTCTGCTCGCGCGGATCGATGCGGGCCAGCACCTGGCCCTTCGTCACCTTGGAGCCGACCTCGACGCTGCGCTCGGTGATGCGCCCGCTCACGCGGAAGGACAGCTCCGTCTGGATGCGCGCCTTGACCTCGCCGGTCACCGCCGTCGTCGGCGCATAATCGGCCAGCGCCGCCTCTGTCACCACGACGGGACGCTCTTCCACGGCGGCATCCTGTCTGGGCTGGTTGCAGCCGGCCAGCACCAGGCCGGCGCCCAGCGCCAGCCACAGCCGGAATGAATGCGGCCAGGACCGGTGGGGCCAGGATGTCCTCGCCTTAGATCTTCTGGTCCGGGATTTGTTGGTTCGTCCCATGATCGCCTCGATTTATTGGGGGACCTCACAATCCGGTGAATAGAATTGACTGACCCTTTAGTCAATGAAATAATTCAAGCCCAGTGCATGAAGCCAACCCTGCATCAAAATCTTGGCTTCGATCGTGCCGGCCATAAATGAATATTTCGGATGATGCGTATATGCCAATCGCGGGTTCTGGGGCCTTTTCGGGGACACGGAGGCGGCGCCCGGCCTTTCGCCAGCGGGCCGAACGACAGGAAGACAGGAGAACCGCTATGAGCCCGACGGATGGAAAGGGACCGCGCGCCCAGCGCAAGGCGGCCCGGCCGATGGAAATTCTCGAAGCGGCCTTCGAGGAATTTTCCGCTCAGGGCTATGCGGCGACGAGGGTGGAGGACATCGCCCGGCGCGTCGGCGTCACCAAGGGCACGGTCTATGTCTATTTCGAAAGCAAGGAGGTGCTGTTCGGCGAGATGATGCGCCACCTTTCGACGCCGCTCGCCGATACCCGCGCCCATATCCGCAGCCTCGAAGGGCCCTATCCGCAGCGCATCGAGGCCTTTGTCCGCTATGTCTATCAACGGCTGGTCGCCGATCGCAAGACCCGCGAGCTCCTGCGCCTCGTGGTGGCCGAGGGCGCGCGTTTTCCGCATCTGGCCGACCGGCAGGACGAGGAGTTCATGCAGCCCCTGTGCGATGCCGCCGGCGAGATGATCCGCGAGGGCGTGGCCTGTGGCGCCTTTCGCCCGACGCCGCTTGCCGAAATCCCCGAGCTGCTGATCAGCCCGGCGCTTCTGCGCGCGGTCGAGCATCTGATGTTCGATGACCGCAGAAGCACCGATCTCGAAGACTTCATCGCCGCCCATCTCGAGCTGCTCTGGTCCGCGCTGCTGCCCTGCGAGGAGCGCACGGGGACGAACGGGCGGACGGCGAGGCCGGACGCCTGAGGTCAGGGCCCGGGATCAGGGCTCGGGATCAGGCGGAGATGGCGCTGGCGTCGAACTGGAAATCGTCCGCCGCAGGGCAGGGCGCAATGCGTCGCGGCTCTGGCTGGCCCGCTAACACATCTGTCGTCTCCCGCGATCGCCTGCAGTCCGATGCTCCCGGCCCCTCCCGGCCGATGACCGGCATGGGCGGATGGCGGCGGCGATCGTGGCTGAACGAGACCAAACTTGCTGCCGCCGATCCCCATGCGTCAGCCCGGGCCTGCCCCCTTTGAAATTCCCGCGCGGGGCTCGCCGCGTCTCGACAAGCGCGCGCGGAGGTCCATATGGGAATGAGGGAGCAAGGCGGCGCGCTTTTCCTTTCAGGCGGTTTTCAACCTGGGGACCGCTGAGAGTGTCCAGCCTGATGCCATTGGCCGGTTAGCCTTTGCCCGGTGCTTTTGAAGGGTGCTGCCGGTGTGGCCGCGGCCTGTGCAATGTCGATGTAGGAGCGAGCGATGCCTGAGTCCGAACCTGTTTCCACCGCCGCGCCGACGGTCGCCGGCGTCGCGTCCTGCGGGTTGCGCCCGGGTCTGTCGGTGGTGGTGATGGGCGTCAGCGGCTGCGGCAAGAGCTCGGTGGGCGCCGGCCTGTCCGCGCGCAGCGGACTGCCCTTCATGGAGGGCGACCGGCTGCACCCCAAAGCAAATGTCGACAAGATGGCCGCCGGTACGCCGCTGACGGATGAGGATCGCTGGCCCTGGCTCGACAGGATCGGCGCGGAGATCCACAAGGCCCAGCGCGACGGAGCCGCGGTGATCGTCGCCTGCTCGGCGCTGAAGCTGAGCTATCGCGACCGCCTGCGCGCGGCGGCCGGCGGGTCGCTCGCCTTCGTCTATCTCGAAGGCTCGTTCGAGCTCCTTAAGCAGCGGATGGCCGCGCGCACGGGCCATTTCATGCCCGTCTCGCTGCTGGAAAGCCAGCTGCAGACGCTGGAGTCCCCGACAGGCGAGCCCGGCGTGGTGACGGTTAATATCGACGCGGCGCTCGACGCAATCATCGAGGCAGCCTGCCTGGGTCTGACAGCGCTTTGAGCCTCGCGGGATTCGGTTTCAGCCGCCCTGCCGGCCGACGCGGCGCACCAGCACGGCGGCGAGGATGATGCTGCCGGTGATGATGTCCTGCAGGAAGGTGGAGACGCCGAGGATGGTCAGCCCATTGCCGATGACGGCGATGATCGCCGCGCCCACCAGCGTGCCCGGCACATTGGCTTCGCCCTCGCGAAAAGCCGTCATGCCGAGGAAGACGGCGGCATAGGCGGAGAGCAGATAGCCGCCTCCTCCTGTGGGATTGGCCGAACCGATGCGGGCGGTGAGCAGGATGCCGACCAGCGCCGAGAGCACGGCCGAGACGGTGAAGGCGAACATGGTGTTGGGCACGATCCGCACGCCGGCAAGCCTTGCCGCTTCCCTGTTGCCGCCAATGGCATAGAGCCGCCGGCCGATTTCCAATTTGTCGAGCAGCAGCCAGGCGGCGAGTCCGGTGGCGATCAGCCACCAGGTCAAGGTCGGCAGGCCGAACAGCGTGCCGCGGCCGATATCGCGAAAGCCGGCGGGAATGTCGCCGAACAGCGTGGCGCCCTGGCAGAGCCAGAAGGTGACCCCGCCGATGATGGTGCCGACCGACAGCGTGGCGATGAAGGACAGCACCTCGAAACGGGCGACGACGAAGCCGGACAGGGCGCCAAAAGCGGCGGCGGCCAGGAGAACCGCGAGGCAGGCGAGCGGTGGCGGCACGCCGAGCTTGAAGAGGGTGACTGCGAGAATGCCGCCGAAGGAGACGATCGCCGCCGTCGACAGATCGAACTCGCCCACCGCCATCACCACCGTCGCGCCGATGGCGACGATGGCGAGCAGCGTCATCTGCTGGGTGATGTTGATCAGGTTTCCGGCCGAGCCGAACGCGCCGGGCGAGACCAGCGAGAAGGCGGCGATGAGGACGAGGAGCGCGGCGAGCGTGCCGAACCGTCTGACGAAACCGGTCATGCTGCGGGATCTTTCCGGGATGCGTGTTGAAAGGCGGCGTCGATGATGCGCGCCGGGGTCAGCGCCGCGCCGTCGAGCTCGGCCGTGATGCGCCCGCCGGCGAGCACCAGCACGCGCGAGGAGAGCGCGAGCAGCTCGTCCATGTCGGAAGTGGTCATCAAAA
This sequence comes from Xaviernesmea rhizosphaerae, assembly GCF_001938945.1. Taxonomy (GTDB): domain Bacteria; phylum Pseudomonadota; class Alphaproteobacteria; order Rhizobiales; family Rhizobiaceae; genus Xaviernesmea; species Xaviernesmea rhizosphaerae. The sequence continues at coordinate 152,357 of NZ_MKIO01000027.1, forward strand.
CGGCGGCGCCCGCCTCGGCGAAGCGTCGGGCGAGCGCGTGGATTTCCGCCTTGGCGCCGACATCGACGCCGCGGGTCGGCTCGTCGAGGATCAGGAGGCGGATCGGCCGGCCGAACCAGCGGCCGAAGAGCAGCTTCTGCTGGTTGCCGCCCGAAAGCGTCAGCGGCCGGTCGAAGGGCGAGCCCATCTTCACCGCCAGCGCCGCCTGGATCGCCAGCGCCCGGCGCTTCAGCGCGCCAAGCCCCGTCAGTGGCAGGCCGGGCTGGAGCCGCACGGCGGTGAGGTCGGCGATCGCCAGATTCTCGGCGATCGAACGGGAGGTGATCAGCCCCTCATGGCGGCGGTCCTCAGGCACATAGGCGCCGCCGGCCGCGATCCGGTCGCCGATGCTGCCGGGCCGCAAGCGCCGGCCGTCCAGCCGGATCTCGCCCTCATCATGGCCGCGCGCACCCCAGACGATCTTCATCAGCGAGGAGCGGCCGGCGCCGACAAGGCCGTAGAGGCCGAGGATCTCGCCCGAGCGGATCGCGAAGGAGATCCTCTCCTCGCCGGGCCCGAACGGCAGGGCGGAAACGGTGAGCACGGCAGGGCTTTGCGCCGGCACGGCGCGCGGCGCGGCCGCCAGCTCCTCCCGGCCGGACATGAGGCGCACGAGGCCGGGGCGATCGATTTCGGAAATGGCGCCACTGCCGGCCGTCGCCCCGTTGCGCAGCACGGTGAAGCGGTCGCAGAGCGCCATCACCTCGTCCAGCCTGTGGGAAATGAAGATCACCGCGACGCCGCGCGCGGAGAGCCGCCTGACGGCCTGATGCAGCCGCCGGGCCTCGCCATCCGAGAGCGAGGCCGTCGGCTCGTCCATGACGACGAGGCGCGCCGGCGCGCCGGTGAGCGCGCGGATGATTTCCACCAGCTGCTTCTGGCCCGTGGTGAGCCTTGCGGCGGGCACGTCGAGCGGCAGGTCGGGCGCGATGTCGCGGGCCACCTCGGCAATGGCCTGCGCCATGGCCCTGCGATCGATGAAGGGGCCGCGCCGGGGATAGCGCCGGCCGACAAAGGCATTTTCCACCGCCGTGAAATGCGGAACCAGGCTCAGTTCCTGATGGATGAAGCGGAAGCCCAGCGCTTCGGCCTCGGCCACGCCATCGATCGTCACGGGCGTGCCATCCAGCCGGATGGTGCCGGCGTCGGGTCTGACGAGACCCGACAGCGCCTTGATCAGCGTCGACTTGCCCGCCCCGTTCTCGCCCAGAAGGCCATGAACGGAGCCGGCTGCGACCTCCAGATCGGCGCCGGCCAGCGCCCGGGCGCCGCTGAAGCGCTTTTCCAGCCCTCGAATGCTCAAAAGCACGGGAAAACCTCGGCATTTGTGAATGAAGCAGCGGGTCGAGGGGCGGGATCCGGCCCCTGCACGGTCCGGTGCCCCGGCGCGCATCGCAGAAGCGCGGCATCGCTTGGGAGAGGGCGCGCGCAGGCGCTTCGCCCGGTCGATGCGGCCTGGCGAAGCCTGTTTGATGCGTTGATCAGGAGCACTTGGCGCCGAGCGTTTCCGGCGTGATCATCACGGCCGGCACATACATTTCGTCCTTGTCGGCCCTGCCGCCCTTGAGGATCTTGTCCAGCTCTGCGGCGCCCAGTTCCGCCATCTTCGGGAAGTCCTGGCGGAAGGTCGCCTTGTAATGGGTACAGGACTTGATCATGTCCACGGCCTGGGCATTGCCGTCGATGCCCATGATGATCAGCTTGGAATCGGGCTTTTCGGACTCGGTTGCCAGCTCCGCGCCGATGCCCGGATCGTCGAAGGCGGCCCAGACGCCGTCGATCTTGTCGCCATGCTGGCGCAGGATGTTTTCCATGGCCACCCGCCCGTCATCGACGGGGCCGGGAACCTTGACGAAGTGATCGGCGATCACCTTGATGTCGGGATAGTTCTTCAGCGTGGCGTCGAGGCCGAGCTCGCGCTGGTGCACGCCCGGATGGGCGGAGTGGAAGAACTTGACGATGTTGCCCTTGCCGCCCATAGCCTTGAACAGCGCTTCCGACAGCTGCGTGCCCAGCTCGAAATTGTTGGAGGTGACGTTGACGGCGACGTTGTCGCGCTTGGAGCCGTCGAGCGAGATCACCGGAATGCCGGCCTTGGCCGCCATGTCCACCTGATCGCCGACCTGGGCCGGATCGGTGGAGATCAGCACGATCGCATTGGCCTTGGCGTTGACGGTGTCTTCCATGCGCGAGGCCAGCTGGCCGAAATCATTGCGCGTGTCGATGATGGTCACCGTCCAGCCGCGCTTCTCGCCCTCGGCCTTGAAGCTCTGCGCCATCTCGTTGGTCGGGATCGAGCTGATATAGGGGGTCAGGATCGTCACATCCGTGGCGAAGGCGGCGCCGGCGCTGAGCGACAGGGCGAGGGCGGCGGGCAGCAGGGTCTTGATCATGGGTGTTCCTCTCTTTGTTGTCAGAATCTTGTTGCTCAGCTTGCCGTTTCGGCGGGTTGCGCATCGGTGTCGATGATCCCCAGCGGCCGCAGCGCGTCGATGGTCTTGCAATAGGCGTCGAACATGCGGTCGTAGCGCTTGAGCCGCTTCGGGTCGGGCTCGAACACGCGCTCCACCGAGGTCATGGCCGGCACGGCCTCCTCCAGCGTGGAAAAGGCGCCGACGCCGACGGCGGCGATGATCGCCGCGCCGAGACAGCCGACATCCTGATAGGCGAAGCGGTGCAGCGCCACGCCGAGGCAATCGGCGCGGATCTGGCTCCAGAGATCGGAGCGGGCGCCGCCGCCGCCATAAAGCAGGCGATCAGGGCGATAGCCGGCGGCCTTTGTCAGTGACTGGAACAGATGGCGCGCCGACAGCGCCACGCCTTCCAGCACTGCCAGCGCGAAGTCCGGCCCGCCGCTGCGGCTGTCCAGCCCGATGAAGGCGCCGCGAATATCGGCGTCCCAGAGCGGCGCGCGCTCGCCCTCCAGATGCGGCAGGAACAGGATGGGGCGGCCGTCGCGGTCGGCCCTGGCGGCGAGATCCGCAACCGCGCCGGGCTCGATGCCGGCCGTGCCGCTCCACCAGCGCAACGAGTCCGCTCCGCTCTGCGTCGGCCCGGCATTGACCACCAGCCCGTTCACCGTGGCGAAGGTGACGACCCCCGGCGCGCCGATGCGCTCAGCCCCCGCCAGCGCCAGGATCTCGCTGGTGCCGCTGACATACATGCCCTGTCCGGGCGAGAAGACGCCGCAGCCGAAGAGATTGCCCCAGGCATCCATGGTGCCGACGGTGACGGGCACGCGGCGGGGATGGCTGCCGAGCTGCATCTCGCCGGCGATATCGGTGAAAAACTTCAGTGGCGGCAGGCGCTCGGCCGCGCCCTCCACCCGCGCGATCAGCGGCGCGATATAGGCGAGATCCAGCCCCACCTGACCGAAGGAGGCGATCGGGTCGGCCACGGCCTGCCCGGTGAGCTTCAGCAGGCAGTAATCCTTGGGCGAAAGCACATGGGCCACGCGCGGCCAGAGATCGGGATGGTGCTTCCTGAACCACATCATCTTCGCCAGCGCATGGCTCGCGCCGATCGGCATCTCGGCGCCCCACCAGGCCTGCTTCTCGGCGGGCGTGATCGTGGCGTCCAGCGCCTGCGCCTCGCGTGCGGCGCGCACATCCTGCCAGACGATGGCCGGGGCCAGAGGCGTGCCGGCGGCATCGACGAAGACATCCGTGTTTACCTGACTGCACAGGCCGACGGCGACGACACGGCCAGGATCGCGGCCGACAAGCAGCCCGTCAATGGCGTCGCGCACGCCATCCAGCCAGTGCTGCGGGTCCTGTTCCACCCGCCCCGGGCCGGGGCGCAGGGTGGGATAGGCGCGGCTCCAGTGGTCGACGACCGTGCCGCCGAGCGTGAACAGCCCCGCCTTCACGGCGGTGGAGCCGATATCGAATCCGATCACATAGGCGTCGCGTGTGGCATCCTCTCGGGCAGTGCCGGGGGCGAAATCAGGCATCAAGGCCGCTCCTCATCTCGCGCAGCAATAGCCGCAGCGCCCCGGGCCCGGCAAGAGCGGCGCGCAGCACCTGAGAGCCGACGACCACGCCATCGGCGCCGAGATCGCGCGCGGCCCGCGCCTGCTCCCCGGTGGAAATGCCGAAACCGAGCATGACAGGCGCTTTCACGCCTTCGGTGCGCAGCGACGCGATGCGCCCGCTGTTTTCAGGGTCGAGCCGCGCACGCGGGCCGGTCGGCCCGTCATGGGCCTGCAGCATCACATAGAAGCCCGCCTGCCGCGCCCGCATCAAGGCGGAGGGCGAGGGCGGCAGCGCCACGAAGGCGGAGAGCGCGGTGCCGGCCGAAAGCGCCGAGGCTTCCAGCCGGGCGGCAAGCGGATCGTTAGGGCGCGAGACGGCGAGCAGGCTGTCGATGCCGCGCCAGAGGCTTGTGTCGGAAAGCCCCGGATGGGCCGGATCCACATAGGTCATCAGCAGGGTGCGGGGCGGGTTTGGCAGGCGCGCGAGCCGGTCGAGCACGGCATCGAGATCGCCGCGCCAGCGGGTGCGGTCGGCGCGCGCCATGGAGGCGCGCACATCCGCCCCGTCGAGAAAGGGATCGGGCGCGGCCATGCCGATCTCCAGAACGTCCACGCCTTCGCCGGCATAGAGATCCAGGCAGTCGAGCGCGATCGCGGGATCGCCGAGGGGAAAGTAGCAGCTGAGCAGGGGGCGGCCTGTAGAACTTGCGGACAGGGGGGCGGGCAGGGTGGCCTGCGCCGGCTCCCTGCTGTCTGCAGCCGGCAGGGAAGGCTTTGCGTCAGCCTCGGCGGCGCTCGCGCCTGCCGCCGCTTCCTGCCCCGTGCTCGCCCCGCTCGTGCCTGCCTTGTCGATGCTCATTCTGCGTCTCACCTGCTGCATCCTGCCTGATATCGCGATCGCCCGCCGCCGTCACCGGCGATCACGGGCGGATGCGGCGTCGTCCTGTGATTTTCATGTCTGGAGCTAGGCCGGGAAGGGCCCCATGTCTGCGGATCGACCGCTTTTGGCCGGGCTTGCGCTTGACCGCGGCTCCCTGGAATGATGGTTGCGGCCGGATCACGACACGCGAACGGGAGCACCTCCATGAAAACCATCGTCGTCTGTTCGGGCGGGCTCGATTCCGTCACGCTTGCCCACCGCATCGCCGCCGAGGCCACGCTGGTCGGGCTGCTCTCCTTCGATTACGGCCAGCGCCACAAGAAGGAGATCACCTTCGCGGCCCGCGCCGCCGAGCGTCTCGGCGTGCCGCATGATGTGATCGACCTCTCGCCCGTGGGACGTCACCTGACCGGTTCGGCGCTGACGGATGATGTCGACGTGCCGGACGGGCATTATGCCGAGGAGACGATGAAGACCACGGTCGTGCCCAACCGCAACGCCATCATGCTGGCCGTCGCCTTCGGTCTGGCGGCCGCGCGCGGCGCGGATGCTGTGGCGGCCGCCGTGCATGGCGGCGATCATTTCATCTATCCCGACTGCCGCCCCGGCTTCATCGATGCCTTCCAGGCCATGCAGGACCGGGCGCTGGAAGGCTATGCCAGCGTGCGGCTGGTCACGCCCTATGTCACGCGCTCGAAGGCGGATATCGTCGCCGATGGCGCGCGGCTGTCGGTGCCCTTTGCGCAGACCTGGTCCTGCTACAAGGGCGGCGCGCGCCATTGCGGCCGCTGCGGCACCTGCGTCGAGCGGCGCGAGGCCTTCCACCTGGCCGGCATTGCCGACCCGACCGATTACGAGGATCCGGATTTCTGGCAGGCGGCGACGAGCGCCTACGCGGCCCGTGAGGTCTGACAGTCTGTCCCATAATCGCCGTTGGCCGCCTGCAAATGGCAATTTCTGCGCTTCCGGTGCTCACGTACCTTAAGTACGCTGCGCTCCGGTTCTCGAAATCACCATTTTCGTCAGACCAACAGCAATTCTTGAACAGACTGTGAGGTCTGACGGCTGAGGGCTGGCGGCCGGACGGCTTGACCGTCCGCGCGCTCCACGCCTATCAGAGGTTTCGACAAAACGGAGATATTCGTATGAAAGCCATGCTGTTCGAGGCCTTTGGCCAGACACCCGAAGTCCTGACGGTGCCCGACCCGACGCCCTCGCGCGATGGCGTGGTGATCGAGGTGAAGGCCACGGGGCTCTGCCGCAGCGACTGGCATGGCTGGATGGGGCATGACACGGACATTCGCCTGCCGCATGTGCCCGGCCATGAATTTGCCGGCGTGGTCGCCGCCGTCGGCCCGGATGTGCGCCGCTTCCGCGTGGGCGAGCGCGTCACCGTTCCCTTCATCGCTGCCTGCGGCCATTGCAAGGAGTGCCATGCCGGCCACCAGCAGGTCTGCGAGGCGCAGTTCCAGCCGGGCTTCACCCATTGGGGCTCCTTTGCCGATTTCGTGGCGATCGACCGGGCCGACCACAATCTCGTGCGCCTGCCCGAGGCGATGGATTTCCCGACGGCGGCAAGCCTCGGCTGCCGCTTCGCCACCTCTTTCCGCGCGGTTGCCGATCAGGGCCGGGTGAAGGGCGGGGAATGGGTCGCCGTCCATGGCGCCGGCGGCGTCGGGCTATCGGCCATCATGATCGCCGCCGCGCTCGGCGCGCGCGTCGTCGCCATCGACGTGGCCGAGCCGAAGCTGGCGCTCGCCCGCGCGCTCGGCGCCACAGCCAGCGTCAACAGCCGCGAGGTCGCCTCCGTGGTCGAGGCGGTGCGCGAGATCACCGGCGGCGGCGCCCATGTCTCCATCGATGCGCTGGGCCATCCCGAGACCTGCTTCAACTCCATCGCCAATCTGCGCCGGCGCGGCCGGCATGTTCAGGTGGGGCTGATGCTGGCCGATCACGCCAAGCCGGAAATTCCCATGGCGCAGGTGATCGCCCATGAGCTGGAGATCTATGGCAGCCACGGCATGCAGGCCTGGCGCTATGACGCCATGCTGGCGATGATCGAGGCCGGAAGCCTTCAGCCGCAGCGCCTCCTCGGCGAGACGATTTCGCTGGAGAGCGCGGTGACGGCCTTGACCGAGATGGGCCGCAAGGCGCCCGACGGCATCACCATCATCGACCCGCGTCTTTGAGAGGCGAGGCGGCCGGTTGCCGGCCGCCCTTCCGCCCCCGACCATGACGGCCATCGCCGGCGTTTCTCTTTGCCAGCGGGGGCGAGCGGCGGCGCCAAGAAAGAGGCCAGGCCCGGCAGCGGAGGGCCTTGTCAAGCGCCTTGCGAATAACGATGTGCAACAGGCCTGTGATCGACGCGGACCAGACTGTCTGTCACGCCAAGCAAGGGACCCTTTCCATGAGCGATTCGAAATTTCCGCCTGAGAACAATCTGCCGGCCGGCTATGAACCGGCGAAGGTGTGGCAGTGGGAGGCGGGCAATGGTGGCCAGTTCGCCTCGATCAACCGGCCGATCGCCGGCCCGACGCATGACAAGGATCTGCCCGTCGGCCAGCATCCGCTGCAACTCTATTCGCTGGGCACGCCGAACGGCGTCAAGGTGACCATCCTTCTGGAAGAGCTTCTGGATGCCGGCCACACGGAGGCCGAATACGATGCCTGGCTGATCAATATCGGCAAGGGCGACCAGTTCGGCTCGGGCTTCGTCGATGTGAACCCCAACTCCAAGATCCCGGCGCTGATGGACCACAAGCCGAAGGATGGCGGGGCGCCGCTGCGCCTGTTCGAATCCGGCTCGATCCTCGTCTATCTCGCCGAAAAATTCGGCGCCTTCCTGCCCGCCGACCTGCGCGGGCGCACGGAAGCGCTGAACTGGCTGTTCTGGCAGATGGGCTCGGCCCCCTTCGTCGGCGGCGGCTTCGGCCATTTCTTCGCCTATGCGCCGGTGAAGATCCAATATGCGATCGACCGCTACGCCATGGAGGCCAAGCGGCAGATGGACGTGCTGAACCGCCAGCTGGCTGCCAATGAATTCGTCGCCGGCAGCGATTATACCATCGCCGACATGGCGATCTGGCCCTGGTATGGCCGCCTCGCGCTGGATGATTCCTATCCCCGCGCTGGCGAATTCCTGGCCACGCATGAATATGAGCATGTTGTGCGCTGGGCCAAACAGCTCGGCGCGCGCCGGGGCGTGAAGCGCGGCGCCATGGTGAACCGCACCTCGGGCGATCCCTCCACCCAACTGCACGAGCGCCACGACGCCGCCGACTTCGACACGAAGACGCAGGACAAGCTCGGCTGATACCCTTGCCCGCTGTCCGCGCGCTTGCGCGCAGGCGCCGGACACCGCAAAAGAAGGCCGGAGCGCCCGAGCGATTCTGATCGATCGCGCGGCGCTTCGGCTGCCATGGCTTTGGGAGATCTCCTCAGCGATGGCGTGCGATGAAGAGAATGCGCGTTTCGGGCGATTACGGTGCCGCCGGAGATGCGGGAGACCGTGCGGAGAAAAAGACATGGCCAACCTGCCGGAAATGACCAAGCATCGCGGCTTTCCCAGCGGCATGCCGGGCACGGGCATCCAGTTCACCATCCGCCGCGCCAATCCCAAGGGCGTGACGCCGCTGAAGGCCCTGCCGCGAAAAGGCCGGCCGGGCACCAAGGAATATCGGATCGATGCCGCCTTCCTGCACGCGCTCTGGCACCATTTCGGCACCGAGCCGTTCGAGCGCGGAAATCTCGATGCCGCCCGGCTGAACCTGCTCTTCGGTCGCGAGGTCGTCGCCGTCGACAAGAGCTTCGATCCGCTGTCCTACGAGACGCTGCTGCAGATCAACGAGCGCGTGGCGCGCCAGAATTTCCCCGACTCGTTCGACGACGTGTTCGAGGTGTAAGGCGCGCGCACTCACCCCTGCTCGAACTCCACCAGCGCGCCCTGAAAATCCTTGGGGTGCACGAAGATCACCGGCTTGCCATGCGCCCCATTTTTTGGCCTGCCATCGCCCAGCAGGCGCGCGCCGAGGCCGGTGACCGTTTCGGCTGCGGCCGCGATGTCCTCCACCTCCAGGCAAATGTGATGGATGCCGCCGGCCGGGTTCTTCTCCAGAAAGCCCGCGATCGGCGAGGCCTCGCCGAAGGGCGCGAGAAGCTCGATCTTGGTGTTGGGCAGGGTGACGAAGACGACGGTGACGCCATGCTCCGCCAGGTCCTGCGGCGCGGAGACCTGAGCCCCCAGCGCGCGATAGGGGGCGGCGGCCTTTTCGAGATCCGGCACGGCGATGGCGACGTGGTTCAGCCCTGTGATCATGTTCTATCTCACTGGTTGCGGCGCTTGCCTTCGAGAAGATCGAGAACGGCATTGGCCGCCTCCAGAACCGGCGTGCCCGGCCCGAACACGGCGGCAACGCCGTGCTCCATCAGGAAGGCATAGTCCTGCCTGGGAATGACGCCGCCGACCACGACGATCACCTCGCTTGCGCCGCGCGCCTTCAAGGCCTCCACCAGCTGCGGCGCCAGCGTCTTGTGGCCGGCGGCGAGCGAGGAGAGGCCGACGACCTGCACGCCATTTTCCACCGCCATGGCCGCCGCCTCGTCCGGCGTCTGGAACAGGGGCCCAGCCAGCACGTCGAAGCCGATATCGCCGAAGGCCGAGGCGATCACCTTGGCGCCGCGATCATGTCCGTCCTGCCCGAGCTTGGCCACCATGATGCGCGGCGCGGCCCCGCGCGCCGCTGCGTGCGCGGCAAGCCGGCCGGTCAGCGTCTCATATTCGGGATCGTCGGCATAGGCCGGGCCGTAAATGTCGCCGACCACCTCGGGCCGGGCCGTGTGATCGCCGAAGCACTGGCGCAGCGTGTCGGAGATCTCGCCGACCGTGGCGCGCGCCCGCGCCGCCTCAACGGCCGCCTCCAGCAGATTGCCGGCCCCGGAGCGGGCAACCTCCGCCAGAAGGCCGAGCGTCTCGGCCACCCTCGCCGCGTCGCGCGTCTGCCGCGTTCTCTCCAGCCGCGCGATCTGCGCCAGGCGCACGGCGGTGTTGTCGATGGACAGGATGTCGATCGGCTCCTCGTTTTCGAGCCTGTAGGCGTTGACGCCGACGATGATCTCCTCGCGCCGGTCCACCCGCGCCTGGCGCAGCGTCGCCGCCTCCTCGATCAGCCGTTTCGGCAGGCCGTCCGCCACCGCGCGGGTCATCCCGCCGAGCGCCTCCACCTCCTCGATCAGCGCCCAGGCCTTTTCCGCCAGTTCGTTGGTCAGGCTTTCCACATAATAGGAGCCGGCCAAGGGATCGACCACGCGGGTCACGCCGGTCTCGTGCTGGAGGATCAGCTGGGTGTTGCGGGCGATGCGGGCGGAAAATTCCGTCGGCAGCGCCATGGCCTCATCCAGCGCATTGGTGTGCAGCGACTGCGTGCCGCCGAGCACGGCCGAGAGCGCCTCATAGGCCGTGCGGATGACGTTGTTATAGGGGTCCTGCTCCTGCAGCGAGACGCCGGAGGTCTGGCAATGGGTGCGCAGCATCAGCGAGGCCGGCTTTTTCGGCTGGAATTCCTGCATGATCCGCGTCCACAAGAGCCGCGCCGCGCGCAGCTTGGCCGCCTCCATGAAGAAATTCATGCCGATGGCGAAGAAGAAGGAAAGCCGGCCGGCGAACTCGTCCACATCGAGCCCCTTGGCCAGCGCCGCGCGCACATAGTCGCGCCCGTCGGCCAGCGTGAAGGCCAGCTCCTGCACCAATGTCGCGCCCGCCTCCTGCATGTGGTAGCCGGAGATGGAGACGGAATTGAAGCGCGGCATCTCCCGCGCGGTATAGTCGATGATGTCGGCAACGATCCGCATCGAGGGTTCGGGCGGATAGATATAGGTGTTGCGGACCATGAACTCCTTGAGAATGTCGTTCTGAATGGTGCCGGAGAGCACGGCGCGGGGACAGCCCTGCTCCTCGCCCGCGACGATGAAACAGGCGAGGATCGGGATGACCGCGCCGTTCATGGTCATGGAAACCGACATGTCTTTGAGCGGAATCCCGTCGAACAGGATCTTCATGTCCTCGACGCTGTCGATCGCCACGCCCGCCTTACCGACATCGCCTTCCACACGCGGATGGTCGCTGTCATAACCGCGATGTGTCGCGAGATCGAAGGCGACCGAGAGGCCCTTCTGGCCGGCCGCCAGATTGCGGCGGTAGAAGGCATTGGATTCCTCCGCCGTTGAGAAGCCGGCATATTGGCGGATGGTCCAGGGCCTGCCGGCATACATGGTGGCCCTCGGGCCGCGCACGAAGGGCGCCAGGCCTGGCAGGCTGTCGAGATGCGCGAGCCCTTGCAGATCCTCGGCCGTATAGAGCGGCTTGACGGCGATGCCCTCGGGCGTGTTCCAGACCAGGGTGTCAGGCGAAGCTTTGAGTTCCTTTTCCGCCAGTGCCTGCCAGTCGGCGACGGTTTTCTTGCTCATCGGCTGATCCTCCAAAAGGCCGGCATCCCGGTCCGCGCCGCTTTGAAATTGACGAGATTGCGACTGGGTAGCATTTTGGGTGCAGGTACCACGGGAGCCCCGCGCCATGACCGTAAAAGCATCCGTCTCGATCTCCGACCAGCAGGACGCCTTTGCCCGCCGGCTCGTGGAAGAAGGCCGCTATGCCAGCGTGAGCGCCGTCGTCCAGCGCGGGCTGGAGCTCCTGCGGAAAGAGACGGAACGGAAAGAGGCCGAAATAAAGGCCCTGCGCGCCTTGATCGAGGAAAGGAGCAAGGGGCCGTTTCTGACGATGGAGGAGAGCCGTCAACGGATTGACGAGATGCTTGTGCGAAAGAAAGCCGCTCTCGGTCTATAAGATCAAGCCCGCGGCGACGGCAAACGCCTGATCGCTGCCTTACCCCACGCATTACGCGAACTCCATAATCAGCTCGTCCACCGCAAGGCTCTGGCCTGCTGCGACGGCCACGCGCTTGACGATGCCCCTGCGCTCGGCCTTCAGGACGTTCTCCATCTTCATGGCCTCGACAGTGGCAAGGGTCTGTCCCGCTTCCACGGTTTCCCCGGCCTTCACCGCGACGCTCGTGATCACGCCCGGCATGGGGCAGAGCAGCATCTTCGATGTGTCCGGCGGCAGCTTCACCGGCATCAGTTTCGCCAGCTCCGCCACGCGCGGGCTGCGCACGTGGGCGAGGACATCCATGCCATGGGTGCGCAGGCGGATGGCGGAGCCCACGAGGTCCACCTTCACGCCGAGCGTTTCGCCGTTCAGCCGGAAAGGGGCATGCGTCCGGCCGGGATGCCAGTCCGCCTCGACTGTCAGGCTCTCTCCACTGTCCGTAAAGGTCACGGCCTGTGCCTGCGGATCGCCTGAGAGCGTCACCGCATGGCTGGCCGCGCCGAGGCGCACCACCCAGTCCCTGCCGACGGCCCGCGCATGATGATCGATCCCGCCCGAGATCCGCGCCGCCCGCGTCTGAAGCCTGTGGTGAAGAACAGCGGCGATGGCCGCAAGCTTTTGCGAGGATGCTGCATCCGGCCGAACGCCGGAAAAGCTCTCGGGAAATTCCTCGGCGATATAGGCTGTCGTCAGCCTGCCGGAGCGGAAGCGTTCCTGCCCCATGACGGCGGAGAGGAAGGGGAGATTGTGGCCGATGCCTTCCACCTCGAAATCGTTCAAGGCCGCGGCCATGGCGTCGATGGCCTGGCGCCGGTCCGGCGCCCAGCTGCAGAGCTTGGCGACCATGGGGTCGTAATAGATCGAGATCTCGCCGCCCTCGGTGACGCCGGTGTCGTTGCGCACGATCGTCCCGTCCGGCCGCGCGCCCTCCTGAGGCGGGCGGTAGCGCGTCAGCCGACCGGTCGAGGGCAGGAAGTTGCGGGTGGGGTCTTCGGCATAGAGCCGGCTTTCGATTGCCCAGCCATTGAGCCTGATATCGTCCTGGGTCAGCGCCAGCCGCTCGCCGGCGGCAATGCGGATCATCTGCTCCACCAGGTCGATGCCGGTCACGAGCTCGGTGACGGGATGCTCCACCTGCAGCCGCGTGTTCATCTCCAGGAAGTAGAAGCGGTTCTCCTGCCCGTCGACGATGAACTCCACCGTGCCGGCCGAGGCATAGCCGACGGCGCGGGCGAGCGCCACGGCCTGTTCGCCCATGGCCTTGCGCGTTGCCGGATCGAGGAAGGGCGAGGGCGCTTCCTCGATGACCTTCTGGTTGCGGCGCTGGATCGAGCATTCGCGCTCGCCGAGATAGAGCATGGTGCCATGGGCATCGCCCAGCACCTGGATCTCGATATGGCGGGGCTGGGTGACGAATTTCTCGATGAAGATGCGGTCGTTGCCAAAGGCGGTTTTCGCTTCGTTGCGCGAGGACTGGAAGCCCTCGCGCGCTTCCGCCTCGTTCCAGGCGATGCGCATGCCCTTGCCGCCGCCGCCGGCCGACGCCTTGATCATCACGGGATAGCCGATGGCCGAGGCGATCTTCACGGCCTCCTCGGCATCCTCGATCAGGCCCATATGGCCGGGCACGGTGGACACGCCGGCCTCCGCCGCGATCTTCTTGGAGGTGATCTTGTCGCCCATCGCCTCGATCGCGCCGGCCGGCGGGCCGATGAAGGCCACGCCTTCCGCTTTGAGCGCGGCGGCAAAGCCGGCATTTTCCGACAGGAAGCCATAGCCGGGATGAACGGCATCCGCGCCCGTCTGCCGGATGGCCTCAAGGATCCGCTCGATGGAGAGATAGGACTGGGCCGATGGCGCGGGCCCAAGGCGGAAGGCCTCGTCCGCCATGCGCACATGCAGCGCCTCGGCATCGGCATCGGAGTAAACCGCCACGGTGGCGATGCCCATGGCGCGCGCGGTGCGGATGACCCGGCAGGCGATTTCGCCGCGATTGGCGATGAGGATTTTCTTGAACATGGGGTCTGCGGCTCTTTGGCAATGTCAGAAGCAGGGAGGTTCGGAAGCCGGCGCATGGCCCGGCTGCCGCATGGCCGGAAGGCGCTGCGGCCTAAAGCGGAATTGTGTCGTGCTTCTTCCAGTGCGTCTCCACCCGCTTGCCCCGGAGCGCGGCAAAGGCGCGGGCGATGCGCCTGCGGGAGGAATGCGGCATGATCACCTCGTCGATGAAGCCGCGCTCGGCCGCGACGAAGGGATTGGCGAAGCGCTCCTCGTAATCGCGGGTGCGCGCGGCGATCTTGTCGGGGTCGCCGAGTTCGGCGCGGTAGAGGATCTCGGCCGCGCCCTTGGCGCCCATCACGGCGATCTCGGCCGTCGGCCAGGCATAGTTGATGTCGGCGCCGATATGTTTGGAAGCCATCACGTCATAGGCGCCGCCATAGGCCTTTCGGGTGATCAGCGTCACCATCGGCACGGTGGCCTCGGAATAGGCAAAGAGCAGCTTGGCGCCATGCTTGATCACGCCGCCATATTCCTGCGCCGTGCCGGGCAGGAAGCCGGGCACGTCCACCAGCGTCAGCAGCGGAATGGAGAAGGCATCGCAGAAGCGCACGAATTTCGCCGCCTTGCGGGCGCTGTCGATGTCGAGGCAGCCGGCCAGCACCATCGGCTGGTTGGCGACCACGCCGATCGTCTGCCCCTCCAGCCGGATGAAGCCGGTGATGATGTTGCGAGCAAAGGCTTCCTGCAGCTCGAAGAAATCGCCCTCGTCGGCCAGCGCAAGGATCAGCTCCTTCATGTCATAGGGCTTGGTGGCGCTGTCGGGGATCAGCGTGTCGAGCCGCATCTCCAGCCGGGCGGGGTCGTCGTAAAACGGCCGGGTCGGCGGCTTCTCGCGGTTGTTAAGCGGCAGGAAATCGAAGAGCTGGCGCACGGCCTCCAGCGTCTCGATGTCGTTCTCGTAAGCGGCGTCGGCCACGGAGGAGCGCTTGGTATGGGTGGCCGCGCCGCCCAGCTCTTCGGCCGTGACGATCTCGTTGGTCACCGTCTTCACCACGTCGGGGCCGGTGACGAACATGTAGGAACTGTCGCGCACCATGAAGATGAAATCGGTCATGGCCGGCGAATAGACCGCACCGCCGGCGCAGGGGCCCATGATCACGGAGATCTGCGGGATGACGCCGGACGCCTCGGCATTGCGGCGGAACACCTCGGCATAGCCGGCGAGCGAGGCCACGCCTTCCTGGATGCGGGCGCCGCCGGAATCGTTGAGCCCGATCACCGGCGCACCGACGCGCACGGCCATGTCCATGATCTTGCAGATCTTCTGCGCATGGGTTTCCGAGAGAGAGCCGCCGAGGACGGTGAAATCCTGGGAAAAGACATAGACCTGCCGGCCATTGATCGTGCCCCAGCCGGTGACCACGCCATCGCCCGCCACCTTCTGCTCTGCCATGCCGAAATCCACGGCGCGGTGGGTGACATACATGTCCATCTCTTCAAACGACCCCTCGTCGAGCAGCACCTCGATGCGCTCGCGGGCCGTGAGCTTGCCCTTGGCATGCTGCGCGTCGATCCGCTTCTTCCCGCCGCCGAGGCGGGCCTGCGCGCGCCGCAGCTCCAATTGCTCGAGAATCGACCGCATCTTCTTCCTCCACACTGTGCGCCGCCCCGCTCCCCCAGGGTAAGGTCCGGCAAGAGCCTGACCGCAAACGCCAATCCGCCCTGCCGTCAGCCTGCCCGGGCCGCTGGTCGCGCGGGTAAACTGGTCCGGCTTGTCCGCTTCTGTCAATCGAGCCTTTTGTCTTGTGCGCCCTGAGCTATGGAAAGGTTTCGCAATGGCGAGGCCGCCCGCGGCCACGGCCCCGCCGGCACATACCGGTCTTTCGCCCGCGGAACCTTCGCCCCCGCTTGCCGTTCACGCGATCGAGCACCATTTTCACTGCGCCGTGCTACAGCAGCGCCGTCGTCACGTGGGCGGCACTTCGTCCCGGGGGAGACGCCTTATGCGCATGATCACCATGACCGATGCTCTGTGGACACACATTCTCGCCTTGCGGGGCAGCGCGCAGGGCGCGGCGGCCGAAGAGCTGGATCCGGCCGTGGCGCTCTATGCCCCCATTGCGGCGGCGCCGTGCCGCTTCGTGCTGGCGCAGGTCGGCCAGTCGCTCGACGGGCGTGTGGCGACCCCTTCCGGCGATGCGCGCGATATTTCCTGCGCGGAGGGCATCGCCCATCTGCATCGCTGCCGGGCGCTGGTCGAGGCGGTGATCGTCGGCGTGCGCACCGTGCTGATGGACGATCCGCGCCTGTCGGTGCGCGCGGTCAAGGGACCGAACCCTGTCAGGGTGATCATCGACTGTCGCGCCGAGCTGACCGGCGCGGAAAGCCTGTTTCACGATGGCGGCGCGCCGGTGCTGGTGATGCGCGCCGAGGATGCGCCGGAGCGTCCCTGCAAGGCGGAGATCATCCGCCTGCCGAAAAACGGCAACGGCCTGGACCCCGCCGCCATTCTGGACGTGCTTGCAGCAAGAGGTCTGAACAGGGTGCTTGTGGAAGGCGGCGCGCGCACCATCGCCCGCTTCATGGAGGCAGGGCTGGTCGATCGGCTGCATGTGTCGATCGCCCCGCTGATCATCGGCTCGGGCCCGCCCGGCATCGCCCTGTCGCCGATCGAGCGGCTGTCGAGCGCCCGCCGTCCGGCGGCGAGCCTCTTTCTGCTGGGCGAGGATATCCTCTTCGATTGCGACCTCAGGGCGCCGGACCGCTCATTCGCGGGGCAGGGTGTCGGGCAGGGCGCCGGGCAAAGCGAGGAAATCGGCGTGGCCGACCACGCACCGGCTTCCGGCCTTGCCGACCGCTGCCAGACGGAAGTCGAGCCATGTCCGGATGTCGCTTGAGGTCAGCGAGCCGATTTCGCCCAACGGCTGCTCCAGCCCCTTGAGAAGGGCGGCCTGAAGCGCGGCCTCGTCCGGCCCCAGCTCCCACGGGCTCGATTCCACCTCCGTCCTGTAGCCGAGCGCCTCGAACTGCCTGACGAGATACGCGGTGGCCTCGGGGCCCAGAGCGGGGCCCAGGCCCTTGTCGATCCTCTGGTGCCGGTTGAAGTCCTCCACCACCTGACGGTCCAGCGGATGGGCGATCGACCACTCCATGCGCCCGTCATAGTTCAGCGCCGCATAGAGGCCGACACCGCGCGCCGCCAGGAGGCAGGCGAAGCGAGCGCAGAAGGCATCCGAGCAAAGATCGAACAGGGCCGATGCGGTGACCATGGAGACGCCGTCGAGCGCCAAACTCTCGGCCTGGTTCAGGTCGAATTCGTGGAGCGAGACCGTCCCGGTCTCGCCGATCCGCCGTGCCGCCTCCGCCAAAAGCAGCGGATCATGGTCCAGCAGCCGCCAGCGGGTCTGCGCCGGGAAATCCGGCGAGAGGCTGCGCCAGGTCGATCCCGTGCCGCAGCCGATGTCGATGATCACCGGCGCCCGTTCCTGCCGCAGATGGCGGCGCAGGGCCTCCACCATCGGCTTTGCCCGCGCCGCGCGGTCGGCAGGCTCGCGCAGCGCCAGCCAGTCCTTGTCGAAACCGCTCATGCAACACCGTCCCGGGCCATGCCGTCCAGAAGCTTCGAGATGATCGCCGCCGTATCGTCCCAGCCGGGCAGTTCGGCGCCCGCGGCGCGCGCGGCGTCCGCCCGCCGCTGCCGCTCGGCCGGATCGGAAAGAAGCGTGCGCAGCGCCGCGCTGAAGGCGGTGACGTCATCCACGGGCACGAGAATGCCCGCCTCCGACGGCACCACCTCCGGCACCGCGCCGGCATGGCAGGCAATGATGGGCAGGCCATGGGCCAGGGCTTCGGCAAAGACCATGCCATAGCCCTCGAACCGCGAGGCCAGTGCGAAGAGATCGGCGCGGGCAAGCGCGGGAGCGGGGTCCTCCACCGCGCCGGCAAGGTCGATGCGCGCCTGAAGCCCGAGCGCGGCGATCTGGCGCTCCAGTGCGGCGGCGGTCGCGGGATCGAGGTCCCTGGAGCCGATGATGGTCGCCTGCCATTCAAGATCCTCGACGCCCTTCAGCGCGGCAATCAGCACATCATGCCCCTTGCGCTGCGACAGCGTGCCGATGGAGAGGATCTGCGCAACCGCATTGTCCGCGCGCGTGGCCGCCACGCGGTCCGTGCCCGGCAGGGCCACGGTGATGCGCCCGGGCTCGACATCGAAATGGGCGGAAAGCTCCCGCGCCGTCATCGGCGAGGTGACGATCACGCTGTGCGCAAAGGCCAGCGCGCGCCGCTCGCTCTGGCGAAACCGCGCCTGCATCTCGGGCGCAAGCCCGGTTTCGAGCGCGAGCGGATGGTGGCAGAGCGCGGCGATCGTCAGCCGCTTGCCCTCCTTCTCCGCCCAATCGTCAAGAACGCCATAGGCGAGCCCGTCGATCAGCAGCAGGCTGCCGTCGGGCAGGGCGGAAAGCGCCTGCTGTGCGGCCGACAGCACGGACTCATCAGGCACCGGAAAACCCTCGCCGAGGGCAAGCAAATCGACCTGCCATCCGAGCGCGCGCAGGCCCTCGATCACCCGGCGGTCATAGCCATAACCGCCGGTCTTCAGCTGGAGATTGCCGGGATAGGCGAAGGTCAGTGCCCGCGTCACAGATCGGCCTCGTACCAGCCGCGCGCGGCGTGGGATTCGTGCAGCGTCACCTTCAGCCGGCAGATGCGGTGGCTGCCCGGTCCGAGGCGTTCGGCCTTCACCGCTGCCGCAAGCGCATCGAACACATGCTTGGCGATCACCTCGGTCGTGCTGACCTTGCCCTTGAACACGTCGAGCGTGTCGAGGTTCTGATAATTCAGGGGTTTCAGCACCTCGGCCAGAACGGTGGTGGCCGCGCCGATATCGACCGCCAGCCCATCCTCGTCGACATCCCGCGTGAAGAAGGCGGCATCCACCACGAAGGTGGCGCCATGCATGCCCTGCGCCGGGCCGAAGACGGGGCGCGGCAGGCTGTGGGCGATCATGATGTGGTCTCGAACTTCAACGGCGAACATGGGGCCTCTTTTCACAAAGCGATGCGGAAGGTCAGGAATAGCGGATGGCGTGGCAGAGCGTGTCGGACGCGCTGAGGATACGTGGATAGTCGTCCGGCAGATCGGTGAAGTGGGTTTCGCCCGAGATGAGCCTGTCGAGACGGGCATCGCCAAGCAGCGCGAGCGCAGTGGCCATCCGCCGATCAAAGCTCCAGCGCGCGCGCCGCGCGGCCGGCAGGGCGCCGACCTGCGAGCTGATCAGCGACAGTCTTCTGGAGTGGAAAGCGCCGCCGAGCGGCACCGGCACCATGCGGCCGCCATACCAGCTCGCCTCGACGATCCGCGCCTCGAAGCCAGCATGGGCAATGGCGCTCTCAAGCGCTTCCGGGGCGGCACTCGCATTGACCAGCACGTCGAATTCGCCCGTGAGCGCCTCAGCCGGCGCAAAGGCGAGGCCGAGATCGCCGGCAAGGCCGCTGCGGCTCTCGTCGCGATCGACAAGAACCGTCTGCGTTCCGGCAATCCGCGATGCGATATGCGCCACCAGCGTGCCGACGACGCCCGCGCCGAACACCGCGACCCGGTCGCCCGGCTGAAGGACGGCATCCCAGACGATGTTGAGCGCGGTTTCCATATTGGCGGCCAGCACCGCGCGGCGCGGCGGCAGGCCCGCCGGCAGCGGGCGGATAGAGGCAGCGGGCACGACGAAGCGATCCTGATGCGGATGCAGCACGAAGACGGCCTTGTCCGTGAGATCCTCGGGCCCCTCTTCCACCACACCGACGGCGGCATAGCCATATTTGACCGGGAAGGCGAAGCTGCCGCCCATGTTCGGCCCGCGCATGCGCTCATGCTCGCTCTCGGGCACCAGACCCTTGAAGACGAGCGACTCCGTGCCCCGGCTGATGCCGCTATAGAGCATGCGCACCAGCACCTCGTCGCCCGAGGGCGCCGGCAGCGTCTCGGCGCGCAGTCCGCAGCGGCCGGCCGCTTCGATCCAGAGCGCAACGGCTCCTGCCGGCTGCGCCGGTGCCGGCCTTCCTTCCCCGTCATTCATGGAAAATTTGCCTCGCATCGACCCTCAGAAGGCGCCATTTAACGCGCAACAGGCGTTTCCGTGCCCCTCCGATGAAAAAATATATTTGCCACGCTCTGGAGAACCAGAAGCCGCGCACCGACGTAATCTCGACGGTTTTCGAACGAGAGCGCGTGTCATGTCTGCATTGAACCCAGAGAATTTCGAGTTTTCAACCGACGCGATCATGGTGGAGCGGGCCACGTCCGAGCTTCGCTACGGGCGCCCCGTGCTGATCAGCGAGGGCGCGCGCAAGCTGGCGGCCGTCGCGATCGACTGCGTGGCGCCGAGCCTCTACGACCAGTTCGCCGCCGTCGTCGGCAACCGTCATCAGCTGCTGCTGACCGCGCCACGCGCCCAGCGCCTGGGGCTGCCGCTCGCGCAGGATGTCATCACCCCGCTGGCCGGCGTCGGCTTCGATGAGGCCGCGCGCTTGTCTTATGCGCTGGGCGCCGAGGCGCCGCAGCAATGGCAGCCGGCGGACATGTTGGCGCGGCAATCCGCCGAACTCGCACGGCTCGCGCTGCTGCTGCCGGCCATGGTGGTGGCCGACGTCTCGGCGCAGGCCGAAAAATTCGGCGGCTGCTGCGAGATCGCCGCCAGCAGGCTGAAAGGCGCGGATGTCGCCCGCCAGCGCTTCGAGCGCGTGGTGCGCACCCGCGTGCCGCTGAAGGATCTGGGCGATGCCGATTTCGTCGTCTTCCGCGGCGGGCTGGCGCAGAAGGATCAGGTGGCGATCATCGTCGGCAATCCCGATCTGACCGCCACCGTGCCGATCCGCATTCATTCCTCCTGCCTCACCGGCGATCTCTGCGGCTCGCTGAAATGCGATTGCGGTGACCAGCTGCGCAACGGTCTCACGCTCTTGAGGCAGGCCGGCGGCGGCGTTCTGCTCTATCTCGATCAGGAAGGCCGCGGAACCGGCATCGGCGCCAAGATGCGCGCCTATGGCTATCAGCATCTCGGCCTGGACACGATCGACGCCGATGCGGAGCTGGGCCTTTCGGAGGATCACCGCCGCTATGAGGCTGCCGTGGCCATGCTGCGCGATCTGGGTATTGCCAAGGTCGCGGTTTACACTAACAATCCCTCGAAGATCGCTGCGCTTCGCGCCAGCGGCATTCTGGTGGATGCCCGCGCTGCCGTGATCGGCCGCGTGACAGCGGAAAACCAGAACTATCTGAGGACAAAGACGCTGCGGGCCGGCCATATGCTGGATCTCGACAAGCTCGTCGCCGCCGAGTGAGCACACCATGCCCGGCAAAGAGGATGGCTTATTGAGCAGACCGGCTCCCCTGGTGAAGGGGGAGCTGACGCTGGGCACGGCTGGCCGGTTCTGGGACTGGATCGGACCGCCGCCGGGGCGTGACGCGCTGTTCGACGACAGCCTGACCATTCTCTCCAGCCTGCTCGCCGGAACGGCGGTGGTGGCCGGCGCGGCCACTTTCCTGCCCCACTTCGACTGGACCTTCGTGGCCTGGGTTCTGGCGCCGCTCGCCTGGATCTATCTCCTGACCCTGCGGGGCCTACGGGCTTATCCGCATGATCGTTTCGGGCCGGCAAATGTCGTCACCGCCTTTCGCGCGGCGCTGGTCTGTCTGGTGGCCGCAACCTTCTTTCGCTTTCAGGGGCTTGCCCACGAACAGGCCATGCTCTGGTGCCTGGTGGCCACCGTGGTGGTGACGCTGGCGCTCGATGGCGTCGATGGCTATCTCGCACGCCGCTTCCGCCAGGAATCGGCCTTCGGCGCGCGGTTCGACATGGAGGTGGATGCCTTTTTTATCCTGATCCTGTCGGGTGCGGCTCTATTTCTGCACAAGGCGGGGCCCTGGGTGCTGCTGATCGGGCTGATGCGCTACGGTTTCGTCGCCGCCGGATGGTTCGTTCCCCGCTTGAACGGTCCGCTGTTCCCGTCGCTGCGGCGCAAGGCCGTGTGCGTGCTGCAGATCGCCTGCCTCTGCGCCATCCTCATGCCGATCGTCGCGCCGCCGCTGTCCTCGGCGATCGCGGCCGCCGCTCTTGGGGGCCTGGTCTATTCCTTCGCGGTGGATATTCGCTTTCTGCTCAGCTGGACGACGACAGGCTGAGGCGGCCGGGGCGGGCAAGCTCCGCTTTCAGGCCGCGCTGCGGCGCTGGAGCGCGTCGGCAAGGAGCACGGCAAGGCCCGGCAGGGCGCCCGCCAGAGACAGGAGGCCATAGACAAGGCTGGCGGCAAGGCCCTGTTGCGGATTGGCGCCTGAAAGCGGCCAGAGCGCCATGGCCGCCGCCTCGCGCGTGCCCCAGCCGCCTAGACCTGCGGGGATCAGCATCGCCAGGAGGCTGAGCGGAATGACGGTCAGCGCGCCCTGCCAGCCGAGTTGCGCTCCCACGGCCTGGCTGGCGATGAAGAAGGTGACGACATAGGTCAGCACGATCGTCACGCTCAGGCCCGCCTGGACCGCCCAGGCGCCCCGGTCCAGAAACACCTGCCGGATCTCGGCTACCAGACTCGCTGCGCGGGCAAAGCAACGCGCGGCCAGCATCAGGCCGGCGGCGATGACGAGAACGAGCGCCAGCGCGCCAAGCCCGAGCACTTCGACCGAGACCAGCTCGGAGGGTGCGCCGGGTGCTCGGCCGGCCAGAAGCGAGGGCCAGGCGAAGACGCCGCCAAGCGCCAGGGTGAAGAAGGCGATCTGGCCGGAGAGCCGCTCGAACAGTACCGCCTTGGCCGAAGCCTGCCAGCCACCGGCGCGGCGCATGCGATAGGCTCTGATCGCATCCCCCGCCATGCCGCCCGGCAGGCTCTGGTTGAGCAGGCTTGCCACATAATATTCCCCGATCGCCCGGCCGGGCGCGATCGCCTGCCCCAGCCGCGCGGCGGTGAAGCGCCAGCGCAGCGCCGAGGCGACGATCTGGATTTGCACCAGGATCAGCCCTGCGATAACCGGCAGGGGCGAGACCTGCGACAGCGCCCGTTCCAGCGGCGCGAGATCGGCGGTCTTCAGAAACCAGAGAACGAGCGCCAGCAGGACGAGCGGAGCCAGAATGCGGAGAATGAACACGTCAGCGCTTTCATCAGTCGGGCGAAGGGCCTGTCTCGGCGCTCCGCAGAGGGGCTCCTTACGCAGGCAGGCTCTCTCCGACCTGTCGTGCCGCGCCGGGCGATCGGATCGGGCGTCGCCATCCTATCACGGGATGTATGGGATCGACCGGGTCAAATGCCACCTCATCCGCCTGCCAGCACCTTCTCCCCGAGGGGGAGAAGAGACATGCGGCGCCGTCGCGCGCGCTCCCATGCGACACAGAACGCGCTTCGCTCGCACAGTTTTCAACGGCGGTTTGAAACAGGGCGGTTTGAGGCCGGGCGTGATCGTCCTGGTCTCTTCTCCCCCTCGGGGAGAAGGTGCCGGCAGGCGGATGAGGGGGTCCGCCAAGCGCATCAGGCCCTATGATTTTTCTCAGAAAAATCCCTTAAAGCATCGGCATGGCCGGGAAACCAACTCCCGTTGTCTGCTCCCACGCGCCCCTGCCAGAACGGGGAACAGCGCATGCTGAACCCGCATCATCAGACCGGCCGTCGCCGGATAGGGCCGCTTGCCGCCGGCGTGATCCTCTCGGTGCTGATCATTCTCATCGCGGGGTTGCCGGAGCATCCCGATGCGCTCCAATGGCGCAGCTTCGTCCGCCTGCCGATCGAATGGCCGCTGCTGCTTCTGCTGATGCTGGTCACGCCCCGGCCACTGCGGCGGCCCTTTCTCATGGTCTCGGGCCTCGCGCTTTTCCTCGTGCTCTTCCTGAAGCTGGCGGATCTCGGTACGCAAGCCGCCTTTCAGCGGCCCTTCAATCCCTATCTCGATGGCAAGATGCTGGCGGATGGCTGGAACATTCTCTCCGGCACGCTGGGGAGCTTTGTGGCGCTGGTCGCGGTCGTCGCCGTGCTCACGGCCTTCGGTCTTCTCCTGTTTCTGTTCCTGCGGGCGGGGCTCCTCTTCTGCGCGGCACCCCGGCCGGCGCGCTTTCGCCTGGTGACTGCCCTGGCGATCATCGCGCTGATCGGCCTTCTGGCCCCATCCTCCTTCGCCACGCCTGCACTACCCGCCTATCTGACGGAACGGCTGGCGCTGATGGTGCGCTCGGCAAGGGACATGCAGCACTTCGAGACGACGCTTGCCGCCGGCATCGGCCCGAAGCGCGGAGAGGGCTTGTTTTCAGGGCTGAAGGGGCAGGATGTCGTGCTCATCTTCTTCGAGTCCTATGGTCGCTCGGCCATCGAGGATCCGCGCTATGCCGCCCGCACGGGGGCGCGGCTTTCGGCGGTCGAGACGGAGCTTGGCGCCGTCGGTCTCGCCTCAGCCAGCGGCTGGGTCACCTCGCCCACGGTCGGAGGCTTGAGCTGGCTTGCGCACGGCACGCTGCTTTCAGGGCTGTGGGTCGATAGCCAGGCGCGCCATGATCGGCTGATGATCAGCGGCCAGCCCAGCCTCAACCGCCTGTTCGCCCAGGCCGGCTGGCTCAGCGCGGCGGTGATGCCGGCGATCACCCGCGATTGGCCAGAGGCCGCCTATTACGGTTACGACAGGATCCTGGCGGCGGGCGATCTTGGCTATCGCGGCAAGCCCTTCAACTGGGTGACCATGCCGGACCAGTTTACGCTTGCCGCTTTCGAGCGTCTGGTGCGCGCCCCGGCCCATGCGGCGGGCAAAAAGGTCATGGCCGAGATGGCGTTGATCTCCAGCCATGCGCCCTGGACGCCGGTGCCGACACTGATCGACTGGGACGCTGTCGGCGACGGCACCGTCTTCAATCCGCAGACCGAGGGCGACGCGACGCCACCAGTGGTTTGGGCCGATCCGGAAAAAGTGCGCCAGCACTATATCGCGACCATCGACTATTCGCTGCAAACGCTCGGCAGCTACATAGCCCGCTTCGGCAAGCAGACGGTTTTCGTCATTCTCGGCGACCACCAGCCGGCCGCGATCGTCACCGGCCCGGATGCCTCGCGGGCCGTGCCGATCCATATCGTGACCGCCGATAGGGACCTGATCGCCCGCTTTCAGGCCGCAGGCTTTGCCGCCGGCCTGCATCCGGGCACGGCCGGTCGCGAATGGCGGATGGACGCGCTGCGCCAGCTGCTGATCGATCTGTTTTCTGGAAACAGGGCATCTTGACCGATCAGCACAAGAGGAGCGGGGAAAGGCCTCGTTTCGTCATGCTCGGGCTTGTCCCTGATATCTGCAAGCGCCTGATATCTCTGCGAATCAGCGACCTTGGCAGATCCTCGGGACAAGCCCGAGGATGACGTCGCGCGTGATGATCGTCTCTGCCGGAAATCAGAATTCCGACGTGATCCGCAGGATTTCGTATCCCCCGCTCGCTCACACGCGTTCGAGCGCGATAGCGATGCCCTGGCCGACGCCGATGCACATGGTGGAAAGCGCATAGCGTCCGCCCGACAGCGCCAGTTCCAGCGCAGCCGTGCCGGTGATGCGCGCGCCCGACATGCCGAGCGGATGGCCGAGCGCTATGGCGCCGCCATTGATGTTGACGCGCGGATCGTCATCGGCAATGCCGAGATCGCGCAGGGTCGCCAATCCTTGCGAGGCGAAGGCCTCGTTGAGCTCGATCACGTCGAACTGCTCCTGCGTCATGCCGAGCCGGGCCATCAGCCTTTTCGAGGCGGGGGCCGGGCCGAAGCCCATGATGCGCGGGGCAACGCCGGCCGTCGCGCCGCCGAGAATGCGGGCGATGGGGGTAAGGCCATGCTTCTTCGCCGCCGCTTCCGAGGCGATGATGAGCGCTGCCGCGCCATCATTGACGCCCGAGGCATTGCCGGCGGTCACGGTGCCGCCCTCGATTTTGTTCACCGGCTTCAGCTTGGCCAGCGCCTCGATCGAGGTCGCGCGCGGATGCTCGTCGCGCTCCACCAGAATGGGGTCGCCCTTCTTCTGGGCCACGCTCACCGGAGTGATCTCCTTCGCGAGACGCCCGCTTGCCTGCGCTGCGGCCGCCTTGGCCTGGCTGCGCACGGCGAAGGCGTCCTGATCCTCGCGGGCGATCTGGAAGTCGATGGCGACATTGTCGCCGGTCTCCGGCATGGAATCGACGCCGTATTGCTTCTTCATCAGCGGATTGACGAAGCGCCAGCCGATGGTGGTGTCGTGGATCTCGGCATGGCGGGAGAAGGCGGTTTCCGCCTTGGGCAGCACGAAGGGCGCGCGGCTCATGCTCTCCACGCCGCCGGCAATCATCAGCTCGGCCTCGCCGGACTTGATGGCGCGCGCGGCCGTGATCACGGCATCCATGCCGGAGCCGCACAGCCGGTTGATGGTCGTGCCCGTGACCGACACGGGGAGACCGGCGAGCAGCAGCGACATGCGCGCAACGTTGCGGTTGTCCTCGCCGGCCTGGTTGGCGCAGCCATAGATGACGTCCTCCACCGCCTCGAAATCGACGGTCGGATAGAGCGCCATCAGGGCCTTGAGCGGCACGGCGCCGAGATCGTCGGCGCGCACGGAAGCGAGCGAGCCGCCGAAGCGGCCGATGGGGGTGCGGATATAGGCGCAGAGAAAGGCTTCGGTCATCGGTTCAATCCTTACAAGGCCGGCACGACGAGATCGGCAACCGGGCCGTCGGTGTGCAGAGTCGCACCCGTCATGGCCTGCAGCTCGTCCATGGTCATGGCGGCCAGCTTCTCGCGCACCACGAACTTGGCGTCGACGATGTCGATCACGGCATGGCTGGTATAGACGCGGGTGATGCAGCCGACGCCGGTCAGCGGGAAGCTGCAACGCTCGACCAGCTTGGGCTTGCCGTCCTTGGTCACATGCTCGGTGATGACCACCACCTGCTTGGCGCCGTGCACCAGATCCATCGCCCCGCCGACCGCCGGCACGCCCTTGGAACCGACGCGCCAATTGGCGAGGTCGCCATTCTCGGCCACCTGATAGGCCCCGAGGATCGCCACATCGAGATGGCCGCCGCGCACCATGGCGAAGCTGTCGGCATGGTGGAAGAAGGCCGCGCCGGGTTTCAGCGTGATCGCCTTTTTGCCGGCATTGATCAGATCCCAGTCTTCCTCGCCGGCGGGCGGAGCCTCGCCGAAATTCAAGACGCCGTTCTCGGTGTGAAAGATCGCCTCGCGGCCGGGCGGCTGGAACTTGGCGACCATTTCGGGGAAGCCGATGCCGAGATTGACATAGGCGCCGTCGGCAATGTCCTGCGCGGCGCGCCAGGCGATCTGGGCGTTGGTGAGCTTGATGTCGTCGCGGGTGTCGAGCGTTGCGGTCGTCATGCGTAGGCCACTCCGGCGCGGATCAGCGCTTCTTCCTGTTGCGGCTCGGCGACTTCGACGACGCCGTCGACGAAGATGCCGGGGGTGATGACCTGCTCGGGGTCGATCTCGCCGGGTTTCACGAGCCTGGAAACCTGCGCGATGGTGCGCGTGGCGGCTATGCACATCAGCGGGTTGAAGTTGCGCCCGGCCAGACGGTAGGTGAGGTTGCCCATGGTGTCGCCGAGATGGCCCTTGACGATGGCGACATCCGCCTTCAGCCAGCGTTCCTGCACATAGCTGCGGCCGTCGAACTCGGCGATCACCTTGCCCTCGGCCAGCTCCGTGCCGAAGCCGGTCGGCGTGTAGAAGGCGGGAATGCCCGCCCCGCCGGCGCGGATGCGCTCGGCCAGCGTGCCCTGCGGCACCAGCTCCAGTTCGATCTGCCCGGCCAGATAGCGGTCGGTGAAGGCGCGCGGATCGGAAGAGCGCGGGAAGGAGCAGATCATCTTCTTGACCATGCCCGCGTCGATCATCGCGGCAATGCCGATCCGGCCATTGCCGGCATTGTTGTTGATGACGGTCAGGCCCTTGGGGCTTCCCGTCTTCTGAAACCTGTCGATCAGCGCGTGAATGAGCTCAATCGGCGCGCCGGAGCCGCCGAAGCCGCCGATCATCACGGTCGCGCCATCGCCGATCTCGGCCACGGCCTCCGCGAGGCTCGCGATTGTCTTGTCCATGGAAATCTCCTCGTCGCCGGCGCCTTGGCTCGTTCCTCGCAAGCACCGTCTGACCGCGACGATACGGGGAGGGCCGGCTCGACGGCAAGGAATTTGTGCGTTATACGATCTTTGTTCGATTATCGCACAAATCACGAAGGAGGGCCGCAATGGTCGAGGGGCGCGACATGATGGGCGGGCTGGCCAAGGGGCTGAAGGTGATCGAGGCTTTCAGCGCCGAACGGCCGCGCCTGTCGATTGCCGAGGCAGCCGAGATCGCCGGGCTCGACCGAGCCACGACGCGCCGCTGCCTCCTGACGCTGGCCGAACTCGGCTATGCCGCCTATGACGGCAAGTTCTTCACCGTGACGCCGCGCGTGCTCCGGCTGGGCACCGGGTGTCTGGCCACCATGCCGCTGCCGCGCATCGTCCAGCCGACGCTCGATCGGCTCTCGGACGAGATCGGCCAGAGTTCCTCCGTCTCCATTCTCGATGAGGGGCAGATCGTCTATGTGGCGCGCGCCGCGCAGCAGCGGGTCATGTCGATCGCGCTGATGCCCGGCTCACGCCTGCCGGCCTATTGCACCTCCATGGGCCGCGTGCTTCTGGCCGCGCTTCCGGAAGGCGAGGCCCGCGCCCTTCTGGAGGCAAGCCCCCGCCCTGCGCGCACGGAACATACGATCACGGAGATCGACGCGCTGATGGACGCGCTTGGCCTCGTGCGCCGACAGGGCTATGCCACCATCGACCAGGAGGTCGAGATCGGCCTGCGCTCGATCGCCGTGCCGCTTGTCAACATGCGCGGGCGCGCGGTGGCGGCGCTGAATGTCGGTCTTGCCGCGCGTGGCGAGCCGATGGAGGCGCTGGCTGCGCGCTATCTGCCGGCGCTGAAAGCCGTGCAGGCGGAGCTTGCGGGCATGCTCACCTGAAGCTCACAGGACACGACGCTGACGTTTTAGGGGCTTGGCGGCCCCCTCATCCGCCTGCCGGCACCCGACCGGGGACGAGCCACGGGTCTCGTCCCGTCCTTCGGACCCCCGATGGGGAGAAGAGACCGAGGCGATAGGTGGCGCCTCAATCGAGCGGCAAGAAAAAGGCATGTCCGGCTTTGCGGTGCCCAAGGCAGCATCGGGCGGCGCGGCGCGTTTCTTCTCCCCATCGGGGAGAGCGACTGTCTTTCCGGTCAAGCGCTTTGCCATGGTTTTTTGCCCCTGATGATGGCGTTGAGGATGGTGAGGAGCTTTCGCATGGTTGCGACGGTTGCGACGATCTTCGGCTTGCCTTGTGCGACGAGACGATCGCGGAAGGCCTTGAGGGCCGGGTTGTGCCGGCTGGCGACCAGGGCTGCCATGAACAGCACTGCGCGCACCTTGCCCCTGCCGCCGCCGATGAAGCTCTTGCCCTTCCACGTGCCCGACTGCCGCGTCCAAGGTGCAAGCCCTGCCAGCGAAGCGATCTGACGCCGGTCGAGGCTGCCCAGTTCAGGCAGTTCGGCCAGAAGGGTGCGGGCTGTGGTCGGCCCGACGCCAGGCACCGAGACAAGCAGCGTCTCGCGCACCTTCCATATCGGCGACTTACGGATATGGCCGTCGAGATCGGCATCGAGGCTTGCGAGCTCGCGCCGCAAGGCTGTCAGCAAGCGCTTGATGCTTTTCTGCGCCTGCTTGGCCAGGATCATGCGCAACCGGTTCTCTTCGGCCACGATCATCTGCACGATCTGGCGCCTGCGGGCGACGAGTTCTGAAAGAGCCTGCGTCTCGGCATCACGCAGCGGCCGGATCTCGGGCTTGGTCGCCAACACGAAGGCGGCGATGACGGCTGCATCGATCGGATCGGTCTTTGCCCGGCGACCTATGGCATTGGCATAGGCGCGCACCTGTCCCGGATTGACGACAAGCACAGTCAACCCCGCCGACGACAGCCCGGCCACCGCCTGCGTCTCGAAACCGCCGGTCGCCTCAAGCGCCACCGCGTCGGCCCCGATCGCCTTCAGCCGCCCGATCAACGCGTTGATGCCGGCATCGTCGTTGCCGACGGCAAAAGCGTCGCCGTGCGGTATGATCGCCACGTCGAGCCGGTTCTTCGAAACATCGATACCAACGACCGTTTCCATCTGATCCCATCCTTGCCTAAGCGGGCTTTGCTCTCGCAAGCGGCCCTGGCGACTGTTCGGGTTCGATGGAACGGCGGACGGAGATCCACGCTCTCCCACGGGCTTGGTGTCCCAAAGGTGCATCGGTCTTCCATCCGCCACCGCACTTGCCATTACAGCTTCGAATGCGGCGTTTGGGAAGTTACAAGATGGCCCAAAGGGTCAGATGAAGGGGGCCGCCAAGCCGTAAAACCTTTGTGTCGTGGACCACGATCAGGAATTGGTCCGACGCCCTAAACCTTTGGCATGCCGTCCGGCCGGGCGAGGCGGCGCTGGGCGGCGATGCGGAAGGGCGCGTTCATGGCGCCATAGCCGGCATAGGCCCCGCGCCGCTCGACGATCTCGAAGAAGAAGCCTTCGCCGAAGGTGCGGCTGTAGATCTGGAAATATTCGCCCTGGTCGTCGCGGTCATAGAGAATGCTGGCGGCGCGCAGCGCGTCGGAAAAGGCGGGCTCCAGCCCGAAGCGGGCCTCCAGATCGTCGTAGTAATTGCGCGAGATCGGCAGCGCCTGGAAGCCGAGCCCGGCCAGCCGCGCCGCCGTGGCGAAAATATCGTCGGTGGCCAGCGCGATATGCTGGATGCTGGTGCCGAAGCCCTCCGCCAGGAATTTGCCGGCGAAGGTCTTGCGGTTGTCGGCCCCGTTCATCGTCACGCGGAAGGACGGGGTCGGCGCGCTTTCGATCGCCTGGCTGCGCACCAGGCCGCCGGGATCGACCACATCCACCATCGGCGTGCGCCGGGTCGAAAAGATCGAGGTATAGAACAGGAGCCAGGTCAGCATCTCGTCATAGCGCGTGGTCTGCGCCAGATGGTCGATGCGCGTGAGGCCGGCATCCGTGCCTTGCGATGCCGGCGCGACCGCCGCGAACTCGCTGTCCCAGACATTTGCAAGCGCCGGCGAACCATCGAGGAAATAGATGACGCCATTGCCCACGCCCTGGATGGCGGGGATCGCGGTCTCGCCGGATGCGCGCGGCTCGGCAAAGCGGGTGGCATCCAGCGCCTGCGCCCGCCTCAGCGCGTTATGGGCATCGTCCACTTTCAGGCCGAAGGCATAGGCATTGGTGCCATGGACGGAATAGGAGGCCCCGGCGAAGCTGCTGCCCTCGACATCGGTGTTGACGACGATGCGGATCGCGCCTTGGGTGAACAGCTCCACCGCGCGGTTTCGGTGCTGGCCGGTGCGCGCGAAGCCCAGCGTTTCGAGCAGCGCGGCCAGATTGGCCTTCTCCTCCGGCCCGGTGGTGAATTCGACGAACTCCACCCCCTCAACCGCGATCCTGTCCGGCATGTCCGGCACGTCGATGCGGATGTCGGGCTCCAGCCGCTTCACCTGGTCCATGAGGTAGACCAGCGAGCGGTGGCCGTCCTCGGCCAAAGCCCGGGCGGAGCCGCCGCGGAACTGATCGTTGAAGATTTCCAGCGACAGTGGCCCGGCGTAGCCCGTCGCCGCCACCGCGCGCATGAAGTCCACCACCGGCAGGTCGCCTTCGCCGGGCATGTTGCGGAAATGCCGGCTCCAGTAGAGCAGGTCCATGTCGAAGAGCGGCGCATCGGCCAGCTGGACGATGAAGATCTTGTCGCCGGGGATCGAGCGGATCGAATTGGGGTCGATCTTGCGCGAGAGCGTGTGGAAACTGTCGAGGATCAGGCCCACCTGCCTGTGGTCGGCCCGGCGCACGATCTCCCAGGCGTCGCGATGGTCGTTGATGTGCCGGCCCCAGGCCAGCGCCTCATAGCCGACGCGCACGCCATGGCGGGCGGCGCGCTCGCCCAGTTCGTGGAAGTCGGCCGCCGCCCGGTCGATGCCGCCCAGCGAGACCGGCGAGACGTTGGAGCAGATCAGCATCAGGTCGGTGCCCAGCTCGCCCATCACGTCGAACTTGCGCTCGGCCCGCTCGAAGGCGCGGGCGCGGTGCGGCTCCGGCATGCCCTCGAAATCGCGAAACGGCTGGAACAGGGTGATCTCCAGCCCGAAATCGCGCACCATCGCCGCCACCTCGCGGGGCGAGGCGTCATAGGTGAGGAAATCGTTCTCGAAGATTTCCACGCCGGAAAAGCCCGCCTTGGCGATGGCGCCAAGCTTTTCCGGGAATTCGCCGCTGATCGAAACGGTCGCGATCGACGTCCGCATCGCCGGATTTCCTGAGGTCTGGCTGGCCATATTGCCTTCCTTTCGGGCTTTATGTACTGGTTGGTTAATAATGGGCGCGGCGGGAGGCCGGCCCTGCGGGAGGATCATGCCGATGCGGCGGAGCGTGTCCGTGGACGAAGACGGGAAGGTCCGGCAGGCCAAGCGCGACCCGGAGGGCGTGCGGCGCGACATCCTGTCGGCGGCGATGGAGGAGTTTTCGCTGAACGGGCTTTCGGGCGGGCGGATCGACGAGATCGCCGCGCGCACGCGCACTTCCAAGCGGATGATCTACTATTATTTTGGCGACAAGGAGGGGCTCTACGAGCGCGTGCTCGAGGAAGCCTATGCCAAGGTGCGCGGCGGCGAGAGCGATCTCGGGCTCGATGCGCTGGCCCCGGTCGCAGCGCTGACCAAGCTCTGTCGCTTCACCTTCGACCATCACCGGGCCAACCCTGCCTTCATCCGCATGGTGATGATCGAGAACATCCATCACGGCCGGCATCTCCTGCATTCCGAGGCCATTCGCGGGCTGAACCGGCCTGCGATCGAGGCGCTTGAGAGCGTGCTGCGGCGCGGCCAGGCGGAAGGCGTGTTCCGCGCGGGCGTGGAAGCGCTGGAGCTGCACTGGCAGATCAGCGCGCTCTCCTTCTTCAACGTGTCCAACGTCGCCACCTTTTCGGCCATCTTCGGCGACAGCCTGTTCACGGCAGACGGGCAGGAGCAGCTCTCGCGCCATGTGGCGGAGATGGTGCTGCGCTATGTGCTCTCGCCCGGCCATGTCGGCGCTATCTCCCCGAGCGACGGATGAGGTGGCCGAGCGCCAGCTCGTAGCCCTCGACCCCCAGACCCGCGATCACGCCCTCGGCGCGCATCGAGACATAGGAGTGATGGCGGAAGGCCTCGCGCTTGTGGATGTTGGAGATATGCACCTCGATCACCGGACCGTCGAAGGCGTGGAGCGCGTCGAGGATCGCGACCGAGGTGTGGGTGAAGGCGCCGGGATTGATGACGATGCCGGCCGCCTTCGTCCGGGCCTCGTGGATCCAGTCGATCAGCTCATATTCGCGGTTGCTCTGGGCGAAGAAGATCGTGTGGCCCGCCGCCTGCGCCAGCGCGCCGCAGCGCGCCTCAACATCGGCCAGCGTGTCGCGTCCATAGATCTCCGGCTGGCGCTGGCCGATGAGATTGAGGTTCGGCCCGCTGAGGATGAAGAACAGGCTCATGCCACACCCTCCGTCTGGCAGAGTTCGGTAAAATGCGCGCTCATGCGCGCCGCATCCGGCTCGCGTCCGCAGAACAGGCGAAAGGCGCCGACCGCCTGGAATACGGCCATGCCGCCGCCGGGCAGGATGCGACAGCCCTTGGCGCTGGCGGTCGACAGAAGCGCGGTGACGAGCGGCATATAGACGATGTCGGCCACCCAGTGATGCGGCGCGATCAGGTTGGGCGCGACGGGAATGCCGGGATGCGCCGGCATGCCCACGGGCGTGGCATGGATCAGCCCGTCGGCCTCGGGCAGCGAGCCTGCGGGATCATCGACGGCCTGGGCGCGGCCGGCGCCGAAGCGCTCGTTCAGCTGCCCGGCCAGCCGCTCGGCGCGCGCTTTGTCCTGGTCGAAGATGTCCAGCCTGCGGATGTCGAGCTTCAAGGCGGCATGGGCGACGGCGACGCCGGCCCCGCCGGCCCCGACCAGCAGCGCCCGTTCGCGCCGGGCATCCGGCAGCCCGCGCTGGAAGCTCTCGTAAAAGCCCGACCAGTCGGTGTTGTGGCCGAAGCGCTTGCCCTCGCGCAGCACCACGGTGTTGACCGCGCCGAGCATGCGCGCATCTTCCGAAAGGTCGTCCAGATGGGCGATGACCGCCTGCTTGAACGGGTGGGTGATGTTGGCGCCGGCAAAGCCGCGCGTCTCCAGCTCGTCCAGAAGGGCGGGCAGGGCGCTTTCGTCGACATGGCGCTGGTGGATGTCGACCAGCTCATAGCGATAGTCCAGCCCATGGGCCGCGCCCTCGCGCATGTGCAGCGCCGGCGTCTTGGACAGCTGGATATCGGCGCCGATCAGGCCGACCTTGAACGTCTGTGTCTCTGTCATCTTCGATGTCCGTTTGTTCAGCTTACGGGCCAGGCGCGGCTCGGGATGGGGGATCGCAATGGCAGTCTTGATGCCGAACGGGCCGGGAAACCCCCGCATTCGCCCGCCGGCACCGTTCCTGCGGACCCCCGCCGGGGAGAAGAGATCCCGCCGCCGCCTTTCGACCCCGATTGAGGCCGTTGCTTCCGGCAGGGGCCTCCTCTCCCCGTTGGGAAGAGGGCAGGGTGAGGGGGCCTCGTCGCGCCGTGATTTGATGCGCAGGCCCTGGTCTTCTCAGTGATGCGCCAGGATCTCGCCCAGGAAGGTGCGGGTGCGTTCATGCTGGGGATTGCGGAAGAAGGTTTCCGGCGGGCCCTCTTCGATGATCTCGCCGGAGGCCATGAACACCACGCGGTCGGCCACCTGCCGGGCAAAGCCCATTTCATGGGTGACGCAGATCATCGTCATGCCGTCGCGGGCGAGCCCGATCATGGTGTCGAGCACTTCCTTGACCATCTCTGGATCGAGCGCGGAGGTCGGCTCGTCGAACAGCATGGCCTTGGGCTCCATGCAGAGGGCGCGAGCGATCGCCGCGCGCTGCTGCTGGCCGCCGGAGAGCTGGGCCGGATATTTGTCGGCCTGATCGACGATGCGCACGCGCTCCAGATATTTGCGGGCGATGGTTTCGGCCTCCGCCTTGGAAAGTCCCTTCACCCGCATCGGCGCCAGCGTGCAGTTTTCCATGATGGTCTTGTGCGGGAAGAGGTTGAAGCTCTGGAACACCATGCCCACCTCGCGCCGGACAGCATCAATGGCGCGGGCGGAATCGGTCAGCGTCGTGCCTTCGACCGTGATCTTCCCCTCCTGGATTTCCTCCAGATGGTTGATGCAGCGGATCAGGGTCGATTTGCCCGAGCCGGAGGGCCCGCACAGAACGATCTTCTCGCCCTTGCGCACCGTCATGTTGACATTCTTCAGCGCGTGATAGGCGCCATACCACTTTCCGACCCCGTTCAGGGCGATCAGCGGCTCTTGGGTGGTGGTCTGTGGCATGGAAGGGTCTCCCGGCTGGGGCGGCGGTCGCGGTTCACGGGGGTCGCCGATGACGCGGCGCAGGGGCGCGGCGTCTCGGCAAGGTCCGTCTTTCGGCGTACGGCTATGGGTGCGGTGCTCGGCCGCCATCTGCGGCAATCCGGCAAAAGAGGTCACCGGACCGCGTCTTCGTGTGGTCTCGTCTGGAGGATCCACCGATGAAGCAAAGTTGTCTCAGCGGTGGATCGCGTCGATCTTGTTGCTTTACTTCACGGTGAAGGGGATGTTCGGCAGTTCCTCGGGGAACTTCGGAACCTCGCGCTTCATCCACTTGGCATAGATCTTGGCGAGCTCGCCATCGGCCTTGATCTTGTCGATGAAGGCGTTGATCGTCTCGTTCCAGTCCTTCTCGCCCGGGCGGGTGCCGGCGCCGTTATAGAGCGTCGTCAGGTCGAACTTGCTGGTGTACTTGTCCGGGGCGGCAGCGTTCAGCCGGTCGCCATAGAACTGGTTGCCGCCCACAGCCTCGACCTGGCCCGAGAGAAGCGCCTGGATATTGGCGGCATCGTCGTCGAAGCGCAGGATATTGGCCTTGGAGCCGGCGCCGGCGGTGATCGCCGTATCCATGGCGCTGGACTTCGGCACGCCGACGGACATGCCCGTGAGATCATCATAGCCGGCGATCTTCTTGTCCTTCGGGCCGTAGACCGAGAGAACGTTGCCGGCATAGGGCTTGGAATACTGGATGGTCTTGGCGCGCTCGGCGGTCATGCCCATGGTGGCGAACAGCACGTCCACCTTGCCGGTCATCAGCGCGGGAATGCGGTTGGCCACGGCCAGCGGCACGAATTCCGGCTTGACGCCGAGATAATCGGCGAAGGCCTTGCCGATATCGGCGTCCAGCCCGTCCTGCACGCCGCTGGAATTGACGAAGCCCCAGGGGGCGTTGTCGCCCTGGATGCCGATCACCACCTTGCCCTTGGCCTTGGCGTCCGCCACGCTGGCGGCCTGAGCGCCAAGCGGCATGAGGCCGAGCGCGGCCGTGGCGGCGGCCAGCGCGATAAAGGCACGGCGGCCGAAGCCGTTGGTTTTCTTGGTCTGCGTCATCTTTTGCTTCCTCCTTGCAAAGTCGATGCGATGATGGGCGCGGCGGCACACTGTGACGACGCGAAAGGGAACGGGATCAGCGCGCGGCGGTCTGCAGCCGGCGTTCGGTGCGGGCGCCCCAGAGCGAGAGCGGCCAGCAGATCAGGAAATAGGCGAGGCCGACGAGGGCGAAGACGGTCAGCGGCCGGAAGGTCTGGTTCGACACGATCTGCCCGGCGCGCGAGAGCTCGACGAAGCCGACGATGGCGGCGAGCGAGGTGCCCTTGATCAGCTGCACCAGGAAGCCGATCGTGGCCGGCAGCGAGATCTTGAAGGCCTGCGGCAGGATCACGTCCTTGATGGTCGAGGCATAATGCAGGCCCAGCGCCTTGGCGGCCTCGGTCTGCCCCTTCGGCACGGCCTGGATGCCGCCGCGCCAGATCTCGCCGAGATAGGCGCTGGCATGCAGCGTGAAGGCGATGGCGACCGCCAGCCAGGCATCGATGTTGAGCCCCACCAGCGCCACGCCGTAATAGACCACGAAGAGCTGCATCAGCAGCGGCGTGCCCTGGAAGATGGCGATATATCCCGCCGTTACCCGGCGCAGCCAGGTGATCTCGGCCGTGCGGGCCAGCGCCACGAGCAGCCCGAAAATGCCGCCGCCGACAAAGCCGATGAGGGTGAGCGCGAGCGTCCATTTCAGGCCCTGCGCCAGGAAGAAGAGTTCGTTGAAGCCGATGGATGCCATGGTCGCCGCCTCACTTGACCGGGTAGCTGAAGGAGATGCGGGAGATGAGCCCGAAAACGCCCATCATCAGCGAGGAGATCACGAGGTAGATCAGCGTGATCGTGAAATAGACCTCGAAGGAGCGGAAGGTGTCCGCCTCGATCTTCTGCGCCACCGAAGTCAGCTCATAGGCCGCGATCGAGGTGCAGACCGAGGTCGTCAGCGTCAGCATGACGAACTGGCTGGTGAGCGAGGGATAGACCGTGCGCAGCGCCGGCTTGAGGATGATGTGGCGGAAGATCTGGCCGCGATGCAGGCCGAGCGCCAGCCCCGCCTCCACCTGGCCCTTGGGGATCGCATCGACGCCGCCGCGGATGATCTCGATCGCATAGGCGCCGCCGTTCAGCGCCAGCGCGATGATCGCCGTGACCGTGGGGTTCAGCCTGACCCCGATCTGCGGCAGGGCGAAGAAGATGAAGAAGATCTGCACCAGGAACGGCGTGTTGCGGATCGCCTCGACAAAGCCGATCACCAGACCGCGCAGCAGCTTGAAGCGCGAGCGCCGGGCGATGACGCCGAGAACGCCGATGACGGTGGCCAGCGACATGCCGGCAAGCGCCAGGCCGATCGTCGCCAGCGATGCCAGCAGCAGCTCCGGCAGGCGCTCGATCACGGCCGAGAAATCGAGTGTATAGGACATGGTTCCTCCGGGCTCCGGGCTCGGTTCGCGAACGGATCGCCAGACCGTTGCGCAGCGGGCCTCGTGAGGACCGTGTCTTCTTGCCGATGGAGCTTTGGTTGTGACGCTGGCCCGGTCTCCTCCTGGCCAAGATCAATCCCTGTGAATGTTTGTACTGGTTAGTTCATTCCGAAGTCAAGCAAAAGTCGATATTCGGTCTCTGGCTGCCGGGCTCCGGCCTGCATCTCGTCGGCTTGACGCGGGAAAGGATGTCCAAGCCTCGTTTCCCGCACATCAAGTCGCCCCGCGCATCAAGTCATTGTCTTGCCGCATATCCTGATTGCAGGGCGGTGCCCGGCCTTTCATGACATGGCGTCGCATTTCTTTCGGTTCTGGCAGATTTGCGGCTGCCCCGTCCTGCGTCTCGCATTTTCCTCAGCGCCGATCATCCTGCCCGTCACGGCCAAGGCGCTCGATCTGGCCGGTCAGGCGCTGCGCGGTCTGAAGCGCCACGCCTGTCGCCACCACCATCTGCGGCAGCACCAGCCATTCCAGTCCCCAGGCCGCGCCGGAGCGCTCCTGCTCATGCACCAGCGCCTGATGCATGGCGGAAAGCTGGGTGGCGTTGAAGCGCGCGAGCGTCACCAGCAGTTCGGCCGTGACCGGGTTCTGCTTGTGCGGCATGGCCGAGGAGCCGCCGCCGCCGGACAGGCGGATCTCGCTGCCGAGCTCCGCCAGGAGCGCGACATCCTGGCCGAACTTTCCGAGGCTGCCGGTCACGAGCGAGAGCAGGCCGGCCAGCTCGGCAAGCGCATCGCGCTGGCTGTGCCATTGCGGCCGGTCGGCAAGGCCAAGCCTTTCGGCGAGCCTGGCGCGCACGGCCGCGCCCTTTTGCCCCAGCTTTTCCAGCGTGCCCGCCGCCCCGCCCAGCTGCACGGCAAAACTCTGTGCCGCCAGCCGTCCGGCGCTGCGCAGCAGGGGTGCGCGCCAGCTGTCGATGCGGTCCGCCACGGTGATGGCAATGGCCGCCTGCATGCGGGTATGGCCCATCAGCGCCCGGCCGCCATCGCGGTGAGACAGGGCTTCAAGAGCCTCCGTCACGGCCGCAAGCCGCTGGGCAAGCAGAGCGGACGCCGCCTTCAGCCGCAACATCAGGCTGGTGTCGATCACATCCTGGCTGGTCGCGCCGAAATGCACCTTCTCCGCCGCCGCGCCGCCGAGCACGGCGCGCAGCTGCCGCACGAATTCGGGAATGACCACGCCATCGCGCGCCGTTCCGGCCCTCAGGCCCTCCATATCGGGCAGGAAGCCATCGAGGCCGGAGACGATGGCGCCGGCCAGCTCGGCCGGTAGAACGCCGCAGTCTCCTTGCGCGGCCGCCAACGCACGCTCGAAGCGCAGCATGGCCTCAAGGTCGGCCTCCGCCGAAAACAGCGCGGCGAGCTCGGCATCGCCGAACAGGCCGGACAGGAAGGGATGATCGAAGGGCGACAGGCTCATGGCGGTCAGATGTCGAAAAACACGGTTTCGCCTTCGCCCTGCAGGCGGATGTCGAACCGATAGGCCTTCTCGCCATCGGGACGGGCGATCAGCGTGGGAATGCGGTCCTTGTGCTCGATGCGGGCAAGCACCGGGTCCTGCGCATTGGCTTCGGCTTCGTCTGGAAAATACATGCGCGTGTGCAGGCCGAGATTGATGCCGCGCGCGACGATCCAGAAGGTGATGTGCGGGGCCATCGGCCGGCCATCACGGAAGGGCACGCAGCCGGGCTTGATCGTGTCGAAGCGGAACTCGCCGGTGTCCATATCGCCGGGCGAGCGGCCCCAGCCGGCAAAATGCGGGTCGGCCGCGCCGCGCGTCTCCGCCGGGCTGTTGTAGAGCCCCTCGGCATCGGCCTGCCAGATTTCCACCAGCGCGTCCTTCAGCGGATAGCCGCCGCCATCGATGACCGCGCCTCGGATGATGATGCGCGTGCCGCGCGCGGCCTCGCTATAGAGCGGGCCCGCGCCCAGATCCTTGTCGAACACGCCGTGAATGCCGACGAAATTCGGGGTGCAGCCGATATGGACATAGGGTCCGGCGGTCTGGGAGGCACTTTCCTGGAGATAGGGAAGCGGCTGGGCCATCTCAGTTGCCCTCCGGGCGGTTTTCAAAGAAGGTGGATCGGCGGCCGCGCAGGACGATGTCGAAGCGGTAGGCCCGCATGTCCATCGGGATCGTCGCATTCATGTCGAGCGGCGCGATCAGCCGGTCGATCGCCTGCGGATCCGGAATGGTGCGCACGATCGGACACAGCGCGATCAGCGGATCGCCCTCGAAATACATCTGCGTGATCAGCCGCTGCTGGAAGCCATGGCCGAAAACGGAGAAGTGGATATGGGCCGGGCGCCAGTCGTTGACGCCGTTCGGCCAGGGATAAGGGCCGGGCTGAATGGTTTTGAACCAGTAGCCGCCGTCTTCATCGGTGATCGTGCGGCCGACGCCGCCGAAATTCGGGTCGATCGCGGCGAGATAGCTTTCCTTCTTGTGGCGATAGCGCCCGCCGGCATTGGCCTGCCAGAATTCCAGCAGTGCGCCGGCCACGCCGCGCCCGCGCTCGTCCAGCACCCGGCCGTGAACCAGGATGCGCGGCCCCACCGGCATTTCGCCGGGGCGCGCATAGTTGAGGATCAGGTCGTTGTCGAGCGGGTTCAGCATGCCGTGGCCGAAGACCGGGCCGGTGATCTCGCTCTTCGTGCCTTCCAGCGAGATCAGCGCGCGCTGCGGCGAGCGCAGGATGCTGGTCTTGTACCAGGGCGTATAGGCCGGCGGATGCAGGTCACGGTTGCGCGCGAAGAAGGGGCCCGTTTCGGGCGCATGGTTGCTCATCGGTCCTGCTCCTCCTGCTCGGCACCCGCGTGCCCGGCCAATCCTTGTTCGGCCGGCCCATCCTCCAGGCGGCCATTTTCGGCAAGAACGCGCTTGGCGATCTTGAAGGCGTGGTTGGCGGCCGGCACGCCGGCATAGATCGCCACATGCATCAGCGCCTCGCGAATATCCTCCGCGCTCGCGCCGGTATTGACGGTCGCGCGCACATGCATCGCCACTTCCTCATCCTGCCCCAGGGCCGCCAGAAGCGCGATGGTCACCATGGAGCGCTCGCGCCGGGTCCAGTGCGTGCCGGACCAGACGCTGCCCCAGGCACCCTCGGTGATCAGCGTCTGGAACGGCGCATCGAAGGCCGTGGTCTGGGCGCTGGCGCGGTCCACATGGGCATCGCCCAGAACGGCGCGGCGCGTCTGCATGCCCTGCTGATAGCGTGGCGTCGTCGTCATGTCAGTGCTCCGGCAGGCCAGCGAGAAAATCGGTGAGGGTGGCGGCGTGGGCCGCCGGCTGTTCGAGGCAGGGAATGTGACCGCAAGAGGGGATCTCGACAAAGCGGCTGCCGGGGATCCGCGCCGCCATGGCCCGGACCAGATCCGGCGGCGTCGAGCCGTCGCCTGCGCCGGCAATGCACAGCGTCGGCACCGCGATGCGCCCTGCGGCCTTGGTATAGTCGGCATCGCGGATGGCCGCGCAGGTCGCGGCATAGCCGGCCTCGTTCTGCTGGGCGAGCATGGTGCGCGCGCCGGCATAGAGCGGATTGTCGGCCCGGCGGAAGGCCGGCGTGAACCAGCGCTCCATCACCGGATCCACCAGCGCCGGCAGGCCTTCTGCCTCGATGGCGGCGATGCGCGCTGCCCAGCTCTCGGCCGTGCCGATCTTCGGCGCGGTGTTGGACAGGATGAGCGCGCGCACGCGCTCCGGCGCCGTGGCCGCCATGCTCAGGGCGATCAGCCCGCCGACCGACAGGCCGCAGAAAACCGCGCGTGCCACGCCGAGATGGTCGAGCAGCGCGAGAAGATCCGCAGCATGCCGCTCGATCGAGATGGGCTCAGAGCCTGACGGGGACAGGCCATGGCCGCGCTTGTCATGCAGCACGATGCCATAGGTGCCGGACAGGCGCTCCACCACCGCGTCCCAGATGCGAAAATCGGTGCCGAGCGAATTGATGAAGGCGATCACCGGGCGCCGGCCATTGAGGCCCACGGCGCGATAATGGATGGCGGCATCGCCGATCTGCATGAAGTCCATGTCCGTCTCCTCCTGAACACCACTGTGCAACGGCGGGACGGTTCAGTAAAATGAGATTTTCGGCAATATTCATAACCATAGAGTTATGGTATCACCAAAGGCCAGTCAGGAGAGGGGGCATGGTCGATCCGCGCATCAAGTTCCGGCATCTGCAGACCTTCGTCGAGGTGGCGCGGCAGAAGAGCGTGATGGGCGCGGCCCGTGCGCTCAATGTCAGCCAGCCGGCGGTGACCAAGACCATCCGCGAGCTGGAGGAGGCGCTTGGCGTCACGCTGTTCGAGCGCGAGGGCCGGGGCATCCGCATCAGCCGCTATGGCGATGTTTTCCTGCGCCATGCCGGTGCCACGATGACGGCGCTGCGCCAGGCGGTGGATTCGGTCTCGCAGGCGGCCGCGCAGGCCGGCGTGCCCGTGCGCATCGGCGCCTTGCCGACGGTCTCCGTGCGCATCATGCCGCAGGCCATGGCGAGCTTTCTCAAGGAAAAGACCGGCAGCCGGGTGAAGATCGTCACGGGGGAAAATGCCGTGCTGCTGGAGCAGCTTCGCCTGGGCGAGCTCGATCTGGTGGTCGGCCGTCTCGCGGCGCCAGAGAAGATGGCGGGCTTCTCCTTCGAGCATCTCTATTCCGAGCGGGTGCGCTTCGTCGTGCGCGCGGGGCATCCTCTGTTAAAGGATGCCGGCGCGATCTTTGCCCGGCTGCACGACTATCCGGTGCTGATGCCGACGCGGCAATCGGTGATCGGGCCTGTGGTCGAGCAGTTCCTGATCGCTCAGGGTGTGCCGGCGATCGCCACGCCGATCGAGACCGTCTCCGATGCCTTCGGCCGCGCCTATCTGCGCATCAGCGACGCGGTCTGGATCATTTCCGAAGGCGTGGTGGCGGCCGATGTCGCCGACGGCACGCTGGCGATCCTGCCGGTTGACACCGGCGACACCAGCGGCCCCGTCGGCCTGACCATGCGCGCCGATACGCAAGCCTCCCTGCCGCTGGCGCTGTTGATGCAGGCGATCCGCGAGACCGCCGGCAATCTGGCGCCGGTCGAAGGGCCTGTGACCGCGCGCAGACCCCCTAGAGGCGCAGAGATCTGATCCCCGTGCCCCCTCGCTCTGCTGCTCAGAACTCTGCCACCTTGCCCCAGGCGGAACCGGCAAAGCGGGAGGGGTGATAGGGCTTGGGATCGACGATGGGCGTCTGCCCGGAGGCGATGTCGGCGATCAGGTGCCCGGCGCCCGGGCCGATGCCGAAGCCATGGCCGGAAAAGCCGGCGGCCAGGATGAAGCCCGGCAGGTTCTCGGTCTCGCCGATGCCGGGAACGCCATCAGGGGTGGAGTCGATATAGCCGGCCCAGTTTCCGGTGATGGTCGAGCGTTTCAGGTCCGGCAAAAGCTCCAGCGCGCGCTGATGGATGAGCCGCAGCGTGCCAGGCGTCGGCGCGGGATCGAGAATGCGCATGCGCTCCATCGGCGTCGGCCGGTCCAGCCGCCAGCGGCCGAGCGATTCATGGCCGCTTTTGACGCCCTCCAGGCCGCCCGGCGACAGAAGCCGCCAGCGGCGGGCGAACATCGGCAGGAACTGCGGCGCGAACCGCAGCTGCTGCGGCGTGATATCGACGCGCGCGCGGCCGCTGATCGCCAGCGTGTGGCCGCCATTGCTGCGGCTCGTCACGGAGATGTCCCTGGTGTGCAGCGCCGGCGGCAGGCCCTCGACGCCCGAGACGGCCACGATGGAGGCGCGGATGGTGGCCTGCGGAAACCGGATGCCGAGCTGGCGGCAGAAGGAGGAGGCCCAGGCGCCGCCGGAGAGAATCGCCGTCTTGGTGCGGATCGTGCCGTGCTCGGTCACCACCGCGCTCAGGCGCCCGCCTTCGGTCTCCACGCCGCGCGCCGCGCAGTTCTGCACGACGGTGCCGCCCAGCTTCAGGATGGCGCGCGCCACGGCCGGCGCCGCTTTGGAGGGATCGGCAATGCCGTCGCTCGGCGAGAAGACGCCGCCTTTCCAGGAACGCCCGGTCGCCCGGCCCTTCTCGGCGGCTTCCGCGGCGGAGAGCATGTGGGTGGTGACGCCGACGGTCCTGGCGAAGTCGCGCCAGCGCGCCCAGCCGGCGATTTCCGCCTCGTCATTGCTGAGATAGAGCAGGCCGCAGCGGCGAAAGCCGACGTCCTCGCCCGTCTCTGCGACGAAACGTTCCCACAGATCGAGGCTCTTGGTGGAGATGGGAAGCTCGCGCGCATCGCGGTTCTGCTGCCGGCACCAGCCCCAGTTTCGGCTCGACTGTTCCGCCCCGATGCGCCCCTTCTCGATCAGCACGGTCTTGAAACCGCGCTGGGTCAGGTAATAAGCCGTGAAAACGCCGACGATGCCGCCGCCGATCACGACGACATCGGCCTCCTGCGGCGGGCGTGAGGGGGTCTCGACAAGCGTCAAGGGTGCAGGCATGGCAATCTCCATTTCTGACCCCAGAATAGAGGCCTGCGCCGCGCATGCGGCACCGCAGTTGCCGCCGTCACGGCAGAAAATTCTTTTCGCGGGTCGCGCATCGAAATCTTCTATGCCACCTGCGAAGCGGCCGGTTGTTTTACAGGATTGCCGCCTGTGCTAACGTCGCCGTCGATAAGCGGCGGCATTTTATGCTGCAAGCTGTTTTTGCGGAAAGGCCAGAGGGATGCTCAAACTCGACCGGACGGACATCAAGATCCTCTACGAGCTGCAGAAGAACGGGCGGATCACCAATGTCGAGCTGGCCGAACTCGTGCATCTGTCGCCGAGCCCCTGCCTGATGCGCGTCAAGCGCCTGCAGGCGGAAGGCTATATCGAGGGATACTCCGCCCAGATCAATCTGGCCAAGCTCGGCCAGACGCTGACCGTCTTCACGGAAATCACGCTG
The DNA here is from genome assembly GCF_001938945.1 of Xaviernesmea rhizosphaerae. Lineage (GTDB taxonomy): Bacteria > Pseudomonadota > Alphaproteobacteria > Rhizobiales > Rhizobiaceae > Xaviernesmea > Xaviernesmea rhizosphaerae. The sequence goes on from NZ_MKIO01000027.1 coordinate 197,065, forward strand.
AAGAACCATCGCCAGGTTGATTTCGCCCGCTTCCTCGCCGTGGCTGACAAGATCGACCAGGTGATCGAATGCCATCTCGTTTCCGGCGGATACGACTATCTCCTGAAATTCGTCACCGCCGGCATCGGCGAGTATCAGACGATCATGGAACGGCTGACCGACATGGACATCGGCATCGACAAATATTTCAGCTTCGTCGTGCTGAAGTCGCCGATCGTGAAATCGCACCTGCCGCTGACGAGCCTGTTTCCGGTGTGAGAGGCCGACGCCTGTGCCGGCGGGAGGCGTCGCTTTTCTATTGAAGCCTCAGGCCCCGCCATATTGCCGCACCAGCTCGGGCTCCAGCACGAGATTGTCGAGCCAGGTCGGGTCGAGCTTGGGCACGGAGGCGAAGAGGAGCTTGGAATAGGGGTGCCGGGGCGAGGCGATGTCTTCGCGCGTGAGGTGCTCGACCTTCTCGCCGCGATACATGACCATGACCTCGTCACAGATCGCCTCGACCACCGAGAGATCGTGACTGATGAAGATGTAGGAGAGATCGAGCTCGCGCTGCAGCTCCTTCAAGAGCTCGATCACGGCGCCGGCCACGACGGTGTCGAGCGCCGAGGTGATCTCGTCGCAGATGATCAGCCTGGGGTCGGCGGCCAGCGCCCGGGCGAAGTTGACGCGCTGCTTCTGCCCGCCGGACAGCTCCGAAGGGTGGCGATGGCGCAGCGATTTCGGCAGGCGCACCATGTCCAGCAGCGCGTCCACGCGGGCGCTGCGGGCCTGGCCTTTCAGCCCGTGATAGAAGGTCAGAGGACGGCCGAGGATCTCCTCGATCGGCTTGGCCGGGTTCAGCGCGGTGTCGGCATATTGGAAGACGATCTGCATCTCGCGCAGCTGGTCATGCGTGCGCCGGCGGGCGGCATAGTCGAGTTCGTGGCCGTTGAAGATGATGTTGCCGGCGCTGGCCGGCAGGATGCCGGCAATCGAGCGCGCCAGCGTCGACTTTCCGCAGCCGGACTCGCCGATGATGCCGAGATTGCGGCCCTTTTCCACCGAGAGATTGACCGAGCGCACCGCCTTGACCAGCGGCAGACCATCGGACTGGACAACGCCATAGCCGGAAATGACGTTCTCGACCTCCAGCAGCGGGCGGGCCTTTTCCGCGGGCGCGGCGGCGAACTGGGTTTCCTTAGGCTCGAAGGCGGCGAGGAGTTCCTGTGTATAGGGGTGGGCGGGCGTGGCGAGAATGGCCTGGGTGCGGCCTTCCTCCTGCACCTCGCCACCCTTGAGCACGACGATCCGGTCGGCGATCTGCGCGACGACGGCGAGATCATGCGAGACATAGACGCCGGCAATGCCGCCGGATTTCATCACCGACTTGAAGGCCTTGAGCACGTCGATCTGGGTGGTGACATCGAGCGCCGTGGTCGGCTCGTCAAAGATGACGAGCTTGGGATCGCCGATCAGCGCCATGGCGGCGGCGAGCCGCTGCAGCTGTCCGCCGGAGACCTGATGCGGATAGCGCCCGCCAATGGTGTCGGGCGAGGGCAGCGACAGCGCCTTGAACAGCTCGATCGCGCGCTGACGCGCCTTGTCGCGCGGCATCGATCCGTGGATCTGCGTGACCTCGATCACCTGATCCATGATCGTCTGCGACGGATTGAAGGCGGCAGCCGCGCTTTGCGGCACATAGGCGACCTCGCAGCCGCGCAGAGCCGCGCGTTCGCGTTCCGGCAGCGCCGCCATGTCCTTGCCGTCCACCAGGACAGTGCCGCCGGAGATCCGGCAGCCGGGGCGCGTGTGGCCCATCAGCGTCAGCGCGATCGTCGTCTTGCCCGAACCGCTCTCGCCGATCAGCGCGACGATCTCGCCCTTGGCGATATCGAGATCGACGCCCTTGATGATCTCGATGCGCCGGCCGGCATCCGTGGTGGCCTCGACGCGCAGGTTTCTGATGTCGACGAGCTTGGTCATCAGGCGCTCCGATCGCGGATCTTGCGGGGAAGGTCGTCGATCAGCAGGTTGACGCTGATCGTCAGGCTGGCAATGGCGAGCGAAGGGGCGATGACCGCCGCAGCCCCCAGCGAAAGGCCCTGGATATTCTCGTGCACCAGCGCGCCCCAGTCGGCCAGCGGCGGCTGCACGCCGAGGCCGAGGAAGGAGAGGCCGGAGAGCAGAAGGACGATGAAGACGAAACGCAGCCCGAAATCGGCCAACACGGGGCGGATGATGTTCGGCAGGATCTCCGAGATCGCGAGATAGAGCGTGTTCTCGCCGCGGATGCGCGCGACCGTGATGAAATCCATGGTGTTGACATTGACCGCCAGTGCCCGGGCGAAGCGGTAGGCGCCGGGAACATAGATGACGGCGAGCGTCAGGATCAGCGCCGGCAGCGAGGAGCCGACGGCCGCCACCACGACCAGGCCGAAGAGCTTGCTGGGAATGGAGATCAGCGCGTCCATCAGGCGGCTGAGGAGAGTGTCGAACCAGCCGCCGACGACCGCCGCCGCCATGCCCAGCACCACGCCGGTGGTGGAGGCGATCAGCACGCCGGCCAATGCAATGCCCAGCGTGTAGCGTGCGCCGAGAATGATGCGCGAGAGCATGTCCCGGCCCAGATAGTCGGAGCCCAGCCAGAATTTCGCGCTCATCGGGCCGAAATAGTCCATGTCAACGATCTTGCCGACCGGATAGGGGGCGATCTGAGGACCAAAAATGGCGATGACGGCCCAGAACAGGATGACCAGGAAGGCGATCGAGCCGACAGGGCTGAGGCGGTAGCCGAAAAGGCCGGCGGATTTCGTCGGAGCGCTTTGCGTCATCAGCGGAGCCTCGGATTGGACAGGATGGCGATGATGTCGGCGATCGTGATCAGGATCAGATAGCCGAGGCAGAAGATCAGCGCGCAGGTCTGGATCAGCGGCAGGTCGCGGGTGGCCACGGCATCCACCATCAGCTTGGCGATGCCGGGATAGTTGAAGATCGTCTCGATGATGATCACGCCGCCGATGAGATAGGAGAGCGACAGCGCCAGCGCATTGACGATCGGCCCGAGCGAATTGGGCAGCGCGTGGCGCAGCACGATGCGGCTGCGCGAGGCGCCCTTCAACAGCGCCATTTCCACATAGGGCATGGACAGCGTCTCGATCACGGCGGCGCGCGTCATGCGGATGATCTGGGCCGAGACGACGAAGGTCAGCGTCACCACCGGCATGGCATACATGCGCAGGAGATCGGTGAGCGAATGCACCTCGTTGACGAAGGAAATCGCCGGCAGCCATTTCAGATAGACGGCGAAGAGCAGAACGGCGGTCGAGGCGACGACGAATTCCGGCACCGAGATCACGCCGATGGTCAAGACGGCAACGATGCGGTCATACAGCGTGCCGCGCAGCACCGCGGCGGTGATGCCGAGCGTCAAGGCGAGCGGGACGGCGATCACGGCCGTCAGGCCGGCGAGTTCCATCGTGTTGACGAAGCGGCCGGCGATCAATGTCGCGATCGGCATGTTGTTGGCATAGGAGGTGCCGAAATCGCCCGTCACCGCGCCAGCGAGCCAGCGCAGGAAGCGGAAGACGGCGGGGTCGTCCAGATGCATGGCCTGGCGCAGACCCGCCACGGCTTCCGGCGTCGCGGCCTGGCCCAGCAGGATGGTGGCGGTATCGCCGGGCAGCAGGTTGGTGGCGACGAACACGGCGAAGGAGACGATGAGGAGCGTCAGTGCGGAAAGGCCAAGCCGCTTTCCGATCATGCTTGCAATGTCAGCATTCATTGAAGATCTCCAGCCCCCGCAAAGAGGGACGACGGCCACGCGGCTCGACCTGCGCCCGCACGGGACGGGCTGCAACAAGCCCGCACCCTTGGCACAGCCGGCCCGGCCGCAGCATGATAGACGAAGGGACACGGGGTCCGGAAGGCGGTGGCCTTGCGGACCCTGCGATCCAATCAGGCCTCGAGCCAGAGATATTCGGCCATGGCATAACCCATCATGCCGCCGAGCGGATTGACCTGCAGCCCCTTGACCTTGCTGGAGATGCCATCGGCATTGGTCGTATAGGCGGGGATGATCGTGCCGGCTTCGTCGGAGATCATGGTCTGCAGCTCGTTGTAGATCGCATGACGCTTGGCGTCGTCGAGCGAGCCGCGCGCTTCCAGCATCATCGCGTCGAACTTCGGCGACTTGTACTGGCTTTCGTTCCAGGGGGCATCGGACGCGTAGAGCAGCGAGAAGTAGATGTCCGGCGTGGAGCGCGGGTTGATGTTGCCGAAGTGGATCGGCGCCTTGAGCCAGTACTTGTCCCAGTAGCCGTCGGAGGGAACGCGCTGGATGTCGAGCTTCATGCCGATCTCGGCGGCCGAGGCCTGGATGATCATGGCCATGTCGACCGAGAAGTCGGCGGCATCGGAGGCGATGACCGGGATCGACTGGCCGAGAACGCCGGCCTTCTGGAAGTGGTGCTTGGCCTTGTCGGGATCGAAGGCCTTCGGCTTCAGGTCGGCATTGTGATAGACATTGGCCTTGGAGATCGGCTGGTCATTGCCGACTTCGCCGAAGCCGCGCAGCGCCGCCATGATGATCTGTTCGCGATCGACGATGTGCTTCATGCCCATGATGAAGTCGGGCTTGTTCATGTCGAGGCGGATGTTGAGGTTGGTATAGGCGCCGACGGTCGACTTGACCAGCTCGAAGCCCGGTTGCGCCTCGATCATCTTGGCGGAGCGGGGATTGACCGCGGAGGCGAAGTGGACATCGCCGGCGAGCAGCGCGTTGACGCGGGCATTGGGGTCGGTGATGGCGAAGAACTCGAAGGAGTCGAGATGCGGGAAGCCCGGCTTCCAGTAGTTCGTGTTCTTCTTGACGATCGAGCGCACGCCCGGCTCGAAGGTTTCCAGCACGAAGGCGCCCGTGCCCATGCCCTTGGAGAAATCGGTGGTGCCGTCCTGGACGATCATGAAGTGATGCAGCGCCAGGATGAAGGGAAGGTCGGCATTGGCGGCCTTCAGGCCGATCTCGACCATGTTGGCGTCGACGGCCTTGATCTCCGTCATCTGGGCCGCGATCTTGGCGACCTTGGAGCCGACCGCCGGGTCGAGGTGACGCTTCAGCGAATAGACCACGTCGGCGGAGGTCAGCGCCTTGCCATCATGGAAGGTCACGCCCTTGCGCAGCGTCACCGTCCAGGTCTTGGCGTCCTTGGTGTCGAGCTTTTCGGCCAGCTCCATCTGCGGAACGCCCGTGACGTCGATGAAGGTCAGGCGGTTGTAGAGCGAACAGCAGCGGACATAGTCGGTGCCGAGCGAGGCCTTGGCCGGGTCGAGCGTGTCGGCATTCGACGCGGAGATGCCGGCGGCCTTGAGATGACCGCCCGAAACGGGCGTGGCGGCCAGCGCGCGCTCGGCGCGGCCGAAGACGGCACCGCCGGCGGACAGGGCAACGCCGCCTGCCAGCATCATCTTCAGGAGCTCGCGGCGCGAGGCGCCGCGGCGGATCGCATCTTCGACGCGGGCGTCGTCGGACTTCGTCCAGTTGGTTATCTTGTCGATCATGGCATTCCCCTTCTTGCTTTGGTTGGTGGGCCTCCGTCTTGCGCGGAGTTGCTGCCCTGTTGGCTGCTGTCTTCACGCGGCTGCCTGCTTCAGCGCGCCTGCGGGCCGGTGCGGTCTTCATCCGGCCAGGGCTGCGATAGCGCCTGTGGCCCGTCATCTTCGTGGATCCGGCCCTGTCAGGAGGCCGTCTTCTCCATCGACGTCATGCCTTGCAGTCTCGCATGTCTGCCGGGAGGGATCGTTCGATTTGGTCGCACCCGGCAGCATAAAATGTCGAACTTCGTCCCCGCGCCGACATTTCGGCGGATGGCGGGGCGAAGCATTGCCCGCAATGCTCAGGACGATCCTCAGGCCATGGCCTGGCGGATGGCGGGGTCTTCCAGCGTCTGGTCGAGTGTCTTGCGGGTGCGCTCGACGATGGCGTCGATATCGGCCTCGGTGCAGCAGAGCGGCGGTGCATAGCCCAGAACGCCCTGCGGAAAGGCGCGGATGACAAGGCCATTGTCCCAGGCGCGGTCGAAAATATGGCGCGCCGGCTGGCTTTCGGCCGGAAGCGGCGTCTTCTTCGCCTTGTCTGTGACCAGCTCCACGCCATAGAGCATACCCCGGCCCCTGATATCGCCGACCAGCGGGTGATCGGCGAGGCTGGTCAGGCCTTCCTTGAGCCGCGCGCCGGCCTTCACGCCGTTTTCGAGCAGGCCGCCCTCGTAAAGCCGGAGAACCTCGAGCCCAACCGCGGCGCTGACGGGATGGGCGGAATAGGTGTAGCCATGGCCGATGGCCGCCATGCCCGCGCCCTCCGCCATCACGTCATAGACGCCATCGGACATGAAGACCGCGCCCATCGGCACATAGCCCGAGGTCAGCCCCTTGGCGACCGTCATCAGATCGGGAACGATGCCTTCATCAGCACAGGCGAAAAGCGGGCCGGTGCGGCCGAAGCCGGTGATGACTTCGTCGGCGATGAAGAGGATGCCGTGCTCCTTGCACAGATCGCGCATCGCCTTGATCCAGCCCCTGGGTGGAACGATCACGCCACCCGATCCCTGGATCGGCTCGGCATAGAAGGCGGCGACGCGATCGGCGCCGATCTCCTCGATTTTGGCTTTGAGCGCCGCCAGCGAGGCGGCCGTGATCGCCGCGTCGTCCATGCCCACGGGGTTGCGATAGGGATAGGGCGACGGAATTTTGTGCTGCCAGTCGAAGGGCAGGCCGAAGCCGGCATGGAAGGCCGGCAGCGCCGTCAGGCCCGCGCCGACGGTGGAGGAGCCGTGATAGCCCTGCTGGATCGAGATGAACTGATCGCGCTGCGGCTGGCCCTTGGCGTTCCAGTAGTAGCGCACGAAGCGGATGGTCGAATCGACCGCATCCGAGCCGCCGAGGGTGAAGTAGACGCGGTTGAGGTCGCCCGGCGCGCGCTCCGCCAGCTCCGCCGCCAGCCGGATCGCCGGTTCGGAGCCCAGATCGAAGTAGCCGGTGGCATAGGGCAGCTCGCGCAATTGCCGCGTGGCGGCCTCGACGATGCTGTCATGGCCGTAGCCGGCATTGACGCACCACAGGCCGGCAAAGCCATCGACCAGCTGGTGGCCATTGGCCTCCGTCACCGTTGCGCCATGGGCGGATTTCAGCACGCGCACGCCCTGGCGCTCATGCCCCCGATAGGAGGAGACCGGGTGGATGAGGTGGGCGCGGTCGAGTTCGATCAGGGAATTGGCGAGCATTATCAATCTCCGTGGGGGCGGCATATCGGGGGAGAGCGGGGCACCGGAGAGGGTGGACGCCGCTGTTTTCAGGGATGTTTCTGCGCAGGGAGTCAGCGCCCCGGCCGGATAGGGCTCAGCCCAGCGCCTGGCTGGCCAGCGCGAAGATCGTGGCCTGCCCCGTGCCGGCGTCCTGCGTCAGCGGGCGGCGCATGGTGACGCCGCCGCCCACATGGGCAAGGCCGATCTCTTCCAGCCAAGGCGCAAGCCCCGTATCGCTGCCGGTGTCGACGCGCAGGAAGGCGCCGGTGCGGGAGGCGGCGAAATGGGCGATCAGCCTGCGGGCCGTCTCCACATCCGGCGCAACGACCGGACCGATGACCTCGCCGCGCCCGAAGGCGCGGATCGCCGCGAAGGCTTCAACGGTCCCGCCCTTGCGGATCACGGCGATGCGGCCGCGCTCGATCAGCGTGTCGATCAGCGCGCAACGGTCGGCCTGTTGCGCCTGCCGGTCGAGCGCCCTGATCGCATCGGCATCGCCGGGCTGCATCTCTTCCACGCCATCAGGCGCCGCAACGGCCTCAACCGCGCCCTGATGCTGGCGGATCGTGCCGGTGGCGACGAAGCCCAGCTTCTCATAAAGCGGCAGGCCCTCCTTCGTTGCCACGAGGCGCAGCGGCCGTCCTTGCGCAAGCTGGAAGGCGCGCTCCATCAGCTTGCGGCCCAGGCCGAGGCCGCGCAGCGACTTGTCGACAATGACCATGTTGATCGTCGCGAAATCCGTCCCGAACGGGGTGACGAGGATGGTGCCGGCGACGCGGCCATCGGTGTCGGTCACCACGGCACCGAGGCTCAGCTGCAGCATCATCATCCAGTCTTCGCGGCGGTGCGGCCAGCCTTCGGCGCGCGAGAGCACGACGGCACCGTCGAGGTGCTCGGGCCCGAAGGCGACGATGTCGATTTGGTTTTGCATGGGCATGTCCTTTCCTGCCCACAACTGTCCGCCATCGCGCGGAAGCTATTCGTCTGAATGGTGCGGCCGGCGCGCTATCTTTCGCCGAAGCCTGCGGGCGCCGCCGCATCTTATGCTGCGGCCCCGGGGCACCTCTTCCCCGCCGGCCCCGTCCCGGCGGCCGAAGACGGCGCTTCGTGCAATAGTCTGCCAAACGGGGCGGCAGATTAAACAGTTTCTGCTTTCCGGAGGGGCAATTCGCGCGGCCGGCACCGGCGCACCCGGCCTATGATCGGGGCCAGCAAACAGAACGCCAGAGGAAGAACGTCATGGCCTTTCGCCCGAAATACATCTCCTTCGACTGCTACGGCACGCTGATTCATTTCGACATGGCGGGCGCCGCGCGCGATCTCTATGGCGACCGCCTCGACGAGCAGGCCATGCAGACCTTCATCCGCAATTTCTCCGCCTACCGGCTGGACGAAGTCATGGGCGCCTGGAAGCCCTATGCTGAAGTGGTGCACAATGCCCTGTCGCGCACCTGCAAGGCCAATGGTGTAACCTTCAAGGACGAGGACGCGCAGATGGTCTATGAACGCGTTCCGACCTGGGGCCCGCATGCGGACGTGCCGGCCGGCCTCGCCAAGGTCGCCAAGGAAATTCCGCTGGTCATTCTCTCCAATGCCATGAATTCGCAGATCATGTCGAATGTCGAGAAGCTCGGCGCGCCCTTCCACAAGGTCTATACCGCCGAGCAGGCCCAGGCCTACAAGCCGCGCTTCAAGGCGTTTGAATATATGTTCGACATGCTCGGCTGTAACCCGGAAGACATGCTGCATGTCTCCTCCTCCTTCCGCTACGACCTGATGTCGGCCCATGATCTCGGCATCAAGAACAAGGTCTGGGTCAATCGCGGCCACGAGCCGGCCAATCCCTATTACGGCTATACCGAGATCGCCGATATTTCCGGCCTGCCCGGCGTCGTCGGCCTTTAAACCAGAGGACGCGCGATGAAATTCGTCTCCTATTGGCACGATACGGCGCCGGTCTTTTCCGGTGGCGAGACGGGCCCGGTCAGCGGCCGCTATGATGTCGCCATCATCGGCGCCGGCTTCACGGGGCTGGCGGCCGCGCGGCAGCTGGCCAAAGCGGGGGCGAAGGTCGTCGTGCTCGAGGCCGAGCGCGTCGGCTTCGGCGCGTCCGGTCGCAATGGCGGCCATCTCAACAATGGCCTGGCGCACAGCTATCTCGGCGCCAAGGCCGAGCTTGGCCAGGAGCGCGCCATCGCGCTCTACAAGGCGCTGGACGATTCCATCGACACCATCGAAACGCTGATCGCGGAGGAAGGGATCGACTGCAGCTTCCGCCGCGCCGGCAAGCTGAAGCTCGCCTCCAAGCCCAAGCATTTCGAGGGCATCGCCCGCAATTTCGAGGCACTGAACCGGGAATGCGATCCCGACACGGCGCTGCTGTCGCCCGAGGATCTGCGCGCCGAGGTCGGCGCGCCCTTTCATGGGGCGATGCTGTCGAAGAAGAGCGCGATGATGCATATGGGCCGCTATGTCGCGGGCCTGGCCGAGGCCGCCGCGCGCCATGGCGCGACGATCTTCGAGGGCGCGGCGGTCACGGCGCACAGCCAGGCGAACGGCATCCACACGCTGAACACCGCGCGCGGCACGGTCATGGCGTCCGACGTCATCATGGCCACCGGCGCCTACACTTCAAAGAATTTCGCCTGGTTTCGCCGCCGCATCATTGCCGTCGGCAGCTTCCTGATCGCGACGAGGCCTCTGACGGAAGCGGAGGTTCAGGCGGTGATGCCGGGCAACCGCACCTGCGTCAACACGATGAACATCGGCAATTACTGGCGCCTCTCGCCGGACAACCGCCTGATCTTCGGCGGCCGGGCGCGCTTTTCCGCCAGCTCGGACCAGCGCTCGGACGAGAAGAGCGGCGAGATCCTGCGCGAGAGCATGGAACGGATCTTCCCCCAGCTCAAGGGCATCGCCATCGACTATTGCTGGGGCGGTCTCGTCGACATGACTGCCGACCGCTATCCCCGCGCCGGCTTTCATGACGGGCTGTGGTACGCCATGGGCTATTCCGGCCATGGCGCGCAGCTCTCCACCCAGCTGGGCATGATGGTCGCCGATGCCATTCTCGGCCGCGCCGACCGCAATCCCATGCGCGACTATCCCTGGCCCGCCGTGCCCGGCCATTTCGGCAAGCCCTGGTTCCTGCCGCTGGTGGGACAATATTACAAGATGCTCGACCGGTTTCAGTAAGGCAGGCGCTGCGTCCTGCGGCGATGCCTCGGTTTACCGGCCTTTCCCGGCGGACGGCGTCCGGCAGAGGCGCGCCGGGCCCCCATGATGCGCTGCGGGAGCGATCGGTCGTTCGCCGGATGGCGCGCAAGGCCGACCCCTGCGGCGTGTCATCGCGTCCCATGCCTGCTAAGAGATGATTTTCCCTTTTTTCCCCGGGCCCTGCGTCATGGGGCCCAGATCGCCCGGGGCCTCATGTCTTGCGGCACCATTTCCTGGGGCCAATTTCTTGGGGATTGTCTCGATGTTGCACTGCCCCCCTTTTCCCGGGAATCGAGGGTGATAGAGTGCGGGACATTACATCACGGGGAACCATGCCATGCTCCAGAAAACCGTCCTTCGCGCCGGCGCTGCCGCGCTTGTCCTTCTGCCCGGCGCCGCCTTTGCCCATACGGGTGTCGGCCATGCGAGCGGCTTCGTCCATGGCTTCGCCCATCCCGTCTCGGGTCTGGACCATATTCTGGCGATGGTCATGGTCGGTCTCTTCGCCGCGCGGCTCGGCGGCCGGGCGCTGTGGCTGCTGCCCATCACCTTCGTCGCCGTCATGGCGCTCGGCGGCGCGCTCGGCGTGGCCGGCGTCACCGTTCCCTTCGTCGAGACCGGCATTGCGCTTTCGGTGCTGGTGCTGGGCGCCGTCGTCGCGCTGAACGTCAAGGCTCCGACGGCGGCCGCCATGGGCCTGGTCGGCCTCTTCGCCATCTTCCACGGCCATGCCCATGGCGCGGAAATGCCGGAGGATGCCGGTGGCCTCGCTTATGCCGCCGGCTTCATGCTTGCGACCGCCCTGCTGCACGGCGCCGGTCTCGCGCTCGGCCTGTCGCTCGGCCGCTTCGAGGGGCGCAAGGGCGCTCTCGCCGTCCGCTCGGCCGGTGGCCTGGTCGCGGTCGCCGGCGTCGGCCTGCTGGCTGGGGTGCTCTGAGGGGCGATCCGGGTCCGGTCTTTACCGGATCCCGCCCGAACACTGCGAGCAGATCAAGGTTAGGCTCCTGGAAGATGATGGGCAGACGCGTGATGCCGGCCAGGCTTTGGCCGGCTTCTGACCTGCCCTCAAGAGCGGCAGCCGGCTGTTCTGATTGCGCGTAATCTGGGTAGCGTCAGCGCGCCCACCCTTCCGCCACCGGCGCGAATTCCGCGATGAACAGGTATCCCTCGCTCTTTGCCTCGGTGAGGGTGATGCGGTCGCCCTGCGTCAGGCCCAGGAGCACATCGCCGAAGGCGCCGGTGAAAGCCGCGTCGTTTACCGACACCTGCGCCGCCCCGCTGAAGACGAGCGCCGCGGTCGAAGCCTGCACCTCGAGCGTCAGCGGTGCCGCGAGCGGCCGGCGGGTCAGGCGCCGGCGGGTGAGGCGGTGGTGCCAGACGCCGCGCCGGGTCATCAGGTTGAGGTCGGTGGTCTCGCCGCCGAGACTTTCCGCCGTCACTTCTGCATCGCCGGAAAAGGCGAAGGGCTCGGTGTCGGTGGTGAGCGGCGGCTGGCTTTCGCCCCCCACCGTCAGCACCATGCCGTCCCCGGCCATAACCGCGATGGTGCGGTCGATGCCGGGAAAGGCGGAGAAGGAGCCGGAGCCTGAGACCGTGGCCAGGCTGAGCCGCCAGAGGAGGCCGCTGGCGGCATCCTCCGAGGATGCCACCTCCCGTGTTTCGCCCTTGCCGTTCTTCCAGGGCATCAGCCGGTGATCGGCGAAGCGCTGCAGGCGGAGCGTCGGCCGGATGGTCATGCGCGAGCCCTCATCTGTCGAGCCATCGATTGCCCAGCCCTCAATTGCCCAGAATGCCGGGCAGACGCAGGCCCTTTTCCCGGGCGCAGTCGAGCGCGATATCATAGCCGGCATCGGCATGGCGCATGACGCCGGTGGCCGGGTCGTTCCAGAGCACGCGCTCGACCCGCCGGTCGGCCTCCTCGCTGCCATCGCAGCAAATGACCATGCCCGAATGCTGCGAGAAGCCCATGCCGACGCCGCCGCCATGGTGCAGCGACACCCAGGTGGCGCCGGACGCGCAGTTCAAGAGCGCGTTGAGCAGCGGCCAGTCGGAGACGGCGTCGGAGCCGTCCTTCATCGCTTCCGTCTCGCGGTTCGGCGAGGCGACGGAGCCGGAGTCCAGATGGTCGCGGCCGATCACAACAGGCGCCTTCAGCTCGCCGTTCCGCACCATTTCATTGAAGGCGAGGCCGAGGCGGTGGCGTTCGCCCAGCCCCACCCAGCAGATGCGCGCCGGCAGACCCTGGAAGGCGATGCGCTCGCGCGCCATGTCCAGCCAGTTGTGCAGATGCGCATTGTCGGGCAGCAGCTCCTTCACTTTGGCGTCGGTCTTGTAGATATCTTCCGGATCGCCCGAGAGCGCCGCCCAGCGGAAGGGGCCGATCCCCCGGCAGAAGAGCGGACGGATATAGGCCGGGACGAAGCCGGGGAAGGCGAAGGCGTTCTCGAAGCCCTCTTCCTTGGCCACCTGGCGGATGTTGTTGCCATAGTCGAGCGTCGGCACACCGGCATTCCAGAAATCCACCATGGCCTCGACATGGATGCGCATGGCCGCGCGGGCGGCAGCGGCAACGGCCTTGGGGTCGCTCTCCTGCTTGGCGCGCCATTCGGCGATGCTCCAGCCAAGCGGCAGATAGCCATGGACCGGGTCGTGGGCCGAGGTCTGGTCGGTGACGATGTCGGGGCGCGGGCCGCCGGTCTCCATGCGGCGCACCAGCTCCGGGAAGATCTCGGCGGCATTGCCGATCAGGCCGACGGACTTGGCCTCGCCCGCCTTGGTCCAGCGGTCGATCATGTCAAGCGCTTCGTCCAGCGTCTTCGCCTTCTCGTCGACATAGCGGGTGCGCAGGCGGAAATCGATGCGGGTCTCGTCGCATTCCACCGCCAGGCAGCAGGCGCCGGCCATGACGGCAGCCAAGGGCTGGGCGCCACCCATGCCGCCGAGCCCGCCGGTGAGGATCCACTTGCCGGTGAGATTGCCCTGATAATGCTGGCGTCCGGCCTCGACGAAGGTCTCATAGGTGCCCTGGACGATGCCCTGCGTGCCGATATAGATCCAGGAGCCGGCGGTCATCTGGCCATACATGGCCAGGCCCTTCTTATCCAGCTCGTTGAAATGGTCCCAGGTGGCCCAGTGCGGCACGAGGTTGGAATTGGCGATGAGCACGCGCGGCGCATCCTTGTGGGTGCGGAACACGCCCACCGGCTTGCCGGATTGCACCATCAGCGTCTCGTCCTCGTTCAGATCGGTCAGCGCGGCGACGATCCGGTCGAAATCCTCCCAGGTGCGGGCGGCGCGGCCGATGCCGCCATAGACCACCAGCTCATGCGGGTTTTCGGCGACGTCGGGGTCGAGATTGTTCATCAGCATGCGCAGCGGCGCTTCGGTCAGCCAGCTCTTGGCCTTCAGCGTGGTGCCGCGATCGGCGCGGATCTCGCGAATATTGTGGCGCGAATTGGTCATGTCAGGGTCTCCCTCAAGAGTTCAGGGTGAGCGCGATGGATTCGATCCGCTCCAGGATGGCTTTGAGATGGGGGCGCAGGCGGTCCGCCTTGGCGATGTCATAGGCGAAAGGCTCGGCCTCGCTTTCCAGATGGGTGGCCTGGGCCAGCTCCATCTGGATGGCATGCACGCCGTCGTCAGGCCGGCCGTAATGGCGGGTGGTCCAGCCGCCCTTGAAGCGGCCGTTGACGGTGGACGTATAGCCGTCCGCCGCCCCGGCGATTTCGGCCGCCGCCGCCTCGATGCGCGGATCGCAGGCGCGGCCGCTGTCGGTGCCGATGTTGAAATCCGGCAGCCGCCCTTCGAAGAGGAAGGGAATGGTGCCGCGGATCGAGTGGCAGTCATAGAGCACCGCGACGCCGTGCAGCGCCTTGACGCGGGCGATCTCGGCGGCAAGGGCCGCATGATAGGGCGCGTGGAAGGCGGCCAGCCGTCCTTGCGTCTCGGCGGCGTCGGGGGCGGCGCCCTCCTTCCAGATCGGCCTTCCGTCGAAATCGGTCCGGGAAATCAGGCCCGTGGTGTTCTGGCCGGGATAGAGGCTCTCGTCCTCCGGCCCGCGATTGGCGTCGATCACATAGCGGTGGAAGGTGGCGCGCACCGTCGTCGCCTCTGGCAGCAGCCTGTCATAGAGCCTGTGAATGTGCCAGTCGGTATCGGCCAGCCGCCGTCCCTCGTCATTGAGCCTGTCCCAGATCTCGGGCGGTACATGGGTGCCGGTGTGCGGCAGGCCGAGAATGATCGGCGAGCTGCCCTGGTGAATGTCGACGGGGTTCATGTCTCAGCCCTCCAGGTCCGGCAGGATGCCGGGGGAAATCGCCGCATCCAGCGTGCCCGAGGCGATGAAAGCGCCGGCCTCGGCCAGATCGCCGGCCATGTAGCGGTCTTCCTCCAGCGCGGGCACGATGGCGCGCAGCGCCGCCGCCGCCCGGGTCAGCTCCGGGCTGGTGGTGAGCGGCGCGCGCAGTTCCACCCCCTGCACACCGGTCAGCGCCTCAATGCCGAGGATGAAGAACAGGTTCTCGCTCATGGCCAGCAGCCGGCGTGCGCCGTGGCAGGCCATGGAGACATGGTCCTCCTGGTTGGCGGAGGTTGGGGTGGAATCCACCGAGGCTGGATGGGCCATCTGCTTGTTTTCCGACATCAGCGCGGCGGAGGTGACCTCGGCGATCATCAGGCCGGAATTCAGCCCCGGCTTCTTCGCCAGGAAGGCCGGCAGGCCATAGGAGAGCGCTGGATCGACCAGCAGGGCGATGCGGCGCTGGGCAATGGCGCCGATCTCGCAGATGGCCAGCGCGATCTGGTCAGCGGCAAAGGCCACGGGCTCGGCATGGAAGTTGCCGCCGGAAACCACCGTGTCGTCGGAGAGCACCAGCGGATTGTCGGTGACCGCATTGGCCTCGATTTCCAGCGTGCGGGCGGCCTGGCGCAGAATGTCGAGGCAGGCGCCGTCCACCTGCGGTTGGCAGCGGATGCAATAGGGATCCTGCACCCGCTCGTCGCCTTCCACATGGCTCTCGCGAATGGCGGAGCCCGCCAGCAGTTTGCGCAGCGCCGCGCCGGCATCGATCTGGCCCTTGTGGCCGCGCAGGGTGTGAATATCGGGATGGAACGGGGCGGAGGAGCCCATGGCCGCATCGGTCGACAGCGCGCCGGTGACGAGCGCTGCGCGCGCGGCGCGGTGGGCGCGGAAGAGGCCGGCCAGCGCCAGCGCGGTGGAGGTCTGCGTGCCGTTGATCAGCGCCAGGCCTTCCTTGGCCGCCAGCACCACCGGCTCAAGACCCGCCCGCTGCAGCGCTTCGCTGCCGGGCAGGCGCGCGCCCTCGAAGAAGGCCTCGCCATGGCCCATCATCACCGCCGCCAGATGGGCGAGCGGGGCAAGATCGCCCGAGGCGCCGACGGAGCCCTTTTCCGGGATGACCGGGGTGACGCCGCGTTCCATCATCGCCTCGATCAGCCGCACGATCTCCAGCCGCACGCCGGACGCGCCGCGCCCGAGCGAGACGAGCTTCAGCGCCATGATCAGCCGCACGACATTCTCCGCCAGCGGCGCGCCGACGCCGCAGCAATGCGACAGGATCAGATTGCGCTGGAGCGTGGCGACATCGGCCGCGTCGATCTTGATCGAGGCCAGTTTGCCGAAGCCGGTATTGATGCCGTAGACGGGTTCATTGCCGGCGGCGATCGCGGCAATGCGCCGGGCGGCGCGGGCGATTCCCGCATCGAAGGCGGGGTCGAGCCGGGCGCTTTCGCCCTCCCAGTAGATGCGGGCGAGATCAGCCAGGGCGACCTGGCCGGGATGGAGGATCAGGGTCATGGCGCTGTTCTCTTTCCCTTGAAGACACGGGCATGGAGCGGGTTGAAACCGATGCGGTAGACGAGCTCGGCCGGGCTCTCGATGTCCCAGACGGCGAAATCGGCGGATTTGCCCTGTTCCAGCGTGCCGGTTTCGGCCAGCAGACCGAGCGCGCGCGCTGCCTCGCGCGTGGTGCCGGCAAGGCATTCCTCCACCGTCAGGCGGAAGAAGGTGGCGGCCATGTTCATGGAAAGCAGCAGCGAGGTGAGCGGCGCGGTGCCGGGATTGCAATCCGTTGCCACCGCGATCCTCGTGCCGGCGGCGCGCAGGGCCTCCACGGGCGGAAGGCGCGTCTCGCGCAGCGTGTAGAAGGCGCCGGGCAGGAGCACGGCCACGGTGCCGGCCCGCGCCATGGCGGCCGCCCCCTCGGCATCGAGATATTCCAGATGATCGGCCGAGAGCGCGCCATAGGAAGCGGCCATGGCCGCGCCGCCGAGATTGGAAAGCTGCTCGGCATGCAGCTTGACCGGCAGGCCGAGCCGCGCGGCGGCGTCGAAGACCCGGCGCATCTCGTCAACGGAGAAGGCGATGCCCTCGCAGAAGCCGTCGACGGCATCGACCAGACCTTCTGCATGGGCGGCTTCCAGCCCCGGCAGAACGACCGCGTCGAGATAGTCCGACTGCCGGCCCTTATAGTCCGGCGGGGTGGCGTGGGCGGCGAGATAGCTGGTCTTCACCCGCACCGGCGCCATCGCTTCCAGCGCCCGGGCCGCGCGCAGCATGGCAAGTTCGGAGGCGACCGTCAGACCATAGCCGGACTTGATCTCCAGCGTCGTCACGCCTTCGGCCAGGAGCGCGTCGAGACGCGGCAGGGCGGTGGCGACGAGGCCCTCGACATCGAGCGCGCGGGTGGCCGCAACGGTGGAAACGATGCCGCCGCCGGCGCGCGCGATCTCCTCGTAGCTTGCGCCCTCCAGCCTGAGCTCGAATTCGCGCGCGCGGTTGCCGCCATGGACGAGATGGGTGTGGCAATCGATCAGGCCGGGGGTAACCCAGCGGCCGCCGAGATCCTGCGCCACGGCCGGGCCTGCCGCCTCCGGCAGATTGGTACGGGCGCCGATCCAGGCGATCCGTCCATGCTCGACCAGGATCGCGCCATCCTCGATCACGCCGAGGCCCGGGCGTGCCGGGTCGAGCGTCGCGATCCGCGCGCCCGTCCAAAGGGTCGGCTGATCCGGATTGTCCATCCTCTTTTCCGCGCTTGTCATCGTCTCGCCCCTTAACATTCGCTGTCATCATGTATATACATAATAACGAGGCTGGCAAGACGGAATTTCGCGTCGGCCACGCCGGGCGCGGCCTGCCTGCTTGATGGACGGGACCGCTGTCCGTCTGCGACAACAGCCTGATGGCGCCGCCTTTCCGGCGGCCGGCGGCGATGACACTGGAGGGGCTTGAGATGACGAGGATCCATGCAGAGGCGGCGCTCCTGCCGCAGGGATGGGCGCGCAATGTGCTGATCAGGCTCGACGGCGCACGCATTGCCGCGATCGAGACGGAGCGGGCGGCCGAGCCCGGCGACGCGCGCTGCGGCGTGGTGGTGCCGTCCCTCGGCAATCTCCACAGCCATGCCTTCCAGCGCGCCATGGCGGGGCTGGCGGAGCTACGCGGCCCCGCCGATGACAGTTTCTGGAGCTGGCGGACGATCATGTACCGCATGGCGCTGACGATGACGCCGGAGCAGGTCGAGGCCGTGGCGGCGCAGCTCTATGTGGAGATGCTGGAGGCAGGTTTCACCCGGGTTGGCGAGTTTCACTATCTGCATCACGACCGCGATGGCCGGCCCTATGCCGATCCGGCGGAAATGGCCGGGCGAATCGCGGCGGCCAGCGCCGAGACCGGCATCGGTCTGACGCTTCTGCCGGTCTTCTATGCCCATGCCGGCTTTGGCGGGCTTGCGCCGGCCGAGGGGCAGCGCCGCTTCATCCACCGGCCGGAGGCCTTCGCCGAGCTGATGGCGCGCTGCCGCAGCCTGACCAGGGCCTTGCCCGGCGCCCATCTCGGCCTGGCGCCGCACAGCCTGCGGGCGGTGACGCCGGAAGAGCTGGCCGACCTCTTGCCGCTGGCCGAAGGCGGGCCGGTGCATATTCATGTGGCCGAGCAGGTGAAGGAGGTGGAGGACAGCCTTGCCTTCTCCGGCGCGCGGCCGGTCGAATGGCTGCTGGCCAATATGCCCGTTGATGACCGCTGGTGCCTGATCCACGCCACCCACATGACGCAAGCCGAAGTGCGCGGCATGGCGGCACGCGGGGCGGTGGCCGGGCTCTGCCCGATCACCGAAGCCAATCTCGGCGACGGCGTGTTCGAGGCGCCGCTGTTTCTGGCCGAGGGAGGCCGCTTCGGCGTCGGCTCGGATTCCAACGTGCTGATCTCGCTGCCGGAGGAACTGCGCATGCTCGAATATTCGCAGCGTCTGGCCCGACGCGCCCGCAATGTCATCGCCCCGCCCGGCGGCTCCACCGGCCGGCATCTGCTTGAAACAGCGCGCATCGGCGGCAATGCTGCGCTGCAAAGCGCGATCGGGCTTGTCCCCGGCGGCGATGCCGATTTCGTCGCGCTCGACAGCGCAGCCGTCCCCTATCTTGAAGAGGACAGGCTGATCGACCACTGGATCTTCGCCGGCGGCGTGCGGCTGGACAGGGTCTGGGCCGGCGGGCGCTGCCAGGTCGAGGGCGGCCGGCACCGGGCGCGCGATGCGGTTCGCGCCCGTTTCGAGGCGGCGATGGCGCAACTGGTGGCGGCGCTGTAATACGATTTCCGGTTCGCGAAGCGATCGGCCGGAAACCGTGTAAGAGGGGCTGAGATCGGGAAAGGGCTGGAGCGTGACGGAAGACAGCGGCAGGGAGCGGACCCTGCACCAGCGCATTCTCGGCGATATCGAGGGTCGGATCGTCTCGGGCGAGTGGCCGCCGGGCCATCGCCTGCCGTTCGAGATGGAGCTGGCGGCGCAGTATGGCTGCTCGCGCATGACCGTGAACAAGGTGATGACGCAGCTGGCCAAATCAGGCCTGATCGAGCGGCGGCGCAAGTCCGGCAGCTTCGTCACCCAGCCGCAGGCCCAGTCCGCCGTTCTGGAAATCACCGATATCGAGGCGGAGGTGCGCTCGCTCAACCTGGCCTATGGCTTCCGGCTGACGAAGCGGGCCCTGCGCAAGGCCGGCGAGGAGGAACTGCGGCTGATCGACGTGGCCGAGGGCGCGCCGCTGCTCGCGCTGTCCTGCGTGCATATGGCCGGCCCGCGCCCCTTCTGCCGAGAGGAGCGGCTGATCAGCCTTGCGGCGGTGCCGGAAGCGGAGACGGCGGATTTTTCCGCCACGCCGCCGGGCCAATGGCTGATCGGCCAGGTGCCGTGGAGTGCCGCCGAGCACAGGATCCGCGCCGTCAATGCCGGCGCCGACATGGCCGCTGCGCTCGCCATTGCCAAGGGGGCGGCCTGCCTCGTGGTCGAACGGCGCACCTGGAGCGGGCAGGGCGCCGTCACCCAGGTCTGCCTCACCTATCCTGGCGACAGCCACACGCTGATGGCCCGCTTCACCCCGGCCTCGCAATGACGGGAGCGCCGATCCCGCAGGATCGCGGGATCTCAGGCGAAAACCGGACGGACGCTCCGCCCTATTCGGCCCATTCCAGATCGGTGGTGAAGACGATGGTCAGCCAGCGGTCGGGGCTGGCCTCGCCGAGTTCCGCGCCGATCTCGTCGCGCAGCGCATCCCAGGCCTCGAGAGGCCGGGGCGGCCAGCCGCCGGGCACGATGAAGTAAAGCTCGATCTGCCGGCCCCGGCCGACCTTGGCCACATAGGCGCGATAGGTGAGAAAGCCGTGGCGGGCGACGGTCGCCTCGGCCACCCTGTCCACCTGTGCCTTCAGCTCCGCCGGGGTCACCAGCAGAATATCGGCCAGCGCATGCCAGACGGTGGAGATCGGCATGGGAATGATGACGAGGCTGACGAGGATCAGCACCGCCGGGTCGATATAGGGTGAGATCCATTCGAGCGACGTGCCCTGCACCAGCGCGCCGATGAGGAAGGCGATGAGCAAAGCGGCGGTGAGCGAGGCCGACATGATCCAGGCCTTGACGTCCAGCGCCACCAGTTCCGAGCCGATCGTGCGGTTGGCGCGCCGGGCGAAGAGCGCCATGGAAATGGTGATGGCGAGCGTAAAGACGGCATAGGCGATCGCCTCGCCGAAGGCGAGATCGCGCCCGCCGCTCATCAGGCTGCCGATGGCGTTGACCAGCGCGTAGATTGCCGCCGTCATCAGCATCAGCCCGTTCAGCGCCAGCACCATCGGCTCCAGATGCCAGAAGCCGACGGTGAAGCGGTCCATCAGCCGGCCCTGTGCCGGGCCGGCGGCGGCGGCGATCAGCCGGGAGACGAACAGCGCCACCACCGTCATGATCGCATCGGTCATGGCATAGATGCCGTCGAAGACGATGGCGAAGGAGCCCGAAAGCAGGCCGAAGACGATGCCGAAGGCGGCGACCACCAGCGTCATCGCGATCGAGATCCGCAAGACCCCCTGTTCCGTCATCACCCGAATTCCCCCTCTGCTGCTGCCTGCTGCAGGGCATTTAAGGGATTTCGCGGCAAAAGCCAAAGCCCGGCGCATCCGAGCGAAAGCAGGGACCGGCTTTCGGCTCACCCTTGCGGAAACAGGAAGCGAGAGCATGAGGGCCGCGCGCCGGGGCCAGCGCGCGGCTTTTCTCTAGGGTACAGGGTCAGGAAGGGTGCAGGGTCAGGCGTGGCCGTGGCCGAGGAAGCGCTGCAGTTCCACCGTCTTCGGCGCGGAGAACACCTCTTCCGGCGGGCCGACCTCATGCACGCGGCCCTCATGCATGAAGACGACGCGGGAGCAGACGTCGCGCGCGAACTTCATCTCGTGGGTCACCATCATCAGCGTCATGCCTTCGGCGGCCAGCTCGCGCACCACGGCCAGCACTTCGGCCACCAGCTCCGGGTCGAGCGCGGAGGTGATCTCGTCGCACAAAAGCGCGATCGGCTCCATGGCCAGCGCCCGGGCGATCGCCACGCGCTGCTGCTGCCCGCCGGACAGCTCGTCAGGATAGGCGTCGAACTTGTGGGCAAGGCCCACGCGCTCCAGCTGGCGGCGCGCCATGGCTTCCGCCTGCGCCTTGCCCGTCTTCTTCACCACCATCTGCGAGAGCATGACGTTGCGTCCCGCGGAGAGATGCGGAAACAGGTTGAACTGCTGGAAGATCATGCCGACCTTCAGCCGCAGCGCCTTCAGATGCACCTCGTCGGGCAGAAGCTGGGCGCCGGCCACCAGGATCGAGCCCTCGTCGACCGTTTCCAGCCCGTTGATGCAGCGAAGGAAGGTGGATTTGCCCGATCCGCTCTTGCCGATGATGGCGATGACCTCGCCGGGCATGATGTCGAGATTGATGCCCTTGAGCACTTCGTTGGCGCCGAAGCGCTTCTTCAGCTCAGTGACCGCGATGAGCGACATGGAGTTTCCTTTCGAGCGAATGGGCGTAGCGCGACAGCGGCCAGCACAGGGCGAAATAGATGAGCGCCACGAGGCCATAGACGGTGAAGGGCTGGAAGGTGGCGTTGGTGACGATGGTGCCGGCCTTGGACAGTTCGGTGAAGCCGATGATCGAGGTCAGCGCCGTGCCCTTGATCACCTGCACCGAGAAGCCGACGGTGGGCGGCACGGCGACGCGCAGCGCCTGCGGCAGGATGACGTAGCGCAGCTGCTGCAGCCGCCCCATACCGAGGCTGGCCGAGGCCTCCCATTGCCCTTTCGCCACGGCCTCCACGCAGCCGCGCCAGATTTCCGCCAGGAAGGCGGCGCTCCACAGGATGAGCGCGCTGCCGGCGGCAAGCCAGGCCGGTACGTCCACGCCCAGCAGGCCGAGGCCGAAAAAGGCGAGGAACAGCTGCATCAGGAGCGGCGTGCCCTGAAACAGCTCAATATAGCCGATGGCGAAGCGCCGCAGCGCTTTCGACTTCGAGATGCGGGCAAACAGGATCATCAGCCCCACCACCCCGCCGCCGGCAAAGGAGACCAGCGAAAGCAGCACGGTCCAGCGGGCAGCAAAGATCAGGTTGCGCAGAATGTCCCAGGTGGAAAATTCGATCATCGCGCGCTCCTCTTGGGAAAGATCGCCGCGCCGATCAGGCCCATCGCCTGGCGCAGGCCGATGGCGAGCAGGAGATAGAGGGCGGTGGAGACCAGATAGGTTTCAAAAGCGCGGAAATTGCGCGACTGGATGAAGTTGGCGGCAAAGGTCAGGTCCTCCACCGCGATCTGCGAGGTGACCGCCGAGCCGAGCATGACGATGACGATCTGCGAGGACAAAGCCGGCCAGATGCGCTGCAGCGAGGGCACGAGCACCACGTGGCGGAAGGTCTCGAACGGCGTCATGGCAAGGCTGGCGCCCGCTTCGAACTGGCCGCGCGGCGTGGCGGCGATGCCGGCGCGGATGATTTCGCAGCCATAGGCGCCGAGATTGACGACCATGGCGATATAGGCCGCCGTCATCTCGCCCATCTGCAGGCCGAGCGCCGGCAGGCCGAAGAAGATGAAGAACAGCTGGATCATGAACGGCGTGTTGCGGATCAGCTCGACATAGATGGCGACGGGAACGCGCAGCGCCTTGGGCCCGAGTGCGCGCACCCAGGCGCAGGCGATGCCGAGCGCGACGCCGAGAACGCCGCCGATCAGGATGAGCTGGAGCGTGATGCGCACGCCCTTGACGAGCAGAGGCCAATACTCCGCCAGCCAGGTGAAATCGAAAACATAGGCCATTGGTGACCTTGCCCCCTTGATATCAGGGCCCGCACTCGCTCGGGGAGCGAGGCGGGCCTTTGCGGGTGGGACGGGATCAGAGATCGGTGGGCAGGTCGCTCTTCAGCCAGGTCTGGGAAATCTTGTTGAGGCTGCCGTCCTTCTTGGCCTCGGCGATGATGGCGTCGACCTTTTCCTTCAGCGCCGTCTCGCCCTTGGGCAGGCCGATATAGCAGGGCGAATTCTTGATCAGGAACTTCATCTCCGGGCGCTTGGGCGGGTTGCGGGCGATGATGGCGGCCGCCACCACATTGCCGGTGGCCACCAGCGGCACCTGGCCGGAGAGGAAGGCGGAGATCGTGCCGTTATTGTCCTCGTAGCGCTTGATGGTGGCGTCGGCCGGCGCGACCTTGGTCAGCTCCAGATCTTCCACCGAGCCGCGCGTGACGCCGATGGTCTTGCCGGCAAGGCCGGCCGCGTCCTTCACCGCCAGATCGGCCGGGCCGAACACGCCATTATAGAAGGGCGCATAGGCGGTGGAGAAATCGATGACCTTCTCGCGGTCCGGATTCTTGCCGAGCGAGGAGATGACGAGATCGACCTTGCCGGTCTGCAGGAAGGGCACGCGGTTGGCCGAGGTCACCGGCGTCAGCTCCAGCTTGGCGCCCAGCTTCTCGGCGATCAGCTTGGCCATGTCGATGTCATAGCCCTGCGGCGCCATATCCGTGCCGACCGAGCCGAAGGGCGGGAAATCCTGCGGCACGGCGACGCGCAGAACCTTGCGCTCGGTGATGGTGGACAGCGCATCGGCAAAGGCGGGCGCGGCCGAGGCGAGGGTGGCGAAAGCGAGACCGGCGGCGGCCAGCAGGGTGCGGCGGTTGATCATTCGGAGGATGTCCTTTTCAGTGCAGGAGAGGGAGGAGGGGAGGAGGAAGAGGGGTGAGGAGGGGAGGAGAGCTCGAGAGGAGAGGGAGAAAGCGGCGCCGCGGTTGCGGACAGACCCGGCGCGGCGGCGAGGTTGAGCGAGCGGCGCAGATCCGCGAGCGGATCGGTCGCCATGTCGAGATCGAGGCCGGCCTCCACCTCGTCGAGATGCAGGATGGCCAGATCGGCGGCCCCCGCCGGATCGCCGCGTTCCAGCGCCTCGACAATGCGGCAATGGCCACGATGGGACTCCTCGGCATGCTCGTCGGTCTGGTAGAGCATGGAGATCAGGATGGTGCGGGCGGTGAGGTCGCGCAGAATGTCGGCCAGCACCGGATTGCCGATCAGCTCCACCAGGCAGATGTGGAAATCACCCATCAGGCAGACGAGGCGGGGATGGTCGCCCTCGGCGATCGCCCGGCGCTCCTCGTCGAGATGGGCGTGCAGCTTGGCCCGGGCCGCCTCGGTCAGCGGCGGCATGACCCGCATGAGCCCGGCCTCCAGCGCGCGCCGGGCCTGGAAGACCTGGGCGGCGTCGAGGCGCGAAGGCTCGATCACGAACCAGCCCCGGCGCGGGCGCACTTCCACGATGCCGCGCGCCTCCAGCCGCATCATCGCCTCGCGCACCAGCGTGCGCGACACGCCGAACACGGTCGCCAGCTCGCTCTCGCCCAGCCGCGCGCCCGGCCGGATGCGGCGGGCGAGGACCGACTGAACGATCACGTCATCAATGGTGGCGGGCGCCGAGGTGCTGGTATCCGAGACTTGCATACAAGAGTGAAAAGCAAGCCGCATGCCAAACGTGAAGGTTTTGTAAAAACAGGCGCTTGTGCAGGAAAGCGTTACAAGCCGTGCCGCCTGTGCACCAAAGACGCACACATAAGCCTGTTTTTTAGACAGGGCTCAGGCAGGAATGAGGGCAAAACAGGGGATGTGGCGCGGCGAAAGCCGGCTGTCGGGCCCAGCTTTGAGTTGTGTTGAAGGTCGAGCGGGTCAGGCCAGGCCGCAGGAGCGGCGGGTCACCAGGCTGCAGGGCAGGCGGGTGATGCCGGGCGCGACCGGCAGGCCGCGGGTGAGGTCCAGCATGGCAAGGCCGGCGCGGCGGCCGAGTTCCTTCAGCTCCATGTCCACCGTGGTCAAGGGCGGGCGCGTCTGGGCCGCCACCACCTGCCAATTGTCGAAGCCGACGACGGCGACATCCTCGGGGACTTTGAGCCCATGGTCGCGCAGGCTGTCGATCACGCCGCGGGCGATCTCGTCGCTGCCGCAGAAGATCGCTTCCGGCCGGGGCCGGCCGCTGCTGATCAGCCGGCGCACCGCCTCATGCCCCCACTCCTCGCTCCAGGCGCCGAACATTACCTCGGCCTGCTCGCCTGCGAGGTCGCGATAGGCTTCGGCCCGCAGCCGCGCGGCCAGATAATCCTCCTGGCCGGTGATGTGGAGGATGCGGCGGTAGCCCCGTTCCTGAAGGTGGCGCACGGCAAGGCGGGCGCCCTGCGCATCGTCGGGAATGAAGGTGGGCGCGGTCTCCGGCCCGATGGCGAAGGCATAGACCACCGGGATCGGCAGCCGCGTCAGGTCCACCGGCGGGGTCAGGTCCAGCCGCGTGGCGGTGAAGATGATGCCATCCACCTGCTTGTCGAGCAGGGCTTCCAGATGCAACTGCGCCAGGCGCGGATCATTGTTGGTGGCACAGAGAAAGGCCGAGACGCCATGATCGACCAGCGCTTCGGAAACGCCCGCGCTCATCGGCAGGGTCAGGCGGCCATAGGTGTCGTTGGTGATGATGCCGATCGAATGGCTGCGCCGGGTGAGAAGGCTGCGCGCCAGCGCATTGGGGCGAAAGCCGATCTCGTCGGCAATGCGCCGCACCCGCTCGCGCGTTTCGGCATTGGTCCGGCCCATGCCGTTCAGCGCGTTGGAGGCCGTGGCGATGCTCACCCCCGCCGCCTTGGCGACATCGCGGATCGTGCGTCTGCGGCCCGGTTCCTCGCTCACGCTGCTGCTCCCTTGGCCCATGCCATTGCCGGCGTCCCGATCTTCCCTGTGCGCTTGGCCGGCCCGATGCCGCCTGCCTGGGCTTCCGTCTTTAGAGGATGATGCTGCATCCGCAAAGCCTTGCCTTTTCATGTTGCAGCCGCGTCCTATTCCGGGCCGGTCATCGCTTGATAAAAGCTTTTAGCAAAAAATATCCGTGATGATAAAAGGTTTTAGCAGATTCTCGCGATCTGTCTGTGTTCATCGTGTCGACAGCGACTTTTTTCTCGACTACCGTTCGCCTTACGTCATTCACCGCTGACTGACGGCAACGAAAAAGAGGGAACCTTCATGCTCAAGATCCGCTGGGCGCTTGCCGCCCTTTCGCTCGCCGCCAGCACGGTGCTGGCCTCTGCGTCGGCGCAGGCGACCGACGTCACGCTCTGGGTGCGCACCTCCTCGGGCGCGGTGCTGCAGGGGCTGGCCGACCATTACAATGCCAAGCACACGGACAAGATCACCGTGACGCAGATCACCGCCGAGCAGATGGTGCCGAAGCTTGGCGCAGCCATTGCCGGTGGCGAGCCGCCGGATGGCGCGGTCCTCGACCTGATCTACCTGCCGACCTTCGCGGCTGCCGAGGGTCTCGAAGACATCACGGAATTTGCCAAGAGCCGGCCCTATTTCTCGGCCATGAGCCCGTCGCATATCCGCCTCGCGACCTATGAAGACAAGATCTACGGCGTGCCGGCGCTGCCCGACGCCTCGATCATCGCCTACAACACCGACCTGTTCCAGAAGGCCGGGCTCGATCCGGCGAAGGCGCCGGCCTCGCTCGAAGAAATCGCCGCCGACGCCAAGAAGATCACCGCACTCGGCAACGAGACCTATGGCTTCTACTTCGTCGCCAATTCGGGCAGCTGGCTGATCTATGACTTCCTGCCGCATCTCTGGGCCGCCGGCGCCGATATCCTCAGCGAAGATGGCCGCACGGCAACGGTCGATACCCCGGCCTTCCGCGAGACCGTGGCCGCCTATCGCGACATGCAGAAGGCCGGCGCCATCCATCCCACCTCGCGCTCCGGCAATGGCAACAATGCCGTGGAGGCCTTCGCGTCGGGCAAGGTCGGCGTGCTGATGACCGGTTCCTACATCGTCAACCTGCTGACGAGCAAATATCCCGACGTGAAATTCGCCGTGGCGCCGATCCCCGGCCCCAAGGGCGGCGTCTCCTCTTTCGCCGGCGGCGACACGCTGGCGGTGATGAAGGGCATCAGCGCGGAGAAGAAGAAGGTCCTGCTCGATTTCGTCGATTTCTACATGTCGCCGGAAGAGCAGGTCTACATTACCAAGGAATCCGGCATGCCCTCGCGCACCGATCTGGCGGCCGATGCCTATGCCAGCTTCGACAAGCGCAACCTCGTCGCCTATGACGTGCTGTCCAAGGCGCGCACGCCCTATACCTTCTCCTCCGACGAACTCTTCGTCAGCCGCACCGGACCCTTCCTCAACCTGATCCAGGGCACGATCTTCGGCGACGACGTGGATGGCGCGATCAAGAAGGCCCAGGCCGACTTCACCAAGATCCTCGAGCGGACCAATCCGTAAGGGCACGACGTGATGTTCGAGGCTGTGGCGCTGTTGCTGGGGGTGCAGGTCGGATCGATTGCCTTCGCGCTGCTCGGGCGACGCAAGGACGGTCGCCAGGCGCGGCACGCAATCTCCAACACCGTCTCGCCGGCTGCGCCCGCAGTGCATCCTCGGGTCAAGCCCGAGGATGACGGGAGATTGGAGTGCGCGAAGGTGCCACAAGCGCAGTCGATTGTTCTCCACCGGGTAAAAAATGGTCATAACAGCACCCTGTCTGCGCCCACCCTGCGTGCCATCCCCGGCGTGACGCCCCATGCGCGACGTCATCCTCGGGCTTGACCCGAGGATCCACACCGCCCGCCACGGGCGTGATGGTTGTGGTTCATGACGCGAGCACCCCCTTCAGCCCCTTCGCCGGGCCCCGCCCCATGCAGGGCCGTCACACCCGGCCCCGCCGTCCCACGCGAAGCCATGCGTTCATGCCGATGAAGGAGCCGGATCTTGGCCTTTCCCACATCCCCAGCGCCTGTTGCCGTTGCGCAAGGCGCGACACCGACAAAGCCGCGCCCCCCGGCCCAGCCGGCCGAGCCCAAGGGCTGGCTCGGGCTGGTCTTCATGGCGCCGAGCCTCGTTTTCATCACCGGCCTGTTCCTGATCCCGCTCGGCATGACGCTGTGGATGAGCCTGCACAACTGGCCGCTGCTCGGCCGGGTGAAATTCACAGGGCTGGCAAACTATGCCGAGCTTGCCCATGACATGCAGCTCTGGCATTCGCTGGGCTTCACCCTGCTCTATACCGTGCTGGTGACGACGGCGATTATGGCGGTGGCGCTGCCGCTGGCGCTTTTGGTCGATCGGCCGCTCAGGCTCGCCGGCCTGTTCCGCACCATCTATTTCATGCCCGTGGTCATCGGCTTCGGCGCGGCCTCCACGTTGTGGATGTGGCTCCTGAATCCCGACAGCGGCGTCTTCGCGCAATTGCTGCGCGGCGCGGGCCTGGTCGACAGCGCGCCCCGGCCGCTGGAAAGCTTCTGGCCGGCGCTCGGCGTCATCATCCTCATGGTCGTGTGGAAGACGGCGGGCTTCACCATGGTCATCCTGCTCACCGGCCTGCAGGCCATTCCGGCCGATGTGATCGAGGCCGCCAAGATCGATGGCGCCAGCGTCTTTTCCCGCTTTCGCCGGATTACGCTGCCCTTGATGCGCAATTCGCTGCTGCTGGCGCTGGTGCTGAACGTCACCTCCTCCATGCTCGCCTTCGACCAGTTCTTCATCATCACCCAGGGCGGACCGGCCAACAGCACGATCTCGGCGGTGTTCTCGATCTATCTCGCCTCCTTCTCCTCCTATCGGCTTGGCTATGGCGCGGCCATGTCCTTCGTTCTCCTGGTGGTGCTGGTGGCGATCAGCTCGGTCCAGCTCGCCTTCCTGCGCCAGCGCCCGGAGGAATCGTGATGGAGCGCATCCGACGCAATCCCACGCCGCCGCCGCTCGCTGAGCGCCTGTCCTTCTGGGGCTTCGTCATCGCCGGTCTGGTCGTTTCCGTGATCTTCCTGATGCCGGTCGTCTGGTCGCTCGCCAATTCCTTCAAGCCTGCGGCGGAAGCGCTGGCCCATCCCGCCGCCTTGTTTTCCAAGAGCTTCTCGCTGGAAAACTACCGCCGGCTGGAGGGCGTGGGCGCCGGCTGGGTCGTCTATGCCACCAATTCGGTGCTGATCGCGCTCGGCACGGTGGTGCTGACCATTCTCGTCTCGGTGCCGGCCGGCTATGGCTTTTCCAAGTTCCGCTTTCCCGGCCAGTCGCTGCTCTTCGTCATCGTCATGGCGACGATGATGATCCCCTTCCAGTCGATCCTGACCCCGCTTTTCCTGATCCTGAAATTCCTGCGGCTGCAGAACAGCCTGACGGGGCTGGTGCTGATCTATGTCACCTTCCAGCTGCCCTTCTCGATCTTCATGATGCGCAACGCCTTCGACGCCGTGCCGCGTGCGCTGATCGAGGCAGCAAGGATCGACGGGGCCTCGCAGGCGACCATCCTGCGCCGGATCATGCTGCCGATCGCCCTGCCGGGCGTGGCGACGGTGGCCATGTTCGCCTTCCTCAATTCCTGGAACGAGTTCCTGGCGGCGCTGATCTTCCTGTCCGACCAGAACAAGTTCACCCTGCCGATCATGCTGGTGAACGTCTCCTCCGGCATTTACGGCATCATCGACTGGGGCGCGCTGCAGGCCGGCATCGCGGTGACCATGCTGCCCTGCATCCTGCTCTTCCTGGCCCTCCAGCGCTATTACGTGCGCGGGTTGACCGCCGGCGCCGTCAAATGAGCGCCTCTTCTCCCGTCCTCTCCTCCCCCCAAGCTTCCATGCACGGGCAGGCGGCCGCCTATGCCGCCGGGCCCGAAAAAGGTGCCTCCATGTCCGATACTGCCATGCCCTCGCTCAAGACCCGCTTCATCCCCGCCGATCCCGCCCGCGTCACCTTCACCGGCGGCTTCTGGGACAGCTGGACGCGCACCGTGCGCGAGGTGACGATCCCCACCCAGCATCGGCGGCTGGAGGAGGAAGGCTTTCTCGAAGTGCTCGATTTCGGCAAGCCGCCGGGCCCGCTCGCCCGGCCGATCCAGCCGAGCGGCCTGTCGATGCAGCATTTCTTCGATAGCGATTTCGGCAAATGGATCGAGGCGGCAAGCTATACGCTGAAGACGCATCCGAACCCCGAGATCGAGGCGAAGATCGACGCCATCGTCGAAAAGCTCGAACAGGGGCAGATGGCGGACGGCTATCTCAACAGCTGGTTCATCCGCCGCGAGCCGGACAAGCGCTGGACCAATCTGCGCGACCTGCATGAAATGTATTCCATGGGCCATCTGCTGGAAGGCGCCGTCGCTTATTTTCAGGCGACCGGCAAGCGCCGTTTCCTCGATGTGATGATCCGCGCCGTCGACCACATCATCGACACCTTCGGCCCCGAGCCGGGCAAGCTGCGCGGCTATGATGCGCATGAAGAGATCGAGCTGGCGCTGGTCAAGCTCTACCGCGTCACCCGCGATCCGCGCCATCTGGCGCTCGCCACCTTCTTCATCGACGAGCGCGGGCAGATGCCCTCCTATTATGACGAGGAGGCCCGTCGTCGCGGGGAGAACCCGGCCGATTATGTCTATCAGACCTATGCCTACAGCCAGGCGCATAGGCCGGTGCGCGAGCAGAACCAGGTCGTCGGCCATGCCGTGCGTGCCATGTACCTGCTCTCCGCCATGGTCGATCTGGCGCATGAGAATGACGACCCGACGCTCAAGGCCGCCTGCGACAGGCTTTTCGCCAATCTGGTCGAGCGTCAGCTTTATGTGACGGGCGGCCTCGGCCCCTCGGCGTCCAACGAGGGCTTTACCCGCGAATTCGACCTGCCGAACGAGACCGCCTATGCCGAGACCTGCGCCGCCGTCGCGCTCGGCTTCTTCGCCCACCGCATGGCCCAGCTCGATCTCGACGCACGCTATACCGACCGGCTGGAAACCGTGCTCTATAATGGCGCATTGTCAGGCATTTCCCGCGATGGCGAGCATTATTTCTATGAGAACGTGCTGGAAAGCCATGGTCAGAACCGGCGCTGGAAATGGCATTACTGCCCCTGCTGCCCGACCAATATCGCGCGGATGATCACCTCGCTCGGCCAATATGTCTATTCGGCCACCGGCGACGCACTCGCCGTGCATCTCTATGCCGCCGGCACCGGCGAGCTGGAGCTCGATGGCCGGCTGGTGCGCCTGACGCAGGAGACGCGCTATCCCTGGGAAGGCGATGTCGCGATCCGGCTGACACTGGAAAACCCCGCCGAACTCACGCTGCACCTGCGCATCCCCGGCTGGTGCCGTCAGGCGCGGCTGACGGTCAATGGCGAGGCGGTCGACCTCGCCACGGTGACGGAGAAGGGCTATGCCGCCATCCGCAGGCTCTGGGCCAATGGCGACGAGATCCGCCTTGGCTTCGACATGCCGGTGGACCGGCTCTATGCCCATCCCGCCGTCAGCGAGGATGCCGGCCGCGTCGCGCTCAGCCGGGGACCCGTGGTCTATTGCGTGGAAGAGGTGGATCTCGGCACCGAGCCGCAGCGGCTGCGCCTGCCGGCCGATGCGCCGATCCACGCGCAGTTCGAGCCGGATCTGCTGGGCGGCGCCACGGTGCTCTCGGGCGAGGCGCTGGAGGCGCAGGCAGCGGATTGGGCCGGGCTCTACCGCACCGCGCCGCCGGCGCTGAAGCCCCGCCGCTTCAAGGCCGTGCCCTACCATCTCTGGGCCAATCGCGAAGCCGGCGCCATGCTGGTCTGGCTCAACGAGAAGTAGGAGGGCGACGATGGCGAAGCTGGAACTGAGAGACGTCGTCAAGTCCTACGGCATCTACGAGGCCGTGCGCGGCATCGATCTGGAAATCGAGGACAAGGAATTCGTGGTCTTCGTCGGCCCGTCGGGCTGCGGCAAGTCGACCACGCTCAGGATGATCGCGGGCCTCGAGCATGTCACCGCCGGCGAGATCGTCATCGGCGGGCAGGTGGTCAACCGGCTGGGGCCCGGCAAGCGCGATATCGCTATGGTCTTCCAGAACTATGCGCTCTATCCGCATATGTCGGTGCGCGAGAACATCTCCTTCTGCCTGGAGCAGCAGCGCCTGCCCAAGGCCGAGATCGACACCCGGATCGCGCGCGCCGCCGAGACCCTGCATATCGAGGAACTGCTCGACCGCCGGCCCGGACAGCTCTCCGGCGGGCAGCGCCAGCGCGTGGCCATGGGCCGCGCGATCGTGCGCAATCCCAAGGTCTTCCTGTTCGACGAGCCGCTGTCCAACCTCGATGCCAAGCTGCGCGTGCAGATGCGCACCGAAATCAAGCGGCTGCACCAGATCCTGCCGACCACCACCGTCTATGTCACCCATGATCAGGTAGAGGCCATGACCATGGCCGACCGCGTGGTGGTGATGAAGGACGGGCTGATCGAGCAGGTCGGCCGGCCGCAGGAGCTCTATCACCGCCCCGCCAGCCGCTTCGTCGCCGGCTTCATCGGCTCTCCGTCGATGAACTTCCTCGACGGCCGGCTGGAGCAGGGGGCGGAAGGGCTTGGCGTGCGGCTTGCCGACGGCACCCGCCTGGCCGTGCCACCCGCCCGGGCCGCAGCCTATGCCGCCGGGGCCGGCCAGCCCGTCGTGCTCGGCATCCGGCCGGAGGCGCTGTCGATCCGCAACGACCGCCCGGGCTTCTCCCCACTCGATGCCGCGGTCGATCTGGTGGAGCCGCTGGGGCCATCGACCATGGTCTATTTCACCCATGGCGGGGCGTCACTCTGCGCCAGCATCGACCCGGAAGCCGCCCCGCAGGCCGGGCGGATGCTGCCGCTCTCGGTCAATATGAACCAGATGCACCTCTTCGACGCGGTCACGGGGCGCGCGCTCGCGCAGGCTGGCTGATGCCCTGTGCCGCGACATTGACGCCGCCGCCATCGGCCGAGGCCGAAACGGCCCAGACTGAAAGCGACGGAGACCTGCGCGCCCTCCTTCGGCCCCGTCCTGATCGGATCCTGTTCCCTGCCTTGCGGAGACTGCGTTGTGCGCCTCCAGACCGAACAACCGCCCGTGGATGTCGGTAGCGCCTCGGCTTGGCCATGATCGGGTGAGGCATTATGGTCTGCCCGAGTCACGAGCCGAGGAAAAAGACCATGAAGAGACCGCCCCTGCCGATCGCCGCCATCATTGCCGGCGAAATCAATGCCAGACCCCAACAGGTCACGGCGGCCGTGGAGCTTCTGGATGGCGGCGCCACCGTTCCCTTCATCGCCCGCTACCGCAAGGAAGTCACCGAAGGGCTCGATGACACGCAGCTGCGCATCCTCGCCGAACGCCTCACTTATCTGCGCGAGCTGGACGCCCGTCGCGCCGCCATTCTCGAGTCGATCCGCGGGCAGGGCAGGCTGACGGACGAGCTGGAGGACAAGATCGCCACCGTCACCACCAAGGCGGAGCTGGAAGACCTCTATCTGCCCTACAAGCCGAAGCGCCGCACCAAGGCCGAGATCGCGCGCGAGCGCGGGCTTGGCCCGCTCGCCGAGGCGCTTCTCGCCGACCGCAGCCTCGTGCCGGCGGACAAAGCCGCCGCCTTCCTCACCGCCGAAGTGCCGGACGTGAAGGCCGCGCTGGAAGGCGCGCGCGACATCATCGCCGAAGGCATCGGCGAGAATGCCGAGCTGCTCGGCCGCCTGCGCGCCCATATGCGCGACGTCGCGATGATCCGCGCCCGCGTGGTGGAGGGCAAGAAAGAGGCCGGCGCCAAGTTCTCCGACTATTTCGACCACACCGAACGCTGGGCCACCATTGCCGGCCACCGCGCGCTCGCCATGCTGCGCGGCTGGAACGAGGAGGTGCTGAGCGTCGATATCACCGTGGACGAGAGCGATACGGCAACGGTCAAGCCCGTCGAGCGCATCATCGCCGCCAGCCTTTCGATCGGCCGCGGCCCGGCCGACGCATGGCTGATGGAGGTCGTCGGCTGGACCTGGCGCGTCAAGCTTTCCACGTCGCTCTCGCTCGACCTGATCCGCGAACTGCGCGAGCGGGCGGAGGAGGAGGCGATCCGCGTCTTCGCCCGCAATCTGAAGGACCTGTTGCTCGCAGCCCCCGCCGGTTCCCGCCCCACCATGGGGCTCGATCCCGGCATCCGCACCGGCGTCAAGGTTGCCGTGGTCGATGGCACCGGCAAGCTGACGGAAACCGCGACCGTCTATCCCTTCCCGCCGAGGAACGACATTCGCGGCGCGCAGGAGGTGCTTGCAAGCCTGATCCGCAAACACAAGGTGGAACTGATCGCCATCGGCAACGGCACCGGCAGCCGCGAGACGGAAAAGCTTGTGGCCGACATGCTCGCGGCCTTTCCGGCGGGAAGCGCCAAGCCCACCAAGGTCATCGTCTCCGAAGCCGGCGCCTCGGTCTATTCGGCGTCGGAAACGGCGGCCGCCGAATTCCCCAACCTCGACGTGTCGCTGCGCGGTGCCGTTTCCATCGCGCGCCGCCTGCAGGACCCGCTGGCCGAACTCGTGAAGATCGAGCCGAAATCGATCGGCGTCGGCCAGTATCAGCACGATGTCGATCAAGGCAGGCTCGGCCGCTCGCTGGATGCCGTGGTGGAAGACGCTGTGAACGCCGTCGGCGTCGATCTCAACACGGCCTCGGCCCCGTTGCTGTCGCGCGTCTCCGGGCTCGGCAAGACCACCGCGGAAGCGATCGTCGTCTACCGCGATACCAATGGCGCCTTTTCCAGCCGCAAGGACCTGTTGAAGGTGCCGCGTCTGGGCCCGCGCACCTTCGAGCAATGCGCCGGCTTCCTGCGCATCCCGAATGGCAAGGAACCGCTCGACGCTTCCTCGGTCCATCCGGAAGCCTATGGCGTGGCGAAGAAGATCGTCGCCGCCTGCGGCCGGGATCTTCGGGCGCTGATGGGCGACAGTGCGGCCCTGAAGCAGCTCGATCCGAAGCGCTTCGTCGATGATCGCTTCGGTCTGCCGACGGTGAAGGACATCCTAGCCGAACTCGAAAAGCCGGGCCGCGACCCGCGCCCGAGCTTCAAGACCGCGACCTTTGCCGAGGGCGTGGAGGACATCAAGGACCTCAAGGTCGGCATGATGCTCGAAGGCACCGTCACCAATGTCGCCGCCTTCGGCGCCTTCGTCGATATCGGCGTCCACCAGGACGGCCTCGTCCACGTCTCCCAGCTTGCCGACCGTTTCGTGAAGGATCCGCATGCGGTGGTGAAGGCCGGCGATGTCGTCAAGGTCCGCGTGACCGAGATCGACGTCCCCCGCAAGCGCATCGGCCTGTCCATGCGCTCCAGCGCCGCCGCCGGCGCCGACACCGCGCCGCCGCGCGACAACAGGGAGAAGGACCGCCGCCCCTCCGGCCCGACCAAGGCGAGCCCGCCGCCCGCCAAGGGTGGCGGCGCCGGTCAGGGTACGCTCGGGGCGGCGCTGATGGAGGCGTTGAAGCGAAAATAATGGCGCGCCGTCTCGGGCCACGCCCCGCTCTTCCTGCCGAACATCGTGTCCCCGCGGGCGCCCTCATCAGCCTGCTGGCGGGAGACGCCCGTGGACGAAGAGGCCGAGGGACATGGCGAGCATGTCCTTTCGGGGCTCGTGGGGCGCAGATCCATGTGAGGAGCCTTCCCCGCTGAGGCGGAGCCCTTGACGGACTGGCCTTGTTTCAAAGCCGGGCGCTGCCCTGTGATGTCATCGCCGATCCTTTCGCGGGATCGGCGCGGCCGATGGCGATGATGCGGCCGAAGCGCGTTCCACCAGCGCGCATCCCCGCCGGCCGCTGGGGCGACCCGTCGGACCTCGCCGGCGCCTGCGTCTTCCTCGCCTTGCCCGCTGGCGCCTATGTCCACGGCCATGTCCTCACCGTCGATGGCGGCTGGATGGCGCGTTGACGCATCGAACCGGCTCCGCCCCCCTGTCCGATGCGTCAGACCGCGAGGCCGGACAGGGTCTGCTTGAGCCGGTGGATATGGGCGGCGCCGATGCCGCAGCAGCCGCCGACCATGGAGGCGCCGGCCTCGACCCAGCTGCAGGCAAAGCGGGAATAGGCGTCGTCGTTCAGGTCGTCGCGGGTGGCGTGCAGGCCTTCATTGGCGGCGGCTTCGCCCTGTTCACCTTCAAACGCATTGGCGTAAACGCCGATGCGCAGGTCGGATCCGGCCTCCTTGATCACGCGATTGGCGGTTTCCACGGCCGCGCGCATGATTTCCGGCCTGCTGCAGTTGAAGAGCAGGGCCTGGGCGCCCGATTGCGCCGCCCATCGTGCGGCCGCCTCCACCGTTTCCCCGGAGCGCAGTTTCGGCACGTCCGGCGCCGGGCGGTCCGTCCTGTCATCGAGCGTGAAGGAGATCCAGAAGGGCTTGCCGGTGCCGGCCACGGCCTGGCGAACGGCCTCGCCCTCGGCGATCAGGCTGAGCGTCTCGCCGAGCCAGACGTCGACGTTAGGCGCGAGATTGTCCACCAGCACCTTGAGATAATGCTGCACCCGAGAGGGGTCGAAATTCTGGGGCTCATAGGAGCCGAAGATCGGCGGCAGCGAGCCGGCGACACGGATCGCACGATCGCCGCAGCCATCGGCAGCCGCGCGGGCCAGCGCGCCCGAGAGCGCGATCAGCCGCGCGCCATCCGCCTCGAAACGCTCTTCGCCGATGTGGAAGGGCACGAGCGCGTAGCTGTTGGTGGTGACGACATCGGCACCGGCGGCAATGAATTCCTCATGCACGGCCTGCACGATCTCGGGCGAATTCATCAGCGCCAGCGCCGACCATTCCGGCTGCTTCAGCTCGGCGCCGAGGCGTTGAAGTTCGCGGCTCATGCCGCCATCGAGAAGGGTGAGTTGGGTCATGGGCTTTACTCCAATTGGTCAGCGCCGCATCGGCACCTGCCGTTCCACGAGGCGGAACAGGCCGGCGATGAAGGCTGTGATGACGAGATAGAAGAGGGTGACGACGAGGAGCGGCTCGTAGACCAGCAGCGTGTCCTGGCGCACCTTGGTCGCCACCGCATAGAGGTCCATCACCGTGACCGTGAAGGCCAGCGGCGTGGCCTTCAGCTGCATGACGACTTCGCCGGCGATGGTGGGCAGCGCGATGCGGATGGCGCGGGGCAGCCAGATGCGCCGGACGAGCCGCAGCGGGCTCATGCCGAAGGCGCGGCCGGCTTCCAGTTCGCCCTTGGGCACGGCCAGCAGCGCGCCGCGCAGCACTTCGGCCTCATAGGCCGCATAGTTCAGCGTGAAGCTGACGGCGGCGAAGAAGAAGCCCTCGCGCAGGATTGGCCAGAACAGCGACTGGCGCAGGCCGGGGATCAACGGCAGCAGCGAGCCGACGCCGTAATAAAGCAGCCAGAGCTGGATAAGCAGCGGCGTGCCGCGGAAGAAGGTGCAGTAGCCCCGGGCAAGGAGACGCGTGACCGGCCCGCCGCTGACCTGCGCGAAGGCGATGCCGATGGCCAGGAGAAAGCCGAAGCCGACGGAAATCACCAGCAGCGCCACCGTCTGCCAGGCGCCCGTCAGGAGAAGCGGCCAATAGCTGTCGATCCAGGAGAAGCTCATGGGGCAAGGTGCCCCGCAGGCTTCGGCTGGCCGCGCCGCACCCGTCGCTCCATGAGGGTGAACAGCGCGTTCGAGACCAGGGTGAGCGCCAGATAGATCAGCGCCGACGCCATGAAGAACAGGAAATAATGCTTGGTGCTGGCCGCCGCCAGCCGCGTGGCGAGCGCCAGTTCCTGATAGCCGACGACGGCGACCAGGGCGCTGTCCTTCATGATCGACATCCAGAGATTGGCAAGGCCCGGCAGGGCATTGGGCAGCAGCGCCGGAAGAACGACGCGGCGGAACCGGAGCCGCGGGCCCATGCCGAACGCCTTTGCCGCCTCGATCTGGCCGATCGGGATCGCCAGGATGGCGCCGCGCAGCACCTCGGTCATATAGGCGCCCTGCACGAAGCCGAGCACGGCAATGGCCACGGCGAAGCCGTTGAGCTCGAAAGCAGGCAGGCCGGCCAGCGCCAGCAGGCGGTTGAGCCCGTCCATGCCGGCATAATAGAGGCCGACGATCAGGATCAGCTCGGGAACCGCGCGGATTGCCGTCGTGTAGACTTCCAGGATCAGGCCGAGCGGCCTGATCCCCGAGAGCTTGCCGAGCGCGCCCCCGGTGCCCAGCACGAGGCCGATCAGGAAGGCGCCGGCGGAAATGGCCAGCGTGGAGGCGGCGCCGCTCAGGAGCACTCCGCCCCATCCGGGCGGAACGGGGGAGAGCAGATCCAGAATGCCTTGTTGCGCCGTCGCCATCGGGTTCGCTTACTTCGCGCCGTAGATGTCGAAGGTGAAGTATTTCTTCGTGATCTCGTCATACTGGCCGCTGGCGCGCACGGCGGCGATTGCCGCGTTCAGCTTGGCCTTCAGCGCGGTGTCTTCCTTGCGCAGGCCGCCCGAGACACCGGCGCCGAGGATTTCCGGGTCGTCGGCCACGTCGCCCATCTTGGCGCAGCAGTCCTTGCCGGCATCGCTGTCGAGGAACGCCTGAAGCGCCAGCGAATCGCCGAAGACATAGTCGATCCGCCCCGCCTGCAGGTCCTGGAAGGCTTCGTCCAGCGTCTGGTAGGTCTTGTCCTCGGCCACCTTGGAGAAGTACTTCTTGAAGTAGTCCGACTGGATGGTCGAGACCTGAATGCCGATGGTCTTGCCCTTGACGTCATCGGCGGTGGCGCCGGTCTTCTGGTCCTTCGGGCCGATCAGCGTGCTCGGCGTGTTGTAGTATTTGTCGGTGAAGTCGATGATCTTGGAGCGTTCCTGGGTGTTGGCCATGGAGGACCAGATCACGTCGAACTTCTTGCTCTGCAGCGCCGGAATGAGGCCATCCCAGGAGAGTTCGACGACCGAGCACTTTTCCTTCATCTGCGCGCAGACGGCGTCCATCAGGTCGATTTCCCAGCCATGCCACTTGCCGCTCGCATCCTTGGCGAAGAAGGGCGGGTAGGACTCGTTCATCACGCCGAAGCGTACATCGGCCTGGGCGGAAAAGGCGGTGAGTGCGAAGGCGGCGCCAGCGATCAGCGCGGAAAACAGTTTCATCGTCGGTGTCTCCAGAGAAGAATGTCGGTTTGAGAGGGATCAGCGCGCAAGCGCGCCGGTGAATTCGCGGCAGCGCGCGCTGACCGGGGCGTCGAAGACCTGTTGCGGCGGCCCTTCCTCATCGATGCGCCCCTGATGCAGGAACAGCACGTGGCTGGACACATCGCGGGCAAAGCGCATTTCATGGGTGACGAGCAGCATGGTGCGGCCTTCGTCGGCCAGGTCTCGAATGACCTTGAGGACCTCGCCGACGAGTTCGGGATCGAGCGCCGAGGTCGGCTCGTCGAACAGCATGACCGCCGGGTCGATGCACAGGGCGCGGGCGATCGCCGCGCGCTGCTGCTGGCCGCCGGACAGGAAGGCCGGATAGGCATCGCGCTTGTCGGCGAGGCCCACCTTGTTCAGCAGCGCCTCGGCCTTGTCCACCGCCTCCTGGCGGCTGAGGCCGAGCACGTGAACGGGCGCTTCGATGATGTTCTCCAGCACCGTCATATGGGCCCAGAGATTGAAGCTCTGAAACACCATGCCGAGCCCGCTGCGAATGCGCTCCACCTGTCGCCAGCTTTTCGGCTGCAGATGGCCGGCGCGCGTGGGCTTGAGCGCGATGGTTTCGCCATTGACGGCGATGCGCCCGCGATCCGGCATTTCCAGAAGATTGATGCAGCGCAGGAAGGTGCTCTTGCCCGAGCCGGAGGAGCCGATGATCGAGATCACATCGCCTCTGCGTGCGGTCGTCGATACGCCTTTCAGCACCTCCTGCGCACCAAAACGCTTGTGCAGATCTTCAACGCAAAGTGCCTCTGGGCGCAGTTCGGTCATACAGGGGTCCGGTCAACGACAATCGCGCCACACTATCGCGAAGAAGCGGGAATTTTGCGCGCAATTCCATATTTAAATAGGCAAATTATGCAGAATTCTATTCTCAGTGCGGATTTTCTGATAATTTCTGATCCCACCTGCATGGAAACAGGAGACTACAAGGGCATGGCGACCGACAGGCTCGACCGCTTCGACCGCGACATCCTTCAGATCGTCCAGCGCAATTGCCAGCGCACGGCGGAAATGATCGCTGAGGAGATCGGCCTCTCGACCTCGGCGGTGCAGCGGCGGCTGAAGCGGCTTCGCGAGGACGGCATCATCCGCTCGGAAATCGCCGTCGTCGACCGCAAGTCCACGGGCACGCCGATGGTCTTCATCGTCGGCATGGAGATTGAACGCGACAATTACGATGCCCTGGCCAAGTTCCGCATCTGGGCGGAACGGCAGGACCATATCCAGCAGGTCTATTACGTGACAGGCGCCGTCGATCTGATCGCCATCGTCACGGCGCAGGATGTCGAGCATTATGACGATATCGCCGCGCTGATCATGGCCGAAAATCCTCAGATCCGCCGGATGCATACCAATGTCGTGTTGCGGGACGTCAAGCTCGGCCTGTTCGTGCCGCTGGCCGGCGGCAGCGATGCCGACGGGTAGAGCTGCCGCCGGAAGGCCGGGCTAGGCTCAGGACCTATTAATTTGGTTTGAGATGTGATTCACGGTTTCGGAAAGGAGACCGTGATGAGTGATGTGTTTTT
>NZ_MKIO01000028.1 GCF_001938945.1 Xaviernesmea rhizosphaerae
GCAGATCCAGGCGGTCATCCCGCCAAAGGCTGACAGGAAGGAGCCGATTGCCTGCGACTTCGCCATGTATCGCTGGCGCCAGCTCATCGAGAACTTCTTCTGCGATCTCAAGCAGTTCAGGGCCATCGCGACCCGCTACGACAAGACAGACGTCAGCTTCATGGCCTGGATCTTCCTGCGCGCGGCACACCTTCGGCTCAAATGAATGTCAACGGGCCTTAGGCGGCGGCTTCTGCGCCCCCCGGGGCCTTCGCCGAATCCTTGGCGGCGGCAGCGCGGGCATAGCGGGCGGCGATGACAGCGCAGGCCATCAGCTGCACCTGATGGAACAGCATCAGCGGCAGCACGATGGCGCCGATGTTCTGGCCGGCAAAGATGGCGCTGGCCATGGGCACGCCGCTGGCCAGGCTTTTCTTCGAGCCGCAGAAGGTGATGGCGATCTCGTCGGCCTTGGAAAAGCCGAGAAGCCGGCTGCCGAACATGGTGAGGCAGAGCACCACGGCGAGCAGTGCGAGATTGATCAGCAGCACCACGCCAAGATCGGCGATGGAATAAGTGTGCCACAGGCCTTCGATCACCGCCTCGCTGAAGGCGGCATAGACCACCATCAGGATCGAGCCGCGATCGACCGGTGTCAGGATCTTCTTGTGCGACCGCACCCATCGGCCGATCCAGGGTTCCAGCACCTGCCCCGCCACGAAGGGCAGCAGCAGCTGCAGCGCGATCTTTTCCAGCGCATCAGCGGAAAATCCGGCTTCGCCCGTGGTCGTCAGAAGCAGGCTGGCGAGCAGGGGCGTCAGGAACATGCCGAAGAGATTGGAGCCGGACGCCGCGCAGATCGCCGCCGGCACATTGCCGCCGGCCATCGAGGTGAAGGCGATGGAGGATTGCACGGTGGAAGGCAGGACCGTCAGGAACAGGATGCCCATGTAAAGCTCCGGCGGCAGGATGCTTGCCGGTACGAAGCCGATCGCCAGGCCCAGCAGCGGGAAAATGGCGAAGGTCGTCAGGACAATGGTCAGGTGCAGCCGCCAGTGCAGGAGGCCCGCCACCACCACATCGCGCGACAGCCGCGCCCCATGCAGGAAGAACAGAAGCGCGATCGCGAGATTCGTCGCCGTGCCGAAATAGCCGGCCATCACGCCGCTGACCGGCAGCACCGAGGCCAGCGCCACGGTCGCCACCAGCATCAGGGTGAAGCTGTCGGGCAGGAAGCGTTTCATCTCAGGGCTCCTTCATCTTCATGCATCGTGCTCGCCCGCGTCCTGCAATCCGGGCCGGCGGCCCCGTTCGTGCGGATAACATAGGGCAAGGATTGCACTTGCGCGGGACAGATGACCCTCTCTGGCCTATCATGAAATCAAATGCAAAAACTAACAGTTATCGAGATACGCGATGACCATGCTGAACCTGCACCATCTCGCGAGCTTCGTCACGCTGGAGGAAACCCGCAGCTTCACCGCCGCCGCCGAGCGGCTGGGGCTCGGGCAATCCACCGTCAGCCAGCATATTCAGAGGCTGGAGGCCGCGCTTGGCCGGCGGCTGATCGCCCGCGACACCCATAGCGTGCGGTTGACAGCAGACGGCGAGGCGCTGCTTGCCCATGCCCGAGACATGCTGGCGCTCGATGCCCGCGTCTTTTCCCTGTTCGGCGAAAGCCGGCTGCGCGGCCGGCTGCGGCTCGGCGTCTCCGAGGATGTGGTAGCCAACCGTCTTACCGACATCCTGCACGAATTCATCCGCCTGCATCCGCTGGTCGATCTCGAGCTGACGGTGGCACTCAGCGCCGAGCTTTATCGGCTGCAGGATGGCGGCGAGCTCGATCTGGTCCTGGCCAAGCGCCGGATCGGCGAGGCCAAGGGCCGGCTGCTCTATCGCGAACCGCTGGTCTGGCTGGCGCGCGAGCCGGAGCGGATCGCCGCGCGCGCCGGCGCGCTGCCGCTGATCGCCTTTCCCCCGCCCAGCATCACCCGCCGTGTGGCCCAGGAGGTGCTCGACCGCGCGGGCGTCAGCTGGCGCATCGTCTGCACCTGCTCCAGCCTGACCGGGCTGACAGCCGCCGCGCGCGCCGGCATGGGCGTGCTGGTCCAGCCACGCAGCATGGCGCCCGAAGGCCTGAAGGAGATCCCCTCGGAACTGCTGCCCGTCCTCGACGATGTCGAATTCGTCCTCGTCCCGCGCCGCGGCGCCGATGCCGAGCTGGTGGAGGCGCTGTCGCACCAGATCGTTTCACGGATCATGCCGCGCGCGGGGGGATGAATGTGGAGAGAGGGATCGGCGTCTTTTGGCTTTGCGTCGATCCGAAAACCGGTTTCCGCTTTTCGGTGCGCTGCTCTACCGCAGCTTCATGAGCCCCGCAGCGGTCGGCCGGAAACCGCAGCCGCGATAGAAGGCGTCAAGCTGCGGCTCGTAATCGACATGGAGCCATTGCGCTCCGCGCCGCGCGGCTTCGTCGGCTGCCATCGTGACCAGCCGCGTGGCCACGCCCTGCCGCTGAAATTCGGGATGAACACAGGTATCGAGAAGAATGGCATGGCGGTCGCCGTCTGTGGCGACATTGACGAAGCCGATCAGGCGCCGGTCGGCATAGGCGCCGAAATGTACGAGGCTGCGCGCGAGCACAGGCGCGAAGTCCCGCGCCGCGCTCTCGCCCCAGGCTGCCTGCCAAAGCGTATTGAGATCGTTTGCCGAGGGGAAGGGGTCTGTGACGATCTCAATCATGTCGATATGCTCAAAAGGAGAGGACGATGGACCGTCAAGACGTGACGAGCGTGATTTCAAGTCTGGCACCTGTCGCCTCGGCATATCGGCGCAGCGTTGACAAGGACGGGGAAGCCCAGCCGCCTTCCAGGCGCGCAATGGCGGACTGCGTGGTTCCAAGACGCTTGGCAAGGTCTGCCTGTCACACCTTGGCATGACGTCACCTGCTTCATCCGCGCTTTGGCCAATGTCAGAGCGGCCTTCGGGGTCTTCCGCAATTTCTTGACGAACACATAGAGAACGATGACGCGGCGACCTGTCATGGTCACATGAATTCCGCCCGCAATGCCCTCGGACGCTGCCACCCGCAATTCCCAGAGCTTTCCGTCCAGATGCTTGACGTGTGGCTCCCGCAGCTGCTCAAGCGCCGACGCGCTCGCCTACTTCCATCAGACGGACAAGACGTGCTCGAAGGCGAGAAGGTAAGGCCGCGATTTCGGCGTCAACGATGTCGAGAGTCTCAACCGCTCAAAGCATTTGCCACATATAGCACATATGTCCGCAGTCGGAGCAAAGACGTGCATCGCTGTGAGCACATGCCGTGCGGTAAAAATCTGTTTAGCTGGATATCTTATCTAATCTACAGGAAGATTTGGTGGAGCTAAGCGGGATCGAACCGCTGACCTCTTGCATGCCATGCAAGCGCTCTCCCAGCTGAGCTATAGCCCCATAAGGGTTCCGGTGAAGACCGGTCCGGGTCGTGTCCGTTCGCTTCGTCCCGGCCACGAGCGGGTTATTAGACGGGGCCCGTTTCCTTTGCAAGCGGAAAAATTCGATCGGGCGAAAAAAGTTTCGGCGGGCGGCGGGCACGGCGCCGGAACGCCTGATTTTC
This sequence comes from Xaviernesmea rhizosphaerae, assembly GCF_001938945.1. Lineage (GTDB taxonomy): Bacteria > Pseudomonadota > Alphaproteobacteria > Rhizobiales > Rhizobiaceae > Xaviernesmea > Xaviernesmea rhizosphaerae. Next base: position 3,593 of record NZ_MKIO01000028.1, read on the forward strand.
CAGGCTTTTGAAGCACTTCGGGGAACGGTGAGGGACAAGGAGAGCGGTCGAAATTCTTTTGCCGCCTTAAGGGCAGGGCCGCAAAGAGCGGTTCGGCGGCGGGCCGGGCCGGCTTGCCTGTGACGGCATGGTTACGCTTGCCGGGGAACAGACGAGCTCCGCGACACGGCAGGGCAAGGGAAGGGGAGGCGCGGCCGATGCGGGAGGAGAGGCGCGCGATGTTTGAAGATGGCTGGTCGATCTTTGTCGTCGCAGATGGGCCACCGATCTCTCTGCGCAAAAGAAAAGGCGCCGGAGGGTTTCCCCGGCGCCTTTGCTGTTCAGTCCTGCGATCCGAAAAGGATCAGGCTTCCTCGTCGTCGTCGGAGACGCCGATCAGGTCGGACAGGCCGTTATTGTCGTCGTCCTCGTCCTGCTCCAGGAAGGTGTCGTCGTCGTCGCTGTCGATCTCGACCTCGTCATCGCCCAGATCCGGCAGATCGTCGCCAGCGGCGCCGTCTTCGGCTTCCTCGAGCGAGACCAGTTCGACCTCGGTGTTTTCGGTATCGACTTCCGCGACATCCTCTTCCTCGGCCTTTTCCATGACCTTGGCCACGGATGTTTCCTCGAAATAGGAGAGGGGATAGGATTTGCCCGTATAGGGCGAAACGATCGGATCCTTGTTCAGATCGTAGAATTTACGGCCCGTTTCCGGGTCGATGCGCTTGGTTCCAAGTTCCGGTTTTGCCACTGTCGAAGCCTCGCAAAGGGCCGGCACGGGCCGGCCACCAGCCGGTCGTCCGGCGGTGAAGGGGATTGAAAATGTGTCGGTCCCCATAAATGTCCAGGCAGGACATGTCAAAGCGAAACTTGTGGGGCGCCCTTGCGGATGCCACGTCTCCGCAGGCCGAATCGGCGCCTGAACGAGGAGCCAGCGGCTTGGCATCCGCCTTGGCCTTGCCTTAGAGAAGGGCAGCGGCGGGGAGGGGCGGACGCATTGTCCGGTCAGATACGCGCCGTTTCGGCCGGGCACAAGGCCCCTGAGACGATCGATAAGGAGAGGCAGACCATGATCATCGCCATCGACGGACCCGCAGCCGCGGGCAAGGGGACCCTGTCGCGCCGCCTGGCCGCCCATTACGGCTTCCACCATCTGGATACGGGGCTGACCTATCGCGCCGTGGCCCGGGCGCTGATCGAGGCCGGTCAGCCGTTGGATGACGAGCGCACGGCGGAGGGATTTGCGGAAGCCGTGGATCTCGCCGGGCTCGACCGCAGCGTGCTCTCGGCCCATGCCATCGGCGAGGCCGCCTCGCGCATCGCCGTCATGCCCGCCGTGCGCCAGGCGCTGGTGCGCGCGCAGCGCCGCTTTGCCGAGACCCCGCCCGGCGCGGTTCTCGACGGGCGCGACATCGGCACGGTGGTCTGCCCTCAGGCGCCGGTGAAGCTCTACGTCACCGCCTCGGCCGAGGTGCGCGCGCGACGCCGCTTCGACGAGATGACGGCCATGGGCCAGACGGCGGATTTTCTCGAGGTGCTGGCCGATATCCGCAAGCGTGACCAGCGCGACATGGAGCGCGCCGACAGCCCTTTGCGTCCTGCACCGGACGCGCACTTGATCGATACGTCGGAAATGAGTATAGAGGCCGCATTTCTGGCGGCGAAGACGTTTGTCGACGCGGCCCTGAAACCGTAACCCGACCTGCCATCCCCGCGCCGGAAAAGCTCCCCGATCGATGATCCCGGGAGCGGATGGAGTTCGGATATGATCAACACGAACCCCCGGCGCAGCGCCAGCGTTCCCTTCGTCAATTCGGTCCCGGGTCCATTCGGTCACGGACAGGCTCCTCTGGATTTTGAGGACGGACGCGCGCATTCAGGAGAATTCATGTCTCAAGCAGCCCCCACCCGCGATGATTTCGCAGCGCTCCTGCAGGAATCCTTTGCGCAGCACGACCTGGCCGAAGGCTATGTGACGAAGGGTATCGTCACCGCCATCGAAAAGGACGTTGCCGTTGTCGACGTCGGCCTGAAGGTCGAAGGCCGCATCGCGCTCAAGGAATTCGGCGCAAAGGCCAAGGACGGCACGCTCAAGGTTGGCGATGAAGTCGAGGTCTATGTCGAGCGCATCGAAAACGCGCTGGGCGAAGCCGTTCTGTCGCGCGAGAAGGCTCGCCGCGAAGAAAGCTGGATCAAGCTCGAAGCCAAGTTCGAAGCCGGCGAGCGCGTCGAAGGCGTCATCTTCAACCAGGTCAAGGGTGGTTTCACCGTCGATCTGGACGGCGCCGTCGCCTTCCTGCCGCGTTCGCAGGTCGACATCCGTCCGATCCGCGACGTCACCCCGCTGATGCACAATCCGCAGCCCTTCGAAATCCTCAAGATGGACAAGCGCCGCGGCAACATCGTCGTCTCGCGCCGCACGGTTCTCGAAGAGTCCCGCGCCGAGCAGCGTTCTGAAATCGTTCAGAACCTCGAAGAAGGCCAGGTTGTCGACGGCGTCGTCAAGAACATCACCGATTACGGTGCGTTCGTCGACCTCGGCGGCATCGACGGCCTGCTGCACGTCACCGACATGGCCTGGCGCCGCGTCAACCATCCGTCGGAGATCCTGTCCATCGGCCAGCAGGTCAAGGTTCAGATCATCCGCATCAACCAGGAAACCCACCGTATCTCGCTCGGCATGAAGCAGCTCGAGTCGGATCCGTGGGATGGCATCGGCACGAAGTATCCGACGGGCAAGCGCATTTCGGGCACCGTCACGAACATCACCGACTACGGTGCCTTCGTTGAGCTGGAGCCGGGCATCGAAGGCCTGATCCACATCTCCGAAATGTCCTGGACCAAGAAGAACGTTCACCCCGGCAAGATCCTGTCCACGAGCCAGGAAGTCGACGTGGTCGTTCTCGAAGTCGATCCGACCAAGCGCCGCATCTCGCTCGGCCTCAAGCAGACGCTCGAGAACCCGTGGCAGGCCTTCGCGCACAGCCATCCGGCTGGCACGGAAGTTGAAGGCGAAGTCAAGAACAAGACCGAATTCGGTCTGTTCATCGGCCTCGAAGGCGATGTCGACGGCATGGTGCACCTGTCCGACCTCGACTGGAACCGTCCGGGCGAGCAGGTCATCGAGGAATACAACAAGGGCGACGTCGTCAAGGCTGTCGTTCTCGATGTGGACGTCGATAAGGAGCGCATCTCGCTCGGCATCAAGCAGCTCGGCCGCGACACCGTCGGCGAAGCCGCTTCTTCCGGCGACCTGCGCAAGAACGCTGTCGTTTCGTGCGAAGTCATCGCCGTCAACGATGGTGGCATCGAGGTGAAGCTCGTCAACCACGAGGACATCATCTCCTTCATCCGCCGCAACGATCTGGCCCGCGACCGCGACGAACAGCGCCCCGAGCGCTTCTCGGTCGGCCAGGTGGTCGATGCCCGCGTCACCAACTTCTCGAAGAAGGACCGCAAGGTCATGCTTTCGATCAAGGCGCTGGAAATCGCCGAAGAAAAGGAAGCCGTTGCACAGTTCGGTTCGTCCGACTCGGGCGCCTCGCTGGGCGACATCCTGGGCGCGGCTCTGAAGAACCGCGGCGGCGCCGAGTAATCCGCTTCCCGTCGCCGCGCCGGTCGCTCAAGACCGGCGCGGCGATGGATCGGACATGATCTGAAGCCCGCGACATCCGCGGCAACCGTTCTTTCCAGCCGACCGGCTGGGGGCGGTTGCCCCGGTGTCGCGGGCTTCATACGTTCTGGTGCCGGCGGTTTCGGTAGGGGGCCGTGTGGCCGGAGCGTCGGATGGGAAAGTGGGAGCCGGCTTTCGGAAAAATCCGATGCACAAACAAAATTCCAGAGCATCAGACTGCGCTTGATTTTCAGTCCGCTGCTCCAGCGCCCGCCGAGGCGCAACCCTTTCGGTCAGCGTCCCCGGGCTCGAACCAGGGTCGGCTGTTGCGGAGGCTGATGGCGCAATCGAGCGAATTTTTTCGCTCAGGTCCCACGACGGACACAGAGCTTGCCGTTCTGGTCGAGCCCTGACCCAAGACCTCGCGTGACTGAGCAACGTCGCATCGACGCGGCGGCAAACCGGCCGAATGCTCAGGCCTCCGGCGCCTTTTCCTCGGGATCGAAGCCCGCCATGTGCCGGTAAAGCGCATAGGCATCGCCGGCATTGTCCTCGCCATTGCCATCAGGGCTGCTCTCGCCGTCCTCCTGGTTCTGCGCCGGTTCATCCTGGTCGCGTGCAGGCGACTGGCCACGGCGCTTCTGCCCGTCGCGATCATCCTTGCCGAGCGGCTGGCTCCGCTCGGTTGGCAGATTGTCCGGCCGGCGCGGCTTGACGTCCTTCGGCGGCAGGGACGCGGCGGCGAAGGCCAGCGCGATCCAGTCCTGCATGACATTTTCCGAAGGGCGCAGAATGCCGAGATCGCCGAGATCCTGCGGGCGGCTGGGCGGCAGCGCCACACTGCGCTCCGCAGCAGCGCGCGCCGTGGTCTGGGCATCGTCCTGCGGGCTCAGCGCTTCGCCGTTACCGCCGGTGCGGGCGCGCGGTCCGAGCGCGGGCGCGTCGGATCGGTCCGGATCCGCCTCGTCCGCCAGCGCCGAGATCAGCGCATCCATATTCGTCTCGTCCAGCAAGGGCGGCAGCGCCGGGGCGGCCGCAGGCCGGCGGCCCAGCGACAGCAGCGTCGTTGCTTCCGTCTCGATCAGCTCTGACGCCGGCATTTCCGCCAGCATGCTTTCCTGATCCTTACCCTCCAGATCTGCGCGTGTCGGCTGCGCATCATCCGCGGGACCCACACGGTCCTGCGACGCAACGGATTGTGCCGGGCGCGCTGCCGCGGGATCGCGTCGGGCCGGGCCAGTCGGGGCCGCGTCATCCGCAGGGGCGGCGCTGTCGGCCGCCGCTGCGCGAGCCTCGAGGCTTCCCGCCTCATCGCTGCTCCAGCCGCGTGCGGCGGCCAGAAGGGCGGCCGGCGGCCGCGCACTCTCCTCCTGCGTCCGCAGGGCGGTGACGATCCGCAGCAGCGAATTGACGGCATCAGGCGAGCGCGAGAGATAGTCGATCGCGGTCTTCAGTAGGGGAATGCCATCCTTGGTGGTGGCGCTCCTGCGTGCACGCTGCAGGGCTGCCGTCGTTTCGCTTTCCTGCGCCGGCGCGGCCTCCCTCTCCGCGGCCTCTGAAGGCTGCGGCTCGAGCGGCCGTTCGGTTCCTGCCTCGTCCGTTGCCGTGGTCACGGACGATGACGCGGCCTGGGCGGCAAGAGGAGAAGGGAGCACAGGCGATGACGGTGCAGGCTGGGCCAGCGGCAGCGGGCGCGCGCCGCTCTGGCTTGGCACGGGTGCCGTGATCTCCGGCTGGGGCAAAGCGCTGGCCGAGGCGGCGGGGCCCTGGGAAGACAGGCCTGTGCGCCGCGCTTCCGCGGCGCGCGCCTCGGCAGCCATGGCGATGGCTGCGGCGCGCTGCGGCGCCGACAGGCTCGGCGCGGCCGATGGCGGCTGCGCGGCCGGCGCAGGCTGTGTCGTGGGCGTTGTCGTGGGCAGGCGGATGGCAGCCGGCTCGGCGGTGGCGGATTTCGCCCCTTGCGCGGGGGCGGCCCCATGGGTCGCCTGCGGCCGGTTCGGCGGGCCGGACCGGGCCGGACCGGCCTCTGGCACAGGATATGGAGCTGCCTTCTGCCGGTCGATCACCTCGAAGGCCTTGAGCGGCAGGTTGGCAGGGCGCGGCAGCGCGGGCGGCGCCTCGTTGCGCAGCGTATCGAGCAGCAGCCGCAGGGCGGTCACGAGTGGGCGCTGCCCGAGCTGCTTTTCCAGCGCTGCCCGCGCGGCGGGCGGCATGGCCTCGATGGCGGCGGACAGGCGCTTGGCGAAGTCGCGCAGCGTTTCCTGCGGGAGGGGGGGAATGTCGAGGATCTTTGACAGGGTCTCGATCAGCCGCGTCAGCGCCAGACGGGTCGAGAGCGGGCTGTCCGACAGCTGGCGGACGAGAACGTCGATGATCTTGAGAATCGCATCGGCATGGCGCGTCGGCGTCGCCTGCGGCGCCGTTCGGTCTCTCTGGGACATCGCGTCGCCATGGTTGGATGGCGCGCGGTTCTCGATCGCGCTGGTCATGCTGTTGCTCCGCATCGGCGTCTTCTCGCCTAGAGCATCAGACTGAAAATCCTACGCAGTCAAATGCTCTATATTCATGTTTTTGCATCGGATTTTTCCGAAAACCCGTTCCCGCTTCTCGGGCCGATGCTCTCGCTCCTTGCTGTTCCGGTTCCGCCATGCGCGGGCAGGCGTCCGCGCTGGGTATCTCTCTTGGGCCTCCGTCAAGGCCTGACCCGGCGTGTGGGCCCGGTCAGCGCCGGATGCGTACGAAGCGCGCGATCTGGCGAACGCGCAGGCCATCGGCAAAACGGAGGACGCCGCATCATGGGGCGTTCTGGCAGGAATGAGCCCTGATAGCGTCAAGCGCGCGCTTCAAGGACGGTCCTGCAAAAATCGGAGAATCGGGTTGGGCTGTCGTCAAAGTGACAGAGCGCGCTTCGGCCCGGGCATCCCGCTGGCCGTGACCTGCCTCGCGCAAATCGTGCCGCGGGCGCATCATGCGCAGGGCCGGAGCAAAAAGACCGCATCGATCATGCGGATTGCAAGAGGCTACTCCCGACCTTGATGAAGAAGATTTATCGGAAAATCCCTAACAAAAGGTTAAGGCATCGGAGTGGCCCCAGCCTCGGGCAAGGCTTTTCGTCCGATAAGCAGAGGGAGCGAGACAGGGCCAGAGCGCGTCGCCATCCTTCCGTTTCGCGTGCGGCGCTCTAAGTCATTGTTTTGGCGTGGGTCGTGATCGCGAACCGGGATCCTGTTCCGCGACATGCCTTGGAGGATCGCGCCGGAAACCGGGAGCTGGTTTTCGGATCCATCCGATGCGAAAACGAGAAACCCGAAGCAGCGCCGTGCCTTTCGAGATCGGGTCCGACGCGTCAAAATCTTCAGCATCCCGTGTCTGGGCACACAGCGGATGCTGTCGGGAGGAGCAGCATGGACTTCGACAATCCCATCCTCGACACCGACAGCTACAAGTTCGGCCATCATTTGCAATATCCGCCGCAAACGGCTGCCATCAGTCATTATATCGAGGCGCGCGGCGCGAACGATCTGGTCGATGTCGTCTTCTTCGGCCTGCAGATGTTCCTGAAGGGGCTCCTGTCCCGCCCGGTCACCCGCACGCATGTGGAGGAGGCGGAAGCCTTCGCGACGGCCCATGGCCAGCCCTTCAACCGCGCGGGATGGATGCACATCGTCGAGCGGCATGGCGGCATCCTGCCGCTGGAGATCGAGGCGCTGCCGGAAGGTATCTGCGTGCGCCGGGGCGTTCCGCTGGTGCAGGTCACAAACACCGATCCCGCCTGCTTCTGGCTGCCGGGCCATGTCGAAACGGCGATGCTGCGCGCCGTCTGGTATCCTTCGACCATCGCCAGCCAGCTGCGCAAGATCCGCCGGCAGCTCGCCGAGATGCTGGAAAAGACGGCCGATCGCCCGGGCGAGCACCTGCCTTACATGCTGATGGATTTCGGCGCACGCGGCGTCGGCGCGCATGAGCAGGCTGCAATCGGCGGCGCGGCCCATCTCGCCTTCTTCGCCTCCAGCGACAATGTGCCCGCCGTCCTGGCGGCCCGCCGCTTCTATCGCGCCGTCATGGCCGCCCGATCCATGCCGGCCGCCGAGCACACGACCATCACCGCCTGGGGCGGAGACCGCGAAGCGGCGGCCTATGGCAATATGATCGACCGCTTCGCCCGCTATGGCGCGCTGTCCGTCGTCTCCGACAGCTACGACATCAATCTCGCCGTCACGGAGGTCTGGGGCAAGGCGCTCAAGGAAAAGGTGCAGGCGTGCGGCGCCACCGTCTTCATCCGCCCCGACAGCGGCGATCCGATCGAGACGCCGGTTCATGTGGTCAAGCAGCTCGATTATGTCTTCGGCTCCTCCATCAATTCCAAGGGCTACCGCGTGCTCAACCCCTGCGTCCGGGTGATCCAGGGCGACGGTCTCTCGGTGGCCGATATGGGGCAAGTGCTGCGGCGGATGGAGGCCTTCGGCTTCTCGGCGGACAACATCGTCTTCGCCATGGGCGGCGGCATCCTGCAGAAGGTCAACCGCGACATCTATGCTTTCGCCATGAAGGCCAATGGCCGCAAGGACACGGACGGCCGCTGGCACGATGTCTGGAAGCGGTCTGCCTCCATGAACGTCAAGCCGTCCAAGGCGGGCCGTCAGGCCGTTGTCGACAGCGTCATGGGGCTGGAGGCCGTGCATCTGGACAAGCTGCGCGGCCGCGAAAACCATCTGCGCCCCGTCTGGCGCAATGGCGAGCTTCTGGTCGACTGGAGCCTTGACGATATCCGGCAGCGCCTGGCGCGGATGGTGTGAGGCCGGCGCGATCGCGGCGGAGCGTTTCGCCCGGTCGAGCGTTATAAGATCCCGACCGCTTGCGTCCTAAAGCGGATTCAGGCGCAAAGCGGTTGAAGTTTTTGGGCCCGAGCTTGAGCGCCAGCGGCGGCAGACGATCCCGATGGCACGCACAGGAAAGGAGACTGCCATGAGTTTTCGCCCGCCTCAAAGCCTGAGTTCTCCCGGCAGTCGCCAGACGCCGCTGAACGCGCTCGAATATGAGATCATGGCCGAGCGCGCCGATGCGCTGGGACGCTGCGGCCTGAAGGTCGAGGCAGCGCTCGCCGCGCTCTCCGCCTTTGATGCCGGGGTTGGCGATGCCGAAGGCGGCGAGGGGCCGGCGCGCGAGGCGCTGGTGGATGCGGCGGCGGATGTGACCTGGGCCTTTTTCATCCAGCGGGAACTCTGCGGCTTTCGATCCAATCGCGACGTGATCGAGCGATACAGGATCCCGGGCGAGGTGATCGCCCGCGTCGGCGTGGTGCGCCGTCCGAAGGTCTGACGTCCACAAGAAGCAAATAAAGCGAAGGGATGACTTTCCGGTGCCGATGACGATCGCCGTGATCGACCGTGTCCCCGTCGCGGATCTGCCGGAGCGTGCATCCTGAAGCATGATCCGATCCAAGTGAAACGAGGATCAGTAAGATGATGCTTCAAATAAAAAGTCTTGAGACGCTCTGATCTGATTAAGTCAGATGGGATGACGCGCCAAAACATCGGACGGGAAATCGTCAGCGGCCCAATGCCTCACGCGGCCTTGGCGGATGTGGCGGCGGCTGCTCCATCGGCGCTTTTGCCCTTCCTCATCTCAGCATCAGGCGGCCTTGGCGGCATCACCAATCGTCTTGTGCTTGAGCAGTTCGTAAAGGCCGATCTCGTCGACGCTGACGGCGAAGATGGCCTTGGCGTCGAGCTTCTGCATGCCGGCCTCGCTGGGGCCATCCGGCGTACCGGCTTGCTTCACCAGCTCGAGCTGGTGGGCTTCCCGCTCTTCGTTGCTCTTCGGCTCGCCAGCGGCCTCTTGCTGATTCGTGGCCTTCGTGGCGGTGGCCGTCTGCATGGTCTTGGCTGTTTCGGCATGGGCGGCGAGCGTCTGGAGAAGTTCGCCGGCCAGCGCGGCTGCCGGATCGACGCCGGCTGCAGCGCCCGGATCGGCATCGGTCTGGCCGTCACCGCCCGGGGCATGCCCGGTCTTGATCGCCGCCTCGTTCACGGCCGCAAGCGCATCCTGTGCCTTCCTGACATGGTCGAGCTTCTCGCTCGCCTCCTTGGCTCGGATGTCGGCCGCCCGCTCGGCGCGCGTGTCGTCATCCTCCACCCTGGTCGGATCCTTGGCGCCATCGCGTTCGAGGACGAGTTCGGCCTTGGACTTGGGATCGGCGATGTCGTCCATCCGCTGCAGCGCCTTCTGCAGATCCTTGGTCAGGCCCTTGTCTTCCTTGGCCTGCTTCTGCAAGGCGGCAGACAGATCCTTGGCAATCTGCCCGCGCGGGTTGGACATCGCGGCGATCAGGTCTTCCACCTCGATGCCCAGATCCTTCAGGCCAAGTGTCTGGGCGATCTCTTCCTTATCCTTGGCCATGGGCGCGCGGGCTTGGCGCAGCGTATCGCCAATGCGCGCACTATAGGCGCTGTCGCTCTCGTTGGACGCCCTGCTGATGCCGAATTCCGTGACCATGCGGGCAAGCCAGGCTTCGGTCGCGCTCGGCTTGGCATTGCTGCCATCCAATGTCGCATCGAGTTCTGATACGGTGACGCCGAAGCGGGCAAGGGTGACCGGTTCGCCATCCCCGGCTTCCTTCTGGCCGATCGCGCCTATCAGGGTCATGCGATCGGCGGCGCGCTGGCCGAACCGGGCATCCGACTCGCCATCGACGCGCTCCATGCCCAGCTGCTGGGCGAAGCGGCTGATCAGCTTGGCCAGGGGATCGGCCTCCGCCTGTCCGCCGAAGAAATGGGCATTGATCTTGTCGTTGAGCGCGGCGTGAGATTGGCTGGAGGAGACCTTCGCCTTCAGCATCTCATCGCTTTCAGACGAAGGGACGCCCTTGGCCTTCTTTTCCTCTTCCAGGCGCTGCTCGTCCTTGCGCTCAAGAATCGAGCGCAGGACGGAAGTGCTGGCGAGGCCTGCGGACTGCTGCAAGGGCGTGATCACGGCGCGGTCTCCCTATGGATCGCCGCAATTTCCCTCAGAAATGCTCAAGAAAGCCTTAAAATGCATTCACAGCGTGTATTTTCTTCTGCTTTGATTGAATTGCGATCCCCTGAAACCGGATGCCTGACGGTTCAGGCGCCTCGCTTCAGCTATGGGCGAAAATATCCGTCTCGTTCCAGCCGAGCAGGTCCAGCTTGGCGCGCGTCGGCAGGAAGGCGAAGCAGGCGCGGGCGTGGTCCATGCGTCCGTCCCGTTCCAGGCGTTGGGTCAGCTTGTCGCGCAGGGCATGCAGGTGCAGCACGTCCGAGGCGGCATAGTCGAGCTGCGCCTGCGAGAGTTTCGCGGCGCCCCAGTCCGAGGATTGCTGCTGCTTGGAGATATCCACCTCCAACAGCTCCTTCAGATTGTCCTTCAGCCCGTGGCGATCGGTGTAGGTGCGCACCAGGCGGGAGGCGATCTTGGTGCAGAAAACCGGGCCTGTCGTTACGCCGAAGGTGTGGAACAGCACGGCGATGTCGAAACGGCCGAAATGGAAGATCTTCTCGCGGGCCGGATCGGCAAGAAGGGCGACGAGGCGGGGCGCCTGCTTCTGCCCGGCCGCGATCTGAATTACGTCGGCGCTGCCATCGCCGGGCGAAAGCTGGACGAGACAGAGACGGTCGCGATGCGGCACAAGCCCGAGCGTCTCCGTATCCACCGCAATGGCGCCGCGATAGAGCGCGGCCGCCTCGGCCGAGATGTCGCCTTCGTGAAAGCGGATGGTGGCGGCCATTGGTCATGCCCCTTGCTATGATCGTCTCGCGCGCGCCGCCCGGAGCGTTCCCCAGGGAAACGGCCGAGTAATAGCCTCAAGCGATCCGTTTTCGCGTCGGATTTTTCCGAAAGCTTGAAACCGCTTTCCGGTCCGATGCTGTAAGTCTTTGCTTTGTCGCCTGTCACGAGGGCAAGCCCAGTGACCGGTTTTGCCCTCACGACACGCTTTAGCTCCGATAGGATTGCGAGACAAGGCGCCCGCCCAACGCCCGGCCTTGAGTAAAGAGGGCAGCGCCGATAGCGAGGGTGACGCGAATGTGATGGTCGAAAAGCCGCGTCCGCCCCAGCTCCTCTTGTAAGACCGTCCTCAAGACCGACATGCCAGCCAAGACGCCACAAAGGACTGCTTTGCCGCCGGCGGACGGTATGGCATGACAAGGCGACGACGCACAGGCCTGCGCCGGGTGCCGCAGGGAGGAGAGGAACATGTTAAGCTGGCAGGCAGGCAGGTCGGTTGCCCGGCGTGGGGCGGCAGTCAGTCTCGCCCTGGTCCTCCCCATGCTGCTGGCAGCCGCGCCGGCCGCAGCGCAGATGCGCGATGTCGGCACGGCATCGGCGGATTATCCTTTCGCCAATCTGCCGGGCGTGAAGCCGCAGGAGCCGCTGGTTGGCGGCCCGGATCAGCTGCACTGCCGTCAGGCGCTGGTGCCGCAGCGCGACACCGTCTTCAGCTCGGCAAATCCGCGTTACGATACGGTCAATGTCTGCCGCAAGGGCGACGGCCCGGAATTCTCCTCGCCGCGCCTGCCGCCCTCGATCTATCGCCAGCTTCGCGGCCTGGACTACTGACCGTTCCCCGGCTTTGAAGCGTCGAACCGACCCTCGGTTCTATGCTCTGCGCACGGCAAGGCGCCTCTTGATCGCGGCAGGGCTGCGGGGGAACATGCCGCTTTCCTTCTCAAAGCCTTCAGGCCTGTCCATTCACCCTCTGCATGGCGCTGAGCAGCGCCTCGCAGGAGGTATGCCCGCTCTTGTAAAGGCCGAGAAACACGGTGGCCGCATCCCGACCCGGCTCGGAGTCGACATCGATCGCGGCATCGCTGCACCAGCGCGAGAGCGCGCTGATGATCATCGTGATTTCTTGCTGCTCAAGCGTCATATCCGCCAGAAAAGACATGGTCGTGATCTCCCTCCCGGCCCAGGGCCTCGCCCTTTGACCGTTTCCCCTGATGGAAGGCCGCCACGCTGCGGCCAATCATGCGCGAACCCTCAGCGCATCGGACTGGAAATCAGTCGCAGTCCGATCCGCTATCTTTTTGTTTTTCATTGAATTTTTCCGAAAATCGCTTCCCGCTTTTCGGTCCGATGTTTCAGGCAGCCAGTTAAGGCCCGATTGCGACAGAATCGGCCCGATGTCCCGGCACCTGTTCCGGCTGCCATCCATTCCGCCATGCCAGGCCGCCCGCGTCCGAGCGAGCCCGGCTGCGACACCCTGAAGGATAGAGGCTGCGCGGCGCGCAACAATTGCGAAATCTGGGAGTGTCGCACGCGATGAACGGCGCGGGTCCGATTCGCGCGGGCATTGGCCCCGCGATGATGGCTATGTGCCGCAGCTCGCTGTCTGCCGCGTCAGGCCCTGGCCTTTGCCGCCTCGATCAGCGACTCGGCGATCGCCATGGCCAGCTTCTTGCCGCGCTGGTGCACGCGGCGGGTGTCGAAATCCTGGGCCGACAGGGCAAGATCCATGCCCTCGCGCAGAACGATCTGTTGCGCACGCTGCACGGCCCAAATGTGCAGGCTCTCCTGTGTATCCATGGCATTTCCCCCCGCCACGGCTCTTCAAAGCGCATGGACCCCATGCGTCGCCGCGTCATGCTGCTGACTGAAGGCCTTCTCACGACATCCTGCCCGTCGCCCCCCGGGGCCGAGAAGGGTCGATCCTCGTAATTGCCACGCTTCAACGAGGCGAGGTAGACGCCTGTTTCACGCGCCGCCCGCTCGCTCAAAACCGCGAATCACAAGCTTATCCTCTTACTTTCGTCTATTTCCGGAATGGAAAAAGCATAAGTTCTTGGGGGTGATTTTTTGCAGGCGGCTCGACGCTTGCGGTCACTCAGTGCCTGCCGTCATCATCTGCGCGAATCGCGCCAATCTCCCCAAGGACGCTTTTGTCGATGGGCCGTACGAACGCCGCAGGGCATCATCTGCAATCACAATGAATGCGCCACCAGCCGGCAGATTGCCAGCCAACATCAAGTGAACATTTATAGGAAGCTGAGAGAAACGAGCGGCGGTCTTCGGCCGGGCGCCTTGCGCGTGTATCTTTCAAAAGGAAATGGTGCCCAGAAGAGGACTCGAACCTCCACGCCTCGCGGCACAGGTACCTGAAACCTGCGCGTCTACCAATTCCGCCATCTGGGCGACGAGCGGGGGTGTACGGGCTGCCGGCCGTTCTGTCAACAGCCAGCGAAAGGATTTTTGCGTGCCTGTCCAGAGCTGGCAGGAACGGATGCCGCCAAACGCAATGAAGCCGGGTGCTTCTAAGAAAACCCGGCAAGATCAAGCATTTCTAGGGGGGAAGGCAACAGCCCGCTGAGGGGTGTTAAACGAGATCTCATGGATCTTAAAGGGAAATGGTGCCCAGAAGAGGACTCGAACCTCCACGCCTCGCGGCACAGGTACCTGAAACCTGCGCGTCTACCAATTCCGCCATCTGGGCGACGAGCGGGGGTGTACGGGCTGCCGGCCGTTCTGTCAACAGCCGGATGGGATCTTCATGAAAGTTTTTAGACAGCGGCGGGCAAACGCCGAAGATCCGTTTGATCGCCCCGCCATCAGGGGCGAATCCCGCTGCAAATTGACGGGCAGCCGGTCGCATTTGTCGTGGTGACATCCGCGCCGTGGCGGCCCTTATTCCGGGTGCGCAAGCGCGAAAGCGCGGATCAGCTCCAGGCCGGCGGCCAGCAGCGCTTCGGCCTTTGCTTCTTCCCGGGCCTCGACATAGCAGCGCATCTCGGGCGCATTGCCGGAGGGGCGGAAATGGATGATGCGCCCGTCTTTCAGCCGGACCCGCAGGCCATCGATGTCGCTGACGCGGCCGACCTCGCCGACCGGCGCCAGGAAGGTCTCGAGAGACTCCTGCGAGCCGCGCAGATGCGCCATGAGTGCGGCGCTGGTGGCGACGGGCATGTTTTCCACCCGGTCGCTCAGCGCCACCGGGAGGGCGTAGGTGCGGATGAGCGCCGACATCGGCCCCTTGCGTTCCGCCGTCTCGCGCAGAATCGCCAGAACCGGCAGGAAGCTGTCGCGGGTCGGCAGCGGGCTGATCCGTGTGCCGTCGATGACGAACTCGCTCGCGGTCAGCGTGCCGCCATTGGCCTCGAAACCAATGACCCCGCCGATCCCCTCGGCCACTGCCGCCTGCATGCCGGCAATGACGAAGGGCGAGCCGACCTGCGTGCGCCGGATGCGCAGGAGCCCGCAATCCTCCAGTCCCGAATTCGAGGTGACGGGTGTGACGGCCACGCGGGCCTTGAGAAAGTCGGCGGCAACGAGGCCGAGCAGGTCGCCGCGAACCGGCTCGCCTGTCTCGTCGGCCACCAGGGGACGGTCGCCATCACCATCCGCCGAAACGATCGCCTGCAGCTGAAATTCTCGCGCCCATTCCTTGAGAAGGGCAATCGTGCCGGCCGAGACCGCCTCGGTATCGACGGGAAGGAACACATCCGACCGTCCGAGCGGCAGCGCCTGGGCGCCGAAATGGGTGAGGATATCGACGAAGAGATCCCGGGCCACGGTGCTGTGCTGATAGACGCCGATGCGCATTCCTTTCAGCGCGCCGGCCGGCAGCAACGCCTTGTTGCGCGCGAGAAACAGGCGCGCGGCCTCTTGCTCGCCCTGCTCGTCGGCCGTTCCCGGTGTGGCGTCGATCGGCGCATCCGCGCGCAGCGCCTCGGCAGTGGAAAGGATCGCCGCCTCGTCGGCCTTGTCGATTTCGCCGTCGGGACGATAGAACTTGATCCCGTTGCGATCCGCCGGAATATGCGAGCCGGTGATCATCAGCGAAGCGCAGTGGCGTTCCTGTCCGTAAAGCGCCAGTGCCGGCGTCGGCAGCGCGCCGCAATCCACCACATGGAAGCCGAGGCGTTGCAACGCGCCCGTGCAGGTGGCGGCAATATCCGGGCTGGAATCGCGGAAGTCATGGGCGATCAGAAACG
The DNA here is from genome assembly GCF_001938945.1 of Xaviernesmea rhizosphaerae. Classification (GTDB taxonomy): domain Bacteria; phylum Pseudomonadota; class Alphaproteobacteria; order Rhizobiales; family Rhizobiaceae; genus Xaviernesmea; species Xaviernesmea rhizosphaerae. The sequence goes on from NZ_MKIO01000028.1 coordinate 19,127, forward strand.
GATCGCCGGACTTGATCCGGCCCGTCGCCAGCAGATGGCGGGCAAAAGCCGTCGTATACAGCGCCGCCGGCGCCCCCTGGAGGTCCTGGACCAGGCCACGCAGACCGCTCGTTCCGAATTTCAGGCTCACGACGCGTCTCTCCTGTTGGCGCGAGCATTCCGGCAAAACGTTCTTGCCGGCAGGCTCTGTCTCTTCTGTTTCCGCATCGCTTGGCGATCGCGCACAGGGCGGAGCGCAGCAGACCCCCAAGTCATAGGGGCAGGCCGAGCGAAGTTGAACAGCAAGCGCGCGCTCTTGTCGCGCGCCAGCATCGACGATTCCATAAACGCCGACAGGCTGAGAACGCAACTTGAAAGTCGCTGCATAATTTCGGTCAAGCTCTCTTCAATCGAACAAGCCTCTGAAGCCCGATGTGGCGGCGCATGTCATCTCCTCTCGGCCACGGCATCGGGGGTCGCCCGGCGCAGCCCGCTCCCAAGCGCGGGTGGTCCCTGGCGATCCCGCACACAGGCCCCTCAAAAGAAGCTGCGGCCCGCATCCGCCAGCCAGAGCAGGGCGGCATAGCGGGCGGCCTTGCCGAGGGTGACATAGACCAGGAAGGGCAGGAGCGGCATGCGCAGGAAGCCGGCCACCAGGGTCAGCGGATCGCCGATGACAGGCAGCCAGGCAAAGAGCAGGACCGGATGGCCGAAACGGTGGAACAGCCGCTCCGCCCGCGCCCGCGCTGCTGGCGAGACCGGAAACCAGCGGCGATCCTCAAACCGGAGAAAAAAGCGTCCGAGCAGGGCGTTGACCAGGCTGCCGAGCACATTGCCGCTGGTGGCGGCGACCAGAAGGCTGACAGGCGGCGCTGCATCCCGGGTGACCGCCGCCAGAAAGGCGGCTTCGGAGGCGCCGGGCAGAAGTGTGGCAGAAAGAAAGGCCGCGAGGAAGACGCCGCCGAGCACTGCGAGGATCATGGCTTGATGCGGTCGGTATGGCCGAGATCGCGGGTGGGATCGATCACGTCACGAATGCGCTGCTTCAGCTCCTTCGGCCCCGGGAAACCGCCGTCGCGCTTGCGCTCCCAGATCAGCGCGCCATCCAGCCGGATCTCGAAAGCGCCGCCGGTGCCGGGGATCAGCGCGACCTCGCCGAGGCTGTCGGAGAAGGTCTGCAGGAGCTCCTGCGCCATCCAGCCCGCGCGCAGCAGCCAGTTGCATTGCGTGCAGTAGAGAATGCTCACGCGCGGCTTCTGCGCCGGTGTGTCCGTGTCGGCCGCTGATGGGAGGGGAGGGGGAACCTGGTCGGTCATGAGAGCCTCGCTCTGGTTCGGGTCGCAGGATCTGCCTACAGGATAAGGATGCCGTGGCAAAGCTTGGGCCAAGACAGGCTCGCCGGACGCTCAAGCCTTCGACGGCCTCGTCACGAAAAAGCCCGCCCCGGCACTTGGCCGGGACGGGCTTTGGGATGGCTGGACCCGTCGGCCGCTTACAGCGTGCGGGTGATGTGCTCCACGCGGAAGCATTCGATAACGTCGCCGGCGCGAATGTCTTCGTAGTTCTCGAAGGCCATGCCGCATTCCTGACCCATCGGCACTTCGGCCACTTCGTCCTTGAAGCGCTTGAGCGTCTTGAGCTTGCCTTCGTGGATGACGACGTTGTCGCGCAGCAGGCGCACACCGGCACCGCGCTCGACCTTGCCTTCGACCACACGGCAACCCGCGACCTTGCCGACCTTGGTGATGTTGAACACCTCCAGGATCTCGGCATTGCCGAGGAAGGTCTCGCGCCGCTCGGGCGAGAGCAGGCCGGACATCGCCGCCTTCACGTCATCCACCAGATCGTAGATGATGTTGTAATAGCGGATCTCGATACCGGCGCGCTCGGCCGCCGTGCGCGCCTGAGCGTTGGCGCGGACGTTGAAGCCGATGATCGCGGCATTCGAAGCCTCGGCCAGCGAGATATCCGATTCCGTGATGGCGCCGGCGCCCGAATGGACGATCCGTGCCCGCACTTCTTCGGTGCCGAGCTTTTCCAGCGCGCCGGCAATGGCTTCGATCGAGCCCTGCACGTCGCCCTTGATGAGAAGCGGGAACTCCTTCATTCCGGAGGTCTGCAGCTGGCTCATCATCTGCTCGAGCGAACCACGCTGGCCGGACTGGCGGGCAACCGCCTTGTCGCGGGCCAGACGCTGGCGGTATTCCGAGATCTCGCGGGCGCGGGCCTCGTTTTCCACCACGGCGAAACGGTCGCCGGCTGCCGGGGTGCCGGACAGGCCGAGGATTTCCACCGGCATGGCCGGCGTGGCTTCCTTGACGTGCTCGCCCTTGTCGTTGACCAGCGCGCGCACGCGGCCCCACTGGTCGCCGGCGACGATGATCTGCCCGGGGCGCAGCGTGCCCTTCTGGATCAGCACGGTGGCCACGGCGCCGCGGCCGCGATCGAGCTGGGCTTCGATGACGACACCCTCGGCCGTGCGGTCCGCATTGGCGCGCAGATCGAGGATTTCGGCCTGAAGCAGGATGGCTTCCAGCAGCTTGTCGAGATTGACCTTGTTCTTGGCCGACACTTCGACGTCGAGCACTTCACCGCCGAGCGATTCCACGAAGACTTCGTGCTGAAGCAGCTGCTGGCGAACCTTTTCCGGCTTTGCCTCGTGCTTGTCGATCTTGTTGATCGCCACGATGATCGGCACGCCCGCCGCCTTGGCGTGGTTGATGGACTCGATCGTCTGCGGCATGACGCTGTCATCGGCCGCCACCACCAGAACGGCGATGTCGGTTGCCTGCGCACCGCGGGCACGCATGGCCGTGAAGGCGGCGTGGCCGGGCGTGTCGATGAAGGTGATCTTGTGACCGTTCTGCTCGACCTGATAGGCACCGATATGCTGGGTGATGCCGCCCGCTTCGCCGGCCACCACATTGGCTTGCCGGATGGCGTCGAGCAGCGAGGTCTTGCCGTGGTCGACGTGACCCATGATCGTGACGATCGGCGGACGCGGCTGCTGTTCGCCTGAGTCCGCCATGTCGAAGATGCCTTCCTCGACGTCGGATTCCGAAACGCGCTTGACCGTATGGCCGAATTCGGAGGCGATCAGTTCGGCCAGATCGGCGTCGATGACGTCGCCCGGCTTCATCATCTGGCCTTCCTTCATCAGGTACTTGATGACGTCGACGGCGCGTTCGGACATGCGCTGCGACAGTTCCTGAATCGTGATGGTCTCCGGCAGGATCACTTCGCGGGTGACCTTTTCACGGGTCTCCTGCATCTGGCTGCGGCGGAACTTCTCCTGGCGGCGGCGCATGGCGGCCAGCGAACGCCCGCGGGCGCCACCTTCGTCATCAAGCGCTGCGGTCAGCGTCAGCTTGCCCTTGCGACGCTCGTCCTCGGTCTTCGGCCGGGCTGGGACCTTGGCCGGCTCGGGCCGGGTGACCTTGCCGCGGGCGGGCGCGCCGCCACGGCTCTTGCTGTCGTCCTCGTCGTCCGCCTTGCGGCCACGAAGGCCGGCCGGCGCCGGGGTTGCCGGAGCTGCGGCGGGCGCAGGGCGGCCGGCCTGCGGGCGGGCCGTGCGATCGTCGCGGCGCGCCGGG
>NZ_MKIO01000029.1 GCF_001938945.1 Xaviernesmea rhizosphaerae
AAAACACATCACTCATCACGGTCTCCTTTCCGAAACCGTGAATCACATCTCAAACCAAATTAATAGGTCCTGAGCCTAGATTTGATGCAACTGCTTAAGCCGTAGCTTTTGGACTTCACCTATTCGCCGAAGTTCCTCGGCCTCGGCCTTTCGCTTCGCTTTCTTGTCGCCCTCGGCGTATTTCCACGTCACACGGGCGGCCGGATTGCAGGGGACCGACACGAGACTGATTTCGAGAAGATCGGACTTCGTGTAGCGCTGCGGGCCCTTCATGGGATTGCCCTTGTCCAGCGGCAGGCTTTCGAGCGGACGGAAGCCGATGGAAACGCCTGCGATGACGTTGGCGCGCACCAGCGCATAAATCTGATCGGAAAGAGCGGACACGCCAGCTGGCGGAAACTCACATTCGGCTTCAAGGCTGTTGCCGCTCAAGCGAACGTCGGTCGCCCTGGCGATCGGCGATCCGTGGTCGTGCTGCCAGAGAATGACCGGGTTTTGTCGATACGCCTGCAAATCAATCCCGGTCTGCACAACGATATCACCCGTACGGTCGATATCATCGGTTGAGCATAGCAGCACAACGCGCCGGGATTTGCCGTCGTTAAACGCTGCCGTGTTCGCTACCGCCGGGACGCTGCCGCCCGGGGAAAACTTGCGGATGACGTTCATTCTCGGTCCTCATCCGGCTTTGCAAGCCGCTGCTCGCCTTGCGCGATCTTGCGAACCATGGAAAGGCCGTCCGCCGTCCGATCGTCTGTCTTCTTCTCGGCGCTCTTGCCGGTGGTCTCAAATCTGTATGCCCTGGCCATGTCGGACCCTTTCAAACGAAAACTGCCGCGCCAGCCGCAACCAAAGCCGCAGCCTCCGGCAAGAGAAAATCAAATGTCGAGCCGGTCGGAAGCACGGCCCGACGCTTGGCAACCTCGCCCCCCACGTTGGGCCGATCCGGCCACCCTGGCACCCACTCAAGCCGATAGTCGGCCGTCAGAGTAACGCGTGTCAGGATAGGGCTGCCGCCGCTGATGCCTTGGGAAATGTCCGCAACGACAGGCGTTCCATTGACTGTTGCGATGCGGACAAGGACGGGGTTAATCGCCATCTTTCGCCGCGTCCTCGATACGGTCGGGAACCGGTTCGGCCTGTGTCGGAACCGCATCCGGCGGCGCAAAGTCCGCAGCGCCCTTGCCCATCAGCGCATGGGCGATAGTGTCGGGATAATCGACGATATCGCCGATCCGGCTTTGTCCGCCGTCAGGCAGTTCGATGCCGGACCGCAGGATGGCAAGACGGATGCGGAGCAGGTAGGGACGGAGGTGCGATACAAGGCGCCGAAGTCAGGCAAGGCCCGCACTGTTGCATTGTCCTCCATGATGGCGACGGAATTGAAGGCGCACCGTGCGCGACAGGCTGAAGAGCAACTGAGGATCGGCCTCAGGCCAGGAGATGACGCGTTCGTCATTGCTCAAGTGGACAGTCGGCCGCTGAAACCGGTATCGCTGACGCACGAATGGACGCGACTGCTGGCGAAGACTGATCTTCCCCGTATCCGCTTCCACGATCTGCGGCACACCCACGCATCGCAGATGCTGGCCGCCGGCGTTCATCCGAAGGTCGCAAGCGAGCGCCTGGGGCACTCTACGATCGGGATCACACTCGATTTGTATTCGCACGTCATGCCCGGAATGCAGGCCGACGCGGCGGAACAGGTTGACGCGGCGTTGCAAGCGGCTATAAGCGCAAGTCGAAAAACGAAATAGTTGCAAAGTGCGTAGCAACAGGCGTTTTTCTCCTACGATGTCGAAGAAAAAACCGCTTTGATATCAATTAGATGGAAGAGTGTCCGAGTGGTTTAAGGAACCGGTCTTGAAAACCGGCGTGCGGGAAACCGTACCGTGGGTTCGAATCCCACCTCTTCCGCCATCTTGGCTGACATTCTCAGTCTACCATCGGCCCATGCCGCCGCGCGCCGATTTCCTTCCACATATGGCTGCCTGACTTTCTATCCCCTTGCCGCGCGATCGGCTCGTTTCGGCGTTGCCTTTTTAGGACATTCGCCCTAGATATCTTTAGGTCATACGTCCTAGGCGCGATTTCGGACCTTTGTTTGTCGCGCCATGATCGTGGAGTGCTGCAATGAGCGCGATCGAGACCCGCCGGCAAATCGTGGACGTCGCCGACAAGCTCTTCTATGAGCACGGTTACGAAGCCACCTCCTTTGCCGATATCGCCGGGGAGGTCGGCCTGTCGCGAGGCAATTTCTATTACCACTTCAAGAGCAAGGACCAGATTCTCGAGGCGGTCATCGAGCGGCGCATCGCAAAGACAGGCGCTATGCTGAACGCCTGGCAAGAGGATGCAGGATCACCCTTGGACCGTATCCGGCGCTTCATCCGCCTCCTCATCGCCAACAGCGCAAAGATCATGGACTATGGTTGCCCGGTCGGCACGCTTTGCAATGAGCTGGCGAAACTCGATCACGTGGCAAAGGACGACGCGGCGCACCTGTTCGCCCTTTACCGCGATTGGCTTGCCCGGCAGTTCGCGGCGCTTGGCCGCGAAACGGAGGCGGAGGCGCTGGCTCTCCACCTGCTGATGCGCAGCCAAGGTGTTGCCACCCTTGCAACGGCCTTCCGCGACGGAGATTTCATCCGCCGCGAGGTCGCCGATATGGAAGCGTGGCTGCAGGCACAATGCCCGGTCACATCATCCCCTCAATTCTAGAGCATCGGACCGAAAAGTGGGAACCGGTTTTCGGAAAAATCCGATGCGAAAACAAAACTCTAGAGCATCACACTGCGTATGGTTTCCAGTCCGATGCTCTAACAGTCCGCCTGATGGAGCAATCATGTTTGTCATTACCCTTCGCTTCGCCGACAAAACCAAGGCCCCCCAGTTCATGGAAGGGCATAATGCCTGGATCAAACGTGGTTTCGACGATGGCGTGTTTCTGTTGGTCGGAAGTCTTCAGCCAAATGCCGGCGGTGCGATCCTCGCGCACAATGCATCGCCGGAGGAGATCGAGCGACGTGTGCAGGAAGACCCTTTCGTCGCCGAGGGCGTGGTCCGTGCAGAAATCCTCGTTATTTCGCCTGGCCGTACCGATGAATGGCTGGACTTTCTGAAAGCATGAGAGATGAGTCCGATTGATCTCATGCGACCAGAGCAGGCGTGTCGTCGCAACGAAACGAGTCGCTCATAGCTTGCGAAGCTCTCACCGCAAGAGGGGCTTGCGGTCGCGCAGGAGGCGTATCCAGGCTTAAGGCACAACAAGACGAACGCCGCAAAAGCGGGACGCGGCGGTAACCTTACAATGCTGTTGTGATTATGATGGTCGGAGTGGAGAGATTCGAACTCCCGACCCTCTGGTCCCAAACCAGATGCGCTACCAGACTGCGCTACACTCCGACATAGCCTGTGCCCCAAGGGGCTGCGGCTCTCATCCCGCCTTCTAGCAGGGATGCGAAAGACGATGGCTTGGAGCCCTCAACTGCGTCTTTCGCGGGTTGGATACACGCTCGCTTGCGGGAGGGCAATGGGAAAGATTGCAGATTCCCGGGCCTTTTGTGCCCAACCTTTTTATAAGAAGGCTTCTGTGCGCGCTGAAAGGATCAGAGTTCCACCGTTTCGATCTTACGGTCGACGAAGCGCAGCGCGACGTCGCCCTGGATCAGCTTGAGCGCGGTCTCGCCGAACAAGTCGCGGCGCCAGCCCTTGAGCGCGGCGACATCGGCCTTGTCGCCTTCGGCGGCGATCTTGTCGAGATCGTCGCTGCTGGCGATCACCTTGGCGGCGACGCCCTGCTTTTCGGCCGTCAGCTTCAGCAGCACTTTCAGCAATTCTGAGGCGGCGCCTGCGCCTTCGGGCGACTGGGTCGTGCGGGGCAGCCGGGGAAGATCGGCCTTGGGCAGGTCCAGCGCCTCGTTGACGGCGGCGAGAATGGCACCGCCGGCGGCGGAGCGCTCCCAGCCCTTCGGCACGGTGCGCAGCCGCGACATGGCCTCGGCATCGCGGGGCTGCTGCTGGGCGATCTCGTAAAGGGCGTCGTCCTTCAAGATGCGGCCGCGGGGCACGTTGCGATTGCGTGCCTCGCGCTCGCGCCAGGCGGCGATGCGCTGGAGCACGGCCAGCTCCACTGGCTTGCGCAGACGCATCTTCAGCCGCTGCCAGGCATTTTCCGGGTCGATGTCATAGGTCTCGCGCGCCTCGAGCACGGCCATCTCGTCGGCCAGCCAGCTTGCGCGGCCCTCGCGCTCCAGCTCGGCCTTCAGATGGGCGTAGACGTCGCGCAGATGGGTGACGTCGGCAAGCGCATAGTCGAGCTGCTTTTCGGAGAGCGGGCGGCGGCTCCAGTCGGTGAAGCGCGAGGACTTGTCGATCTGCACATTCTTGATGCGGTTGACCAGCTGGTCATAGGAGACGCTGTCGCCGAAGCCGCAGACCATGGCGGCCACCTGCGTATCGAAGATCGGATGCGGGATCAGACCGCCGAGGTGGAAGATGATCTCGATGTCCTGCCTTGCGGCGTGGAACACCTTGATCACCTCGGGATTGGCCATCAACGCGAAGAAGGGCGAAAGATCCAGTCCCGGCGCCTGCGGGTCGACGATCACGGCAATGTCTGGTCCGGCCATCTGGATCAGGCAGAGCTGCGGCCAGAAGGTCGTCTCGCGCAGGAATTCCGTGTCGATCGTCAGATAGGGCGCGGCTGCGAGCTTTTCACAGGCATCGCGGAGTTCGGCTGTGGTGCTGATCATCAAACTTCAATCAAGATGGCAAAAATGCGACTTTTCCCGATTTAGACCGTCACGCCGCCCGCCTCAATGAAAAAAGCTATACCACACGGAAATAGGCCGACATGCCGCTCTTCTGATGTTCGATGATGTGGCAATGGAGCATCCAGTCGCCGGGATTGTCGGCCACCAGCGATAGCTCCGCCTGCTCGTCCGGCTGCAGGAGAATGGTGTCGGTCGGCGGCGGCAGGCTGGTGCGCTTGCTGGAGGAGAGAAGGGTGAAGGCAAGCCCGTGCAGGTGGATCGGATGGGCGTGCGGCGTGCGGTTGGCCATTTCGAGAATATAGCTCTTGCCGAGCTTCAGCTCGGCCAGCGGCCCCATCGGATCGGCCGTGTCGCCCTGCCACGGCACCTTATTGATCGCCCAGAACGTATAACCGATCGAGCCGCAGAGGCTCGGAGCCGGCGCATGCTCGGCGGTCGCCGTGAAGTCCAGCGGAATGCGGATGGCGGAGGAGGCGTCGAAAGGGGTGAGATGGTTGGGGGTCAGCGCCCTGACATCCCGCAGGTCGCGACGGGCGGCGGCGCCGACGGCCCGCAGGCTCGCCACCGTCCAGGGATTTGAGCCGCGGAAATTGGTGAGCGTCACCACCGTGCCCTCCGTCTCGGGCATGTGAACGACGAGATCGGCGCGCTGGCCGGGGGCGAGATCCAGCTGGTCGAGCGGCAGCGGCGCCGGCGTGGCATGGCCGTCGAGCGAGATGATCACGGCCGCGGCGCCCTTGAGCCCCAGCGTGTAGATCCGCGTGACATCGGTCGCCGCCAGCCGCAGCCGCACCAGCCCGCCGGCCGGCGCATCGATCACCGGCGCATCGCGCCAGTTCGCGGTGCGCAGCGTGCCGAACGTGCCGCTGCGGGCAGCATCACGCGGCTTGAAGGTTTCCAGGAAGGTGCCGTCCGGGCGCAGCCGCCAGTCGCGCAGGTTGAGCACGATCTCGGCGTCGAACACCGGATCGGTCGGATCCTCCACCACGATCACGCCGGTCAGGCCCCGGCCCATCTGTTCCAGCGTGTTGCAATGGGGATGATACCAGAAGGTGCCGGCATCGGGCGGGGTGAAGCGATAGTCGAAGCCATCGCCGGGATAGACATAGGGCTGCGTCAGCTCGGGCACGCCATCCATGGCATTGTCGATCCTCAAGCCATGCCAGTGCACCGTGCTCGGTTCGGCGAGGTGGTTGGTGAAGCGGGCCGCAAAGGGTTCGCCCTTGCGCATGCGCAGGACCGGCGGCGGCGCGGCCTCGGCCGTATCGTCGAGGCTATAGGTCATCACATCGCTCGGGCCGGTGGCGGCGCCGATGCTGAGCCGGGCCGGCCGGGCGGTGAGCGGCACGGGTGCTGCGCTGGCGCCGGCGTGGCGCGCAAGACCGGCGCCGAGCGCGGCGCAGGCGGCGGCAGCCGACCCCTTGAGAAGTGTGCGGCGGGAGAGCGGCATCATGAAAGGAGCTCCGAGGCGGATCTGACTGGATGCTTCTTTAAACTTGAGAGATCAATTCATCAATCCTGCCATCAATCCTGCTTGTCGGCTTGTGGATGGGCCGGCGGCGTGTGGGGCGTATCCGGACGGGCGGGAAGGCGATTGAAATAGGCGGAGACGCGCAACAGCGCCCGGAACCGCAATTGCCGCCGGCCGATCTCCACGCCGCCACGCGCGCGCATGCGCAGGAGCGTGTAGACAATGAAGCCGGCGAGCACCACCGACATATAGAGGAACAGCGCGCGGCTGCCGAAATGGTCGATGAGCAGCGAGGCGCCGAGCGGCCCGACGATCGCGCCCAGCGACCAGAAGAACAGGATGCCGGCGGAGACCAGCGCATGCTGGCCGGGGGCGGCATGATCGTTGGCATGGGCGGAACAGAGCGAATAGAGCGGCATGGCGAAGGCGCCGAACAGGAAGATGCCGATGATGTTGCGGGTCTCGTCCTGCCCGGCGAAGAAGGCCAGATAGAGCACCGACACCAGCGAGCCGATGCCGGCGGCCAGGATGATCCGGCGCCGGTCCAGCCGGTCGGAATAAAGGCCGAGCGGATATTGCAGCACCACGCCGCCGATGATGCCGGCGCTCATGAAGGTGGCGATGGCCGTGACCGACAGGCCGATATCGGCGGCATAGATCGGCCCCAGCGAGCGGAACGGCGCAGTGGTCAGGCCGACCACGATCGCGCCGACGGTGGCCAGCGGCGAGACCGACCACAGGGCTTTCAAATCGAAGCGGAAGGCCTCGGGCGGGGCGGGGCTGGAGCGGTCGGCCAGCGAGATCGGCACCAGCGACAGGCTGAGCGCCATGGAGATCACCGCAAACAGGCCGAAGCCATCCACGCCGATGGCCGGGATCAGATATTGGGCCGCGGTGACCGAGCCGAGATCCACCAGCCGATAGACCGAGAGCGTGCGGGCCCTGTTGTCGTTGGTCACCCGCGCATTCAGCCAGCTTTCCACGGTGGCGAACAGGCTGGCCAGACACAGCCCGGCCAGAAGCCGCATGGCGAACCAGACAGTGGGATCGATGACCAGCGCCATCGACAGCGAGGCGGCGGCCGCCAGCGCCGCCATGGCCGAGAAGGTGCGGATATGGCCGATCGACCGCAGGATGCGGGTGACATAGACGCAGCCAATGGCAAAGCCGATATTGTAGCCCGCGCCGATCAGGCCGATGACGCTGGGCGAAAAGCCTTCACGCAGGCCCCTGAGCGAGATGAAGGTGGCGAGCAACCCATTGCCGCCGATGAGAATGCCGGCAGTGACGAGCAGGGGAACGAGCGGGCGGATCTGGGACATCAAATTTCGGCCGGAAGGAAAGCTTCAAAAAGCGCGAATCGCGCGCTTCGACAGCTGCCATCCTTACAGTCTTTTCAAGACTTGCTGTTGGTCTGACGAAAAGGGTGATTTCGAGAACCGGAGCGCAGCGTCCTTAAGGTCCGTGAGCACCGGAAGCGCAGAAATTGCCATTTGCAGGCGGCCAACGGCGATTATTGGACAGACTGTGAGACCCGGCGAAGGTGTGAGGACAGGCACGATTGCGCCTGTTCGCCTTTCCATTGACGTCGCGACAGGGCCGTGTCCGCGCGGCTTGAGCGTCGGACTGAAAATCATAGGCAGTCCGATGCGCCAGTTTTTTGTTTCTGGATCGGATTTTCCCCGAAAGCCGCTTCCCGCTTTTCGGTCCGGTGCTCCTGCCCGCAAGAGACTGAGGGGGCGCCGTGACCGGGCACGTCCCTGCGCCGGCTATTTCCAGCCGTACTGCTTGGCCGCCGTCTCCACCTCCTTGGCGTAATCGGCCTCGATCGCATCCAGCGCCGTGACCGCCGCCGCGCCGGCGCCGCCCAGTGCCTTCACATAATCCTCGCCCTTGGCCGATTTTTCCCAGTCATTGCCGACGAAGCGCGCATTGACCTGGCCGGATTGCGAGATGGCCGGCTTGTTCGGCGCGAAGGCTTCGGCGGTCTTGGTCAGACCCTCGAGAAACGCCTTGTCCGTCAGGCCGCTATAGGGCTTGCCGGCATCGTCGGTGACATTGAGGAAGATCTGGTCGTCGCCGAAGGCGGTATAGCCGCCGCCGAGGCCCTTTGCGGTGGCATCGGCCTTTTCGAAGAAGCTCTGCGCCGTCTTGGCATCCAGCGTGTCCTTGGGGAAGGAGACGGTGACGTAGAAGGTCTTGCCCTTGGGATCGTCGAAGCGCGAGACGAGCACGCTGTCCTGACGGAAGACATAGCCGAGCGCGGCCGCCAGCCGGTCGGCTAAGGGATCGTCGATCTCGCTTTCGCTCTGCAGCGAGGCATTGGTCTTGAGCATGTAGCCGCCGGGTGTCACCTCCGTCTCCAGCGCGCCGGGCGCGACGCCGACGGCCTCGGCGATCCGGGGCACAATGGTTTCGAGCATCTTCCCGGCAAAGGCGGCGCGGTCGGCATAGGTCGCATCCGCCATCTTCGGCAGGTCGAAGCCGTGCGACGGCGTCGCCTCATAGGACAGCAGCACGCGGTTTTCGGCAAGCGCTGGCCCGGCAAGCGCAAGGAGCGCGGCGGCGAGCGGCGGCAGCACGCGGCGCAGAAGCCGGCGGGTGCGGGAGGCAAGGGCAGAGACAGGCGCGGCAGGCGTGATCGAGGGCATCGGCTTCTCCATTTTCGACGGGCACCGCCCGCCGGAGATCGACCGAGGCGGCTCAGCCCGCGAGAATGTGCGGCGCCGCGCGGCTTGGCAATGATTCGTGTGCACTTGCTAAAGGATCGCCACAGCGGCGGCAGAAGGGCCGGCGCTTTCTCCATGGTCGGCCCCAAAGCCGACTATGCCGCTTTTGCGCTTCATGGAGGCGGCCCGCGGGTGGCAGAAGCGCGCGAAGCATGGCATGCAGAGGCCACGCCCCGTCGCGCCGCCCCGGCCGCAGCGGATGCCGCCCTCCAGCCTTCGAGACATCATGCCCGATTTCGCCCTGCCAAGCACCTATGCGATCACGCTTGCCAATTGCGCCTTCTTCGCCCGCCATGGCGTGCTGGCGGAGGAGGCGAGCCTCGGCCAGCGCTTTTTCGTCGATTGCGAGCTGGAGGTGGAGGCCGGTCCGGCGCTGGTGGACGACCGGATCGACGGCACGGTGCATTATGGCGAGGTGTTCCAGGCGATTGAGGCGGTGGTGACGGCCACGCGCCGCGGCCTGATCGAAACGCTGGCGCATGATATCGCCGTCAGGCTTCTTTCCACCTTCCCGCAGATCCAGCGCGCGCGCATCACCCTGCGCAAGCCGAGCGTGCCGATCCAGGGCATTCTCGACCATGCGCAGGTCTGCGTCGAGGTTCGCCGATGAGCATGCCTGCGCTTCTCGGGCTTGGCGGCAATATTGGCGACAGCCGCGCGCTTCTGGCCGAGGCCCTGCGCCGGCTGGATGCCCTTGATCACTGTCGCGTTCTCGCCGTTTCCCGCCTGTTCCGCACCCCGCCCTGGGGCGTGACCGACCAGGCCTGGTTCACCAATGCCTGCGCGGCGGTCGAAACCGATCTGGCAGCCGAGGCGCTGCTGGAGGCCTGCCTGGCCACGGAGCGGGCGATGAAGCGCGAGCGGATCGCGCGCTGGGGGCCGCGCACGGTCGATATCGACCTGCTGACCTATGGCGATCTCAGGCTGGACACGCCGGCGCTGACTTTGCCGCATCCGCGCATGGCCGAGCGCGCCTTCGTGCTCCTGCCGCTCGCCGATATCGCGCCCGGCTTCATCCTGGAGGGGCGCAGCATTGCGGAGCGGGCGGCAAGGACGGATGCCGAGGGCATCGCGCCGCTGACGGAGACCGGGGACTGGTGGCGATAGGGCATCGGACCGGAAAGCGGCTCCCGCTTTTTGATCAGAGGCGCCAGCGGGGATCAGCCCTTCCGCAGGCTAGAGCATCGGACCGAAAAGTGGCAACCGGTTTTCGGAAAAATCCGATACAAAAACAAAAAATTAGAGCATCGGACTGCGGGCGATTTTCAGTCTGATGCTCTAAGCAGCTCGGCGCCTGAAGATCCGGCGTAAGGATTGCGAAGCTTTAGCGGATCCGAGCGGTTTCCACCCTGTCGCCCGGTTTGAGGCCGAGGCGGCTCACCGTGCCGGCATTCAGTTCGAGAACGAACGCCACGGGCTTTCCCGAATCGATGATGGCCTCCGACTGGGGCACCGCATTCTCGCGGATGGTTTCCACCCGGCCGTTCCTGCCGATGAACAGCATGTCGAGCGGCAGAGTGGTGTTCTTCATCCACATCATCACACGGCGAACCTCGCCGAAGTCGAAGAGCATACCGTGCTCGGGCGCCATGGCGCGGCGAAACATCAGGCCCTGGGCCCGTTGGTCCTCGTCAAGCGCCAGTTCGACGGTGAAATTATGCGTCCGTCCATCCTGTGCGTGAATGACGAGCGGCGCCGTGGAAAAGGCGAGCGTGTCGGCGCGCACGCCGTCCGGGCGAAACAGCGCGAGCAGCATGGCGAGCGATACGAGCAGCGCCATGACGATGAGCGCGCGGGCGGGGAACGCGGATGGACGGGGAATGGCCCTCCCCATGCGCGCCTGCGGGAAGGGCGCGCGATCCAAGTCCTGTTGCGATTGCCGCTGCGTGCGCTGAAACTGTCGGGTCATCCGCTTGGCCTCCCTGTCCTCATCGGACTGTCCTCGTCCTGCCGTCCGCGTGTCCTTGTCGCATTGACTGCGGCAGGCTCGCCGAAGGCAGGCGGCCGCAATCCTGCTCGCCTCTGGCCGCGCTCGCGGTCATCTGCGCCGCTCGACACCGCATTGCGCGAGCCGACGCGACGGTACGTCCGCCGCGCAAAGACTGCGTAACAGGCCCCGGCCGAGCCAGCCAGCAAAATAGGACGATCCTGAGGCGCCAGAGCGTCGAGCCGAAAAGTGGAGATGCGCCAGAGGACACGAAATCGCGAAGAGGAGCGGAAATAGGCGGCCGACGCCGGGATCGACCCGGCAGAACAGATATCCTCCGGGCAAAAAGACGGAGGCATCCGCTCGCGCAACCCGACGCATCTCCTCACCCGGACGCAACAACAAAAAGCCGGCTTACGAAAAATTCTCTTTTTCGTAAGCCGGCTTATATTTCAGCACTCCGGCGCAGCCATTGCGCTGGTCTGGATGCTGCATTTAATGCGCGCGGCCCACGGGCGCGGGCACGTCAGGATGGATTTCCGCGGCCATCAGGCCCTTGTCGCCATCGCCGAAGCGCACGAGAACGGTCTGGCCCGGGCGCAGCTCGGTCAGGCCGAAGCGGCGCAGGGTTTCCATGTGAATGAAGATGTCTTCAGTGCCGTCGCCGCGGGTGAGAAAGCCGAAGCCCTTGGTGCGGTTGAACCACTTGACGATCACCCGCTCCAGCCCGCTGGTCGGCGTGACCTGAACATGGGTGCGCACGGGCGGCAGCTGCGAGGGATGCACGGCGGTGGACTGGTCGATCGAGAGAATACGGAAGGCCTGATAGCCCCTGTCCCGTTTCTGGATCAGCGCGACGATGCGCGCACCTTCCAGAACCGTCTGGATCCCGTCGCGGCGCAGGCAGGTGACATGCACCAGAACGTCCTGCATGCCGTTGTCAGGAACGATGAAGCCGAACCCCTTGGCAACGTCGAACCACTTGATGACGCCGGTGATCTCGATCAGGTCGAGGGCTTCGGAGCCAAAGTCGTCCCCCCGTGCGAGGCTCTTCGGTGTTAATCTTTCCGCCATAGATTCTCAGCCCTCGATATACGCGACACGGTCTGCGGTTACTGATTCTTAAGGCTGAAGCATAACATCCGCTGCGCTGGCTTGCGCAAGTCCTCGGACGAAATTTGCCGCCTTGAGAAAGAGGCTAGATCGCGAGGCTTGCCCCTGGCTGATGACCGATTAGATAGGCCTTGCAGCCGGTTCTGAGCGGATGCCGCACGCCCGCACGACACTGGCCCAGCCTGCCCATCCGAATCCCACCGCATCGAAGGACACCATCATGCGCTATCTCCACACCATGGTCCGCGTGACCGATCTGGACGCCGCTCTGCACTTTTATGGCACACTCTTCGGCCTGACCGAGGTGCGCCGGATCGAGAGCGAACAGGGGCGCTTCACGCTCGTCTATCTGGCCGCGCGCGACGATCTCGATCAGGCGAAGAGCGCAAGCGCGCCGCTGCTCGAGCTCACCTGGAACTGGGATCACGAGGACTATACGGGCGGGCGCAATTTCGGCCACCTCGCCTATGAGGTCGATAATATCTATGAGACCTGCCAGAAGCTGATGGATGCCGGCATCACCATCAACCGCCCGCCGCGCGACGGCCATATGGCCTTCATCCGCTCGCCGGAGGGCATCTCGATCGAACTGCTGCAGAAGGGCGAACGTCTGGCGCCGCAGGAGCCCTGGTCCTCCATGGCCAATACCGGCAGCTGGTAAGCCTCACACAAAGCTGAACGCGCACCTTGCCGCCGACTGACGGGCATCAAGCCCGATTCCAGCCGGCGGCAGGGCAGAACGGATCGCGACCGATCATGCCCGCGCCGGCAAAAGGCGATGGAGGCCTGCCCGCGTGATCCGCCACTCCCCCCGCACCCGCTCCCGCCTGATCCTCGGCCTTCTGGCCTCCGCCTGCCTTCTCTCCGGCTGCATGACCAGCAAGGACAGCGCCGACAAGGCGGCCGATGCGCTCTATGAGGCGGCGCAGGAAGAAGCGGCCGCAAAGGGACCCGCCAAAGGGGCGGCGAGCGCGCAGGCGGCCGACGCCGTCGTGCAGCCCGCCCTCGCCCATCCACAGGCAGCCTCCGCACAGCCTGCCGTGCTTGCGCCGCAGCCGGCGACGGCGGCCACCACCGCGACGGCGGCGGAAACGCCCGCACCGCTCAACAGTCCCGATGGCAGCGGCGTGGTGATGCAGGGCACGGCGGTCAATGCCATGGCCGGCAGCATTTTTTCCAGCCGCCAGCCGGGCCAGGGCGGCGCGCCGCGCAGCCTGTTCGAGGCGCCGGCCAGCCCTGCCGCCTATCCGCAGACCGCAAGCCCGGTCGCGCCCGCGCCTGCGGAACCGCAGGCGGCAATGCCGGAAAGCTCGATCGCCCCGGCGCCGGAGGCCGCCAGGCCGGGCGACTCGCTGATCGGCCTTTTTGCGAAATCCGCCAAGCCGGGCGTGGCCAAAGCTGGGGCCAAAGCGGTGGTGCCGCAGGCCGGCGCCACGCCGCAGCAGGTCGCGGCCCTGAGCTATCACCCGCTGCCGGGCATCCGCGCCCGCTCGATGTTCGCCACGGTCGACGATACCGATCCCGAGCATGACGACAACAGCCCGCGCATCACCCAGGCCTCCCTGCCCGGTCTCGCCCGGCTGGCGGCGCGCGGCTTCTGGCTCGAACAGCCGCAGGTGGACAGCAGCTGCTTTCGCCCGGATCTGAAAGCCATTCTGAAATCGGTCGAGACGCGGTTTGGCCGCAAGGTTCTCGTCACCTCGGGCCATCGCACCCCGGTCCACAATGCCCGCGTCGGCGGCGCGCCGAAATCGCGGCACCTGACCTGCGAGGCGGCCGATATTCAGGTGGCCGGCGTCGACAAGTTGCAGCTGGCCGGCTATCTGCGCTCGCTGCCCAATGTCGGCGGGGTCGGTACCTATTGCCACACCCAGTCCGTCCATGTGGACACGGGCAAGCGCCGCGACTGGAACTGGGGATGTGCCCCGCGCAACGTGTGATCGCGGCTGGCCGGACCGCCGACGGCAGCCTTGCTTTGCACGGCCTGTTTCGCGCCGCTTACAGTGCCCCCACCCGCGAAGGCCTGTGGACGCGCCTCAATCCACAGGCGCAAACACATGATTTCGCAGGGAAATGCGCCTTTGCGCTCCAACATGTCAAAAAAATGAAAGAATCCGATTTTCCTGCTTGCGCCCTGCGAAGGTGCTGATTATAAGCACCCCCACGAGACGACGCGGCGACAACGAAACGCCACACAGTCTCGGCGGCATGCGCCCTTCGTCTATCGGTTAGGACGTCAGATTTTCATTCTGAAAAGAGGGGTTCGACTCCCCTAGGGCGTGCCATCATCCCCTTCGATGTGTTTGTTTCAAGCCTGTCCTGCGGACGGGCTTTTTGCATTTTTCGCCCGTTTTCGTGCTTATCCACAGGCCTCTCCGGGCGAGAAGAAAAATCAAAAAAAGGCTTCACTTTCATCACTTTGGGGCTTGCGGCCTCATACGGCCGAAGCTATAAGCAGCCCCACGAGAGCGGCGGGAAACACCCGACGGTTTCTACGGCATGCGCCCTTCGTCTATCGGTTAGGACGTCAGATTTTCATTCTGAAAAGAGGGGTTCGACTCCCCTAGGGCGTGCCACCCTTTCTCCAGAAATGACTGTCTTTGAGATCTGACCCTGCGTCGGGCGGTGAGTCGTCGTCCTCTCGCTGCCTTGGCTGCACCGTGGCGGGCGATACCGTCGCCATCATCAAAAATTCATGGGCCGCTAGCCTGTCTGTCGCACCGGCGCAATAGAAGCGCTGCATCAGCAAAACCTCACGCATCGTCCGCTGCGAGGTTCTCATGCTGACCCGATTGTTCTCCTCCACGATTCTCGCTTTGTCGATCCTGGCGCCGCTGGCCATGCCGGCCGCAGCCACGGAGATCGGCCAGACCATCGGCAATCCCTGCCCTTTCGGCGATTGCGGCGCGCAGATCGCGCTCGCCTATGCCGGCGAATTCGTGATCCCCACGGGCACGGTGATCGACGGTGTGGAACTCGGCGGCCTGTCCGGCCTGGATTTCGATCCGGCGACGGGGCATTTCATCGCCATTTCGGATGATCGCTCGGAAAAGGCGCCGGCGCGCTATTATGAACTGGCCATCGATGCGGACAGCGCGGGCATCCATGATGTGACGGTGCTGAAGCGCGTGACGCTGCAGGACAAGGATGGAAAGCCCTTTGCGCCGAAGATGGTGGATCCGGAAGCGATCCGTTTCAGCAAGGCAGGGATCGCCTGGACAAGTGAGGGCGACGCCAAGCAGCTTCTGCCGCCCTTCGTGCGCGAGATGAATGCCGATGGCAGTTTCCGGCGTGAATTCGTCCTGCCGGTCGGCTTCGCTCCGCTTGCCGACAAGTCCGCCGGTATTCGCGATAATCTCGCTTTCGAGGGTCTGACCTTCCTGTCCTCCGGCGATCTTGTTGTCGGCACCGAGGAAACGCTGAACCAGGACGGGCCGATCGCCGACCTGCTGCATGGCGGCCTGTCGCGGCTGATCCGCTATGATGCGGACAGCGGCGCGCCCAAGGCGGAATATGCCTATACGATCGCGCCGATCCCCCAGGCGCCGAGCGAGGAAAAGGGCTGGAAGGACAATGGTCTGTCGGAGATTCTGGCGCTGGACGATCATCGGCTGCTGGCGGTCGAGCGCGGCTTTGCCAAGGGCTTCGGCTTCAATATCAAGGTCTATATGATCGATCTTTCCGGCGCGACCGACATTTCCGGCATTGCCTCGCTTGCCAAGGCGGAGACGCCCGTCATCCCGGTGCGCCGCAGCCTGGTGATGGACATGCGCGCCTTCGGCCTCACGCCCGACAATATCGAGGGCATGACGCTGGCCAGGGGCAAGGACGGCAGCGACCTCCTGATCTTCGTATCCGACAATAATTTCTCGCCGGAGCAGAAGACCCAGTTCTACGCCTTCAAGGTGCTGAAGAAGCCCTAAGCGGTCCCCGCACCTGTCATCTCCCGGAGATGGCGGGCCTCTACCGCGCCACCGCCGCGTCGATGATGCGCAGCTGCACCCGGCGCAGGCCCTGATAGGTGTCGGCAGAGAGCGCCCCGGCGACATGAACGAGATTGCCGCGCGCGCCGAGCAGGAAATCGCCGAGCGGGCCGCCGACGGCGCGGAAGGCCATCGCGTCGATCCGGCTTCCGTCCTGGGCCTCTAGCGTCGCCTTGACATGGCTTTCGCCAACTGGGCGGACATCGCGCACGCGATGGGCCGGAAGCGCGAAGATCGGCTGCGGATGGCCCGCGCCATAGGGGCCGGCGCTGTCGATCTGGTCCATCAGCGCGAAGGTGGCGCCCGAGGCCGCCAGCGCGCCATCGATCTTCAGCACTTCGCTGGCCGCCAGTTCGCTGACGGCGGCGCGGGCCCGATCCTCTAAGAAGTTTCGCAGTGCGCCGAGCTTGGCCTTTTCGACCGTCAGTCCGGCCGCCATGGCATGGCCGCCGCCCTTGACCAGCAGGCGCTCGGACACGGCGGCGCGCACCAGCCTGCCGATATCGAACCCGCTGATCGAGCGGCCGGAGCCGGTACCGGTGCCGTTCGGGTTGAAGGCGATGGCGAAGGCCGGGCGGCGGAAACGCTCCTTGAGCCTGGAGGCGATCAGCCCGACAATGCCGGGATGCCAGCCCTCGCGCGCCGTGAGGATCACGCCAGCAGTCGAGCCATCGCCATATTCCACCATCGCCTCGGCTTCCGCTTCGGCGAGCATCGCCTTTTCCATCGCCTGGCGCTCGCGGTTGAGATCCTCCAGCAAGGCGGCGATTTCGGCCGCCTTGTGCGGATCGTCGAGCGTGAGCAGCCGGCTGCCGAGCGCGGCATCGCCGATGCGCCCGCCGGCATTGATGCGCGGGCCGACGACGAAGCCGAAATGATAGGGCGTGACCGGGCCACCGATACCGGCCTGGCGGAAGATGGCGGCGAGGCCAGGATTCTTCATGTGGCGGGCGGCGATCAGCCCCTTGACCACATAGGCGCGGTTCAGCCCCTTCAGCGGCACCACATCGCAGACGGTGGCGAGCGCCACGAGATCGAGCAGGCCGAGCAGGTCGAAGTCACGCGCGCGGGCATCCCCCGCCTCCCGGCGCTGGCGCAGCACCTCGACCAGCACGAGAAACACCACGCCGGCGGCGCAGAGATGGCCCTGGCCGGAGAGATCGTCCTCGCGATTGGGATTGACGAGAGCATGGCAGGGCGGCAGGTCGACGCCGACCTGGTGATGGTCGATCACCACCACGTCGATGCCGCGCGCAGCCGCCGCTTCGAGCGATTCGTGGCTGGTGGAACCGCAATCGACGGTGACGATCAGGCGCGCCCCCTCATCGATCAGCTGGTTGATCGCCGCCGGATTGGGGCCGTAGCCCTCGAAAATCCGGTCGGGAATATAGATACGCGAATCCAGGCCAAAATGGCCGAGCAGCCGGAACATCAGCGCGGAGGCCGAGGCGCCGTCGACATCGTAATCGCCGAAGATCGCCACTTGCTCGCGCCGCTCGATCGCTTCGGAAATGCGGGCTGCGGCCTTGGCGCAATCCGTCAGGCTGCGCGGGTCGGGCATCAGATCGCGGATCGTCGGATCGAGAAAGCGCAGGGCATCGTCCTGCACCACGCCGCGCCCCGCCAGCACGCGGGCCACAAGCTCCGGCAGGCCATGCACCTGGGCAATGGCAAGTGATCGGTTGAGCCCCGCCTGATCGAGCCGAGCAACCCAGCGCTGCCCGGTCACCGATTGCTCGACATTCAGGAAGGCACGCGGAACGGGGTCCGGCGCGTCCATCATCGGCTTTGCGCGCCCTTCCCGATCAGACGTCCTTCGGCCGCTCGATGCGGATCACCTGCGGCTCGCCCATCAGATAGCCTTCGCCGCGAATGACGCCGACCGCCTTGCGCACCGATTCCTCATGCGTCGCATGGGTAACGAGAATGATCGTCTGCGCGCCCTCTTCGACAGGCTTCTTGGAGTGCTGCATGATCGATTCGAGCGAGATGCCGTTGGCGGCCATGGCGGTGGCGATGGAGGCGAAGACGCCGGTCCGGTCTTGAACCTTGAGCCTTATGAAATAGCCGCCCTCGTGATTCTGGATCTGCGCGCGGCGATAGGGCAGCAGCGCGTCGGTGGGGCGGCCGAAGGCCGGAACGCGCTGGGCGCCCGGGCGGCTCTTGGCGATGTCGGCAATATCGCCGAGTACGGCCGAGGCCGTGGCATTGCCGCCGGCGCCGGGGCCGACCATCAAAAGCTCGCCGAGAATATCCGCCTCGATCGCCACGGCATTGGTGACGCCATCGACCTGGGCGATGACGGAGGCGATCGGCACCATGGTCGGATGCACGCGCTGCTCGATGCCGCTCTCGGTGCGCTGGGCGACGCCGAGCAGCTTGATGCGGTAACCGAGATCTGCGGCCGCCTGGATGTCCTCGATCGAGATGTTGGAGATGCCCTCCAGATAGATGTCATCGGGCGCGATCGCCGTGCCGAAAGCGAGGCTGGTCAGGATGGCGAGCTTGTGGGCGGTATCATTGCCCTCGATGTCGAAGGTCGGGTCCGCCTCGGCATAGCCGAGCCGTTGCGCTTCCTTCAGGCAGGCGTCGAAGGTCAGCCCTTCCTTCTCCATCCGCGTCAGGATGTAGTTGCAGGTGCCGTTCATGATGCCATAGACGCGCGAAATCGTGTTGCCGGTCATCGACTCGCGGATCGCCTTGATCACGGGAATGCCGCCGGCCACCGCGGCCTCGTAGTTCAAGAGCGCGCCCTGCTCTTCCGCCAGCGCGGCCAGTTCCATGCCATGGGCGGCCAAGAGCGCCTTGTTGGCGGTGACGACATGCAGGCCGCGGCCGAGCGCGATCTTGACGGCCGAATAGGCCGGATCCTCGGCCCCGCCCATCAGCTCGACGAACACGTCGATCTCGGCTTCACGGGCAAGGGTTGCCGCGTCATCGTACCAGGTGATGCCATCGAGCGCGATGCCGCGATCCTTGCCACGGCTGCGGGCGGTGACCGCCACGACCTCGATCGGCCGGCCGCAGGTCGTCGCCAGGCTTTCCCGTCGCTCGGTGAGAATGCGCATCAGCGATGCCCCCACCGTTCCGAGACCCGCAACGCCCAGTTTCAGCGCATCCGCCATATCAGATCGTCCTTTGAAAAATGCCTTCGGCACGCCTTCTGCCATCTGGCGCGCGGCTTGTCACCCCGGATGGAACTTTCACCATGGGCTGAGTCGATCCCCCGCAAGGATGTCCGACTCGTCAAAAGGGGCGACCCAAGCCGCCCCTCGCCGTGCCCGGCATGTGACCGCAGCATCCCGCACGCTGAGAGCGTCAGCGCCGCGCGTTGAGCGAGATCACATTGTGCAGCGTATCGTCGGCCGAGGAGAAGAAGCGCTTGAGATTGCGCGCGGCCTGACGCAGCCGGTGTTCGTTCTCCACCAAGGCGATGCGGACATAATCATCGCCCTGCTCGCCGAAGCCGATACCCGGCGCCACCGCGATATCGGCCTTTTCCACCAGCAGCTTGGAGAATTCCAGCGAGCCGAGATGGCGGAATTTTTCCGGGATCTTGGCCCAGGCGAACATGGTCGCCTCCGGCGGCGGCACCTCGAAGCCGGCCTTGGCGAAGGCCTCGACCATCACGTCGCGCCGGCGCTTGTAGATGGCGCGCACCTCGGCAATGTCGGAGCCATCGCCGTTCAGCGCATGGGTCGCAGCCACCTGGATCGGCGTGAAGGCGCCGTAATCGAGATAGGACTTCACCCGCGTCAGCGCGGCGATCAGCCGGTCATTGCCCACGGCAAAGCCCATGCGCCAGCCGGGCATGGAGAAGGTCTTGGACATGGAGGTGAACTCGACCGTGCAATCCATCGCGCCCGGCACTTCCAGAACCGAGGGCGGGGGCACGTCGCCGAAATAGATTTCGGCATAGGCGAGGTCCGAAAGGATCACCAGCTCATGCTTCTTGGCGAAGGCGACGACTTCCTTGTAGAAATCGAGGCTCGCCACATGGGCCGTCGGGTTCGACGGATAGTTGATGATCAGCGCGATCGGCTTGGGGATCGAATGGCGGATCGCCCGCTCCAGCGGCGGAAAGAAGCTGTCATCCGGCTCGACCGAGATCGAGCGGATCACGCCGCCGGTCATCAGGAAGCCGAAGGCATGGATCGGATAGGTGGGATTGGGGCACAGCACCACATCGCCAGGCGCGGTGATCGCCTGCGCCATGTTGGCGAAGCCTTCCTTGGAGCCGAGCGTGGCGACGACCTGCGTGTCGGGGTTCAGCTTCACGCCGAAGCGGCGGGCATAATAAGCGGCTTGCGCGCGGCGCAGGCCGGGAATGCCCTTGGACGAGGAATAGCGGTGGGTGCGCGGATCGCGCACGACTTCGCACAGCTTGTCGACGATGGCCTGCGGCGTGGGAAGATCGGGATTGCCCATGCCGAGGTCGATTATATCGGCGCCGCCGGCCCGGGCGGCGGCCTTCAGCCGGTTGACCTGCTCGAAAACATAGGGCGGAAGGCGCCGAACCTTGTGAAACTCTTCCATGTTTTTATCCTCGCCGCGACGCCCTCGGCGTCGCCGATCCTCACGCTGTCCCATCCGGCCCTTGGGCCCTGGACCGTCTGCCGCAATCTGTTCGCTTTGCGTCCAATTTGACGGAAAGGCAAGCGCAAAACGCGCGAGCGCGTCGGCCAGATGCAGCGGTGCTCCGAGAGGCAGGGCGCTCGCGGCTTTTTCAGGGCAGGGTCGCCCCGTAACCGCGCTTTCTCAAGGATTTTTGCGCGGCTGCCGTCCCCGCGCGTGGGCCAAGCCGGCTATTCGCGGCCGATCTCGTCCAGCGTCGCCTGGCCATGGGTTTCGGCCAGATTGGTCAGCGCCTTGCGGCGACGCTCATATTCGGCCTCGGAAATCTGGCCGCCGGCCCGCTGCTTGGACAGAGCGGAGAGGCGCGCCTGCTGGGCGGCGGCCTCGTCATTGGTCATCTGCGTCGTCGCCGCCGGCAGCTTGCCCTCGATCACGGGGTAAACATTGGTCGGCGCCGTGCGCAGCATCGCCGCGGTATAGGCGGGTTGCGGCGTGCGCGGGCCGGTCTCTGTGGTGCAGCCGGCGCTGGAGACGAGGGCGAGGCTCAGCGCGAGGAGAGAGATCAGCGAATGCGGCCGGGCGAGATGAGGCCGGGCGAAACGGGAAGGGGTCGCCCCTGCCGCATTATGTGTGTTCGCCATGCTCATCCTCTGCCTGCTCCGCCCGTGATGCCGCCCCGACCCCAAAGAGCCTTGAGCGACAGGATCTCTGCCTTATGCAGGACGCGGCGCCGCATATCAGGGCCATCGAACCTGCGCTGGCACCTTTACCTGTTTTGTTGCAGAATGCAAAAAGGGAAAAACAGCATGCGATCGGGAGGATTCGGCTTGGCAGGGGATAATGCGACCGGGCATGCGGACAACGCCAAGGCGGGAGGGTTCGCCGGCTTCGATCCGGCCTCGCTTCAGGCCTATATGGTCAAGGATCCCGAAGCACTGACCGTCAATTTCGCCAGAGCGATCGAGAAGGCCGGCCAGGCGGCATCGGCCTGGTTGCAGCCGCGCGAGGCGGGCGAGAAGGTCGACCATCTGGCCGATCCGATGACCGACATGGTCAAGACGCTGTCCAAGGTCTGCGAATACTGGATGTCGGATCCGCGCCGGACGCTGGAGGCCCAGACCCATCTGATGACCGGCATGATGGGCCTCTGGATGCGCTCGATGCAGCGGCTGAACGGCGAGGAGACGGAGGATCCCGCCAGCGGCCGGCCGGATGCCAAGCGCTTTGCCGATCCCGAATGGGCGAAGAACCCGTTCTTCGATTTCCTGCGCCAGGCCTATGCCGTCGGTGCCGGCTGGGCGGAGCGCATGGTCGAGAATGCCGAGGGGCTCGACCCGCATGTGCGCCACAAGGCGATCTTCTACACGCGGCAGATGGCGAGCGCGCTGTCGCCCGCCAATTTCGTCACCACCAATCCGGCGCTCTACCGCGAGACGGTCGCCTCCAACGGCGCCAATCTGGTGCGTGGCATGGCGATGATGGCGGAGGATATTCTGGCCGGGCGCGGGGAATTGCGGCTGCGCCAGACCGATACCAGCAAGTTCACCGTCGGCGAGAACATCGCGGTGACGCCGGGCAAGGTGATCGCCCAGAACGACATCTGCCAGATCCTGCAATATGATCCGCAGACCGAGACCGTGCTGAAGCGGCCGCTGCTGATCTGCCCGCCCTGGATCAACAAATTCTACGTGCTGGACCTCAATCCGCAGAAATCCTTCATCCGCTGGGCGGTGGAACAGGGACACACGGTCTTCGTCATCTCCTGGGTCAATCCGGACGAGCGCCATGCCGACAAGGACTGGGCAGCCTATGCCCAAGACGGCGTGGGCTTCGCGCTGGACATGATCCGCCAGTCCTGCGGCGAGGAGGAGGTCAACGCAATCGGCTACTGTGTCGGCGGCACGCTGCTATCGGCCGCGCTGGCGCTACAGGCGCGCGAGGGCGACCGACGCATCCGCTCGGCGACGCTGTTTACCACCCAGGTCGATTTCACCCATGCGGGCGATCTCAAGGTCTTCGTCGACGAGGAGCAGATCCAGGGGCTGGAAGAGCGCATGAAGGCGCGCGGCTTTCTCGAGGGCTCGCAGATGGCCATGGCCTTCAACATGCTGCGCGCCTCAGAGCTGATCTGGCCCTATTTCGTCAACACCTATCTCAAGGGCGAGGAGCCCTCGGCCTTCGACCTGCTCTACTGGAATTCCGATTCCACCCGCATGCCGGCGGCCAACCACTCCTTCTATCTGCGCAACTGCTATCTGGAAAACCGGCTGAGCCGCGGGGAGATGGTGCTGGAGGGCGCACCGGTTTCGCTGAAGGATGTGACCATCCCGATCTACAATCTCGCCACGCGCGAGGACCATATCGCCCCGCCGCAATCGGTGTTCCTCGGCTCCTCCTGCTTCGGCGGCGAGGTGACCTATGTGCTCACCGGCTCCGGCCACATTGCCGGCGTGGTCAATCCGCCCGACAAGCGCAAATACCAGTTCTGGACCGGCGGCGCGCCCGAAGGCAGCTATGAGGACTGGCTGGACAAGGCCGAGGAACATCCGGGCTCCTGGTGGCCGCATTGGCATGCCTGGATCGAAAAGCTCGATGACACCCGCGTGCCGGCGCGCAAGCCGGGCGGCACGCTCAACACGATCGAGGAAGCGCCGGGCTCCTATGTCCGCGTGCGCGCCTGATCCGTTGCGAAACCGAAGGGTGCGCGCTTCAACCCGGCAGGGGCTTGCGAAAGACCCTGCCGGACGCCGCATCCCGCATGGACGAAGCGGATCTGCGGGACTATGAGGGAAGACGCATCCGCCGCACAGTGGCGGGCCGAACGGGAAACCAAGCCCCTGCCGCGCAGGCAGCGCAGAGTTTGGCCCGGCCAGCCGGCAGCACCAAGTGAAAGACGAACGCATGGTCACCTATATCGAAGCCGATAGCGCTCCCTTGCGCAACACCGGCGCCATCCGCCTCTATCGGCCCGAGGACTTCGAGGGCATGCGCCGGGCCTGTGCCGTGACCGCGCGCTGCCTCGATGGCCTGGTCGACATCGTCAAGCCGGGCGTGACGACCGAGGCGATCGACCGTTTCGTCTTCGATTTCGGCATGGATCACGGTGCGCTTCCGGCCACGCTGAACTATCGCGGCTACACCAAATCCTCCTGCACCTCGATCAACCACGTCGTCTGCCACGGCATTCCCAATGACAAGCCGCTGCGCGAAGGCGATATCGTCAATATCGACGTGACCTATGTGGTGGATGGCTGGCATGGCGATTCCAGCCGGATGTATCCGGTGGGCGAGATCAAGCGCGCGGCCGAGCGCCTGCTGGAGATCACCCATGAATGCCTGATGCTCGGCATTGCCGCCGTCAAGCCCGGTGCGCGCACCGGCGCCATCGGCCAGGCAATCCAGGCCCATGCCGAGGCCAATCGCTGTTCTGTCGTGCGCGATTTCTGCGGCCATGGCGTCGGCCGGCTGTTTCACGATGCGCCCAATATCCTGCATTACGGCCGCGACAGCGACGGCCCCGTGCTGCGCGAGGGCATGATCTTCACCATCGAGCCGATGATCAATCTCGGCCGTCCGCATGTGAAGGTTCTGTCCGACGGCTGGACGGCGGTGACGCGCGACCGGTCGCTCTCGGCGCAATATGAGCATGCGGTGGGCGTGACCGCCACGGGCTGCGAGATCTTCACGCTCTCGCCTGCCGGGCTCGACCGTCCCGGCCTGCCAGCCGCCGCCTGATCGCAATCGAGCGGGAAGCGCCCATGACCAAGGTTCCGCCCCTGCTCCACGACCTTCCGGAAGCGGAAGACGAACGCGGCTTTTTTGCCGACCAGCCCGCGCGCCGGCCCAAGGCCAAGGCGGAGCGTGCGCCGGCCCCCTCGCCCGATCGGCCGGCCGAGGAGGCGCATTATCACGGCCACCGCGACCGGCTGCGCGCCCGCTACCGCGAGAACGGCGACACGGCGCTGGCGGATTACGAACTTCTGGAGCTTCTCCTCTTCCGGCTCATCCCCCGCCGCGACACCAAGCCGATCGCCAAGGCGCTGCTCGACCGGTTCGGCACGCTGTCTGGCGTTCTCGGCGCGCCGATCGGCCTGCTGACCGAGGTGAAGGGCGTGGGCGAGGCCGTGGCGCTGGACCTGAAGCTCACCGCAACCATCGCCCACCGCATGCTGAAAAGCGAGCTGAAGGGCAAGACGGTGCTGTCCTCCTGGTCCCAGGTGATCGACTATTGCCATGCGGCCATGGCGCATGAGACGCGCGAGCAGTTCCGCATCCTGTTTCTCGACAAGCGCAATGCGCTGATCGCCGACGAGGTGCAGCAGACGGGAACGGTCGATCACACGCCGGTCTACCCCCGCGAGGTGGTGCGCCGGGCGCTCGAACTCTCGGCCACCGCGATCATCCTCGTGCACAATCACCCCTCCGGCGATCCGACCCCCTCGCGCGCCGATATCGACATGACCCGCACCATCGTCGAAACCGCCAAGCCGCTCGGCGTCACGGTGCACGATCACATCATCATCGGCCGCGAGGGCCATGCCAGCCTGAAGGGCCTGCGGCTGATGTGATGCCGGCATCCTGCGGCACTGCGGCACCATCATCGGCTTGTTTCAAAACGACACAGGAAGTCGCGTCCGTTTCACCGTTTTTCCATGATTGACCTGCTATGCCGGTCACTGACACATTCCGCATCGCAGCACGTTCAACGTTCACCTTTGCGAACAGGGCTTCCTCATGGTTCAATTTGATCTCGTCGTCGTCGGCAGCGGGCCCGCGGGCCGCCGGGCCGCCATCCAGGCCGCCAAGCTCGGCAAGAAGGTTCTGGTGATCGAACAGGGCAAGCGCGTCGGCGGCGTGTCCGTCCACACCGGCACGATTCCCTCCAAGACCCTGCGCGAAACCGCGCTGAACCTCACCGGCTGGCGCGAGCGTGGCTTCTACGGCCGCGCCTATCGCGTCAAGCAGGAGATCAGCGCCGAGGACCTGCGCCGCCGCCTGCTGATCACGCTCGACCACGAGGTGGAGGTGCTTGAGCACCAGTTCGCCCGCAACCGTGTGCAGCACATGCGCGGCAAGGCGAGCTTTGTCGATCCCACCACGCTGCAGGTGCTGAAGGATGACGGCGAAGCGGTGCAGGTCACCAGCACCAGCATCCTGCTGGCGGTCGGCACCAAGCCCTTCCGCCCCTCCTACATGCCCTTCGACGGCAAGACGGTGATCGACAGCGACGAGCTGCTCGATATCGCCGAGCTGCCGCGTTCGCTCGCCGTGATCGGCGCCGGCGTCATCGGCATCGAATATGCCACGATCTTCAGCGCGCTCGACACGGCCGTGACGCTGATCGATCCGAAGTCGACCATGCTCGACTTCATCGACAAGGAGATCGTCGAGGATTTCACCTATCAGCTGCGCGACCGCAACATGAAGCTTCATCTCGGCCAGAAGGCGGAGAAGGTGGAGCGGCAGCCCGACGGCAAAGTGCATATCAAGCTCGACAGCGGCCGCGTCGTCATCGTCGACATGGTGCTGTTTGCCGCCGGCCGCATGGGCGCGACCGACACGCTGAACCTCGACGCCGCCGGGCTGACGGCCGACAATCGCGGCCGGCTCAGCGTCAATCCGGAAACCTTCCAGACCAGCGTGCCCAATATCTATGCCGCCGGCGACGTCGTCGGCTTCCCCTCGCTCGCCTCCACCTCGATGGAACAGGGCCGGATCGCCGCGCGCGTGGCCGTGGGCGCCATCGCCAAGGAGCCGCCGAAATTCTTCCCCTATGGCATCTATGCCGTGCCGGAAATTTCCACCTGCGGCTTGAGCGAAGAAGAGGTCAAACAGCGCGGCATTCCCTATGAATGCGGCATTGCCCGCTTCCGCGAGACCTCGCGCGGCCACATCATGGGCCTTGATTCGGGCCTGCTAAAGCTGATCTTCTCGCTGAAGACCCGCCGGCTGCTGGGCGTTCACATCGTCGGCGAAGGCGCGACCGAGCTGGTGCATATCGGCCAGGCCGTACTGAACCTGAAGGGCACTGTCGAATATTTCGTCGAGAACACCTTCAACTATCCGACGCTGGCCGAGGCCTACAAGATCGCCGGCCTGGACGCCTCCAACCGCATGGGCGACGGCGAAGTGAAGACGGTGACGGCGGTCTCGGTCTGAGGCTGCCGGAAGCCCAGTTCGGTTTGAGGCATCAAGAGCCTCCGCGGACCGCCCGCGGAGGCTTTTTCATGCGCAGACAGGTCCTCCACGGACGCCGCCCAATGAAAACCCCCGCCGGTGCATCACACCGACGGGGTTCGATCGTTCCGAAAAACGGCCGGCCGATTACTCGGCGGCAGCGTCGTCCTCAGCGGACTTCTTCTTGGAAGCAGCCTTCTTCTTCGGGGCCGGAGCCTCTTCGGAAGAGGTCGCCTCTTCGGACTGGGCGGCGTCTTCGCCTTCAGCCTTGGCGGCCTTGGTCTTGGCGGCCTTCTTGGCGGACAGCAGATCGTCCTCGTCTTCCGCCGTCAGCTCGTCCTTGGAGACGGTCTTGTCAGTGACGCTGATCTGGCCGAGCAGGTGATCGACGACCTTTTCTTCGAAGATCGGCGCGCGCAGCGAGGCGGCGGCACCCGGGGTCTTCTGGAAATATTCGATGATCTGGCGCTCCTGGCCGGGGAACTGGCGCAGCTGTTCGAACAGCGAGCGCTGCATTTCCTCGTCGCTCACCTGGATTTCGGCCTTTTCGCCGATTTCGGAGAGCACCAGGCCGAGGCGGACGCGGCGTTCGGCCAGCTTGCGGTATTCCGCGCGGGCTTCTTCTTCCGTGGTGTCCTCATCGGCGAAGGTCTTGCCGGCCTGTTCCAGGTCGGTATTGATCTGGCGCCAGATGTTGTCGAACTCGGCATCAACCAGACGCTCGGGCGTCTCGAAGCTGTAGAGCGCGTCGAGCTGGTCGAGCAGCTGGCGCTTGACCTTCTGGCGGGTGATCTGGCCGAACTGGCCTTCGATCTGGCTGCGAACGACTTCGCGCAGCTTGTCGGCCGATTCGAGGCCGAGCTTGGAGGCGAGCTCGTCATTGATCTCGACGGCGCCGGGGGCTGCGACGGTCTTGACCTTGATGTCGAAGGTGGCGTCCTTGCCGGCGAGGTTGGCAGCCGGATAGTCGGCGGGGAAGGTGACGGTGATGACCTTCTCGTCGCCGGCCTTCAGGCCGACCAGCTGCTCTTCGAAGCCGGGGATGAAGC
This sequence comes from Xaviernesmea rhizosphaerae, assembly GCF_001938945.1. Classification (GTDB taxonomy): domain Bacteria; phylum Pseudomonadota; class Alphaproteobacteria; order Rhizobiales; family Rhizobiaceae; genus Xaviernesmea; species Xaviernesmea rhizosphaerae. The sequence continues at coordinate 27,800 of NZ_MKIO01000029.1, forward strand.
GGTTGGAACCGAGAACCAGTTCGGCGTCCTCGTCCTTGCCGCCGTCGAAGGCTTCGCCATCGAGCTTGCCGAGGTAATCGATGGTCACGCGGTCGCCGTTTTCGGCCGCGCCGTCCTTGTCTTCAAAGGTGCGAGCGTTCTCGGCGATCTTGAGGATCTGCTCTTCGACTTCCTTGTCATCGATGGCGACGACTTCGCGCGTGACGCTGATGCCGGAAACGTCCTTGAGCTCGATGCTCGGGATGACTTCGTAATTCAGGGTAAATTCGAAATCGGCTTCGGCATTGAGGATCTTCTCGGCTTCCGCCTGGTCCTCGGTCATGCCGACTTCCGGCTGGGTTGCGGACTTTTCGCCGCGGCCGCTCAGGATCTCGGAAGGCTTGTCACGCACGAGATCGTTGACGAGCTCGGCCATGACGGACTTGCCGTACATCTTCTTCATATGCGCGAAGGGGACCTTGCCCGGACGGAAGCCGTTGATCCGGACCTTGCCCTTGACCTCTTCCAGGCGCTCGACCATGCGCGCGGCCATGTCGGCGGCGGGAATGACGACCTTCAGTTCGCGCTTCAGCCCTTCGGAGCGCGTTTCGATGACTTGCATGTTCAAACCTTCACTTCGGTTGCGGGGCCCGTTCCCGACAAGAGGGAACGTTAGGGCCCATGCTTCGCTTCAGGGACGGCTGCGAGCTGCCAAACCGGCGGCTTTCGACGGGCCGAAAACCTCCCCGGCCGGCGGAGGCCTGTCAGCCGAACCGCATCGCCTTGATCCTGGTGCGGGTAGAGAGACTTGAACTCCCACGCCTTGCGGCACCAGAACCTAAATCTGGCGTGTCTACCAATTTCACCATACCCGCTTGAGCGCGCCCTATCTCACAAAGGGGTGCGTGATGCAAGCTGCGGCGGGCTTTTGCGGGTGTTTCCGGGCGTTTCTTTGTCGTTCGCCGCCACTCATCCCCAGTTTGCGCCGCGACCGCCGCACGCACCCCGAGGACGGCCGGGACTTGAGCCGGCATGCAACCGGCAAGCCTATCCCTGGAAGCCATCGTGAAAGCCTCACGGTCACGTCCAACAGGGACCCCGGCCCCGGACCGGCCATGGCCGCCATTCTGCCTCGGATCCGAAGGGGACGGTGCGGCGGGCTGAGAGGGAATCCTAATGTGAGCAGACGATCCGGCGCAGCGCCACCAGCCATGCATCGGGCGCAGGCCTCCCATACGTCCTTGCCGCTGGTGACGACAGGCCGTCTCCGATATCAATCGATTTAACGCAGCCGCTTCTCTCCTCCCTCTCGAGCGGCGCGCTTGATCGCCGGCCCCTCCTCCTCCCAATGGCCGGTCGATCCCTTAGCCGACGCCCGCTGGACCTCCTCCCCCAGCGGGCGTTGCGCGTTTCAGGCCAGCCATGTGCCGGACGGTCAGCAGCGACCGTCATTTTCCTCCTCTTCATGATCGATGATCTCCAAGCCGTGCGCTCGCCTCGCGATGCGGGATGCACAGACGCCGATCGTGCCGTTGCGGCGACAGCGATCCCGCCGGCATATCAGGCTTCGGGCACAGGGGTTGGAAATTGGCCCGCCCATCGGTAGGCTTTCCGGAATTTCATTATAAATCCGTGACTTGAAGCAACGTCTGAGCAGCGAATTCCGGGCGGGTGACGGCGCAGAAATCGCGTGCGCCTGCTATTGCAGCACACGCGCCAAAATTCAGCCAGATCGCAAATCTGCACAAGAAACATTCAGGCATTTGCACAAATGCATAGCAGATGCCTTTTCATTGCACTGCATTTCCCGAAACGGCGGGTGTAGAACAGCGTCACCGGGCAAGGCGGCGAGGCTGCCGATGCCCCACAGAACACACGAAACAAACCGCAGTTGAGGAAATGACCATGAACCCGCTTCGTATCGCCAAGAACTGGATGAACTACCGCCGCACGATGGCCGAGCTGGCCAGCCTGTCGAACCACGCCCTGTCGGACATCGGCATCACCCGCTACGACATCCGCAACATCGCTTCGCGCTCGTTCCAGTAAGAACGGCGCCAGGCGGAGGCGCGGAGCTGACGACGCCCGGCGGCATGCCGAGAGCGCCGGCTCAAGCCCTCACGCGGCAGAAGAACGATCGACCGACGGCGCCCTTTTGGGCGCCGTTTGCGTTTCAGGAATGGCGCGCGCAGCCAGTCTTGCCCGCACAGGCATCGACGCCCAGCGAATCTGCGGTCGATGTCCGGGCTTGAAATTCCCGGCGCAAAGCGTCAGGACACAGGGCATGACGCATCAAGACACACCTTCTCCCCTCCCTGCGCCGGTCCATGTCATCGGCGGCGGCCTCGCCGGCAGCGAAGCGGCTTGGCAGATCGCGAGCGCCGGCATTCCGGTGATCCTGCACGAAATGCGCGGCGTGCGCGGCACCGAGGCGCACAAGGGCGACAGCCTGGCCGAGCTGGTCTGCTCCAACTCCTTCCGCTCGGATGACGCCACCAGCAACGCCGTCGGCGTGCTGCATGCGGAAATGCGTCTGGCCGGCTCGCTGATCATGGCCTGCGCGGACAAGCATCAGGTGCCGGCGGGCGGCGCGCTCGCGGTGGACCGCGACGGCTTTTCCGAGGCCGTGACGCAGGCGATCGCCGCGCATCCGCTGATCACATTGACGCGCGAGGAGGTGACCGACCTGCCGCCGGAGGACTGGGACCAGGCGATCGTCGCCACCGGCCCGCTGACCGCGCCGTCGCTCGCCGCCGCCATCCAGGCCCGCACGGGACAGGATGCGCTCGCCTTCTTCGACGCGATTGCGCCGATCGTGCACAAGGACACGATCGACATGGACATCTGCTGGTATCAGTCGCGCTATGACAAGATCGGCCCCGGCGGCACCGGCCGCGACTATATCAACTGCCCGATGGACGAGGCGCAGTACAATGCCTTCATCGACGCCCTGGTGGCCGGCGATCGCCTGGGCTTCAAGGAATGGGAAGGCACGCCCTATTTCGATGGCTGCCTGCCGATCGAGGTGATGGCCGAGCGCGGCCGGGAAACGCTGCGCCACGGGCCGATGAAGCCGATGGGCCTGACCAATGCGCACAATCCCGAGGTCAAGCCCTATGCCGTGGTGCAGCTGCGCCAGGACAATGCGCTGGGCACGCTCTATAATATGGTCGGCTTCCAGACGAAGCTGAAATATGGCGCGCAGGCCGACATCTTCCGGATGATCCCGGGGCTGGAACAGGCCGAGTTCGCCCGGCTGGGCGGCCTGCACCGCAACACCTATCTGAACTCGCCGACGCTGCTCGACCCGACGCTGACCCTGAAAGGGCGGCCGGGCCTGCGCTTCGCCGGGCAGATCACCGGCTGCGAGGGCTATGTCGAGAGCGCCAGCATCGGCCTGCTCGCCGGCCGCTTCGCCGCCGCCGAACGCCTGGGCCAGGCGCTGCGCCTGCCGCCCGCCACCACCGCCTTCGGCGCGCTGCTCGGCCATATTACCGGCGGCCATTTGGTGGCCGAGGAGGAAGAAGAGCCCGGCAAGCGCTCCTTCCAGCCGATGAATGTGAATTTCGGCCTGTTCCCGCCGCTGGAACCCGGCGCGCTCACCAGGCCCGAGGGCGTCAAGCGCTTTCGCGGCAAGGAGAAGGCGCTGGCCAAGAAGCACGCCACCGCCGCGCGCGCGCTTTCCGACTGCGCCGCCTGGCTGGAAGCCGTGACCTCCGACGTCAACAGGCAAGACCTCTCGGCCTGACCGGTCGACATCGGCGTTGATGCGGATGGACCGCCTCGATGCTTCCGGGCGATGGAAAGTCTCAACGCTCAGGTCCGGAAACTGCCGAGCAGCCAGAGCGAGACATCGGCGGCGGCCTCCGGGGTCGTGAAATGATAGAGCCCGTCGAGCTTCGCGAACTGGGGAAAGACGATGGCGAGCGTCTGCGTATCCGGCGCATGGTCGAGGCGGATCTGGCCGGCCTCGAAGCGGTAGCACGCATAATGGGCGCCGTGGGAGACCATCAGCCCCACGCGCTCGTCATGCAGCCGCAAGAACGTGGCTTGCCCGTTCTGCGTGGCATGAATGGCGCGAATCGCTTCCTCGGGAAAGGCGCGGCCGAACTCGATGATCGCCAGACCGGGATCCGGCATGCGCTGCTCTTCCTCGGCGCGCTGCGTCATGCGCAGATAGAACAGGCCGGCCGCCGAGGCCGCGCCGATGACGATGAGCCAGGACCATTCGACCGGCAGATCCATCTCAGTCTCCTTCCCGCGGCAAGGACGCAAGCCGCGATGCCCCGCCCTTGCCTTGCCGCCCTCTCTAGAGAATCGAACTGCAAATCATAGGCAGTTCGATGCTTTAGGGTTTTGTTTTTGCATAGGATTTGCCCGAAAATCGGTTCCCGCCTTTCGGTCCGATGCTACAGAGCAATCGGGACAGGCAGCGGCGCAACAGCGCGCTCCCCGGTCCGACGCTCGACTTTTCTGAAGCCGGTCCCGATGTCAGACTGTCCGGCATCCGCCCTTGTCTCAAAGCGGGCTTGCGTCAGTCTCGCTTCCGGTCTCCCGCCGGGCCCAGTTTTTTACCAGCGTCCAGAGCGCGCCGCGCGCCACATGCGCCATTGCCGGCGCCATTGCGGGGGCGCCACCGGCTGGTCGAACACGGCCGCTCCCGCCCTTGCCGCCCGCTCGAAGACGGGCTCGGCCAGGGCGACGGTGACGAAGGCCGGCCGCAGTGCGGGAGAGAGCCCACGAGCGGCGGCGCGCGCCTTGGTGAGATGCTCGCGGCCGAGACCGATCATGGCATCCACGGCGCGGGCAAGCGCCTGCTTGTCCTGGCCTTCGAGGAAGCGCTCGCGGTCGAGACCGGTGGCGGCCAGAAGGTCGAGCGGGAAGAACACCTGCCCGCGCGCGCGATGGATCGGCGCCAGCAGCAAGAGCCCCGCCACCGTCTGGGCGACGCCGGCATGGCCCGCGGCATCGGCCGCACCGGCGACGGCCGCCGGATCGAGCATCAGCCCGGCCAGCTGGATCAGCGCGCTCGCCGTCTCCCCGGCATAGCCTTCCAGCGCATGGCGGCTTTCCATGGGATCGTCATAAAGATCGAAGATCCGGGCATCGATCATATCGTGCAGCACCTGCAGCGGCAGGCGATGGTCGGCCACCGCCTGAAGCAGTGCCTTTGCCACGGGATGGCCGCTGGCCTTGCCGCCGGAAGGATCGTCCAGCACATCGCGCCACCATTGCAGGCGGATTTCGCCCGGCAGAGGCTCGCGCACCACGTCGCGCACCCGGGCGATCTCGGCATGGAAGGCATAGAGCGCGGCGAGCGACGGGCGCGCCGCTTCCGGCGCCAGCAGGCAGGCTAGATAGCGGTCGCGGTCATTCTCGCGCAGCGTGGCGAGGCAGGGGTCTAGGCCGGCGGGCGCGCCCGCGATTCCGGGCGCCGCTGTGGGTTCGGGACTGGCGATCATGACGCGGTCAGACGGCGATGACGGCCGCGGCCACGCGGCGCTCTTCGGCGAGCATGATGTTGTAGGTGCGCACGGCGGCTCCCGTGCTCATCGGATCGCTGTTCATGCCGCGCGCGCGAAAAGCGGTGCGCAGCGGCGCAGGCAGCGGCCGGATATCGGCCCCGGTGCCGACCAGCACGAATTCGATCGGCTCGACCTCGTCGAACAGGCGGGCGAACAGGCCTGCGTCCAGCGCCTGCCCCTCCTCCACGTCCCAGCCGTAAATCCCCGAAGGCAGGAGCAGGAGCGAGCCGCGATGCGACATGCCGGCAAAGCGGAAGCCGCCATTGCCATAGCTGTCGATGGGCGCGCGCCCGGGAAAATGTGCGTTGCGGACTTCGATGGGCCGTCTCATGCTGATCTCGTTTCATCGGGCCTGCGTGAAGGCCGGGCTTGCGTGAAGGCAGGGCTGCCTTCAGGGCCGGACTGGTTTGACAGCCCCGGGCCCCGCGCGGCGCCTGCCTGGCTCCCTGGAGGGAACCCGTTGCGGCGGTTCGGGTTTCATCCGCTCCGCCGTTTCTGGCCGTCCTTTACGGCGAATTCTCGCCCGGCGCCACCTCGCCGCTTTCCGGCCTGCCGGCGCGGCGCATTCGCGTCAGGCGGAAGAGGATCAACAGCGGTCCGGCGACATAGATCGACGAGAAGGTCGCCACCGTTATGCCGAAGAACATCACCAGCGCGAAAGGCCGGATCAGCGGCCCGCCGAAGACGGCCAGCGCCAGAAGCGCCAGCAGCGTGGTGGCCGCCGTCAACAGCGTGCGCGATAGCGTCTGGTTGATGGCCGTGTCGATGACGATCGGAAGCGGCATCATCGGGAAACGGCGGATGACGCTGCGCACGCGGTCATAGATGACCATCGTATCGTTCAGCGAATAGCCGATGATCGTCAGCAGCGCGGCCACGCCGGTCATGTTGAATTCCAGGCCCGTCAGCGTGAACAGGCCGATCGTCAGAATCACGTCATGCAGGATGGCGATGATGGCCCCGACCGCGAACTGCCAGGCAAACCGCATCCAGACATAGGCGGCGATGCCGGCCACGGCCGCCGCCAGCCCGAGCGCCGCGGAGCTCGCCAGACTTTCGGAGACCACGGGCGCGACGACATCGACGCGGCGGAACAGGTATTCATCCTCCAGCTCGCCACGCATGAGGATGACGGGCGTCTGCTCGGCATTGTCGCCGCTGTCGCGCGACTGCACGCGCACCAGCACGTCGCGCGGATTGCTCAGCGGCCTGACGGTGACATCGCCGATATTCAGCCCTTCCAGCCGCGCAGCGATATCGTCGGGATCGGCAGCCCCCTGGCGGGCCGAGAGCTCCACCACCGAGCCGCCGGAAAAATCGATTCCCAGATTGAGGCCGACATTGGCGAGCAGCAGGAGGCTTGCCAGCGACAGGACCGACAAGGTCGAGAAGACGATATTGCGCGCGGCCATGAAACGGATCGCCGCCGTGGCGAAGAAGCCGGTGTGAATGCCCGCCACCGCCTTGGACAGCGCCTTGCGGCCGAGGCCCGCCTCCAGCACGATGCGGCTGACGGTATAGGCCGTGAACAGCGTGGTGACGATGCCGATCGCCAGCGTCACGGCAAAGCCGCGCACGGTGCCGGCGCCCAGATAGAGCAGCACGATGGCCGCCATCAGCGTGGTGATATTGGCATCGGCAATGCCGGCAAAGGCGTTCTGAAAGCCGTAACGGACGGCATCCACCGCGTTGCCGCGCCGCCGGGCCTCCTCGCGCACGCGCTCGAAGATCAGCACATTGGCATCCACCGCCATGCCGATCGTCAGGATAACGCCGGCCACGCCGGGAAGCGTCAGCGGCAGGCCAGTCAGCGTCAGCACGGCGATGATCATCACCACATTGAGCAGCACCGCCCCGGTCGCCACAAGCCCGAACAGGCCATAGAGCCCGACCATCAGCGCGCCGATCAGCACCGTGGCGACAAGGCCGGCGAAGATCAAAAGGCTCAGCGCATCCGCCCTCAGCCCCGCGCCGGACGAGCGTTCCTCCACCACGGCGACGCTGGTGGGCAGTGCGCCCGCCCGCAACACCATGGCGAGATCCTGCGCGCCCTCCGGCGTCATTTCCGGCGCAAGCCGGACCGAGCCGCCGGTGATCGCGCCCGAGACCGTGGGCACCGTGACGATCAGCCCGTCGAGCGCCACGGCCATGCTGCCGCCGACTGCCTCTTCCGTCGCATCGGCCAGGCGCTTGCCGGCATCCTGAGCGAAATGCAGGTCGATCGCCGGGGCGCCCGAGCCATCGGTAACGGCCTCGGCGGCCACGACATCATGGCTCGATACGATCGGCTGCCGGCGCACCAGCGTGCCCACCGGCGGATCGTCCGCCGTGTAGAACACGGCGCTGCCCGCGGGCACCTGGCCTGCCTCGGCCTCAGCCACGGAGACGGACTTGTCGATGAGATGGAAGGTCAGCTCGCCGGTGGTGGAGAGCACGGTTTTCAGCCGTTCGGCATCGATATCGCCGCTGACCTGGATGGCGAGGCGGTCGCGCCCGCGCGGCTGGACGATGCCGCCTTCCAGCCCCAGAGCGGCGAGACGCCGGCGAATGACGGGGATCGTCTCGTCACGCAGCGCGGCAATGCGCTGGTCGACGCCCTGCGGGGTGAGTTGCAGGGACAGGGTGGCGCCCGCCGCAGGCAGGAGCGCCAGATCGCTGCCGCCGCCCGTCAGCGCCTTCAGCGCATCGAGCGCCGGCTGCAGCTGGGCGGGATCGGTGATGGTCACGGAAAGACGATCGCCGGCGCCGGCGAGATCGCGATAGGCGATGCGCACCGCCTTCAGCCGCGCGCCGACCGCCTCGACGGCCACGCGCAGCCGTTGCGCCATGACCGCGCCCCGCTCGACCCGCAGGCCGAGCTGCGAGCCGCCGACCACATCCAGCCCGAAATGCAGACGCCGGTCCGCGAGCGCGGCCGGCGCCTTGTCCAGCATGCTGGCGGGAACGAGATTGAGGCCGGCGACGGCGATGCTCAAGCCGACGATCAGCCAGACCAGCAGAACACGCCAGCGAGAGATCGGGGGAAAACCATTCTGCTGACGCATCGCGCTCTCGGGCTCTGGCGGTCTAAGAACGGACCGCCAAAGGCCGAAAAGCCTTATTCCTTGACGGGTTCGCCCTTCACGCGGACTTCGGAAATACCACTGCGTACCACACGAATCTTGACGCCGTCAGCAATTTCCACCTCGACCTCGCTGTCATCAACGACTTTGGTCACGCGACCGACAATGCCGCCGGCCACCACCTGATCGCCGCGGCGGATGTTGCGCAGAAGCTCTTCGCGGCGCTTCATCGCGGCGCGCTGGGGCCGGATGATCATGAAGTACATGACGACGAAGATCAGCAGGAACGGCAGGATCGACATGATGATCTCTGTGGTGCCGCCGCCCGCCGTGGGGCCGCCCGTCTGCGCGAATGCTTGCGTCACGAACATCGAAAACTCCTTGAAACTTTTCCTGAGACCGGGATTGGCCCGGCTTTTCCGGCCGGCACTATAGGAAAGACGCCTTCGAATGCAACAGAGGCGGGGGCGAATGCAGCAGGCAAACAAGGCCTGCGGCAGCCCTCATACAAGCACAGACGCGTGATCGCGCCTTGGCCGGGCCGGATCCGGCCCCTGTCCATCCTCAGACACCCATGATAAAGCGCGACGCGATCTTTCAGATTCGCTTCCCGCGCTTTACGTGCCTGTTTTGTCGCATGTCGCGATCGCAAAACCGGCGACCGCCTTTCGCCCGACATGCTTTGGCGCGCGGCGGCACGAGATCTTGGAGAGGATGAGGCCATGGACGAGCGCGCTCTGGACGGACACAGGATCGACACGCTCATCGCAGAGGTGCGCAAGCTCTCGGCGGCGCTCGAGCGGATCGCAGGGCCGGCACCGGCCGAAAACGACTGGGCGGCGGCCGATTGCTTCGTCTGGTCGCCGCAGCGCCGCCACCTGCAGCCCGTACCCCGGCCAAACCGCATCGGGCTTGCGCTGATCAAGGGCGTCGACCACGTGCGCGACATCCTGCACGAGAACACCCGCCGCTTCGCCGACGGCCTGCCGGCCAACAATGTCCTCCTGTGGGGCGCGCGCGGCATGGGCAAGTCCTCGCTGGTCAAGTCCGTGCATGCGGCCGTGGCGAGCGAGACCGGCGTGGCGCTGAAGCTGATCGAGGTGCATCGCGAGGACATCGCCACCCTGCCCCTTCTGCTCGACCTGTTGCGCGATGCGCCGGCGCCGGTCATCGTCTTCTGCGACGATCTCTCCTTCGATCATGACGACACCTCCTACAAGTCGCTGAAGGCGGTGCTGGATGGCGGGGTGGAGGGCCGACCGGCCCATGTGCTGCTCTACGCCACCTCCAACCGCCGCCACCTTTTGCCGCGCGACATGATGGAGAACGAGCGGTCGACCGCGATCAACCCTTCGGAAGCCGTGGAGGAGAAGGTTTCGCTGTCGGACCGGTTCGGCCTCTGGCTCGGCTTTCACAAATGCAGCCAGGAGGATTATCTGGCGATGATCGACGGCTATGCGCAGGCCTTCGGCCTTGAGACGCCCTGCGCGCAGTTGCACGCCGAGGCGCTGACCTGGGCCACCACGCGTGGTGCCCGCTCGGGCCGCGTCGCCTGGCAGTTCATCCAGGACCTGGCCGGGCGCGAAGGCAGGCGGCTGCCGTAACCTATGACACCAAAGCAGAAGGCCACCGGTTCCGGGAGGAAACGGTGGCCTTTGCGCAGAATGGATTTTTTGCGCTGATGGGTCGCTGTACTATTCGAGATAGGTGGCCGGGTTGACCGGCGTCGCGCTCTTGCGCACCTCGAAATGCACCTGCGGCTGCGTGGCCGTGCCGCTCATGCCCGAATCGGCGATGGTCTGGCCGCGCTGGATCTTCTGGCCGCGCTGGACCTTGAGGTCGGAGGCGTTGCCATAGACCGTGACTGTGCCGTCGTCATGGCGGATCAGCACGGCATTGCCGAGCTCCTTCAGGCTGCTGCCCGAATAGATCACCACGCCGTTTTCGGCGGCCTTGATCGGCGTGCCCTCGGGCACGGAGATGTTGATGCCGTCATTGCGGTTGCCGTTGACGTTGGCGCCATAGCCGGCGATCACCGCGCCGCGCACCGGCCAGCGATACTTGCTGATGCCGGTCGCCTTCGGCGCATCCGAACCATCGTCGCGCGCGGCGACTTCGGTCACCGACTGCTTGGCAACGGCGGGTGCTGCGGGCGTTTCGGCCTCATGCTTGGCGGCAGCGGGTGCGGCCTTCTTGGCGGCCGGCTGCGGCTCAGCCGCGGCAACCGCTGCCGGAGCCGCGGCCATCGGCTTGACCGAAGCGGTCATGACCTGTTCCGTCTTCGCCGGCAGCTTCAGCTCCTGGCCGACGCGAATCGTGCCGTTGGACATGCCATTGGCCGCGCGCAGTTCCTCCACCGTCACGCCGTTCTGCTTGGCGATGCGGTTCAGCGAGTCGCCCGGCTTGACGACATAGGAGCCCTTCTTGTCGCCGGCGCCGGCCTCGGGCTGCTTGCCCAGAGCCAGATCCTTGGACGAGGAGTTCTTCTCGCGCGACTGGCTCTGGCCGGGCAGGATGGCGACATCGCGCTGGGCCGGCAGGTCGGGAACGTTCTTCTGCTTGTCGACATCGAGGCTCGCAGCCTGCGTGGAGGCCGAAGCCTTGGCCGCGCTGCCGGAGACGCCGAAGGTGGGGATAACGATGCGCTGGCCAGGCTCGGCCTGCGCGGCCGAGGTCAGGCCATTGGCCTTGAGGATTTCCTTTTCGGGAATGCCGTAGCGCTTGGACAGGGTGGCAATGGTCTCGCCCTGGCGCAGCATGACGGCGGGCGCGTTGGCGCCGCTCGACCAGCCGTTCTTGGCTGCAGCAGAAGCGCTCGGCGTCGTGCCCGTGGCGATGGGATCGGCCAGCGCCGGCTTACGCTCCAACGCGGCGACCTGGTGCGTTTCAGCAGGCCTGCGCGTCGGCGCAACGGCTGTCGGCTCGGCAAGCTCGGTGCGCTGCACGGCGATGGGCTGGCTGGCGGCGCGAGCACGCGACACCGGCGCGACGCTGGCGGAAGCCACGCGGCCGGGCTGGGTCGGCATCGGCTGCGCCAGCGCCTGGTTGCGGCCCATATCCATCCCGCCCTGACCGACATCGCCCTGCGGCACCGGCGCGGCGTTGACGGAACTGGTCGTCACAAGATCCGAGCGATTGAACAGCCCGCCAAAGCGCGAGGAGTCCGAGCTGCAGCCGGTGGCAGCGCTTGCCAGCAAGATCGCCACCATAAGGCGGGAAACCGGCATTCCAACATTCGACGAACCACTGACACGCATGTCGCACCCACTTCGAAACTCAACTCGATGTGGATTGATTAAAACGCATTAGAGTTACCGGGCGGTTAAGCCGGCGGCAAAAGCGCGAAATGCCTGTCTATTCGATAACCTTAACAAAAGCGCAAAGCCCTGGCGCGGCGGGCTTTTTCGCGCGGGAAAAACACGAGGCACACGGCCTTTGGAGGCTGCGAAACCGGCCGGTCATGCATGACAGCGTCAGCATCGGGTTGAACGAAGGGTATGCTGGCGTGCGAATCCGTCAATTTTGCGCCCGCCCGATGTGGTCAGAAATCCTCGGTGTAGAACTTCTCGATTTCGGACAGCGGACCCCGGCGCTCCGAGCCGTCATCATAGGAAAAGGCCGGAGCCTCCCAGCCGAACATGTCGCCGGCGATCATGTTGGAGGCCGGGCGCTCGGGCGTGTCGAGATCGGTCTTTTCGCCATCCAGAAGGGCGCTGACGAGGGTGGTGAACACCTTGGTGCCCGTTTCCGTGCCGTCGCTGTAATCCATGGAGCGCAGGCCGGCCACGGCCGCGTCGCGCGTGCCGAAATAGCGCAGGCTGGTCTGGTCTTCCGGGCGCAGATTATCATAGTAGTCGATGAAGGCGCGGTAATAGGCCTTGTAATCGCCCGTCTCGGTATAGCGGCCGAAAGCCTGATATTCGCGCGCAGCAAGCTGCGGCGAGAGCTTGTTGGCCCATTCGTCATGGGTCAGCGGCGGATATTTCTCGGCCACCGGCGCGCGCTTGGTGCCATAGCTCAGGAACAGCATCGCCTCGGCCGAGAGCGCCACGCGCGAACTCGGGTCGAAGCCGCTGGTGACGCCGCCGACCTGAACCGTGGTGGTGGGCCGCGTGGACGTCTCTGCCGCACCGGCGACACGGACCTGCCGGGCATTCCTGTTTTCGCCCGTCTGGCCTGGATTGGATCTGCTATCGACCTGCATGGGGAGCCTCCTGCGCGTCGGCGTGTGTGCCATATGGCAATCCGAGCGACTCGAACGGGCCCAAACACACACCTATTGCCAAAGGCCTACGCGCGCGAACTTGCGCCGGACTGGATATGTTAAGCTTTGGTTAAGAACGCGCACCGTCGGTGCGGCAGCGCACGCAGGCGGTGGACCGGCCTTGCGAAGGGTGCCTCTCCGGCAAAGGGATCAGAGATAGGCGGCCAGCTGGGGCACGATCGGCAGATAGGGCGCGGAAAACAGGTCCTCGCGCTCGAAGCGGCTGCCGGTGCGGGTGATGCGCACCATGCGACAGTCAGTTTCCGAGATCATGATCGGTAGCAGCAAGACGCCGCCGGAGACCAGATGATCGGTATAGCTGCGCGGAAGACTGTCGAAGGCCGTCGTGACGAGGATGCGGTCGAACGTCCCCTCCCCGATCAGGCCGTTGCTGCCATCCCCCTGACGGGCGATGATGTTGCGGATGCCGAGCTCTTCGAAGCCGCGCTGGGCGCTGGCGACCAGCGAGCGGTAGCGGTCGATCGTCAGGACGCGCTCGGCGATCCGGCTCATGACGGCGGCCGTGAAGCCCGAGCCGGTGCCGACTTCGAGGATGCGCTGGCCGGGCTTGACGTTCAGCGCATTGAGGATGCGCACGGCAAAGTCGTAGCCTTCCATGAAGGAGCCGCAATCGAGCGGAACCAGGCGGGAAGACAGCGCCTCGCGCTTGTAGAGCGGCGGGGCAAAAACGCTGCGCGGCGTCTGCTCCACGGCGTTGAGCAAGCCTTTGGCGGTCAGGCCCTCCGCGCGCAGGCGCAGAACCATGGCGGCAAAGCCTTCCTGCTCGACCAGTGCGGACGCGATCACGCCGCGCCTCCGCGCTCGGCCTCGTCGGGCGCGATCAGCGCGGCCGCCACACGGTCCTGTACCGCATAATCCGTCAGGTCGAGCTTGAGCGGCGTCACCGAGATCTTGCGCTCGCGCAGGGTCTGGATGTCGGTCCCTGCGCGGAAATCGCCGACGCGCTCGCCGAAGCGCAGCCAGAAATAGGGGTGGCCCCGCCCGTCGGTACGCTCGTCGATGGTCAAGCCGAAATCGAGCTTGCCCTGCGAGGTCACCTCGACGCCCTCGACCTCTTCCGGCGGGCAATTGGGAAAGTTGAGATTGAGGAAGGTGCCATCCGGCAGATCCACGGCCATCAGCTTGCGCAGGAGACCGGCCGCATGGGTCTCGGCGACCGCCCAGGGCATTGGCCCACTCAAGGGATAGTGAAAGGCCTGGCTCAGCGCAAAGGAGCGCACACCCTGCAGCGTGCCTTCGATGGCGCCGGCGATGGTGCCGGAATAGGTCACGTCGTCGGCCATGTTGGCGCCGGCATTGACCCCGGAGAGGATGAGATCGGGCTTGCGGTCCAGCACCTTGCGGATCGCCATGATCACGCAGTCGGTCGGCGTGCCGCGCAGGGCGAAACGCTGCTGGCTGATCTGGCGCAGGCGCAACGGTTCGGAAAGCGTCAGGGAATGGGCGAGACCGCTCTGGTCGGTCTCCGGCGCCACCACCCAGACGTCGTCCGTCAGGCTCAGCGCGATGCGCTCCAGCACGGAAAGACCCTCGGCATGAATGCCGTCATCATTTGTCAGCAAAATGCGCATCAGCGTATCCAGATCCCAGGCAGCGCGGCGAACGGCCGGTCGCACGATCCCCAAGCCGGCGGCGTCATATCGCCGGCTCGGGCCGCTCCCACAGGGACCGATCGATCAGGTCTCTCAGGCGGCGCGTTCGATTCGCTTCAGCCCGCCCATATAGGGCAGCAATGCTTCAGGAACAGTTACCGAGCCGTCGTCGTTCAGATAGTTCTCAAGGACCGCGATCAGCGCCCGGCCGACGGCGGTGCCCGAGCCGTTCAGCGTATGGACGAAGCGGGTGGCCTTCTCGTCGCGGCCACGCGTGCGGGCATTCATCCGCCGCGCCTGGAAATCACCGCAGACCGAGCAGGAGGAGATTTCGCGATAGGTGTTCTGGCCGGGCAGCCAGACTTCCAGATCATAGGTCTTGCGGGCGGAGAAGCCCATATCGCCCGTGCACAGCGTCATCACCCGGTAATGCAGGCCGAGACGCTTCAACACCTCTTCCGCGCAGGCCGTCATGCGCTCATGCTCGGCGATCGCCTGATCGGCATCGGTAATGGAGACGAGCTCGCACTTCCAGAACTGATGCTGGCGCAGCATGCCGCGCGTGTCGCGCCCGGCCGAACCGGCCTCGGAGCGGAAGGACGGGGTCAGCGCGGTGAAGCGCAGCGGCAGGCGCTCGGCATCGATAATCTCGCCGGAAACGAGGTTGGTCAGCGTCACCTCGGCCGTCGGGATCAGCCAGCGGCCATCGGTGGTGCGAAACAGATCCTCGGCGAATTTCGGCAGCTGGCCGGTGCCATACATGGCATCGTCGCGCACCATCAGCGGCGAGGACACCTCGGTATAGCCATGCTCGCCGGTGTGCAGGTCCAGCATGAACTGGCCAAGGGCGCGCTCCAGCCGGGCAAGCTGGGCGGTCAGCACGGTAAAGCGCGAACCGGAAAGCTTCGCCGCGCGCTCGAAATCCATCAGGCCGAGTTTTTCGCCGATGTCGAAATGCTCGAGCGCCGGATGGTTCCAGCGCGGCTTGTCGCCGACCGTGCGGGCGACGACATTGCCGGCCTCGTCCTCGCCGACCGGCACGTCGTCAAGGGGAATGTTGGGGATGCGCGACAGGGCGTCTGCAAGCTCGGCATCGACCGCCTTGCTCTCCTCCTCCAGCGCCGGCATGCTGGTCTTCATCTCGGCCACTTCGGCCTTGAGCCTGTCGGCCAGTGCCGAATCCTTGGCGGCCATGGCCGCGCCGATCTCCTTGGAGGCGGCATTGCGGCGGGCCTGCATGTCCTGCAGCGTCTGCACCAGTGCGCGCCGGCGCTCGTCGAGCGCGATCAGCGATGCGGACAGCGCCTGTTGGCCGCGCTTGGCCAGCGCCTGGTCGAGAGCCTCGGGATTGTCGCGGATCCATTTGATGTCGAGCATGACACGTTCCAAACATGAAGATGGACGCAGGGCCTGCCTCAGGCAGGATGCGCCGGAAAAATTGCCGCGCAGGGGCACGGTGTCGACCACGGCGTGACAGGCGCGCGAGGAAAGGGTGCGCTCACCCTCTGAGCCTTGTCTCGCCCATCAAGCTGGCGTGCCGCTGACGCTCTCAACACTTGACCGAGGGGCGGCACCGCCTCTCCGGTCGCGCCTTACGATCGCTCGTCCGTCTCGGCCAGATCGCGCGAAGAGGATGCGTCCGCATTGCGCGCGCGCTGGCGCTCGATCAGCCGGGCAGTGTGGATGGAGACCTCGTAGAGAAGGATGGCCGGCAGGGCAAGACCGATCTGGGAGACCGGGTCCGGCGGCGTCAGGATCGCCGCGGCGATGAAGGCGATGACGATCGCATATTTGCGCTTGGCCGCAAGATCGTCGGCCGTGACGATGCCGACACGGGCCAGAAGCGTGGTGATCACGGGCAGCTGGAACACCAGCCCGAAGGCGAAGATCAGCGACATGATCAGGCTGAGATATTCCGAGACCTTCGGCAGCAGCTGGATCGCCACCTTGCCGTCGCCACCGCCCTGCTCCATCGTCAGGAAGAACCACATGACCATGGGCGTGAAGAAGAAATAGACCAGGCAGGCGCCGAGCAGGAACAGGATCGGCGAGGCGATCAGAAAGGGCAGGAACGCCGCGCGCTCGTTCTTGTAGAGGCCGGGCGCGACGAATTTGTAGACCTGATTGGCGATGACAGGGAAGGAGATCACCAGCGCGCAGAACATCGCCACCTTGATCTGGGTGAAGAAGAATTCCTGCGGCGCGGTATAGATCAGCTCGACCTGACGATGGTTGAGGCCCGCCCATTCCACCGACCAGCGAAAGGGCTGGACCAGAATGTTGAACAGCCCCTTGGCGAAATAGAAGCAGACAAGGAAGGCGACGAAAAACGCGCCGACCGCCCAGATCAGGCGGGAGCGCAGCTCGATCAGGTGCTCCATCAGGGGCTGGGGCTTGTCTTCGATATCGCCGCTCATGCCTCGGTCTCCCCGAAATGGCTGTTCGTCTTGCTGGGATCAACCGGCTTGCTGGGATCAAGCGGCTGGCCGGGATGGACCGGCAGGCGCCGATGCGGCGGGGCCTGGACATCGACCACGGCGAAGGAGGCCTTGCGCACACGGCGGAGCGCCGGCTTGCCCGCACCGGCCCGCTCCCAGAGCTTGGCCTTCGCCCGGGTGTTGCGCAGCGCCTTGGGGCGCGGCGTCAGGCGCGGCTTCTGGCTCTCCGCCGGTCCGGCCTTCAACGGTGCGGCACGCACGGGCGTCACCGGCGCGGCATAGCTGTCGGTCTCGTCCAGAAGGGCGGAAGGAAAGGCGAAATTCTGTGGGGGCGGCTCGTCGGAGACGGCGCGGTGCAGATCGGCCTTGATGTCATTGCCCATCTGGCGCAGCGGGTTCATCGCGTCGCGCAGGCTCTGGGCCGGGTTCAGCCGCTGGGCGTCGCTGATATGGCGTCGGACCTCGTCGAGATCCGCCTCGCGCAGGGCATCATCGAATTGCCGGCGGAAATCGGTCGCCATGCCGCGCATGCGCGACATCATCCGGCCAAATGTCCGCAGCATCCCCGGGAGCTCCTTAGGCCCCACGAAGATGATCATCACCACCGCGATGACGACAAGTTCCGTCCAGCCGACATCCAGCATGGCGACGCCTCTAAACCAACCTTAAGGGCCGGCGGCCGGCCGCATGGGGCCGATGCCGCGCGCTAAGCCCGCCTGTTCCTGGGAAAGCGCCGCCGGCAGGATCTGCCCGGCGGCATACCGGTCTTGTCAGCGAACTTCGTCGGACTTGTGATCGACGGTGCGTCCATCGACGGTCTTGCTCGTCGTCGCATCGGCATGCTCGTCGTCCGACATGCCCTTCTTGAAGCTCTTGATGCCCTTGGCGACATCGCCCATCAGCTCCGGAATCTTGCCGCGTCCAAAGAGGAGCAGCACGACAACCAGCACGATCAGCCAGTGCCAGATGCTAAAAGAACCCATAATCCAGTCTCCCCTTGAAGTCTGCGGATGGCGCCGATGTAAGCGGTTCGCCCACTCTTTTCAAACAGCACTTTGTGTCGCTCGTTATCGGAAAGCGTGACATCACGCAATCCTGATGGACATGTCAGCCACCTTTGTCCGTCAATCCGCGGCATCGGGCGCGCCGCCGGGCGGCAGCAGGACGAGTTCTTCCAGATCCTGCGGCGTGATCGGATCTTCTTCCGGACCCAGCGTGTCCGATTCGGCCGGGATCGGCAGAGAGAGGCCGGAGGAGATCCGCCCGCTGATCAGGCCGGCCGCCTTGAGATCTTCCACCGCCGGCAGATCGCGCAGATCCTCCAGCCCGAAGTGATCGAGAAAATCGCGGGTGGTGCCGAAGGTGACGGGCCGGCCGGGCGTGCGCCTCCGGCCGCGAAAGCGCACCCAGCCCGCCTCCATCAGCACGTCGAGCGTACCCTTGGAGGTCTGCACGCCGCGCACCTCCTCGATCTCCGCGCGCGTCACCGGCTGGTGATACGCGATGATCGCCAGCACCTCCATGGCCGCGCGCGAGAGCTTGCGCGGCTCGGCCTGGCCGTCCGCCAGCACGCGCGCGAGATCGGCGGCCGTGCGGAAGGCGAAGCTTTGGCCGATCTGCACGAGATTGACACCCCGGTCGCGATACTGCGCCTTCAGCCGCGCCATGACGGCGCCGGCATCGATGCCAGCGGGCAGTCGCTCGGCGATATAGGCGAGCGAGACCGGCTCGGCGGCAGCAAAGACGATGGCTTCCGCCACGCGCTCGGCCTCGGCCGCCCCCGCCGCGTCGATATCAGCCGGAAGCGCCCTGCCCTTGGCCGCATCAGCCCTCATGCGCCGCCTCCATCCTGCGGATCTCTTCCTCGGAAAAGCGGCGGCGCCCGCCGCGCATCTCGATCGGCGCGAAGGCGCAGGACTGGCGCATGTCCATGCGCCCCTCCCGCACCAGTTCGAGCGAGGCGGCAAAGGCGCTGGCCAGTGCGGTGACGCGCGCCTGCGGCTCGGCGAGATAATCGAGAAGGAAGGCATCGAGCCGCGTCCAGCGCCCCGGGGCCTCCTGCAGCAGCCGGGCGAGCGTCAGCCGCGCCTCGGCCAGCGACCAGACCGCGCGGCGGGCAATGGTGACACGGGTTTCCGCCGGGCGCTGGCGCAGCCGCGCATAGGCCTCGACCAGATCGAACAGTGCGGCGTCGAAACGGCGTCCACCTTCCACGGGCGCATGCTCGGGCGCGCCGCGGGCAAAGACGTCGCGTCCCAGCCGGGGACGCTCGCCGAGCGCCTGCGCCAAGGTGCGCACCTCCTCCAGCCGCTGCAGCCGGCGCGCCAGCGCTTCGGCCATTTCCTCGCCGGAGGGCTCGTCATCCTGCTTCTTCGGCAGCGGCAGCAAGAGCCGGCTTTTCAGATAAGCAAGCCAGGCCGCCATCACCAGATAATCAGCCGCCAGTTCCAGGCGCAGATGCCGGGCGCGGGCGACGAAGGCGATATATTGCTCGGCCAGCGACAGCACGGAGAGCCGCGCCAGATCGACCCGCTGGTTGCGGGCCAGATGCAGCAGGAGGTCGAGCGGCCCTTCAAAGCCCGCGAGATCCACCACGAGCGCTTCCCCTTCACCTGGCAGAGCCTGCGCCGCCGCAGGTGCGGCCAAAGGCTGCTCCGGCGAGGCGTCGGCCTGCAGGCCTTCGGGCCATGCCTGTTCGTCATCCAGCATGGGACGGGTCCCCCGGAGAGGGGCAGAGGATGCGGCGCATCGCCATGGTGCGGCTCAAGCCAGGGCCAGAAGGCTGGCGAATTCCTCGCGCAACGCCGGCTCGTCGGCCGGCTCGGCCGGGCGGAACGCGGCGCGGGCCGCTGTCGCGCGTGCCAGCCCCTCGCCTGCGAGCGGCGGCACGACGGCTGCGACCGCCGTCATCTCCTCCATGATGCCATGGCAATGCAGCACCAGATCCAGCCCCGCACCGATGATATTGCGAGCCCGTGTCGCCATGTCGCCATCAAGCGCATTCATCGACACGTCGTCCGACATCAGCAGACCCTTGAAGCCGATATGGCCGCGAATGATCTCGTCCACGACCTTGCGCGAGGTGGTGGCCGGCCGCTCGGGATCGATCGCGGTGAAGACCATATGGGCCGACATGGCCATGGTCTCGTCCTTCATCGCCACGAAGGGCTTGAAGTCGGTCTCCTCCAGGAGCGCGCGGGGCGCATCGACGATCGGCAGCTTGTGATGGCTATCGACGAAGGCTCGGCCATGGCCGGGCATGTGCTTGATGACCGGCTGCACGCCGCCGGCCTTCAGGCCATCGGCGACGGCGCGGGCAACCGCGACCACGGTCTCGACATCGCGTCCATAGGCGCGGTTGCCGATCACGTCACTGCCGCCTTCGAGCGGCACGTCCAGAACCGGCAGGCAATCGATGTTGATGCCGAAGCGCTGCAGGTCATGGGCGATCAGCCGGCCATGCAGCCAAGCGGCGCGCAGCCCTTTTTCCGCATCCTGCCCATAGACGGCGCCCAGCGCCGCGCCATTCGGATAGGCCGGGACGATCGGCGGGCGGATGCGCTGCACGCGGCCGCCCTCCTGGTCGATCAGCACCGGCGCGGTCTCGTCGCCGATCGACTCGCGCAGGGACGCCACGAGATCGGCGATCTGCCCGGGCTCTGCGATGTTGCGCCCGAACAGGATGAAGCCCCAAGGGCGTTCGTCGGCGAAAAAGGCCTTTTCGTCGGCAGTGAGGCTCAGGCCCTTGCAGCCCGAAATGAAGGATTTTGATTCGCTCATGTGTGCGATCATAGGGCGCGTCCGGCGGCAAAGCGAAGGCACCGCACCCGGCATCGACGCTCTCAGGCGCGTTTTCACCGGATTTCCGGTGGATAACCGGTTCTTACGAGAGGCTGGAGCTGACAGCATGCAGCACCGCCGGCCCGTCGGCCGCGCGCCTCGCCTCCACCGGAAACGCGAAACGCCGCGAGAGCGATCTCGCGGCGTTGTCGATCGATCTGGCCCAGGCTCTCTGGCCCAGGCTATCGGGCTCAGCGCGTGACGAGGCAGGAGCCGCCGGCGGCCTTCAGCTTGTCGCAGAGCGCATTGGCATCGGCGCGGGAGCCGGCGGCGATGCGCACGCGGTAGTAGGTGCCCTTGCCGGCAATGTCCGCCTTGCGGATCTCGACGCTGCGGCCGCCGATGACGCTGGCGAATTTGCCGGACATCTTCTGATAGGACGCCTTGGCATCGGCCTCGCTCGGCAGCGAGGCGACCTGGATGACATAGTCGCCCGTGGAGGCCGAGGCCGGCGCGGCCGCAGGCGCGATGGCCGCCGTCTGCACGGGTGCGGCCGGCTGGGCGGCGGGCGTTACGGGCTTGGCGGCAGCGGCGGGCAGCTTTGCCACGGCGGGGGCCCTGGCCGACGTCGGCACAGGCACATGCGTGTCGACGGCAGCGACCTGCGTGGCCGCCTCGTCATGCAGACCCGCCAGGTTGGCGTTCGGCAATGCGCTCGTCATCTCGCCAGGCGCCGTGCGGCTGGTGCTCTGCGCCAGCGACGGGCGGATCGCGCCGGCGCCGGCATCGGCCGCCGGATCATCCGGCTCCTCGCGGGCGACCAGCGTTCCATCCGGCTTGACCACCATGGTGCGCACCTTGCGCGGCGGCAGGGCCGGCGCGTGATCGCTTGCGGCAGCGCCGGAAACCGCGCCGCCATCCTCAGCGACGAGACGCTCGGCCCCGTCATCGCCGACCATGTCGTTCTCGCCTTCCAGCGGCAGGCTTTCCGGCGTCAGCGTGCGCTGGACCACGTCCATCGGCTGTTCCTCGGAGGTGACAAGCTCATCCTGCCGCGGCGCCGCTTCGCTGCCGCCGGACACGCGGTCATAGACAGCCTTGTCCTGGTTCGGCACGGTCTTGCCGCCCTTTTCGACCGGCACCATCTTGCTCGGCGACTTGTCGGCCAGGATGATCTGCGGTTCGCCGCTGGCCATGCTGGTGGCTTTGCCGCCGAAGAGGCTGTAGGCGACGCCCGCGCCGGCCACCAGAACCACGACGGCAGCCGAGGCCAGCAGGACGAGACGGCGCGACGAACGGGGCTCCTCGATCTGGCTGACGGCATCTTCCGGGTAGAGCGGATCGAAGCCCTGGCGGCCATCGGCCTGGCGCTCGGCGAAGGTGCGGCGGAAGTCCTCTTCCATGGCGCGCTCGAAAGCCTCGTCGGCCATGCCGATCGGCACGACCGGCGCGCGGCCGAAGGGCTCGGCGCGCTGCGCGGACGGCGCTTCATGGCTGGCCGGGCGCGGCGCGGCGGCGCGCGGCGCCGGTTGGAACAGCTGGGCCATCTCCGCGTCGATATCGAGATCATAGTCGCTGGCATGGGCCATCGGCTTGACCGGCTCGTTCACCGGCAGCTGGGGCACGTCCAGCTCGGCGATCGGCGTCACCTGCTCCTCGGCTTCGGCAAGCAGGGCCGGATCGAAAGCGAACTCGTCCTCCTCGATCGCCTCGGGCTCCGGCATCACCTGAAGAGGCGGCATCACCGGCTGGGACGCCATCATCTGGCCCGGAACGGGCTGGACGGGATCGCGCTCGACCGGAATGGCAGGGGCCATCATCGCCTGAGCCGGCATCGCCTGAACCGGCGCGGGTGCCGCTGGCGGCTGCCGCACCGGCATGGCGACCTGCTGGACCGGCTGCGCCGGGCGCACCGGTGCCGGAGCGACGGGAGCGGGATGAACGGCAGCCTCGACGACCGGCGTCCGGGCAGGCGCCGGCGGCGCCACCACGGGCGCATCCGCCATCGGGGCGACAGCCGCCATGTCCAGGCTTTCGGCTTCCAGCCCCATGTCGAGATCCGACAGGTCGAAGGCGAAATCATCGAGATCGATCTCAGGCTCGGCATTGGCCTGCGGCGCGATGGGGGCCTGCGGCGCGACATGGGACTGCGGCACGACGGAGGCCTGCGGCGCAACCGGGACCTGCGGCGGCGCGACGGACGGCTGCGCAGCAGCGGCCACAGGGGGAACCGGTTCGCTCTGGCTGACGGGGCGGGCAAAGCTGCGCCCCCCGCCGGCCTGGCCGGCCATGGTCGGCGTGGCCCGGGTGAAATTCGGCGTGAAGGGATAGCTGCTCTTGCGCGCGACCGGCTCGGGCGCCGGCGCCTGGGCCGGTCGCTGGGCCACCGGCGGCACGGGGAAGCGCGCGACATCGGACAGGAGCGCATCCGCCGTCACCGGCTCGACGAAGGAGGGCACGGGCGCGAAGCCGGAGGGCGCAGCCGGTGCGGTCGCCTGCACGGCGGGGGCGCGCGGCGGCGCAACGGGCTCCGGCGCGACAGGCCGGGCTTCAACGGTGCGTGCTTCGACAGGGCGCGCCTCAACAGGCTCGAGATGCAGCGACTGGGTCAGCTCATCCGCCAGATCGAAATCGAGAGACGGTTCTGACACGGGCGCCATGACAGGCTCCACCCGATGGGCGACCGGCGCGATCGGCTCGGCGCGCGGGATGGGCGCGATCTCGGCCGCCTGAGGCAAAGGCTGCGGCATGACGCGGACGGGCTCGGCAACGGGCGCGGCCGCAGCCGGCGGGGCCATCGGCGGCTCGACGCGGACGGGCTGGACAGGCTGGGCCGCTACGGGCTGTGCCGGCATGACCGGCTCGACCACCGGCGCGGGCGCGGCGGCGTCCTCGAACATGCCGAGCTCGCGCAGGAGTTCGGCTTCCAGGTCGAAGGCAGGCTCGACCCGGACGCGCTCTTGCTGACGCTCCAGCTCGCGCAATTGGTGAACGGCAGGGCGGCTGTCATCGCCGACGATGCGGGCGAGCTCGGCCAACGGGTCGTCCTTCGCAAAGGAAGCAACGTTGCGGTCGTCGCTCAGCGCCAATTGTTTCTCTGCCATTCTCTCCACTCACGCTAATCAGACTCGGTCTGCCAGTGCATTGTGCGGAAATGGTGACTGCTTATCGCATTTCCTCGGGGGCATCCGTGCCTGTGATCGACAGGCCGGACTTGAGAACCGAGGCAACAGCGTGCACCAACCCTAGTCTGGCTATCGTCAATTCTCGGTTTTTATCGTTAACAAAACGTAAGCTCGTATTGTCCTTGCCCTTGTTCCAGTGCCCGTGGAAGGCGCTGGCGAGGTCGTAGAGGTAGAAGGCGATGCGGTGCGGCTCCTGTGCGAGCGCTGCCGCCTCGACGACGCGGGGATATTCCGCCAGTTTCGCTACCAGCTGCAACTCATTGGAATCGTTGAGCTGCGGCAGCGCCGCCACCATCTCCTCAACGGAGGGCGAGAAGCCCGGAAAGGCCTCGGCCGCCTGCCGGAAGACCGAGCGGCAGCGCGCATGCGCATATTGCACATAAAAGACCGGATTGTCCTTGGACTGCTCCGTCACCTTGGCAAAATCGAAGTCGAGAGGCTCCGAGGCCTTACGGTAGATCATCATGAAGCGGACGCTGTCGCGGCCGACCTCCTCGACCACGTCGCGCAGCGTGACGAAATCGCCCGAGCGCTTGGACATCTTCACCGGCTCGCCATCGCGGAAGAGCTTGACGAGCTGGGTCAAGAGCACGGTCAGCGTCACCGTGCCGCCGGAGACGGCGCGCGCCAGCGCCTCCAGCCGCTTGACGTAGCCGCCATGGTCGGCGCCCAGCACATAGATCATCTGCTCGAAGCCGCGGTCGTACTTGTTCTTGAAATAGGCGACGTCGGCGGCGAAATAGGTGAAGCTGCCGTCCGACTTCATCAGCGGCCGGTCGATATCGTCGCCTACCTCGGTGGAGCGGAACAGCGTCTGCTCGCGGTCTTCCCAATCCTCCGGCAGCTGCCCCTTCGGCGGCGGCAGCGCGCCCTTGTAGACATGGCCCTTGAAGGTGAGGTCGTTGATAGCCGACAGGATCGGGCCGCCATTGCCTTCATGCAGCGTGCGCTCGGAGAAGAACACGTCGTGATGGACATTGAGCGCGGCGAGATCGTCGCGGATCATCGCCATCATCGCGTCGATCGCCCTGTTCTTGACGATCGGCACCCATTCGCTTTCCGGCATGGCGGCAAGCCGCGCGCCGTATTCCTCAGCCAGCGCTTGGCCGACGGGCACGAGATAATCACCCGGATAGAGCCCCGGCGGGATCTCGCCAATCGTCTCGCCCAGCGCCTCGCGATAGCGCAGGAACACCGAGCGCGCGAGCACGTCGATCTGCGAGCCGGCATCGTTGATGTAATATTCCTTGGTCACCTGCCAGCCGGCATAGGCGAGCAGATTGGCCAGCGTGTCGCCCACCACCGCGCCCCGGCAATGGCCGACATGCATCGGGCCGGTCGGGTTGGCCGAGACATATTCGACATTGATCGGCTTGCCGCCGCCGATCCGGCTGCGGCCGAAATCCTCGCCCGCCAGGACGGCCGCCTTCAGCACCTTCTGCCAATAGGCCACGGACAGGCGGATATTGATGAAGCCGGGGCCGGCGACCGAGACCTCGGCCACGTCGGCATCGCGGCCCAGCGCCTCGGCGATCAGGCCGGCCAGCGCGCGCGGATTGGTGCCGAGCGGCTTGGCCAGCACCATCGCCGCATTGGTGGCGACATCGCCATGCGCCGCGTCGCGCGGTGCTTCGACCGTGACGCGCGACAGATCAACGCCACCGTCCTTCTCGCGAACGATATCAAGGGTTTCCAGAAGTTTTTTAATTCTGTCTTCAAAGTCGGTGAAGAGATTCATCAAGCCCATCCGCCGGCGCGCCGCGACGCATTGCCCGTCGGCGGCTGCCGGTCCATCACGTTTCCGGCCGCCCCTTGGCCGATGGGGACAAGGCGATGCGGCCGCTTTTCATTTGGCGGCATGCGCAAGCGCATGCCCCGTCGATCCTGAATATCGGCCGCGCGGGCGGCCCTGCCGGCTTCCTGCTTCGCCAGAGGGCGACAGATCAGGCCGCGGCCGTCGATAACCTTCGGCGAGAACGACGTAAGATTTCGCGCCGCCTGGCCCGTCCCGGGCCGGCCCCCGCATCGCATCCCGCCTGCATTTTTTGCCGGCGGGACACCCGTTTAGGGCGATGCTCTAACGCAAATCCGGGGTATGGTCAAACAAGCGGCGGTGAACGGAGACGGCATAGGTGTCGGTCATGCCGGCAAGGTAATCGCCGACATGGCGCGCCTTTGCGGGGATCTCCATGCCGGCGATCTGGTCCGCCCAGTAATGCTTCTCCATCTGCCCGGGATCGGCCATGAAGGCATGATAGAGATCGGTAACGATGTCGGCTGCGGCTGCCCGCACCCGCATCACATCCGGATGGCGGTAGATCCGCGTCATCAGCAGCCGCTTGATCTGGCGGTCCGTCTCCGCCATCGCCGGGGAGAAGGTGGCGACCGCCCGATCGGCAGCCCGCACGTCGGACGCGGTCTCGGGCCTCAGCTCGCGCAGCCGGCTCTGGGATACGGTGATGACATCCTCGACCATGGCGGTGATCTGCCGGCGCATGATCTCATGGGTGAAGCGCACTGGCTCGAGGTTTGGATAGCGCGCGCGCACCTCCGCCATCAGGCCCGCAAGGAAGGGAATGTCTTCCAGCATGTCGAAGGTGAGATAGCCCGAGCGCAGGCCGTCATCGATATCGTGGGTGTTGTAGGCGATGTCGTCGGCAATGGCGGCGACCTGGGCCTCCAGGCTGGCGAAGCTGCCGAGCTCCAGATCGTGCTGGGCGCAATAATCGGTGATCGGCTGGGGCACCGGGCCCTTCATACCCTGCCCGTCCGCGCCCACCAGAGGGCCATTGTGCTTGACCAGCCCCTCCAGGCTCTCCCAGGTCAGGTTCAGCCCGTCAAACTCGGCATAGCGCCGCTCGAGCTTGGTGACGATGCGCAGCGACTGGGCATTGTGGTCGAAGCCGCCATAGGGTTTCAGCACCTCGTGCAGCGCATCCTCGCCGGTATGGCCGAAGGGCGTGTGGCCGAAATCATGGACCAGCGCCACGCCTTCGGCCAGATCCTCGTCGATGCGCAGGGCGCGGGCGAGCGCGCGGGCGATCTGCGCCACCTCGATCGTGTGGGTCAGCCGGGTGCGGTAATGGTCGCCATCGGCAGCGATGAACACCTGGGTCTTGTGCTTGAGCCGGCGGAAGGCGGTGGTGTGGACGATGCGGTCGCGGTCGCGCTGGAAGTCGGAGCGCGTCAGGCTCGGCTGCTCGGGATAGAGGCGGCCACGCGTGCGCCAGGGATCGGATGCGTAGCGTGCGCGCTCCGCCGAGCCGAAACCCAAAGCCTGCCGGTCCAAAGTCAAACCCATAACGTCTCCCATTGACGACGATTTCATCGCTTCATACCTATAGGGCAGGCGCGGAAAAAGCCATGGGGCTCGCCCCCGCGCGGAAAGCCTCCTGCCTGTTTCGGCCCTGCGCCGCGCAAGGTTGAGGCTGTATTGAATATTTTTGATGACGTGCCCGTTCGCACCGCGCTTCCATGGTCGAAGCCGGACAGAGGCATGAGGATGTGAACCGCCATGACCGAAGCCAGCACCCAGGCCAGCATCACCCTTTCGGATTCCGCCGCGCGCCGGATCGACCAGATCCTGCGCAAGGAGCCGGACAAGACCGCCATGCGCGTTTCCGTCGAAGGCGGCGGCTGCTCCGGCTTCTCCTACAAGTTCGATCTGGTCGGCGACGCCACCGAGGACGACATCGTCCTCGAAAAGAACGGCGCCCGCGTCTTCATCGACAGCCTGTCGCTCGTCTATATGGAAGGCTCCGAGATCGACTTCGTCGACAATCTGCTCGGCCAGTCCTTTCAGATCAAGAATCCGAATGCGGTCGCAAGCTGCGGATGCGGAACGAGTTTTTCGATCTGATGTCCATTCGGTTTTAGAGCATCAGACTGAAAATCGCACGCAGTCCGATGCTCTAATTTTTTGTTTTTGCATCGGATTTTTCCGAAAACCGGTCCCCACTTTTCGGTCCGATGCTCTAGCGTTTCAAGCCCGCCGGCGCCTCCCGCCCGCGGGCTTTTTGCGATCAGAGATAAGGTGAACCCAGCCAGAAGATCCGGTTCAGGAGCCGGGTGGCGAAGGGCTTTTGCGAAAGCTGCTCCAGCGTGACGGGCAAGGCATCGGCGATCGCCTTGTCCACCCGCGCTTCCAGCGCCTGCGCCATCTCCCTGTCGAGGATCTCCAAATCGACCTCGAAGTTCAGGCGCAGCGAGCGCGGATCGAGATTGGAAGAGCCGGCATAGGCCCAGCGCCCGTCGATGGCGAGCAGCTTGGTATGGTTGAACGGCCCCTGCGCCCGCCAGACGCGGCAGCCGCCTTTCAGCACCTGATCGAACTGCGCCTGCATGGCCCTGTCGACAAGCTGCAGATTGTTGACGGCGGGAACAACGATATCGACCGTGACGCCGCGCAGCGCCGCAGTGACCAGGGCGCTGATCAGCTCGCGATCCGGCAGGAAATAGGGCGACATGATGCGAATCGAGCGCCGCGCCACCGAGAAGGCGCCGATCAGCATCTTGTGGTTCGACTCGTTCGCCTTGTCGGGGCCGGAGGGCACCACGCGCAGAATGGTCGGCGCATTGGGCACGGCTTCCCGCGGCAGCGTCAGGGTCCAGGCGGGACCTGCCAGCGTCTCGCCGCTGGAAAACAGCCAGTCTTCCGCCGCCACCTGAAACAGGCTGGCGACCACGGGGCCCGTAAGCTCGAAGTGGGTGTCGCGGGCCTGATCGTCACCGGAAAATTCGCGGGTGAAGCCGGCACGGATGTTCATGCCGCCGGTAAAGGCGGTTTCGCCATCGACGATCAGGATCTTGCGGTGGGTGCGCAGATTGGCATAGGGCAGCCGCAGCCCCATGACGATATTGCCGTTGAAGGTTTTGACGGTCACCCCGCCATCGCGCAGCGCCTGCACGATGCTTGGCACGGAATAGCGCGCCCCCACGGCGTCGATCAGTACCCGCACCTCCACGCCGCGCGCTAGTGCCGCCTTCAGCGCCTCGACGAAACGCAGGCCGACGGGGTCGCGGTCGAAAATATAGGTTTCCAGGAGAATGGAGCGCCGCGCCGCTGCGATCGCCGCCAGCATGCGCGCATAGGCGGCGTCGCCGCCATCGAGCAGCGTGATGCGGTTTCCGGCATGCAGCGCGTGGCGGCTGACGCGGTCGCCGAGCAGGGTCAGCGCGCCGAAGCGGTGGCCATAGGCGTCCTCGATCGCCGCGCGCTCCACCAGAAAGCCATCGAGCCCGTCAGCCCGGGCCCAGCGCATATTGTCGCGCAGCTGGCCGATGGAGGAACGGCGCATGCGGTTGATCCCCGCCACCGCATAGATCGCCGCGCCCAGCACCGGCGAGAGGATGATGATGCCGACCCAGCCAAGCGCCGCGCGCACCTCCTGCTTGGTCATGGTCGCGTGAACGGCGGCGGGCACACCGAGCACGACGGAAAGGACGGCAAGGACATGCGGCCAGTAGGTCTCGAACAAGAGGATCATGGGCGCTGATAATAGGGCGCGCCCGTGACAGCGCAATGCACGGCGCGTCTTGTGCATCGCAACCGTTGCGCCGCGCCCTGCCCCGAAACATTGCCGTAAGCGGACCCGGCCCGGCTCCCTCCGACCCGAGACACGCAAAAAGCGGCACTTTCCCCCGGGTTTTTTACCGCGCCTGCGCGAAAGCCCTGCGCAGGACGGCCGGCGCGGCTATAAGGACGGGAGCCGGCACGTTGCCGATCGTTCTGATGAACCGCGATCCGGCGGATGCCGGCGGGGTTTTGCGCATGCAAGGAGCCGCCGATGGAGATCGCCACCTGGAACATCAATGGCGTGCGCGCGCGCATCGAGACGCTGGTCGCCTGGCTGAAGGAGGCCGGGCCCGACATCGTCTGCCTTCAGGAAATCAAGACGGTGGATGAAGGCTTCCCCCGCGGCGAGATCGAGGCGCTCGGCTATCATGTCGCCACCCATGGGCAGAAGGGCTTCAACGGGGTCGCCATTCTCTCCAAGACGACGCCGGACGAGGTGACAAACGGCCTGGCCGGCGACCCGGAGGATCCGCAGTCACGCTTCCTCGAGGCGGTCTATTCCATCGAGGGCGGCGCCTTGCGCGTCTGCGCGCTCTATTTGCCGAACGGCAATCCTGTCGGCAGCGAGAAATATCCCTACAAGCTCGCCTGGATGGAGCGGCTGCATCGCTTCGCCGAGAGCCGGCTGGCGCTGGAGGAACCGCTGATCCTCGCCGGCGACTACAATGTCATCCCGCATGGCCATGATTGCTGGAACCCGGAGGTCTGGAAAGACGATGCCCTGTTCCTGCCGCAGACCCGCGCCGCCTTCCAGGCGCTGGAGGGCCTCGGCCTGACGGATGCCGTGCGTGCCACCTCCGACGCCACAGGGCTCTATACGTTCTGGGATTATCAGGCCGGGGCCTGGCCGAAGAATTACGGCATCCGCATCGATCATCTGATGCTGTCGCCAGAGGCCGCTGACCGACTTCTCGAGACGCGGATCGACAAGCATGTGCGCGGCTGGGAGAAACCGTCGGACCATGTCCCCGTCATCGGCCGTTTCGATTTTCGCTTTCGGGAGCGGTAGCTGCGGCGGGCCTTTGCGCCACCGTCGTCCCGGCCGCAACCTTGGCCTGCCGGGATAAGCCCTGACCACGACATCCTGATGCCGTCGCCCTCATGCGGAGCATAGCCTGACCGCCTGCCTCACGTCGGCGGCGGTCTCACTCCGGGTCGTTGTCCGAGGTCTGGATCGTCTGCGCCATAGCGATGGCCTGGCGACGATCGTTTTCGCCGGCCAGCGAGAAGGCCTGTTCCTGCATCTGCTGCAGCCAGGGCCGGTCCTTGGGCGAACATTTGTCGAGCGCGGCGGTCATATAGGCGAGCCCGCGCGCCGTCTGCCCTTCCTGGAAGATGACATTGCCGAACACGCCCATGGCACCGACATGCCCCTTCTTGCGGGCGCGGTTCAGCCATTTCTTGGCCTGCTGGACATTGGTGGTGCCGCTGTCGCCGTCAAGCAGCATGCGGGCGAGCTGGAACTGCGCCTCCGGCACGCCGAAGGTCGAAGCGGCCTGGAAATAGAGCTGGCGGGCCTGGTTGAGGTCGCGCTTGATCGGGGTTCCGGGAATGCCGCGGCGGTAGTAATTGGCAAGCGAGATCAGCGCATTGACGAAGTAGCCGGTGTCTTCGGAACCGGGCTCGACGCCCTTCTCGGCAATCTCGCTGTAGATCTTGAAGGCTTCGAGGTCGTTTTCGGCGACGCCGTCGCCATAGGCATACATATTGGCAAGCGCCCAGCGCGAGGCGGTATGGCCCTGCTCGGCGGCATAGCGATAGGCCTCGACCGCCTCGTCCTTGCGGCCGTTCTTGTAGGCCGAGAAGCCGAACTTGAACAAGGCGAAGGGGCCGGACTCCTTGGAGACCCCGGCATCGGGATCGAAGGCGTGAGCACGCTGAACCGGACCACAAACCGCCAGCGCCATACTCACCACCAGAAACGTCAACGACCTGTAGTCTTTTGCGACCATCGTACCCGTGTTCTTTCCTACACCCGCTGCCGCGGCGCCTGTCCGCCCGCGTCAACGTCCCCGCACGTGCCGTTCCGTCAAGCCGGATATCCGGCTCAAGGATCGTCCTCTCCTCTCGAAGAAGCTTATTGGCATCGCATTCCGGCGAGACTGGGGCTGTCTTTGGCGCTAAACCGCGCGCCGCCCTTCATCAACACCTTCACCATCTCACGCAACAGCTTGACCGACTTCGATCTTTTTCCAATCCGCCCGGATGCCCGAAAGCATCGTGTCCCCCGGCGGCTGGCTGTCCTTTTCACGGTCGATCCTGCATTCCCGCAAGATGACCGCCGTCGATCCTGACTGCGTGCTCTGTTTTTGTGGCGGGAAATGGACAAAATCCAGCGCGGAAAATCTGCTCTGGAGCTTAAGCGCGACGTGTTGCTGAATCATCACAAGCGCGCGGGCCAAAGCCGCATGGATTCACGCAAAATTAAGCCCGGCACGAGGGCCGGGCTTGTTCTTGGAAAGGTTTGGAAGGAGCGGTTCTGTTCAGAACCTGACCTTGACGGAGGTGGAGATGGCGCCGACGAAATCATTGTCGAAGGAGTATTTCACCTCATTGCCATAGACGCGGCCATTATATTCCTTGGCGCCGGACTCGCCGCTCGTCAGGATGCCGACGACACCGGCCAGACGGAACTCGACATTCTTGGTCGGCGTGTAGGAAACGCCGGTACCGAGCGTCCAGCTGTCGGTCTGCGAGAGAATGCCCGTCGAGGTGCCGCGGTCCCAGGTCAGCGAGACGGCGCCGGACCATTGTTCGTTGAACTTGTGGCCGATGCCGCCGGAGACGGTCCAGCCATCGCGGTAGAGCAGGTCAAGCGAGGTGATCTGCGTGGCAGGCGAGCAGCTCGGAACGCCCTTGACGCAGAACGGGATGGTCTGCAGCTGGCTCCAGTCGGTCCATTTGACCGAGCCGAAGGCCAGCCAGTCCGGGGCGATGCCGGTCTGCAGCTTCAGCTCCAGCGTGTCCGGCATTTTCTGGCTGCCATAGACGTCGAAGACGCGGCCATTGACCTGGCTGAGATCCAGCGTGCCGGTGATGTCCTTGAGGTTGACCTCGCTGTTATAGACGAGGCTCGCCCGCATGGCATATTCGGGGATCTCATAGGCCACGCCCGCGCGCCAGCCCCAGCCGTCGCCCTTCAGGTCTAGACGGCCGACGCCCGTTCCCGGCACCGCGAAATCCGGCGCGACGAGGCGCTCCTTGAAGCCCTCGACCTCCTGGTAGAAGGCGCCGCCGATCAGGCGGATCTGGCCCGGGCCCATCGCCCATTTATAGGAGCAGGTAGCGGCATAGTTGTCGCTGGTGACCTTGGTTTCGATATTGTCGTTCGCGCCCACCCAGTCGGCGCCTGGCTTGGAATGGATGCCCCAGGGCTGCGAATAATCGACCATGCAATCGACGCCTTCCCAGCCGGCCTTCAGGCCGACGCGCGGCACCCAATAATCCGGCGAGTCGGTGACGGAGGTCTTGCCGCCGCCGATGCCGTTCGAGCCGAGGCCGTTCAGCCGATTGGTGTCGACCGCATCCTTGTACTTGCGCTGCGGGCTGACATAGGTCGTGGTCGCCTCTGCGGCATAGGTGCCGGGGTCGAACAGCAGATCAATGTTGTATCCACCGCGCTCCAGTCCCCCGGCCTGCGCCCCCGTGGCCAGCATCATCGATACAAGCAACGTTCCAGTCAGTCTCGTCTTCATGCGTTCCAATCCTCCCACTGTGATGCCCGGTGCGACAGCAGCCCGAGATCCCTCCCGTCTCCCGGACTGCTGCTACAGGTCCGCCGCATCGAACTTGCCGTTGCAGCCTAAGCGCTGGAGAGGTTCATCATCAAGTCATTGACCCAGCTCGGTTTTTGACCGGAAGCTTCGATTTTTGACGTAACTTGGCTATCGCACTGCCGAAATCGGCGGCTGTATGGAATTCTGTTCCACGGGACTTGCCTCAGGCGTGATCCGGCGAAATGAAATTCCCAAAATTGCCACAGATGTCACATTGTCACCACATCTCGCATTTTTGCCTCAGCTTATGAATAACGGCGCGCCCAGCGCGCCGAAGCCGTCAGCGAGGGGTGCGACGGGGCGCCCTTCTCCCCATGAGGCTGCGCAGGCGCGTAGGGCGATTCCCCTGCGGGCGGACGCAAAAAGGCCGGCCGGAGCATCCCTCCGGCCGGCCTTTCCGCACTGTTTCGATGACATCCCTGCCTGACGATGCCCCGCCGCCGCCCGGGCGAAGGAGCAGAGGCGGCACAGGTGCCTCAGACCGCTTCCGCCAGCCGCGACAAGGCAAGCTTCAGCGAGGCGGCCTGCCCGTCGAGCTCGGCCAGACGCTCGCGCTCGGCCTCGACCACCTCAGGCTTGGCATTGGCCACGAATTTCTCGTTGGAGAGCTTGCCGAGGATGCGCTGACGCTCGGCCTCCACCTTGTCCAGCGCCTTTGTCAGCCGCGCGCTCTCGGCCTTGAGATCGATAAGGTTGCCGAGCGGCAGGCAGAAGATCGCCTCGCCGACGACCACCTGCGCGCTGCCGCGCGGCGCGGTCTCGGCCACGGCGATCGTCTCGATGCGCGCCAGCCGGCGGATCGCCGCATCGTGACGGGCGAGCCGTTCGGCGGTCAGCGCATTGGCGCCGATAACCACCAGCGGCGCCATGGCGGCCGGCGGCACGTTCATCTCGGAGCGCACCGAGCGAATGCCGGTGACCAGATCGATCAGCCAGTTGATCTCGTCGGCGGCATGGGCATTGGCAAAGCCCGCCTGCGGCCACGCGGCGTGGCACAGCAGCGTCTCGCGCTCGACACCCTCGCCGGCTGTCGCCGCCCACAGCTCCTCGGTCATGAAGGGCATGAAGGGATGCAGCAGCCGGTAAACGGCGTTGAGCACATAAGCGACGCAGGCCTGCGCCTCCTTCTTCGCCGCCTCGTCCTCGCCGGCAAAGACCGGCTTGAGGAGCTCCAGATACCAGTCGCAGAACTGGTTCCAGACGAAGCGGTAGAGGCTGCCCGCCGCCTCGTTGAACCGGTAGGTCTCCAGCGCCTCGGTCACCTCGGCCACCGTGCGCGACAGCTCGGTGAGGATCCACTGGTTGATGGTCAGCACGGCGCCTTCCGGCACGAAGGCCGGATCGCTGGCCACGCCGTTCATCTCGGCGAAGCGCGTGGCGTTCCACAGCTTGGTGCCGAAATTGCGGTAGCCGGCGATGCGGGCCGGGTCGAGCTTCACGTCGCGCCCTTGCGCCGCCATGATGGCCAGCGTGAAGCGCAGCGCATCCGCGCCATATTCGTCGATCAGGTCGAGCGGATTGATGACGTTGCCCTTGGACTTCGACATCTTCTGCCCGTTCTTGTCGCGCACCAGCGCGTGGACATAGACGGTGTGGAAGGGCTCGTAAGGGTTGCCGTCCTGGTCCTTCATGAAATGCAGGCCCATCATCATCATCCGGGCGACCCAGAAGAAGATGATATCGAAGCCGGTGACCAGAACGTCGGTCTGGTAGTAGCGGTCGAGCTCGCGCGTCTGGTCCGGCCAGCCGAGCGTGGAGAAAGGCCAGAGCGCGGAGGAGAACCAGGTGTCGAGCACGTCCTCGTCGCGGGTCAGGATCTCGCCGGGCTGGAAGTTCTCGAGCTTCTCCTGAACCCAGGCCTTCCACGGACCTTCATGGGCTAGGTAGTGCTGGACGGCGGCATCGAGTGCCTCTTCCTCGGTCTTCTCGACGAAGACCTGCCCATCCGGCCCGTACCAGGCCGGGATCTGGTGGCCCCACCAGAGCTGGCGGGAGACGCACCAGGGCTGGATGTTTTCCATCCACTCGAAATAGGTCTTTTCCCAGTTCTTGGGCACGAAATTCGTGCGGCCCTCACGCACGGAAGCGATGGCCGGCTCGGCCAGCGTCTTGGCATCGACGAACCACTGGTCGGTCAGCATCGGCTCGATGACCACATTGGAGCGGTCGCCGAAAGGCTGCATGATCTTCTTGTTCTCGACATAGGCAATGTCGTTGCCTTCGCCATCCTTGACCGTAACGGCCAGGCCCTCGGCATTGATCGCGGCGACGATGCGCTTGCGCGCCTCGTAGCGGTCGAGACCGCGATAGTCCTCCGGCACGAGATTGATTTCGTCGATCTCGGCCTCGCTCGGCAGGCGGCCGGAGCGGGCGATCTCCTGCGCCTGGGCGGCGTAAGTCGCGTAGTCCTCGCCATCGGCACGCATCTGCGCCTGGGTGTCCATCAGCCGGTAGAGCGGGATATTGTTGCGCTTGGCGACCTGATAGTCGTTGAAGTCATGCGCGCCGGTGATCTTGACCGCGCCGGAGCCGAAAGTCGGATCGGGATATTCGTCGGTGATGATCGGGATCAGGCGGCGATGCGCCTTCGGCCCGACCGGGATCTCGCAAAGCTTGCCGACGATCGGCTGGTAGCGCGCATCCGAGGGATGGACCGCCACCGCGCCATCGCCCAGCATGGTCTCCGGCCGGGTGGTGGCGATCGCGATATAGTCGCGCTCTTCCTGGAAGGTGACGTTGCCGTCCGCGTCCTTCTCGACATAGGTATAGGTCTCGCCGCCGGCCAGCGGATACTTGAAGTGCCACATATGGCCGTCGGTCTCGCGGTTCTCGACCTCGATGTCGGAGATGGCGGTCTCGAACTGCGGGTCCCAATTGACCAACCGCTTGCCGCGATAGATCAGGCCTTCCTTATAGAGCGTGACGAAGACCTCAAGCACGGCCTTGGACAGGCCCTCATCCATGGTGAAGCGCTCGCGCGACCAGTCACAGGACGCGCCCAGGCGCTTCAACTGGTTGAAGATCAGCCCGCCCGACTCGGCCTTCCACTCCCAGACCTTGTCGACGAAGGCCTCGCGGCCCATGGCGCGGCGGCCGGGCAGCTGGCGCTCCATCAGCTGGCGTTCGACCACCATCTGCGTGGCGATGCCGGCATGGTCCATGCCCGGCTGCCACAGAACGTCCTTGCCGCGCATGCGCTCGAAGCGCACGAGCACGTCCTGCAGCGTGTTGTTGAGCGCATGGCCCATATGCAGCGAGCCGGTGACGTTCGGCGGCGGGATCACGATGCAGAAGGGATCGGCACCCTCGCTTGCGCCCGCGCCGGCGCGAAACGCATTGTTGTCGTCCCAGAGCTTCGCGATGCGCGGTTCGACGGCGGCGGAATCATAGGTCTTGTCAAGCATTTCGAAGCCACGAGAAAGATTGGGGTTGAGGGCCTGATAAATCGGAACGTCGCCAGCCTGTCAACTCACGCCGGATCCGGCAGAGTGGCAAACGACGAAGGCCCGCACTTAAGCGGGCCTTCGGAATCCCCGATTTTCAGTCGAGATAGATCTGTGCTGTCGCCGCTTGCGGGAAGAGGCTGGCGGCAGAGGACGGCGTGCCCGTCAGCGGCGCGGGCCGCGGGCCACGCGCTCGATTTCCTCGCGCACCAGCCGCTCCACCAGCGTGGGAAGGTTGTCGTCCATCCATTCCTGCAGCATGGGGCGCAGCATGTCCTGGGCGATCTCGTCGAAGGAGCGGCGCGGCTTGCTGTCCACGGCAATGGCGAGCTGCTCGAAGGCATGGGCCACATGCGCTCCGACCACAGGCGAGATGATTCCGGCAACGCCGGTCAGCGGATGATCCTGCTCCTGTGCCTCGGCAGGCGCAGCCGGTTCGGCATGCGGTCCTGCCAGCTCCGTCGTCGCCGCCTCATGGGCGTCGAGCTCGGCCTCGAAGGCGTCGGCTGCGGCATGGAGCGCATCCTCCACCGGGTCGGCGGATGCCTCAGGCAGGTCCGTGACGATCTCGAAATCCTGCTCTTCCGCCTCAAAGCCTCCCGGCTCCAGGCCAATATGTGCCGGGCCGCTATGTGCCAGGTCCATGGGCGCCGGGGCCGGGCTAACGGAGATAGGCGCAGCAGGCGCAGGCTGGCCCACCCCGCGCAGGGGCTGCTGGCGCAGCGCCATGGCCTCGTCGAAGGGCAGATCCAGATCGCTGGAGCGCAGCGGCGCGGCGGCGGCCGGCTGTGCGAAAACCGAAGGCGCGGGCGCCGCGAAAACCGGCATCTCCACCGCGCGCGGCGGCTCGGCCGCTGGCGGGGCATCGAAATGCACAACGCGCGCCTGCTCGAAGCTGCGCGGGGCCGGCTCGACCGCCGGCGCGGCGCCGGCGCCGCGCTCGAAAGCGGCAAAGGCGCTGCCAGCGGAGGGCAGCGGGCGCGACGGCTCGAAGCCGGCGACAGGCACGACCGGAGAGGGCGGGGCAAAGCTGTTGGCGACGGGCGCGACCTGCGGCGCGGGGGAAGGAGCCGCGGCTGCGGCCGGGCGGGCGGCGGTATCGGCGGCACCCTCGATGCGCGCGGCAACGCTGCGCTCGGAGGCGGCGCGCACCCGCGCGGCGACATCTGCCAGCGACAGCGGCGGATTGGCGATGGCGGCCGCACCGGTATGTTGAGCGGCTTGCGGCAGGCTGGGCGCCGAGGGACGCGCCGGAGCCTCATAGGCATCCTCGCCGAAAGCGGGAAGCCTGAGGTCGTCATCCACCGTCAGATGCACCTCTTCCGCAGCGGCGGCACCATAGCGCGGCCCGGGATCGTTGGCCGGCTGGCCGGGACCGCCGATCTCGTTGCTCTCGATGATCCGGCGGATCGAAGCAAGAATTTCGTCCATGGACGGTTCACGCGCTACGTTGCCTTGTGCCATGTCGCTTTCCAGTATCCCAGCCTATTGAAATCCATCGCGCCGCTTCTGCGCGCGAAGCGGTTTGCGGCGAAATTATGCCAGTACGATCCGAGGGGAAACCGCTCGAATCAACCCTTGACGATCATGCACAGATTTGTTCGCGCCGTCATCACGGCCGCAGCGGGAACAGCAAGGCAATCGCCAGAGGTGGCGGGTTTGCCACGGTGGTCAAAACAGGGGATAGGCCGGAGCATCGGGCTCACACCCAGGATCGGTCAGAGCCCCCCAGCCTTTTGTTTTCAGGTGGGATTTCTTCGGGGAGCGGTTCCCGCCCTGCGGACCGACGCGCTATCGCGCGCTGTCGATGCTTGCGCCGAAGGCCTTGTTCTTCACGGCATTATAGTGCCGCTCGGCATCATATTCGGCCACGGGAAGACCCTGGCCCGCGACGGTGAGACGGCCGGTGGCCGCCAGCAGGGAATAGCTTGCGACCACGGCATTGCGCTGCGCGGCGGCCAGCGTCTCGCGCGCAGCCAGAACGGACTGCTGGGCATCGAGAACATCGATGGTGGTGCGCTGGCCGACCTTGCGCTCCTCGATCACGCCTGACAGCGCCCGGGTGGCAGCGGCGATGCGCTCGCGCGTTGCCAAGATCGTCGCCCGCGCGCCGTCGAGCTGGGCATAGGCCTGCATGATCGTCTGGCGCACCTCGGCGCGAATCGAATCGACCAGGATCGCCTGCTGGCCGGCCCGCTCCTTGGCCTGGCGGATCTGGCCATATTCGGCGCCGCCCTGATAGATCGGGATTTCGATGCGCGCGGTCACCGCGGCATTGGAGCTGTTGGGCACCTCGCCCGGCTGGTCGGTCAGGCTGCGGCTGATCGAGCCCTGCAGGGTCACGCCGGGCAGCATGGTGCCCTCGGCCTGCTTGACGCGGTAATCGGCGGCATCAACCCGGTGGAGTGCCGCGGCAATCGCCGGATGTTCCTTGATGCCGGTCGCCACGGCCAGATCCAGCGTTCGGGGGAGGTTGCGCACGGCCGGCTTGGCCTGCTTGATGCCGCTTGCCGGGCTGCCGACGATCTGCAGATAGGTGGCCTCGCTCTGGCGGAGCTGGGCAATGGCGGCGGCGAGAAGCGCCTTGGCCTCGGCCGCCTGCGTTTCCGCCTGGTTGACGTCGGTCAGCGTGCCCTCGCCTAGGCGCTGGCGGCTGCCGGCGGCATCCACCTGCTGGCGCAGGAACGACAGGTTCTGCTTGCGGATGGCGACTACGTCTTGGTCGCGCGCGACATTGGCGAAAGCTTCGGCGGCCGACAGCAGGGTCGAGATCTCGTTGGCGCGCATGCTCTCGCGCTCGGCAAAGGCCGAAGCCTCGGCCACGCGCACGCTGTTCAGCGTCTGAAATCCGTCAAAGACCTGCTGGGTGATGGTGATACCGGCCGAGCGGTTGGTGTAGTCGAGCGGCTTGGCGATCGAATTCGAATCGAAGCGTACGGCCGTCCCCGTGGCATTGGCGGAAATGCGCGGACGATAGCCCGATTTGGCGATCGGCACGCCCTCGTCCACGGCACGCAGGCTGGCGCGCGCGGCGTTCAGATCCGGATTGTTGGCATAGGCCTTGGCCATGGCGCCGGCGATCGTCTCGGCGAGGGAGGCGGAGGAAAGCCCCAGAACCAGAGCCAGCGCTATACCCGCTTTTGCGATCTGAATCGTGACGATGTGCTTCAGGGCGTTTTGCTTCATGGCGACTGCGGATCCGCAATGCCCTCTGCGAGAGGGCTTCGGTCGGCCGCCATACCAGCGAGTCCGACGGTTTCGTCAGCCCCGGCGCCATTGCGGGGCGGCTTTCGCGGCGGCCACATCATCTGCCAGCCACCCCTCCTTATTGCCTCAGCTTCCACCGGAGGGCAAGACCCGGACGGGAAGCCCTGAAGCGCCAGCGCCGCATCGGGCACCGGCGCGCGAGCCGCAGGGGCTCAGAATACGAATTCACGGGCCAGGCGGAAGCCCGGCAGCGGCTTGACGGCCGTGTTGAAGGCCGGGCTTTCGGACACGATCCCGCCTTCGCGCAGGAAGAGCT
Organism: Xaviernesmea rhizosphaerae; assembly: GCF_001938945.1. Lineage (GTDB taxonomy): Bacteria > Pseudomonadota > Alphaproteobacteria > Rhizobiales > Rhizobiaceae > Xaviernesmea > Xaviernesmea rhizosphaerae. The sequence continues at coordinate 67,963 of NZ_MKIO01000029.1, forward strand.
TCGCACGTGAGGCATTCCCGTAGCCGACCACGGCAACGAGACGGCCGCCATCCTTCAGCTGGGCGAAGATCGCGTCGGGAACGGTTTCGACGGCGCCATGCAGGAAGATCACCTCATAGGGCGCCCCGGCCGCATGACCGGCTTCCAGCGGGCCTTCCACCACCGTGACATTGTCATAGCCCAGCGCGGCCAGCGTCGTCCTGGCCTGCGCGGCCAGAGCGCCATCGCTTTCCAGCGCGACGACAGAGCCGCCGATGCGCGAGAGGATGGCTGCGCCATAGCCGCTATTGCTGCCGATTTCGAGAATGGCGTCGCCCGGCTCGATCGCCGCCAGCTGCACCAGCTTGGCGAGCGGCGAGGGCTCCATGACGTAGCGGCCACCATTGGCGGCGGAAACCTTCACATCCGTGTCGATATAGGCCAGCGCCTTCATCTCCTCGGGAACGAAGGCCTCGCGCGGCACCGTCAGAAAAGCGGAAAGCACCGGATGGGACGTGACATCCGTTGTCCGGACCTGGTTGTCGACCATTTTGATGCGTGCTGCTTCGAAATCCATCTCTGCCTCGTCCCCGTGGGCGTTCGCTGCCGGAGCGCTCATGCCCTCCTGCGGTCTCTACGCTCATATTGCGGCGCAGGCGGCGTTTCAAGCCGCGAATGTTGCGCGAGCGCTTCGCCGCGCATGTTTCGCATCATGCCGTGACCTCCCGCGAGGGGCAAGAGCCGCTGCAATCGGGGTCGCGAGGCCCGCGCGAGCACCCTGCCCCGCTCGCGTCTTTTATGAGGATCCTCTCCTAGGCCGCGGGATAATCTTGTGTTTCCAGGATTTCTGACCGAACTCATCCGGCCCAGCCACAGTCCTTCGCCTGCAGCGATCATGCGCAACGGTCCGTCCGCAGCAAAAAGCCGGCCGGCGGATCGGGTTCTTCGCCGCGTGGCAGTGCGATGCGGCAGGCGGGATAAGGCAGCGGCGCTCAGCGCGCCGGCATGCCCTCGAGACCGACAAGCGCGATGCGCTGATAGCCGGCGCGCTGGATCCTGTTCATCACATCCATGAGCGCCCCGTAATCAACGGATTTGTCGGCGCGCAGCAGCACGCGGGTCTCCCGGTTGCCGCCGGTCTGCGCCTGAAGGGCCGCGGCGAAGGCCTGCTCGCTGACGGTCTCATTGCCGATGGCGAGACTGCGGTCGGCCTTGAGCGTGACGAAGGCGGGCTTGTCGTCGCGCGGCGCCGGGCGCGCGGCCGATTGCGGCAGATCCACCTTCAGATCGACGGTGGCGAGCGGGGCCGCCACCATGAAGATGATCAGGAGCACCAGCATCACATCGATGAAGGGCGTGACGTTGATCTCGCTGTTTTCCGCAAGGTCGTCGCTGTTTTCATTGAGCTTGGCCGCCATGGTCAGTTGCCCCTGGCGGAAGAGAGGCCCCGCTCGCCCAGCGGGCGTTCGGCCGACAGGCGGCGGGCGAGACGCTGATCGAGATCGCGGCTGACAAGCCGCTCCACCGAGGCGGTGAGATCGGCGAGAATCGCCTTGTAGCCGCTGATCGAACGGGCGAAGTAGTTATAGATCACCACGGCGGGAATGGCGGCGATAAGGCCGATCGCGGTGGCCAGCAGCGCCTCGGCAATGCCAGGCGCGACCACGGCCAGATTGGTCGTCTGCGACTGGCTGATGCCGATGAACGAATTCATGATGCCCCAGACCGTGCCGAACAGGCCGACAAAGGGGGCGATCGAGCCGATCGTGGCGAGAATGCCGGTCCCGGCGGCCGCACGCTTGCCGGCCCCCGCTTCCACCCGGGCAAGCCGCGAGGCGACCCGCTCGCGCAGGCCGGCCGACGGCACGAGATCGATCACTGTTTCCGAGCGTGTCAGCTCCTCGCGCGCCTCAGCCACCATCTGCGCGCCGGGGCCGGCAAGGCCCGAACCATCGGCGAGATCGGACAGGCCGCGCGCGGCGGCGAGCCGTGCAAGCGCCTTGCGGGCCCGGCGCTTGGCGGCGGCGATTTCGGCCGTCTTGGCCACCAGGATCGCCCAGCTGGCGACCGAGGCCAGAGCCAGGCCGATCATCACACCCTTCACCACCCAGTCGGCCGCCAGGAACATGCCGAGCGGCGAGAGATCATGCGGCAGGGCGGGATCGCGCGCCTGTACCTCGCCCTGCGCGTCGAGAGATTGGGCGGAAGGCGTTGCGCCTTCCTGCGCGGAGAGATCCGGCGCAGGCGCATCAGGCTGGGCGGCCGGCGTGGCTGGCGCAGGCGTCGCCTGCCCTTCTAACGAACCCGGCGCGGACGGAGCGGATTGCGTCTGCGCGCAGACGGCAGCCGGGCCGGCGGCCAGCATCAGGCCGATGGCGGCGGCTGTGGCAGTCCGGGCGAGCCGGTTCGAGATCGAGAAGACCATGACGAGTTCTCCCTGCGACGCCCGCTTCGGCGCGGCGAATGTCATACGGTTTCCGGCCGATCGCTTCGCGAACCGGAAACAAGAACCAACGAAAATCTCTGGCAGGAAGGCCAGATTTTCGATGGAAGGCGTACGGTTTTCGGTCTGATCAACCGGAAACCGTATCAGTCCAGCGGGCTGATCTCGACCTTTGCCAACCGCTCGCAAAATCCCCGAGGGCCAACAATCAAAATCATGAGGATCACTGAATAAGCGAATGTTTTCCATTGGAATTTTCGAAATTGCCGTTTGATCCCCAGAGCGCGGCAGATCGGCATCACCTGTCAAATTCATTCCACCTGGCTGTCATAGGCAAAGCCGTCCGCCGGGGCAAGATTATCTTGATTATTTTCATCATGATTTTTGGTCGCAAGATCGGGCGGGGCCGCCGGGGCAAACTGGCGGGTGCGCCAGTCATAGAGGCGGTGACGGGCCCAGGGCGCGGCAAGATCCGGCACGGAGGCGAAGACGCGCAGGGCCGGCTTGCCGCCCGCCGAGGGCTCAGCCGCTGGCCCGGCGCGGATCTCAAGCGCCCCGCTGCGGCGCAATGTTGCGCCGGTGGCGGCAGCGGCCGGCCCCGCCTGGCAGAGCGGCGTCTCCCGAAGGGCGCCCGGCGCGATTACCAGATCAGCGCCAAGGCAGGCGGCCTGCGACAGACGCAGATCCTCCAGCGTGACGATGCGCCAGCCCTCGACACTCACCGCCGCGCACCATTCCCGAGCCACGCAGGCGAAGCGGCCGGGTGGCGCCGCCGCCAGAAGCGCCACCAAGCGCTGATCCGCCGCGGCAAGATCGAGTGGCGGCGGTTCACGCCGGGCTTTGGGCGATGCGGGCTGATCGCCCTCCTGTCGCTTTGCCTGCGCCTCGGGGTGCTCCGGCCCTGCCGCCGCCTTGATGGCCAGCGAGAGCGCGGGCAGCATCAGCGGCGCTGCCGTGGTCTCGATCACCAGCGCGCGGCGCCATTGCTGGTAGATGAAATCCGGCGGCTTGGTCCGGTTCACTCCTGCCGTGCCGCCGGAGAGCAGTGCGACCAGCCGCCCATCCTCCGACACGAGCATGGCCGGCCGCGAAGGCTGGGCCAACACGGCGACGGCGGCACCTGCCAGGATGAGGAGGAGGCCGGAAAGCGCGAGTGCCGTGCGCAACAGGCAGAGGAGAACGCCGCCGACGGCCACGAGGGTGAAAGCCATGGGTGCCAGCCGGCCGGTATCGACCTCCCCGCCCCAGCCGGCAACGGTGCGCGCCACGGCATTCATCCAGTCCAGCCCCAGCGCCACAGCCATCCAGGCCGGGCCATCCAGCCCGAAGGGCATCAAGAGCATGGCGATCAGTGCGCCCGGCATCACCACCGTGCCGACGACCGGCAGCGCCAGCACATTGGCGATCAGGCCATAGGCCGGCAGGCGGTGGAAATGGGCGGCGGAATAGATCAGCGTCGACAGGCCGCCGATGAGCGAGGACAGGACCAGGCCGACAAAACCGGTCCAGACAGGGGAAACCAGCCTCAGCACCGGAAGCGCGCTCGCCTCCCGCCCCTCGGCCGGCGAGTCGAGCCGGCGATAGAGCGCCACAAGAGCTAGCGTGGCGGCAAAGGACATCTGAAATCCCGGCCCTGTGATGGCCGAGGGGGTGACCAGCAGAATGAGGAGGCCCGACAGCGCGATGTTGCGCAGGCTGATCGAGGGCCGGTCAACGAAGACAGCCAGCAGCATGACGACGATCATCACGAAGGAGCGCACGGCCGAAACCGCGCCGCCGGCGATCATCATATAGAGCGTGACCATGAGCAGCGCGCCGGCCGCAGCGATCTTCTTCACCGGACGGCGCTGCGCGAAGCCGGGAAGCAGGCTGAGGCCGGTGCGCAGGCCGACCAGCAGCGTGCCGGCCGCCAGCGCCATGTTCAGCCCCGAGATCGCCAGCACATGGCCAAGGCCAGACAGGCGCATGGCCTCCACCAGCGCCGGGTCGATCGCCCGCTCCTCCCCTGTCACCAGTGCCGCCGCCAGCGCGCCGGTGGGGCCGCCCACAAGGCCGCGAATATGCGTGCCCACCGCCTCGCGCAGAATGGCGATGCGCATCAGCGTCTCCCGCAGCAGGCCCTGCGCCGGGGCGGGGCCGAGATCGCGCGGCGTGCCATAGAAGTAGCCGACAGCGCCAATGCCGGCGAAATAGGCGTCATAGGCGAAATCATTGGCGCCGCGCAGCGCCGGCCCCGAGGGCGGCGACAGGCGGGCCCGCCCCTCGATCTGCCGGCCGATCGCCACAGGCGGCCCGCGCCCGCGCGACAGCAGCATCACTCTCTCCGGCCGGCGAAAGATCGCCGGTGCACGGGTGCCCAAGAGCGCCACCTCGTAACGCCAGAAGCCGCGCGCATCCACCTCCCGCCCCTGCACCACCCCCGTGATCGTCGTGGTCACCGGCGCATCGATCAAAACCGTGTCGAGACGCCAGGTCTGAAGCGCGGCGGCAGCGGCGCCGACCGCCAGCAGCCCTGCCGCAAGCGCAACGGCTTGAAGCAACGGATAGCGATAGCGCGCGCCATAGGCAGCCATGCATAAAACACATGCCAGAGATGCGTTTTGCGCAAGATCCGACGGATTGGCCTGCGAAAACCAGAGGAGCGCGCCAAGGCCGATCAGCAGCGGCCAGAAGAGAAAGCCGTGACCATAACCGGCCTCCAGCGCCAGGCAGTCGCGCAGCCAGAGCGTCAGACGCCGAAGCAGCGACGGGCGTTCTATGCCCAGCAGATCCTGCGACCGGACGAGCGCACGGCCCTGCGTGACGACCGCGGGCAGATTGGCAGAGCCGATATCAGTCGCCGGAGCCTGGGGCGCATCCGCCCAGGCGGTCTCGCGGGGCGATTGACGTTCCCCCTCCATCGGCACCTCGTCACCCTACGTGCACTGAGGCTATACTGTGCAACCCCGCGCCGATCGCGGCAAGAGCCTCGATTGCTCAATTTCAAGGCAGTTCATGCCATAAAGTCGTGCAAGGCCAGATATGGCGTTTCGAAATAAGCCGTGTACGATGCATATATTGCAAGGCCGCATTCCTTTGCTGCACCGCATTGACACGCCCGCTGCCGAACTTGGCACCGGTGGATAAATGGGCTAGCACAAGGGCAACTTTAACATTTGCGGCTTATCGCATAGACCATTGAACCCGCATCACGGAGGATCCCCGGTGGCGAATAAAAGCGCAGTCTTCACGGTCGATGAAAAGCAGGTCGAAATGCCGGTGCGATCCGGCTCCATCGGTCCCGATGTGATCGACATCGGCACGCTCTACAAGAATACGGGCACGTTCACCTACGATCCGGGGTTCACCTCGACCGCATCCTGCGAATCCAAGATCACCTATATCGACGGTGACGAAGGCGTTCTCCTGCACCGCGGCTATCCGATCGAGCAGCTGGCCGAGCATGGCGACTTCCTCGAAGTCTGCTACCTGCTGCTGTACGGCGAACTGCCGACGGCAAACCAGAAGAAGGACTTCGACCACCGCGTGACCATGCACACCATGGTTCACGAGCAGATGAGCCGCTTCTTCACCGGCTATCGCCGCGACGCCCATCCGATGGCCGTCATGTGCGGCACGGTCGGCGCTCTCTCGGCCTTCTATCACGACTCGACCGACATCACCGATCCGCACCAGCGCATGGTCGCTTCGCTGCGCATGATCGCCAAGATGCCGACGATCGCCGCCATGGCCTACAAGTACCATATCGGCCAGCCCTTCGTTTACCCGAAGAACGACCTCGACTACGCCTCCAACTTCCTGCGCATGTGCTTCGCCGTTCCCTGCGAGGAGTATGTGGTGAACCCGGTTCTGGCCCGCGCCATGGACCGCATCTTCATCCTGCATGCCGACCACGAGCAGAACGCCTCGACCTCGACCGTTCGTCTCGCCGGCTCCTCGGGCGCCAATCCCTTCGCCTGCATCGCGGCCGGCATCGCCTGCCTCTGGGGCCCGGCCCATGGCGGCGCCAACGAAGCGGCGCTCAACATGCTCGCCGAAATCGGCTCGGTCGACCGCATTCCGGAATATGTCGCCAAGGCCAAGGACAAGAACGATCCCTTCCGCCTGATGGGCTTCGGCCACCGCGTCTACAAGAACTACGACCCGCGCGCCAAGATCATGCAGAAGACCACGCATGAAGTGCTGGCCGAGCTTGGCCATCGCGACGACCCGCTGCTGGAAGTGGCGATGGAACTCGAGCGCATCGCACTGACCGACGAGTACTTCATCGAGAAGAAGCTCTACCCGAACATCGACTTCTACTCCGGCATCACGCTGAAGGCGCTGGGCTTCCCCACGACCATGTTCACCGTGCTCTTCGCGCTCGCCCGCACCGTCGGCTGGATCGCGCAGTGGAACGAGATGATCGAAGACCCGCAGCAGCGCATCGGCCGTCCGCGCCAGCTCTACACCGGCGAACCGAAGCGCGATTACGTTCCGGTTCCCAAGCGCTAAGGCGCCGAAACGCTGACAGACAGAAACCCGGCTGGAAACGGCCGGGTTTTTTGATGGGTAATACGAAATCCGGTTGATCGCTTCGCGATGTCTGGAGCGTCTTGGCAGAGGCGCACAGTCCTCGTTTCGTCATGCTCGGGCCTGTCGCGAGCATCTCGCAAACGCCTGATATGTCGATAAACCAACCGCCATGGCAGATCCTCGGGACGAGCCCGAGGATGACGTCGCGCGCGATGATCGTCCTTGCCGGAAATCTCAAAAGCCGGACGTGACGCTCAGATGCCGGCGCTGCGCCCTTCGGCATAGGCCAGCACGATCGCGGCCCCCGCCTCGCCCGGCGGCACCGGGGTCTGCATGCGCGCCATCACCAGGTCGAAGCCGACGCGCATGGCGCGGCGCTGGTCGGTGTCGAACGCCAGGCGTTCGATCCAGCGGGCGAGCGCACCGGGGCGGATCGATTCGTTGAAATATTCGGGAACGACCGGATAGTCGGCGATCAGGTTCGGCAGCGCGCCGGTCCAGATGCGGATGCGGCTGTGCATCAGCTTGATCAACCAATCGGCACGATAGGTGGAGACCACGGGAATGCCGCAGAGGCCAAGCTCGAGGATGACCGTGCCGGAGGCCGCCAGCGCAGCGTCGGCCTCGGCGAAGGCCTCCCATTTCGCCTCGGCGCCGACGCTGATCTCGGGCTTATGCGGCCAATTAGCCACCAAGTCCCTGACCCGTGCTTCCTGCCGGGGCACGGTGGGCAGGAGGAAGCGCATGGTCGGGTGGCGCTCCTTCAGAAACAGCATGGCCGCCTGGAATTCCGGCAGGAGCCGCGTGATCTCGGCGCCGCGCGAGCCGGGCAGCAACAGGCAGGTGCGCGGAGCGTCTTTCGCCTCACCATCGCGCTCCCGCTCTCTCTCGCGCGCGCTCTGACGGGCACGCACGGCCAGCACCGCGGCATCCTGCGCCAGCCGATGGCCGACATAGCTGGTCTTCGGTCCGCCGAGACGGGCCATCACCTCCGGCTCGAAGGGCAGCACCGCCAGCACATGATCGACATAACCGCGCATCCGCGGCGCGCGATATTCCTTCCAGGCCCAGACGCTGGGGCAGACATAGTCGATGATGGGCACGCCCGGCAGCGCCGCGCGCACGCGCCTGGCGACGCGATGGGTGAAATCCGGGCTATCGATGATCAAGAGCACATCCGGCCGGGCCGCGATCAGCGCGTCGGCCGTCTGGCGGATGCGGCGGATCAGCGTCGGCAGCCGCGCCAGCACCTGGGACAGGCCCATGATCGACAGTTCGCTGTAATCGAACAGCGATGCCAGCCCCTCGCGCTGCAGGTCCTCGCCGCCGACGCCGACGAGACGGACCGGCCGGTCCGTCTGCCGCTTCAAGGCGCGAATCAGGTCGCCGCCGAGCAGGTCGCCGGACACCTCGCCGGCAACCACGCCCACGGTCAGGACGGGACGATCGGCCATGCTCACTCCTTTGCCAGGGATCGGTCGATGCCGAGAATGAAGAGGTCGGCGGCATCCGCCGCCGCCACGGCCGCCGCGCGATCGAGCAGCAGCGCCCGGCCCGCCTCCACCGCGATCCCGGCAAGGCCGGCCGCAGCGGCCTTTTCTATTGTCGAGAGCCCGATCGAGGGCAGATCCGCGCGCAGCTCCTGCTGCGGTTTGCACATCTTTACCAGCACGCCGCGCCGGCGCTGCGAAATCCGCCCTTCGCGGCGCAGCTCCGCCACCCGCTCCAGCATGCCATCCGTGCCCTCGGCGCCCTCCAGCGCCACCACGCGCCCGCCAATGGCGACCGCGCCTTGGCCGATGTCGAGCTGGCCGAGCAGATCGGCCGCCGCCCTTCCGGCCGCAATGTCACGAAGCGCCTCGGCATCGGGCCGGCACGCACCAAGAGGGCCGATCTCGGCCAGAAGATCCGGAACGATCTCCTGCACGCCGATGACGCGGGCGCCGCTGGTCTCGATCAAGGCGATTGCCATTTTCAAGACCGCATCGTCCCCGCCAGAGATCAGCGTGCGCACGACGGCCGGAACGCGGGCGATCATGCGCAGGGTCGGGCGGATCTGGCGGAAATCCGGCCGCCGCCGCACCCAGCCCGACAGCACCACGCGGTCGACGCGCTCACGCTGCAACAGGCCGGTGATCGCGCGAAAATCGCCGATCGGCAGAACGACGCGCTCGAAGCCGGCCCAGTCGCTTTCCGATTCGCCTGTGAGCGCGATGATCAGCGGCTCGTCGCCGCGCGCACGCGCCGCCTGGGCCACATCCACCGGCAGCCGGCCGCCGCCGGCAATGATCGCCAGGCGCCCCTTGGACGGCGCCGGCGACCCCGGCAGGGGCGCGCTCGCCGTCACGGCCTCAGCCCTTCTTGCCCCGGTGCGGCGAGGACAGCGCCCGGTCCTTGGCCGCGGCAATGAAATCGAGGATCTCGACCACCGCCTTGCTCTCGGCAAACCGCTCGCGGATCGCCTCCGCATTGGTGCGCACATTGCCCGGCCCCTCGAAAATCTCGAGATAGGCGCGGCGCACCTCATGGATCTCAGGCTTGGAGAAGCCCGCCCGCGTCATGCCTACGACGTTGAGACCGGAGAGCACGCCGGGATTGCCGTTGAGCATACCATAGGGAATCACGTCATAGCTGACGGCCGAGAGGCCGCCGACAAAGGCCTGCCGGCCAATGCGGGTGAACTGATGCACCGCCGAACCGCCGCCGAGAATCGCGCGGTCCTCCACGGTGACGTGGCCGGCCAGCATGACATTGTTCGACAGGATGATGTGGCTGCCCAGCCGGCAATCATGCGCCACATGCGCATAGGCGAGAAACAGATTGTTGTCGCCCACCTCGGTCAGGCCGCCATGCTCGCGCGTGCCGGTGTTCATGGTCACGCCTTCGCGGATCGTGCAGTTCGCGCCGATGCGCAGCTCTGTATCCACCGCGCTGTGATGCACGCTCTGCGAATCGCCGCCGATCACCGCATTCGGGAAGATGCGCGTGCCCTTGCCGACGGTGGTGCGGCCGGTGACCACCACATGGCTGAGGAGAACCACATCGTCAGCCAGCACCACCTTCGGCCCGACATGGCAGAAGGGGCCGACGGTGACGTTCTCGCCGACCACGGCGCCCTCTTCGACCAGCGCGAGCGGATGGATCTTGGCGCTTGCAGCAATCATGATCAGGCGTCTTCCTTCTTGATGATCATCGCGCCGATATCGGCCTCGGCCACCAGCTGGCCATCCACCTTGGCATCGCAGTGAAACTTCCAGATGGTGCCGCGTTGCTTCTGCTTGACCACATGGAATTCCACGCGGTCGCCCGGCACGACCGGCTTGCGGAAGCGGGCATTGTCGATGGTCATGAAATAGACGAGATTGGTGCCCTCGCCCGTCTTGCGCGCGCAGATGGCGCCGGCCGTCTGGGCCATGCCCTCGATCAGCAGCACGCCCGGCATGATCGGCTGTTCCGGAAAATGCCCGGTGAAATGCGGCTCGTTCGCCGTCACGTTCTTGATGCCGACAGCGGAATTATCCCCGTCGATGTCGATGATCCGATCGACCAGCAGGAACGGGTAACGATGTGGAAGAAGCTTGAGGATCTCGCGAATATCGGCCGTACCGAGAACATTGGCGTCTGCGTCACTCATCCTTGGCTCCAGATTTCCTTTGTCTGTTTTGCGCGCGCGCCGACACTTCGGCGATCTCGCGCAAGAAGTCCTTGATCGGCCGGGCCGGCAGGCCGCCGATCCGCTCACCCGGGCCGACATCAGAGGCGACGCCGCTCTTGGCGGCGATCTGCGCTCCGTCTCCCACGGTGATGTGGCCGTTCAGCCCGGCATTGCCGCCGATCATCACGCCATTGCCGATCGTCGTCGAGCCGGCAATGCCGACCTGCGCGACGATGCCGCAATGACGGCCGATGCGCACGTTGTGCCCGATCTGAACGAGATTGTCGATCTTGGTGCCCTCGCCGATCACCGTATCATCCATGGTGCCGCGATCGATCGTCGTGTTGGCGCCGATCTCGACGTGATCTTGAAGGATGACCCGGCCGATCTGGACGATCTTCATCATGCCGGGACGCGTGCCCGGCGCATAACCGAAACCATCCTGGCCGATGCGGGCGCCGGGATGAATGATGACGTGATTGCCGATCAGCGCGCTGGCAAGGGTCACGCCCGCCGCGATCGTGCAATCGCGACCGATCGCAACATTGGCGCCGATCACGACATTGGGTCCGATGCGCGTGCCCGAGCCAATCTGCACGCCAGCGCCGATCACGGCAAAGGGCTCGATCTCGACATCGGGCTCGATCTCGGCTGTGGGATGAACCACGGCTTGGGCGGAAATGCCCTGTCCGGTGGAAATGCGTTCGGGCCGCAGCGCCTGCGGATGCAGAAGCGCGCCGGCCAGCGCGAAGGCGGTGTGCGGCCGCGCGGTGATCAGAAGCGGCAGATGCTCGGGCGCAAGCCGGGCCATGGCCGCATCGCAGATCAGCGCGCCGGCGCCGGTCGTCTTGAGTTCGTCGGCCTGACGCCGGTTGAGAAGATAGCACACCTCGTCAACCCTGGCGCGCGCGACCGGCGCCACGGTGCGGATCAGCCGGTCTGCCACGCCCTCGCCCTTCAGCTCCGCGCCGATGGCCTCGGCAAGCGCCGCCAGGCGAATGCCGTCATGCGGCGGAAAGAAGGGCCTGGTTTCCATGCTGAATGCTCCCGTTTTCGTGCGGCCCGCCGGGCCGGACGATCATGCCGCGCGGCGCTGCCGCGCTCGTCTTGCCGCCCGCCTGCGAAGGTCGCGGAGCCGGCCGCCTCAGGCCGATCCAGCCGGCTGTCCGGCGCCCCAGGCGCGGGGCCACGCACGGCTGCCAAGATCCGCGCGGCAGCGGCAATCACCCGGGCATTAGCCTTGAAAGGTCGCCGACTTCAAGAGCATGTCGCCGTTTTTGCCAGACGCAACGCAATCTTTTGAACGAAGCCAACAGAATAACACTGTCTGGAACGCAAGATCAGCGCCGCCTTTGCCCGCAGCGGAACGCATGGCCAAAACGCCCGCAGCGCATTGCCGCAGCGCCTAAAACGCAAACGTGCCGCTAGCACTGGCCAGCGGCACGTTCAAGAGAAATGGTTTTCCCGCAGAAAGCAGGACATCCCGCCGCCTTGTTAGAAGGCCGAGGAAATGCCGAGTTTCAGGTTCTGAACGCGGTCATAATCCTTCTTCACGACCGGCACGGCGTAATCGACGCGCAGCGGGCCGAACGGCGAGGCCCAGATCAGGCCGATACCGACCGAGGCGCGCAGCGACGCATCGGTGCCGACCACGCGGTCCGCCTTGGTGACGGCGACGTCGTTACCATAGAGCGTGCCGGCATCCGCAAAGATCGCGCCGCGGAAACCAGCGTCACGCGAGACGCCGGGCAGCGGGAAGGTCGCTTCGGCCGAGGCGGTGAAATAGGTCGTGCCGCCGATGGCATCGCCATATTGCAAGCTGCGCGGGCCGATACCCATACGCTCGAAACCGCGGACATCCGAGTTGCTGAACTGGAACTGGTCGAAGACCTCCATCGGCCCGCCCGTGTTGAACATATGGCCGGCCGAGCCGGCCAGCGAGCCGATCAGATCGGCCTCGTCGTTCAGCGTGTAGTAGATCTTCGCCTTGCCGCTCAGCTTGTAATAGTCGGAGGTGCCGCCGAGACCGGCATATTCCTGCGTTGCCGAAGCGAGAATCCCGCCATGCGGCAGCTGCGCGTCATCCAGCGTGTTGTAGGTCACCGTCTGCGAGATCGCGGAGCGCGTCCAGGGCGATTCCTTGACCACATGGCGGAAGGGCGAGGAAATGTCCGTGAGGTCGCCGCTGTAATCCAGCTGCGTCAGCGTGTAGCGGAAGGTCGTCGACAGGCGCTCGGTGATCGGCGCCGTCACGCGCAGCGTGAAGCCCTGGTCCTCATAGCTGTAGTTCTGGCCCGAGGTGCTGTCGTTCTCGTTCTTGAACACGTCGAAGCCGGCAGCCAGACGGTAACCGAGGAAATAGGGCTCGGTGAAGGACAGGTTATAGGTCTTCGTCGCCTGACCGCGGCCGGCGGCCAGACGGATATACTGGCCGCGACCGAGGAAGTTCTTCTCCTCAACCGAGGCTTCCAGCAGGACGCCGCCATTGGCGCCGGCGGCATAGCCAGCACCGATGCCGAAGGAGCCGGTCGACTGATCCTGCACATCGACGACCACGACGACACGGTCGGGCGCACTGCCCTGCTGGGTCGTGATGTTGACGCTGGAGAAATAGCCGAGCGCTTCCAGCCGGCGCTTGGCCGAAGCGATCATTTCCTGGTTGAAGGCATCGCCTTCGCTGATGTCGAACTCGCGGCGAATGACATAGTCACGCGTGCGGGTGTTGCCGCGAATGTCGATCCGTTCGACATAGGCACGCTCGCCCTGGTCGACCAGATAATCCACGGCAACCGTGTGATTGTTGAAGTCGCGGTTGCCGCGCGGGGTGACGCGGGCGAAAGGATAGCCATTGGCGGCAACGCGGCGCGAAATCGCCGACATCGTGTCCTGGATGTCCTTGGCCTTGTAGATCTGCCCCTGCTTGCTGACCACGAGGCCCTTCAGCTCGTCGGCATTGATGCCCTGCACGGTCGATTCGACGTTGATCGCGCCGAAATCGTAGCGCGGGCCTTCCTCGACCACGAACTTGATATTGTACTGATTGGACGCGGGATCGAGATCGGCGCTCGAAGAGACGATCCGGAAATCGGCATAGCCGCGGTTGTAATAGAACTGGCGCAGCGCCTCTTCGTCCGCCTGCAGCTTCTCGGGGCTGTAGACGTCCTTGCGGGTCAGGAACGAAAAGATGCCCGATTCCTTCGTCAGGATGACGGAGCGCAGGCGGTTGTTGCTGTAGGCGCTGTTGCCTTCGAAGCTGATGTCCTTGATCTTGGTGCGCTCGCCTTCATTGATCTGGAAGGCGAGGTTGATGCGGCCTTCGGCGATCGGCGCAGTCTTCACCTCGACGGTGACATCGCTGCGGCCGATGGCGGCATAGGCATCCTTGATCGTCTGGACGTCGGCCTGGACGGTGGCCTCGTTATAGGGGCCGAGCGCCTTGGTCTTGACGATCGTCTGAAGCTTGTCGTCCTTGATCTTGCTGTTGCCGTTGAAGACAACCTGATTAATCAGCTGCGCTTCCTTGACGGACACGACGAGCGTGGAACCCGCGACATTGATCGTCACGTCGGAGAAGTAGCCCGTCTGATACAGACGACGGACAGAAGCATCGATATCCGCGCCGGAAAAGGCCTTGCCCGGCTGGATGCTGATATTGGCGCGCACCGTTTCAGGGCTGACGCGCGTGGCACCGCGAACCTCAATGCGCGACACCGTCGCAGCCATGGCGACAGAGGCGCTCGCAAGCATGGCCACGCCGGCACCCGTCGTCACCATCCCTGCAGACAGCGCGACCGCCGAAACCGCGGTCAAAAATCTCGAACCAGCTTTCATGTCGTCTTCTTACCTTTTTCCGATGTCACGCGGCAAACTCGTACCGACTCCGGTCATGCTGCCGTTTTACCCGCTTTTGTCATTGAAGCAAGGTCACCCGTTCATTTCCGTTTACTTCACCAAGACGGCGTGTCCTAATGGCCACTCTCATGTTCCATTAGGGTAAATGAACCCTTCCAAGCGAAGGTTTTGCTTAGGATTTTGGCAAGCTTTGCGCCATTGTTGAAGGTTGATCCCGGGCAATGCGCCCAGCAGCGTCGATGCCCCTTTTCCCCGTCTTTTTCCGGGACGCCCGGCGCCTCCCTCAAGGCGCCGCGCATGGACCGGAATGGCCCGAGCCGCAGCCCTCGCCAGCCCGTTGGCGAGGGTCAAAAGGGATGCAAGCCAGGATGCGCAGTCAGCCGATCAGCGAGCTGATATCGTTCCAGGTGGCGAACACCATCAGCATCAGAACCATGGCGAAGCCGATACGGAAGGCCACGTCCTGAGCACCCGCCCCCAGCGGCCGGCCACGGACGGCCTCGATGGCATAGAACATCAGATGCCCCCCATCGAGGACCGGCACCGGCATCAGGTTCAGCAGGCCGATCGACACGGAAAGCACGGCGGCGAGATGGAACAGGGCGACCACGCCGAGCGTCGCCATCTGGCCCGAGGCCTGCGCCACCCGAATCGGACCGCCCAGCTGATCGGCCTTCATCCGCCCGGCAATGAGATTGCGGATATAGTCGAAGGTACCGGTCACGACGTTCCAGCTCTCGCGCGCGCCTTCCGCGACGGCCTGCGCCGGGCTGAAGGTCTGAACACGGAAATTGCCGCTCTGCTGGCTGGTCAGAATGCCGATGATGCCGAGTTCCATCTTGTTGCCGAACTGGTCCTCCACGACCGTGCGCTCCGGCACCATGGTGAGATCGACCTCCTGCCCGGCGCGATCGATGCGCACGGCGATCGGCACTTCAGGACGGACGCCGACATAGCGGCGCACATCGTCAAAGGTGACCACGGGCGAGCCGTCGATCGCCACCAGCCGGTCGCCCGGCTTCACGCCCGCCCGCTCGGCCGCACTCCCGGCCTTGACCTCGGACACGGTCGGGTCGGCAATATGCTTGCCATAGGTGGCGAAGATCACCGCGAAGATGGCGATGGCGAGGATGAAATTGGCAATCGGGCCGGCGGCGACGGTGGCCGCGCGCTTCCACAGCTTGGCGCCGAGGAAGGTCCGGTCGCGCTCCTCCGGGGCAACGCGGTCCAGCGCGGCGTAATCGGGCGTGCTCGCCGCGTCGCCATCGCCATAGAAGCGGACATAGCCGCCGAGCGGGATGGCGGAGATCTTCCATCGGGTTCCATGCCGGTCGTTGAAGCCGATGATCTCGGGACCGAAGCCGATGGAGAAGGCCAGCACGCGAATGCCGGTCCAGCGGCCGACCAGATAATGGCCCATTTCATGGACGAAGACGATCAGGGTGAGAACCACCAGGAAGGGCAGGATATAGCCCACCAGAAGGTTCAGCGCGTCGCCGAGGAAAACCATGTCATCAAACTCCCGCAGGGCCTACCGGCCTGCCTGTTCACAGACCCAGTAGGATTGCCCCAATCGAGGCCTGCTGTCCATCCAGCTGGCCGAGATTGCCCGTCAGGGCCAGTTCCACCAGGACGATGGCAAGGGCCAGCGTGGCGGCAACCACCAGCGCATCGACCCGGTCCATCACCCCGCCATGGCCGGGAATGATGCGACCGGAATCCTTGACGCCCGAGCGCCGCTTGACCCAGCTTTCAAAGAGATCGCCCACCTGACCCGCCACTGACAGCACGAAAGCGATGAGGAGAATGCGCAGGAGCCCCTGCCCGCCGGCGGCAAACTGCACGCAGGCGCCGGCAAACACGCCTGACAGCGTGCCGCCAATGGCGCCCGACCAGGTCTTGCCGGGCGAAATGCGCGGCGCGAGCTTTGGTCCGCCCAGGGCGCGGCCGAAGAAGAAGGCCATGATGTCGGTCGACCAGACCACGGCGAAGAGAAAGATCGTCGCCATCAGTCCCGCCGAGGAGCTGCCACGCACCGCCTCCAGCGAAATCATCGCCAGGCCGGAATAGAAGATGCCGGTGGGAAGCCAGCGGCTGGCATGGTCGCGGCGGTAAAGGAGAATCGCGGCGAGCACGCCGAGGATGACGACCGCCAGTGCCCAGAGAATGCCGAAAAGCACGAGAGCCACGGCGGCGAGCGCAAAGCTTGCCCAGCCGAGCGCCAGACCGCGCCGGCCGCGCAGGACCAGCCGCGTCATCGCGCTCCATTCGGAAAAGACCAGCGCCCCGATCACCACGCTGAACAGGGCGAAGGCATATCCGCCGGCCCAGGTCACGGCCAAGGCGAGAATGGCAAGGATGATTCCGGAGATGATTCGCAGCTTCAATTCACGCGTCATCAGGAACCGACGGCCAGGGTTTGCGCGGCGGTGACGCCGCCGAATCGGCGCTCGCGCCGGGAATAGGCATCAAGCGCGCGCAGAAAGACCTCGCGGTCAAAATCCGGCCAGAATTCCGGCACGAAAACCAGTTCGGCATAGGCGGCCTGCCAGAGCAGGAAGTTCGACAGACGCTCCTCGCCGCTGGTGCGGATGACCAGATCGGGATCGGGGATGCCGGCCGTATCCAGCCGGCTTGCCAGGCGCTGCGCGGTGATCTCCTCCGGGGCGAGGCGCCCGGCCGCCACCTCGGCGGCGAGCGCCTGGGCAGCGCGGGCGATCTCGTCGCGCGCGCCGTAATTGAAGGCGATCACCAGGGTGATGCCGCTGTTGCGCGCCGTCGTCTCTTCCGCCTCCTCCAGGAGAGGCAGGATGTCGCCGCGCAGGTGCACCCGGTCGCCGATAATGCGGATGCGCACGTTCTGGCGGTGCAGCTCGGCGAGATCGCGACGTATGAAGACTTTGAGCAGGCCCATGAGATCATTGACCTCGGCCTCGGGCCGCCGCCAGTTCTCGGAGGAAAAGGCAAACAGCGTGAGATAGTCGATCCCGAGATCGCCGGCCGTGCGCACGGCCTCGCGCACGGCTTCGACACCCTTCTTGTGGCCGAGCGTACGCGGCAGGCCGCGCTTGTTTGCCCAACGCCCGTTCCCGTCCATGATGATGGCGACGTGCTGCGGAACAGTCTGATGTGTGGCTTTGGACATAGATCGCCGTCGGAAAAAGAGTCTGAAAGGGCTGAACTTAGACCTGCATGATTTCCTTTTCCTTGTCGGCAAGCAAGCGGTCGATGTCAGAAATCATATCATCGGTGATCTTCTGCACTTTTTCCGAGAGGCTGCGGCTTTCATCCTGACCGACGATGCCGTCCTTTTCCGCCTTCTTCAGCACATCCATGCCGTCGCGGCGCACGTGGCGGATGGCGACCTTGCTCTTCTCGGCATAATCATGCGCGACCTTGACCAGCGAGCGGCGGCGCTCCTCGTTGAGCTCCGGCAGCGGGATGCGCAGGTTCTGGCCGTCGATGATCGGGTTCAGGCCGAGATTGGATTCGCGGATCGCGCGGTCGACGGCGCCGACCATCTGCCGGTCCCAGATCGACACGCCGAGCATACGCGGCTCCGGCACGGTGATGTTTGCAACCTGGTTCAGCGGCACGCGCGACCCGTAGGCCTCCACCATCACGGGATCGAGAACATTGGCCGAAGCGCGGCCGGTGCGCAGCGAGGCGATATCGTTCTTGAACGCTGCCAGCGCGCCATCCATGCGGCGCTTGATGTCGTTAAGGTCCAAACCCTTGCTCATGGCATCACTCCCTTTTGCCGGCGCTCTTCCCGGCCCGCTCAAATCAGTCTTCGGCCGCACGCTCTATGCTGCAGGGACATAGGACAGCCGGTTAAAACGTCATCGGCACGGCGCACGGGCAATGAAGCCCGACGGCCGCGCGCGATCTTCTCATGCGTTGCGGCGTCGCCGTCCGCAAGCGGCAAAACGGCAAAACGTCACAAAAGCGCGAGGGAATGCAGCATCGCCTGGGTGAAAACGCCGGCCGAAGCCGGCGCCGGGCGCCTGCTCACGGCGACGATCAGTTGTCCGAGACGATTGTGTAGAGGCCCTTGCCGCCGAGAATATCGGTGAAGCCGCCCTTCTCGTGGATCGAGAAGACAATGATCGGAATATGGTTTTCACGCGCGAGTGCAACAGCCGCGACGTCCATCACGGCCAAGCCCTTGGCCAGCACGTCGGAATGGGTCAGCTTGTCGAAGCGTGTGGCATGCGGGTCCTTCTTCGGGTCAGCCGAATAGATGCCGTCCACCTGGGTGCCCTTGAAGATCGCCTCGGCGCCCATTTCGGCGGCGCGCAGCGCGGCGGCGGAATCGGTGGTAAAGAAGGGATTGCCGGTGCCGCCGGCGAAGATCACGACGCGGCCGAGCGAGAGGTGATGCAGGGTGGCGCGCTGGGAGAAGCTTTCGCAGATTTCCGGCATGGCGATGGCCGAGAGAACCACGGTATCGACATCGAGCTTGCGCAGCGAGGTGGCCAGCGCCAGCGCGTTGATGACGGTGGCGAGCATGCCCATATGGTCGCCGGTGACGCGGTCGCCACCCTTGGAGGCCACGGCCACGCCGCGGAAGATATTGCCGCCGCCGACGACCACGCCGACTTCCACCCCCATGGCGCGGGCCTCGGCAATGTCGGATGCGATCCGGTCGGCAACGGCGACATCAATGCCGAAACCTTGATTTCCCATCAAGGCTTCACCTGAGGCCTTGAGCAGGACGCGTTTGTAGAGCGGCTGGGCGGGCATCGTCACTCCTGTCGGAAAAGCGCGAGATATCGCGCGGAAAATGCGGGCTTACGCCGCCAGGCCGTGCAAGCGCGAGCGCACATGCGTGTTCAAGGGGCCTCGGCCGGCGGCCATCCCCGCGATACACGAAGGGCACCGCGTTGTCCACGCGATGCCCCTGGTTTTCCCGGCGATTTTATTGCAATGCACAAGGCGCCTTCGCAACCGCATCAATGCGCGGCGTTAAGCGCCCCAATGCATCAATGCCTCAGCCCTTGGCGACGGCGGCGACTTCGGCGGCGAAGTCGGTCTCTTCCTTCTCGACACCTTCGCCGAGCAGGAGGCGGGCCATGCCCGTGACTTCGATCGGCGCGCCGACGGTCTTTTCAGCTTCCTTGATCGCAGCCTCGACGGTGATGTCGGGGTTCATCACGAAGGCCTGCGACAGCAGGGCGACTTCCTCGAAGAACTTGCGCATGCGGCCGTCGACCATCTTCTCGATGATGTTGTCGGGCTTGCCCGAGGCGCGCGACTGCTCGATGAACACGTTGCGCTCGCGCTCGGCAACCGCTGCATCCACTTCGCTGGCGCGGATGGCGAGCGGGTTGGTGGCGGCGATGTGCATGGCGACCTGGCGGCCGATCGTGTTCAGCGCATCCTTGTCGCCGGTGGACTTCAGCGCGACGAGAACGCCGAGCTTGCCCAGGCCGTCGGCTGCGGCATTGTGGATATAGGTCGAAACCACGCCGTCCTCGACCGAGAGCAGGGCTGCACGGCGCAGCGTCATGTTCTCGCCGATCGTGGCGATGGCGTCCTTGATGGTCTCGGAAACCGACTTGCCGGTGGCCGGATAGGTGGCGGCGGCGATCGCGTCGACCGAACCTTCGGTTTCCACGGCAACGGCGGCTACGCCGCGAACCAGATCCTGGAAGGCGTCGTTGCGGGCAACGAAGTCGGTTTCGGAGTTGATTTCGACCACGACGGCCTTGGTGCCGGCGCTGGCGATGCCGATCAGGCCTTCAGCAGCGGTGCGGCCGGACTTCTTGTCCGCCTTGGCGATGCCCTTGGCGCGCAGCCAGTCGATGGCCGCTTCCATGTCGCCATTGGTCTCGGCCAGAGCCTTCTTGCAATCCATCATGCCTGCGCCAGACTTCTCGCGCAGTTCCTTCACCATTGCAGCTGTTACGCTCATCTTCCTGCCTCTTTGATTGGTTCCGTTTGGCGCGCAGCCCGGATGAAACGGCGCGGTGCCAGAGGTGTGAGGGGAATGCCCCTCCTTCATGACATCGTGATGAACCTCAACCCGATGCCAGGCGGCAGGCGATGCCTGCCGATGAAATGAACAGGGCCGTTTTCCCTTTTCAGCGGTGAAACGGCCCCGTCAGTCATTCGGTTGCGATGACGGCCGCCCTTGAGACCCGAAAGGGCAAGGGCGGCGCGGCAATCAGGCTTCCACGCCTTCTTCGAGCGCGGGCTCGAGCGGCAGGTCGGCCGAAGCGCCGAGGTCGCGGCCGGCGGCACCCTGCTGGCGGGCAATGCCGTCGAGGGCAGCGCGCGAGATCAGGTCGCAATAGAGCGAGATGGCGCGCGAGGCGTCGTCATTGCCGGGGATCGGGAAGTCGATCTGGTCCGGATCGCAATTGGAGTCGATGATGGCCACGACCGGGATGCCAAGGCGCTTGGCTTCGTCGATGGCGATCGATTCCTTGTTGGTGTCGATGATGAACATCAGGTCCGGAACGCCGCCCATGTCGCGGATACCGCCGAGAGCGCGGTTGAGCTTTTCGCGCTCGCGCTCGAGGTTCAGGCGTTCCTTCTTGGTGAAGCCCTGGGCGTCGGAGGCCAGGATTTCATCGAGCTTGCGCAGGCGCTGGATCGAGTTGGAGATCGTCTTCCAGTTGGTCATCATGCCACCGAGCCAGCGGGCATTGACGTAGTACTGGGCCGAGCGCTTGGCGGCATCGGCGATGATGTCCGAGGCCTGGCGCTTGGTGCCGACGAAGAGAACGCGGCCGCCACGGGCAACGGTGTCGCTGACGACCTGCAGGGCGCGCGACAGCATCGGAACGGTCTGGGCCAGGTCGATGATGTGAACGTTGGAACGTTCACCGAAGATGTAGGGCTTCATCTTCGGGTTCCAGCGATGGGTCTGGTGGCCGAAGTGAACACCAGCTTCCAGAAGCTGGCGCATGCTGAAATCAGGCAATGCCATGCCTTTTACTCCTTTTCCGGTTTAACCTCCGCGAAGTGAACAGCCCGCCCGATCATGTTCGGATACGGACAAAGCCACCGGCGGAACCGCCGGATGTCTCCCGGTCGATCCCAACTTCGCGTGTGGAATGGTGGGCGCCATACAGGATGGCCGACGAACAATCAAGGCCGGGAGGGCCTTTTCGCCCGCCCGCTGCCGGTTTCCTCGTGTTTGAGGCCTATTTGGCCTGCTTTGCGGGCGAGTTACAGCCATCGGCCTTGTAAAGATCAAGCTTGGCAAGCTTGGCCGAGAGGACGAAATCGCCGTAGTCGAGGGTCAGGTCGCGAGTCACACCGTTTTCGTAGAGCTTGAAGCTGGTGCGGTAGGTCGGCGTGGCGTCGCCGGTGGAGTGATCCTCGAAATAGGCGATGGTCACGGGCCAGTAGGGGCTACGGGCCAGCGTGCCGGCCTTTTCGGCGTCCGTGTCGTCCGCGCCCTCCTCGGCCTTGCCGCTCTCGATCTTGTCTTCCTTGTTCTTGTCGCTCTCGGCCTTGCCTGCGCCACCGCCGGCAGGCGTCTCCCGCGCACCGATCACCGTCGTCGTCAGCATGGTCTTGTCGCCCGAATCGGAGCCGTCGAACAGGCGCGCCTCGAACAGCTTCTCGCCCTTCAGCGCCCTCTCGATCACGTCGATCATGTGGGCGGTGGGAAACATCGCCTTCGTCAGATCGACCGACTGCTTCTGCGGCGCCTCCAGATCCACGGAGACCCCCTTCTCCGTTTCATGGGCGGTGCCGCGCACCTCCTTGTCCAGCTTGTCGTCGGTGAAGGAGCGCGTGAGGAAGCGGAAGCTGCCCTTCGGATCCTCGAAGGTCGTGGTCTGCTGGTCTGTGGTGCGCACCTCCTCGCCGCCATCGACCTTGGTGACGAAGCGGAAGCTGACCGTGTAGCCGGCGCAGGCCGAGCCGTTGAACTCATAGACCATGCGGCCATACATGTTGGAAATGCCGGACTGCTCGGTGGCGTCCTGCAGCTGCAGATCATAGACGGCGCGATGGGGCACCAGCGGCGTCATCGCCAGGGCCGGGGCAGCGTGGCTCATGAGGGTGCCGGCCATAAGGAAGAGCGTCAGAGCGCTGCCTTTCCGGAGCGCCTGCGTCCTGTCGGGGCGTCTTGCAAAGGCTTTCGGAAACATGCGCTTGGCTCCTGTTGGTTTGCGCGGCAATGCGTTAGAACACGGGTGCCGAGGAAAGCCGCTTCCTGCGTGCGCCGCGGCCGTCACTGACGCTTCGCACAAACCGTCTGCATGCCGCATCCGCCGGCAAAACACAATCGACCCGAATCCGGAGATATCATGTCCGCCGTCCATCCGATCGATGCAAAACTCGCCGAACTCGGAATTACGCTGCCTGTCGCTGCCGCGCCGGCCGCCAATTACGTGCCCTATGTGCTCTCTGGCACGCAGCTGTTCATTTCCGGCCAGCTGCCGATGGAGGCCGGCAAGGTCGCCGTGACGGGTAAGCTCGGGGCCGGGGTCGATGTCGCCGCCGGGCAGCGCGCCGCCGAACTCTGTGCCATCAACATCCTCGCCCAGGCCAGGGCCGCGCTGGATGGCGACCTCTCGCGCATCGCCCGCGTCGTCAAGCTCAACGGCTTCATCGCCTCTGTGCCGGAGTTTACCGAGCAGCATCTCGTCATGAACGGCGCGTCCAATCTGATCGCAGCGATCCTGGGCGACGCCGGCCGTCATGCGCGCGCCGCCGTCGGCATGGCCGCCCTGCCCTTCGATGCCGCCGTCGAGATCGACGCCGTGCTCGACATCATCTGAGCCGCGATATCAGTCGTATAGAACGAGGACTGAGACCCTGGCGCCCCGAATGCAGGCGCGCCGGGTTTCGGCCGAGCGTCAAGGATCATGCGCATGACCGATCATTCCTGGCTGAAGACCCTGCCGATCGCCCATCGCGGCTATCACGACATGAACGGCCACATCTGGGAAAACACGCTGTCCGCCTTCCAGCGGGCGGTCGACAAAGGCTTCGCCATCGAATGCGACCTGCATTACACGGCCGACAGCGTGCCGGTGGTGTTTCACGATGACGACACGGAGCGGCTGTGCGGCATAGCCGGCGATGTGCGCGCCCGCACCGCCGGCGAGCTTGGCCTGCTCGCGGTCGGCGGCACGAAGGACAGGGTGCCGACCTTCAAGCAGATGCTGAAGCTGGTGGGCGGCCGCGTGCCGCTGATGGTGGAGCTCAAGGGCCGGGAAGGCGATGACGAGGGCTTTGCCGCCGCCGTGCTGGAAGTGCTGGAAGATTATAGCGGCCCCGTGGCGCTGATGAGCTTCGACGCCTGGCTCCTGGCCGACCTCAAGGCGCTGGATGCGCCCTTCCCGCTTGGCCTGACGGCCTGGGGCGAGACGGCGGAGGATTTCGAGCGCCACGAAAAAGCCATGGAGCTGGGGCTCGCTTTCACCTCCTATCATTACGCCCACCTGCCCAATCCCTTCGTCGACGGGGTCAAGGCCCGCGGGCTGCCGGTAATCACCTGGACGGTGAGGGACGAGGCGGCGCTGCGCCACAGCTATGCCGAGGGCGACCAGATCACCTTCGAAGGCTTCGACCCGACGGAGCTTCCCGCCAGCGGTCTCGACAACACGGCAAGAACAAATGGTAAGGAGTGAGCCAGCCTCGTGACAACGCCTGTCAGCATTCGCATCGAAACCGCCTTCCAGGCGATCGACAAGCAGGCCTGGGCGCGGCTTGGCGGCGCCGCGCGCGGCCAGTCCGGCATGGCCTATAATCCCTTCGTCTCCCATGCCTATCTCTCGGCGCTGGAGGAATCGGGATCGGCCACCGCCAAGACGGGCTGGCTCGGCCAGCATCTGCTGATCGAGGACGAGGCGGGCGGCCTGCTCGGCGCGCTGGTCTGCTACCTGAAGAACCACAGCCAGGGTGAATATGTCTTCGACCATGGCTGGGCCGATGCGCTGGAGCGGGCCGGCGGGCAATATTACCCGAAGCTGCAATGCTGCGTGCCCTTCACCCCGGCTACCGGCCCGCGCCTTCTGACGGCGCTCGGCACCGATCCAGAGGCGACGGGTGCAGCGCTCACCGCCGGCCTGCAGGAGCTGACCCGGCGGCTCGGCGCCTCGTCCGCCCACGTCACCTTCCTGCCGGAAGCCGAGCTGGAAAGCTTCGACGATGCCGGTTTCCTGCACCGCATGGACCAGCAGTTCCACTTTACCAATGCCGGCTATGGCTCGCATGACGATTTCCTGGAGACGCTCGCCTCGCGCAAACGCAAGGCGCTGAAGAAGGAGCGGCGCGCCGCGCTCGAAAATGGCATCAGCATCGACTGGCTGACCGGCTCCGACCTGACAGAAGACATCTGGGACCAGTTCTTCGCCTTCTACATGGATACGGGCAGCCGCAAATGGGGCCGCCCCTACCTCACCCGGCGCTTCTTCTCATTGATCGGCGAGCGCATGCCGGAGGATATCCTGCTGGTGATGGCCAAGCGCGAGGGGCGCTACATTGCCGGCGCCATCAATTTCATCGGCGAGGATGCGCTGTATGGCCGGCACTGGGGCTGCATCGAGGACCACCCCTTCCTGCATTTCGAGGTCTGCTATCACCAGGCCATCGACTTCGCGATCGCCCGCAAGCTCGCGCGCGTGGAGGCCGGCGCGCAAGGGGAGCACAAGCTCGCGCGCGGCTATCTGCCCGTGACCACCCATTCCATGCATCACATCGCCCATCCCGGCCTGCGCCGCGCGGTGGAGGCCTATCTCGAGCGGGAGCGGCGCGATGTCGAGGCCATGGGCGACATGCTCTCCGAGCATGGTCCCTTCCGCAAGGGCGCGCGCCAGCTGCGCGAGGGCGAGGAGATCGAGTAGAAGGCCACAGGCGGATCGCCGATCCGCCGCTTGCGATTGCCCTCTTTCCCTTTCAAGAGAATGCACACAAAGACTCACGGAAACCGCGATGGCGCCGAACCGGTGCTGGTCGCGCGCCCGCATCAGGAGGACCCCATGACCGCCTATGACACCGACAATATCTTCGCCAAGATCCTGCGCGGCGAGATCCCGTCGCACCGCGTCTATGAGGACGAGGCGACTATCGCCTTCATGGATGTGATGCCGCAGGCGGACGGCCATGTGCTGGTCGTGCCCAAAGCGCCCTCGCGCAACCTGCTCGACGCCGACCCGGCCACGCTCGCCGGCCTGATCCAGGTGGTGCAGACGATCGCGCAGGCCGCCCAGGAGGCCTTCGAGGCCGATGGCATCAGCATCATGCAATTCAACGAGGCTGCCGGCGGCCAGTCGGTGTTCCATCTGCATTTCCACGTGATCCCCCGCCATGAAGGCCGGCCACTGAAGCCCCATACCGGCACCATGGCTGATCACGGCCTCTTGGCCGCCCAGGCGGAAAAGCTGCGGGAAGCACTCGCCGGCTGAGGCTGAAGGCCTGTCAGCCCCTGGATCGATCCGACTCAGCGAAAGGCCAGCCGGATCAGATAGAGGCAGGCGCCGAGGATGAGCGCCGGCAGCACGAGGATGCGCACGAGATAGGAGACGGCGATGGCGATCGAGGCGTTGAACAGATCGCCCGAAATCGCCACGCCGTCCGCCACCACCTTGGCCTGGGAGATCACGCCCTCCGACAGGCGTTCGACCACGCCGGACGCAGAGGTCACGGTTTCCGACAGGGCGGCGCCCGAAGCGCCGATCGCCGTGCCGATCCGGCCGAGAAGGCTCTGCTCCGGCGGGGCCACTTCCGGTGTTGGAGCGGGCGGCGGCACCACGGCGGCTTCGGCCGCCTTGTCGCTATAGTCGGTCTGCAGCCGGTCGAAGACGGCGGTCGCCTGTTTCCAGGCGGTATTGGTCATCGCCTCGCCGGCATGGAAAGCCAGCGTGTAGGACAGGGGCAGCGCCAGCGCGCCGACAAGCCCGAGCACCACCAGTCCCCGCATCAGCCTTTGCCCCGCCTCCGGCAGGCTGCGGCCAAGTCCGGCGATGAGCGCGAGCAGGGCGGAAGCGGCGGCGAGGCCCACCGCCGCGACCTTGGCGACCGGCAGGACGATGGTGGAGAGAATGCCGGAGAGGATCGCCAGCCAGAAGAGCAGCTCGGCCATGCGGTCGATCGTGTTGGTAACGGGCTGCAGCAATTGTCCGGGGCTCGCAGTGACCGAGGCCACGCCGACACCGCCCGTGACATCCGCATCCTTGGCCACGCTCATCACCGAATTCATCACCCGGAGCGTTCCATAAAGGGCGGTGCTGCCGATGGTGACGTCGCGATTATAGCCGGCGGCCCGGTCCGCCAGCGGATTGGCGAAGGCCAGCAGAACCGCCAGGGCCGCTGTCAGCAGCCAACCCAGCGCCTGACGGCGTCGTCCTGACATGCGCGTCTCCTTTCGGTGGTCCGACCAATCATCCGCTGCCGGGACGCGTGGACATCAGCGCCACGTCATCATCTTAAGGCCGGACGGGTTCTGCCTGCCGAAAGCGGCAAGCCGCTTGTCTATATAGGTCGATGACGGCCAAAGCGCAGCCCATGCAAGCGTGTGGCATCCCGCGGCGCGTACAAGGCCGCGACCGGCGCGATCAGAAGCCGATCCACCAGAGGCCGAGGGCCAGCGTGGCGATTGCGGTGCCGATGCCGATGGCGGGCGTCTTGCGGCCGAGGAAGAAGGCCAGAGCACCGACGGCGACCGCCAGCAGCCGCACCCAGAGCGGCGAGGCGGCAAGTTCGCCGGTGGGGAAGACGATGAGCTTGGAGACGACGGCCGCCACCAGCGCGGTGGCGACGGCGCGCACCCAGTTGAGCATTTCCGAGCTCTCGTCCAGCCGGTTGCCGATGATCACGCCGAGCCAGCGCCAGATGTCGGTGGCGAGAAATCCGGCGATCGCAATGAAGAGATAGCCCTCAGGCCCCGGGGTCCAGTTCATGCCGCCTTCCCTTCCCGCTTGCGCCAGGCCCGCTCGATCATCCAGGCGAGCGTGCCGCCGCCGATGCCGGAGACGAGAATGTCGAAATCGGGCACAGCCAGCGCCGCGAAGGGGCCGATGAAGAGGCCGATCACGAGCGCCACGGGAATGACCCTCTGGCGCGCCGAACTCCAGATCGAGGCGAGAAAATAGACCGGCGTCAGGAAGAACAGGCAGCCGGCCACCAGCGGCGGAAAGGTGGAGACGAAGGGATAGACCAGCGCCACCAGCGCCATGCAGGAGAGCGTCAGCGTCAGCCCAAGTGCCGCGACGAAAGCGAGCCGGTGCGGACGCGGAACCGCCTGCACCCGCTCCATGGCCATGACCCAGGCGGTGATCGCGATCAGATGCGAGACCAGCAGGAGCGCCCAGCTCGGGGTTTTCGCCGTGCGGATTTCCGGAATCAGCGCCGCGATCATCGGCATCAGCCGGATGGAGGACAGGGTGACGGCGAGGAAGGCGGCGATCAGCGGCGCGCCGCTGACGATCGACCCCACGAGAATCACCTTGGCCGGCAGCGCCCAGATGATTCCGGTCATGAACACGGCCTGCGCCATGGGAATGCCGGACTGCGCGGCGAAGGCGGCAAAGCCGGAAAAGGAGATGAGCAGGATCATCCCCGGCAGGCTGAAGAGACCGAGCATGCCGCGCCCGATCCAGTAAGCGCGCGTGCGCTCCGGCAGGCCATCCTTTTCAGGGAGGTCGCCCCCTCGGCCGTGTGGGATCGGCGGCCCGTGCTTCTCGGTCATGCCATCAGCCTTTGCTGTGCTTTCCGCCGCCGCGCGTGACGCGTCTGATCAGCGTTCCTGTCCGGCTGCCTTTCAGGCAGTAGCGGATGCACGCTCGCGAAGAAACCACCATCGCACATGGCTGTCATGAAGAAGGCGCAACACGTCATGCGCCTGGGCGATCCTAAAAGGCCCGCTTCGATCATCGCACCGCCCGGCGATGCCATGACCGAGCCGAAAGAGCGACACCGTCCTGGTCAGCCGGCTTTTCCACGAAAAGGCGAAAACGAAAAAGGCCGGACGATCCCGCCCGGCCCTTTCCTTCATCTTTGAGCAAGCATCGCTTACTTGCGCGGCACCTTGGGAACGGTGCGGCCCTTGCGTGGTGCATCGGGCTCCGGCGTCTGCGCGGGCTTGGCGGCCTTGCGGCCGGAGGCCTTGGGCTCTGCGCCCACGGTTTCCACCTCGGCCTGAGGTTCGGCCTTGGCGCTCTTGCGCGCGGGGCGAACCACTTCGGCCTTCGGCTTGATCCGTTCGCTCTCCGGCACCGATTCCAGAACAATACCCTTGGAGCCATCGGGCTTGTCGCCGATCGTCACCTTGACGACGCCGCCCTTCTTGAGCTTGCCGAAAAGGATTTCCTCGGCGAGCGGCTTCTTGATGTTTTCCTGGATCACGCGCGAGAGCGGGCGGGCGCCCATCTTCTCGTCGTAACCCTTCTCGGCCAGCCAGGCGACGGCCTCCGGCGCGAGGTCGAAGGTGACGTTGCGTTCGGCCAGCTGGGTTTCCAGCTGCATGACGAATTTCTGCACCACCTGATGGATGACCGGCGTCGGCAGCGGGCCGAAGGGGATCACCGCATCCAGACGGTTGCGGAATTCCGGCGTGAACAGCCGGTTCAGCGCCTCCACATCCTCGCCCGTGCGCTTGGACGAGCCAAAGCCGATGGCGGCCTTGGCCATATCCGAAGCCCCCGCATTGGTCGTCATGATCAGGATGACGTTGCGGAAGTCGATCTTCTTGCCGTTATGGTCCGTCAGCTGGCCATGGTCCATGACCTGCAGCAGGATGTTGAACAGATCCGGATGCGCCTTCTCGATCTCATCGAGCAGCAGCACGCTGTGCGGATGCTGGTCGATGCCATCGGTCAAGAGCCCGCCCTGATCGAAGCCGACATAGCCGGGAGGTGCGCCGAGCAACCGCGAGACCGTATGGCGCTCCATGTATTCCGACATGTCGAAGCGCAGAAGCTCCACGCCGAGCGAAGCGGCGAGTTGCTTGGCCACTTCGGTCTTGCCCACGCCGGTCGGGCCGGAGAAGACATAGCAGCCGATCGGCTTGTTCGGCTCGCGCAGGCCGGCGCGGGCCAGCTTGATTGCCGAGGACAAGGCTTCGATCGCCAGATCCTGACCATAGACGACCGTGCGCAGCTCCTTGTCCAGATTGGCGAGAACGGTCTCGTCATCCTTGGACACGGTCTTGGGCGGGATGCGGGCCATGGTGGCGATGGTGGCCTCGATCTCCTTCTCGGTGATCAGCTTGCGCCGCTTGGCCACGGGCAGCAGCATCTGCGCCGCACCGGTCTCGTCGATCACGTCGATCGCCTTGTCCGGCAGCTTGCGGTCGGAAATGTAGCGGGCCGACAGTTCGACGGCCGACTTGATCGCCTCGTTGGAATATTTCAGCTTGTGGTAATCCTCGAAGTAAGGCTTGAGCCCCTTCATGATCTCGATCGCATCGTTGATCGACGGTTCGTTGACGTCGATCTTCTGGAAACGGCGGACCAGCGCGCGGTCCTTCTCGAAGAACTGGCGATATTCCTTATAGGTGGTCGAGCCGATGCAGCGGATCGCGCCTGAGGAAAGAGCCGGCTTCAGCAGGTTGGAGGCGTCCATCGCCCCGCCCGAAGTGGCGCCCGCACCAATCACCGTGTGGATCTCGTCGATGAAGAGGACCGCGCCGGGATAATCCTCGAGCTCCTTGACGACCTGCTTCAGCCGCTCCTCGAAATCGCCACGATAGCGCGTGCCAGCCAGCAGCGTGCCCATGTCGAGCGAGAAGATCGTGGCATTGGCCAGCGCTTCCGGCACCTTGCCCTCGACGATGCGCTTGGCCAGCCCTTCGGCAATCGCCGTCTTGCCGACGCCGGGATCGCCGACATAGAGCGGGTTGTTCTTGGAGCGGCGGCACAGGACCTGGATCGTGCGGCTGACCTCGGAATGACGGCCGATCAGCGGATCGATCTTGCCGATCTTGGCCTTCTCGTTGAGATTGACGCAATAGGCAGAGAGCGCATCCTGCGGCTTCTTCTGCCCGGTTTCGTCATCGGTGCGCGCAGCCTTCGGCTCGGCCTCGCCTTCATCGACGCCGCGCGGCGGCCGCGCCTCCGAAGTGCCGGGACGCTTGCCGATTCCATGCGAGATGAAATTGACGGCGTCATAGCGCGTCATCTCCTGCTCCTGCAGGAAATAGGCGGCATGGCTTTCCCGCTCGGCGAAGATCGCCACCAGCACATTGGCGCCGGTAACCTCTTCACGGCCGGACGACTGGACATGGATGACGGCGCGCTGGATCACGCGCTGGAAGGAGGCCGTCGGCTTGGAATCCTCGTCATAGCCAGTGACGAGATTGCTCAGTTCGTTGTCGACATAGTCGGCGACGGTCTTGCGCAGGGTTTCGAGATTGACATTGCAGGCCCCCATGACGGCCGCGGCATCCGCGTCGTCGATAAGCGCAAGCAGCAGATGTTCGAGGGTCGCATATTCGTGATGGCGCTTGTTGGCGAGCGTCAGCGCCTGATGGAGTGCCTTTTCAAGGCTGGGCGAAAATGTTGGCACGTGCGTTCCTCATTTCTTTTCCATGACGCATTGAAGCGGATGCTGATGCTGACGCGCAAAATCCATCACCTGCATCACCTTGGTCTCCGCGACCTCGTAGGTGAAGACGCCGCATTCCCCCACCCCGTGGTGGTGGACATGCAGCATGATCTTGGTCGCCTCTTCGAGATCCTTCTGGAAAAACCGCTCCAGAATATGGATCACGAACTCCATCGGCGTGTAGTCGTCATTCAGAAGCAGGACACGATACAGACTCGGCTTCTTGGTCTTCGGCTTGGTCCGGGTGATGACCGATGTGCTCCGGCCACCCTCCCCGCCGCCGTCTTTCTCACTCTGCATCCGGATCGGCAGTGCGATCATTTCTTGTTCATTCCCTTATCGGATCGCCGAGCCTCCGGCTGCAATGCGACCATTCGATGACATGTTATCTAGTGGTTCGTTTCCTGATTTTAAGCCCGTTCTGCCGCTCTGCAACGATATTCGCAGGGGCCGCGCCAGAATGCTCGGCAGACGCCGCAATCGCTGGGAAACCTCTCGCCGGAATGGCGGTTCCGGCTGATATGGGGACGAAGCGCGCAAAACAAAACCGGCCGCAGAAATCTGCGGCCGGTTTCGGCTCAATCCGGAAATTGACGATGGACCCGGCGGGGCCCGTCCGTGCCATCAGGCAGCGGCGGAATCTCAGGCAGCGGCAGCGGCCTGGGCCGCGGCGGCCTTCACATTGGCGGCAGCCTTGGCGACCGGCGCTTCATAAGACTTGTAGGCGCTGCGGGCCAGATCGGCATACATTTCGCCGAGCTTGGTGGCTTCGGCGACGTAGCCCTCATAGGCCGACTTCACGAAGTTGGTCTGCAGCTCGACCGCAGTCTCGATGCTGCGAACCGACGACAGACGCTCGATATGGGCAACGCTTTCCTCGAAGGAGCGCTTGGAATAGTCGGTCGCTTCCGCGGCGATGGCCTGGAAGCCCTTCGCCATCGAGGCGTAGGACTTCAACACCAGGTCCATGGCTTCCTTGTTGCGCTTATTTGCTTCATCAAATGCAAACATGGGATGTCTCCTCTCACCAGTTTATGCTGACAAAAAGAGTATGTGCGGTGCACAATGAAGTCAATGTGCACCGCGGTATAGCCAGGGATGGAATCACTAGAAATAGCGAGAAAACCGACCAAAAATCCGTGATCACCTTTTGATTGCAGGCGCTGCGGGCCTCAGAGATCGATCGCCAGGATCGCCATCGAGAAATTGTAGGACAGTTCGCCGTCTTCCTCGTCGCGGAAGATCACGCCCAGGAACTCGTCGGCCAGATAGACCTCGGCCGATTCGTCCTTGCGCGGGCGCGGCTTGATGACGATCTCCTGGTTCAGGTTGCGCTTGAAATAGGCTTCGAGCTTCTTGACTTCTTCAGGCTTCACGGATGTCTCCGACGTGAGGGTGGGCCGTCATCGCGCGGCGAAGGCGCCAGAAAGGCGCTCGGCTCCGGGCAGCGCCGGACGGCGGAACGGCAAAGGAGGACAGCGCGCGATGCGCCGTGCGGGCTTTTCTCACGAAGCCACGGGCGGTGTAAAGCCGCGCCCGAGACAATTTGCGACAAAGGCTGCGCCCGACCCGCGCAAAACGGCGCGCGCCTTCACCGCGCACGCGCCATTCTGCTGCCGTCAGCTCTCGAAGGGCGGCACCAGCTGATCCATCGAGCGCGCGGGCTCCGAGCAGCCGGCCTCGCCCACCACCCGCGCCGGCACGCCGGCGACGGTGGACTTGGGCGGAACGGGCTTGAGAACGACCGAGCCGGCCGCCACGCGCGAGCAGTTGCCGACATGGATATTGCCGAGGATCTTGGCGCCCGCGCCGATCAGCACGCCATTGCCGATCTTCGGATGGCGGTCGCTGCCTTCCTTGCCCGTGCCGCCGAGCGTCACGCCATGGAGGATCGAGACATTGTCGCCGATCACTGCGGTTTCGCCCACCACAAGCCCGGTGGCATGATCGAGGAAGATGCCCTTGCCGATGCGCGCAGCCGGATTGATGTCGGTCTGGAAGATCGAGGAGGAGCGGCTCTGCAGGTAAAGGGCGAGGTCGCGCCGGCCGTGCGAGAACAGCCAATGCGCCAGACGATGGGTCTGGATGGCGTGGAAGCCCTTGAAATAGAGCAGAACCTCCATGAAGCGGGTGCATGCCGGATCGCGGTCATAGACGGCCTGGATATCGACGCGCAGGATCGAGCTCCATTGCGGCCAGTCCGCCGCCATTTCCGCAAAGGCCTGGCGCAGCAGGCTTGCCGAGAGGTCGCCATGGTCCAGCCTCTCGCAGATGCGGTGGATCACGGCCTTTTCCAGCGAGGTCTGGTTGATGATCGTCGCGTAGAGGAAGGCTCCCAGGACCGGCTCGCGCTCGGCGGCAAGGGCGGCTTCCTCGCGCAGGCTGTCCCAGATCGGATCCATCGGCTGGATCGTCTCGCTGGAACGGATGTCGGTCCTGGCAGCCATTGCCGCTCTCCTTGCACCTTGCGAATAGGGGCCTTGTGACGGCGCGCAGCTCATGGGAACTCCCAGGGCACGCGCCGCTGTCCTTCTCCTTTCCGATGAGGACGGAAAGGCCTGTCAATTTGAGTGGCACATATAGGGCAAAATCACGCCAACGGAAATGGCCCTGCGGCCACAACACAGGTCCCTCTCTGCCTTCCGGACCAGGGCGGGTGGCCTGCCTGCATCGTTCGCTGCGGACACGCCCGCTATTTGCGGCCGGGCATAAGCCGGACCTCGCGCGCCATCGGGCAGCGCGCCCGGCGTCAATGACCGGCATGCTGCTCCAGGAAAGCGAGGACGGCGGCCTTGAACACCCGGTCGCCGACAGCCAGCATGTGGTCGCGGTTGGGAATGTCGAGCGCGGTGGCATTCGGCATCAGGGCGGCCAGCGCCTGAGGCGATCCGCCAATATCGTCGCGCGTGCCCACGGCCACCAGCGTCGGTGCGGCGATCCGGCCCATGTCCTCGACTGAGAGGAGATCGCGCGAGGTCGAGATGCAGGCGGCAAGGGCCTGACGGTCGCTCTTGGTCTGATCGGCGAAAGCGCGGAACATGCGGCCGCGCTCATGGCTCACCTCCTCCAGCGAGGGCGCCAGCAGCGCGTCGGCGATCGGGTCCCAATCGCCCACGCCCTCGACCATGCCGATGCCGAGACCGCCGAGCACGAGCGCGCGCACGCGCTCCGGCGTCTCGCGCGCCAGGAAAGCCGAGATGCGCGCGCCCATGGAATAGCCCATCAGCGTGGCCGAGGTGATGCCGAGATGATCGAGCAGCGCCCGGGCATCGGCCGCCATGGCCGGCGGATGATAGAGGGCAGGATCGTGCGGCTTGGCGCTTCGGCCATGGCCGCGATTGTCGAGCGCGATCACCCGGTAACCGGCATCACCCAGCGTCTTCAGCCAGCCGGGAAAGACCCAGTTGACGAGCGCGCTGGAGGCGAAGCCGTGAATGAGCAGCACCGGCGGACCGGCAGGATCGCCCTTGTCGAAAAAGGAAAGATCCAGCCCGTCATGGCGAAAGGTCTGGAACGACGGAGCGTTGAGATCCATGGGGCAAAACTCCTTCAAACGGTCTTCGTCCGGCACCAAGGGCGCCGGCCATCATCTTTATGCGGCGTCTTCTTACATGGTGACGGCCCGGCGCGCGACCGCAAAGCGCAGCCGATCTGCCCACCATCACGCCCGATCGTGGCGCCGGAAAATCCGGCATGAGGCACGCTTGGCGTCTACACATTTGCCGCAAAGCTTTCTAAGGTGCCGGCCGATCGAAACCCGATACCGCAAGAACCGGAGCATAGAGCCATGGCCAGTCACGGCATTCCCCATTTCCAGAACGACGGCGGCCATGCCGTGATCGAAATCGGCGTCAAGGAGTTCATGTGCACCGGCGCCTCCATTCCCTTCGACCATCCGCACATCTTCATCGACATGGGCGACGACAACGAGAAGGTCTGCTCCTACTGTTCGACGCTCTATCGCTACAACCCTGCCCTTAAGGCAGAAGAGACCGTGCCCTCGGGCTGCCTTTTTTCGGTCAAGGCGGCCTAAGACCGTTCGATGCCGCATGATCTGCCCGTCGCCATCGCCGGGGCGGGCATTGCCGGCCTGACGGCCGCGCTGTCGCTCGCCCGTCACGGCTTCCAGGTCGACATC
Source organism: Xaviernesmea rhizosphaerae (assembly GCF_001938945.1). GTDB lineage: Bacteria > Pseudomonadota > Alphaproteobacteria > Rhizobiales > Rhizobiaceae > Xaviernesmea > Xaviernesmea rhizosphaerae. The sequence continues at coordinate 103,057 of NZ_MKIO01000029.1, forward strand.
GTCGAGCAGGCGACGGAGTTGAAGGAAGTCGGCGCGGGGCTGCAGCTCTCGCCGAACGCCACGGCCGTCTTGGAGCGGATCGGGCTCGGCCACGACCTCGCGCGCGTCTGGCGCGAGCCGGAGGAAATTCGGCTGTCCGACGGCGCGAGCCTTAGCCGCGTGGCCGCGGTGCCGGCCGGCGCCTATGCCCGGCAGCGCTGGGGCCATGCCTATGCCGCCATCCACCGCGCCGCCCTGCAGCAGGTGCTAAGCGCGGCGGTGGCCGCCCATCCGCTCTGCCGCCTGCATCTGGGCCAGCGGCTGGATGGCGGCACGATCTCCCGTCTCGACGCCATTACGGGCCGGCGCCCGGCCGTGCTCATCGGTGCCGATGGCGCCCGGTCCGCGTTGCGCGCGGTTCTTCCCGGCGCCGGCGCGCGGCATTTTTCCGGTCACGTAGCCTGGCGCATGACCCTGCCCTTCGACAAGGCGCCAGACGTGCTCGATCCGCAGGCGGTGACGGCCTTCATGGCGACGCGGGCCCATGCGGTGGCCTATCCGCTGCGCGATGCCTTCAATCTGGTGGTGATCGGCCGCGGCAGCGCCGATCTCGCCGCCGGCAGCCCGCATCAGGTGCCGGCCGATCTGCTGGCGCTCTGGCATCCCGGCCTTCAGGCGGCGATCCGCCAAGCGACGCCGGCCGTGGCCTGGCCGCTCTTCGAGGTGGCAGACGGCGCCTGGGACGATGGCGCGCAGCGTGTGCTCATCGGCGATGCTGCCCATGCGATGACACCCTTTGCCGCACAGGGTGCGGCCATGGCGATCGAGGACGCCTTCGAGCTGGCGGGTTTTCTCGCGCAATCGCGCGCGCCGGCCGATGCTTTCGCCGCCTATCGCCGCCATCGCGCCGGCAGGATCGACAAGGTGCGCGCCCGCGCGGCCTTCAACCGCTTTGCCTATCACGCCGCCGGTCCGCTGCGGCTCGGCCGCAATCTCGTACTCGGCCTGCGCCGCGGCGAAAGTCTCGCCGCGGATTTCGACTGGCTCTATGGCTATCAGGCGCGGGGATAATCCGCGCCATTCGCGCTGCGGCCACTGCCGTCCAGCAGCGACTGCAACAATTTTGGGGCTTCCCTCTTAAAGCAGCGAGGCCGCGGCAAAGCCTAGCTCGAGATCACGCTGGAGATCGGCGACGTTTTCCAGACCGATCTGCAGACGGATGACTGTGCCCTCCGCCGGTCCCTTGGCGATGACGCGGTCGTTGAGATTGACGTGCACGGCCAGGCTCTCATAGCCGCCCCAGGACCAGCCGAGCCCGAAGAGCCGGAGCGCGTCGAGGAAGGCATAGGCCTTGGCCTTGCGGGCGCCGGGCTCAGCCTTCAGGACGAAGGAGAAGACACCGGACGCCCCTTTGAAATCGCGCTTCCACAGCGCGTGTCCCGGGAAGCTTTCCAGCGCGGGATGCAGAACCGCCGCCACCTCCTCGCGCGTTTCCAGCCAGCGCGCAATTGCCAGCGCGCTTTCGCCGTGATGTGCCAGCCGCACGCCCATGGTGCGCAGGCCGCGCAGCACCTGATAGGAATCATCGGGTGATCCGCAGATGCCGAGCGTGATCGAGGCCTCGTGCAGCCGCTCCCACTGCGCCGCATTGGCCGAGACGGTGCCGAGCAGGATGTCGGAATGGCCTGCCGGATATTTCGTCGCGGCATGGATCGAAATATCGACGCCGTGGTCGAGCGGACGGAAATAGAGCGGCGTCGCCCAGGTATTGTCCATGGTGACGACGGCACCGTGGCGATGGGCGACATCGGCGATCGCGCGAATATCCTGCATTTCAAACGTGTTGGAGCCCGGGGCTTCGGTGTGCACCAGCCGGGTGTTCGGCCGCATCAGGCTCTCGATGCCGGCGCCGATCTCAGGATCGTAATAGTCGACGGTCACGCCGAGATGCGTGAGCATCGCATTGCAGAAATGCCGCGTCGGCCCATAGACCGAGTCGACAATCAGGGCGTGATCACCCGCGGAGAGCAGCGCCAGGAACGGCACCGTCACCGCCGCCAGCCCCGAGGGCACGACGATGGTGCCGGCAGAGCCCTCCAGCGCGTCGATCGCCTCGCACAGGGCGTCGGTCGTCGGCGTGCCGCGCGTGCCATAGGTATATTTCTGCGCCCGCGTCTCCATGGCCGCCGCATTGGGAAACAGCACCGTAGAGGCATGCACGACGGGCGGATTGACGAAGCCGTGGAAGTCGAAGGGATGATTGCCGAGATGGGCGAGCCGCGTGTTCATTCCGGCAGAGGCCAGTGCGTCCTTATAGACGGGATCCTTGTCATCAGTCATCGCGAAAGCATGCTCCATTGAGATGCCCTCTCTTGAAACCGAGACCCCGCATCCGTCAAGAGTCGGCACTTTTGATCGAACAAAGTGAATCAGCCTGGGATACCAGGGATATTCCTGGGGGATATCGATTATTTTTTGTGCGGTGGGCGGATTTATCCCCGTTTATTCGCGAATTTCAGTGGCAAACTCGCAGAAAAAAACAGCAATGCCTTTGTGATGAGCAAGCCGACTTGACCGGGGTTGTTTTTATGATGAGATAGAATTCTGAGCGCCACCCGCGGTGGTTGTACATCGAGAGGTGGCAGCAGCTTTCGATCGCTCTTTCAGCGCAGATGACAACACAAAAAGGTTCAAACAATGGCAAACAGGATTCTGGCAGTGCTGATCGGCGCTGCGGTCATGGGGATCGGCGCGCAGGCTTCGGCGGGCACCCTGGAAGACGTGAAAGCCAAGGGCTTCCTGCAGTGCGGCGTCAACGCAAATCTGTCAGGCTTCGGCTCGCAGGATTCCTCCGGCCAGTTCGCGGGTCTTGATATTGACCTTTGCAAGGCCGTGGCGGCCGCTGTTTTCGGCGACGCCACCAAGGTCAAGTTCACGCCTCTCTCGGCCAAGGACCGTTTTCCGGCGCTGCAGTCGGGCGAGATCGACATGCTGGCCCGTAACACGACCTGGACTGCCAGCCGCGACAGCCAGCTCGGCTTCGACTTCCGCGCCGTCAACTATTACGACGGCCAGGGCTTCATGGTCCGCAAGGAGCTGAACGTGAAGTCGGCGCTGGAACTCTCGGGCGCCGCTGTCTGCGTACAGACCGGCACGACCACCGAGCTGAACCTGGCCGACTACTTCAAGTCGCACAACCTGCAATACAATCCGGTCGTGTTTGAAAAGCAGGAAGAAGTCGATGCCGCCTACAATGCCGGCCGTTGCGACGTCTACACCACCGACCAGTCGGGCCTGTACTCGATCCGCCTGTCGCTCTCCAATCCGGACGATCACGTGATTCTGCCGGAAATCATCTCCAAGGAGCCGCTCGGCCCGGCCGTTCGCCAGGGCGACAGCAAGTGGTTCGACGTGGTGTCCTTCTCCCATTACGCCATGGTGGCCGCCGAGGAATTCGGCATCACCCAGGCCAATGTCGAGGAAATGAAGAAGTCGCCGAACCCGGATATCAAGCGCTTCCTCGGCGAGGAACAGGGCTCGACCATCGGCGCCGATTTCGGCCTGTCCAAGGACTGGGCCGTGAACATCATCAAGGCCGTCGGCAATTACGGCGAAGCCTTCGAGCGCAATGTCGGCCAGGGCTCGCCGCTGAAGATCAAGCGTGGCCTCAACGCGCTGTGGAACCAGGGCGGCCTGCAATACGCTCCACCGATCCGCTAAGGCGGATGTTGACGCGCTAAGCGTCCAATCCTGCGGAAGGCACCCCCGCGCCTTCCGCGACTCTCATTTCAAACGCCCGGCCAACAGGGCGATGCAAAAGGGGTTAAACATGGCTTCCGCTGATGCCCGCGATGGGGATGGCCGTCGCGCATCTCTTCTCTATGATCCGTCTGTGCGTGCCTATGCCTATCAGGCGCTGACCGTTCTCGTGGTCGGCTGGCTGATCTGGCAGGCCTGGTCCAATGCCGCCGAGAACCTCGCCCGCGCCAATATGACGGCCGGCTTCGGCTTTCTGTCCGGCCGCGCCGGCTTCGACCTCGGCCAGGCGCTGATGGCCTACAGTTCCGATTCCACCTTCGCCCGTGCGCTGACCGTCGGTCTGCTCAACACGCTGCTCGTCGGCGTTCTCGGCATCATCACCGCCACGATCGTCGGCCTGCTGATCGGCATCGGCCGGCTTTCGAAGAACTGGCTGATCGCGCGGCTCTGCACGATCTATGTCGAGCTGTTCCGCAACATCCCGCCGCTGCTGGTCATCTTCTTCTGGTACAAGGGTGTGCTGTCGATCCTGCCGGATTTTCGCGCCATTCGCGCCGGCGTGGAACAGGCCAAGGCCGCCGATCCCTCTGTCGGGGACCCGCTGTTCATCATCTCCAACCGCGGCATCAGCTTTCCCGCGCCGATCTTCCAGCCCGGCTTCGGCGCTGTCTGGATCGCGCTGGCCGCGGCCGTGCTGGGCGCGATCGGTTTCACCCTGTGGGCCAACAAGGTCCAGGCGGCCACGGGCAAGCGCCCGCCGGCGCTTCTCGTCTCCGTCGCGCTGATCGTGCTGCTTCCGCTCGCAGTCTTTTTCGCGGCCGGCCAGCCGATCGCCTTCGACTATCCCGTGCTCGGACGCTTCAACCTGAGCGGTGGCGGTCTCATCAGCCCGGAATTCCTGTCGCTCTATCTGGCACTCTCGCTCTATACCGCCTCCTTCATCGCCGAAATCGTGCGGGCCGGCATTCGCGGCGTGCCCTCGGGCCAGTTCGAGGCCTGCAGCGCGCTCGGCGTGCGGTCCGACCGCGCCATGCGCCTGGTGATCCTGCCGCAGGCCATGCGCATCATCATTCCGCCTCTGACATCGCAATATCTCAACCTGATCAAGAACTCTTCGCTCGCCGTCGCCGCCGGCTATCCCGATCTCGTGCAGGTGGGCAACACCATCCTGAACCAGAGCGGCCGCGCCATAGAGGTGATCGCCATCTGGATGATCGTATATGTCACGATCAGCCTGGTCACATCCGTCTTCATGAACTGGTTCAATGCCAGGATGGCCCTGAGGGAGCGTTGAGATGACCGAGAGCCTCTCCCCGAATATGACCACCGAACTCGGCTATGTCCGCCAGACCTTCCTGCCGCAACAGCCCGCACCGAAGGCGAAATCCACCACGCTTTCCTGGATCCGGGACAATCTGTTCCCGTCGGTCGGCAACAGCATCCTGACGCTCATCGCCCTGGCGCTGCTCGTCCGCTATCTGCCGGGGCTGATCGACTGGCTGTTCGTCTCGGCCCAATGGACAGGCACAGACCGGGCGGCCTGCGCCACCGCAGTTCAGGGCGGCGTTCGCCCCGATGGCTGGAGCGGCGCCTGCTGGGCCTATGTCGGCGACCGCTTCCAGCAGTTCATGATCGGCTCCTATCCGCGGTCCGAAGCCTGGCGGCCCTATCTGGTGGCCGCCCTGTTCGTGGCGCTCTTGGTACCGCTGCTGATCCCCTCGGTCCCGCGCAAGGGGCTGAACGCGCTGCTGATGCTCGTTGCCCTGCCCATCGTCGCCTATATCCTGCTGCTCGGCGGGGTCTTCGGCCTCGAACATGTCGAAACCGCGCTCTGGGGCGGCTTGATGGTCACCCTGATCATCTCCTTCGTCGGCATCGCCGTGTCCCTGCCCGTCGGCGTGCTGCTGGCGCTGGGGCGGCGCTCGACCATGCCAATCGTCAAGACCTTCTGCGTGCTGTTCATCGAGTTCATCCGCGGCGTGCCGCTGATCACCGTCCTGTTCATGGCCAGCGTGCTGCTGCCGCTGTTCCTCGAGCCGGGCGACACGATCGACAAATTCCTGCGCGCGCTCGTCGGCGTGTCCATCTTCGCCTCCGCCTATATGGCGGAAGTGATCCGCGGCGGCCTGCAAGCCATTCCCAAGGGACAATATGAGGGCGCCGACTCGCTCGGCCTCAACTATTTCCACAAGATGGGCTTCGTCATCCTGCCGCAGGCGATCAAGCTGGTCATTCCCGGCATCGTCAACACCTTCATCGGCATGTTCAAGGACACCTCGCTGGTCTCGATCATCTCGATGTTCGACCTGCTCGGCGTGGTCAAGAACAGCTTCAGCGACGCGACATGGCTGACGCCGGTGACCCCGATGACGGGCCTGGTTTTTGCCGGCTTTGTCTTTTGGATGTTCTGCTTCGGCATGTCGCGCTATTCTGGCTTCATCGAGCGCCGGCTCGACAAGGGGCACAAGCGCTGACCCTTCAAACGCGAAAGCCTGCGCCAGCGCGCCGGGAAGGCCCCGATCCTTCCCGGCACCATCGTAACAAGCAAAGAAAAAACAAGGGAAACGACAGATGAGTGCTCAAGCCGCGCCGAAAGCGATGACCGTCTCCGCGACAGACGTTGCCGTCGAGATCATCGGCATGAACAAATGGTATGGCGACTTCCACGTTCTGCGCGACATCAACCTCAAGGTCATGCGCGGCGAACGGATCGTGATTGCCGGCCCCTCGGGCTCCGGCAAATCGACGATGATCCGCTGCATCAACCGCCTGGAAGAGCACCAGAAGGGCAAGATCATCGTTGACGGCATCGAGTTGACCAACGACCTCAAGAAGATCGACGAAGTGCGGCGCGAAGTCGGCATGGTGTTCCAGCACTTCAACCTGTTTCCGCATCTCACCATCCTGGAAAACTGCACGTTGGCGCCGATCTGGGTGCGCAAGATGCCGAAGAAGGATGCCGAAGAGATCGCGATGCACTATCTCAAGCGCGTCAAGATCCCGGAACAGGCAAACAAATATCCCGGCCAGCTCTCCGGCGGCCAGCAGCAGCGCGTGGCGATTGCCCGCTCGCTCTGCATGAAGCCGAAGATCATGCTGTTCGACGAGCCGACCTCGGCACTCGACCCCGAAATGGTCAAGGAAGTGCTCGACACCATGGTCGGCCTGGCCGAAGAGGGCATGACCATGCTCTGCGTTACCCATGAAATGGGCTTCGCCCGCCAGGTGGCCAACCGCGTGATCTTCATGGACCAGGGCCAGATCGTCGAGCAGAATTCGCCCGCCGAATTCTTCGATAATCCGCAGCACGAGCGCACCAAGCTCTTCCTGAGCCAGATCCTGCATTGATCTCAGGGCTCCGCTAATCACCGGCCCGAAGCGCAAGGGCATCTCTCGACAGGCGTCGGCAATGGTCAAAATTGCCGGCGCCTGTCGCCGTTTGATAGACAGGAGCGCGCGGGGTTGGTCTGTCGATCCGCTGCAGACGCTTTCGGCAGATCGCGCTTGCGCTCCCCGCGGCCCGCCTCTTCCAACCCTCCAGCACCCGGCCCCGCTCAGGGGGGCCCGCGGCCGGAGCATCGGCTTGAGACCGAACGCAGTCTTATGCTCCAGGATTTTGTTTTTGCACCGGATTTCTCCGAAAGTCGGCTCCCGCTTTCCTATCCGACGCGCTTCAAAAAAAGCAGCCCGCCCAAAACAAAACCCGCCCTGGTCGGACCACGGCGGGTTTTAATGTCTTAAGAAAAGAAAGCGGTGTCTCAGCCGGCCATAGCGGAAGCGACAGCCTCGACGGCGTCCGCCGCCTTGTCGCCGTCCGGGCCACCGGCCTGGGCCATGTCTGCGCGGCCGCCGCCGCCCTTGCCACCGAGCGCGGCGGAGGCGACGCGCACGAGCTCGACGGCGCTGAAGCGGCCGGTCAGGTCCTCGGTGACGCCGACGACGGCGCTCGCCTTGCCGTCGGCCACGCCGACGAAGACGACGACGCCGGAACCCAGGCTCTTCTTGCCGTCATCGGCCAGACCCTTGAGATCCTTGGGCTCGACGCCGGTGACGACCTTGCCGAGGAAGGGCACGCCCGCAACCTCGCGCGGCGCATCGCTTGCCTGCGTGCCGCCCGTCAGGGCCAGCTTGCGCCTGGCATCGGCCAGTTCGCGCTCCATCTTGCGCCGCTCGTCGACCAGCTGTTCGACACGCGACAGGACTTCGGCCGGCTGCACCTTGAGCTGGCCGGCGAGCGCCTTGACCCGCTCATCCTGCTCGCTGAGATAGGCCAGAGCGCCGGGGCCGGTCAGCGCCTCGATGCGGCGCACGCCGGCGCCGACCGCACTTTCGCCGAGGATCTTGACGAGGCCGATCTGGCCCGTCGCCGCCACATGCGTGCCGCCGCACAGTTCCACCGAATAGGGCTTGCCCGCCTTGTTGCCATGCAGCGCGGTGCCCATGGAGACGACACGCACTTCGTCGCCATATTTTTCGCCGAACAGCGCCATCGCGCCTTCGGCAATGGCGTCATCGACGCTCATCAGCCGCGTGGTGACCGCCGTGTTCTGCACCACGATCTCATTGGCCATGTCCTCGACCACCTTGAGTTCCTCGGCCGACATCGGCTTGGGATGCGAGACGTCGAAACGCAGGCGCTCGGGCGCAACGAGCGAGCCCTTCTGCGCCACATGGGTGCCGAGCACCTCGCGCAGCGCCTCGTGCAGGAGGTGGGTGGCCGAGTGATTGGCGCGCAGCCGTGCACGGCGGCCATGATCGACCTCCAGCGCCGCCGCCTGGCCAGCCTCGACCGTACCCTCCTCGACCTCGGCGATGTGGACGAACAGGCCATCGCCACGCTTCTGCGTGTCGGTGACCTTCAGCCGCGCCTGTTCGGTGGTGATGGTGCCGGCATCGCCCATCTGGCCGCCGGACTCGCCATAGAACGGGGTCTGGTTCAGGACCACCTGAACGCTTTCGCCGGCTTTTGCCGAGGCGATCTCCGCCCCGTCGCGCACCAGCGCTTGGATCACGCCTTCCGCGGTCTCGGTCTCATAGCCGAGGAATTCGGTGGCGCCCAGGCGCTCGCGCAGGCCGTACCAGATGGTCTCGGCCGCCGCGTCGCCCGACCCCGCCCAGCTTGCGCGCGCCTCGGCCTTCTGCCGTTCCATCGCGGCGGCAAAGCCGTCGGTATCCACGCCGACGCCGCGGGCGCGCAAGGCATCCTGCGTCAGGTCGAGCGGAAAGCCATAGGTGTCGTAGAGCTTGAAGGCGGTCTCGCCATCCAGCCGATCGCCTTCGCCGAGCGTGGCCGAGGCATCGTTCAGCAGGCCAAGGCCGCGCTCCAGCGTCTTGCGGAAGCGGGTTTCCTCGAGCTTCAGCGTTTCCGAAATCAGGCTCTCGGCGCGGATCAGCTCGGGATAGGCGCGGCCCATCTGGCCGACCAGGGCCGGCAGCAGCCGGTACATCAGCGGATCTTTCGCACCCAGCAGCTGCGCATGGCGCATGGCGCGGCGCATGATGCGGCGCAGAACATAGCCGCGGCCTTCATTCGACGGCAGAACGCCATCGGCGATCAGGAAGGCGGAGGAGCGCAGGTGGTCGGCAATCACGCGGTGGCTGGCGCGCTGGTCGCCCTTGGCCTTCACGCCGGTTGCCTCGACCGAGGCCGCGATCAGCGCCTGAAACAGGTCGATATCGTAATTGTCATGCTTGCCCTGCAGCAGCGCGGCGACGCGCTCGAGGCCCATGCCGGTATCGATGGACGGACGCGGCAGGTCGACGCGCTCCTCCTTCGTCACCTGCTCATACTGCATGAAGACGAGGTTCCAGATCTCGATAAAGCGGTCACCATCCTCATCGGCGGAGCCGGGCGGCCCGCCCCAGATATGGTCGCCATGATCGTAGAAGATCTCGGAACAGGGGCCGCAGGGGCCGGTATCGCCCATGGCCCAGAAATTGTCGCTGGTCGGAATGCGGATGATGCGCTCGTCCGGCAGGCCGGCGATCTTCTTCCACAGGCCGAAAGCCTCGTCGTCGGTGTGATAGACGGTGACCAGCAGGCGATTGCGGTCGATGCCGAATTCGCGGGTCACAAGCGTCCAAGCCAGCTCGATCGCCCGTTCCTTGAAATAGTCGCCGAAGGAGAAATTCCCCAGCATCTCGAAGAAAGTGTGGTGGCGGGCGGTGTAGCCGACATTGTCGAGGTCATTGTGCTTGCCGCCGGCGCGCACGCATTTCTGCGCGGTGGTCGCCGTGGAATAGGGGCGGCTTTCCAGTCCGGTGAAGACGTTCTTGAACTGCACCATGCCGGCATTGGTGAACATCAGCGTCGGGTCATTGCGCGGCACGAGCGGACTCGAGGGCACGATCTCGTGGCCATTCGTCTTGAAGAAGTCGAGGAAGGTCGACCGGATTTCGTTCACGCCACTCATTCGCTTGCCTCTGCTGTTTCCGCCTGCCCGCCCCCGTTCAAGGCCGGACGCGCCCACGCCCCGGATCTCGTTTCCCTGCGGCCCTGCCCGGCCGGCTCATCGAGCGAAACCACAGCCGAAGCCACAAGGGGAACAGCGGCTTTTATCGTTGCAGAAAAACCCTGTCCAGCGCGCAAACGAAAAGGCTTGAGATCGACCGCCCGCCGGGCGCAAACGCCCCACCTTGCCGCGTAACGTTGCCGCATCGCCTTATCGGATCACGAGGCCCCACAAGCAAAAAGGGCGGCACCTTCCGGCACCGCCCTTTTTCAAACCGTCAGCCCAGGGCCGCGTCGTCGTCGTCGCTCTCGCCGGCCTCGGGGCCGCCATTCTCCAGGAACTTCTCGGCGATCAGCCCGGCATTCTGGCGCAGCGCCATTTCGATCTCGCGCGCGGCATTGGGATTGTCGCGCAGGAACTGCTTGGCGTTCTCGCGCCCCTGGCCGAGGCGCTGGCTGTTATAGGAGAACCAGGCGCCCGACTTCTCGACGATGCCAGCCTTGACGCCGAGATCGACGAGCTCGCCGGTCTTGGAGACGCCTTCGCCATACATGATGTCGAATTCGACCTGCTTGAAGGGCGGGGCCATCTTGTTCTTGACCACCTTGACGCGGGTCTGGTTGCCGACCACCTCGTCACGCTCCTTGACCGAACCGATGCGGCGGATATCGAGACGGACCGAGGCGTAGAACTTCAGCGCATTGCCGCCGGTCGTGGTCTCGGGCGAGCCGAACATGACGCCGATCTTCATACGGATCTGGTTGATGAAGATCACCATGCAGTTCGACTTGGAGATCGACGCCGTCAGCTTGCGCAGTGCCTGGCTCATCAGGCGAGCCTGAAGACCCGGCAGGCTGTCGCCCATCTCGCCCTCGATTTCGGCGCGCGGCGTCAAAGCTGCGACCGAGTCGACCACCAGCACGTCGATCGCGCCGGAGCGCACCAGCGTATCAGTGATTTCAAGCGCCTGCTCGCCGGTATCGGGCTGGGAGATCAGCAGGTTTTCCAGATCGACGCCGAGCTTGCGGGCATAGATCGGGTCCAGAGCATGTTCGGCATCGACGAAGGCGCAGACACCGCCCTTCTTCTGCGATTCGGCAATGGTCTGCAGCGCCAGCGTGGTCTTGCCCGAGCTTTCCGGCCCGTAGATCTCGACGATACGGCCCTTGGGCAGGCCGCCGATCCCCAGCGCGATATCCAGCCCTAGCGAGCCGGTCGGCACGGTCTCGATCTCGACCACGCTGTCCTTGCCGCCAAGCTTCATGATCGAACCCTTGCCGAAAGAGCGTTCGATCTGGGAAAGTGCCGCCTCGAGTGCCTTGCTTTTGTCCACGGATTTTTCCTCTACCAGCCGCAAAGAATTCTGTGCCATTTCGTCCACCTTTAGGTTATCGGAACTGTCGAGGCAATCACGCCGCCGCTCAGGACTATGTACTGCTTTTGTTCTCAATCCACAAGAGGCGAACAAGTCCTTGCCGGTAAATTGGAATTTTATTTTCGTTCCACAGATGTTCACGCTGGGGACAATCGGTGCCTGCTTTATGACGAAACCGACGCAGAGCGGCGCGAATCGCGCTTTTGGCGAGGATGATCGGCGATGCTGAACCTCCTCGAGGACCACGCGGTCGTGGTGCTGGGCGGTGCGCATCTCGATCGGCGGGGGCGCATCGGCGGGCAGACCGTAATGGGCGCCAGCAATCCCGGCAGCCTGTTCGAGGAAGCGGGCGGCGGCGGCTTTAATGCCGCGCGCAACCTGGCGCGGCTCGGTGCGGCGGTGACGATGGTCAGCCCGCGCGGCGGCGATGCGGCGGGCGAGATGGTGGCGCAGGCCGCGCTCGATGCCGGCGTTACCGACAAGCCCTTCGTCTTCCTCGATCGTCGCACCCCGAGTTACACGGCGATCCTGGAAGCCGATGGCAATCTCGTCATCGCCATTGCCGACATGGATCTCTACCGCCTGTTTGGCCCGCGCCGCGTGCAGCAGCGGCAGCTGCGCGAGCAGATTGCGGCAGCCGACGCTCTTTTGACCGATGCCAACCTGCCCGCTGAGACACTCTTGGCAGCGCTTCTTCTGGCGGAAGCCGAGGGCCGGATCAAGGCGGGCATCGCGATTTCGCCGGCCAAGGTCCTGCGCTTCCAGCCGAGCCTCGACGCGCTCGATCTCCTGTTCATGAACCGGGCGGAAGCGGCCGCGCTGGTGGCGGCGCAGACGGGGCTGGACGGCGAAGCAGACGGCGCCGGCATCGATCCGGCCAGCGTCGATCCCGCAAGCTGGCCGGCGCGCCTGTCGGCGCTGGGTCTCAAGGGCGGGGTGGTCACCTCGGGCGCCGGACCCGTCATTGCCTTTTCGCACGGTCAAGCCGTGCTGCTGCAGCCGCCGAAGCTCCCCGCGCTCGCCGACGTCACCGGCGCCGGCGATTCGCTGGCGGCGGGATTTCTGGCCGCGCGGCTTGCCGGCCTCGATCTGGGCCAGAGCCTGCGCCATGGCGTGGCCGCGTCGCTGGTCACGCTCGCCTCACCGCTCGCGGTCTCGTCGCAGATGAGCCCGCCGCTCCTGGCGGGCGCGCTTGCCCATGTGCCCGACGTCACGCATCTGCCACCTGTGAGAGGGAGCAGCGCGGCATCGATCGCGGCTTTCTAAGGCCCGCGAAGAAAAACGACTTCTCCTGGCGCAGGCCCAAATGCGGCGCCAAATGCCAGACGACTCGCCGGCTGCGCAAACGCCCCCGCCGGCTTCCAGCTCCAAGAGGATCCATGTGATGACCCGACCCGCCTCCCCGCTCCTGCCCATGCGTCTTTCGGCCGAGGTTGCCGCCGCCAAGGAGCGCAGCGCGCCGGTTGTTGCGCTGGAATCGACCATCATTACCCATGGCATGCCCTATCCGGGCAATCTGAACATGGCCCGCAGCGTCGAGACGATCATCCGCGAGGCCGGCGCCGTGCCGGCAACCATCGCCGTGATCGACGGCACGCTGCATATCGGCCTGGAAGAGGCCGAGCTAGAGACCCTGGCCCAGACCAAGGGTGCGATGAAGGTTTCCCGCGCGGACATCGCCTTTGCCATTGCCGAGCGGCGCACGGGCGCCACCACGGTGGCCGCGACGATGATCGCCGCCGCCCGCGCCGGCATCCGCGTTTTCGCGACAGGCGGCATTGGCGGTGTCCATCGCGGTGCGGAACTGAGCTTCGACATTTCGGCCGATCTGGAAGAGCTGGCGATCTCGCCCGTGATCGTCGTCTGCGCAGGCGCAAAAGCGATCCTCGATATCCCGAAGACGCTGGAAGTGCTGGAGACGCGCGGCGTGCCCGTCGTCACCTTTGAAAGCGAGGCTTTCCCTGCCTTCTGGTCGCGCGAATCGGGCCTTGCCTCGCCGCTCAGCCTCAACAGCCCGGCGGCGATCGCCAATTTCCAGAAGGTGCGCGACCAGCTCGGCATCGATGGCGGCATGCTGATCGCCAATCCCGTACCGGAAGAGGCGGAAATCCCGCGCGAGGAAATGGAGATCTACATCGCCCGCGCGCTCGACAATGCCAAGCGCGACGGCATTCTCGGCAAAGCGGTCACGCCCTATCTGCTGCAGAGCATTTTCGAGATCACCGACGGGCGCAGCCTCCAGACCAACATTGCGCTGGTGGAAAACAATGCGCGCCTGGCGGCCGAAATCGCAGTTGCCATGGTGTGAGACGGAGGTCTCGGGGTTGAGTACGAAAGCGCGAGCCCTCGCCTTCGCATCCATGCAAAGGCCCGTCCCGAGGCTGCGCAAGCTCCTCGTTGCGTCATGCTCAGGCTTGCCCCGAGCATCTGCAAACGTTTGATATATCTACGAATCACTGAACATGGCAGATCCTCGGGACAAGCCCGAGGATGACGTCGCACGTGATGGTTATCTCTGGCAGAAACCTCAAAATTCCGCCTGATCTCCTATCACAGGACAGGGCGCAAATGTCTTTGACCCTGGCTACCCCCTCATGCGGCCCTTCGGGGAGCCTTCTCAAGGCTATACAACAAGGCCGAGGATGACGTCCCATCAGCATCGATGGCCGGGGAAACCTGTTGAAGCCTCCCGCACGCTGGGCCGAACAAGCCTGTCCCATCGAATGCAAAAGCCCGGAGATCCGTCGGATCTCCGGGCTTTTGCATTGTCTATCCGGCGATAGCCTCACCAGTTCTCGCTGTCGTCCAGCTTCGGCGCCAGCCCCAGGCGGCGCTCGAGGTCGATGGAATCGCTGGCCGACAGGCGCAGCTCGAGGCGGACGGCGCCGTCCTCCAGATCCTCCCGCTCCTCGACATGCGCATGCTCGTAGATCCAGGGCAGCAGGTGCAGCCTGTCGACCGGAATGGTGACGCTGCCCTCGGTCATCACGCCGGAAAGCCGGTCGTTGACGAGATCGATCAGCGCATCGACACCCTCGCCGGTAATGGCGGAGAGCGCCATGACGCCCTCGGTGTGGGTGGCCTTTTCCTTCAGCGCATCATGCGCCTCGGGCTCCAGCCGGTCGATCTTGTTCCAGACCTCGACCAGGCGCTCCTTGCGCGCGGCCTCGTCAATGCCGAGATCGGCCAGGATGCGCAGGACGTCGCTTGCCTGGGCGGCGGTGTCAGGGTCCGACATATCGCGCACATGCAGGATCAGATCGGCTTCCAGCACCTCTTCCAGCGTGGCGCGGAAGGCGGCGACCAGATGGGTCGGCAGGTCCGAGATGAAGCCGACCGTATCGGACAGGATGACGGTGCGGCCATGCGGCAGCTTCATCCGGCGCAGCGTCGGGTCGAGGGTGGCAAACAGCATGTCCTCGGCCAGCACGCCGGCGCCGGTGATGCGGTTGAACAGCGTGGACTTGCCGGCATTGGTATAGCCGACCAGCGCCACGATCGGATGCGGCACCTTCTTGCGCTTGGCGCGGTGCAGCTGGCGGGTGCGGCGAACCTGCTCCAGCTCGCGCTCCAGCCGGACGATCCGGTCCTGCAGCAGCCGGCGGTCGGCCTCGATCTGGGTTTCACCCGGGCCGCCCATGAAGCCCGCGCCACCGCGCTGGCGTTCAAGGTGGGTCCAGCTGCGCACCAGCCGGCCCTTCTGATAGTTGAGATGGGCGAGGTCGACCTGCAGCGTGCCTTCCTTGGTGGAGGCACGGCGGCCGAAGATTTCGAGGATCAGGCCCGTCCGGTCGATGACCTTGGCGTTCCATTCCTTCTCGAGATTGCGCTGCTGCACCGGCGTCAGCGGATGGTCCATGATCACCAGTCCGGCATTGTGCTCGCTGAGCAGGTGGCCGATCTCTTCGATCTTGCCGCTGCCGAGCAATGTGCCGGGTTTGGGCTGGGCCACGGGCACGATCAGGCCCTCGACGACCGTCAGGTCGATCGCAATGGCCAGGCCCTTGGCCTCTTCAAGCCGGCTTTCGTCGGAGCGCGTGGAAACCGACACGGCGGCTTCCGCCGCGCCGCGTCCGGTCTTCTTGATCACGGGCACGACGACAAGCGCACGCATGTCGTCGCGAAGCCGCTCGAGCTCCGGGATGATGGAGGTGGATTTCGTATCGCGTTTGGTAATGAGACCAGATCCCGTCAGGACGTGCTGTCGTCGCTTTCGAACATCTGCACCGGCTGGCCGGGCATGATTGTCGAGATCGCGTGCTTATACACGAGCTGGGAGTGGCCGTCACGGCGCAAAAGCACACAGAAATTGTCAAAGGAAGTGACAACGCCAGTCAGCTTGACGCCGTTGATGAGGAAAATCGTCAGGGAAATCTTCTGCTTGCGGACGGTATTGAGAAAAAGATCCTGCAAGTTTTGAGAACGTTCCGCCATGGCGTCGCTGCTTTCTTATTTGCCGGTCCGGCAACCGGTTGTTCCAAAAGAAAAAAATTGCACCCGGGCATGCCCCCGCCCGTCCGTGCGCATTTTGGTATCAAATCGGGGTTACCTCCGCAATCTCGAAAACGATTGCCGCTGCATCCCCCGAAAAAAAGAATAGCCGGCGATCCGGACCTGACTGTCTGATTTTGACATTTGATTCGTGAGATCGCCCGAGGTTGGCCTCAAATGTCAAATTCCCTAGACACCGAGCGATTTCAGTTTTCGGTGTAGCGCGGAGCGTTCCATCCCCACGAATTCGGCCGTTCGGGAAATATTTCCGCCGAAACGGTTGATCTGCGCAATAAGATAGTCGCGCTCGAACATTTCCCTGGCCTCGCGCAAAGGCAGCGTCATGATGTGCTGGTCGCCCTGGGCGGAGATCTTCGGCAGGCTGTCGCCCACCTCGGTCGGCAGCATGTCGGCGGTGATGACGCTGTCGGGACCATCGGACCGGGCGAGAATCATCAGCCGCTCGATATTGTTGCGCAGCTGGCGGATATTGCCCGGCCAGTCATGCGCCTGGAGAACCGCCAGCGCGTCATCGCCGATTCGCCGCGAGCGGATGCCGGCCTGTTCGGAAATCTGGCGCATGAACATGTCGACCAGGAAGGGAATATCCTCGCGCCGCTCGGCCAGCGGCGGCACGCGCACCGGGATCACCGCAAGGCGATGGTAGAGATCCTCGCGGAACAGCCCCTCGGCGATCAGGCTTTCGAGATTGTAAGCGGTGGAGGAGATGATGCGCACATCCACCTTGACCCGCTTGGAGCCGCCGACACGCTCGAACTGCTGATCGACCAGAACGCGCAGGATCTTGTTCTGCGTCTCGCGCGGCATTTCGCCGATTTCATCGAGATAGAGAATGCCGCCATGGGCCTCCTCCAGCGCGCCGGTGCGGCGCGGCTGCCCGGCCGTGCCCTCGGTGCCGAACAGCGCGATCTCCATGCGATCCGGCGTGATCGCTGCGGCATTGAGCGCGACGAAGGGGCCAGTGGCGCGGCTGGACTTGCGGTGGACCATCCGCGCCACCAGCTCCTTGCCGGAGCCGGAGGGGCCGAGGATCATGATGCGGCTGTTGGTCGGCGCCACCTTCTCGATGGTCTGGCGCAGCTGGGAGACCGCCACCGACGTGCCGATCAGCTCGACAGGATCGCCGGAGCGCTTCTTCAGTTCGGACACCTCGCGCTTGAGCTTGGAGGTTTCCAGCGCGCGCTCGGCGATCAGGATCAGCCGGTCGGCCTTGAACGGCTTCTCGATGAAGTCATAGGCGCCGCGGCGGATGGCGGAGACCGCGGTTTCGATATTGCCATGGCCGGAGATCATCACCACGGGCAGTTCGGGATGGCGGGAATGGATCTCGTCGAGCAGGGCCAGCCCGTCCAGCCGGCTGCCCTGCATCCAGATATCGAGGAAGACCAGACGCGGAAGGCGATCGGAGATCGCCGCCAGCGCGCTGTCGCTGTCGAAGGCCGTGCGGGTCTCGTAGCCCTCGTCGGACAGAATGCCGGAGACGATCTCGCGGATGTCTTCCTCGTCGTCCACAACCAGAATATCAGCCGCCATGCCTGTTTTCCTTGTTCTCTTGCTCGGCGCCCTCGGCCGTGGCCGGGGGCAGGAGCACGCGGATCATCGCCCCGCGCCCCTGGTCGAAATCGGCGGGCGCATCGTGCAGTTCGAGCTGCCCGCCATGATCCTCGATAATCTTCTTGACGATGGCGAGGCCGAGGCCCGTACCCTTCTCGCGCATCGTCATATAGGGCTCCAGGATCCGGTGCCGGTTTTCCGTGGGAAGCCCCTTGCCGTTGTCGATCACCTCGACACAATAGAGGTGGCGCTCCGCATCGGCGCGCGCACGCACCAGGATCTTGGCCGGCCCGCGCTCGGCATCGCCCGACACGGCCTCGATCGCCTCGACGGCGTTCTTGATCAGATTGCCGAAGGCCTGGCCCAGCATGCGCGAATCGAACAGGCCATCCAAGGCCGCGGCGCCGAAATCGCGCTGGAACTGGATGTGGCTGTTGCCCATCTCGCGCAGGAAGACGGCGTCCTTGAGGATCGCGCGCAGATCGCTGCGCTCCTTCGTCGGCTTGGGCATGCGCGCAAAGGCGGAGAACTCGTCGACCATGCGGCCGATATCCTCGACCTGGCGCACGATCGTGTCGATGCACTGGTCGAAGACCGGACGCCCATCCTCGGCGATCTGCTTGCCATAACGCCGACGCAGCCGCTCGGCCGAAAGCTGGATCGGGGTCAACGGGTTCTTGATCTCATGCGCGATGCGCCGCGCCACATCCGCCCAGGCCGTGGAGCGCTGGGCGATCACGAGGTCGGTAATGTCGTCGATGGTGATGACGAAGCTGTCCTTGGCATCATGGCTTTCCTCGCGCGTCACCTGAACATTGAGCGTGCGCTCGGTGCCGCCGCGCATGATGTTGATCTGCCGGCGATAATCGGCGCGCGGCCGGCTGACGGCCTCGCTCAGCACCTGATCGATCTCCGGTGCGACATCGCCGAGGCGCTCGCCGACCATATCCAGCACGGGACGGGCGAGAAAATCCTCGGAGGAGGGATTGGCGATGGTGATGCGCCGGTCTTCCTCCACGCCGATCACCGCCGCTGTGACGCCCGACAGCACCGCCTCGATGAAGCGGCGGCGGTTGTCCATCTCGTCCTTGGCCTCCAGCAACTGGTCGCGCTGGGTGCGGATCTGGACGATCATCTTGTTGAAAGTGCGCGACAGGCTGCCGACATCGCCATCGACGGCATGCACCGGAACCACCACATGCAGATTGCCCGAGGCGACGCTGTCGGCCGCGCCGATCAGCAGGCGGATTGGCCGCACGATCCGGTCGGCCACGGCAATCGCGGTCCAGATGGCCGCAAGCAGCACGATCAGCGCAAAGCCGAGATAGAGCACGCCGAAGGCAAGCTGCAGGGAGGCGCGGCCGGCCTTCAGGTTGGAATATTCGGCGGCATTCTCCTCCATCTGCCGCATGGCCCGCATGACGTTCGGATCGACCGAACGCACTGTGTAGAGCAGCGTGTCGGGAATGTTGTCGACGGGAATGATGGCGCCGACGAGATTGGTCACGCCGGGAGGAATGAGCGTCGGCTGGCCGGCGACGGTGCTGTTCAGCGCATCCGTGGGAATGGCCGGCAGAGGCCTGTCGGTGGGAATATTGGCCTGAAGGATGGCCGTGCCGTCCTTGCGCACCAGGAAGGCGCCGAGCATGCCGCGCGCGCGCGCCTGGCGCGTCATCAGCTCGATGAAGCCGGTGCGGTCGAGGCTGTAGAGCTGGCGGTTGCGCTCCAGATCATTGGCCATCGAGGCCGTCTGTCCCTGGAGGTAGCTGGCATTTTCCAAGACATAGGCTTGCGCCACATCGAGCGAGGAGCGCACGATCGCTTGGGTTCGCAGCGAGAACCAGCGGTCGAGGCCGACATCCAGCGTGATCGAGGCGAAGATCGCCACCAGGATCGCCGGGGTGATCGCCACGATCGAAAACAGCGCGACGATGCGGATATGCAGCCGCGCCGCCGCCCGGCCGCGATGGCGCGCCTTCAACAGGCGGGTGATTTCACGGCCGATGAGATAGGCGAGACCGATGACGAAGACCGCGTTGACCGCGGCCGAGGCGATGACGATGTTGCGCTCGGGCGCGATCGGCGTGAGACCCAGCAGAATCAGCAGCGAGGCGATGGCGCAGAACAGCGCGCCGCTGGCCAGCATCACGCCCGGCAAAGCGAAGGACGCACGGCGATCCTGGCCGATCACCGCCCCCTCCTTCTGCCCCGCAGGCATCGATACCCCGTCCACCATGCTCTCACTTCCTTCGACGCCCGACCTTCCGGCTCTCGCCGCTTCGGTGCCGCCTCGTCGCCGTCCATCATCCCCACGTCCGCGCTTGCCAAGGCGGAGAAGCGACCAAGCCGCGCCGACCTCCCCTGACCGGGATCCCTGCCAGGCAAAGCGCATCAAAGGCTCGAAGACGGAGCGAAGCCGACAATCTCTTGAGACGAGATTGTGGTCTAATCAACGGATTGTGGCCAAAATGCAACGGTCCGGCAGCGGAAGTCAAGCAGGGACATCCGCAGACGCAGGATCAAGGCGCTCGAGCGGAGCAAGGCCCCGGCTGGGCATGCCCGGTGAAAGTGCCGCTCAGGCCGAGCGCGAGGAGCGATAGACGGACACGCCGAGCTCGCGAATTTTCTTGCGCAACGTGTTGCGGTTGAGGCCGAGCAGATCGGCGGCCTTGATCTGGTTTCCGCGCGTGGCGGTGAGGGCCGCCAGAATCAGCGGATATTCCATCTCGGCCAGAACCCGGTCATAGAGCCCGGGGGGCGGCAGGGCATCGCCGAAACCGGCGAAATATTGCCGCATGTTTTCCTCCACCGCCTGGGAGATCGACAGGGTTCCCGTGCGCCCGCCATTCTTGTCGATCGGGCTGTCGGGAATGTCGGCCCGCAGCTCGGTCTCGATGATCTCGCGGGTAATGACATCCTGCGGATAGAGCGCGGTCAGGCGGCGCACGACATTTTCCAGCTCGCGCACATTGCCCGGCCAGGGATAGGCCTTCATCAGCTCCAGCGCCTCATTGTCGAAGCGCTTGACGTCGAGCCCGTCCTTCTCCGCCTGGGCGACGAAATGGCGCACGAGGTCGGGAATATCCTCGGCGCGGTCGCGCAGCGGCGGCAGGCGCAGCGGCACGACGTTCAGCCGGTAATAGAGATCCTCGCGGAACAGGCCCTGGTTGATCGACTGCTTCAGATCCTTGTTGGTGGCCGCAACGATGCGCACATCCGAGCGGATCGGCGTGCGGCCGCCGACGGTGGTGTATTCCCCCTGCTGGAGTACGCGCAGCAGGCGCGTCTGCGCATCCATCGGCATGTCGCCGATTTCATCGAGAAACAGCGTGCCGCCCTCGGCCTGCTCGAAACGGCCGGTGGAGCGCTGCTGCGCGCCCGTGAAGGCACCCTTCTCATGACCGAACAGCTCCGATTCGATCAGATCGCGCGGAATGGCGGCCATATTGATGGCGACGAAGGGGCCATTGCGGCGCTTGCCGTAATCATGCAGCGCGCGCGCGACCAGCTCCTTGCCGGTGCCCGATTCACCCGTGATCATCAGCGTCAGGTCAGTCTGCATCAGACGGGCGAGCACGCGGTAGATTTCCTGCATGGCGGCCGAGCGGCCGACCAGCGGCATGCCGTCCTGCGGATCCTCCTCCACCTTGACCGGCTTGCGCTTGGGCTCGGCCAGCGCGCGGCCGATAATGGCGATCAGTTCGGTCAGGTCGAAGGGCTTGGGCAGATAGTCATAGGCGCCCTTTTCCGACGCCTTGATCGCCGTCATGAAGGTGTTCTGCGCGCTCATGACCAGCACGGGAAGATCGGGACGGGCCTTCTTGATGCGCGGCAGCAGGTCGAAGGCGTTCTCGTCCGGCATGACCACGTCGGTCACCACCAGATCCCCGTCGCCGGCCGAAACCCAGCGCCACAGCGTGGCGGCATTGGAGGTGATGCGCACATCATAGCCGGCACGCGACAGAGCCTGGTTCAGAACGGTGCGGATGGCGGCGTCGTCATCGGCGACGAGAATCGTGGCGCCTGTCATCGGGAGGATCCTCTTACGCTGGACGGATCGGCGTCCTCGGCCTTGCCCTTGGAGGCCGGCATGAGCACGCGGAAGGTGGTGCGGTGGTTCTGGCTGTCGCATTCGACGATGCCGCCATGGCCGCCGATGATCTTGGCGACCAGCGCCAGCCCCAGACCCGATCCGTTGGTCTTGGTGGTGACGAAGGGGTCAAAGAGATGCGGCAGCAGGTCGGCCGGAACGCCGGGGCCGTTGTCATGAACGCAGAATTCGAGCGGCAGCGAGATCTTCTCGCGCGTGCCGGCAACCGACAGGCGGATGCCCGGACGATAGGCCGTCGTCAGCATGATCTCGCCATCCGGCTTGTCGCCGATGGCTTCCGCCGCATTCTTCACCAGGTTGAGGAAGACCTGTACGAGCTGGTCGCGATTGGCGAAGACGGCCGGCAGCGACGGATCGTAATTCTCGGTGATCTTGATGCGCCGGGCAAAGCCGGCCTTGGCCACGGCCTTCACATGATCCAGCACGGAATGGATGTTGACCGGATGGCGGTCGACCGGCCGCTCGTCGGAAAACACCTCCATGCGATCGACCAGCGAGACGATGCGGTCCGTCTCGTCGCAGATCAGCCGGGTCAGCGCCCGGTCCTCGTCGTCGACGGAGGTTTCCAGAAGCTGGGCGGCGCCGCGAATGCCCGACAGCGGGTTCTTGATTTCATGCGCCAGCATTGAGGCGAGGCCCGTGACAGAGCGGGCCGCCGCGCGATGGGTCAGCTGGCGGTCGATCTTGTCCGCCATGGAGCGTTCCTGAAACACCACGACGACGCAGCCGGGCTCGGAGGCGACCGGACCGACGAAAAGATCGACCAGCTTGTCGGCGCCCAGGCGCGGCGAGCTCAGATCCACCCGGTATTCGTTGACCGCGGCGCGGCGTTCGCGCACCTGCTCGATCAGCGTCAGCAGCGGGCTGCCGAAGGGAATGAAGGCGCTGATGTCGTGGCGGGCGAGATAGTTGGCGCTGGCGCCGAAAAAGGATTCGGCCTGCCAGTTGGCAAAGACCACCAGCCCCTTGTCGTTAACCATGATCACAGGATTGCGGATGGCGTTCAGCACCGCCATCGGCAGGCTGTCATCCACGCGCTTCTCGGTATCCTTCCTGCCGGCGTCCGTCATGCAGCGGCGCTCCTTTCGACCAGGTCGTTGCCAGGCTGGCGGCCATCGCCTCTGCCTTGCGCGTCTTCGATGGCGGCGAGCACGCGGGCGATCACCGCCTTCGGCTCCGTTCCGGTCATGATCAGGCCCTTGTCGCCGGGCGCGAGCCCCGGCGCGAAGCGGTCGAGATACCAGCCGAGATGCTTGCGCGCATGGCGCAGGCCCGCCTGCTCGCCGTAAAAATCCAGTATGGCGGCATAGTGCTCGGCCACAAGATCGCGCAGCGCGGCGCCTTCCGGCGCGGTGGCGGCGCCGGCCAGACAGCCGGGCAGCCAGGGCTGCCCCTGCGTGGCCCGGCCGACCATGACGGCATCGGCGCCCGAGCGGCGCAGGATCTCGCGCACATCTTCCGGTGTCGCCACATCGCCATTGGCCACCAGCGGCACGGAGACCGCCGCGCGCACGGCGCGGATCGCGTCCCAATCCGCCCGCCCGGTGTAGAACTGCATCCGCGTGCGCCCGTGAATGGTGATCATCCGCACGCCGGCCTCTTCCGCGCGCCGCGCGATCTCGGCCGCGTTGAGGCTCGTCTCGTCCCAGCCCAGCCGCATCTTCAGCGTCACCGGCAGCGACACGGCCTTGACCGTCGCCTCGATCAGCCGCAGCGCATGGTCGGGATCGCGCATCAGCGCCGAACCGGAATAGCCGCCCGTCACCTTCTTGGCCGGGCAGCCCATATTGATGTCGATGAGATCGGCGCCCTCGCCTTCAACGATGCGCGCAGCCTCCGCCATCCAATGCGCCTCACGGCCGGCGAGCTGCACCATATGCGGGGAAATGCCCGCGCTTTTCAGCCGCGCCCAGCTTTCCTCCGCCTGCCCCACCAGCTCGCGGCTGGCCACCATCTCCGTAACCACCAGCCCGGCGCCGTGCCGCCAGGCCAGCCGGCGAAACGGCAGGTCCGTGACGCCGGACATCGGCGCAAGCACGACGCGGTTGCGCAGAGCGACAGGACCCACCATCAGGGAAGAGGAAGCATCCGTTACGTGCAACTGATTATCTTTCGGGCACATCTGTACTTTGCTGTATTTTTAGACATGGATTGAAAGCTTGCCAAGCGCTTTTCCGGGGATTTGCGATAATTTCCGCAGCAATTGCGCGAATAAGGTCATTCGTTTCACGCGGGCTCTGTGATCCGCGGCCAGCCTGGACAAGAGATGGGCAACGGGCCGAGATGCAGCCGGCAGGAACGCCGGCGCGGCTGTGGTGCGGGCTGGAGCGAATTCGCCTCCCAAGTACCGCCATGGTGCTCTATAGAGACGCAAGCCCGGCCCTGTCCGGGCGGCCATTGCGCGGGGATTTAGCACAGAGCATGCAGGCAAAGAAACAGCTTCAGATCGGCATTGTCGTGGTGGCCGCAGGCCGGGGCGAGCGCGCCGGCCAGGAAGGCGGGCCGAAACAATATCGCAGGATCGGCGACGCGCCCGTGATCAGCCACACGCTGCGCCGCTTCGCGGCCTGGCCCGGCACCGCCTGCCTCGTCGCCGTGACCCACTTGGATGATGACGCGCTGTTCGACCATGCCCTAGAGATAAGCCGCATCGCCATGCCGGTGATGCGCGTGCATGGGGGCGCGACCCGGCAGGCTTCCGTTCTGGCCGGGCTCAGGGCGCTTCGCCAGCAGGCGCCAGACGTGACCCATGTGATGATCCATGACGGCGTCCGCCCGTTTTTCGATGCGGCCCTGCTGGAGCGCTGCGCCGCCGCGCTGGCGCAGGGCGACAAGGCCGTGCTTCCCGCCGTAGCGGTGGCCGACACGCTGAAGCGCGGCGACGCGCAGGCCCTGGTGAGCGCCACGGTGCCGCGGGCCGGCCTGTTTGCCGCGCAGACCCCGCAGAGCTTCGACCTCGACGCGATCCTCGCCGCGCATGAAGCGGCGGCGGCCGATGGCGGCCAGGATTTCACCGACGATGCCGGCATTGCCGAATGGGCCGGCCTTGCCGTCCGCCTGGTCGAGGGCGATGCGGGCAATGTCAAACTGACCGTGAAGAAGGATATCGACATGGCCGACCAGCGGCTTGCCACCCCCGCCATTCCCGACATCCGCACCGGCAACGGCTATGACGTTCACAGACTGGTGGCGGGCGATGGCGTGACGCTGTGCGGCGTCTTCATTCCCCACGACCAGGCGCTGCTCGGCCATTCCGATGCCGATGTGGCCCTGCATGCCCTGACGGATGCACTGCTGGCCACCTGCGGCGCCGGCGATATCGGCGATCATTTCCCGCCCTCCGATCCGCAGTGGCGGGGCGCGCCGTCGCGCATCTTCCTGGAGCACGCCGCGCGGATCGTGCGCGACAAAGGCGGTGTCATCCTCAACGCCGATATCTCGCTGATTGCCGAAGCGCCGAAGATCGGGCCGCACCGCGAGACGATGCGGGCCCGTCTTGCCGAGATGCTGGCCATTTCGATCGATCGCTGCTCGGTCAAGGCGACGACCAATGAGACGATCGGCTTCGTCGGCCGCCGCGAAGGCATCGCCGCCATTGCCACCGCCTCTGTCTTTTATCCGCCGGAGCCTGCATGAGCCTCTTTCCCGAACCGCTCGAGCGCCTCGCCGCAGAGGTCATCGCCACCTATGCCGCGCGCGGCCTGATGGTGGCGACAGCCGAATCCTGCACCGGCGGGCTGATCGCCGGCCTGCTCACCGATGTCGCCGGCTCCTCCAAGGTCGTGGATCGCGGCTTCGTCACCTACAGCAACGCGGCCAAGCAGGAGCTGATCGGCGTGCGCGAGGAGACGCTGGCGCGCCATGGCGCCGTCTCGCGCGAGACAGCGCTGGAGATGGCCGCCGGCGCGCTGGCAGCCTCCCAGGCCTTTGCGGCGGTTGCGGTCACCGGCATTGCCGGCCCGGGCGGCGGCAGTGCCGAAAAGCCTGTCGGGCTGGTGCATCTGGCCGCGGTGAACCGCCAGGGCGAGATTCTGCACCTGGAGATGCGCTATGGCGACCTTGGCCGCACCGGCATTCGCCTTGCAACCGTCGAGACGGCACTCGAACTGCTTGTAGAGTTGATACCCGAGCGCTAGAGCGCAGGACTGAAAATCGCACGAAGTCTGATGCTACAGGATTTTGTTTTTGCATCGGATTTCCCCGAAACCCGGTTCGCACTTTTCGGTCCGATGCTCTATAGGTTCCTATCATCGACACTTGGTATAAGACCCGCAACCGGGAAGCAGTTGCACCTCAGCGATAGATCGCGTCGGCCCGCTTCTCGAAAGCTTCCGCGAACATGCGGAAGGCGCGGTCGAACATCGACCCCATCAGGGCGCCCAGGATGCGGTTCTTGAACTCGTAATCGATGTAGAAGACCACCGTGCAGCCGCCCTCAGGCGTCGGCTCGAAGCGCCAGCGATTGTCGAGATAGCGGAAGGGGCCGTCGATATATTTCACGTCGATTTCCCGCGCGGCGGCATTCAGCAGCACCTGCGTGGTGAAGGTCTCGCGAATGGCCTTGTAGCCGACGGTCATATCCGCGACGAGCAGCTCCTTGCCATCGCGCTCCTTGCGCGATCGCACGGCCAGCGCTTCGCAGAGCGGCAGGAATTGCGGGTAGCGCTCCACATCGGCGACAAGATCGAACATCTGCTCCGGGGAGTGCGGGACGACACGTTTCGTTTCAAACTTCGGCATGGACGCCAGTTAGTCGGGGTGGGAGATAAGATCAAGCAGCCGCGCCGTTTCGCCGCGGCTTTTCAGGATGAGAACCCGGCAGTCCGGCGCATAATGCTGCAGCGCCTTAAGGATGAGCGGCGAAAACCGTTTCTCGAAATGCCAGATATAGGAGAGGAATTCGCGGTCCGGAAACTGTTCCAGGCAGCCGGGCGCCATTTCTGGCCGGGTCCCGCCACGATGGCGCAGGGCACGGCTGAAAACGCCATAGAGGCAGAGCCAGCGCGGCATGCGCACCCAGATCACCAGATCCGCGCGCGGCAGCCGCAGATCCATGCTCGAGCTCCCCGTGCCGTCCATCAGCCAGCGCTGCTGCGCGACCGCTTCGGCAATCAGCGCCCGCTCCCCAGCCTTCTCGCGCTTGACCCACCCCGGCAGCCAGAAGAAATCGCGGTCCATCGACAGAAAGGGCAGGCCGAAGCGTCGGCAGAGCGCCAGGGAAAGCGTCGATTTTCCGCCGCCCGAGCAGCCAATGACGAGAATACGCTGGCAGTCAGGCAGGCGGCGCGCCGCGTCTTCAGGCGTGATGGAGTGAACCGACATAAGGCGCGCTCCCGGAAGAAGCTGTTACAAGCCCCCGCTCCGACCGAAGCCGGCACAGGCTTTTGCAGCAGGGTCGTTACCGCGCGCGTTACTCCGCGGCTGCGAGCAGCTTCTTCTCCCGCGCCGCCCGCAGCCGGGCAAAATCGTCGCCGGCATGGTGGGACGAGCGCGTCAGCGGGCTGGAGGCCACCATCAGGAAGCCCTTGGTGTAGGCGACCGTCTCGTAGGACTGGAACTCGTCGGGGGTCACGAAGCGCTCGACCTTGTGGTGCTTGCGCGTCGGCTGCAGATATTGGCCGATCGTCAGGAAGTCGACATCGGCGGTCCTGAGGTCGTCCATCAGCTGGAGCACTTCGTTGCGCTCCTCGCCGAGGCCCACCATGATGCCGGATTTGGTGAACATGGTTGGATCCAGCTCCTTCACCCGCTGCAACAGCCGGATGGAGTGGAAATAGCGCGCGCCGGGGCGCACGGTCAGGTAATTGCCGGCGACCGTCTCCATATTGTGGTTGAAGACGTCGGGCTTGGCGGCCACGACCCGCTCCAGCGCGCCCGGCTTCTTCAGGAAGTCGGGCGTGAGGATTTCGATGGTTGTCGAGGGCGAGGCCGCGCGGATCGCCCAGATCACCTTCTCGAAATGTTCGGCGCCGCCGTCTTCCAGATCGTCACGGTCGACCGAGGTGATGACCACATGCGACAGGCCCATTTGCTTGACGGCCTTGGCGACGTTTTCCGGCTCGTCCTGGTCCAGCGCATTCGGCCGTCCCGTGGCGACATTGCAGAAGGCGCAGGCGCGGGTGCAGATCTCGCCCATGATCATGAAGGTGGCGTGCTTCTTGTCCCAGCACTCGCCGATATTCGGGCAGCCGGCCTCTTCGCACACGGTGACGAGCTTGTGGCTCTTCACGATCGAGCGGGTCTCGACATAGCCCTTGGAGGTCGGCGCCTTCACCCGGATCCAGTCCGGCTTGCGCATGACCTCTGTATCGGGCCGATGCGCCTTTTCGGGGTGGCGCACGCGCTTGGCCTCGTCGCCAGCCGCCGCCTGGGCGTCCGCTGCCTTTGCCAGATGGGTGCGATCCAGGATCGTGACCATGAAGGACCTGCTTTCAAAGCGCGCGTCCTGCGCGCCGGAGAGGGGAAACCGCCGTGTCGCTCACGGCGCGACGGGGCGCTGACGGATCAGCGCCGCACGAGTTTTGCGAGAAATAGCAGAATGCACGCGCCGACGAAACCCGTGACCAGATAGCCCCACCAACCGGGCATGATGAAGACATGCATCCGGTCGAAGATGGCGCTGCCGAGCGCCGCGCCGAGAATACCGATGATGATGTTCATCAGCACGCCGAAGCGCAGATCCATCAGAATCCCGGCCAGCCAACCGGCCAGACCGCCGACGATAATCGTTCCGAAAAGGCCCACGCCTTCCATCATCTTCCCCTTTGCTCGATCCGGTCTGCCACCGGCCCGGCCCCCAGGTGGGGAACAGGGCCAGCGGCGTCAAGGCTGATGTCGCCCGCGGGCGATCAGGCGTTCAGCACGCGCCCATAGGCGTCAAGCACGCTTTCCTTCATCATTTCCGAGAGAGTCGGATGCGGGAAGATCGTGTGCATCAGCTCTTCTTCCGTCGTCTCCAGGTTCATGGCGACGACGAAGCCCTGGATCAGCTCGGTGACTTCGGCGCCGACCATATGCGCACCGATCAGTTCGCCCGTCTTCTTGTCGAAGATGGTCTTGATCATGCCCTGGTCTTCACCGAGTGCAATGGCCTTGCCATTGGCAGCGAAGGAATAGCGGCCGACGCGGATCTCGCGTCCCTGTTCCTTCGCCTTGGCTTCCGTCAGGCCGACGGAGGCGACCTGCGGGTTGCAATAGGTGCAGCCGGGGATCTTGGCCTTGTCCATGGGATGGACATGCGGCAGGCCGGCGATCTTCTCGATGCAGATGACGCCTTCATGCTCGGCCTTGTGGGCGAGCATTGGCGGGCCGGCAACGTCGCCGATCGCATAGAGGCCGGGAACGTTGGTCTTGCCATAGCCGTCGATGACGATACAGCCGCGATCGGTCTTGACGCCGAGCGTCTCCAGGCCGAGGCCCTCGATATTGCCCTGAACGCCGACGGCGGAGATCAGACGGTCGGCCACGATCTGCTGCACCTTGCCGTCCTTGGTCTCGACATGGGCGGTGATGGAATTGCCGCCCTTCTCGACCTTGGAGACCTTGGCTTCGGTGATGATCTTCAGCCCGCGCTTTTCCAGCTGCTTGCGGGCGAAAGTGGAGATCTCCGCATCCTCGACCGGCATGATATTGGCCATCAGCTCGACGACGGTGACATCGACGCCCATGGAGCGATAGAAGGAGGCGAACTCGATGCCGATGGCGCCGGAGCCCATGACGACGATCGACTTCGGCATGAAATCGGGCTTCATCGCCTCGAAATAGGTCCAGATCAGCTTGCCATCCGGCTCGATGCCCGGCAGGGCGCGCGGACGGGCGCCGGTGGCGACGATAATGTGCTTGGCGGTGTAGGTGCCGTGGCCCAGCGTGCCCTTCGGCACGGGGTTCTGCGGCTGCACCACCGGCTTGGAGGAGGCGCCGACCACGATCTCGCCGGGCTTGGTCAGCTTGGCCTCGCCCCAGATCACGTCGATCT
This sequence comes from Xaviernesmea rhizosphaerae, assembly GCF_001938945.1. GTDB lineage: Bacteria > Pseudomonadota > Alphaproteobacteria > Rhizobiales > Rhizobiaceae > Xaviernesmea > Xaviernesmea rhizosphaerae. The sequence goes on from NZ_MKIO01000029.1 coordinate 132,774, forward strand.
TGTTTTTCTTCATCAGGAAGCCGACGCCGCCGTTCAGGCGCTGCGACACGCCGCGCGAACGGGCGACCACATCCTTGACATCGGCGGTCATGGTGCCGTTGAGCGTCAGGCCGAAGCTCTTGGCATGGTTGGCATGGTCGAGAATCTCGGCCGAGCGCAGCAGCGCCTTGGTCGGGATACAGCCCCAGTTCAGGCAGATGCCGCCCAGATGCTCGCGCTCGACGATTGCCGTCTTCAGGCCGAGCTGGGCGGAGCGGATGGCGGTGACATAGCCGCCGGGGCCCGACCCGATGATGATGACGTCATAGGCATTCGACATGAGCGCTTCCACTCCTTGGCGTTGTTCTTCTCCCCGCCGGCGGCCTCGCAAGGCGCGGGCGGAGCTGTCTCATGGAGCGGCAAGCCCGCTCCGGTGCCATCGCGCAGCCTTGGCGGCAGCGATGCCTGCTTGTTCATCGGCGCCGGCCGAGGCCGGGCCTGCGTGGGGCTAAAGCCCCAGCATCATCCGCGCCACCGGCTCCAGCGCGCGACCCAGCGCGCGGGTGTTCTCCGCATCCAGATGCACGCCGTCGAGCGGGGTGGTGCGGGCCACCGAGCCGGCATCGAAGAAGCCGCAGCCCTTCTCGTCGGCGAGATCGCGATAGAGCGAGGCCAGCATGGCCGACTGCTCGACCCCGCCGGCAAACATGGCGGCAAAGGCGGAATTGGCGGTCTCGCAGAGCGGCGGCGGGGAAACGATCAGGATCTCCGGGCCCTCGTCCCGGCCGAAGGACCAGGCATGATGGCGCACCAGCTCAATCAGCCGCTCCATGCCCTGAACCGCACCGAAGGCCTGCCCGCAGATCACCGGCTTCATGTCGTTGGCGCCGAGCATGATGATGACGAGGTCGAGCGGATCATGGCTGTGGAGGATGGTCGGCAGGATGCGCGCGCCATTGCGGTCGCAATCGGCCAGATGATCGTCATAGGCCGTCGTGCGCCCGTTCAGCCCCTCGGCAATCACAGTGACCTCCGGCCCAAGCGCCGCGGCGAGCACGCTTGGCCAGCGATCGGCGAAGTCGTGCCGGCCAAGGCTTTCGGCGCTGTACCCCCACGTCAGGCTGTCGCCATAGCAAAGAACTGTTTTCATCATGCTCCCCGCCGGGCGTTTGCCGGCAACACTGCGGATGGCCGCGCAGCCCGTTCATGGCCGTTCATTGGCCCTTCGTCAGCGCCTCGACCTTGCGCTCAAGTTCGAAGATTCGCTCTTCGAAATCGCCGGTCACGAATTTCGACATCATCGTATCGGCGGTCAGGGCCTGGCGGATGGTTTTCTGGCCGCTTTCCAGCTTGTCCAGTCGCTGTCTCAGATCAACAAACTCTCCGCGAACCTCTTCAAAGCGCCGATCGATTTCGCCGCGAATCTCACGCAACAGAGGGATGATCATGCTTTCCGGCTCATTTGCCATCACGTTGGCTCCTAAAACCCGCGCGTTGTCCGTCTCTCAGCAAGAGATAAGATATCCGAAAAGATTTTCACGCTTCCATCTCTTTGATGAACAGCGAGCTTCAGGGCAATGGCTCAGATGGACTTCCCTGTTGGCAAGACGGACATTTGCGGATATGGCAATCGCACCCGTTCGCGCCATACTCGACGCCACAGAGCAGGCACTTCATCTTCCAGATCCGCTGATTGTAATGGGTCGTTGATGGGCGACCAGTGTCGCCCATCACTTGTTGAGAACGCGCATTAACGTCCCCAACCTTTGGCATCAGACCAGCATGCTCATCGGGTTTTCGATGTAGCGCTTGAAAGCTCCGAGCAGTTCGGCGCCGAGCGCGCCATCGACGCAGCGATGGTCGGTCGAGAGGGTCACGGTCATGACATTGGCGATTTTCATCTCGCCCTTCTTGACCACCACGCGCTCCTCGCCTGCGCCGACCGCCAGGATCGTCGCATGCGGCGGGTTGACGACGGCGGCGAAGTTCTTGACGCCCATCATACCCATGTTGGAAACGGCGGTGGTACCGCCCTGGTACTCTTCCGGCTTCAGCTTGCGGCCCTTGGCGCGGGCGCCGAGGTCCTTCATCTCGTTGGAGATGGCCGACAGGCTCTTCAGCTCGGCCGAGCGCACGATCGGGGTGATCAGGCCGCCGGGAATGGAGACCGCCACGCCGACATCGGCATGCTTGTGCTTGACCATGGCGCTGTCGGTCCAGGAGACGTTGGCATCCGGAACGTCGCGCAGGGCGAGCGCCAGGGCCTTGATCACCATGTCGTTGACCGAGAGCTTGAAGGCAGGCTTGCCGTCCTTCTCGGGTGCCGAAGCGTTGAGCTGGGTCCGCAAAGCCAAAAGCGCATCCAGCTCGCAATCGAGCGAGACATAGAAATGCGGGATGGTCTGCTTGGATTCCTGCAGGCGCTTGGCGATGGTCTTGCGCATGCCGTCATGCGGCACGAGCTCGTAGGAGCCTTCGGCGAAGTTCTTGAGAACCGCTTCGTCGGACATGCCCTTGGGCGCGCTGGCGGGGGCTGCGGCGGCCGGAGCAGCGGCGGCCGGGGCCGGAGCGGCAGCAGTGGCAGGCGCCGGCTTGGCGCCGCCGGCAACGGCCTTTTCCACATCGCTCTTGACCACGCGGCCATGCGGGCCGGAGCCCGAAATGGCGGCGATGTCGAGACCGGCTTCCTTGGCCAGACGCCGGGCCAGCGGCGAGGAGAAGGTGCGCGCGCCGCCCTCGGCCTTGGCCGGCGCCGCAGCGGCCGGCTTGGCTTCCGACGATGCGGGTGCGGCCGAAACCGCCACCTGATCCGACTTGACGTCCTGGGCCTGCGCCTGGGCGGGCGAAGCGCCGCCACCTGAGGCCGCCGCGCCGACATCCTCGCCGTCTTCGGCGAGAATGGCGATCAGCGCATTGACCTTGACGGCCTCGCTGCCGGCGGGAACGACGATCTTGGCGATCGTGCCCTCATCGACGGCTTCCACTTCCATGGTCGCCTTGTCGGTCTCGATCTCGGCGATGACATCGCCGGCCTTGACCTTGTCGCCTTCCTTCACCAGCCACTTGGCGAGGTTGCCCTCCTCCATGGTGGGAGAGAGGGCGGGCATCGTGATGTTGATCGGCATGAGATGCCCTCCCCGTTACTTGTAGCAGACTGCCTTCACCGCCTGGACGACCTCGCCGACATTCGGCAGGGCCAGCTTTTCCAGATTGGCGGCGTAGGGCATCGGCACGTCCTTGCCGGCAATGGTGATCACGGGCGCATCGAGATAGTCGAAGGCCTCCTGCTGGACGCGGTTGGCGATGAAATCGCCGACGGAGGACTGCGGGAAGCCTTCCTCGACGGTGACCAGGCGGCCGGTCTTCTTCACCGATTCGATCACGGCCGGCAGATCCATCGGGCGGATGGTGCGCAGGTCGATCACTTCGGCGTCGATGCCGTCCTTCTCCAGCTCGGCCAGCGCCTTGACCACATAGGTCATGCCGATGCCCCAGGAGACGATGGTCACGTCCTTGCCCGGACGGTGGATGCGGGCCTTGCCGATCGGCAGCACGAAATCATCCAGCTTCGGCACGTCGAAGGTCTGGCCGTAGAGGATTTCGTTTTCCAGGAAGATGATCGGGTTCGGATCGCGGATCGCGGCCTTCAGCAGGCCCTTGGCGTCGGCAGCCGTATAGGGCTGGATGACCTTCAGGCCCGGGATCTGGCTGTACCAGGCGGCATAGTCCTGGCTGTGCTGGGCGCCGACGCGCGCAGCGGCACCGTTCGGACCGCGGAAGACGATCGGCGCACCCATCTGGCCGCCGGACATATAGAGCGTCTTGGCGGCGGAGTTGATGATCTGGTCGATCGCCTGCATGGCGAAGTTGAAGGTCATGAACTCGACGATCGGCTTCAGGCCGGCCATGGCCGCACCCACGCCGACGCCGGCAAAGCCGTGCTCGGTGATCGGGGTATCGACGACGCGGCGGTCGCCGAATTCCTGCAGCAGGCCCTGCGTGATCTTGTAGGCGCCCTGATATTCGGCGACTTCCTCACCCATGACGAAGACGTCGGGATCGCGGCGCATTTCCTCGGCCATGGCGTCGCGCAGCGCTTCGCGCACGGTCGTCGGCACCATTTCCGTGCCGGCCGGAATGTCCGGATCGGCGGCGACATCGACCTTGGGCGCTGCCGGAACCTTGGCGGCGACGGGCGTTTCAGCGGCAGCCTCGCGGGCCTTGCCGCCGGTGCTGTCGGCCGCAGCGGCCGGCGTATCGGCATCGGCCTTCGGAGCCGCGGCCGCGTCGGCGCTCTCGCCGTCCTGCAGCAGCAGGGCGATCGGCGTGTTGACCTTCACATTCTCGGTGCCGGCGGCCACCAGAAGCTTGCCGATGACGCCTTCGTCAACGGCTTCGACTTCCATGGTCGCCTTGTCGGTCTCGATCTCGGCGATGACATCGCCTGACGTGACCTTGTCACCTTCGTTCTTCAGCCACTTGGAGAGCGTGCCCTCTTCCATCGTCGGCGAAAGCGCGGGCATCAAAATTTCAACGGGCATGATGGCGTCCTCGTCGGATCAAAGCAGGATGTCGGTGTAGAGCTCGGATACATCCGGCTCCGGATCGGCCTGGGCGAAATCGGCACTGTCGGCGACGATGTCGCGCACATCCTTGTCGATCGCCTTCAGCTCATCTTCGCTCGCCCAGCCCTTTTCCAGGAGGCGCGCCTTCACCTGCTCGATCGGATCATGCTCCGACCGCATCTTCTGCACTTCATCCTTGGAGCGGTATTTCGCCGGGTCGGACATGGAGTGACCGCGATAGCGGTAGGTCTGCATTTCGAGGATGATCGGGCCCTTGCCGTCGCGGCAATGCGCCACGGCTGCATCGGCAGCGGCCTTGACGGCGCGCACATCCATGCCGTCCACCTGGAGGCCGGGGATGCCGATGGCGGTGCCGCGCTGGGAGAAGTCGACGCCGGCAGACGCGCGGGCGACCGAGGTGCCCATGGCGTAGCGGTTGTTCTCGATGATGTAGATCACCGGCAGCTTCCAGAGTGCCGCCATGTTGAAGCTCTCATAGACCTGGCCCTGGTTGGCCGCGCCGTCGCCGAAATAGGCGAGAGAGACATTGTCGTTCTGGCGATAGGCATTGGCAAAGGCCAGCCCGGTGCCGAGCGACACCTGGGCGCCGACGATGCCGTGGCCGCCGTAGAAATTCTTCTCCTTGGAGAACATGTGCATGGAGCCGCCCTTGCCCTTGGACAGGCCGCCCCGACGCCCGGTCAGCTCAGCCATCACGCCGCGCGCGCTCATGCCGCAGGCCAGCATGTGGCCGTGGTCGCGATAGCCGGTGATGACCTGGTCACCTTCCTTCAGCGCCAGCTGCATGCCGACGACGACGGCCTCCTGGCCGATATAGAGGTGACAGAAGCCGCCGATGAAGCCCATGCCATAGAGCTGGCCGGCCTTCTCCTCGAAACGGCGGATGAGGAGCATCTCGCGATAGGCCTTCAGCTCCTGATCGCGGTCGAACTCCACGATCGCGCCAGGCGCAAACTCATCGATGCTTTTTGAACCTGTCTTGCGGCTGGATACGGACGCGGTATTTCGCGAAGCCATGCAATCCTCCCTTGTGGTTTGCCTGAGAGAGCCTTACCCGAACGGAACCCGGCAACCGGCGCAGCTTGTTCGCAGGCCTTTACAACCACCCTATAGCGCAGAGGGGAAGAAGGAAAGCCGGCACACACGCATCCCTTGCCTCGGGTGGGCTTCCCCACCATCGGCAAGTCACGGCAGGTGGCCGGCTAAGCACCGTCTGAGGAGATCCGATCCCGCCAGTCCGCGCCGCCCTCCACATGCCAGATGACATGCAGCGCCCCTATCCGGTCGGATAAGGTTCCGCGCACACAATAAGCAAAGTCGCGCACAACAGCAATGGGGAAGATTGAAGGCTTTGCCTAGACTAATCGATTGATTAAAAATTGTTTTTTGTGATTAACTGGAAAAAGGTTAATTCCATTTTCAGTGGAAAATCACGATCTCGTCCGCGCGAGACATGTTCAAGGCGAAGCGGGCGCGCTCGTCCAGCATGTCGCGTTCCAGCGAGCCGTCGCTCAGAAGTGCGACTTCCTTCTCGATCGTCTGGCGCTTCTCCACCAGCACGGCCAGGCGCGCCTTGCGATCCACGAGTTGCTGGTTGAAGCGCTCGGTGGACTCCAGGCCGAATTCGCCATGGATGGAATGATAGCCGAAATAGGTGAGGAAGACGGCGGTGATCGCCGGCATGGCGAGACGTCCGAGGTAACGTTTCTTGTGATGTTTGGTCCACATCGCCATTCTGGGCCCTACGCAAAACCGATCCGCCGGGACACACCCTTTGGTTCTCAGGCGACATTACGGGGGAGAGATTAACCGAGCGTTGACCATGCCGAGGACCGCGCCGTCGCGGCCCTCCCTCAACATCGCTCGCCCAGACGGGCAACAAAAAGCCGGCGGGCAAAACCCGCCGGCCAAGACCGCCGACAAGGCGGCGCAAGCCATGAAAGTAAGAGGATCGGGGCTGGCCCCAACCCTCCCTCATCCGGTCGAAGCTCAGCCCTTCAGGATCGAGCGGCCGGCATAGCGGGCCTGCGGGCCCAGCTGCTCTTCGATGCGGATCAGCTGGTTGTACTTGGCGGTGCGGTCCGAACGGGCCAGCGAGCCGGTCTTGATCTGTCCGCAATTGGTGGCGACGGCGAGGTCGGCAATGGTCGAATCCTCGGTCTCGCCCGAGCGGTGCGACATGACGGCGCTGTAGCGGGCCTTGTGCGCGGTCTCGACGGCGTCGAGCGTTTCAGAGAGCGAGCCGATCTGGTTGACCTTGACGAGGATCGAATTGCCGACGCCCATCTTGATGCCGTCGCGCAGGCGGGCGGAGTTGGTGACGAACAGGTCGTCGCCGACGAGCTGGACCTTGGCGCCGATCTTGTCGGTCAGGATCTTCCAGCCGTTCCAGTCGTCTTCGGCCATACCGTCCTCGATCGAGAAGATCGGGTACTTGCCGACGAGTTCGGCCAGGTATTCGGCCATGGCTTCCGATTCGAGCGTGCGGCCTTCACCTTCCAGAACGTATTTGCCGTCCTTGAAGAATTCGGTCGAGGCGCAGTCGAGCGCGATGAACATGTCTTCGCCCGGCTTGTAGCCGGCCTTTTCGATCGAGGACATGATGAAGTCGAGCGCGGCCGGAGCCGAAGCGAGGCCGGGGGCGAAGCCGCCTTCGTCGCCGACATTGGTGTTGTGACCGTCGGCGGCCAGCTGCTTCTTCAGCGTGTGGAACACTTCCGAGCCCATGCGAACGGCGTCGCGGATGGTTTCGGCGCCGACCGGCACGATCATGAATTCCTGGAAGTCGATCGGGTTGTCGGCATGGGCGCCGCCATTGATGATGTTCATCATCGGCACGGGCAGGATGCGGGCATTCGGGCCGCCGACATAGCGGTAGAGCGGCAGGCCGGAGGATTCGGCAGCGGCCTTGGCGACGGCGAGCGAAACGCCGAGGATGGCATTGGCGCCGAGGCGAGCCTTGTTCGGCGTGCCGTCGAGCTCGATCATGGTCTGGTCGACATGGATCTGGTCTTCGGCGTCGAGGCCGCCGACCGCTTCGAAGATCTCGCCGTTGACGGCTTCGACGGCGCGCTCGACGCCCTTGCCGAGATAGCGCGAGCCACCGTCGCGCAGTTCCACGGCTTCATGCGCGCCGGTGGAGGCGCCCGAGGGAACGGCGGCGCGGCCGAAGCTGCCGTCTTCCAGATAGACGTCGACCTCAACAGTGGGGTTGCCGCGGCTGTCGAGAATTTCGCGTCCGACGATATCGATGATTGCGGTCATGGATCTCTTTCCTGATTGAAGCCTTTTGGCTGACGAATACCGGCATGCAGCCGGCGGTGAAGTGGCACGTGTTTGATGACGTGCGGATGAAAGCCGGAACGACGGGCGTTGCCGGGAAAGATCAGCGCTTGGCCACGGCGTCGAAGGCCATCAGCGTTTCGAGCAGGCGCGGCATGTCCTTCAGATGCACCATGTTGGGACCATCCGAAGGCGCATGGTCCGGATCCTCATGCGTCTCGATAAAGACGCCGGCAACCCCCACGGCAACGGCGGCACGCGCCAGCGTTTCCACGAATTCCCGCTGGCCCCCGGTCGAGCCGCCCTGCCCGCCCGGCTGCTGCACGGAATGGGTGGCGTCGAAAACCACGGGCGCGCCGAGCGCGGCCATGATCGGCAGGGAACGCATGTCGGAGACCAGCGTGTTGTAACCGAAGGAGGCGCCGCGCTCGCACAAGAGCACGTTCGGATTGCCGCTCTCGGTGAACTTGGCCAGCACGTTCTTCATGTCCCAGGGCGCGAGGAACTGCCCCTTCTTGACGTTGATGACGCGGCCGGTCTTGGCGGCGGCGACCAGAAGGTCGGTCTGGCGCGACAGGAAGGCCGGGATCTGCAGAATGTCCACGGTCTCGGCAACCAGAGCGCACTGTTCTTCCGTGTGGATGTCGGTCAGGACCGGAAAACCGAATTCAGCCTTGAGATCGGCGAAGATCTCCATCGCCGCATCAAGGCCGATGCCCCGCTTGCCGGAAAGCGAGGTGCGGTTGGCCTTGTCGAAGGAGGACTTGTAGACTAGGCCGATGCCGAGCTTGGCGCAGAGTTCGGCGAGCGTGCCGGCGATCATGAAGGCATGGTCGCGGCTTTCCATCTGGCAGGGACCGGCGATCAGCGACAGCGGCTGGCTGTTGGAAAAGGCGACCGCCTTTTCTCCCGCGCCGGCGGTCACGGTGGCGTTGGTCTGCATGGTCATTCTCCAAAAGCAAATAGAACGCCCTGGCCCGAAGCGGGCGGGACGATGATGAGCGGACCGAGGCTGCGGAAGGCCACATCCCCTGCCCGCAACGTGTCTTCGAGCTGCGCCCGGCTGGCGACACGGAAGACGACGGCAAAGCCGCGCAGGCCGCGCTCGCCCTCCAGTCGTCCCGCCTCGCCGAAAAAGGCCTGCACCGCCTCGGGCGTCAGCACGGAGACCGCTGCGTTGGCGGCTTCCAGATCCATGCCGAAGGACTGGGCGGCAACATGGCGCTGCATGAAGATTTCCTGCAGCAGATACTGAAAATCGCTTGGATTGTCTTCGGTCAAAACCACGCGGGCAATGCCGGTAACGCCATTGGCGTGGCGCTCCAGCGCCGTCCTGTCCGAGGGAAGCGATTGCAGCCGCTGGCAGGCGAAGAAGAACATGTCAGGTGCGCGCAGATCCGCGGCAAAGGCGAGGCGAAAGCTGCCGGTGCCCTCGCTGCCATCGGGCAGGCGCATGATGCGGGAGAAGTCGAGCGGCGCGCCGGCGCTGATCCCGGCCGCGTGGAAGCGCCGGTCATCGGCCTGCGCATCCTCTGACGAGACCACGAGAGCGGAAAGACCCTCCGGCCCCCTGCGGAAGCGGAAGGCCTGGTCGCGCGCCACGAAGACATTGCCGGCGCGCGCGGCGGCCTCGCAGTCCTCGCGCGAGGCGATGGCGAGCGGTTCCAGATAGGTGCCGTCGGCCAGGAAGACGCAGGCATTTTCCGTGCCGAAGGGATGCTGGGCATCGGCGGCCACGGTGAAGCCCATGGCTTCCATCCGCCGGCGCGAGGCATCCAGGCTTTCGACCGGCAGCACGAGATGATCAAGACGGCGGGGCTGCCCTGTCATCGACGGTGCTGATGCCATTCTGCGCGTCCTCTCGCTGGTCCGGGTTCTGAAAGTCTTCTCGCGTGCGAAGCGCCCGGCGGGGCGTTCGGCCTGCCGCTGCGACACTAGCGCAGCCTCCCCTCAGCCCTCTTTCTGTGCTTGGCATCTTCGGGTGAACAATTCAAGGCATGTGTTGCAGCGCACGCGGCTTTGGCGAGGACCTCAGCGCGCTCCTCCTGAATCAAATCGATCCATATTGTGCAGGACAAGGTTTCACCCGGGTGCCACGCTGCGGGCAGGTGGACGGCGCGCCGGCATGAGGACACCGCGATGTCAGTCCGTGCTTGCGAATCATGTCGGTACGACGATCACACTCCTGTGACCGAAAGAGGCGCAGAGCCATCCTGCCGGCTCCCGTCATCGACGCCTGGTGTTACCGGCAGCGGCGCAGCTGGGTCGAATAGTTGCGGGCGATCGAGGTCGCCTTTGCGGCCGCGCGGCGCACACCGGCATCATTGCGCCAGGTGCCGCGGGCATAGCCGACATGGCCCGAGTAATAAGCGAGATAGAGATTATAGGGATCGGTGAGCGCGATGCCGTTCTTCTGGTGATTGAAGTTGTGATACCAGGCGACGAAATGGACGGCGTCGGAGAAATTGCTGCGCCGGGCGCTCCAGTTGCCTGTCGCGCGGCGGTAATGCTCCCAGGTGCCATCCAGAGCCTGGGAATAGCCATAGGCAGTGGAGACACGCCCCCAGGGGATGAAGCCGAGAATGTAGCGGCGCGGCGGCCGGGCATAGGGCCGGAAGCCCGATTCGACATAGATCGTCGCCATCAGGATCGGAACGGGCACACCATATTCGCGCGAGGCGGCGCGGGCCGAACGCTCCCAATTGTTGAAGAGCCCGTCGCGCTGATCGAAGATCGCACAGGCGTTCTGGATATTTCTGGGAGCGGTCGCACAGCCGGCAAGCGCCAGCAGAACGACAATCAACACAATACGCATCGCTCTCATCCCTCATGGACCCGTGATGAATAGAGCGTAAAGATTAAGGGAAGGTTTTGAGCCACTCCGCAGGCTTGGGGATGGCAGCCGCCGAGCGAGCGCCCGACGCAAGGACGCGGCCAAACGGAAACGGGGCCCTCCCTGCCAGGAAGACCCCGTTGACACGATGCATTGATAAGCCTTGCGATCAGACCAGCCGGCTCTGCTCCAGCGCCGCTTCGACGAAGCTCGCAAACAGCGGATGCGGATCGAAGGGCCGGCTCTTCAGCTCGGGGTGATACTGCACGCCGATGAACCAGGGATGGTTGGGATATTCGACGGTCTCAGGCAGGACGCCATCGGGCGACATGCCGGCAAAGACCATCCCGCAGCTTTCCAGCCGGTCCTTGTAGTCGACATTGACCTCGTAGCGGTGGCGATGACGCTCGGAGATCGCGGTTGCGCCGTAGATCTCGGCGATCTTGCTGTCCTTCTTCAGGCTGGCCTGATAGGCGCCGAGACGCATGGTGCCGCCGAGGTCGCCGGCCGCCGTGCGCTTCTGCAGCTCATTGCCCTTGATCCATTCGGTCATCAGGCCGACCACCGGCTCCTGCGTGGGGCCGAACTCGGTGGAGGAAGCCTTTTCGATGCCAGCGAGATTGCGGGCGGCTTCCACCACGGCCATCTGCATGCCGAAGCAGATGCCGAAATAGGGCACCTGACGCTCACGGGCAAAACGCGCCGCATTGATCTTGCCCTCGGAGCCGCGCTCGCCGAAGCCGCCCGGCACGAGAATGCCGTGGACTTTTTCCAGATAGGGCGCCGGATCTTCCTTCTCGAAAATCTCGGACTCGATCCATTCCAGCTTGACCTTCACCCGGTTGGCGATGCCGCCGTGGTAAAGCGCTTCGATCAGCGACTTATAGGCATCCTTGAGCCCGGTATATTTGCCGACGATGGCGATGGTCACCTCGCCTTCCGGCGTGCGGATGCGGTCGGCCACGTCGTCCCAGGCGTCCAGGCGCGGCATGGGCGCCGGCTCGATACCAAAGGCGGCGAGCACTTCCGAATCGAGGCCTTCGCGATGATAGGCGATCGGCACGTCGTAGATGGAGGCAACGTCGAGCGCCTGGATCACGGCCGAGGGGCGGACATTGCAGAACAGCGACAGCTTGCGCCGCTCGGCCTCGGGGATCTCGCGATCGGCCCGCACCAGCAGGATGTCGGGGTGAATGCCGAGTGCCTGCAGTTCCTTCACCGAATGCTGGGTCGGCTTGGTCTTCAGCTCGCCGGCCGCCGGGATATAAGGCATCAGCGTCAGGTGGACATAGACGGCCGTGCCGCGCGGCAGGTCGTTGCCGAGCTGGCGGATCGCCTCCATGAAGGGCATGGCCTCGATGTCGCCGACCGTGCCACCGATCTCGCAGATCACGAAGTCATAGTCTTCGTTGCCCTCGGTGACGAAGGCCTTGATCTCGTTGGTGACGTGCGGGATGACCTGGACGGTGGCACCCAGATAGTCGCCGCGCCGTTCCTTGTCGATGATGTTCTTGTAGATGCGGCCGGTGGTGATGTTGTCGGTCTTGGTGGCCGAGCGGCCGGTGAAGCGCTCGTAATGGCCGAGATCGAGGTCCGTTTCCGCGCCGTCATCGGTCACGAAGACCTCGCCGTGCTGGGTCGGGCTCATCGTGCCGGGATCGACATTGAGATAGGGGTCGAGTTTGCGAAGCCGGACCCGGTAACCCCGAGCCTGCAGCAACGCGCCGAGAGCAGCGGCCGCGATTCCCTTGCCAAGGGAAGAAACCACGCCGCCAGTGATAAAGACATATCGCGCCATGGGCTTAACCGGATACCTTTTCACGTTTGATTCCGCCACCTAAAAAACGGGAAAACGCCGCGATGCGGCGTTCCCGGCCTTTCCCCGTGCGCGCAGGGCCCCCATTTGCGGGCCCAACACGTCAGGACAACGCGACCGAAGACTCCCGCCGTCCGGATCTTCGCCCGGAACGGCTTGCGCCGCAGCGTCCTCAGGTCTCCCGCGCGCCTAAGCCGGAGGGAAAGCTCACCACAAAAGAAAACCGGCGGGCACTTGCGCGTCCCGCCGGTCGGTTCATCAGGCCATCAGCCTTACTGCCCGCTGGGCACGCCGGAAGCCGGCGGGTTGGCGGCCGGAGCCGCCGGAGCGTTGTTGGTCGCCGGCGCGGCCGGGCTGGTCTCGGCCGGCGCGGAGGCTGCAGGCGCAGAGGGCGCAGGAGCCGAAGACGCTGGAGCCGAAGACGCTGGCGACGACGACTGGGCAGGCGCGGCCGGTGCATCCCCCTGCGGAACGCCATTGGACGGCTGTGCCGGGGCGACGCCTGCGGGTGCCTGACTTGCAGGTGCTTGCCCGGCCGGTGCCTGGCCGCTCGGGCCGAGCGAATCGAGAACGCCGTTGCCGGTTCCGGTCGTGCCGGGGATCCGGTCGAGAACGTCGGTGGCCGTCGGCTGGTAGCGCGCGAGAATGCCCATGGCCAGCGCCAGAACGAAGAACAGCGCCGCCAGGATCGCCGTGGTGCGGGTCAGCGCATTGGCCGTGCCGCGGGCGGACATGAAGCCGGAGCCCCCGCCTATGCCCAGGCCGCCGCCCTCAGAGCGCTGGATCAGCACGACGCCGATCAGCGCCAGCACGACCATGAGATAGATCACGAGCAAGATGGTCTGCATGTTCTTCCAGAATCCCGGCCCTTCGGCCAAACATCAATCATCGGGCGGCTCAATATACCATGGAGCCGCCCTTTCCAAGCCCTCTAGGGTCATTGGTCCTGCATATCGTCATGCCAAAGGCCCGTCGCCCCTCTGGCGACGGGCCTCAAGGCTTGACGGACGCCGTTTGGCGGAACCGCCAGGCGCGATGGCTCAGGCGGCTGCCTCGAGATCTAGCAGGCCTTCATAAGCCCCGTAGATGGCGAGGAAGTCGGTCGCCTTCAAGCTGGCGCCGCCCACCAGCACGCCGTCCACATGCGCAATGGCGACGATCTCGCGGGCATTGCTCGGCTTGACCGAGCCGCCATAGAGAATGCGCATGCGCGCACCCTCGTCCCCCAGCCGCTCCTTCAACCGGGCGCGCAGGAATTCATGGGCAATGGCGATGTCACCCGTGGTCGGCGTCAGCCCTGTGCCGATCGCCCAGACGGGTTCGTAGGCAATGATGGTGTTCTCGGCACGGGCGCCCTCAGGCACGGAGCCCTCGATCTGGCGGGCGAGCACTTCCAGCGTCTGGCCGTCGTCGCGCTCGGCCTGGGTCTCGCCGACGCAGATGATGGCCTGGAGGCCGACATTGAGCGCCGCTTCCGCCTTGGCGCAGACGAGCGCGTCGCTTTCGGCATGGTCCTTGCGCCGTTCCGAATGGCCGACGATGACGTGGGAGGCGAAAAGATCGGCAATCATCTCGGCGGAGATGTCGCCGGTATAGGCGCCGCTATTGTGGTGATGGCAATCCTGCGCGCCAATCTGCAGCGGTGAGTCCTCGGCCAGCGCGGTGGCGACGTAAAGCAGCGTGGACGGCGGGCAAAGAACAGTCTCGACCTTCTCGGAAAGCGAGCCGTCGACACCATCGGCGATCTGCTTGATCTCGTCCAGCGCGGCGCGCAGCCCGTTCATCTTCCAGTTACCCGCCACCAGCGGTCGCACATCAGGTGTCATTCACTCTCTCCTGTCAGTTTGCCCTGTCCCCAAGGGGGTCTAACAGATGAATTTTGTCAGCGGAAGTCATATTTCTGCAAAGCGGAAATCCAGTCCCTCCTATTTTGCAATGCAAAATAGCCTGATGGGATCGAACAAACGACCTAATCTATTCTTTAAAACGTTTCATTCTTGCGGAAAGCTTGCATTCAAAAGAAATACTAATCGATTAATTCAATCGCGACCTCCTAATAAATCGATTTAAGAGCGCGGCTAATCGATTTACTTTTGGTGAAACAGAAAGGGGCCGCTGCGCGAAGGCAGCAGCCCCTTCCCCTCCCTTTATGCGATGCAAAATCCGGCCCGTCACAAGCCCGCCAGGATCCTCTTCGATCCGCGTGACGTGCCTGTCTGGGGCCTGGGGGTCTCAGCCGATCTGCGAACCGACGAAATCCTTGACAATGCGGATGATGCCCCGGTTGAGCAGATCGTCCAGCGCCTCGACGAACTGATCGACGTGCTCGCGGCCGCAGATGAGCGGCGGCTCGAGCCGAATGACGTTGCGGTTATATTCGGTGAAGGCCACGAGCGTGGCATAGTCGCGTAGGAGCAGCGCGCCGATGAAGCCGGAGAGCGAACCCTTGAGCTTGTCGTCGAGCATGGAGACAACAGGGCGCAGCACCAGCGGCAGCGTCTGGCTGAAATCATGGAACTCCAGGCCGATCATCAGCCCCTGCCCGCGCACTTCCTTGATGATCTTCGGATATTTCGCCTGCAGTCCCTGCAAGCGCTCCAGAAGATAGGCGCCCTGGACAGCCGAGTTTTCGATCAGCTTCTCGTCATAGAGAATGTTCAGCGCTTCGATCGCGGTGATGCAGGCCTCGCCGATGCCGCCGAAGGTGGCCTGGGCGTGGATCATTGCCGTCTTCGGCGAGCCATAGGCCTTCATATAGATTTCGCGCCGGGCAATCATGGCCGCCATCGCCGTCTTGCCGCCGCCGAGCGATTTGGCCAGCGCGGTCACGTCAGGCACGACGCCGGCATGCTCGAAGGCATAGAAGCGGCCCGAGCGGCCGACGCCGCACTGCACCTCGTCGGCGACCCAGATTACGCCATGCTTGTCGCAGAGCCGGCGCAGCTCCTGCCAGAATTCCGGGGGTGCGGTGATGATGCCGCCGCCGCCCTGGATGGTTTCGAGCACGATCACGCCGATCTCAGGATCGCTCTCGAAGGCGTTGCGGATTGCATCGATGTCGGCGAAGGGTACCCGCACGGTGCGGTCGACCAGGCGGAACTCGCCGCGATAGAGCGGGCTATCGGTGATCGACAGCACGCCCTTGGTCTTCCCGTGGAAGGAATTTTCGGCATAGACGATCTTGGGGCGCTTCGGCCCGGCGGCGCGCTCGGCCACCTTCACCGCCGCTTCCATCGCCTCGGACCCCGTCGATCCGAGGAAGACCATGTCGAGATCGCCGGGAGAGATCGCCGCGAGGTTCTTCGCCAGCGCCGCCGCATATTGCGACATGAAGGCGATGGCAATCTCGTGGCGTCCCTCGTCCTGGAAAGCCTTGCGCTGGGCGATCAGCCTGGGATGGTTGTGCCCGACAGCGAGAGAGCCGAAGCCGCCGAAGAAATCGAGGATCTTCCGGCCGTTCTGATCGATGTAATACATGCCTTCGGCACGCTCGACCTTGATCTTGTTGAAGCCGAGCAGCTTCATGAAATGCAGCTGGCCGGGATTGATGTGATCCTTGAACAGGCTGTTCATATCGGCCACGCTCATGGCCTTGGCGTCCGCCACCGTCATCAGCGGCGGATGCGGAATGGCGGGCGCGGCCGGCGCGGCGCCGCCCGTGGCGGGCGTGTCGTGAAGGCGGGTCTGCGCATCGAGCATGGCAGCGTTCCTCTCTCGGTATTCGGCTCTTCGGCTTCGTTCGGCTCTTGGGACCGCTCGATCGACCGGCCCCGGTCTTTCCTGTGCCCACGCATCCGGCAGGCGCGCACCACGCCGGCCGGATGGCCTTGCTTTCTATTCGGCGGCGACGGCGGCGCCGGAGGCGCGTGTCTGGCCGGCCTTCTTGGCGCGGTATTCGTCATAGGCGGCGATCAGCATGGCGCCGTCCTGGTAGCGCGGCGCCCAGCCCAGATCGCGCTTCAGCCGCCCGGTCTCGCGCACGCACATCTCGTCGGCGATCAGATATTGCTCGGGATCCATGATCGGCAGGTTGATCAGGTCGAAAAAGGCAAGCGTCTTCTTCACCGCGAAAGCCGGCGTCGGCACCAGGATCGAGCGCGAGCCGGTGTGCTTGATCAGATCGCCGAGCAGCTTGCGCACCGAGGGCGGATTGTCCGAGCCGAGATTGTATTCGGCATTGGGCACGCCGCCCTTCCAGCCGAGATAGGCGGCATCGGCGCAGTCGAACACCGAGATGAACTGATACGGCACCTTGCCGGAGCCGATCATCGGCACCGGCAGGTTGGCGTCGATCAGCTTGAACAGCTTTTCCAGAATGCCGAGCCGGCCCGGACCGATGATCAGGCGCGGACGGAAGATGGTGATGTTGAGCCCCTTCTTGCGCCAGTCGAAGGCGAGCTGCTCCGTCGCCCATTTCGACTTGCCATATTCGCCGAGCGGCGCGGCCGGATGGTCCTCGGTCTGCGGCGATTGCACCGTATGGCCATAGATCATGTCGGTGGTGAACTGCACCAGCCGGGTGCAGCCGGCCTCATGCGTCGCCTTCATGATATTCTCGGCGCCGTAATAATTGACCGGCCAGAAGAACTCCCAGCGCTTGGCCCGCACCTGCAGCGGCGAGAGCATCTTGGCCGCCATGTTGTAGACCATGTCGTCAGGGGCGATGCCCACGGCCTGGACCTGGGCGAAATCGGTGACGTCGCAGCGCACATAGCGGGCGCGCTGGTAGAGCGGCAGGTCGGACTTGACGATATCGGCAATGACGACGTTTTCGCCATCGGCAATCAGCTTTTCCGCCAGATGACGGCCGACGAATCCGTCACCGCCAAAGATGATGTGGTTCATGCTGCGCTCCTGATATCCTTGGTCTTGGTCGCGGTGCCCTGAACGGCGGCGTCGGGCGCATGGCTCTCGGACGAGCGGCCGGACTGGGCGATGAAGAAGGTGCCGACGCAGATGAAGGCGATGCCGGCGATGCGCCAGGCATTGAGATCCTCGCGGAAGACGAAATAGGCGAAGATCGCCACCGCCACATAAGCGAGGCTGAGGAAGGGATAGGCGAAGGACAGCTCCACCTTCGACAGGACGAAGAGATGCGAGGCCATGGAAATGGCGAAGGTAACGAGCCCGGCAAAGACCCAAGGGTTGAACAGGATCTGGAAGATCCGCGCCACGGCCGTCTCCGCCGTGAAACTCAAGGGGCCGAGCGAGATCATTCCCTGCTTCAGCATCAGCTGCGCAGCCGCATTGGTCAGAACGGTGAAGAGAATGAAGGGAATATATTTCATAGGCACGCCTCTTTTTCTTGCATCGTCCTACAGATCAAAGCTGAAGAGCCCGGTAAACACGGCTCTCAATTTGATGACAGGCTTGACCAGGTCTTAAACAACATCGCAGCACTTTATCGTTTTCCGGCGGACCATCGGCATCGGACCGGAACCCTTTCGGCCTCAGCCACGCGGGAACGGCTACACGGTCAGGATGCATTTCTATACAGCATTGCGATCGAACCGGCGCGCTCGACAGCATCATATGCTTAATGTCACAGGCGCAGCGCGGTGCGGCGCCAGAAGTCGGAGACGAGCGCGGGATCGCGCAGCGCTTCCAGCTGTCGCCAGTCTGGGAAGGAGGCGGCGAAGACATCCGGCCGCATCCGCGCGTCCTTATAGGGGTTCACCGCCCCGCCGGCCGCCATCACAATTTCGTCGAGACGGTCGAGAAGCCTGAGTGTCGCCTCCCCCTGATTGGGGAAATCGAGCGTCAGGGTGAAGCCGGGTCGGGCAAAAGACAAGAGCCCCTGCGCCGGCTCGTCACCGAAGCGCTTGAGCACGGTCAGAAACGAGCCATGCCCAGCCCTGCGCGCCGTCTCCATCAGCCGCGCGGTGATCTCAGGCGCCTGCGCTTGCGGATAGACGCTCTGGTGCTGATAGAGGCCGCGGGGGCCATAGAGCCTGTTCCAGTCGCGCACGGCATCGAGCGGATAGAAATAGCCGGGCCATTTCACCGTGGTCACCGTTTCGCCCGGCTTTTCCTTGCGGAAATAGGCGAGATTGAAGGCCTTGAGCGTCAGCCGGTTGAGAAGGCTCACGGGCGGGCGGAAGGGCACGGCCAGCCGCAGCCCCTTGGGAACGTCGGGAAATTCGCAGGCGCCATCGGCATGATCGCCCGCGAGCAGAATACCGCGCCCGGCAGCCCGGCCGGCGGCGAGCTGGTCGATCCAGGCGACGGAATATTCGTGCTCGCCATCGATCCGGTCGATCATGCGGAAATAATCGTCCAGCCGATCGAAGCGGATCGCATGCTGCTGCACATGCGGCGACGGCACCTTCATCAGCCTGAGTTCCACCTCGCCGATCAGTCCCGTCAGGCCCATGCCGCCGATGGTAGCGCGGAAGAGATCGGCATTGTCCTGTCGCGAGCAGGAAAGCGACTCGCCTTCTGACCGCAGCAACGTGAAGGAGAGCACATGGCGGCCGAAGGTGCCGCGGCTGTGGTGGTTCTTGCCGTGAACATCATTGGCCAGCGCGCCACCGACGGTGACGAAGGCCGTTCCCGGCGTCACCGGCAGGAAGAAGCGATGCGGCACCGCCCGCTCCAGCACTTGGCGCAGGGTGACGCCGGCCTCGCAGCGCAGGATACCGGTGCCGGGATCGAAGGCGAGGATGCGGCTGCGCGGCCTGACATCGATCAGCCGTCCCTGGTCGTTGTGGCAGCTGTCGCCGTAGGAGCGGCCATTGCCGAAGGGCAGGAAGGCGTCCCGCCCGGCCGTTAGCCTCGCCTCCTCATAGGCATCGACGGAGATGGAGGCGCGCAGGCGCGGATCGATCCGGCCCCAGCTGGTGAAATCGGCGCTCACGTCAGCGTCCTCATCGCGGCCCCAGGGCGCCGGCCAGAATCAGCAGGGCGCCGATCGACATGATCACCAGGCTGCGCCAGTCGCGCATGATGAAGACCACGGGATCCTCATGCAGCATGCGCCGGCGCGCCATCATCCAGATGCGCAGCTGCATGTAAAGCACCAGCGGGCACAGAGGCCACAGTGCCCAGGGCAGCGCATACATCTCCATCATCTCCTTGCTGTGCACATACATGGCCAGAACCAGCGCGGAGGAGAAGGCGGAGGCGACGCCGGCCTGGCCGACCATTTCGAAATCGACCGGGCGATAGCCGCGGCCGGGCACCAGCTCGTCATCCGCGCGGCCGATATGTTCATGAAGCTCGACATAGCGCTTCACCAGCGCCAGGCTGAGGAAGAAAAAGATCGAGAAGGCCAGGAGCCAGAAGGACAGGTCGGTCTGCGTGGCGGCGGAACCGGCGGCGATGCGCATGGTGTAGAGACCGGCCAGCGTGAAGACATCGACCAGAAGCTTGCGCTTCAGCACGAAGGTATAGGCCGTCGTCGCCACCGCATAGAGCGCCAGCGTGCCGGCGAACTCGATCGGCAGAAGCGCCGTCAGACCGAGAGAGGCCAGCACGAGACTGAGCGCCAAAGTCAGCGCGATCGGCACGGAGATCTGCCCGCTCGCCAGCGGGCGATAGCGCTTTTTGGGATGATTACGGTCGTTGGTCAGGTCCGAGAGGTCGTTGATGATGTAGACGGCCGATGCCAGGAAGCTGAAGGCGAAAAAGGCCAGAACGGTGTTGATGAGCGCATCCATGTGCAGGATGGTGTGATTGAGCACCATGGGAACGCCGATCAGCACATTCTTGGCCCATTGATGCATGCGGATGCATTTCAGCGCCACGATCGCGCTTGTCGGGCCCGTATCCAGCCGTTCGGCATCATGCTTGCGCCACCAGCGCTCGGCAACGGGGTCCGGCGCCACGATGATGGCCCGGCGCGCGGCCTCGAACACCGGCACATCGTCGGCGCTGTTGCCCATATAGTCGAAGCCGGCCTCGCCATAGCGTGCCACCAGCGCATCGCGCTTGTTGTTGTGGGTGAGATTGTGTTCGGTCGACGAGTGGAGAATGGACGAGAACAGGCCGGTATGGGCGGCGACGCCCTGCGCGATGCACTCGGCGGCGCCGGTGACCAGCACGATCTCCCGACCCGCCTTCCGCTCGCGCTCCAGCCGCTGAAGCACCACCTCGCGATAGGGCCAGTCCTTCGCGGCGCGCCCCGTGCGCACGGCGACTTCGTGCTTCAGGCGCCCCTTGCCCCGCAGGGCCCAAAGGAGAAGGGAGAAGATCAAAAAGGGATTGCGCATCAGAACCACCGCGACGCCTTCCCAGAGCGTGTCGGTGGCCAGCAAGGTTCCGTCGAGATCGACACACAGCGGAATATGCCGCGCTTCGGTGCGAACATCCATTTTGTCTGCCCCAGCTAACATAAGGCCGTACCTTTCGGCCAAGGGGCTTTCCAAAATGCAAATGAGGGCGCTTGCCGACCCCGCGACCGGCGGGGATGGTTAACGAAGGGACGGCCGGCGCAGCAAAGCCTGATCGGACCCATGTCGCGGCTTTGAGAAGCCTGGTCTGCCATCCTGTTCATGTCCTGCTGAGGCACCCCGCCGGAACGCATCGACGGCTGATCGCCAAAAAAGACCAAAACCACAAGGCCCAGTGGCGGACCGTGCAAGCTCAAGTTTAATCGAGACCGCTCGTCGCACAAGCGAGATCGACAAGCAAACACGAAGGTTTGCGCGAGCAGGCACCGGGCCGACCGTCGATCCAGGCCGATGCACGGGGATCACCCGGACGTTTAGCGCGAAGCACCGGCCTTCCTGCCACGAGGATCTGGTGCCAAGACAAAAGCGCGAAGGCGGACAAGGTCCTGATCGCCTTCGCGATTGATCAAGGCTGTCCTGTCATCGGGGCTGTCCGGTCTCCTCTCCCGCGCCGAGGGGAGAAGCGGTCGCTATGCGCAGGCACGCCTCTATCGCGCGTCGAACCAGTTCAGCGTCTCGCGCCAGTCGGTCATGCGCACGGGCGTTCCATGCGTGCCCGAACGGAAAAGCACAAAGCGGGTGGGATAGCCGGCAGCCTTGAGCTGGCGATAGAGCGCGATCTGCGCCTCGGCCGGATAAACGCTGTCAGCGCTGCCATGGCTGAAGAACAATGGCAGGCGCGCCTGATGCGCGGCACTCTTGAGAAAGGCGGGATCGGCCGGGCCGGCCAAGATCATCATGCCCTGGAGATCGGCGACCGCCTGGCGATCGCGAGTGATGCCCCAGCAGATGAAGGTGCCCATCGAGGCGCAGGCCAGAATGACCGGCCGGCCCGGAGACTGGGTGGCGGCATGGTGGATCAGCGCAGCCACGTCAGCCACGCCGTTCTCGTCGAAGGAGCGCACGGTCGGGGCGTAATAGACGCCGCGGCCATTGACGGCGAGGTTCTTCAGCCGGTTGAAATTGCCGCCAAACGTATAGTCATTGGCGCCGAGCCGCCGGTCGCCGCCCCGGCCATGGATGAAGATCACGGTGAAGGCGGCGCCGCGCGCAGCCCCCACCCGCAGCACCTCGACCGACCGCCCGCCGGCATCGACGCTCTCGAAAGCCTGCTCGCTCTTCACCCCGAGCGAGACATAAGCCCGCTTTACCCGCCGCTCGGGAATGTCGTCCCGCTCATTGATGTCGCGCAGCTCCTGATAGTCGACCACGCGGAAATCGCCCTTGTCCTGCGACTCGACCAGCGCGGGATAGGCAAAAAGCGCATCCTTGTAGGGGCCGACCAGCTCGGCCGAGGCAGGCAGAGCGCTGCCGAAAAGCATCAGTGCCGCGAGAAAGCGCTTGACGCCAACAGGAATTGTGGACACGGACATAAAGAAATGTTCCTCTTTTGATCCGGGTCTTGCCATTCCGACCCGTCCGTCGCAAGACTTGCGGCGCCTTTTCCCGATCATCATCCCCGCGATCCCCCAGCGATTACCGACGAGTTCCATGGCCGACGACAAAGACCTCTTCTCGAGCATGACACCGCCCGCAGGCGCCGCGAAGGCGGCGACCAGGGCGGCCGCTCAGCCGGCGCAAGAGCCCGCAGCCGCCGCCCTGCCTGCGGTAAAGCGCGCCCCGCCCGTCGCATCGCCCGTCCCTTCGGGCCTTCCAGCCGCTGCGGCGGCCCCTGCCGTCAAGGGGTCCGATGGCGAGAGCTATGACGCCTCCGCCATCCGCGTCCTGGAAGGGCTGGAGCCCGTGCGCATGCGCCCGGGCATGTATATCGGCGGTACCGACGAGAAGGCTTTGCACCATCTCTTCGCCGAAGTCATCGACAATTCGATGGACGAGGCGGTGGCGGGACACGCCAATTTCATCGACGTGCATCTGGATGCCGAAGGCTTCCTCACGGTCACGGACAATGGCCGCGGCATTCCCGTGGAAAACCATCCGCAGGCGCCCGGCAAGTCGACGCTCGAAGTGATCATGACCGTGCTGCATGCCGGCGGGAAGTTCGACGGCAAGGCTTATGAGACCTCCGGCGGCCTGCATGGCGTCGGCATTTCGGTGGTCAATGCGCTGTCGGATCTGGTCGAGGTCGAGGTGGCGCGCAACCGCAAGCTCTATCGCCAGCGCTTTTCGCGCGGCCTGCCGCTCGGCGGGCTGGAGGAGCTGGGCGACGTCCAGAACCGGCGCGGCACGCGCGTGCGCTTCCGGCCGGATGCCCAGATCTTCGGGCCGGCGATGAAGTTCGATCCCGGCCGCATCTTCCGTATGTCGCGCTCCAAGGCCTATCTGTTCGGCGGCGTGGAAATCCGCTGGTCCTGCGAGGCGAGCCTGGTTGCCGGCACCGACATTCCGGAAAAAGCGGTGTTCCATTTCCCCGGCGGCCTGAAGGATTATCTGGCGGCAACGCTCGGCAAGGAATTCACCGTCACCCGCGAGATCTTCTCCGGCAAGACCGAGCGTTCGGGCGGCCATGGCTCGCTGGAATGGGCGGTGACCTGGTATGGCGGCGATCCGCAGCTGCATTCCTATTGCAACACCATCCCGACGCCCGAAGGCGGCACGCACGAAGCGGGCTTCCGCATCGCGCTGACCAAGGGGCTGAAGGCCTATGCCGAGCTGACGCAGAACAAGCGTGCGGCGGCGATCACCACCGACGACGTGATGATCTCGGCCGTGGGCATGCTCTCCGTCTTCATCCGCGAGCCGGAATTCGTCGGCCAGACCAAGGACAAGCTGGCGACCGTCGAGGCCCAGCGCATCGTCGAAAACGCCATTCGCGACCCGTTCGACCATTATCTTGCCGGCAATCCGGCCGAGGCCGCCAAGCTTCTGGATTGGGTGATCGAGCGCGCCGAGGAGCGGCTGCGCCGGCGCAAGGAAAAGGAAGTCAACCGCAAGAGCGCGGTGCGCAAGCTGCGCCTGCCGGGCAAGCTGGCGGACTGCACGCAGAACACGGCCGATGGCGCGGAACTGTTCCTGGTCGAGGGCGATTCGGCCGGCGGCTCGGCCAAGCAGGCGCGCAACCGCGCCAACCAGGCCATCCTGCCCCTGCGCGGCAAGATCCTGAACGTGGCCAGCGCCGGGCGCGAAAAGCTCTCGGCCAACCAGCAGCTTGCCGATCTCGTGCAGGCGCTGGGCTGCGGCACACGCTCGAAATACCGGCAGGAGGATCTGCGCTACGAGCGCGTGATCATCATGACCGATGCGGATGTCGACGGCGCGCACATCGCCTCGCTGCTCATCACCTTCTTCTATCAGGAAATGCCGGAGCTGGTGCGTGGCGGCCACCTCTATCTCGCCGTGCCGCCGCTCTACCGCATCACGCAGGGGGCAAAGACGCTCTATGCCCGCGACGACGCCCACCGGGTCGAACTGCTGAAGCGCGAGTTCAAGGGCAAGGCCAAGGTCGATATCGGCCGATTCAAGGGTCTGGGCGAGATGATGCCGGCCCAGCTCAAGGAAACCACCATGGACCCGGCCCACCGCACGCTGCTAAAGGTGGCGATCGACGAGGTGGACTTCGAGGGCACGCGCGAGGCCGTCGACAATCTGATGGGCACCAAGGCGGATGCCCGCTTCCGTTTCATCCAGGAGCGCGCAGCCTTCGCCGACAATCTGGATATCTGACGGCTGGGTCGCCGGGGACTTGCTCCCTGGGGACTGGTTTTCCGGGAAGTCGAAAGAACGGGTTGCGGCGCAGCCTGTTACTGGACCCGCCGCTCGCCCAGATCTTCGTAAAAGCGCAGGAGATAGCCGTCGGGGTCGGCGACCACGAATTGCCGGTTGCCGCTTTCCAGCCCCTCGCCCACATCGTACCATTTCTCTTCGAGCGGCAGATGCAGCGTGACGCCGGCATGGGTCAGCGCCGAAAGAATCCGATCGAGGGCGGCCACGCGGATCTGAAGATTGAGGCCGCGGCCGAAAGGCCTCTCGAGGGTCTGAATGCCGCTGTCGAAATCCCGTCCGAGGCCGATCTGGTCAATCATGATCTGCGCCCCGTCACGCTCGAGAAAGGCGAAGCCTTCGTCGGCGCGAATGTAGCGACAGGAGAAGCCCAGCAGATCACGGTAGAACATCAAGCTCACGCGCCAATCGCGTACGCTCAGCTCGGGCACGAGCACATTCGACATAAGCGGCAGTCTCCAGATTAGCGAGTCGGTGGGTGTCACGCATCTTCTAAAGGCCGGATGACAGGGTCAAGACGCACAAGATTGCTTGCATTGGATTATCGTCGCATGCCGGCCCGCGCCCGGGAGGCGCAGAGATGAAGCCGGCGCAGCATCCCGCGCCCGAGCATCGACCCGCACTCTTCCATGAGTGCCGCCGCCGCGCCTTGTTGAGACCTGTCATGTGGTTTCCGGCTGATCGCTTCGCGAACCGGAAACAAGAACCACCGAAAATCTCTGGCCGGAGCCAGATTTTCGCTGGACGGAATAGGGTTTCCGGTCTGATTAACCGGAAACCGTATCAGGCGGCGCCGAACTGCGCCTCGTAGAGCCTGCGATAGGCGCCTTTCGCCGCGATCAGTTCTTGGTGCGGCCCGGCCTCGACGATCCCGCCGCGATCGACCACGACGATGCGGGCCGCGTCGCGGATGGTGGCCAGGCGGTGGGCGATGATCAGCGTCGTGCGCCCGCGCGCCAGCTCGTTCAGCGATTGCTGGATCGCGCGTTCGGTCTCCGTATCGAGCGCCGAGGTCGCCTCGTCGAGGATCAGGATGGCCGGGTTCTTCAGGAACATGCGGGCAATGGCCAGCCGCTGCTTCTGCCCGCCAGAAAGCTTGACCCCGCGCTCGCCGATTACCGTATCGAGCCCCTGCGGCAGGGCGTCGATGACGCTCTCCAGCCGGGCGCGGCGCGCGGCGTCGACGATCTCGGCCTCGCTGGCGCCCAGCCGGCCATAGGCGATGTTTTCGCGAATCGTGCCGCCGAACAGGAAGACATCCTGCTGGACGATTCCGATCTGGCTGCGCAGCGAGGCGAGCGTCATCGCGCGAATGTCGATGCCATCGATGGTGATCGCGCCGCCGGTCACGTCGTAGAAGCGCGGCAGCAGCGAGCAGAGCGTGGACTTGCCGGCGCCGGAGGGGCCAACGAAGGCAATGGTCTCCCCCGGCGCGATGGTGAGCTCGATATGCGACAGCACGGGATCGCCCTCGCCATAGCCGAAGGAGACGTCGCGATAGGTGATCTGCCCTTTGAGCGGCGGCGCCACGATGGCATCGGGCCGATCGGCGATATCGGGCGCCGTCTCCATCAACTCAGTAAAGCGGCGAAAGCCGGCAATGCCCTTGGGATAGGTCTCGATCACCGAATTGATCTTCTCGACCGGGCGGAAGAACACACCGACGAGCAGCAGGAAGCTGACGAAGCCGCCATTCGACAGCTCGCCGCGCAGCACCAGCCAGGCGCCGGCGATCATTACGATCATCTGGATCAGGCGCATGCTCATATAGCTGAGCGAGGTGGAGGCGGCCATGATCTTGTAGGCCTCCAGCTTGGTGCGGCGGTAGTTCTGGTTGTCCTTTTCGAACAGCGCCTTTTCATGCGCCTCGTTGGCAAAGGCCTGGACGACGCGGATGCCGCCGACATTCTCTTCAATGCGCGCATTGAAATCGCCGACGCGGCCATAGAGCGCACGGAAATTGCGCGTCATCCGCCCGCCATAGCGGCTGGTGACCCAGGCGGTGGCCGGCACCACGGCGGCGGTGAGCAGCGCCAGCTTCCAGTTGACCGAGAGCATCAGCAGGAAGGCGCCAATGAAGGTCATGATGGCGATGAACAGATCCTCCGGCCCGTGATGGGCCACCTCGCCGATCTCCTCCAGATCCTTGGTCAGCCGGCCGATCAGATGCCCGGTCTTCTCATTGTCGAAATAGCGGAAGGAGAGCTTCTGCACATGCTCGAAGGCCAGCCGCCGCATGTCGGTTTCGATGTTGATGCCGAGCATGTGTCCCCAATAGGTCACGGTCGCCATCAGGCCGGTGTTGACGATGTAGATCAGCAGAAGACCGATGGAGGCGGCGAGAATCACCGGCCAGGCGCCGGAGGGCAGCAGTTCGTCGACGAACAGCTTGACCGCCATGGGAAAGCCGAGCTCGAGCAGGCCGGAGAGCACGGCGCAGCTGAAATCCAGCAGGAACAGGCCGCGATAGGGCCGATAATAGGCGAAGAACCGACGCAGCATCGACAAGTCTCCCTTGCGGGCGGCCGGCACAGGCCTGCAGCCCGCGCGACAGGCTGCCGGTACATTTTCAGGAAAAGACGGGCAGACAACCGAGGCAGGCAGCGGCCGGCGAAGCCGGACAAAGATGGCGCCTCTCCTCGCATGGAACGCGTCTCGCGCCAAGGAGAAAGATGCCAAAAGGAGTCAAGTTATAAGCCGGCAAAAAGCTTCGGCTCTTGCTCGTGCAGGATCCGCCGGACGGGCGGCACTGCGTGCGCGGGCCGAAGCAGACGGGAATGCAATCTCCCTTCCCGTCTGCGCGGCTGACGGACAGGCAAGCCTTCCCGTCCGCCTCGCTCAGGCCGCCAGCCGCCTCTCCATGAACAGGCTGAGCGGATCGGGCTGGTAGCTGCCGAAGGGCGCAATCTCTTCGAAGCCGGCGGAGCGATAGAGCGCGATCGCCTCGGGCTGGTAGATGCCGGTTTCGAGCCGCAGCGCATCGAGGCCCGCGCCCTGCGCCTCCTCCAGCAGCCGGTCGAGCAGCCGGCGGCCGATCTTCAGGCCGCGCGCGCTCTGATGCACGAACATGCGCTTGATCTCGGCCGTGCCGTCGCCGGCCTCCACCAGGGCGCAGCAGCCGACGATCGCCCCTTGATGGCGGGCGACGAAGAAGCGCACCTCGGGCTTTTCCAGCGTTGCCAGATCGACCATGTGGTTGCTTTCAGCAGGGTAAAGCGCGGCAGCATAGGCATCCGACAGCGCCAGCAGCTCCTCCACCTCCGGCTGGCGCGGCGTCTCCTGGGCGATCTCGACCGTCATATGTATTCCTTTCCTCATCTTTTTAGAGCACCGGTCCGGTTCCCGATTTCCGGTCAGATGCCAACAGTCTTTCTCAAGCCGCAAGGCGAAGGGTTCAACGCCCCGAGGCGCAGCATGGAAACAGGCTCTTGCCGGAAAGCGGCCGTGCCTGCAACGACATGGCCCGGCGCGACCCCGCAAAACGCCCGGCAGGGGTTCGCTCATGCCGCCGTCTTTTTCTACGCTGTTTCAGCACATCCGAAAAAGGCGGAGAAGCGCCGTATTTCGACCAGAGAGCGCCTCTAGCGTCAGGGTCACCCCTCCCCAGGATCGCCATGGAGATCTGCGCCTGTGATGTCGACCGCCCTTGTTGTCATGACCATCCTCGGCTGTGACGATGCCGTGACCTCCTGCCATTATGTCGAGACCGTCAAGGGCAGCTGGACCTCGATTTCCGCCTGTGACACGCATTCGCAGACCGTGCTGCCGCGCTTCACCAATCGGAGCTATCCCGTCATCGTCGCCCTGTGCGAGAAGCAGGACGAGGGCATCGTGGCACAAAGCGGCATGATTCCGGCGCCTCCCGCCGCTCCGGCCCTGCCTGAAGCGGGCGCGGATCTGGCAAGCGCGGCGGCGGTACCGCCCGCGCCGGTGCCGGCTGCGCCTGTCGGACAGGGTATCGCTGCCCGCGCGCCGGACAGCGTAGAACGGCCCTCCCCGACGACCGCGGCCCCCACGGCCACGACGCTGGAGCAGATCGACCCGGCGCCGGTTCCGCCGGAGCCGCCGGGACTAACGGCCATTCCGGCGCGT
Organism: Xaviernesmea rhizosphaerae; assembly: GCF_001938945.1. GTDB lineage: Bacteria > Pseudomonadota > Alphaproteobacteria > Rhizobiales > Rhizobiaceae > Xaviernesmea > Xaviernesmea rhizosphaerae. The sequence goes on from NZ_MKIO01000029.1 coordinate 161,430, forward strand.
GCCTATGATTTCCTGCGCAACCAGTTGCCCGGCCGCGACGCCCTTCGCCGGACACTGACGGCCCCGGTTCATTATGTCGGCGAAGGCTATTCCTGGGTCGCGCACCGGATCGTGCCGGACAAGCCGTGAGGCAAGAGGCTGCGCGCCTCTGACAAGGATGCGACACGGGCGCCGGTGCGCTCCCGCTCTCAGGACTTGCCCGCCGCGATCAGGCTCTGCGCGGCCGCCAGCACCGCCTCCTGCGGCGGGCGTGACCGCCAGCCGAGCAGATGCTCCGCCTTCTCGCTGGATACCCGGGCATCGCGGCCGAGTTCGCCTGCAATCAGCCGCAAATTGGCATCGAAGGGTGCGGCAAGCCGCGCCAGCCAAGTGGGCAGGACGAGGCGAGGCACCCGGCCGGCATGAGCGGGCAGCGACCGGCGCAAGAGCGCCGCGATGTCGGCAAGGCTCATCACCGGCCCGGCGGCCAGAAAGCGCTCGCCGATGGCTGCCTCCCGTTCCAGTGCCAGCCGGTGCATCTCGGCGACATCGCGCACATCCACCACAGACACGGCGAATTTCGGCAGGGCCGGGTAGCGCCCCGACAAAAGCTTCTGGATCACCATCAGCGAGGTGCCCGGTGCGCCGCCGAGCATGGGGCCGAGGATCATCGCCGGATTGACGGTGGTGAGCGCCAGATCGTGGCGCTCGGCCAGGTCCCAGGCTATGCGCTCGGCGAGCGTCTTGGAGCGGTAATAGGGCGTGGTCAGCGGTCCGTCCGGGTCGGTCCAGTCGCGCTCCGTGAAGGGTGCCTGTCCGGACCCGTAATTGGTGGCGGCAATGGAGGAGGTAAGCACGATCCTATCGATCCCCGCCGCCTTGGCCGCCAGCAGGACGCGGCGCGTGCCCTCCCGGGCCGTGGCAACGAGGCTTGCCGAATCGTCAGGCGCACGGGCGGGAAAGGGCGAGGCGACATGGATGACGGCCGCAGCGCCACCAAGCCCTTCCGCCCAGCCGCGATCCTGTTCGAGATCGGCGGTGAAGAAGGTGAGGTTCCGGGTCTCGCTGCCGGCCGCGCCGAGCGCCGCGGCAATCTCCGCGCCACGACGCGGATCACGCAGGCTGCCGCGCACGGGGTAGCCGGCATCGAGCAGGCTCTTGGCGACATGCCGGCCGAGAAAGCCGCCAATGCCTGTGACCACCACGATCGGCCTTGCCTCCGGCGCATTCTGGCTCATCACATCTCCTTGGCGCCCGCGCTTTCCGCCGCCGGGCGCGGGGGAAGATCAGGCGGCATCCAGCGCCAGGCGGCGGGCCTGGCGGCGCTGCTCGGCTATATCGAGCTTCTCGATGATCTCGGCAAGGCCGGGGGCGACATTCGCCTGTCCACCCAGATCGCGCAGCCGGGCGAGCAGACGCTTGGGCACCGAGCCCGTCTCCTCCGGCAGGCGGTTCTCGCGCCGCCAGAGCAGCACGGCATCCATATAGAGCCCGCTGACATCGCGGCCGAGCCCGGCGCGCTCGATCATCGCGCGAACGGCATGGCCGCTGCCGCCGGAGAGGATGGCGCGCACGCGCGCCTCGCCCATGCCGGTCAGGCACACCATGGCCTCGGCAAAGAGCGCGACCTTGCCGGCGCACAGCGCCTGCAGAAGGAAGGCCGGCGTCAGCCGCGCGCGCAGCCGCAAATGCTCGACCAGCCGAATCATGTCGGGCGCAGGCACGGCGGCGCTGACATGGATGGTGGCCACGTCGCAGGCCTCGCGGGTGATGCGCGCGGCCCGATCGGCACCGAGCGCCCGGGCCACCAGCGAAAAGCCGGCCAGCGCCTCGGACACGGCTTCCGTCAGCCCGGCGCGCACGGCGGCCGGCAGATCGGCGCGGGCCAGCAGGCCGCCGCGAATGGCGGCGTGATCGCGGAAGCGCTCGGCAAGCCGCGCGAGAGTGCGCGCGGTCAGTTGCGCCTGCGCGTTCTCGATCAGGATCGACACGGCGATCTCGTCGCCGATCTCGGCAATGGCAGCGGCCAGCGGCGCGCGAACGGGGTGCCGCGCGGCGATCAGCGCCCGGATCTCGGCAGACCCGCGTGCCACGAGTTCCACCAGATCATGGTCGGTCAAGACGGGCGAGCGCGAGATCACGGTATAGGCGGTCTCGGCGCGATCCTGCGCCAGCGACAGGATGATGGCGCGGGGAACATGCGGACAATCCGCCAGCGCCTCCGCCAGCGCCTGGCGCACCTGCGGCGCGGGATCGTCGAGCAGCAGCGTCATCCCCATTTCCGCGGCGTTGCGGTCGAGATGGGGCGTGCCGCCAGTGGCATAGGCACGGCCGAGTGCTGCGGCGGCACGGGCGCGATTACTGGCAGACGCCTGTTCCACCCATCGAAGAAATGCCTGTATGATCAAGGCCGACCACCCCTTGCGATGGATGCACCCTAGCAAACGCGCATCCCACCTCGTTTGAGCAGAAGTTATCCGCCAATGGTTTACGATTGGTTCACCATGTTTTTGCAAGGGCGCGGCCTGCCCGTTCTCAGGCGCTGGTTGCAAGGCTGCCGGCCGGAGGCAGATACATCGGACAAGCGGGCGCCGCTAATCCTCTCGCTTGCCGCCATGGAGACGGGCCTCGCAGCAGAGCTGGCGCCGACCGGCTGCGCGATCATCATCGAGGCAAAGGTGGAGGCCATCGAGCAGGCATCGACGGCTCTGGCTGCCTATCTGCCGGATGCCGTTCTCCTGGCGCATGCCACACCTGTTGCCGTTCAGCGGCTGCATGTCGCACTTGGCGTTATGGAGGCGGAGGCTGGCGTGGCGCAGGGACGGACCGCCATCCTGGCACAGCTGGGCGCCGATCCGGCCGTCTTTCTCGGCGGCGCGCGCTTTAAAGATCTCTCAACACGGCTGGTGGCGCTGGTCTTCGACGGTGCGCAGCTGCGGCAGCGGCTCTCAGGACCAGCGGTCGCACGGCAGGAGGAAGAAAAATGTGGCCATGACAAAGGACTGGAGGCGCTGGTTCGTTCGGATTCTCGGCAATCATGGCGTGGGAGCCTGCCCGCGCCGGATCGGGAAACACCGCTTTTTCCCATCGCTTTCGCTGAGGCACAGACCCTGCTGATGGCGGCCGATGCCGGTCTTGCCGCCCTGCTGCAGGCGCCGCCGGGTTCGGACGACGGAGCACTTGCCGCACAGGCCGAGGCGGCCTGCCTGGCAGGCTTTCGCGGGTTGGTTTTATGACCTCGAACGGCGGAGCCCGACGGCCTTTGTCGTCATCAGGCGCTGACCGGCCGCACCATCTCGAAGACATCGCCGCCATCGCAATAATCGCGATAGCCGAGCCGGGCGATGGGGCGAACCGTGGCCATATCGAACCGTCCGTCGACGATCGCCTCGTCGCGGATGTGGATGCCGACGACCTGGCCGATGACCATGTAATTCTCTGTCGGCTGACCTTCGAGATCCTTCGGCCGCAGCATTTCCGTCACCCGGCATTCGAGCGCGGCGAAGGCCTCGCCGACAAAAGGCGCTTCCACCAGCCGGCCCATGACCGGCGTCAGGCCGGCCAGCGCGAATTCGCTGGTGCCGCGCGGGGCAGGCGCGGAGGTGGCGTTCATCGCCTGCATCAGGCTGCGGCTGACGAAGCTGGCGGTGAAGACCCCGGTTTCCTCGATGTTGGAGACCGAATCCTTATGGCCGGTGGAGGAGAACATCACCAGTTTCGGCGTGTCGGCGATGGCGTTGAAGAAGGAATAGGGCGCGAGGTTGAGGCTGCCGTCGCCGCCGCGCGAGCCGATCCAGCCGATCGGCCGGGGCGAGACGATCGCCTTGAAGGGATCATGCGGCAGGCCGTGGCGGTTTGAAGCGGTCTCGTAGAACATCAGGCCTCTCCCACCCACATCATTCTTCTCCCACCCATGTGACGATGTCCTTCAGCTCCGGCCGCGGCCGTTCGAAGGGCGGAACCTGCGCCGTGCCGATATGGATGAAGCCGGCCACCTTCTCCTCCGGCTGCACGCCGAGCAGGTCGAGGGCGGCGGGATCGAATGCGATCCATTCGGACAGCCAGTTGGCCGAATAGCCCAGCGCATTGGCCGCCATCAGCAGGTTGAGGCAGACGGCGCCGGCCGACATCACCTGCTCCCATTCCGGGATCTTCACATGCGGCGCGGCACGGCTGACGACGGCGACCACCGTCGGCGCACGGGTCAGGCGGGTGCGCTCGACCTTGATCATCTCCTCGGAGAGATCGGGCTTGGACGTCAGAGCGAGCTCCAGAAAGCGCTCGCCAAGCTCGGCGCGCACGGCGCCGCGATAGACGATGAAGCGCCAGGGCGCGAGCTTGCCGTGATCGGGCACGCGCGAGGCAAGCGTCAGCATCTCCTCAACCTCGTCGCGCGAGGGGCCGGGCTCGCCCAGCTGGAAGGCGGGAATCGATCGGCGCGTGGAGAGATAGTCGCGCAGGCTGAAATCGGTTTTCATCAATTCGGCTTTCGTCTAGGTTCGATCGGACGCTGTCTCGTCCGGACAGTTCGTTTCACCAGGGCTGAAGCAGCCAACCGGCAGCCACGAAAACGCCATAACGGCGTCTCACGTGGAGCCATCACGTCAAGAAGTCAACGCCTCACGATGCGCATTCCTACCGCCCGTCTGCCCTCTCTCCTGCGCCCGGCGCTCCTTGCCTGCGCCGTTCTGGCGGCGGGCGCGCCCGTGCAGGCGCAGGATCTGCGCTCGACCCTGCCCTTGCAGGACAATGGCGAGGTGCCGGAAGCCCTGCCGCCGGTGGCGACCGATCCCTTCAAGAACTTCCCGGCGATCACCGGCCCGCAGAAGAAGATGCCGAAGCTCAACAGCTTCTCGACCATGAACCCGGACAGGCCGGCCGCGCCGGCGGCCAAGGACGTCAAGCTGCAGGCGCTCCTGAAACAGAAGGGCCAGCCGGTGGAACAGGGGCTCGTCTGGCGGGTCTTCAGCCCGCAGCCGGGCTCGGATGGCAAGCTGCCGCTCCTGGCCACCTCGCAAGGCGGCTCGGCCGATTTCCAGCTGGTGCCCGGCGAATATTTCGTCAATGTCGCCTTCGGCCGCGCCGGCGCCACCCGCAAGATCCGCGTGCCCGACATCGGCGAAGCGGAGCGCCAGACGCTGGTGCTCGATGCCGGCGGCGTGATGCTGAATGCCGTTTCCGGCCCGGATACGAAGATTCCGCGCACCGAGCTGAGCTTCTCCATCTTTGCCTCCGACGTGAAGGAGGATGGCGAGCGCCAGCTGGTGGTGGCGGATGTGAAGCCCGATGCTGTGGTGCGCCTGCCGAGCGGCACCTATCACGTGGTCTCCAACTATGGCAGCGTCAATGCGGTGATCCGCGCCGACATTCAGGTGGAAGCCGGCAAGCTGGTGGAAGCCACGATCCAGCACCGCGCCGCCAAGCTGACGCTGAAGCTGGTGGCCGAAGCCGGTGGCGAGGCGATCGCCGACACGGCCTGGTCGATTCTCACAGGCTCGGGCGACGTGGTCAGCGAAAGCGTCGGCGCCTTCCCCACCCTCGTCCTGTCGGAGGGCACCTATACGGCCGTGGCGCGCAACAAGGACAAGATCTACCAGCGCGACTTCACCGTTACCGCCGGGGTCAACAGCGATGTCGAGGTCTATCTCGACGAAAAGGCCAATGCGGAAGCCTCCGCCAAGGCCGCGCGCGGTGAAGACTGAGCGGCTTTTCTCTCCCTTGAACGCCTCCGCGTTGAAGCGCCTTCAGGCCGCCCGCTTGGCCCGCCGCTTCAGCCCGAGGCGCCGTCTGCGCCCCGATGGGCTGCGCAAGGCGAAGACGGATTGGTAGATCCGCGCCAGCAGATCCTTGCGGTCGGTCAGCGGCGCCAGCGTCGCCCAGGGCAGAACCGGGCCGATCCGCGCCTCGATGGTCTTGCCGGAGAGACGGCGGAATTCCCGGATGAGCAGCGACAGGCGCAGCGTCAGCGAAATCTTGCTGACCAGATGGAACAGCCGGCCATTCTGCCCCTCGAAATAGACGGGAATGACGCTGGCCTGCGCGGCCTGCACCAGCTTGGCCGGAAAGATCTTCCACGGCAGGTCCTCCGCCCGGCCGAAGCCGCGGCGCGCGGTGGCCACGCCGCCGGCCGGGAAGACGACGATGGTCGTTCCCTCTTTCAGCAGCTTCACCGCCTCGTGGCGGGTGCGCATGTTGAGCGCCAGCGCCTCGCGACTTTCCTCGAAGGACACCGGCAGCGCATAGGGCGCCATTTCCGAGATTTTCAGGAGATCATTGTGAATCAGGACGCGGAAGGGACGGCCGAGCCTTTCAGCCAGCGACAGGATGGCGATGCCGTCGCCAATGCCGAAAGGATGGTTGGCGACGATGACGAGCGGCGTATCCGGCAGGTCGCGCGGCGGCCATTCGCCCTCGACCCTCAACCCGATATCGACCATGGAGAGCATCTCGCCGAAGACATGGGCGCTCTGGCCGACGACCTCGCTGCGCCAGCGGCCATAGATGCGGGCATAGCGGTCGCGCCCGCCCAGCCCCTCCACCGTGCGGATGAACCAGCGCTTCAGCCGCCGGTCGCTGTCATTGGCGTAGGAAAGTTCCTTGAAATGCACTGGCGTCGCGCCCCCTGCTCACCACGCATGCTCACACTCAAAGATGCCGGCAGGCATGCCGCATCTGTTGAAAAGGGCGCGGCCATCGGCCACGCCCCTTTCACCGTCTTCGATCCTCAGCCGGCCTTGCGGGCGGCGCGTTTGCGCGCGACATCCGGCGGCGTCGCCTCTTCGATCAGGGTCGAAAGCGCCTCGTCCAGCGCCATCGGCGTCTGGGCCTGGCTGCCCAGGCGGCGGATGTTGACCGAACGCTCCTCGGCCTCCTTGCGGCCGCAGACGAGAATGACCGGCACCTTGGTCACGGAATGCTCACGGACCTTGTAGTTGATCTTCTCGTTGCGGAAGTCGGTCTCGACCGCGAGCCCCGCATCGCGCAGGAGCTCGGCCACTTCCTGGCCATAGGCATCGGCTTCCGAGGTGATCGTCGCCACCACCACCTGCACCGGCGCGAACCAGAGCGGCATATGGCCGGCGAAATTCTCGATCAGAATGCCGAGGAAGCGCTCCATCGAGCCGCAAATCGCGCGATGGATCATGACCGGCTGGGTCTTTTCCGAATTGCTGTCGATGTAGAAGGCGCCGAAGCGTTCCGGCAGGTTGAAGTCCACCTGCGTGGTTCCGCATTGCCATTCGCGGCCGATGGCGTCCTTCAGCGTATATTCGAACTTCGGCCCGTAGAAAGCGCCCTCGCCCGGCAGGATGCCGGTCTTGATGCGCCCGCCGGACTGGGCCTCGATGGTCTTCAGCACCTCCATCATCACGCCTTCGGCGCGATCCCAGAGCGCATCGGACCCCACGCGCTTCTCCGGCCGGGTTGAGAGCTTCACCACCACTTCCTTGAAGCCGAAATCCTCATAGACCGAGAGGATCAGCGCATTGATGCGCAGGCATTCCTCGGCCAGCTGCTCGTCGGTGCAGAAGACATGCGCATCGTCCTGGGTGAAGCCGCGCACGCGCATCAGCCCATGCAGTGCGCCCGAAGGCTCGTAGCGATGGACATTGCCGAATTCCGCAAGGCGGATCGGCAGTTCGCGGTAGGACTTCAGGCCATGCTTGAAGATCTGCACATGGCCGGGGCAGTTCATCGGCTTCAGCGCGAAGACGCGCTCGTCATCGGTCTCGTCGCCTGCGACGGTGACCTTGAACATGTTGTCGCGATACCAGCCCCAGTGGCCCGAGGTTTCCCACAGCGACTTGTCGAGCACCTGCGGCGCGTTGACCTCCTGATAGGTGCCGGCCAGCCGTCGGCGCATATAGGCAACCAGCGTCTGGAACATGCGCCAGCCCTTGCCATGCCAGAAGACGACGCCGGGGCCCTCCTCCTGGAAATGGAACAGATCCATCTCGCGGCCGAGGCGGCGATGGTCGCGCTTCTCGGCTTCGGCGAGGATGTTAAGATACTGGTCCAGCTCTTCCTGCGTGCGCCAGGCGGTGCCGTAGATGCGCGTCAGCATCGGATTGTTGCTGTCGCCGCGCCAATAGGCGCCGGCCACCTTCATCAGCTTGAAGGCGGTGCCGATCTGGCCGGTGGAGGCCATGTGCGGGCCACGGCAGAGATCGAACCAGTCGCCCTGGTAATAGATCTTCAGGTCCTGACCTTCGGGGATCGCATCGACCAGCTCGACCTTGAAGGCCTCGCCCTTGTCGGCAAAGACCTGGCGGGCCTTGTCGCGCGGCCAGACTTGCTTTGTGAAGGCCTTGTTGCGCTGGATGATCTCCTTCATCCGCTTCTCGATCTTCGGCAGATCGTCGGGCGTGAAGGGCTCGTTCTTGGCAAAATCGTAATAGAATCCGTTCTCGATCACCGGGCCGATGGTGACCTGCGTGCCGGGCCACAGCTCCTGCACGGCCTCGGCCATCACATGGGCGGCGTCGTGGCGGATGAGTTCGAGCGCGCGGTCGTCCTCGCGCGTGACGATCTCGATCCGGCCGTCGGTCACCGGGTCGGAGAGATCGACGAGCGCGCCGTCGAGCGCGATGGCGATGGCCTTCTTGGCCAGCGATTTGGAGATGGATTCGGCCACCTCGCGGCCGGTCGTGCCGGCGGCGTAAGAGCGAACGGAGCCATCAGGAAATGTCAGGGAAACGGCGTCAGCCATGGGTCTCTCCTATCCAGTCCCGCCAACGAATGCGGGTGGTGATGATCGGGCCGCGGGAAGCGGCGATGGACGCGCTCTGATAGGGCTTTTGCCCGCAGGAGTAAAGCAAGGCGGGAAGGCGGCGCAAGCGCCGCGACAGCCAGCGCCCTGCCCCGCAGCTCGCCTCAGGAATGCCGGACCGGCAGGCAGGAGACATGGCTGCGCTTGAGCACGCGGCAGGCGGAGGCCGCATCCTTCTCGCTGCCGGTGCCGGAAAAGCGCACGCGGAACAGCGCCTTGTGGCCGGAGCCCGAGGCGATCACCGTGCCCTTGGCCGGCTTGCCACCGGCTTTCAGAAGGTCGCCGACATGGTCGCGCAGCGTTTCGGCGCCCTTGCGGCTGCCGCTGGTGCCCACCTGGATCGTCCAGCTCGACCGGGCGGAGACATGCTCGGCCGCCACAGGCATGCCGCCATCGCCCTGTTCGAGATCGGCATCGTCGATGATATCCGCCACCTCCATCGGCCGATCGGCCGGGCGCGGTGCCGTCGTCTCGGCTTCGGCTTCGGCTTCGTCGTCATCGGCATCCTCGGCTGCAACAGGCGTTACACCCTTGCGGCCGGCCTTGCCCGCCGGCCTGGCGGCGGCCACGGTCACGCTTTTCTCGTGGGAAAAGCGGTTGAGCAGCGCGGCCATCTGATTGTCCCGCGCGGCTGCCGAGCGCCCGCCCAGCACCACGCCGATCAGATGGCTCTTCGGGGTCGAGAGCGAGGAGACGAGATTGTAGCCGGCCGCGTCCGTATAGCCGGTCTTGATTCCATCGACGCCGGCATAGCGATACATTAGATTGTTATGGCCGTGGATCGTGCGGCCGCGGAAGACGAAGCTGCGCTGGGAGAAAAGCTTGTACTGGGCGGGAAAGTCGCGCTTGAGCGCCAGGCCCAGCCGCGCCATGTCCTCGGCCGTGGTCAGTTGCGGCGCCCTGGCCGTCAGTCCGGCCGGCGTGGCGAAGATCGTGTCGCGCATGCCGAGCTGGCGGCCCTTCTCGGTCATCCTGCGGGCAAAGGCGGCTTCCGATCCGGCGAGATGCTCGCCCATCGCGGTCGCCGCATCATTGGCGGAGAGGATGATCATGGCACTGACGGCTTCGCGCACGCTGATGGTGGTGCCGGCCTTCACATTCAGCTTCATGCGGACCTTGGAGGCCGCGTTAGCCGACATCGCGATGCGATCGTCCCAGTGCAGCCGCCCGGCGCGCAGCGCCTCGAAGGTGAGATAGAGCGTCATCATCTTGGCGAGCGAGGCCGGCGGACGCCGGGTCTTTCCGCCCTGGCCGCCGAGGAATGTCCCCGAGGTCACATCCATGACCGCCCAAGTGGTTTCGGCCGCGGCCGCACCGGCCTGCAGAACGCTGCTCACAGCCACGAGCAAGCCCAGGGCCGCCACGCGCACGGCCTTCAAGAAAGTCGACAAAATCCGCCCCACAACCGTCTTACAGTCTGTTCAAGGATTGCTGTTGGTCTGACGAAAATGGTGATTTCGAGAACCGGAGCGCAGCGTACTTAAGGTCCGTGAGCACCGGAAGCGCAGAAATTGCCATTTGCAGGCCGCCAACGGCGATTGTTGGACAGACTGTTGATCCAACAAGCGCCCGGACGCCCATCACCCAAATGATTGCGCGGTACGCTGGCGGCCCTTGTTGGCGGGCATGCGGCAAACAGTGAAGCGGGGACGATCCGCACCGGAACTTTCAGCTTTTAGGTAAAGGATGTCTTAACCTTAAGCCCTGGAGGTTCATGTTCAAGGCAAAGACCGGCGGCTGCACAGCTTGCCGGCCGGCATCAATGCTTGCCGAGCTGCCAGAGGCGCCATGGCGCCCACCAGCCCAGCCGTGGCGCCAGCCTCTCGGGGACCGGGTCGAGGCCGGTCGTGCCGCCGGGGCCGCAGCGCGCCACGCGAAACAGCGCCATCCACCCGCCGCGCCAGAGACCATGGCGGGCGATGGCCTCATAGCCATATTCCGAGCAGGTGGGGATATGCCGGCAGCCATGGCCGACGAAGCCGGAGAGCGTCAGCTGATAGAGCCGGATCAGCCCCAGACCCGCCAGCCGGCCCGGCGTGCGGCGAAACGGGCCGCGCCAGTTGCGGCTGAAGCGGGGTGTGGGCTTCGTCCGGGGTGCGGTCTCGGCAGGGTCTTTCGCGGGGTGTTCATGCGGCCCGCCGCAGGCTTTACACAAGCCGTATCTCCTTCAGGGCCAATCTCTCTCACGCCACGCCGCCTTCGGCAGAGCGGCGCGGCATCCCTGGGCGCGGCACTCCGCAAGGCTCATTCGGCAGCCGTGCGGCGGGCATCGATCTGGTCGAGGCAGTCCACCACCGCATCAAAGGTCAGCATGGTCGAGGCGTGGCGCGCCTTGAAATCCTTGACCGGTTTGAGCACGCGCATCTCCTCGAACCGCCCGTCAGGCCCCTCGCCACCCTCCTTGAGCATGGCGAGCATGGCCGCGCGCGCGGCGCGCAGCTCGGCGGCGCTGGCGCCCACGACGTTCTTCGCCATGATCGCCGAAGAAGCCTGACCCAGCGCGCAGGCCTTCACCTCCTGGGCGAAGTCCGTGACACGATCGGCGTCGAGCTTCAGATAGACTTTCACCTTGGAGCCGCAGAGGCGTGAATGCGCCTGTGCGGCGGCATCGGCATCCTCCAGCCGGCCGAGGCGGCCGACATTGCCGGCATAGTCGAGAATGCGGCTGCTGTAGATATCGTCCATCGTCATCGCGGCGAATGCCCCATCTTGGCGCAGCGCACGCAAGGGTCTTGCCCGCCCCTGAGCGCGATTGCGAAGGATTGCTCGGGTGATGGCGCAAAAAAGCGAGAGGCCTGCGCACATCGCTCTTTCGACAAGAGCCCGGTAACATTATATGGTAGCCATCCCCGGGGCGGCAATCCGCTTGGGGACGGGATTGTTGCACAGGGCCACGGGCCTTTGCGGCATGACAGGGTGAAATGCGGGCCGGGCCCAGACGAAGAGGATGCGGATCGCCGGAGACGGCTTCAGGCGCAGGCACGAGAGCCCCCGGGAACGAGCGTTTCCAAGGGGCCCAAAGCCAGCGGCACGAAGCGCTGCGGACGAGACAGAACTCCGGTCAGGCCAAAGTCCTGGCCGAAACAGACCATGGACCGCCACGCGCCAAGGAACCATCATGGACGCCATCATCAAGAATTTTCCCGCGCCTGAAGGTGTCGACGACCGGCCGAGCCAGAAGGAAGCGGAGGACGCGGTGCGCGTTCTCCTGCGCTGGGCGGGCGAGGATCCCGAACGCGAAGGCCTCAGGGATACGCCAGCGCGTGTGGCGAAATCCTATCGCGAACTCTTTGCCGGCTATGATCTCGCGGCGGAAGACGTGCTGGGCCGCACCTTCGAGGAAGTGGCCGGCTACGACGAGATGGTGCTGGTCAAGGACATCCCGTTCTTCTCGCATTGCGAACATCACATGGTGCCGATCATCGGCCGCGCCCATGTGGCCTATCTGCCGCAGGGCCGGGTTCTCGGCCTGTCGAAGATCGCCCGCGTCGTCGATATCTACGGCCGCCGCCTGCAGACCCAGGAAAGCATGACGGCGCAGATCGCCACCGCCATCGACGAGACGCTGCGCCCGCGGGGCGTCGCCGTGATGATCGAGGCGGAGCATCTGTGCATGGCCATGCGCGGCGTGCAGAAGCAGGGCTCGACCACGCTCACCACCACCTTCACCGGCGCCTTCAAGACCGACGCGGCCGAGCAGGCCCGCTTCATGACCTTCCTGCGCGCCCAGCGCTGAGAAGCATCGGGGCGCCGCGCGCCGGCATAGGCGCGCGCCCGCAGCTTGCGGCTTTGCCTCCGGAGCGCGGCCCGTTCAGCGGCCGCGACGGGCCACTCCTGTTTTCGCTCCATCCCTTCTTGTTCGATCTCTCATTGTTCGGGCCCGCCATGTCCTCTTCCGATGCCCTTTTCAGCCCGCCCCCGTCCGACAAGGCACTTCTCGAAGAAGGCCAGGCCTTCACACCACGCTTCGGCGCGGATGGGCTGATCACGGCGATCGTCACCGATGCAGGGGACGGCGCGCTTTTGATGGTCGCGCATATGAATGCGCAGTCGCTCGCGCTGACGCTCTCGACCGGCATCGCCCATTACTGGAGCCGCTCGCGCGGGCAGCTGTGGAAGAAGGGCGAAACCTCGGGCAATCTGCAGAGCGTGGTGGAGCTGCGCACGGATTGCGACCAGGATGCGCTCTGGCTCAAGGTCACGGTGGCGGGCGACGGCCCCACCTGCCATACCGGCCGCCGCTCCTGCTTCTACCGCGTGGTGGAAACCCGCGATGGCGCCCCGGTTCTCCTCAGCGACGGCCCTGCGCCGCACGATCACGGCTGAGTGTGGGCCCGGGTAACGGACCCGGCTCGACAGACACGAAAAGGGGACTCGACGGACCGGTTAGCGTCCCCCCTTGCATCTCGATCGCATCACGCGCTGCTATACCAAGCGGCTCAACCCCGCTCGGGCAAAGCCCGTCGTCGCGTACCTCTATCCTTTTGCCCGTTTGCGCCTTCTGCCCGTTTGCGATGCCTCCTGCATCTTTTCCAGGCATGATCTGTGCCGTGAACCGAATTGCAACGCTCTCCTGCGACGATGGCGCGACACGCAGTGGGCGGCGCGGGCGCGCCGGTCGCCTTCGGCAGGGCGGACGTCAGGACAGGTTGGGGCTTGCGCGCGGTCAGGCGGTTGAGCGCCAGGGGTCGACATCGGTCGGGTCGACGCGCGCTTGGCCTTCGCCCGCTCATGCCATGTCCTTCGCCATTATGCGGCCGGACAGGCATGCAAGGCGTGACGAGCGGTCGTTCGCGTGCCTCTCCAATGACGGGGCATAAGCGGGCGGATCGGCGAGTTTGGGGGAAAGCGCATGCTGGACTGGAATTTCCTGCGCATGCCGGCAGCCAATGGCCATGGGGCCGCAGGCCACGGGCTGGCAAAGCCGCAGCCGGCGAAAGCCAAGGCGAAGATCGCGCTGGCGCTTGGCGGTGGCGCGGCGCGCGGCTGGGCCCATATCGGCGTGCTGCGCGCGCTGGACGAGGAAAAGATCGAGATCGGCATGATCGCCGGCACCTCGATCGGCGCGCTGGTCGGCGGCTGCTATCTCGCCGGCAAGCTCGATGAGCTGGAAAGCTTCGCCCGCTCGCTCACCATGCGCCGCATCGCCAGCATGCTGGATTTCGCCATTGGCGGCGGCGGCCTGTTCGGTGGCCTGCGGCTGACCAAGCGGATGCAGGAACATATGGCCGACCTGACGATCGAAAGCCTCGGCCGGCCTTTCGTCGCGGTGGCCTGCGAGATCCAGACCGGTCATGAAGTCTGGATCGCCGAGGGCTCGCTGATCACCGCCATCCGCGCCTCCTATGCCCTGCCCGGCATTTTCGAACCGGTGAAATGCGCCAATCGCACGCTGGTCGATGGCGCCATCGTCAATCCCGTGCCGGTGTCGGTTTGCCGCGCCTATGAACAGCCGCTCGTGGTGGCCGTAAACCTCAACTACGATCTCTATGGCCGTTCGGCGGTGGTGAAGCTCAAGGCAAGCCAGCCGCCGGCCGCTGCGCTCAGCCCCGGCACGGAGGCGGTGTCCCGCCTCGGGGTCACCAGCGTGATGGTGCAGGCGTTCAACATCATCCAGGACCGGATTTCCCGGGCGCGGCTGGCCGGAGATCCGCCCGATCTCTCGCTGCATCCGCGTCTCAACGATATCGGCCTGTCGGAATTTCACCGCGCAGGGGAAGCGATCGAGCGGGGCTATACGGAAGCCCGCGCCCGCATCGCCGATCTGAAACGTCTGCAGGATGTCGTGCTCAGGTGAGCGCCAGGGCGACCAGGTAAGCGCCCGGCATCCGCGAGCGTGTCGATTATCCTTGAGATGCAAGATCCTCGGCACGAGGCCGAGGGTGATGGCGGGAGCCGCTTATCCGGCAATATAGGCCTTGATCTGCTCGGTCTCGCCCTCGATGGTGCGGATGTGGTTTCGCACGGCGTCGCCGATCGAGACGATGCCGATCAGCCGGCCATTGCGCTCCACCGGCAGATGCCGGGCGCGATGACGGTTCATCGTTTCCATCAGCTGATGAATGCTTGTCGCCTCGCTGCACAGATGCACCTCGCGCGACATGAGCTGCGCCACCGGCATGTCCAGCGCGCTCGCGCCATGGCGCGCCACCGCGCCGACGACATCGCGCTCGGCCAGCACGCCCGTGATCGTCTCGCCCTCCAGCACGACGACCGCACCGATCCGGTGCTCGTTGAGCAGCGCGGCCGCGCTCCTCAATGTCTCCTGCGGCGCGACGGTGACGACGCGACGTCCCTTTTCATCGAGGATGGCCTTAACAGACATTCGAAACCTCCCGTTTTCGGTGACTGACAGCGGGATCGTGCGCCTCAAGCGGTGGGAAATCAAGCGCAAGGTCAACAGGAGGTTAAGAGCGCCGGGAAGACTGCGACGCCAGCTCTTCTAATCGTCCGATGAGCATAAAGCCGGCATGCGCTTGAGCCGAAACCAAATGGTCTCTTTCCGCGCGACCGGTAAGACTTATCGGGGGCGCCTCGGGATGGGATCGAACAGCGGAAAGGCGAGGAAGCCGAACAGGAAGCCGCCGATATGCGCCTGCCAGGCAATGCTCTGCCCACCCGCCAGCGGCAGCAGGCCGCTGCCGATCAGCACGTTCGTCGCTGCCCAGATGCCGACGAAGAACACCACCGAGCGATTGGCGAAGGTTTCGGCGATCGACAGGCGCGGGTTGAGATGGGCGATCTCGCGCCGGATGCTGCCATCGGCAGAGAAGACGAAGCGGGCGGCCGCGCCCATGAAGGCGGAGACGACGCCGGATGCGCCGATGACCACGGTGTCGTCGCCCCAGTTGGTGGCCGCATGCAAGCCGGCCGCGGCCGCCGCCGACAGGCACCAGAACAGCGCGAGACGCAGGGTGCCGATTCGACGCACGACCGGCGCGCCGAAGGCGACCAGCCAGAAGCCGTTGAACAGCAGATGGTCCCAGCCGCCATGGAGAAAGGAATAGGTCACCGGCGTCCACAGCCAGGCCAGCCCCTGCTCCGCCAGCGGATAGACATAGCGCAACGGCAGGAAGGCGAAGGTGAAGACCACCCAGCTGTCGGTTTCCGGTGTCAGCAGATAAAGCCTTGCGGCATGGATGGCGATCAGCGCCGCCAGGATCCAGACCAGCACCGGCGGCAGGTTGAAGGCCGGCTCGCGCGCAGGCCGGTCCGAATAGCCAGGCGCATCATACCGCTCGAAATCGGCGGCCTGAGGATCCTGCGGCCCGATCTCCTGTGCATCCCTCTCCGGCCTGTGATCCGTCATGTTCATCCTTCCCCTGCTTCTCGATCATGCCCGGCCTCGCCATCATGCGATGATGCGCCTTGAGCCCCTCGCGAAGATCGTCGCTGTGACAGTGATCGAAGACGTTGCGCAAACAGATTTTCCCGGTCGCAGGCCAGATCTATGGCGCATGCGTGCAAGATCGATGAAGGACATCGCGAAATCTAGCATTCTCAAGCTTCCTTTAACGCAACAGCGTTAGGAAAAACCAGATGAACTCCAAGCACGGGCACGCCATGTTCTCATCTCAGCATGCTCAAACAGCCGGACCGAAGGTCTATGAGGAAGGCGCGTTCCAGCGCGTGACCGTCAATCTGTCCGGTCGCCTGATGCTCGCCAATCATGAGGAATTCCCTTGCGCGGCGGTCGACATGTCGCCCGGCGACGTGGTTCTGCACAGCAGCGCCCGCCCGCGGCCCGGCGAGCGCATCATCGCCTATGTCGATCATGTGGGACGGCTGGAAGGCACGGTGGCCCGCCTCGCCGACCAGCAATTCGTCGTGCAGCTCAATGCGACGGAGCGCAAGCGCGAGAAGCTGGCGGCACAGCTGACCTGGATCGCCAACCGCCATGAGCTGGGCCTGCCGGAAGACCGCCGTCACGATCGACTGACGCCGCGCCGCACCCGCACGACGCTGACGCTCGAAAGCGGCGCCGTCCAGCACTGCCGGCTGATCGACCTTTCGCTCTCGGGCGCCGCCATCGACACCGAGCTGCGCCTGCCGGTCGGCACCCCCGTCACCTTGGGGGCCATGCGCGGCCGCGTCGTCCGCCTGTTCCAGGAAGGCCTCGCCATCGAGTTCGTCGGCGTGCAGACGCTCGAAACGCTGCGCGAATTTCTCTGACAGGCTTGAGGCTGGCCACCGTCAAGGCGGTCCGGCATGTCAATCCGGCTACAGGCGCAAATCTCCCCAAGTCCATGTCAACGCCGTTCCTTCCCGGAGCGGCGTTTTGTTTTGTGGCCTCGAGCGCTGGATCTCACCGCGCCGGTGCATGACGCCGCAGGTCAGGCGAAAACGCGCATCGCCTTCCCCCTGTCGCCACAGCCCGACACCGCGCCGGCGCGTTACGCCCCCTTAAGCATGTTCAAAAGCGAGACAGATTGCCAGGCACCGTTTTGGGGCGCTGACAGGGGGCGGGCGAGGCCACGCGGCGCCTGCGGGCGCGCGACGGGCATTTCACGAACAGGCCCGCACGATTCTCGCGCTCCACGCCCCAGTCTTCTGCCGCCGGCTAAATTTATTTGACATCAATGACTTACGCTTTCGGTCCGTGGACCTGAGAGGCTGCCGGCAACGGATGATTGCCTCGCATTTGAATTAAAGACAGCGCGTCTTTTCGGCAATATTTATTCAAATACAGTTCGAATTATCTGAAAGTATAAATAGAATAGTTCCGCCGGATTTTGGCTAACCGCAAGTCCTTCCTGCGACATTGTCTCCATTACGGGGAGAATGACATGAAGACCATTGCGATGCTCAAGGTTGGCGTGTTCGGCTCGCTGCTTGCAGGCCTCAGCACCACGGCGACCCTGGCCTTTCCGCCCAATATGGTAACGCTGGGCGCGACCAGCCCGCCCATCGGCCATTATGAATTCTGCAAAAGGCTGCCGGCCGAATGCCGCCCGAATGCCGGCGATCTCACGCCGGTGGCGCTGACACCGGAGAAGTGGAAGCAGATCCTGACCATCAATTACGACGTCAACACCCGCATCCAGCCGGTGACCGACATGGAGCTCTATGGCGTCGAGGAATATTGGGCCTATCCCGACAAGGCCGGCGACTGCGAGGACTATGTGCTGTTGAAGCGGCGCGAGCTGATGGCCAAGGGCTTCCCGGCCTCGGATCTGCTGATCACCGTCGTCCTCCAGCCGAACGGCGAAGGCCATGCGGTGCTGACCGTGCGCACCGATCGGGGCGACTTCGTCCTCGACAACATGCGCAACAAGGTCCTGCTGTGGTCCGACACGGAATACACCTACCTCAAACGCCAGGCGACCGAGGATTCGGGCCGCTGGGTCAAGCTGCAGGATGGCCGCGCGGTGGCCGTGGGCAGCGTCGCTTCGAGATGAGCTTTCGCCGGCGGCACCCGCCGCCGGCATCCCCCATCCAGCCGATACAGGGCGGCTGGAGTTCCGGGCCTGATCCTTTGCAACCCCGTCTTGGTCAGGCCCAACGGCCGGCCTCCGCTGTCCCCGGAGGCCGGCCGTCTTTCGTTGGCTACGCTGCGGCGCAAATGGCCGTGCCCGCCCTGCGCTCCGCCGCCGCACAGCGTTAAGATTGCCTTAACCATTCCGTCCCAAGGTCGAGCCAGCCCTGCCGGCGCCTGTTCGTCGCGTTTCCCGCCGCGGATCCATCGTTCCTCGACCGGGAGCCTCAAAGCCATGCCGCTGCGCCCACGCCGGACAAGACCGCGTCCTGAAAGCACAACCCTTCCGTTTCGCGGGCTTTTCATCGGTGCCGGGCTGCTGGCCTGCGGCTGCCTTGCGGTTGCGCTGGGCGCCTCTTGGTACGGCGGCGCGCTCAGGCTCGCCGGGCAGAGCGAACAGCGCGTTCCCCTGGATATCCTGATCGGCGACGATCACCTGCGGCTGCCGGCCAATATGATCCGCTTCGAGGACCAGCGCCGCGCCGGCATGGCCGAGCGTGTCGATCTCTATCTCGCCTGGCCGGAGCTCGAAGGCTACAGCGCCGCCCTGCGCAGCCGCTTCGACGCGCCCGACGATCAGGGCCGGCTGATCTTCGTGCAATTGTCGCAGAGCACCATGTCGCGCGACATGAGCGGCCGGGTCGAGCCGATCTATCGCCACCTGCTGGAAGGGCCCGCCCGCCCCGGCCCGGCCGGGCTCACGGCGCAGACGCTGAAGAAGACCTCCGGTTTCGGCGAGGATGTGCTTCTGACGGGGACGGATGCCGATGGCGCGCTCTATGCCGTGCGCTGCGCCCTGCCGGTGGCGCCGGGCAAGACGACCAATGCCGATTGCCAGCGCGATGTGCATGTGGGGCGCGACCTCACCATGCTTTACCGCTTTTCCAGCCAATTGCTGCCACAATGGCAGGCCATCGATGCGGGTCTGCGCCGCTTTGTATCGGCCAGCCTCATTTCCGATATGTCCCAGAATGATTCGGGAGACGCTTTGCGGCCTTGATCCGCGCTGCGCGAGGGAAACCAATCGTTCACGATAAACCGATTGGTAACGCTATCTCGCTAATGTCGCTGGAACGGTCGTCCTTGGGGCGGCGCCCGGACGACATCCTGCAATGAGAATGAAGAGTAGATTAGTGTCCACATCCGAATCCGTTGGTTCCGCCCGGCCAGGTCCGGTCCCTTTTCTCAAGAAAGCCTCCCGGTTCGTCCTCGTCTCGATCGTTGCTGCCGCCGCCATGACCAGTGCGGCCTATGCCGCGCAATATGCCGGCATTGTCGTCGACGCGAAGACCGGCAAGGTGCTCTACAGCGAGGATGCCGATGGCCTGCGCTATCCGGCCTCGCTGACGAAGATGATGACGCTATACCTCACCTTCGAGGCGCTGGAAGCAGGCAAGATCCGCAAGGACACGCCGGTCCCCTTCTCCAAGCATGCCGCCTCGGAGCCGCCGTCCAAGCTCGGCGTGCGCGCCGGCCAGCAGGTCACCGTCGAACAGGCGATCCTCGCCCTCGTCACCCGCTCGGCCAATGACTGCGCCACCGCCCTTGGCGAACTGCTCGGCGGCTCTGAAGAGCGCTTCGCCCGCATCATGACCGCCAAGGCCCGCGCGCTCGGCATGACGCGCACCACCTATCGCAATGCCAATGGCCTGCCCAATGACGAGCAGATGACGACGGCCCGCGACCAGGCCCGTCTCGGCATGGCGCTGCGCCAGCATTTTCCGCAGTATTACGGCTATTTCTCCACCCGCAGCTTCGCCTTCGGCCGCCAGGTCATCGGCAACCACAACCGCCTGCTCGGCAATGTCCGCGGCGTGGACGGCATCAAGACGGGCTATACCCGGGCCGCCGGCTACAATCTCGTGACCTCGGCCCAGGCCGAGGGCCGCAGCATCGTCGGCGTGGTGCTCGGCGGCAAGTCCGGCGGCGCGCGCGATGCGCAGATGCGCGCGCTCGTTGCCAAGTACATGCCCGCCGCCTCGACGCGTGGCGGCTCCGGCAATGTCGTGGCCGAAGCGCCGCCCGCGCCCACGCTCAGCGCCACCACCGCGCGCAGCGCCCCGGCCAGCACCGGCGGCAGCTTCAACCTGCCCTCCGCAGGCCCGGTTCCGGAAGGCCGCTATGACGAAGGCATCACCAACAGCCTGTCGATGAACAGCTATGCCGAGCCGCGCAAGGCGGCGAGCGAGAACCCGGTTCTGAAGCCTGCCCCCGGCACGCTGCAGGCCCAGGCCGCGCGCATGGCCGGCGGCAGCGATGTCGGCGTGGTCGATCAGCAGGTCACCAGCTCGGTCGCGCGTGCCGCGTCCGGCGACGAGGGCGCAGGCGCTCCGTCCGGCTGGGTGATCCAGATCGGCGCGACGCCGAACCGCGGCGAAGCCATGTCCATGCTGGCCGATGCCAAGGAAAAGGGCGGCAAGGCGCTATCAGGCGCGCAGGCCTTCACCACCAGCGTGGCCAGCGGCGACAGCCAGATGTACCGCGCCCGCTTCGGCGGCTTCGTCAACCAGACGAAGGCCGTCTCCGCCTGCAAGACACTCAAGGCCCGCGGCTTCGCCTGCTGGGCGAGCGCACAGTAAAACCGCGGGCCGCAAGACCCGCGCAGCAAGACGTGACCAGGACGGTGCGGCCGGAACGCGGGGCGGCGGAGTGAACCTCTGCCCTTCGCGCCACGCCCGACCCGCAAGGCCCGTGCCGCGCATCGCGCGCCAAGGGCCGCGAAGACATTATGACGCGCAAGACCGAAGGCGATCGCCGCCGCTCTTGCGCCTATGCCGATCGTCCGACGCGGGATGTTTCAAGCCGCGGCGGTTCACCCCGAAGAAAACCTCGATTGTGTTGCGTTGACGAGGATCACGATGGCCGTGAATGAGAATGGTTCCGACGTTACCCCGGAACAGAAGCGCAAGCGCGCCCCACGCAGTGCCCTTCTCCCGATCCATGAGGCTGCGATGCGCATTGCCGAGATCGGCGCCCTGCCCCGCTCCAAGACCCGGGACCTCGTCTCCCTGCTTCTGACCCATGGCGCGCGCGCCTGGCGGTCCTCGCAGCCCGAAGTCTCGGTGCATGTGCATGTGCGCACGCCGGCCCGCCGACAGGCGCTGCGGATTCGCTTCAAGTAAGACGGGCGGTTCAGGGCAAGCGGCGTTTCCGAGCCGGGCCATGCCGCGAAGCATGGCTTGCGGGATGCCACGGAGCCGGCGCGGGCCCAAGTGGAGCCGGTGCGGGTGACCGACCACCGCCGGGATCGTCATCCGCCCTGTCAAACGTCACATGGTCAGAGTCCGGGAGCGTTCTTCCAGGTTCCGGTCCGGCTCAGAATCACGTCAGAGCAGGCCGAGCTCGGCCAGTTCCCGGCGCAGCTCGGCCGGCAGCTCGGCACCGCCTGCTGCCGCGAGATCCGGCGGAACGTCCTTTTCCACCAGATAGCGCCAGCCCTGGAAGGGGCGGCGCGGCTGAAAGGCGGTTTCGACCACCTCCGGCCCGAGCACGAGCCGGCAGCGGCCGATGCCTTCATTGTCGGTGAAGGGCGTGATGTCGACAATGCGCTGGCGGGCCTGCACCTGCCCCTTGATGACCCAGTAGAGCGAGCCGCCGTCGAGGATCTCGTCCATGCGCTTGGGCACCATGCGGGTCACGTGAGCGCTGTGCGGCTCGAGACCCGCCGCAATTGCGGAGAGCGCACGCTCGGAGACCCATTCGCGCAGATCCTCGATCGAATCGGCGCCGACGCAAAGCTTGATCAGATGAAGTGCCATGGGTGGGGTTCAATAGACCTTCGGCGCGATCGGTCAAGTGCCTTGGCCGTGCCCGGCACGCCGGGCCCTCATCCCGATCGCGCCGCCCCCGGCCTCACAGTCTGTTCAAGACTTGCTGTTGGTCTGACGAAAATGGTGATTTCGAGAACCGGAGCGCAGCGTCCTTAAGGTCCGTGAGCACCGGAAGCGCAGACATTGCCATTTGCAGGCGGCCAACGGCGATGATTGGACAGACTGTCAGCATTCCACGACATTGACCGCAAGTCCGCCGGTCGAGGTTTCCTTGTACTTGTCGTGCATATCGACGCCGGTCTGGCGCATGGTCTCGATGCAGGCGTCCAGCGGCACGAAATGGCTGCCGTCCCCTTTGAGAGCGAGCGAGGCGGCGGTGACGGCCTTGACGGCGCCCAGCGCGTTGCGCTCGATGCAGGGCACCTGGACAAGGCCGGCTACGGGATCGCAGGTCATGCCCAGATGATGCTCCAGTGCGATCTCGGCGGCATTTTCCACCTGCTCGGGCGTACCACCCATGACGGCGGCAAGCCCCGCGGCGGCCATGGCCGAGGCCGAGCCGACCTCGCCCTGACAGCCGACCTCGGCGCCGGAAATCGAAGCGTTGAACTTGATGATCCCGCCCACGGCGGCGGCAGTCAGCAGATAGTCGCGAATGCCGTTCTCGTCCGCATCCTCATGGAAATGCAGGTAATAGCGGATGGTTGCGGGAATGACCCCGGCGGCGCCATTGGTGGGCGCGGTGACGACGCGGCCGCCGGCGGCATTCTCCTCGTTGACGGCCATGGCGTAGACGCTGAGCCAGTCATTGGCCAGCAGCGGATTGGAGCGGTTGGACCGCCAGTCCTGCTCCAGCTTGTCATGGATGGCGGCAGCGCGCCGGCGCACCTTCAGGCCGCCGGGCAGGATGCCCTCGCCCGACAGGCCCCGGTCGATGCAGCCCTTCATCGCCGCCCAGATCCGGTCCAGCCCGGCATC
Organism: Xaviernesmea rhizosphaerae; assembly: GCF_001938945.1. Classification (GTDB taxonomy): domain Bacteria; phylum Pseudomonadota; class Alphaproteobacteria; order Rhizobiales; family Rhizobiaceae; genus Xaviernesmea; species Xaviernesmea rhizosphaerae. The sequence continues at coordinate 184,399 of NZ_MKIO01000029.1, forward strand.
GAGTTCCTCGCGCGGCAGGCTGACTTCCTCATTCGCCCGCTTCATCTGCGCGATCGACAGGCCGGAACGCTCGGCCATGTCCAGCATCTGGCGCGCGCTGGCGAAGGGATAGGGCACCTTGATATCGGCGGGCTTGGCCTTGTCCGCCCGCATGGCGGCAAGCTCGGTATCGGTGACGACGAAGCCGCCGCCGATCGAATAATAGATCCGCTTGAGCAGAATCCGTCCGTCGCGGTCGAGCGCGGCGAAAGTCATGCCATTGGCATGGCCCGGCAGCGGCTGCTTCTTGTCATAGACAAGGTCGGTCTTCGGCTGGAAGGCATAAGCGGGATGGCCCGGCGGCGTCACCGTGCCGCTGCGCTCCACCTCGCCGATCAGCCCGTCCATCCGGTCGGGATCGATCGCATCCGGCCGCTCGCCCAGAAGCCCGAGGATCACCGCGCGGCCGGAACCATGGCCGACGCCGGTATGGGCGAGCGAGCCATGCAGGCTGACCTTCAGCGCCGCCACGCCCGCGCCGGTCGGACGCGGCCAGTCAGGCGACAGGATGAGATCGAGAAAGCGGTTGGCCGCCGACATCGGCCCCATCGTGTGCGAGCTCGAAGGGCCGATGCCGATCTTGAACACGTCGAAAACGGAAAGAAACATCGCGGACGATCTTTATTCTGACATAACGGCCGAAGGGTCCGGCCATCCTCTTTCTAGACCCTAATCCTCCGCCTGTCGCCAGTGTAGCGGATGGCCGACATCATGCGGCATCTTCTGCGACATGATGGCCCATCGTGCAGGGGCCCGGCCGCGCGAGGGCGGGCGCGCGAGGCCGCGACAGTTTGACTATAGTCGGCGCGACGAATCGCGGCCGCTCAGGATCGGCCCACGGGCAGAAGGTTTCGCATGAACACAGAGGATATTTTCGCGCTCTGTTACTTCGGGCTGCTCTGGTTCAGCTACAACTGGGCGACCGACCGGCACACGATCCTGGGACGGATCAGCCTGACGCGGCTGATGGCGGAGCACCGGCGGCGCTGGATCATGAATTCGCTGCATCGCGACCTGAAGATGATCGATACGCAGATCATGGCCGGGCTGCAGGCGGGCACGGCCTTTTTCGCCTCCACCACCATTTTTGCCCTGGGCGGCTGTTTCGCCCTGCTCGGGCAGACGGACCGAGTGCAGGCGATCTTCAACGACCTGCCCTTTGCGTTTCCCGGCGACCGCACGGCCTTCGAGCTGAAGGTCGGCGGCCTCGCCTGCCTGCTCGGCTATGCCTTCTTCAAGTTTGGCTGGTCCTACCGCCTGTTCAACTATTGCTCGATCCTGATCGGCGCGATCCCGATGACGCAGCATGTCGAGCGCGACCGACCGGCCGCCGAGCGCGCGGCCGAGCGCGCGGTGGTGATGAACGTGCAGGCCGGCATGCATTTCAACGCCGGTCTCAGGGCCATCTTCCTGTCGATCGGCTATCTCGGCTGGTTCGTCAGCGCTTATATCTTCATGGCCACCACAAGCTTCGTCATCTTCGTCCTGCTGCGCCGCCAGTTCTTCTCGCCCGCCCGCCTCGCGCTCGCCCCCGATCCGCCTGCCGGGGCCGGCCCGGCCGGATAGCGACCCTGCCACGCCAGAGCGCCAAAGCCGGTCTCCCCGAACCCGCCTTTTTGGTTTACAGCAGTGCGGACGCGCGCCGGCTCCCGCCGATGCCGATCCGCTGGAGCACCGGACCGAACAGCTGATGCGGTCCGATCCTCCGGTTTTTTGTTTTGCATCGGACCGTCCCGAAAAGCGGACAGCCGTTTTCGGTCCGATGCCTTGAAGGCGCCTTGTCCATGTCCCTCCCGCACAGCATGTCTCCCGCAAACCATCCGGCGGCCGGCCGCAAGATGCCCCGCCTGCTCGGCATCGATGCCGCGCGCGGGGTGGCGCTGATCGCCATGGCTACCTATCATTTCTGCTGGGACCTGGAATTCTTCGGCTATGTCGCCTCGGGCACCGCCGGCACCGGGCTGTGGAAGCTCTTCGCCCGGTCGATCGCCTCGAGCTTCCTGTTCCTGGTGGGCGTCGGCTTGGTTCTCGGCCATAGCCCCGCCATCCGCTGGAAGCCGTTCTTCACGCGCTTTGCCCGCATTGCCGGCGCGGCGGCGGTGATCACGATCGCGACCTATTTCATTTTCCCCGATGCCTTCATCTTTTTCGGCATCCTGCATGGCATCGCCGCCATGAGCCTGATCGGCCTGGCCTTTCTACGGCTGCCGGTGCTTCTCACCCTTTTGGCGGCCATCGGCGCCTTCCTGGCGCCCTCCTATCTGCGCTCCACCTTGTTCGACCATCCGGCCTTCTGGTGGCTGGGCCTGTCGACAATGCCGATCCGCTCGAATGATTACGTCCCGATCTTTCCCTGGCTCGCGGCACTGCTGACCGGCATCGCCGCCGGGCGGCTTGCCCTTCATAGCGGCGTTCTCGACGCGATGGCCGCACGCGAGGCCCGCAGGACACAAGGGGTGGGCGCGCGGCTGCGCCAGCGCCTGGCCTGGCTGGGGCGCCACTCGCTCGCCTTTTATCTGTTGCATCAGCCGGTGCTGATCGGCTTGGTCTATCTCGCCTCGCTGATCCACCCCGCACCCAGGCCGGACCCCGCGATCACCTACCGCGCAAGCTGCATGCAAGGCTGCACCGCCGATCAGCCGGAAGCCTTCTGCTCGGTCTTCTGCGGCTGCACGCTGACGCGGCTTCAGGATGAGAAGCTTCTCGAGCCGCTGGATGCGGGCCAGATCGACGTGACCCGGGACCCGCGCATCCAGGCGCTGGCCGAACAATGCACCAGCGCCGCACTCGCGCCGCCGGCCCAGGATCCCAGCAGTATGACCGCCCCGCCCGCGCCGCCCCAGCCTTAGGGCGGGTCGCGCGAAACTGTGCAGCGGTTTTCGGGAAAGTCCGATGCCAGACGGAATCTTAGAATATCGGTCGCATGAGGGGCCGGCCAGGGGCGCAAATCATGGTGTCGTGTACTGTGAATGATAATCGGGAGGCGGCCTTTGAAAAATCCGGTGCCGAAATCCGGGGCATCGGCTGACCGGCGCGCGATCGCCGGTCGCGTCACCTCAGAAACCGGGTGAAGCGCCTGCCAGACAGAATCCGCTTCACCCGCTATCGGCTTGGAACGGATTCACATTTGCACGTATGCCGCAGAGAATTCTCTGTCAGGTGCCGACGCCGATCTCCGCCAGCCGGGTCAGGCAGGCTTCCTCGACATTGTTCAGCTCTTCCAGCGTCTCCTCAATATCGAGGCGGCGCTGCAGGAGGTCGGCGCGCTTGTCTTCGACACGCTTCATGATCAGCTTGAGCTGTCCGGACTCGCCGGTCGGATCCTTGTAGACCTGAATGATCTCCCGGATCTCCGCCACGGTGAAGCCGATGCGGCGGCCGCGCAGAATCTCCTGGATCAGGCGCCGGTCCATAGGGCGAAACAGCCGCGTGCGGCCGCGCCGCTCAGGATGGATCAGGCCCTCATCCTCGTAATAACGCAGGGTCCGCGTGGAAACGCCGAACTCGCGCGTCAGCTCTGTGATCGTATAATATTTGTCCACGTCTGGGTCTCCGATCACCCGAGTTTATTGACTTTTACGTCAAAGTCAAACCGCGCATCGATCCAGTCAGTGAATGTTGAACCACCAGCTCGCCAATCCGAGAAAGGAGAAGAAGCCGGTGATATCCGTAACCGTGGTGACGAAGACGGCGGAGGAGACCGCCGGGTCGGCGCCGATCCGGTCGAGCAGCAGCGGAATGAGAATGCCGGCAATAGCGGCGGCGATCATGTTGATCAGCATGGCGGCGGCGATGATGCCGCCGAGATTGACGTCCTGAAACCAGGCACCGGCCGCAAGCCCGATCAAAACTCCGAAGACCAGGCCGTTCAACAGGCCGACTCCGCATTCGCGGCGGATGACGCGGAAGGCATTGTGGATGTCGAGATCACGCGTGGCGAGCGCGCGCACCGTCACCGTCATGGTCTGCGAGCCGGCATTGCCGCCCATGCCCGCCACGATCGGCATCAGCACGGCGAGCGCGACGATCTGCTGGATGGTCGCGTCGAACAGGTTGATGACGGAGGCGGCCAGCAGCGCGGTGAACAGGTTGACCAGCAGCCAGAGCATGCGCGAGCGCGAGGTGCGCAGGACGCCGCTCGACAGCTCTTCGTCACCGACACCGCCGAGGCGCATGATGTCCTCCTCGGCCTCTTCCTGGATCACGTCGACCACATCATCGATGGTCAGTACGCCGACGAGGCGGTTGTTCTGATCGACGACGGCGGCCGAGAGCAGGTTATACTGCTCGAACAGCTGGGCCGCCTCTTCCTGGTCCATTTCCGCTTCGATCGGATGCAGCGTGTCGCGCATTACCGCTTCGATCTTGACCGAGCGCTTGCTGCGCAGGACCATGTCGAGATCCACCGCGCCGAGCAGGCGGAAGGTCGGATCGATGACGAAGACCTGGGTGAAGCTTTCGGGAAGCTCGGTGTCCTCGCGCAGATAGTCGATCGTCTGGCCGATGGTCCAGAAGGGCGGCACGGCGACGAATTCCGTCTGCATGCGGCGGCCGGCCGTGCTTTCGGGATAATCCAGCGAGCGACGCAGCCGCACCCGCTCGACAAAGGGCAGCTTGGCGAGGATCTCCTCCTGATCCTCCTGATCGAGATCCTCAAGAATATAGACGGCGTCGTCCGATTCCATGTCGCCGATCGCCGCGGCGATCTGGTCGTTGGACATGTGCTCGGTGATATCGACGCGGATCTGCTCGTCCACCTCGGTCAGCGCCGACAGATCGAAATCCGTACCGAGCAGGGAGACGAGCCGGCGGCGGCGCTCGATCTGCAAGGCCTCGAGGACGTCGCCGAGCTCGGAGGCGTGAAGGTCGGCGACATGCTCCAGAAGCGACGCGCGATCCCCCTCCTCGATGGCGTGGTTGACCGCCTCGAGATAGTCGGAGCGCAGCGAGCCGTCCTCGTCGTAAATATCGGCCATCTGCTCGCGCGCAGGCTCTTCGGGCGTGCGGGTGATGGTCTCGTCGTCGCCGGTGCTGCTCATGCGCGCCCCTTTTTTCTGTGCTGCCTGCCATGCCCGTTCGCCCACAGCCTAAAGGACGATTCGGACAGGAAAACAAAGCGCTCTTTGATATGCCGTAAAGACCGCGCGCCCGGTCCGGCGCCTTGGCGGCCGCTTGTGACCCGACTGCATCAGCTTCGCGCCGAACCGCAGGCGGCAACGCCCTTGCCGCATCCGCACGTCCATTCCATACAGTGTCGCCGTTACGAAGCGATTGATCCGGGCGGGTGAGACCGCTCTCGCGGATGCAACTAGCCCCATGCAGGCGCAGGTCAAGCCAGCGGCTTCGCCGCGCGTGCGCAGGCGCGTCAGACAAACCAATGGCCCTTTGCACCTGATGTCATCCATGGGAAAAGGCCTCAAGGGCCAGTGGGCCGGAGAGAAACACAGGGAAAGATTTCCAATGGCGATCAGGCCGATCCTCCGCTTTCGCGATCCCCTGCTCAGCCGCGCTTGCGCGCCCGTGACCCGGTTCGATGCGGAGCTTGCCGCGCTGGCCGAGGATCTCGCGGACACCATGCATGCCGCCCCCGGCATCGGCATTGCCGGGCCGCATATCGGCGCGCTGCAGCGCGTGGCGGTGATCGATCTCGATGACAGGGCCGGCGTGCGCGTCTACGTCAACCCAGAGATCATCGCGGCCTCAGCGGATCAGGCTTCGCACACCGAAGGCAGCATCTCCATGCCCGGCGTCACCGAGGAGGTGCTGCGGCCGAAGACGGTGACCGTGCGCTATCAGGATCTGGCGGGAGAGATGGCGCAGCTGGAGGCGAGCGGCCTGCTCGGCGTCTGCCTGCAGCACGAAATCGACCAGTTGGACGGCATCTTCTGGATCCAGCGCCTGTCCCGGCTGAAGCGCGACCGGCTGGTGCGCCAGTTCGCCAAGCTGCAGGGGCGTTAGAGCATCAGACTGGAAATCGTACGCAGTCCGATGCTCTAATTTTTTGTTTTCGCATCGGATTTTTCCGAAAACCGGTTCCCACTTTTCGGTCCGATCTCTAGAGCTTGTCGTGCAAAAGCGCGCACCGGTTTTACGACCAAGGCATGTGACGAAACAGGACTTGAAGCCCGGGCCGCTCTTCTCAAAGAGCGCGACGTTCTTCAAGGCCGTCAGCAGGCGGCACGTTCGCACGTTTCGCTGCAGCAGCGCTAGGACAAAAGCGATCGAATTTTCAAGGAAAAGCCGTCTTCCCTGCAGGGGAATTGCCGCGCGTTGCGCTGCATGTTGTCATCCGGCCAGGATGACATGGTGCGGTCGAGAAGACTCGAACTTCCACGGGTTGCCCCACAGCGACCTCAACGCTGCGCGTCTACCAATTCCGCCACGACCGCAACCGTGGTAGGGCCGGATTGCTCCGGCGCGGCTGCATGTAGCAAAAGCCCTTGAGGGGCACAAGGGCCGGAAACCGGCTTTCTTCAGGAGAGTGGTGGATAGTGTGCGGCCGCGGCGATGGCTCGCAGTCGCGCCGCAGGACGCCGCCGAGATGCAGGGAACGCGACGACGATGATGCTGACTGGCGGCGCTTGAGAAGAGAGCAGCACAGCGGGGATGCGTCCCTGCGCCCAGCAAAACCGCCGCTTCGATCACATCCAGCGAAGGGGAATAAAAGGAAGGGAAAATGGCCTTAAGCCAGAGGGCCCATGCCGGCGCTGCCGGCGGGCGAATGGTGCGGTCGAGAAGACTCGAACTTCCACGGGTTGCCCCACAGCGACCTCAACGCTGCGCGTCTACCAATTCCGCCACGACCGCAACCGTGGTAGGGCCGGATTGCTCCGGCGCGGCTGCATGTAGCAAAAGCCCTTGAGGGGCACAAGGGCCGGAAACCGGCTTTCTTCAGGAGAGTGGTGGATAGTGTGCGGCCGCGGCGATGGCTCGCAGTCGCGCCGCAGGACGCCGCCGAGATGCAGGGAACGCGACGACGATGATGCTGACTGGCGGCGCTTGAGAAGAGAGCAGCACAGCGGGGATGCGTCCCTGCGCCCAGCAAAACCGCCGCTTCGATCACATCCAGCGAAGGGGAATAAAAGGAAGGGAAAATGGCCTTAAGCCAGAGGGCCCATGCCGGCGCTGCCGGCGGGCGAATGGTGCGGTCGAGAAGACTCGAACTTCCACGGGTTGCCCCACAGCGACCTCAACGCTGCGCGTCTACCAATTCCGCCACGACCGCAACCGTGGTAGCACCGAATTGCTCCGGCGAGGCTGCGTGTAGCAAAAGCCCTCGGAGGGCACAAGGGCATCACGACATAATTTTGACATCGGTGGAAAAAGCCGCCGGCATGACGGCTTTCCTTGCGACAAAAGCGGGGGATCGCCACATGCTGTCGGCCGCTCTCCTCGAACCCTCCAGCCTTCGACCATCGGATCGCGCTTGCGCATCCGCCGCCGGCATGGAATGGAACGGGCGATGGGATAGCGGTTGGCCGCGCGCAGGGCGCGATGACGACGGCATGGCCTGATGCGCGCCATCTCGCCTCCCGCATCCCGCGCGGATCCGCACGCTCCAGCTTGCGCCCGCGATCAACACAGTCGGACATATCCCATGGAACGCGACCTGATCGACGTCACCCTCCTGCCCGCGGCCGGGTCGCCGCCCGTGCGCTGGCGCGTGGCGCAGGGACTGGTGGATTACGAGGCGGCTGTGGCCTTCATGGAGGCCGAGGTGGAGAAGATCGCGCGCGGCGAGGCCGACGAGCTGGCCTGGCTGGTGGAGCACCCGCCGCTCTACACCGCCGGCACCAGCGCGGACGCCGCAGATCTGGTGATGCCCGGCCGTTTTCCCGTGCACAAGACCGGGCGCGGCGGCGAATATACCTATCACGGGCCCGGCCAGCGGGTGGTCTATGTCATGATCGACCTCAAGCGCCGGCGGCAGGATGTGCGCGCCTTCGTCGCCGCGCTCGAGCGCACGGTGATCGGCGCGCTCGATGCCATGAACATTCGCGGCGAGCGACGGGAAGACCGCGTCGGCGTCTGGGTGCGCCGGCCGGAAAAGCCGCCGCTGCCCGATGGCAGCCCGGCCGAGGACAAGATCGCAGCCATCGGCATCCGCCTGCGCAAATGGGTGAGCTTCCACGGCCTTTCGCTGAACGTCGAACCTGATCTAGACCATTTCGGCGGCATCGTGCCCTGCGGCATTCGCGGCTATGGCGTTACCAGCCTGGTGGATCTCGGCCTGCCGGTGACGATGGAAGATGCCGATCTGCAGCTGCGCGCCGCCTTCGAGGCCGTGTTCGGCCCGACGGTGGATGATCCCGCCTGAGATTTAGGTGGGCTGTGCCTTGGCCTGGCGGCCTGTCACAGTCTGTTCAAGAATTGCGGTCGGCCAGCGGCGATTATTGGATGGACTGTCAGGCCGGCTGCGCTCCCGCCTGCCGTTCGAGCCGGCGCTCCCGCCAGATGATGAACAGGCCCGATGCCACGATGATGGCGATGCCAAGCCATTTCGACAGGCTCGGAAAATCGCCGAAGACGAGGAAGCCGAGGGCCGTGGCGCTGACGATCTCGAAATAATGGAACGGCGCGAGAATCGAGGCCGGCGCGGCGCGGAAGGCGCGCACCACCAGCAGATGGCCATAGCCTGAGATCGTGCCGAGCAGAATGCAGAGCGCCCAGGCAAGCGGCGTGGCGGGCAGCGAGGGTGCGAAATCCGCATGGCCGAGACCGTGGCCGATGCCGAGCGCCAGCACCATGATCACCGTGCCGCCGAGCCCGGCAATGGTCTGCATGACCAGGGGCGAATCATGCGAACCCGCCATACGGTTCATCAGCAGATAACAGGCGAAGAGGAAGGCGCAGCCGACCGGCATCAGCGCCGTAAAGCCGAAAGCGGCGAAACTCGGCTGGATCACGATCATGGCGCCGAGAAAGCCGACGGCGATCGCCAGCCACCGCATCGGCCCGACCCGCTCGCTGAGGACGATGGCGGAGAGGCAGGTGAGAATGAAGGGCTCGACGAAATAGATGGCGAAGACATCGGCGAGCGGCATGTATTTCACCGAGACGAAGAACAGGAGCGAGGCCAGCGCCAGCAGCACGCCGCGCAGGAGATTGGACCAGAGCCGCTTGGGCTTCAGCGCCTTGAGGCCGCCCAGCCGCAGGAGCATCGGCAGCGTCGACACCAGCTGGAAGAAGAACCGGTAGAAGGTCACCTGCCCGGGCGACATGCCGAGATAGACCGCCAGATATTTGGCGATCGCGTCCATGCAGGGCAGGATGATCATGGCCACCAGCATGATGGCGAGGCCCTGGACGATGCCCGATGCAGGGCTCGATGCGGGCGTCTCGGCGGCAGGTGGCATGTCGGTCATCTCCGTGAAGGCGGGCGGGATATCCTGCGACGACCGCCTGCGGCAGCGGCGTTCCAAAAGCGGCACGCCGGCCCGGATTTTGCCGCAAGCGGGTCTTTGCCGCCGTGGCGAAGCTTGTAGAGTGCGCCGTGAGGGCACACAAGCTGAGCAAAATCGGGCCGCGCAAGGGCGGGGCCTTTGCAAGGAAGGAATTGGCCATGCGGTTGTCGACAGGCGACGTTCAGGCGCGGCTCGGCCTCTCCGGCCAGGATGACACCGCCGGCGGGCGAATCTGGCGGGCGCGCGATGCGCTCGGCTGGTCGATCGAGGCTCTGGCGGAGCGTCTCGGCCTGCCGGGCGAGACCATCGCCGCCTGGGAAGACGACCGAAACGCCCCCTCCGCCGCCCAGCTCTTTCCGCTTGCCGCAGCGCTCGGCGTCACCTCTGCCTGGCTGTCTGACGGCACCGGCCCCGGCCCCGCCCTTCCCCCGCCGGGCGACGAAGTGCGCCGGCTGCGCCAGGAACTCGCTCTGGTCAAGAAACTGCAGGACGACATGGCCAAGGCGATTTCTTCGCTTGAGATCGCCATGGAGCGCGTCCTACACGAGAGGGACTAAGCGACCGTTTCGCGAATCGTCGCGCCTTGCCATCACGGAGGATATCGGGATCACCTGCCCGATCGTCCGCCGTGATCTTTGGTATCAAGTCAAGCGATATCAGACCCAGTCGATATCGGACCCACCCGGTCGCCGACCAGGCGACCCACGCATCAGGGAGACAGGAAAATGGATGTTCGTGCCGCCGTCGCCACCCAGGCCGGCAAGCCGCTGGAAATCATGACGGTTCAGCTGGAAGGCCCGAAGGCCGGCGAAGTGCTGGTCGAGATCAAGGCAACCGGCATCTGCCATACCGACGACTTCACCCTGTCGGGCGCGGACCCGGAAGGCCTGTTTCCGGCGATCCTCGGCCATGAGGGCGCTGGTATCGTTGTCGATGTCGGCCCTGGCGTGACCTCGCTCAAGAAGGGCGATCACGTCATTCCGCTCTACACGCCGGAATGCCGCGAATGCTATTCCTGCACCTCGCGCAAGACCAATCTCTGCACCTCGATCCGCGCCACACAGGGCCAGGGCGTGATGCCCGATGGCACCTCGCGCTTCTCGATCGGCAAGGACAAGATCCACCATTATATGGGCTGCTCGACCTTCGCGAACTTCACGGTGCTGCCGGAGATCGCGCTGGCCAAGATCAACCCGGACGCCCCCTTCGACAAGGTCTGCTACATCGGCTGCGGCGTCACCACCGGCATCGGCGCGGTGATCAACACGGCCAAGGTCGAGATCGGCTCGACGGCCATCGTCTTCGGCCTCGGCGGTATCGGCCTCAACGTGCTGCAGGGCCTGCGCCTGGCGGGCGCGGACATGATCATCGGCGTCGACATCAACCCCGACCGCAAGGCCTGGGGCGAGAAGTTCGGCATGACGCATTTCGTCAATCCGAAGGAAGTCGGCGACGACATCGTGCCCTATCTCGTCAACATGACGAAGCGCGGCAATGACCTGATCGGCGGCGCGGACTACACTTTCGACTGCACGGGCAACACCAAGGTGATGCGCCAGGCGCTGGAATCGTCGCATCGCGGCTGGGGCAAGTCGGTCATCATCGGCGTTGCCGGCGCCGGCCAGGAAATCTCGACGCGTCCCTTCCAGCTGGTCACCGGCCGCAACTGGATGGGCACGGCCTTCGGCGGCGCACGCGGCCGGACCGACGTGCCGAAGATCGTCGACTGGTACATGGAAGGCAAGATCCAGATCGATCCGATGATCACCCACACCATGCCGCTCGAAGACATCAACAAGGGCTTCGAGCTGATGCACAAGGGCGAGAGCATCCGCGGCGTGGTCGTCTACTGAGATGATCGATTACGATGTCGATGTGCGGCCGATGGACGCCTTGTCGTCGCAGGAGCTTTATGCGCTCCTGAAGCTGCGCACCGACGTCTTCATCGTCGAGCAGGCCTGCATCTATCCCGAACTCGACGGCAGGGATCCGGAGGCGCTGCATCTGCGCCTTCTGTCCGGCGGTGATCTCCTCGCCGCCGCCCGCCTCTTCGGGCCGGGAGAGATGGCTGAAACGGTCAAGATCGGCCGAGTCGTCGTCGCGCCCGATCATCGCGGGCGCGGCCTCGGCCAGGCGCTATGGCTGAAACGGTCAAGATCGGCCGAGTCGTCGTCGCGCCCGATCATCGCGGGCGCGGCCTCGGCCAGGCGCTGATGCGCGCAGCACTCGATATTTGCGCCCGCCTCTTCCCCACAGAGCCGGTGGCGCTTTCCGCCCAGAGCCATCTCGTCCCCTTCTACCGCGCGCTTGGCTTCGTGCCGACCTCGGACGAGTATCTTGATGCCGGCGTGCCGCATGTGGATATGCGCCGGGCGGCTGGGGGCTGAACCCGTTTGTTCGATTTGCTCGTGAAGAGCATTGTAGCTACAATCCGTGTCGGATGAGCCATGTTCGAATGGGATGAAGCAAAGAACCTGACCAATATTGCGAAACACGGCATCGGGCTTCCAAACTGCGGCCTTGATCTTCAACGGCCCAGTTTTCACGGCCATTGACGATCGTTTCGACTATGGCGAAATCAGGCAAAACAGCATCGGCGCAATCAAAGGCGTTGCCATCATCGTCTTGAGCCATACAGAGCGGAACGGACGTACCCGCATTATTTCGGCACGCCCGGCAAAAAAACAGGAAAGGGACCGATATGCCAAAGCCCTTCACCAGAGAACTGAGCCTTGACGAACTGGCTGCGCTTCCAGATTCGCAAGTCGATACCAGCGACATTCCAGAGCTGGACGAAACATTCTGGCGCAACAGTCAGACTGTCGAACCGGAAGGCACCGAGCAGATCACGCTACGGGTCAAGAAATCGGTGCTTCAAGCGTTCCGTAATACGGGAAAAGGCTATCAAACCCGCATGAATGCGGCTCTCGAATCCTATGCACAGACGTTGAAGAAATAAATTGCCAATGATCTATGTCGATGCCGATGCCTGCCCGGTCAAGCCGGAGATCCTCAAGGTCGCCGAGCGGCATCAGCTGGAGGTGACCTTCGTCGCCAATTCCGGTCTTCGGCCCTCGCGCGATCCCATGGTGAAAAACGTGATCGTCTCCGCCGGCTTCGACGCGGCCGACGACTGGATCGCCGAGCGGGCCGGCGCGGGCGACGTGGTGGTGACGGCGGATGTGCCACTGGCCGTGCGCTGCGTCGCGTCAGGCGCGCTTGTCACCGGGCCGACCGGGCGCGTGTTCGACGAGACCAATATCGGCATGGCCTCGGCTATGCGCGATCTCGGCCAGCACCTGCGCGAAACCGGCGAGAGCAAGGGCTATAACGCCGCCTTCAGCCCTCGCGACCGCTCGAAATTCCTCGAAACCTTCGACAGGCTTTGCCGGCGCGCACGAAGCAGCAGCGCGCCGGCCTGACAGCGTGCAAATTGCCGGCGGGTCTGCCTGACCTCCAACGAAGATCCTTGCCGCGCCGGCGGTGGCGCGGCATCTGCCGACCCTGCTCCCGCCGTGGCGCATTCAACGCACGAGACCGTCTCGCGGTGGATGCACGGGCAGAGGAATCATGGCAAGGAAGAGCCCTTGCCGGTCCGCACGAACTGCGCGGCCATGGGTCCGCTCCATCCGGGTGGATCCGAATCAATGCGCCATGGAGGGCGATCATCTTGCACATGCGCATGTGGACGCATCGCCGTCACTGGCCGTTTCTCTGGGGCGGCATTGCCGGGCTGCTCGCCTTGCCGGTCTTCCTGGTTCTGGCGCCGCGGCTCGCAGTCGAGGGACCGGCGATCGTGTTTTTCCTGATCTATCTCGCCCAGGTCGGCCTGCGGCTGCGGCGGCTGACGGCCGATCGTCTCAAGGCGACGGCGGAGGCGGATGACGCGCCGGCGCCGGTGATCCTCTTCGTCACGCTGATGGCGGTGGTGGCGGCGATTGTCGCCCTGTTCAATGCGATGAACCGTGCCGGCTCCTCGGAAAGCAGCCTGGAGGTGGCGCTCGCCTTTGCCTCGGTGGTGCTTGGCTGGCTGACGGTGCACACCATGTTCTCGATGCATTATGCCCATCTCTACTGGCGGCCGCTGAAGACCAAGCCCGGCACGCCGCCGGCCCGCGGCAAGGGGCTGGACTTTCCCGGCGATGACGAGCCTGGCGCCTATGACTTTCTTTATTTCGGCTTCGTCATCGGCATGACGGCGCAGACCTCCGACGTGGAAATCACCGAAACTGCGATGCGCCGGATCAACCTCGCCCATTCGCTGGTCTCCTTCTTTTTCAACACCGTGCTCGTGGCCGCCGCCGTCAATGCGGTCGTGTCGCTGGCGAACTGAGTTCAGGAGTTCTCATGAAAACCATCTCCACCGCGCGCGCCTTCGCCGGCACCCAGGGCGTCTACAGCCACCACTCCGACGTGCTCGGCTGCGACATGACCTTCGCGGTCTTCGTGCCGCCGCAGGCCAAGGATGGTCCCTGCCCCGTTCTCTGGTATCTGTCGGGCCTCACCTGCACCCATGCCAATGTGATGGACAAGGGCGAGTATCGCCGCATCGCCGCCGAGCGCGGCGTGATCCTCGTCTGCCCGGACACCAGCCCGCGCGGCGAGGCGGTGGCCGACGAGCCGGACAACTGGCAGATGGGCAAGGGCGCGGGCTTTTACCTCGATGCGACTGAAGAGCCCTGGTCGGCGCATTTCAAGATGGAAAGCTACATCACCCATGAGCTGCCGGCGCTAATCGCCGCCGAGTTCCCCGCCGATATGGGCCGCCAAGGCATTTTCGGCCATTCCATGGGCGGCCATGGCGCGCTGACGATCGCGCTGAAGAACCCCGAGCGGTTCAGGAGCCTGTCGGCCTTCGCGCCGATCGTCTCGCCCTCGACCTCGGACTGGTCCGTGCCGGCGCTGACGAAATATCTGGGCGCCGATCAGGCGGCCTGGCGCGCCTATGACGCCTGCCTGCTGGTGGAGGACGGCAAGCGCTTTCCCGAGATCCTGATCGACCAGGGCACGGCCGACAGCTTCCTTCAGACCGGCCTGAAGCCCTGGCTGTTCGAAGAGGCGGTAAAGGGAACGGAGATCGCGCTCACCCTGCGCATGCAGGAAGGCTATGATCACTCCTATTATTTCATCTCCACCTTCATGGCCGATCACATCCACTGGCATGCCGACCGGCTGGCTTGAGGTTCACCCATGTCTCCCCTTGTTCTCGTAGCTCTCGGCGGCGCGCTCGGCTCTGTGGCGCGCTATCTGGTCGGTCTGATGATGGTCCGGCTGATCGGGCCGAACTTTCCCTGGGGAACGCTGACGGTCAACATCGTCGGCTGCTTCGCCATCGGTGCGGTGGCCGCCACGCTGGCGCGCATGGGCGGCAATGAGCCCTTGCGGCTGTTCATCATCACCGGCATCCTCGGCGGCTTCACCACCTTCTCGGCCTTTTCGCTGGAAACCGCGGCGCTGCTCGAAGCCGGGCGTATGGGCGCGGCATTCGCCTATGTGGCGGCGAGCCTGGCGGCTTCAGGCCTCGCCGTCTTCAGCGGGCTAGCCCTGATGCGCGCAATGGGCTAGGAGCGGCACACAGGATTTCAATCAAGGAGACGCGGCGCGCAGCCGCGCGGAATGGACCGATATGGCAGGGATCGAACACAAGCAGGTGGACGCCGACGAAAAGGGCATGCGGCTCGATCGCTGGTTCAAGGTCCACTATCCCGGCCTCGGCTTCGGCGCGCTGCAGAAGCTCCTGCGCTCCGGCCAGATCCGCGTCGATGGCGGCCGGGTGAAATCCGACACCCGCGTCGAGCCCGGCCAGACCATCCGCATCCCGCCGATGGAGGTGGATGCCAAGCGCTCGGGGCCGATCGCCGGGCGTGAGCTGAAACATGCGGGCGATGCCGAGCTGCTCTCGCGCATGGTGCTGCATGAAGACGCCAAAGTGATCGTGCTGAACAAGCCGGCGGGCCTGGCGGTGCAGGGCGGCTCCGGCGTCGTGCGCCATGTGGACAAGATGCTGGAGGCCTGGACCAACCAGCGCGGCGAAAAGCCCCGGCTCGTCCACCGTCTCGACCGCGACACCTCGGGCGTGCTGGTGGTCGCGCGCACGCGCGGCGCGGCGCAGAAGCTCACGGCAGCGTTTCGCGAACGCGACACCAAGAAGCTCTACTGGTCGCTGGTCAAGGGCGTGCCGCGCAAGCGCGACGACAAGATCTCGACCTGGCTCGTCAAGGAGCAGACGCCCGATGGCGACCGCATGCGCATCGCCAAGCATGGCGAGGACGGCGCCGATCACGCGGTCTCCTATTACCGCATTGTCGAGCAGGCCGGCCAGAACTTCGCCTGGCTGGAGATGGAGCCCTATACGGGCCGCACGCACCAGCTGCGCGTCCATGCCGCCCATATCGGCCATCCGATCCTTGGCGATCCCAAATATTTCGAAGCCGATATCAACTGGAATTTCCCCGGCGGCGTACAGAACCGGCTGCATCTCCACGCCCGCCACATCGACATTCCCCATCCCGATGGCGGCCGCCTGTCGGTAACCGCGCCGCTGCCGCCACATATGGTCCAGACCTGGAACCTGTTCGGCTTCGATGTCGCAAGCGCCGGCGAGGACGAATGAGCCTGAAGCTGGTCCTTTTCGATTGCGATGGCACGCTGGTCGACAGCGCCCGGCTGATCCATGAGGTGATGGCCCGCACTTTCGAGGCCTTCGCCCTGCCGCGTCCGGCGCTGGAGGAGACCAAGGCGATCATCGGCCTGACGCTCGACATCGCCATTGCCCGGCTCATGGGTCGGCCGCATGTCGATAGTCAGGCCAGTGCGATGGCCGAGCATTACAAGAGCATTTTCGCGCCGGTGCGCAGCGACGGCTTCGCCGAGCCGCTCTTTGCCGGCATCGCCGAGATGATGGCCGCACTTCGCGCCGAGGAGCATCTTCTGATCGGCGCCGTCACCGGCAAGTCGCGCCGCGGGCTGAATGTGATTTCCGCCGCCCATGGCTTCGACAAGACCTTCACCGTCAGCCGGACGGCGGATGACTGCCCGTCCAAGCCGCATCCGGCCATGGTCAGCGAATGCTGCGCCGAGACCGGCATCGATCCGCGCGACACCGTGGTCATCGGCGATGCGATCTATGACATGCAGATGGCCAAGAGCGCCGGCGCCATGGCGGTGGGCGTGGCCTGGGGCTATGCCTCCGTGCCGCAACTGATGGAGGCCGGCGCCGACCGGATCGTGAAAGACCCCCAGGAGATTACCCAGCTGCTGCTTGGCTGATCCGATGCCCCGTCTGGTCTGCCACCAAGTGCGGCCGGCGCGATGATCGAACGGGAAAACACGCGCCGAGGATTGTCCCGATCCAGAGAACGCCATACATGGCGCAATAACGCTGCAGGGCCGCTTTCACGTCTGTGACGACAAGTGGAGCCCAGAAGCAGAGGCATTCGCCGCGAGGTTTTGCGACCCTATGCTTCCATCCTAGAGCATCGGACTGAAAACAGTCCTCAGTGCGATGCTCTAGATTCTTGTTTTGCATCGGATTTTTCCGAAAACCGGTTCCCACTTTTCGGTCCGATGCTCTAGCTGAAGGCAGGGCGGACGGGTGCCGCGCCGCTTATTCTTGTTTTGCCGCGTGATCGACGCCGGAGCGTGCCAGGGCTTCGGGTGGACATGCCAGGGAGACCCATCATGGCCGATCTCTTCGACCTTCCCGAAATGAGCGATCCCGATCCGGTGCGCCGGGCGCAGATCCAGATGCTGAAGCCGCTGCCCAAGCGATTCTACAAGGAGGTGACCGTCGCAGAGACGGAGGATGGTTTCGCCATTCGCCTCGATGGCGCCTCCGTGCGCACACCGGCCAAGAAGATGCTGGTGGTGCCGAGCGCAGCACTCGCGGAGATCATCGCCGACGAGTGGCGCGCCCAGGCCGAGGTGATCGACCCCGCGCGCATGCCGGTCACCCGGCTCGTCAACAGCGCACTCGATGGCGTGGCCAATGACCCCGAGGTTACCTTCAACGATATCCTCTCCTTTGCCGGCACGGACATGCTCTGCTATCGCGCCGACGGGCCGGAGCGGCTGGTGGAGCGCCAGCAGGCGCAATGGGATCCGATCCTTGCCTGGGCGGCGGAAACCCTCGGCGCGCGCTTCATCCTCGCCGAAGGCGTGATGCACCAGACCCAGCCGGACGCGGCGATCGCTGCCTTCGGCCGGGCGCTGTCCGCCTTCAAGGCGCCGCTGCCGCTCGCCAGCCTGCATGTGATGACCGCGCTCACCGGCTCGGCGCTTCTTCCCCTCGCCTTCGCCCTGCAGCGGATTTCCGCCGAGGAAGCCTGGGCGCTCGCCCATCTCGACGAGGACTGGCAGATCGAGCTCTGGGGTGCGGACGAGGAGGCCGAACACCGCCGCGCCCATCGCTGGCAGGCCATGGCGGCGGCGGCAAGGACCTTTGACGCACTGGGTGTGCGATAAGTCGGCCTCCGTTTCGTTATGCAGTTGCTTAGAGCATCGGACTGAAAATCGTGCGCCACAAGACAGGACGCTGAGAATTTATCCGCTGCATACGCCGTCCGACACGGTTGGCGATCACCTTCGCACGGCCTCCTTATAAGGCGGAGCCTCTCCTTTTCGTCATCCTCGGGCTTGTCCCGAGGATCTGCCGACATTAATAAAATCAAAGCGTTGCAGATGCTCGGGACAAGCCCGAGCATGACGACCGAGAGGTTTAGCCCGTTTTTTGGATGTCAGGTTGAGCGCACAGGACAGAAAGCGCATCAGGGGTGCGAAGCTGATCGATAGCACGCTCAACGGCACCCGAAGCGTGCGCTCGGAGCACCACTGGCCAAGCCCGCGACCCGCACAACCCGTTACTGCGCCAGCTTCAGCCCGGCAATGCCCGCGACGATCAGTCCCAGGCAGGTCAGCCGCCAGACGGTTGCCGCTTCGCCAAAGAGCACGATCCCGACGATAACGGTGCCGATGGTGCCGATGCCGGTCCAGACCGCATAGGCCGTGCCCAGCGGCAGGTCGCGCAGGGCCACCGAGAGCAGGCCCAGGCTGACGACCAGCGCGCAGAGCGTGGCCAGCGCGGGCCAGGGCCGCGTCAGCCCGTCCGAGAGCTTGAGCCCGACGGCCCAGCCCACTTCGAGTAGACCGGCGATGAAAAGGAAAATCCAGGGCATGCATCACTCCTGTCGATAAAGGAGCGAGGCCGTCCCCGCGAAGATGAGAAGAGCACGGGCCCTTCCTGCAGTCGTCTGCTGATCGGTATGTAGGACGCCGGAGAGGCTGCATCAAGGCTTTGGCGGGTCTTGCCTATGCAGACCCCGTCGCTCCTGCGGGCCCCCAGGCCGCTGTCTCACCCTGCGCCGCCGCTCCCGCTCTTCTCAGCCCTGCGAACGTTCCTTGCGCAGCTTGCTCCACCAGTCCAGCCGCTTTCGCAGCTCGCGCTCGAAGCCGCGTTCCGGCGGATCGTAGAAGGTCTGGCGGCCCATCTTTTCCGGGAAATAATCCTGGCCGGAAAAGGCGTCGGGCTGGTCGTGGTCATAGCGATAGCCGTCGCCATAGCCCTCGCCCTTCATCAGCTTGGTCGGCGCATTGAGGATATGCTTGGGCGGCAGCAGCGAGCCATGCTCCTTGGCCGCGCGCATGGCGGCCTTGTAGGCCGTATAGACGCCGTTCGACTTGGGCGCGGTGGCGAGATAGACGCAGGCCTCCGCCAGCGCCAGCTCGCCCTCCGGCGAGCCGAGATAGTCATAGGCGTCCTTGGCGGCATTGCAGATGACCAGCGCCTGCGGATCGGCAAGGCCGATATCCTCCACCGCCATGCGCACCAGCCGGCGCCCGAGATAGAGCGGGTCCTCCCCGGCATCGAACATCCGGCAGAGATAATAGAGTGCGGCGTCCGGATCGGAGCCGCGCACGGATTTGTGCAGGGCGGAGATCAGATTGTAGTGCCCGTCCTGGCCCTTGTCATAGACGGGCGCCCGGCGCTGGACGATGTCCTGCAGCGCCGCGGCATCGAAGATCTCGCCGCTGCGGGCCGCGCGCCAGACTTCCTCGGCAAGCGTCAGCACCGCCCGGCCATCGCCATCCGCCATGCGCACCAGGCTTGCGCGCGCTCCCTCATCCAGCGGCAGGGGCCGCCCCTCGGCGGCTTCCGCCCGGGTCAGAAGCTCCGACAGGCTTTCGGCATCATGCGGTTTGAAGGTCAGCACGCGTGCGCGCGACAGGAGCGCGGCGTTCAGCTCGAAGGAGGGGTTTTCCGTGGTCGCGCCGACGAGAATGATGGTGCCGTCTTCCATGACCGGCAGGAAGCTGTCCTGCTGGGCGCGGTTGAAGCGATGGATCTCGTCGACGAACAGCAGCGTCTGCCGCCCGCCCATGCGCCTGGCACGCGCCGATTCGAACACCTTCTTCAGGTCTGCCACGCCGGAGAAGATCGCCGAGATCTGCTCGAAGGCGAGCCCCGTCTCGCCGGAGAGAAGCCGCGCCACGGTGGTCTTGCCCGTGCCGGGCGGGCCCCAGAAGATCATCGAGCCGAGCGAGCCCGATGCGATCATCCGCCGCAGCGTGCCGTCGGGCCCGGTCAGATGCGCCTGACCGGAGACATCCGCGAGGGTCTTCGGCCGCAGGCGATCCGCCAGCGGCCGTGCCAGAGCGAGCCGCTCCTCTTCTTCAGCGGCAAAGAGATCGCTCATCGGAAGAACTGGCGGATCCGCTGCCCGTCCCGCTCGATCTCGATGCGCCAGAGCGAGGCGCCAGCGCGCACGATCTTTTCCAGATCGGCGGAGCTCTGGATATCCACGCCATTGATGGCGACGATTATATCACGCGGTGCAAAGCCAAGCCGCGCGGCCGGCGAGCCATCGGCCAGCTGGGTGATGGCGACGCCGCGAATGCGCCCGGGAAGCCGCAGCTCCTCTGACACGCGCGGCGAAAGATTGGCGACGGTGGCGCCGGCCAGCGGGCTGCGCCCTTCCAGGAGCCTTGCATCGCGCTTGGGCACCTCCGGCGCCTGTTCCAGCGCCAGCGACATCTCCCGCTCGCGGCCATTGTCGCTCACCTGCAGCTGGGCAGTGCGGCCGACGCCGATGGTGGTCAGGCGATAGCCGAGCGCATCGGGATGTTCGACCTCCACGCCATTGACCGCCAGCACCACCTCGCCCGGCTTCAGCCCGGCCTTCTCCGCTGGCCCGCCCTCGACAACGGAGGTGACGAGCGCGCCGCGCGGACGGGGCAGGCCCAAGGCTTCGGCAACCTCGGCGGTCACCGGCTCGAAGCTCGCGCCGATATAGGGGCGGGCAAACTTGCCGCCGCCGCCCATGGCCGATTCGACGAAGACCTTGACCAGATTGGCGGGGATGGCGAAGCCGATCCCGTTCGACCCGCCCCCGCGCGAAAAGATCGCGGTGTTGATGCCGATCAGCCGGCCGCGCATGTCGATCAGCGCGCCGCCGGAATTGCCGGGATTGATCGAGGCATCGGTCTGGATGAAGAAACTGAAATCGCTCCCCTCCGTCACCTGGTTGCGCGCCAGCGCCGAGACGATGCCGCTGGTGACCGTCTGGCCGACGCCGAAGGGATTGCCGATCGCCAGCACGAGATCGCCGACCTCGACCTTGTCGCTATCGCCCAACGGCAGCACCTTGAACGGGCCATTGCCCTTGATCTTCAGCACGGCAAGGTCGAGGCGCTCGTCCTTCATCACCACGGTCGAGGCGAATTCACGGCCATCGGCCAGCGCCACCTTGATGTCATCAGCGCCGTCGATGACGTGATTGTTGGTCACGACCGTTCCGTCCTCGCGCACGATCACGCCGGAGCCGAGCGAGGACTGCTTTTCCGAGCGATTCGGCATGCGCTGGCCGAAGAACTGCTCCAGGAAAGGATCGCCGGCGAAGGGCGAGCGCTGGCGCACCGTCTTCTCGGCATAGACATTGACCACGGCGCCGGAGGTTTGCTTGACCAGCGGCGAGAAGGAGAGCTGCATCTCCGCCCGGCTTTCCGGCACGGTCGTCTGCGGCACCGTCTGCGCCACAGCTGCCGTCTTCACCGGATCAACCGCGGGAGAGGATTCGCTCAGGCCTGTCGGCGCGATGGCATAGGACAGCAAGAGAATGATCACCAGTCCGGCGATGCCGAACTGGACGAGCGACAAGGGAGTGCGAGACATGCGGCGAGCCCTACTGCGGCAATGAGACTGCGTGTCGAGATAGGCGATAATGCGTGAAAAGCAAAGAACCTATGCAGCATCCCCCCTCGGCTCCGACAGCTGCCACGATTGAGCGGACGGTAGACGACCGAGAATGAAGAACGCGCGACTGCTTCTTCAATCCGTGATCGCGCTCTATCTCGCGCTGAGGGTAACACATCTCAAATCGCTACTGACCAAGGCAAACTTCGACCCCGACCAGCCACGCCTGCCCCGCGGTTTGCCTGATGGCGGGAGATGAACGGACACAGGCGGCTCTCATCGCGATTTTGCTGGCTGCGCAGGCGACCGTTCTCGCAAGCTCGAAATCAGCGCAGATGAACAACATAAGGTTGCCGCCACATGTGCCGAACATATTGCAGCAGCTTGCAAAGGCTTGGTGCTGCGTGCGTTTCCAAGTCAGTCTCTCGATATGGAAATCGAAGAGGTACCGCGCGAAGCTGCTTCCGGGAGTGCAGCGGCAAGAAAGGCTTTGACGTTGATGTTCGACAAAAGGTTTCAGAAATGAAAAGCGATCAACAACCGCTGTTTGAGCTTCTGGCTTTTCTCGACCTGAAGCGCATCCATTACAGTCTCCTGCGAACGCGGCCGGACTCGATCGGCATTTTGATTACGCTCGTCGGAATGCGAATCGAGATTTTTGTCTTCAATGACGGGCATCTCGAATATTCGACTTTCGAGGGCACTGAGGACGTACTGTCAGAGCGGAGCGAACTTCTGCGCCTGCTTTCCGCCTTGGGCAAGAGCATCGGACCGAAAAGTGGGAACCGGTTTTCGGAAAAATCCGATGCAAAAACAAAAAATTAGAGCATCGGACTGCGTGCGATTTTCAGTCTGATGCTCTAAAGCCTGTCCATCAGCGCGCAACAGATAGAACGCAAAAAAGCCGGGCGATCGCTCGCCCGGCTTTCATGATTGAACTTCAGAACCGATCAAGCGGCTTCGGCAGCTTCGGCTTCGGCAGCCAGACGGGCGCGGTCGGCGGCGCCCTTGGCTTCCACGTCGCGGTCAACGAATTCGATGACGGCGAGGGCAGCGTTGTCGCCCTGACGGTAGCCGGCCTTCATGATGCGCAGATAGCCGCCGTTGCGGGTGGCGTAGCGCGTAGCGATCGCGTCGAACAGCTTGCCGACGACGGTGACGTCGCGGATCTGGGCGATGGCCTGACGGCGGGCATGCAGGTCGCCACGCTTGCCGAGCGTCACCAGCTTCTCGACGATCGGACGCAGGTCCTTCGCCTTCGGCAGGGTGGTGATGATCTGCTCGTGCTGGATCAGCGAGGCTGCCATATTGGCAAACATCGCCTTGCGGTGGCTGGCGGTTCTATTGAGCTTGCGGCCGGCTTTACCATGGCGCATGGCTTATCTCCTTCTTCGCAGGTTCCCGCTCATCTCAAGCGCGCGGCCCTGCCGTTTCCTGGCACATACAGGCGTCCGCATCGTTTGGCGACGCTTGGCCTGCTGTCTGACGGGGAAAAGGCAGAGATGGGGACCTGCCTTTTTATTGTTCTCAGTACTGGTCTTCGTAGCGCTTGGCGAGGTCTTCGATGTTCTCGGGCGGCCATGCCGGCACTTCCATGCCGAGGTGCAGGCCCATGGATGCGAGAACTTCCTTGATCTCGTTCAGCGACTTGCGGCCGAAATTCGGCGTGCGCAGCATTTCGGCTTCCGTCTTCTGGATCAGGTCGCCGATATAGACGATGTTGTCGTTCTTCAGGCAGTTTGCCGAACGAACCGACAGCTCGAGCTCGTCGACCTTCTTGAGCAGCGCCGGGTTGAAGGCGAGCTCGGTGACGGCCTCTTCCTCGGTTTCCTTCTGCGGCTCGTCAAAGTTGACGAAGACCGACAGCTGATCCTGCAGGATTCGGGCTGCGAAGGCGACGGCGTCTTCACCGGTGACCGAGCCATTGGTCTCGATCGTCATGGTCAGCTTGTCATAGTCCAGAACCTGGCCTTCACGGGTGTTTTCCACCTTGTAGGACACTTTCTTGACCGGGGAGTACAGGCTGTCCACCGGGATGAGGCCGATCGGCGCATCTTCCGAACGGTTGCGATCGGCAGGAACATAGCCCTTGCCGTTGTTGACCGTGAACTCCATGCGGATCTCGGCGCCGTCGTCCAGCGTGCAGATCACATGGTTGGGGTTCAGGATCTCGATATCGCCGACCGTCTGGATGTCGCCAGCCGTGACCACGCCCGGGCCCTGCTTGCGAACGACCATGCGCTTGGCATCGTCGCCATCCATCTTGATGGCGATTTCCTTAATGTTGAGGACGATGTCCGTCACATCTTCGCGCACGCCGGGGATCGAGGAGAACTCATGGAGCACACCGTCGATCTGCACCGCCGTCACGGCGGCGCCGCGCAGCGAAGACAGAAGCACGCGACGCAGGGCATTGCCAAGCGTCAGGCCGAAACCACGCTCCAGCGGTTCCGCAACAAGGCTGACCTTGGTGCGACCGGAAGACGTGAATTCCACCTTGTTCGGCTTGATCAATTCCTGCCAGTTTTTCTGAATCATCTTTGTTGCCTTCCGTTCGTCGCCACCATCCAATCGTGACGACCGAGCATTGAAGCGCCGAAGCGGCAAAAGCCCCTTCGGCAAGCGCGAGCAAAAATCAGACGCGGCGCTTCTTGCGCGGACGGCAGCCATTGTGCGGGATCGGCGTCACGTCACGAATCGAGGTGATCATGAAGCCGGCAGCCTGCAGGGCGCGCAGAGCCGATTCACGGCCGGAACCCGGGCCGCAGACTTCGACTTCGAGCGTGCGCATGCCGTGTTCCTGCGCCTTCTTGGCAGCATCTTCGGCAGCGATCTGGGCGGCGAAGGGGGTCGACTTGCGCGAACCCTTGAAGCCCTTCGAGCCAGCCGAAGACCAGGCAATCGCGTTGCCCTGGGCATCGGTGATCGTGATCATCGTGTTGTTGAAGGACGAATTGACGTGCGCGACGCCGGAGGAAATGTTCTTACGTTCGCGGCGGCGAACGCGGGTGGCTTCTTTGGCCATGGTCTACCTTTCAATGATCTCTGCACCGCCGTAATGCCAGCGGCTCCACCGGGAAGAAAACGCCTTCCCAACCGGGTTGCCGGCGCGAACGCCGGCCATGCCTTCAAAGCGCATGCACCGATTCGGCATGCCCTTCAAACTACAAAAAGAGGCCGGCGCCCTCGCGCCAGCCTCTTTGCCTCGCAAGGAGCGGGGCTTTACTTCTTCTTGCCGGCAATCGCCTTGGCCGGACCCTTGCGGGTGCGGGCATTGGTGTGCGTGCGCTGGCCGCGAACCGGCAGCGAGCGGCGATGGCGCAGGCCGCGGTAGCAGCCAAGGTCCATCAGACGCTTGATGTTCATCGAGGTCTCGCGACGCAGATCACCTTCGACCTGATAGTCACGGTCGATGGTTTCGCGGATCTGCAGGACTTCCGCGTCCGTCAGCTGATGAACGCGACGGTCAGCGGGGATGCCGACCTTCTCGGTGATTTCCTGTGCGAACTTCGGTCCGATCCCGTGAATATAGGTGAGCGCGATTACTACGCGCTTAGCCGTCGGGATGTTGACGCCAGCGATACGAGCCACGTCGTTTCTCCTTGATTCCAGTTGCCATCCGGCAATAGGTGCTCTGTTGCAGCCTTGAAAAGCCGTCTGCTTCTATAAATGGTCGAACACGGAAAAAGACCGCGCCCGGGCTTCGTTGCCGAAAGTCCGCGCCGGTTCCTTGCCTGTAGCGAGTTGGTGCGGTCTTTTACGGAATCGGCCGGAAAAGTCAACTCCCCGGCCGGTTGTTTTTAGGCCACCGCAGCGGCTTCGGACAGAATCCGATCGATCTCGCGCGTTACGGTCTCGACCGGCGCCATGCCGTCCACCGTCTTCAGCTCGCCGCGCGATGCGTAATATTCCGAAAGCGGAGCGGTCTTCTCGCGATACTCGACGAGACGCTTGCGAACCGCTTCCGGATTGTCGTCCGAGCGGACCTTGCCGCCGGCTTCGAGCGTCTCCTTAACCCGATTCTCGATCCGGCGCACCAGGGCAGCCTCGTCGACCTTGAGCTCGATCACAGCATTCAGCTGCAAGCCCTTGCTCTCGAGGATCTTGCCCAGGGCGATCGCCTGGGGAACCGTGCGGGGATAGCCGTCCAGAATGAAGCCGCGCGCACAATCCTCCGAATCGATGCGCTGCGACACGATCTCGTTGACGATGTCGTCGGACACGAGCTGGCCGGCGTCCATCACCGCCTTGGCGCGCTTGCCGATATCGGATTCGGCCGCCACAGCCGCCCGCAGCATGTCGCCGGTGGACAGCTGCGGAATGCCGTGCTTGTCCGTCAGCAGCTTTGCCTGTGTGCCCTTGCCCGCACCAGGCGGTCCCAGAAAAATCAGCCTCATCGCCCCCTCTTGCCTCCACGCAGCTTCGATTTGCGAATAAGCCCCTCATATTGCTGCGCAATGAGGTGCCCTTGAATCTGTGCTACCGTATCGAGGGTGACGCTGACAACAATCAAAAGCGATGTACCACCAAGGTAGAAGGGCACACCTGTCTGAGCGATGAGAAACTCGGGCAGGATGCACACGAAGATCAGGTAGATCGCCCCAAGGACCGTGATCCGGGTCAGGACATAGTCGATATATTCCGCGGTCCGCTCACCCGGGCGAATGCCGAGGATGAAACCGCCATGCTTTTTGAGATTGTCGGCCGTCTCCTTCGGATTGAAGACGATGGCCGTGTAGAAGAAGGCGAAGAAGGCGATCATGGCGGCATAGAGCGCCATGTAGAGCGGCTTGCCATGGCCGAGCGCGCTGACGATCGCGGTCGCCCAGGCCGGCATGTTGGCCGACTTGGCAAAGCCCGCCAGCGTCGCCGGCAGAAGCAACAGCGAGGAAGCGAAGATCGCGGGAATGACGCCGGCCGTGTTCAGCTTCAGCGGCAGGTGCGACGTGTCGCCCTGATACATGCGGTTGCCGACCTGGCGCTTCGGATACTGGATCAGAAGCCGGCGCTGGGCACGCTCCACAAAGACGATCAGCGCGATCACCGCGACGATCATCACGATCAGGAAAAGGATGAGCGGCGTCGACAGGGCGCCGGTTCGGCCGAGTTCCAGCGTGCCGGCAAGGGCCGTCGGCAGATGCGCGACGATTCCGGCGAAGATGATCAGCGAAATGCCGTTGCCGATGCCGCGCGAGGTGATCTGCTCACCGAGCCACATCAAGAACATCGTGCCGCCAAGCAGCGAGATCACGGTGGACACGCGGAAGAACCAGCCCGGATCGGCCACGAGACCATTGCCGCTCTCCAGTCCCACGGAGATCGCATAGGCCTGGACCGTGCCGAGGAGCACCGTGCCGTAGCGGGTGTACTGGTTGATGATCTTGCGGCCCTGCTCGCCTTCCTTCTTCAGCTGCTCCAGCGCCGGAATGACCGAGGTCATCAGCTGCACGATGATGGAGGCCGAGATATAGGGCATGATCCCAAGCGCGAAGATCGCCATGCGCTCGACGGCGCCGCCGGAGAACATGTTGAACAGGCCGAGAATGCCACCGCTCTGGCCCCGGAAAGCCTGGGCGAACGCATCGGGATTGAGCCCCGGAAGAGGGATGTAGGTGCCGAGACGATAGACGAGAAGCGCGCCCAGCGTGAACCAGAGCCGCTTCTTGAGGTCGGTCGCCTTCGAAAAGGTGGAAAAATTCAGATTGGAGGCGAGCTGTTCCGCTGCAGAAGCCATGCGATTCTCCGCGAAGCCAATCGGAACCTGCGGATGAAGAACCCCCTCGGTCCCGAACTGGCCTTGTTGCCATGTTTGAAACCGGGTCGCACTGGCGGCCGACGCTCATGCGCCTGCCCGTCAGGTCCTCCCGGCCTTCCTGTCCCCTGCACAAGAGCCAATGCAAGCCAGGCAGCGCGCCCTCCCCACCCGGTCTCCAACCTCTAATCGATTGAAGCCCGGCTTGAGACCACCCGCCGCTTTCTCGCGAAAGGCGCCATCGGCGCCGCTGGCAGTCTCAGGAGGCGTCGCCCGTCATGCCTGACCGCCCTTTCTTGAAAGAGGCGTGCCGATCGGACAAAAAACCGCCCGGAGCTTTAACACCCCGGGCGGTTTGTCTTCAAGCTTATTCCGCGTCGGCGGCTTCGACGGCCGGAAGCACGATCGTGCCGCCAGCCTTCTCGATCTTCTCGACGGCAGCCTTGGAGGCGCCGACGGCCTGGATCGAGACCTTCGCCGTCAGCTCGCCGTCGGCGAGAACGCGAACGCCAGCCTTCGGGCGACGGATCACGCCGGCAGCCTTGAGCGCATCGGCGTCGATCGTTGCGGCAGCGTCGAGCTTGCCGGCATCGATCGCCGTCTGGATGCGGCCGAGCGACACGACAACATATTCCTCACGGAAGATGTTGTTGAAGCCGCGCTTCGGCAGACGGCGGTAGATGGGCATCTGGCCGCCTTCGAAGCCGTTGATGGCCACGCCGGAGCGGGCCTTCTGACCCTTGACGCCGCGGCCGCCGGTCTTGCCGGAGCCGGAGCCGATGCCGCGACCGACGCGCTTGCGGTTCTTGGTCGCGCCTTCGTTATCGCTGATGTCGTTGAGCTTCATGATCTTTGCTCCCTCACTTCTCGTCGACGACGCGCACGAGGTGCTGGACGGACCGGATCATGCCGCGAACGGAAGGGGTGTCTTCCAGGGTACGAACCCGGTGCATCTTGTTAAGGCCGAGACCGATCAGCGTCTGGCGCTGCACGGCCGGCCGGCGGATCGGGCTGCCGATCTGTTCGATCGTCACCGTCTTCGTAGCGGTTTCCTGGTTAGCCATGGCGTGGATGCTCCCTTATTCTTCCGCAGAGACCATGCCGGCGGCTTCACGGCGACCCTGGAGCGTGGCGTACTTGATGCCGCGCTGGGCCGCGATGTCCTTCGGATGCATCTGATTCTTCAGAGCGTCGAAGGTGGCGCGGATCATGTTGTACGGGTTCGACGAACCGGTCGACTTGGCGACGACGTCGTGCATGCCGAGCGTTTCGAAAACGGCGCGCATCGGGCCGCCGGCGATGATGCCGGTACCAGCCTTGGCCGAACGCAGCAGGACCTTACCGGCGCCGTGGCGGCCGTGAACGTCATGATGCAGGGTACGGCCGCCACGCAGCGGAACGAAGATCAGTTCGCGCTTGGCAGCTTCGGTTGCCTTGCGGATTGCTTCCGGCACTTCGCGTGCCTTGCCATGGCCGAAACCGACCCGGCCCTTCTGGTCACCGACGACGACGAGAGCAGCGAAGCCGAAACGACGGCCGCCCTTCACCACCTTGGCGACGCGATTGATGGCGACGAGCTTGTCAACGAATTCGCTGTCGCGCTCCTCGCGGTTCTGGCGGTCTTCGCGAGAACCTCTTCTTTCCTGTGCCATTGTCCTTTTCCTTTGTTCTTTTCCGGGTGCAATCGGCAGATTGACGGAGATGCCGCGCCTGAGCCGCGTGTGTCACGCGGCGTGGAACGGCGAAACCGGCCGCTTGGGGCCCTCCCCCGGCTGTGCGGGAAAGCGGCCCGGCTGACGCCGGGCATGCGTCCGCCCGAACCCTTGCGGATTCGGGCGGAAAGACGAAATCAGAAGCTCAGGCCGCCTTCGCGGGCTGCGTCGGCGAGAGCCTTGACGCGGCCGTGGAAGAGAAACGAGCCGCGGTCGAAAACGACCTCGGTGACGCCGGCGGCCGTCGCGCGCTCGGCAATCAGCTTGCCGACAGCGGAAGCCGCGGCAACGTCGGCGCCGGTCTTCAGCGAGCCGCGCAGACCGGAGTCGAGGGTCGAGGCAGCGGCAATGGTCTTGCCGGCGACGTCATCGATAACCTGAACGTAGATGTTCTTCGACGAGCGATGCACCGACAGGCGCGGACGCCCATTGGCAACCGCCTTGAGATGGCGACGCACGCGGTTGGCGCGACGCACAGTGGTGTCTTTCCTGTTAGCCATTTCGCGTGATCCTTACTTCTTCTTGCCTTCTTTGCGGACGATCCGCTCTCCGGCGTACTTGACGCCCTTGCCCTTGTAGGGCTCGGGGCCACGATATTCGCGGATCTCTGCGGCGACCTGGCCAACCTGCTGCTTGTTGATGCCGGACACGACGATTTCGGTCGGCTTCGGAACAGCAATCGAGATGCCCTCGGGCGTCTGGTAGATCACGTCGTGGCTGAAACCGAGCGCCAGCTGCAGGTTCTTGCCCTGCATGGACGCGCGGTAACCGACGCCGTTGATTTCGAGCTTGCGCTCGTAGCCGTCCTTGACACCCTTGAAGATGTTCTCGATCATCGTGCGGGACATGCCCCACTTTGCACGAGCATCCTTGGTCTGCGACACAGGCGCGACAACAACCGCGTTGTTCTCCAGCGCCACCGAAACTTCGTCATTGGCGACGAAGGTCAGTTCGCCCTTCGGGCCCTTGGCGGTGACGGTCTGGCCATTGACGGCGGCCGTGACGCCAGCGGGAACCTGAACGGGCTTTTTACCGATACGAGACATTGTTTTGAATCCTGTCTGTTCGACGGGAGATGCCCTGCTACAGCCTTAGAAGACCGAGCAGAGAACCTCGCCACCAACGTTCTGTTCACGTGCCTGATGGTCGGCCATCACGCCCTTCGGGGTCGAAAGGATGGTGATGCCGAGGCCGTTGGCCACCTGCGGGATGGACTTGACCGAGACATAGACCCGGCGGCCCGGCTTGGAAACGCGGCCGATCTCGCGGATCACGGACTGGCCTTCGTAGTACTTCAGCTCGATGTTGAGCTCGTTCTTGCCGTTGTCGAACGCGACTTCCGAGTAACCGCGGATGTAGCCTTCGGCCTGGAGAACGTCGAGAACGCGGGCGCGCAGCTTGGAAGCCGGCGTGGAAACGCTCGACTTGCGGCGTGCGGCGCCGTTGCGGATACGGGTGAGCATATCGCCCAAGGGATCAGTCATCGTCATTTTCCCGTCTCCTTACCAGCTCGACTTCACGATGCCCGGCACCTTGCCGAAATTGCCGAGCTCACGCAGCGCGATACGCGACATCTTGAGCTTGCGGTAAAAGGCGCGGGGGCGACCGGTGACTTCGCAACGGTTGCGGATGCGGGTCTTCGACCCGTCACGCGGCAGAGCCGCCAGCTTCAGCGTCGCCTTGAAACGCTCTTCGATCGGAAGAGCCTGGTTCATGACGATGGCCTTGAGCTCAGCGCGCTTTGCAGCCTGGTTCGCGACCGTCTTACGACGGCGCTTGTTCTTTTCAATTGCGCTCGTTTTCGCCATTGAAATTCAATCCTTCTGCTTGTCGTTACGGCTTACTGGCGGAACGGGAAGTTGAACTCTTTCAGAAGAGCCCGTGCTTCGTCGTCGGTCGGAGCCGTCGTGCAAACGATAATGTCCATGCCCCACATCTGATCGACCTTGTCGTAGTTGATCTCGGGGAACACGATGTGTTCCTTGAGGCCCATGGCGAAGTTGCCACGGCCGTCGAAGGACTTCGGGTTGAGGCCGCGGAAGTCGCGAACGCGCGGGAGCGCGATGTTGACCAGGCGGTCGACAAACTCATACATGCGGGCGCCGCGCAGCGTCACCTTGGCACCGATCGGCATGCCTTCGCGGACCTTGAAGCCGGCGATGGAGTTGCGCGCGCGGGTGATGACCGGCTTCTGGCCGGCGATCGCTGCGAGATCGGCCGCTGCGATGGTCGGCTTCTTGGAGTCGCCGGTCGCTTCGCCAACGCCCATGTTGATCACGATCTTTTCAAGCTTCGGGATCTGCATTTCGTTGGAGTAGTTGAACGCGTCCTGCAGAGCCTTGCGGATCCGGTTGACGTATTCGGTCTTGAGCCGGGGCTCGTAGTTTGCTGCTTCAGCCATTGATCACTTCTCCCGAACGCTTGGCGAACCGAACCTTCTTGTCACCTTCAAAACGGAACCCGATGCGGGTCGGCTTGCCATCCTTGGGGTCTGCGACCGCGAGGTTGGACAGGTGGATCGGCGCTTCCTTGGAGATGATGCCGGCTTCCTGGGTCTGGGTCTGGCGCTGGTGGCGCTTGACCATGTTGATGCCGCGAACGACCGCACGGTCTTCCTTCGGCATGACCTGGATGACTTCGCCGGTACGGCCCTTGTCCTTACCGGTCAGGATGACGACCTTGTCGCCCTTACGAATCTTTTGCATCGCCGTCGTCTTCCTTACAGCACTTCCGGAGCCAGCGAGATGATCTTCATGTGGTTCTTGGCGCGGAGTTCGCGCGGAACCGGTCCGAAGATACGGGTGCCGATCGGCTCTTTCTTGTTGTCGATCAGAACAGCTGCATTGTTGTCGAAACGGATGACGCTGCCGTCCGGACGGCGGATGTCCTTGGCGGTGCGCACGACAACCGCCTTCATCACGTCGCCCTTCTTGACGCGGCCGCGCGGGATCGCCTCCTTGATCGAGACGACGATGACGTCGCCAACGGAAGCATACTTGCGCTTGGAGCCGCCCAGCACCTTGATGCACATGACACGACGTGCGCCGGAATTATCCGCCACGTCGAGGTTTGTTTGCATCTGAATCATGTCAGGTCGCCTTCTTGTTGTGACCGGACCGGTTGGGCCTGACCGTCCTCACGGAAAAGCCCCCTGTTCCAGCTTGTCGAAATGTTTTGCGTGCGCGGGGATGATCGTTGCCAGGGTGGTTTCCTGAAGACAGGACCTTCCGTGCGCTCAAAAGCAAAAGAACGCCCAGAGCACCGGGCGTTCTTTGATGCAGCTTCATACAGGATTCCCCGCCACTTTCAAGTAGCGCGCGGGAAAAAGCTTGGTTTCGGACACCCGGCGCGGGCGGCGCTGCCAGCGCCCTCGCCCATCCGATCCGCTCCAAGCAGAAGCCCCGCCCTGGTCATGACGACGTGGCGGGGCTTCCTGATCTTCCAGCCTTAAGGCTTAGGCGTGGGCCGCAACAACGGTCCAGCGCTTGTCCTTGGAGATCGGCGCGCATTCCTCGATGGATACGACGTCGCCGACCTTGTACTGGTTATTTTCATCATGCGCCTTGTACTTCTTCGACCGGCGCACGGTCTTCTGGAGAATCGGGTGCGCAAAGCGGCGCTCGACACGTACGACAACGGTCTTGTCGTTCTTGTCGGAAACGACCGTGCCCTGCAGAATGCGTTTCGGCATGAGTTTCGTCCTTTAGGCCTTGGCTTCGGCCGCCTTCTGGCGGGCAATGGTTTTGATGCGCGCAATATCCTTGCGGACTTCAGTGATGCGCGAGGACTTCTCGAGCTGGCCGGTCGCCTTCTGGAAGCGCAGGTTGAACTGCTCCTTCTTCAGCTTGGCAAGCTCTTCGTTGAGTTGGTCGGCGCTGAGCGCGCGAACATCTGCGGCTTTCATGGGCTTCACTCCTTACTCTGCAATGCGCTGCACGAAGCGCGTCTTGACAGAGAGTTTCGCAGCACCAAGGCGAAGCGCCTCACGGGCGAGTTCTTCGCTGACGCCATCGATTTCGAACATCATGCGGCCGGGCTTGACCTTGCATGCCCAGTACTCAACGGAGCCCTTACCCTTACCCATACGGACTTCGGTGGGCTTTGCCGTGACCGGCACGTCGGGGAACACACGGATCCAGACGCGGCCGGCACGCTTCATGTGGCGGGTGATCGCGCGGCGGGCCGCTTCGATCTCACGGGCGTTGACGCGGTTCGGTTCCAGGGACTTCAGGCCGTATTCACCGAAGGCGAGATCGAACCCGCCCTTGGCGACACCCTTGATGCGGCCCTTGAACTGTTTGCGGTACTTCGTACGCTTTGGCTGCAACATTTTTTTACTTCTCCGATATTGGCTGCCAAACGCGACTGTTACGCGTTTTCACGTTCACGACGACGGTCGCGATCGCGATCACCGCGTTCGCGGCTGCCCGGACCCTGACTGTCATTCTCGCTCGCACGGCGCTCCGAGGCCATCGGATCGTGCTCGAGGATTTCGCCCTTGAAGATCCAGACCTTGATGCCGCAGATACCGAAAGCGGTTTCGGCCTCGGCAACGCCGTAGTCGATGTCGGCGCGCAGCGTGTGCAGCGGCACGCGGCCTTCACGGTACCATTCGGTGCGGGCGATTTCCGCGCCGCCGAGGCGGCCGGCGCAGGTGATCTTGATGCCTTCGGCACCCAGACGCATGGCCGACTGAACGGAACGCTTCATGGCGCGGCGGAAGGCCACGCGGCGCTCGAGCTGCTGGGCGATCGACTGGGCGACGAGCGTCGAGTCGATTTCCGGCTTGCGCACTTCGACGATGTTGAGATGCGTCTCGGAAGACGTCATCTGCGACAGCGTCTTGCGCAGCTTCTCGATGTCAGCGCCCTTCTTGCCGATGATCAGGCCCGGACGTGCCGAGTGAATCGTGACGCGGCACTTCTTGTGCGGACGCTCGATGACGACCTTGGAGATGCCGGCCTGCTTGAGCTCGCTCATCAGGTACTTGCGGATCTTCAGGTCTTCATGGAGCAGCTGGCCGTATTCGGCGTTGTCGGCGAACCAGCGGCTGTCCCAGGTGCGGTTGATGCCGAGACGGAAACCAACCGGATTAATTTTCTGGCCCATTATGCGGCCTCCCCTTTGGCTTCGACTTCCCGCACGACGATGGTCAGGTGCGAGAACGGCTTCTCGATGCGCGAGGCGCGGCCACGGCCACGGGCGTGGAAACGCTTCATGACGATCGACTTGCCGACGAAGGCCTCGGCGACGACGAGCGAGTCGACGTCGAGGTCATGGTTGTTCTCGGCATTGGCGATAGCGGATTCGAGCGTCTTCTTGACCGTACCGGCGATCCGCTTGCGCGAAAATTCCAGTTCGGCCAGAGCGCGGTCGACCTTCTTGCCGCGGATCATCGCGGCAACCAGGTTGAGCTTCTGGGGGCTGACGCGGATGGTGCGCGCAACGGCCTGCGCTTCATTGTCCGCCAGCCGGCGTTCGGCTTTTGCCTTGCCCATGATTACTTCCTCTTCGCCTTCTTGTCGGCGCCGTGGCCGTAGTAGGTCCGGGTCGGCGAGAACTCGCCGAACTTGTGACCGACCATGTCCTCGTTAACGCTGACGGGAACGTGCTTGCTGCCGTTGTAGACACCGAAGGTCAGTCCGACGAACTGCGGCAGGATCGTGGAGCGGCGGCTCCAGATCTTGATGACTTCATTGCGGCCGCCCTCGCGCACCTTCTCAGCCTTCTTGAGAAGATAGCCGTCGACGAACGGACCTTTCCAAACTGAACGAGCCATTGGAAACTTCCTCTCTTACTTCTTACGCTGATGGCGCGAGCGCATGATGAACTTGTCGGTCGACTTGTTCGAGCGCGTCCGCTTGCCCTTGGTCGGCTTGCCCCAGGGGGTAACCGGATGGCGGCCGCCCGAGGTGCGGCCTTCACCACCGCCGTGCGGATGGTCGACCGGGTTCATGACGACGCCGCGAACGTGCGGACGCTTGCCGCGCCAGCGCGAACGACCGGCCTTGCCGTCGTTGATGTTGCCGTGATCGGGGTTGGATACGGCGCCGACAGTGGCCAGGCAGGTGCCGTGAACCAGGCGCTGTTCGCCGGAGTTCAGGCGCAGGATGGCCATGCCCTGGTCGCGGCCGACGAGCTGCACATAGGTGCCGGCCGAACGGGCGATCTGGCCGCCCTTGCCGGGCTTCAGCTCGACATTGTGGACGATCGAGCCGACCGGCATCGCCTGCAGCGGCATGGTGTTGCCGGGCTTGACGTCGACGGCCTTGTCGGAGGCGATGACCTTGTCACCGACAGCCAGGCGCTGCGGCGCCAGGATGTAGGACTGGGTGCCGTCTTCATAGCGGATCAGCGCGATGAAGGCCGTGCGGTTCGGGTCGTATTCCAGACGCTCGACGGTGGCTTCCATGTCGAACTTGCGACGCTTGAAGTCGACCAGACGGTAGGTGCGCTTGTGACCGCCGCCCTGGAAGCGCACGGTGATGCGGCCCAGGTTGTTGCGACCGCCCTTGGAGCTCAGGCCCTGCGTCAGCGACTTGACCGGCTTGCCCTTAAAGAGCTGCGACCGGTCGACGATGACGAGCTGGCGCTGGCTCGGGGTCGTCGGATTGAAACTTTTCAATGCCATTTTCTTGTTCCCTTTTTAGATCTCGCCCGCGGATCCCTCTCGCTTGAGAGGGACCCCGGCGGGTTTGACCTCAAAGTCCGGTGGAGACGTCGATGGTCTGACCGTCAGCAAGCGTGACGATCGCCTTCTTCTGGTCCCGCTGCCGGCCGACGAAACCGCGGAAGCGCTTGGTCTTGCCCTTGCGCAGCAGCGTGTTGACCGCCGTGACCTTCACACCGAACAGCGCCTCAACGGCGGCCTTGATTTCCGGCTTGGAGGCGTCCTTGGCGACGTTGAAGACGACCTGGTTGTACTCCGACACCATCGTCGACTTTTCAGTGATCGAGGGGGAAAGGATCACATCGTAGTGGCGAAGATCCGTCATTTGAACCGCTCCTCCAGAGCTTCGACAGCATCCTTCGACAAGACCAGCTTGCCGCGGCGCAGAATGTCATAAACGTTGATGCCCTGGACCGGCAGAACGTCCACGTTCGGGATGTTCTTGGCTGCGAGCTTGAAGTTGTTGTCCAGCTCGGCGCCGCCGATGATCAGCGCGTTGGTGAGGCCGAGACCGGCAAAGGCGCCGACGAGCGTCTTGGTCTTGGCGTCGGCCGCGACCAGGCTGTCAACGATGATGACGTCTTCGGACTTCAGCTTGGCCGAGAGCGCGTGACGCAGGCCGAGCGCGCGGACCTTCTTGGGAAGGTCATGCTCGTGGCTGCGGGCGACCGGACCATGGGCCTTGCCGCCGCCGCGGAACTGCGGAGCGCGGGCCGAATGGTGACGGGCGCGACCGGTGCCCTTCTGCTTGTACATTTTGGCGCCGGTGCGGGAGACTTCGCCACGGGTCTTGGTCTGGTGCGTGCCCTGCTGACGCTTGGCAAGCTGCCAGCGAACGACTCGGGCAATGATGTCTTCACGCGGCTCGAGGCCGAAAATGGTGTCCGACAGGGATACTTTCCCCGCGTCCTTCCCTTCAAGGGTGGTGACGGTGAAATCCATTATTCGGCTCCCTCAACTTTAGCGGAACGGATGCCGGCCGGACGCGGTGCGTTTTCCGGAATGCCGGCCTTGATGGCGTCGCGAACGACGATCCACGAGCCCTTCGAACCGGGAACCGCACCCTTGACGAGGATGAGGCCGCGGTCTTCGTCGGTGGAGACGATTTCGAGGTTCTGGGTGGTGACGCGGGTCTGGCCCATGTGACCGGCCATGCGCTTGCCCTTCCACACCTTGCCCGGATCCTGGTTGTTACCAGTCGAACCGTGCGAACGGTGGGAAACGGACACGCCGTGCGTGGCGCGCAGACCGCCGAAGTTGTGGCGCTTCATGGCGCCGGCAAAGCCCTTACCGATCGAGGTGCCCGTGACGTCGACCAGCTGGCCGGCGACGAAGTGGCTCGCGGTCAGCTCGGAGCCGACATCGATCAGGTTCTCGGAGCTCACGCGGAACTCGACGAGCTTGGCCTTCGGCTCGACGGAAGCGGCGGCGAAATGACCGCGCAGGGCCTTGGTCGTGTTCTTGACCTTCTTCTGGCCGGCGCCGAGCTGGACAGCGACGTAGCCATTCTTTTCTTCGGTCCGATGGGCCACCACCTGGCAGTTTTCCATCTTCAGGACCGTAACAGGGATATGCTCGCCGGCGTCGTTATAGACCCGGGTCATTCCCACTTTCTGTGCAATCACACCTGAACGCATCGGTTCGTTCCTCTTGAGAGTCCCTGTCGGGGCAAGGACCCCTTCAGCCTCTTGTTCAAGGCTTCCATCCACGCCGAACTTATGCCGCCGCTTTGGTCACCCGTTTCCGGAAGCCGTTGGATCTAACGATCCACGTACCTTCCTTGTTATTTCCGCCGTTTTCAGGCGGGGCCTTTAGAGCTTGATTTCGACGTCGACGCCGGCGGCGAGATCGAGCTTCATCAGGGCGTCGACCGTCTGGGGGGTCGGGTCGACGATGTCGAGCAGGCGCTTATGGGTGCGCATCTCGAACTGTTCACGGCTCTTCTTGTCGATGTGGGGCGACCGGTTGACCGTAAACTTTTCGATCCGGGTCGGCAGCGGGACCGGGCCGCGGACGCTGGCGCCCGTGCGCTTGGCCGTGGAGACGATTTCCCGGGTGGAGGCATCGAGGATCCGGTGATCAAACGCCTTCAGGCGGATACGGATATTCTGGCCGTTCATTCGACTAATCCTTGCTCGTGTTCCTGCGCCGGATCCGTAAGAGCGGCCGGCGGGGCAGCTGTTGTTCTTACGGTCGAGCCGCTTCTCTTTTCAAAAATCGCAGGGGCATGTCACCATGCCCCTGCTCTTTCAAACGGCGGCGTCAGACCGCCCTTTTATTACTCGACGATCGAGGCGACGATGCCGGCGCCGACGGTGCGACCACCTTCACGAATTGCGAAGCGCAGCTTTTCTTCCATCGCGATCGGAACGATCAGCTCGACGGCAACGGTGACGTTGTCGCCCGGCATGACCATTTCGGTGCCTTCCGGCAGCGTGACGATGCCCGTCACGTCCGTCGTGCGGAAGTAGAACTGCGGACGGTAGTTGGTGAAGAACGGCGTATGACGGCCGCCTTCTTCCTTCGTCAGGATGTAGGCTTCGGCCATGAACTTCTTGTGCGGCTTGACCGAACCCGGCTTGCACAGGATCTGGCCACGCTCGACGCCGTCACGGGTGACGCCGCGCAGCAGCGCGCCGATGTTGTCGCCGGCCTGGCCCTGGTCGAGCAGCTTGCGGAACATTTCAACGCCGGTGCAGGTCGTCTTCGTCGTCGGACGGATGCCGACGATTTCGATTTCCTCACCGACCTTGACGATACCGCGCTCGACGCGGCCGGTCACGACCGTGCCACGGCCCGAGATCGAGAACACGTCTTCGATCGGCATCAGGAAGGGCTGGTCGATCGGGCGTTCCGGCGTCGGGATATAGGCGTCGACCTGAGCCATCAGCTCGCGGATCGCGTCTTCGCCGATCGTCTTGTCCGAATCTTCCAGAGCGGCAAGGGCCGAGCCCTTGACGATCGGAATGTCGTCGCCGGGGAAGTCGTAGGACGACAGCAGTTCGCGCACTTCCAGCTCGACGAGCTCGAGAAGCTCGGCGTCGTCAACCTGGTCGACCTTGTTCAGGAACACGACGATGGCGGGAACGCCGACCTGGCGGGCGAGCAGGATGTGCTCGCGCGTCTGCGGCATCGGGCCGTCGGCGGCCGAGCAAACCAGGATCGCGCCGTCCATCTGGGCAGCACCGGTGATCATGTTCTTGACGTAGTCGGCGTGGCCGGGGCAGTCAACGTGGGCGTAGTGGCGGTTCGGCGTCTCGTACTCGACGTGTGCCGTCGAGATGGTGATGCCGCGGGCCTTTTCTTCCGGCGCAGCGTCGATCTGGTCATACGCCTTGAACTCGCCGAAATACTTCGTGATCGCTGCCGTCAGAGACGTCTTGCCATGGTCAACGTGGCCGATCGTGCCGATGTTCACGTGCGGCTTGTTGCGTTCAAACTTGCTCTTTGCCATTTCCGGCTCTCCAATTCTTGTCCCGCGAGGGGAAATTCCGTTCCGTGCGCGTCAGGGCTCCGGTCACTTCTGACCGGAGTACTTCGCCTGGATTTCGGTGGCAACGTTGTTCGGCACCGGCGCATAATGATCGAAGACCATCGAATACTGCGCGCGGCCCTGCGACATGGAGCGCAGGTTATCCACGTACTTGAACATGTTGGCAAGCGGAACATTCGCGCTGATCACCACGGCGACGCCGCGGCTTTCCTGGCCTTGGATCTGGCCACGGCGCGAGTTCAGATCGCCGATCACGTCGCCGACGTAATCTTCCGGCGTCACGACTTCCACCTTCATCATCGGCTCGAGCAGCTGCGCGCCGGCCTTGCGGGCGGCTTCGCGGAAGCAGGCACGCGAGGCGATTTCGAAGGCGAGAACCGATGAGTCAACATCGTGGAAGGCACCGTCGATCAGCGTCGCCTTGACGCCGAGCATCGGGAAGCCTGCCAGCGGACCGGAGGACAGAACGCTCTCGATGCCCTTCTGGACACCGGGGATGTATTCCTTCGGAACCGAGCCGCCGACGACCTTCGACTCGAACTTGAAGTCTTCGCCTTCCGGGTTCGGTTCGAAGATGATCTTGACGCGCGCGAACTGGCCGGTACCACCGGTCTGCTTCTTGTGCGTGTAGTCTTCTTCGCAAGCCTTCGTGATGGTTTCACGGTAGGCCACCTGCGGAGCACCGACGTTGGCTTCGACCTTGAACTCGCGACGCATGCGGTCGACGATGATGTCGAGGTGAAGTTCGCCCATGCCGGCAATGATGGTCTGGCCGGATTCCTGGTCGGTCTTGACGCGGAAGGACGGGTCTTCGGCCGCCAGGCGGTTGAGCGCGAGGCCCATCTTTTCCTGGTCGCCCTTGGACTTCGGCTCGATCGCGATCTGGATGACCGGCTCGGGGAATTCCATGCGCTCGAGGATAACCGGCTTCAGGGGATCGCAGAGCGTGTCACCCGTGGTGGTTTCCTTGAGGCCTGCCAGAGCGACGATGTCGCCGGCGAAGGCTTCTTCGATGTCTTCACGCGAGTTCGAGTGCATCTGCAGCATGCGGCCGACGCGCTCGCGCTTTTCCTTGACCGTGTTCATCACGCCGGCGCCCTTTTCGAGCTTGCCGGAATAGATGCGGGCGAAGGTCAGCGAACCGACGAAGGGGTCGTTCATGATCTTGAAGGCCAGCATGGACAACGGCTCGTTGTCGTCTGCATGACGTTCGATCTCGGCTTCGGTCTTGGCGTCGATGCCCTTGATCGCCGGAATGTCGAGCGGCGACGGCAGGAAGTCGACGACGGCGTCGAGCAACGGCTGAACACCCTTGTTCTTGAAGGCGGTACCGCAGAACATCGGATGGAACTTGACGTCGATCGTGCCGCGACGAACGAGTTCGCGGATCTTGTCGTTGTCCGGCATGTCGCCGTTCAGATAGGCTTCCATCGCTTCTTCGTCGATCTCGACAACCGTCTCGATCAGCTTTTCGCGATATTCTTCAGCCTTGTCCTTGAGATCATCAGGGATCTCGACGACGTCCCAGGCAGCGCCGAGCGACTCATCGCGCCAGACGAGCGCGTTCATCTCGATCAGGTCGACAACGCCCTTGAACTCAGACTCGGCACCGATCGGCAGCTGCATGACAACAGCGGTCGCGCCGAGACGGGTCTTGATCATCTCGACCGAACGGTAGAAATCCGCGCCGGTCTTGTCCATCTTGTTGCAGAAGATCATCCGCGGGACGTTGTACTTCTCGGCCTGGCGCCAGACCGTTTCCGTCTGCGGCTCCACGCCGGCATTGGCGTCCAGCAGGGCGATCGCGCCGTCGAGCACGCGCAGCGAACGCTCGACTTCGATGGTGAAGTCGACGTGGCCGGGGGTGTCGATGATGTTGAAGCGGCGCATCTTGCCGTCACGGCCCTTCCAGAAGGTCGTGGTGGCAGCGGAGGTGATGGTGATGCCCCGCTCCTGCTCCTGCTCCATCCAGTCCATGGTGGCCGCGCCATCATGCACTTCGCCGATCTTGTGCGACTTGCCGGTGTAGTACAGAATCCGCTCGGTCGTCGTCGTCTTGCCGGCGTCGATATGCGCCATGATGCCGAAGTTGCGGTAGTCTTCGATTTTATATTCGCGAGCCATGGTGGACTGCCTTTTAAAAAAGTTCGACGGTTACCAGCGGTAATGCGAGAAGGCGCGGTTGGCGTCTGCCATCTTGTGGGTGTCTTCGCGCTTCTTCACCGCAGAGCCGCGATTGTTTGCGGCGTCCATGAGTTCGCCGCAGAGGCGATCGATCATGGTCGTTTCATTGCGCTTGCGAGCAGCGGCGATCAGCCAGCGGATGGCGAGAGCCTGACGGCGCTCCGGACGGACATCGACCGGAACCTGGTAGGTGGCACCGCCGACGCGACGCGAACGGACTTCGACGTGCGGAGCGATGTTGTCGAGAGCCGAATGGAAAACCGCGACCGGCTCCTGCTTCAGCTTGGCCTGAACGGCATCGAAAGCACCGTAAACGATGTTTTCGGCAACGGACTTCTTGCCGTGCAGCATGATGGCGTTCATGAACTTGGTGACAACGAGATCACCAAACTTCGGGTCCGGGTTGATCTCACGCTTTTCGGCACTGTGGCGGCGGGACATAGGTGTCGTCTCTCAACTTATCTTTTTGTTTAACCAGCGAAATGGCGCCGGTTGACGTATTACTTCGGACGCTTCGCGCC
This sequence comes from Xaviernesmea rhizosphaerae, assembly GCF_001938945.1. Lineage (GTDB taxonomy): Bacteria > Pseudomonadota > Alphaproteobacteria > Rhizobiales > Rhizobiaceae > Xaviernesmea > Xaviernesmea rhizosphaerae. The sequence continues at coordinate 226,361 of NZ_MKIO01000029.1, forward strand.
ATACTTGGAGCGGCGCTGCTTGCGGTTCTTGACACCCTGGGTGTCGAGCACGCCGCGGATGATGTGGTAGCGAACGCCCGGCAAGTCCTTGACGCGGCCGCCACGGATCATGACAACGGAGTGTTCCTGCAGGTTGTGACCTTCGCCCGGAATGTAGCCGATGACTTCAAAGCCATTGGTCAGGCGGATCTTGGCAACCTTACGCAGAGCCGAGTTCGGCTTCTTCGGGGTCGTCGTGTAGACGCGGGTGCAAACGCCGCGCTTCTGCGGGTTCTGCTGCAGCGCCGGAACCTTGTTGCGCTTGACCTGTGCCTGACGCGGCTTGCGGATCAGCTGGTTTACGGTAGGCATGTAACCATCCCTTGCAATTCTGTCTCAATACCCTCTCGGGCGGATCGATGCCGTCTCCGGCGATAACGACGCCATTTTTAGAATGCGCAAACGAGGGCCGATCCGCGGTTTTGCGGATGGCCCCACGAAAAGCAGAGGACGCCTCATCGGCATCATGCAAGCAACATTGCAGTCTCAGCGTGCGGTTCGAGCCTTGTTTGAGGTGAACTCCAGAACGTGGCGTTCCGAAACGACCAACCTCACATCGGCTCCGATGCGGCGGGGTGTACTGTTTTCCACCCCTTTCGTCAAGGGTCTGCGCCACGGATTCCGCGGCTTTTGCCGGCCGAAACCCGGCAATTCCGGGTCTTTGGCGCACCGAAGGCGCGCGCGGCCCGTCTGTTGCGCCTACAGCTTCGCCGAGTCGCGGGCATGGCGATACAGCCGGAGAGAATCGGGAATCGCGCAAGGGCCGGGCGGGAACGATTGCCAAACTCCCCGCTTTTCTATAGCGCAGAAATGAGGTGCGCGCTGGCTCTCTTTGCCGGTGCGCCACCGTCTGCCGCACGCGCGTCCCCGCGATGCGCGCCCCGCAATCAAACTGGTTTGGAGACCGTGATGACCGTCACACCCGACAATGACAATAATTTCGACGGCCCCATGGTCTTCATCATCATCGGCAAGGCCTATGAGGAAGCCGATAGCGAGGGCGCCGACATCCATGTGGTGCTGCGTGCGCCCGATGACGACAGCGCCGTGCGCGAGGCGCTGAACGCACTGGCCGAAGAGGGCTTCATCGAAGCCGACCTCGACCAGATCGGCGTTCTCGAAGCCGCGCCGGAAGACGAGCCGCACGCCTCGGCCTATCAGGGCGCGCTCACGGGCGAAGTGGCCATCATTCGCTTCGGCTGAGGACAGGAAAACGGCGCCTGGCAGGAGCCGGCGCCGTGGCCTTTCACACGGGGTGCATCCCCGAGAGGACGCAGAGGTCGATCCGCTTTGGATCAGGACAGGATGAAGTCTTCCTGTGTCAGCGCAATTTTGCCCTGAAGCAGGAACTGCAGATTGGCGGACCCATCGCCGTCGAGATCGGCGCTGACGATCGTGTTGCCATCCGTGTTGTACGCATAGGCAAGCCGCGCGCTGCCGGCGCTCAAGCCAGCCTCCCCGGCAAATTCCAGCGTGACGCCCAGCGCGCTGAGATCGATGCGGTCGCCCTCGTCCGCGCGGAAATCGACGATGAAATCGCGCTTGGTGGTCCCGGCAGGGGAGTCTGCTGCCGACTGGAAAACGAAGGTGTCCGCACCGTCGCCGCCTCGCAGCTCGTTTTCGCCGAGCCCGGCCGTGAGACGGTCATCGCCGCCGCGGCCATCGGCCTTGGCGTCACCGGCGCCGAGGATGATGTCGTCGCCGAACTGGGTGCCCCTGATCTTCTCGATGCTGACGAGGGTTTCGGTGTTGCCGCAGCCGTCATCGATGATCTGCCCGGTGGCAAGGCGCAGATCCACGCGGGCGCCGTGCGTCTGTCCATCGCCGGTCTCGCCGGCCAGATTGACCGTATCGAAGCCCGCGCCGCCATCATAGCTGTCAATGCCCGCCAGGCCGCGGAAGGTATTGTCCTTGGCATCGCCTATGAAGCGATCGCCTGAGAATGTGCCGGTCACCGCCTCGAAGTTCTTGACCGTATCGACCGTGCCGAAGCCGTCCACGACCTTTCCGGTCGAAAGATTGGCGGTGATGCCCTTGGTGCCGCCATGGCGCTCGTCGCGGGAATAGCGCAGCGTGTCATAGCCGGCGCCACCATCGAGAAGATCGGCGCCCTTCAGGCCAGCAATACTGTCGTCGCCGGCGCTTCCGATCATGGTATCCTTGGCGTTGGTGCCGCGGAATTCCTCGAAATTGCTGATCTTGTCCGTGCCACCCCACGGGTTCTTTACCGTGCCCTTGGCGGCGTTCAGCGTGATCCCGGTTTTCAGCGCCTTGTTGCCATAGGTTCAGGGGTCATAGGTCAGGATGTCCCACCCGGCGCCACCGTCCAGCCTGTTGTTACCGGCAGATCCGCCGATGTAATCGTCGCCGCCCAGGCCGAAGACGGTATCATTCCCCGGATTGGGATCCGACATGATGTCATCGTAATCCGTCCCCTTGACGGTGTCGTTGCCGGCAAACAGCGCCTGCGCAAGTTGCTCGACGCTGCCCTTCTTCGTATAGGCCGCGTAGAGGTCCTTGGCCTTGAAGCTGCCCCCCGTCACCTGCAGCAGTGTTTCACCGTCGCCGTCGATGAAGCTGACGCCTGTCACGGTGCCCGCCGTCGGCGCGCCGTTCTTGAAGGACAGGCCCTTTCCCGCCACCACGAATGTCGTTCCGCCCGCTCCGCCGTAGACGACCTTGGTCGCCGAAGAGCTGAGGGCAGTCACGCCCGACCCATACAGTTCATCCAGAGCGTAGAGGTCGAAAAGTACCCCGTACTGAATTGCCGCCATGTTTCGTTGCTCCCCTTGCTCGTGCCGCGTCGTTCGCGCGCCATCGATTCTGTTAGGAGCGTCTCCGCCTCGGCGCATCCCCCATATGGGTGTCGTGGCTCCCTCGTGCTTTCGAAATCATCGGCCCTCCCCGTCTGCAGCGTACCGAGGACTGAAACGCAAAAAGCCGCCCGGATCGCTCCGGGCGGCTTTTTTATGTTTGTGACGGACCGTGCTTACTCGGCAGCCGGAGCCTGTTCGCTCGACAGGTCCTGCAGCATCGGGTTGGCGCTGTCGGCGCCCGTGCCCTTGCGGCGGGCTTCGAGGATCATCTCGTCGCGCGCCGTGGCGATGCGGCGGATCTGCGTCATCGTGCCACCGGTGCCGGCCGGGATCAGGCGGCCGACGATGACATTTTCCTTCAGGCCCTGCAGGCCGTCGGTCTTGCCGGCGATCGCGGCTTCCGTCAGCACCTTGGTGGTCTCCTGGAAGGAGGCCGCCGAGATGAAGGACGGGGTCTGCAGCGAGGCCTTGGTGATGCCGAGCAGGACAGGCTCGCCGGAGGCCGGCTTCTTGCCCTGTTCGATCAGGCCGTCATTGACGTTGTCGAGCTCGATCCGGTCGATGTTGTCGCCGACGATGTAGGTCGAGTCACCCGCATCGGTGATTTCGACCTTCTGCAGCATCTGGCGAACGATCACCTCGATGTGCTTGTCGTTGATGACAACGCCCTGCAGACGATAGACTTCCTGGATTTCGTTCACGAGGTAGGAAGCCAGAGCCTCCACGCCCTTGATCGCCAGAATGTCGTGCGGTGCCGGGTTACCGTCGAGGATGTAATCACCCTTTTCGATATAGTCGCCGTCCTGCAGGTGGAAGGGCTTGCCCTTCGGGATCAGGTACTCGACCGGCTCGACACCGTCTTCCGCCGGCTCGATGATGACGCGACGCTTGTTCTTGTAGTCGCGGCCGAAGCGGACCGTACCATCGATCTCGGCGATGATGGCGTGATCCTTCGGACGACGGGCTTCGAACAGCTCGGCGACGCGCGGCAGACCACCGGTGATGTCCTTGGTCTTGGCGCTTTCCAGCGGCGAACGGGCCAGAACGTCAGCCTGGCTGACCTTCTGGTTCGGTTCGACCGAGAGAATGGCATCGACCGAGAGCAGGAAGCGGGCTTCACCGCCGCGCGCGAGCTTGGCGACGTTGCCGTTCTTGTCCTTGATGACGATCGCCGGGCGCAGATCCGTCCCGCGCGGGGTGGACCGCCAGTCGATGACCTGACGCTTGGTGATGCCGGTCGCCTCGTCGGTGGCTTCCAGAACGGAGACGCCGTCAACGACGTCCTCGAACTCCACCGTGCCTTCGACTTCGGTCATCATCGGGCGGGTATAGGGATCCCACTCCGCCAGACGCTGGCCACGCTTGACCTTGTCGCCATCGTCCACGAACAGCTTCGAGCCATAGGCGACGCGCTGCGAGGAGCGTTCCACGCCGCGTTCGTCCAGGATCTGCACCGCCATGTTACGGCCCATCGCGATCAGAACGCCTTCGGCATTGCGCAGAAGGTTGCGGTTCTTGATCTGGATGGTGCCTTCATACGAGGCTTCCAGGAACGACTGGTCGACCACGTTTGCCGTACCGCCCAGGTGGAAGGTACGCATGGTCAGCTGCGTGCCCGGCTCGCCGATCGACTGAGCGGCGATGACGCCCACGGCTTCGCCCATATTGACGGGCGTGCCGCGTGCCAGGTCGCGACCGTAGCAGACCGAGCAGACGCCGGTCTGCACTTCGCAGGTCAGCGCCGAGCGAATGCGGATCGACTGGATGCCGGCCTTCTCGATCTCGATGACATCGGGCTCGAGAATCATCTTGCCCGCGTCAACGATGCGCTCGCCCGTCAGCGGGTGATCGATGTCGTCAAGCGCGGTACGGCCGAGGATACGGGCGCCGAGCGAAGCCACGACCTGGCCGGCATCGACGATGGCGGTCATGGTCAGGCCGGTCTGCGTGCCGCAATCAACCATGTTGACGATGCAATCCTGCGCCACGTCGACGAGACGACGGGTCAGGTAGCCCGAGTTCGCGGTCTTCAACGCCGTATCCGCCAGACCCTTGCGGGCGCCGTGGGTGGAGTTGAAGTACTCGTTAACCGTGAGGCCTTCCTTGAAGTTCGAGATAATCGGCGTCTCGATGATTTCGCCCGAGGGCTTGGCCATCAGGCCGCGCATGCCGCCCAGCTGGCGCATCTGGTTCGGCGAACCGCGAGCACCCGAGTGGGACATCATGTAGATCGCGTTCATCGGCTTCTGGCGGCCGGTCTCGGGGTCGAACTCGACGGCCTTGATTCGGGCCATCATGTCTTCCGCGACCTTCTCGGTGGCCTTGCCCCAGGCGTCGACGACCTTGTTGTACTTTTCGCCCTGGGTGATCAGGCCGTCATTGTACTGCTGCTCGTATTCCTTCACCAGGGCTTCGGTGTCACCGACGATCTTCACCTTGCTGTCCGGAATGACCATGTCGTCCTTGCCGAACGAGATGCCGGCGCGGCAGGCATGGGTGAAGCCGAGCTGCATGATGCGGTCGCAGAAGATCACCGTGTCCTTCTGGCCGCAGTGACGGTAGACCGTGTCGATCATCTTGGAGATGTTCTTCTTGGTCAGTTCCTGGTTGCAGACGTCGAACGGCACCTTGTGGTTCTTCGGCAGAAGTTCGCCGATGAGCATGCGGCCCGGGGTCGTTTCATGGATCTTGGAGACCGGCTTGCCGTTCTCGTCGACCGTCTTGAAACGGCCGCGGATCTTCGAGTGCAGGGTGACGACCTTGTTCTCGAGCGCGTGCTGCAGCTCGCCGATGTCGGAGAAGGCCATGCCTTCGCCCGGCTCGTTCTGGTTCATGATCGAGAGGTAATAGAGCCCCAGAACCATGTCCTGCGAGGGAACGATGATCGGTGCGCCGTTGGCCGGGTGCAGGATGTTGTTGGTCGACATCATCAGCACGCGGGCTTCCAGCTGTGCTTCCAGCGACAGCGGAACGTGCACGGCCATCTGGTCACCGTCGAAGTCGGCGTTGAACGCCGTGCAGACGAGCGGATGCAGCTGGATCGCCTTGCCTTCGACCAGGATCGGTTCGAAGGCCTGGATGCCCAGGCGGTGCAGCGTCGGTGCGCGGTTCAGGAGAACCGGATGCTCGCGGATGACCTCGTCGAGGATATCCCAGACTTCCGGCTTTTCCTTCTCGACCAGCTTCTTGGCCTGCTTGACGGTCGAGGAGTAACCCTTGGCGTCGAGGCGGGCATAGATGAACGGCTTGAACAGCTCGAGCGCCATCTTCTTCGGCAGGCCGCACTGGTGCAGCTTCAGTTCCGGACCGGTCACGATGACCGAACGGCCGGAGTAGTCGACACGCTTGCCGAGCAGGTTTTGGCGGAAGCGGCCCTGCTTGCCCTTGAGCATGTCGGACAGCGACTTCAGCGGGCGCTTGTTGGCACCCGTGATGACGCGGCCGCGGCGGCCGTTGTCGAACAGCGCATCCACGGATTCCTGCAGCATGCGCTTTTCGTTGCGGATGATGATGCCGGGCGCGCGCAGTTCGATCAGCCGCTTCAGGCGGTTGTTACGGTTGATGACGCGGCGATAGAGATCGTTCAGGTCCGACGTGGCGAAACGGCCGCCGTCGAGCGGCACGAGCGGGCGCAGATCCGGCGGGATCACCGGAACGACCTTCATGATCATCCATTCGGGGCGATTGCCCGATTCCATGAAGTTCTCGACGATCTTCAGCCGCTTCATCAGCTTCTTCTGCTTCAGATCGGACGTGGTCTCGGCCATGTCCGAACGCAGATCGCCGGCGATCTTCTCCAGATCCATCGAGGCGAGCATCTCATAGATGGCCTCTGCGCCGATCATCGCCGTGAACTGATCTTCGCCGAACTCGTCGACGGCGATCATGTACTCTTCTTCGGTCAGCAGCTGGTTGGCCTTCAGCGAGGTCAGGCCCGGCTCGGTGACGATATAGTGTTCGAAGTAGAGAACGCGCTCGATATCCTTCAGCGTCATGTCGAGAAGGGTGGCGATGCGCGAGGGCAGCGACTTCAGGAACCAGATATGGGCAACGGGCGCAGCGAGCTCGATATGGCCCATGCGCTCGCGGCGAACGCGCGACAGCGTGACTTCCACGCCGCACTTTTCGCAGATGATGCCCTTGTACTTCATGCGCTTGTACTTGCCGCACAAGCATTCGTAGTCCTTGATCGGCCCGAAAATACGCGCGCAGAACAGGCCGTCACGCTCCGGCTTGAACGTGCGGTAGTTGATGGTCTCAGGTTTTTTGATCTCGCCATAAGACCAGGAAAGGATCTTTTCCGGGGACGCGATCGAAATACGGATCGAATCGAACGTCTGCGCAGGCATCTGCGGATTGAAAAGATTCATGACCTCTTGGTTCATGCCTGTCTCCTTAGTGGGCAATGCTGCCCTTGAGCTTTGGCGCCATGCCGCTGCGCGTTCTTGCGAACTCGCGCGCATCGGCGCCTGAAACGGGAATGACCGCACCCTTAAGGAGGGCGCGGCCGGCACCGGCCCGCCCGACCGCAAAACGCGGCAGGCGAACCGGAAACAGGCGACCGGACGAAACCGTCAGGCCGCCTGCGCCAGAGGTTTATTCCGCCGCGTCAGGCAGCGGCGGCTGGGCGGCCGCCGTCTCGTCGACGCGGGAGTTTTCGAGCTCCACCGACAGGCCGAGCGAGCGCATTTCCTTGACGAGAACGTTGAAGCTCTCGGGAATGCCGGCTTCGAAGGTGTCGTCGCCACGGACGATCGCTTCGTAAACCTTGGTTCGGCCGGCGACGTCGTCCGACTTGACCGTGAGCATTTCCTGCAGCGTGTAGGCCGCACCATAGGCTTCGAGCGCCCAGACTTCCATTTCCCCGAAGCGCTGGCCGCCGAACTGCGCCTTGCCGCCCAGCGGCTGCTGGGTCACGAGCGAGTAAGGACCGATCGAACGCGCATGGATCTTGTCGTCCACGAGGTGGTTCAGCTTGATCATGTACATGTAGCCCACGGTCACCTTGCGGTCGAACGGCTCGCCGGTACGCCCGTCATACAGCACGGACTGACCGGATTCATGCAGACCGGCCCGCTTCAACATAGCAGCCACGTCGGGTTCATGCGCGCCGTCGAAGACCGGCGTTGCGATCGACACGCCCTTGCGGGACTGTTCGGCCAGCTTGACGAGGGCAGCATCGTCGAAGGCCGAGACTTCGTCCTTTGCCTCGGAGGCATAGACTTCGGTCAGCTCGGTCTTCAGATCGGTGATGTCCATCGTCTTGCGATACTCGTCGAGCAGCTCGCCGATCTTCTTGCCCATACCGGCGCAAGCCCATGCGAGGTGCGTTTCGAGAATCTGGCCGACGTTCATGCGCGAAGGCACGCCCAGCGGGTTGAGGCAGATGTCGACATGCGTGCCGTCTTCCAGGAACGGCATGTCTTCCACCGGCACGATCCTGGACACGACACCCTTGTTGCCATGACGGCCGGCCATCTTGTCGCCCGGCTGGATCTTGCGCTTCACTGCCACGAAGACCTTGACCATCTTCATGACGCCCGGAGGCATTTCGTCGCCGCGCTGGACCTTCTCGACCTTGTCCATGAAGCGCTGCTCAAGGCGCGACTTGGACTCGTCGTACTGGCCGCGAAGCGCTTCGATCTCGCCCTGCGCCTTCTCGTCCTCGATGGCGAACATCCACCACTGCGAGCGGGGATATTCCGAGACAACGGCGTTGGTGAGCTCCGTGCCCTTCTTGAAGCCCTTGGGGCCGGCAACGGCCACATGGCCACGCAGCATGTCGATCAGACGGGCATAAACGTTGCGGTCCAGGATCGCCTGTTCGTCGTCGCGGTCCTTGGCCAGACGCTCGATTTCCTCGCGCTCGATCGCCATCGCGCGCTCGTCCTTTTCCACCCCATGGCGGTTGAAGACGCGCACTTCGACGATGGTGCCGAAGGTGCCTGGCGGCATGCGCATGGAGGTGTCGCGCACATCCGATGCCTTTTCGCCGAAGATGGCGCGCAGAAGCTTTTCTTCCGGCGTCATCGGGCTTTCGCCCTTCGGCGTGATCTTGCCGACCAGGATGTCGCCCGGCTGCACTTCGGCGCCGATATAGACGATACCCGCTTCGTCGAGGTTCTTCAGCGCTTCTTCCGAGACGTTCGGAATGTCGCGCGTGATTTCTTCCGGGCCGAGCTTGGTGTCGCGCGCCATCACTTCGAATTCCTCGATGTGAATGGAGGTGAACACGTCGTCGGAGACGATGCGCTCGGACATCAGGATCGAGTCTTCGTAGTTGTAGCCGTTCCAGGGCATGAAGGCGACGAGCGCGTTGCGGCCGAGCGCCAAGTCGCCCAGATCCGTCGACGGACCGTCAGCGATGATGTCGCCCTTGTTCAGAACGTCACCGACGGTGACCAGCGGGCGCTGGTTAACGCAGGTGTTCTGGTTGGAGCGCTGGAACTTCTGCAGGCGGTAGATATCGACGCCCGACTTGCCGGGATCGAGATCTTCCGTGGCGCGGATAACGATACGCGTCGCATCCACCTGGTCGACCACGCCACCACGACGGGCCGCAATGGCGGCGCCGGAGTCGCGCGCCACGACCGGCTCCATGCCGGTGCCGACGAACGGGGCTTCGGCACGCAGCAGCGGCACGGCCTGACGCTGCATGTTCGAGCCCATGAGCGCGCGGTTGGCGTCGTCGTTTTCCAGGAACGGGATGAGCGCCGCGGCCACCGAAACCAGCTGCTTCGGCGAGACGTCCATCAGGTTGATCTGGTCGCGCGGCGCCAGCATGACTTCGCCAGCGTGACGGCAGACGACGAACTCTTCCGCGAAGGAATTGTCCTCTTCCAGCACCGAGTTCGCCTGAGCGACGTGATACTTGGCCTCTTCCATGGCGGAGAGATAGACCACCTCATTGGTGACCTTGCCGTCCACGATCTTGCGGTACGGGCTTTCGATGAAGCCGTACTTGTTGACGCGGGCGAAGGTGGCCAGCGAGTTGATCAGACCGATGTTCGGGCCTTCAGGCGTTTCGATCGGGCAGATACGGCCGTAATGGGTCGGATGAACGTCGCGGACTTCGAAGCCCGCGCGCTCGCGCGTCAGACCGCCCGGGCCAAGGGCCGAGAGACGGCGCTTGTGGGTGATTTCCGACAGCGGGTTCACCTGGTCCATGAACTGCGACAGCTGCGAGGAACCGAAGAACTCGCGCACGGCGGCAGCCGCCGGCTTGGCGTTGATCAGGTCCTGCGGCATGACCGTGTCGATCTCGATCGAGGACATGCGCTCCTTGATGGCGCGCTCCATGCGCAGGAGGCCCAGGCGATACTGGTTCTCCATGAGCTCGCCGACCGAGCGGACACGGCGGTTGCCGAGGTTGTCGATGTCGTCGATCTCGCCCTTGCCGTCGCGCAGCTCGACCAGCATCTTGACCACGGCCAGGATGTCTTCCTTGCGCAGAACGCGCACGGTATCCGGGCAGTCGAGGTCGAGACGCATGTTCATCTTGACGCGGCCAACGGCCGAAAGGTCGTAGCGCTCCGCATCGAAGAACAGCGACTGGAACATGGCTTCCGCGGAATCCATGGTCGGCGGCTCGCCCGGACGCATCACGCGGTAGATGTCGAACAGAGCGTCCTGACGGTTCTCGTTCTTGTCCACGGCCAGCGTGTTGCGGATATAGGCGCCGACATTGATATGGTCGATGTCGAGGATCGGCAGCTCGTCGAAGCCGGCCTGCAGGATCACGCCCAGAGCCTTCTCGTCGATCTCGTCGCCGGCTTCCAGGAAGATCTCGCCCGTGCGCATGTCGACCAGGTCTTCGGCAAGGTAATTGCCGTAGAGGTCGTCATCGCTGGCCTTGATCGCCTTCAGACCCTTCTCGCTCAGCTGACGCAGGAGGCGCGGGGTCAGCTTCTTGCCGGCCTCGACCACGACTTCGCCGGTGTCGGCGTCGATCATGTCGGTGATGGCCTTCTGGCCCTTCAGCGCCTGCGGCTGGAACGGAATCCGCCAGCCCTTGCCGTCGCGCTGGTAGAGCGACTTGGTGTAGAAGGTCGACAGGATCTCTTCGCCGTCCATGCCGAGCGCCATCAACAGCGAGCTGACGGGGATCTTGCGGCGACGGTCGATACGCGCATGGACGATGTCCTTGGCGTCGAACTCGATGTCCAGCCAGGAACCGCGATAGGGAATGACGCGGGCGGCAAACAAGAGCTTGCCCGAGGAATGGCTCTTGCCCTTGTCGTGGTCGAAGAACACGCCCGGCGAACGGTGCATCTGCGAAACGATGACGCGCTCGGTGCCGTTGACGATGAACGTGCCGTTGTTGGTCATGAGCGGCATATCGCCCATGTAGACGTTCTGTTCCTTGATGTCCTTGATCGACTTGGCGCCGGTATCCTCGTCAATATCGAACACGATCAGGCGCAGCGTCACCTTCAGCGGCGCAGCATAGGTCAGGTCGCGCTGGCGGCATTCATCGACGTCGAATTTCGGCGGCTCGAATTCGTAGGAGACGAATTCCAGCATGGAGGCGCCGGAGAAGTCCTGGATCGGGAAAACGGACTTGAAAACGGACTGAAGCCCCTCGTCGGGCCGGCCGCCGCGGGGCTCTTCCACCATCAGGAACTGGTCGTAGGATGCCTTCTGAACCTCGATCAGGTTCGGCATCTCGGCGACTTCAGGAATTTTACCGAAAACTTTGCGTACGCGCCTACGACCATTAAACGAAAGGGTCTGAGCCATCGTCGCTCCTTTAAATCTGTGCATCCGGGCCTGCAACGGATGGGGACCGATGGCCAGTCGGCCCCATCTGGATGGGTATCAAACTCGTCCTGTCGGGCGCGGGCCAGCCGGATCGCCGGGCGGCGCGCAACAAGGACCATCCTCTTGAGAACCCATTACCCAAAAGCCGTTTCGACGGGCTTTTGGGTAATACGTTCCGAAAACGGTTAAAGAGAGGCAGCCCCCATCAGAGGGCTGCCTCTCTTCAAAAAGTCAAAACACGATTACTTGACGTCAACCTTGGCGCCAGCGTCTTCGAGCTTCTTCTTGAGGTCAGCAGCTTCGCCCTTGGAAACGGCTTCCTTGACAGCCTTCGGAGCGCCTTCGACCAGATCCTTGGCTTCCTTGAGGCCCAGGCCGGTGATGGCGCGGACTTCCTTGATGACGTTGATCTTGTTGGCGCCGGCTTCGACGAGGATGACGTCGAATTCGGTCTTTTCTTCTTCGACCGGAGCAGCAGCAGCAGCGCCGCCAGCAGCAGCGACAGCAACCGGAGCAGCGGCGGAAACGCCCCACTTTTCTTCGAGCAGCTTGGACAGCTCAGCGGCTTCCAGGACGGTCAGCGAGGACAGGTCTTCTACGATCTTGGCGAGATCAGCCATTTTGGTACTTCCTTTTGTTCGGTTCGAACTGGTTTATTTTGAACAGCGAAAAACCGCCTTATGCGGCTTCGTCCTTCTTGGCGTAGGCCGCGAACACGCGAGCGAGCTGTGCAGCAGGCGCCTGAACGACACCGGCAATGCGCGTGGCAGGCGTCTGGATCATGCCCAGCAGCTTTGCACGCAGCTCGTCGAGCGAAGGCAGGGTCGCAAGCGACTTGACGCCTTCCGCATCGAGCGTGGTCGTGCCCATGGCGCCGCCCAGAACAACGATCTTGTCGTTGCCCTTGACGAAATCCATGACGACCTTGGGAGCCGTGATCGGGTCAGTGCTGTAAGCAATCAGCGTCTGTCCCTTGAAGAGATCCGTGATCCCTTCCGACTCCGTACCCTGAAGGGCAATCTTGGCCAGGCGGTTCTTCGCGACTTTGACGGTACCGCCAGCAGCACGCATCTTGGAACGAAAGTCGTTCATCTGCGCAACTGTGACACCGGCATAGCGGGCCACGACAACCGAACCGGAAGCCTTGAAGACTTCGTTCAGCTCCGTGACGAATTCGCGTTTTTCCGCTCTTTCCACTGCCTATCTCCAGTTGACGGTCCGCAATCCTGCAAGACCGCCGGGTTTGCCTTTGCCGCACGGGAGCGGAAAACCGATCCCGAGCGACGCTCGAGGATCCTGTCCCTTGCAGGATCCCTGAAGGATCCCGAAAGGCAAGCCGAGGTTCGAACCGACAGTTCCGCATCCGTTTGAAGGGATACGGGAATATTCCGGGTCTCACCCGTCTCATGCAGGCAACGTGATTAAGGCCTAACCACCCGCAATCTCGGACAGGATGTCCAGGCTCCGAGGAGCCTGGATCTCCAGCCCCGAAGGGCCGGAATTTCTTGCCGCCAGCCCGAGAGGCCGGCGGTGAAGAAGAATCAGGCGACCGTCAGCGTGGACGGGTCGATCTTGACGCCCGGGCCCATGGTGGACGAAATCGCCACGCGCTTGACATAGTTGCCCTTTGCGCCCGTCGGCTTGGCCTTGATGACCGCATCAGCGAAAGCGCGAATGTTTTCTTCCAGCTTGGCGGCATCGAAGGATGCCTTGCCAATGCCGGCATGCACGATGCCCGCCTTTTCGACGCGGAACTCGACCGCACCGCCCTTGGACGCCTTGACGGCGCCGGCGACGTCCATCGACACCGTACCGACTTTCGGGTTCGGCATCATGCCACGCGGGCCGAGAACCTTACCGAGACGGCCGACGAGCGGCATCATGTCCGGGGTGGCGATGCAGCGATCGAAGTCGATCTTGCCGCTCTGGACGATTTCCACCAGGTCTTCCGCACCGACGATGTCGGCGCCGGCGGCCCTGGCTTCGTCAGCCTTGGCGCCACGGGCGAAAACGGCGACGCGCACATCGCGGCCGGTGCCGTTCGGCAGATTGACCACGCCGCGGACCATCTGGTCGGCATGGCGCGGATCGACGCCGAGGTTCATGGCGATTTCGACGGTTTCGTCGAACTTGGCCGTGGCACGGTCCTTGACGAGCGAGATCGCATCGGTCAGCGCGACCAGCTTGGTCGGGTCGATGCCTTCGCGGATCTTCTGAATACGCTTTGCAAGCTTCGCCATGTTACGCCACCACTTCCAGGCCCATGGCGCGGGCGGAGCCCTCGATCATGGACATTGCGCCTTCGATGTCGGCAGCGTTCAGGTCCTTCATCTTGGCTTCGGCGATCGTGCGGATCTGAGCCTGGGTCAGGGTGCCTGCCTTGGCGCCCTTGCCGGGCGTCTTGGAACCGGACGTGATCTTCGCTTCCTTCTTCAGCCAGTAGCTGACGGGAGGCTGCTTCATCGCGAAGGTGAAGGACTTGTCCTGGTAATAGGTGATGACGACCGGGATCGGCATACCCTTTTCCATTTCCTGCGTGGCGGCATTGAACGCCTTGCAGAATTCCATGATGTTAATACCACGCTGACCAAGCGCAGGACCGATCGGCGGGGACGGATTGGCCGACCCTGCCTTGACCTGCAGCTTGAGGTGGCCTGCAACTTTCTTAGCCATTGCTCTCTGCCTGTTTGCGTCCGGCTTAAAAGCCAGCCCTCTGGGGCCGACACCGAACGGGTTCAGCCGGTTTCCCGGCCGTCACATGCCGACTTCCCACGCATGAGAAGGACGGCGGCTGCGGTTGCGTGGTGCGGAAAACCCTGCCCGGCCTTAAGAGGCACGGCATCCTTCCACGCGAGACGGGAGGCTGTTGGGCCGCCCTGCCGGCCGACCGCTCATCAGAGGATCGACCGGAAACTTGTCAGACTTTCTCGACCTGGGCGAATTCCAGATCGACCGGCGTTGCGCGGCCGAAGATCGAGACTTCGACCTTGAGGCGCGAGCGCTCTTCGTCCACATCCTGCACCACGCCGTTGAACGAGGCGAAGGGGCCGTCGGAAACACGAACCTGCTCGCCGATCTCGAAGGAGATCGAGGGCTTCGGCCGCTCGACGCCATCCTGAACCTGGCCCAGGATGCGGTCGGCTTCATAATCCGGAATCGGAACCGGCTTATTGTCCGAGCCGAGGAAGCCCGTGACCTTCGGCGTGTTCTTGATCAGGTGATAAGCGTCGTCGGTCAAATTCGCCCGCACCAGAACATAGCCGGGGAAGAACTTGCGCTCGGCGTCGACCTTGCGGCCACGACGCACTTCGACGACCTTCTCGGTCGGCACCAGAATCTTTTCGAACAGATGGCTCAGGCCTTTCTGGCTTGCCTTCTCTTCGATCGATTCGGCAACCTTCTTTTCAAAATTCGAATAGGCGTGAACAATATACCAACGAGCAGCCATGGCCATTCCACCTATCAATTAGACGCGTGCTTTGAGCACGAGGCTGATCGCCCAGCCCATCAGCTGGTCAGCGCCGAAGAAAAATGCGGCAGCAACGATCACCATCACGAAGACCATCAACGTCGAGATGACCGTTTCGCGACGGGACGGCCACGTCACCTTCGCGGTTTCGGCACGCACTTGGCGCAGGAACGTCAGTGGGGAGGTCTTCGATGCCATTGAATGCTCACGACACAACGGCGCGTAAAGCTCGGTCCAGCTCGACGCGCCGCATTTGTTTAACCCTACATAAAGACTAGCCACCCCTTTCGCAAGGGAAAAGCCGGCCTTCGGCACATCCGGCCCGGAGGATACCCTCCGAAACCTGGCGCCGCCGAGGCGACACCGATCACTTCCTTCAAGCACTTCTTGCCTTCACTGAAGACTTCCCGCCTTCGCCGCCGCACTGAACTGCGCTGATCGAATGGCAGGGGCAGAGGGGCTCGAACCCCCGACCTGCGGTTTTGGAGACCGCCGCTCTACCAACTGAGCTATACCCCTAAAGAAGTGCGCTCCGTGTAATGCGAATCCCCCGCCTTGGCAAGCGGTGCCCAGGAGAAATTTTCCGTTTCACGACGGGTTTGCCTGTGGATGACGCGGCCGATCCCGCCTTCAAGGCGACAGATCCCCCTGAACGCGCCTGCCCGGCCTTGCGGCAGAGACAATCGCTGAAGACCCGGGTGGCCGCAGCTGTTATAGGGCGGGAAATCGCGTCTGTGGCGAGAATCATGCCAGGCAGGATGTTCGCTTGGCGGCGCGTGCAGGCTTGCAGGGCCGGGAACGCGGGCAGCCCTGCCAAAAAAGGCGCCCTGGCTGCGGCCATCAGCCGGCCAGGGCGGGCAAAGGAGAATCACCGGTGACCACCCAGCTGCAGGATATTCTGCCGGCCTATGAGGCCGTTGCGCTGATTGCCAACAGCGAGAGCGTCGTGATCGATGAGATCGTCGCCGCCCTGCCGGAGCAAACACTCTATGTGTTCTTCACCGGCTGCGCCAAGGTGCTGAAGGGCCCCTTCCCCCGGGATGCGATTCTCTGTCACCGGCTTGTCGCGGGCGGAACACGCTTCCTCAAGTCTCAGAAGCATTTCGACAGAGCCTATGCCTTCTTCCCCGATGGCTTGAAGGCGGAAGTCGGCATGATTGCCGATCGTGGACTAGCCGCGGGCGAACCGCCACCGGCAGCGGCACGCGAAAGCACGCTGACGCCGCAAACCATCGACTTTGATCACAGCTTCGGCCGCTTCTATCCCGAAGGACGCATGCCGACCACCGGCTTCGCGCTGGCGCTCTGGCTGATCGAGGCGATGCCGCAGGCGCGGATCCATCTGTGCGGCTTCACCGGCGTGGCCGGCCTGCAGTTCAACATGTATGCCGAGCATGACTGGACCTTCGAGCAGACCGTGCTCAGCCTGTTCGAGCAGTCCGGCCGCCTGACGCGCTTGGCCCAGGGCGGCGGCCTCTCCACCGACGCCTTTGCCCGCATCCATGCACGCTTCCCCGAATTCGGCGAGGCACGCGTGGCGCTGACGGCAGCCCAGGCACTCGCCAATCGCTTCACCGGCATGGAGCGGCAGATGGCCAAGCTTTGGGCGATGACGAAGATGCGGCGCCAGATTCGCGCCTTCTTCAAACGGCTCTTCAAATAGAGGTACGAAAGCGGCGCCGGACAAAAACAAACGGCGCGCCATTCGACGCGCCGTTTCGAAAAGATCCAGAGGCAGCCTGTCGCGCCGTGGGTCGCGCCAGCGGCGCGGCGGCGGTCAGGCGCGCTGCGTCACCGCCAGCACGCGATCGCGCGCGGCAAACCATTCCTCGGCGTAATCATCGTTCTTGTACTCGTCGAAATAGGGGCCGCCATCGGTGAAGTGCACGAGATCGGCGTCCTCGTTGTAATCATATTCGTTGACGAGCCAGTTCCAGCTCTGCGGCAGCGCGCCGATCAGCTCCTCGCTCTCGAGCCATTTGAACTGGTGCAACTGGAGGCCCGTGGCGCTGTTGACATAGTCGGGCGTCAACGCCGTGCACTTGGCATTGTTGAACAGGATCACGCTCGACCAGTTCTTCTTTTCATATTTGGTCTGCGTCTGCCCGAGGAATTTGGTATCGACCTTCGGCACGTAATCATGCTTCACGCACATGGCGGCATAGCGGTCGTCGCGCAGTTCCCAGAGCTTGGCGATGTCGGTGCGCATCAGCATGTCGCAATCGGCAAACAGGCTCCAGCCCTCGAAATTGCTGAGATAGGGCGTGAGGAAGCGCGAGAAGGAGAATTCCGTCGTCTGCAGCGGGTTACGCTCGCGGGTGAAGATGCCGGCAACCGTGTCGAGCGCAATCGGGCAGAACAGGACGGGAATGGAGCTCTTCTCCAGGATACTCTGGCAGAAGGTGTGATAGGCGACCACTTCCTTGCTGTCGAAGCCGATGAAAATACGCGCAATGTCAGTCATGTCTTCTCCACCTGTCTCCTGCAGCCGCGCTTTCGCTCAGCGCTCTGCAATCGTCCTGGAGCGGGATCGGCCAAGCTGTGCCGCCTGCAATCGCGCTCCATACAATTGATCGAGCGCGTCGGGCAAAGGCCGCGCGAGCACGCTCTGTCTGTTTGCTTTTGGCACCGATCCATCGAATGGTCCCATTCTCCTCAGCCTTTTCGCGGCGAGCGACATCCAGCGCCACTCTGTCGAGAAAACGACGGAGAAGGATGCATAGGCAGGCACAAGACGAGCTTTTAGAGAATCGGACTGAAGCTAGCGCATCATTCCGGTGCTCCAGATTGCTGTTTTCGCATCGGATTTATCGGAAATCGGCTCTCACCTTTCGGCCCGATGCTCCAATCGTCACGTCATTGGTCGATCCATGCGCCATGAGATCTACGACAGTGGGGCAAGACTTACCAGCGCAAACGCATATTGGCGGAGAGGCTGGGCTGCGGCTGTTGCTGGAGATCGTCGAGGCTGGCCCGCAGCGTCAGCCGGCCGAGACGCTGCTCGACGCCGAGGCTCTGCTCCAGGTCGAATTTCAGACCGTCCATCCGGCTGCGGGCAACCAGCGCCGTGCCGCTTTTGACCTCCAGGAGCCGCGCCGTCTGCTGCAGCAGCACCGTCTGGCACCGGCCGGAATAAAGATGGCAATCGAGGGTCAATTCGCGCTCCAGCGTCAGATCGGTCTTTGTCGAGAGAACAATGGTGCGCCGGCGGCCAATATCGCCGTGAAAGGCGCCTCTGCGGGTTTCGAGCCGGGCCGAGGCATGGCGGGACAGGCCGCTGCCACTGGTGCCGGAGAAACTTCCCCAGACCGCAATCGGCGCCTCGCCACTGAGAATGCGGCCGGACCGGTTGGTGGAGACGGCTAGATCGGTTCCCGCCGTCGCCGCGCCGAAATCATCGAGCTTGACGCCCATGCGCAAGCGATAGCTGCGCTCCGCCGTGCGTTCCGGAGACCAGATCAGCCGGCTGCGATCCTCTGCGTGAACCGGTGCTGCAGCAAGGAGCAACGGCAATGCCGCCGCCAGAAGCAGGCCACCGCCGGCAAGGCGTCTGGTGCGGCCCGGCACGGCAGATCGGGTTTTGAAGAGGGCCGGGCGCGCAAATATCGGGTCGAAGCGCTGGCATGGAAACCGGACTGCCGGTGGTCCGGCATGGGAGATTGGCGTCATGGGTTGCCCCCGTTCGTAGCCTCGCGCCCTCCCAGCGCATTTGGCTGCCGCTCCCCCATGTCTCCGGCGGCAACCCCTTCCCGCGGCGCACCCCGCCCCGGTCTGTGGACGATAGCAGCCGCCGCCGCTGCGTTGAGACACAAGATAACGGCCTGCGGACACGAAAACGTGTCCGGCCAGCGAAACGGGGTTTTGCCAGAAACGAGAAAAGCCCCGCATTGCTGCGGGGCCTTCCTGACGTTCTGATAGCGGTCAATGCGGGACGTCAAGCGTACCGTATCGTCGGCGTGATTACTCGACGATCGAGGCGACGATGCCGGCGCCGCGTGCCGATTGCGCTTGCGCGCCATCGGCACAGTTTTCACTTGCCGTCGGCAAGCTTACGGCATCGTCGGCGTCATTACTCGACGATCGAGGCGACGATGCCGGCGCCGACGGTGCGGCCACCTTCACGAATTGCGAAGCGCAGCTTTTCTTCCATCGCGATCGGAACGATCAGCTCGACGGCAACGGTGACGTTGTCGCCCGGCATGACCATTTCGGTGCCTTCCGGCAGCGTGACGATGCCCGTCACGTCCGTCGTGCGGAAGTAGAACTGCGGACGGTAGTTGGTGAAGAACGGCGTATGACGGCCGCCTTCTTCCTTCGTCAGGATGTAGGCTTCGGCCATGAACTTCTTGTGCGGCTTGACCGAACCCGGCTTGCACAGGATCTGGCCACGCTCGACGCCGTCACGGGTGACGCCGCGCAGCAGCGCGCCGATGTTGTCGCCGGCCTGGCCCTGGTCGAGCAGCTTGCGGAACATTTCAACGCCGGTGCAGGTCGTCTTGGTCGTCGGACGGATGCCGACGATTTCGATTTCTTCACCGACCTTGACGATGCCGCGCTCGACACGGCCGGTCACGACCGTGCCACGGCCCGAGATCGAGAACACGTCTTCGATCGGCATCAGGAAGGGCTGGTCGATCGGGCGTTCCGGGGTCGGGATGTAGGCGTCGACCTGAGCCATCAGCTCGCGGATCGCGTCTTCACCGATCGTCTTGTCCGAATCTTCCAGAGCGGCCAGAGCCGAACCCTTGACGATCGGAATGTCGTCGCCGGGGAAGTCGTAGGACGACAGCAGTTCGCGCACTTCCAGCTCGACCAGCTCGAGAAGCTCGGCGTCGTCAACCTGGTCGACCTTGTTCAGGAACACGACGATGGCGGGAACGCCGACCTGGCGGGCGAGCAGGATGTGCTCGCGTGTCTGCGGCATCGGGCCGTCGGCGGCCGAGCAAACCAGGATCGCGCCGTCCATCTGGGCAGCACCGGTGATCATGTTCTTGACGTAGTCGGCGTGGCCGGGGCAGTCAACGTGGGCGTAGTGGCGGTTCGGCGTCTCGTACTCGACGTGTGCCGTCGAGATGGTGATGCCGCGGGCCTTTTCTTCCGGCGCAGCGTCGATCTGGTCATACGCCTTGAACTCGCCGAAATACTTCGTGATCGCTGCCGTCAGAGACGTCTTGCCATGGTCAACGTGGCCGATCGTGCCGATGTTCACGTGCGGCTTGTTGCGTTCAAACTTGCTCTTTGCCATGGGTCTGTTTCCTAATGATCCATCAAAAAGGTCCGACCGGCCGGGCCGGTTTGGGTGAGGCGTTTAAGGGTTTCACTGCAATTGCGCAAGACTTAATTGCGCAGGGCCCTTGGGCCGTGGCTGCCCGGCGGCAACCGGTGCTAAGGCCTTGTGCCGCAAGGCAGAGGCGGATTTGCCCCAGTGCGGCCGAAGCCTGGCCTGTGGCCGGCATCGAGCGTCAGCGATTCGCCTGCGCGGCGGCACGCAACGCCAGGCCCGCGCCGACCGCCTTGCCCGGCGGTCCGCGCGGAACCCTCCGAGACTGAAAAGGCGCGTGCGCTTCGACCCCATCCCGCGCCTCTTTGGCAGTGCTGTCTCCCAATTGCGGCAATCGTTCAAATGCGCGGGATTTTCGTACGCTTCTGCTTACCAGCTCCTTTTACGGCCCCTTTGAACCTGTCTCTTACTGTGCATCGCGAAGGGTCCGCCTCGTCCTCGCCGAGGGATCGCAAGGCAAGGCGCCGCGTCCTTTGATTGTGCCAGCCGCCAGGCTCCGAGAAACAAGACTGAAACCTGACAGGCCGAAGGAGACCAAGACCATGCAGAAGCTTCCCGTTCAGTCCCGCATCATCGACAGTGTCTATTTCTCGCCGGAGAACGGGCAATTGCAGATCCGCTTCCGCAATGGCGAGGAGCGGCGCTTCGAGGGGCTTGCCGAGTCCGATGCAACCGCGCTCTGCGCCGCCCCCTCGCCCGGCCACCATTATCTGGAGCATATCCGCAAGCGCTTTCGCCGGCTTGCCGCCTGAACGGCCGCAAACCGATGTCGCAATCGCCGGGCGGTGGCGCCCGGTATGCGAATCAAGAGACTGCGTTCGATGACGATTCTGCCGGGAAAAGGACGGTGGGGAATAAAGGTCGGCGGCCAGCGGATGGCCGCGCAGCCAACGTGACCCGACTGTCGACCGCACACAGGCCATCACTGACCGAAGTGACGAGAGGCAACGCAGATAGCACTTGATCGAGAAGATGGAGCGGGTAGCGGGAATCGAACCCGCGTATTCAGCTTGGAAGGCTGCTGCTCTACCATTGAGCTATACCCGCGGGGGCGGCGTCGATCCTGTCAGAATGGTGGAGGGAGTTGGATTTGAACCAACGTAGGCTGAGCCAACGGATTTACAGTCCGTCCCCTTTAACCACTCGGGCATCCCTCCATTATTCTGTCGGGATCGTCTACCGATTTCGGACCCAAGTCGTTGCCGCTGCTTGTTGAAGCGGGCTTCGCTCGTTCCGTGGGGCGCTATATGACGGGCGGAACCCGCACTGTCAACACGGCTTTTCAAGTTTTTTCCGGGAAAGGGCCATTGCCGGCACCGGCATGTTTGGCCTGTGGAAAACCCTGGCACGGTCGCTTCGCACAAGGTTTTAGAAAACGGTTCCAGCGGCGAGACCGGCGGTTTATAAGTCGGCCATGAGCAAAGACAGAAACGGCGACAAGAGCGCCAAGGACACCCATTACGCCACGCTGCGCCGCGCCCATCGGGATGCCAAGCGCGAACGCGGCGAGATCCCCACCCCGCCGACGGAGGCCCGCCGGCGCAAGGCCCAGGCCGACTGGAAGGCGCCGCCGGTGCCGGCGGATACGGTGCAGCTCTACGGGCTGCACACCGTGCGCGCGGCGCTGGCCAATCCGGCCCGCGAGAAGATCCGGCTGATGGTGACGCAGAACGCGCTCGGCCGGCTGGAAATCGGCGATGCTGCGGCGCTGGGCATTCCCGTGGAAACCGTGGCGCCGGCCGCGCTCGACAAGCTGCTCGGCCCGGACGCGATCCACCAGGGCGTTCTCCTGGAGGCGCGGCCCCTGCCCGTTCGCCGGCTCTCCGCCCTGAGCGAAAGCCCGCTGGTGCTCGTTCTCGATCAGGTCACCGATCCACACAATGTCGGCGCGATCCTGCGCTCGGCGGTCGCCTTCAATGCGGGGGCCGTCATCACCACCATGCGCCACAGCCCCTCCGAATCGGGCGTGCTGGCCAAATCGGCCTCCGGCGCGCTGGAACTCATTCCGTATATCCAGGCCGGCAATCTGGCCGATGCGCTCGGCGAGCTGCATGAGATCGGCTTCCAGTCCTTCGGCCTTGATTCGGAAGGGCCGCTGGTGCTGGAAGAGACGCTGGCCGGCGACAAGGTCGCGCTGGTGCTGGGCGCCGAGGGCAAGGGCCTGCGGCAGAAGACGCGCGAGACGGTGACCGCGCTGGCGCGGCTCGACATGCCGGGCGCGATCAAGTCGCTCAACGTCTCCAATGCCGCCGCGATTGCGCTCTATGCGGCCCGCCGTCACCTGCAGGGCTGAGGCACCGGCCCTCGGATCAATATGCTTTGAATGATAAACGCCCCGGGGTCCAAACGGACTCCGGGGCGTTTTCATTGTCGGGCATCCGGCGCAGGCCGTGCCTGAAAGATCAACGTGGGATCAGGCGGCCTGACGCAGGCTTTCGCGGCTGGCGATGTCGGCGAGTGCGGCATCGACGGCAGCGGCCTTGGCTTCCGCGCCCATGGCGAGGCCTTCAGCGCGCACGATCTCGATATCGGTCACGCCGATGAAGTTCAGTACGCTCTGCAGGAAGGGCTCCTGATGGTCGAGCGAAGCGGCCGGCGCGCCCTCGCTGTAAACGCCGCCACGGGCCGAGGCGATGATGACCTTGCGGCCGCCGGCCAGGCCTTCGGGGCCGGTCTCGGTGTAGCGGAAGGTCTTGCCGGCGACGAGCAGGCGATCGATCCAGGCCTTGAGCTGGGTCGGGATGGTGAAATTATACATCGGCGCACCGACGACGACGACATCGGCCGCCAGGAATTCGGCCAGAACGTCGCGGCCTGCGGGGGCTGCGCCGAGGTCGGCGCCGGTCAGATGGCCCACCGGCTCGGCGACCAGATCATGGGTAACAACGGTAGCTTCGGGATGCTCGGCGCGCAGGCGCTCGATCACCGCGGCCGTCAGGCGCCGCGAAACGGAATGCTCGCCGAGAATGCCGGAATCGATGTGAAGAATGTTCATGTCGCACCTTTGTCGATCAGGGGTTCGAAGGACCAAGTCCTTTCCGCCAAAGATATGCGCGGGAAACGATGGCGCGATAAGCCCAGGGAATATTGACGCATCGTTTCCAAAAGGAAACACTGCCGCCGGTTCAACGGGAGGCGCGCGGTGAAGGATCTCAACGACATCACCTATTTCGTGGCGGTGGTGCGCCATCGTGGCTTCTCGACGGCAGCCCGCGCGCTGGGCGTGCCGAAATCGCTCTTGAGCAAGCATGTCGCCAATCTGGAGCGGGAGCTGGGCGTTCGCCTGCTGGAGCGCTCCACTCGGACACTGCGGGTCACCGAGATCGGCCAGCGCTTCTTCGATCATTGCGAGCAGGCGCTGGCGAGCGTCGAAACGGCCGAGGCGGTGGCGGCATCGGCGCAGACCGAGCCCAAGGGAACCGTGCGGCTGGCCTGCCCCAATGGTTTCGCGCCGATGGTGGCGCAGCTCATGCCGAGCTTTCACCAGCGTTTTCCGAAGGTTCAAGTGTTGATCGCCGTCTCCAATCGCCGCGTCGACCTGATGGCCGAGCAGATCGACATCGCTCTGCGTGCCCGCGCCGAGATCGACATGGATGCCGGCCTCGTCGTGCGCCGGCTCGGCGCGGCGCGGCGCTATCTCGTGGCCAGCCCCGGGCTTCTGGCGCAGCTCGGCCCCATCGCGGTGGAAGAGCTGGCGCAGTTGCCGACGCTGTCGATGAACAGCGAGCATGCTACCGACCGCTGGACGCTGGTGCAGCCGGACGGCGCAGCAACCGAAATCGTCCACCGCCCCATCCTCGGCTGCGACGACTTCACGGTGCTGGAACGGGCCGCGATCGAGGGCGTGGGAATTGCGCTGCTTCCGGAACATATGTGCCGCCGCGCGATCCAGATCGGCCTGCTGGCGCCGGTCCTGCCGGAATGGAGCGCGATCGAGACCATCGCCCATCTGGTCTTTCCCACGCGACAGGGCATGTTGCCGGCGGTGCGCAGCCTGATCGAGCATCTCGCCCAGCACCTGCCCACGATCATGGCCCTGTGCAGCGAGCCCGAAGCCGCACCACGACCGAGCGCACATGACATTGCCCTGCCGGCCGGAAACGCCGCAAGCCGATCGGCTGCCGGCCGGCACGCCGGCTGAGACCACTCCGCCCAAGCCTCGATCGCGCCCGCACGGATAGCGATGGGCCGTCTTTTTTCTTTACACGGCAAGGAAATCTGATAGGTCCCTAGCGCTCGACGCCGCGTTTTCTGACGTGCGCGGCGCAGCGTCTGACGCGACGGCGTTGTATGATCTTCTGCTCGATGAGAGCGGGGGGCCCGTTGCGAGAGCCGGTTTAGCTCAGCGGTAGAGCAGCGGTTTTGTAAACCGAAGGTCGGGGGTTCAATCCCCTCAACCGGCACCATCATCTCAACCTCCCGCGCCCCAAGAATTGACTGAAGCATTCGTCAGGTGCCATCGCCGTCGATAGCGGTCGCCTCCCCTGTCGTGGCGCAACTTCTGGCGCGACGGCCGATCTGATCGGGAGATGCGCTCAGGGATGGGCCGCGAGATAGGCGATCACATCCTTGATCTCCGCATCGGTCCACAGGCCCCAGAAGCGCATTTTCGTGCCCGGCATCACCTTGGATGGATTGGCAAGAAAGGTCGAGAGCGTCGCCTCGTCCCATATCTTCCCGTCGGCGCCGGCCTGATGCATGACATCGGAATAGCGATAGTCCGGGGCCGTCCCGATCCCGCGGCCGACGACGCCCTTTAGCGACGGGCCGAAGGTGTGGCGCTCGGAAGTGACGGTGTGACAGGACGTGCAGGCGTTGAACACCTGCCGGCCATGGGCGGCATCCTGCGCCGCGGTGACGGGGGCGATGAGAAGGCTCGCGAAAAGGGCGAGAACCGGCAGGCGAATCACGTGTGCTCCTTTCAACGTCATGAGGCCGCGACAGATTTGCGCCGCGGTGCCCGCCATCACAGGGAGGCGCCCGCTGCTCCGGCATAGCCTGGCGATTCGACCGGCTTCCGCGCGGAAACCGGAGGGCGATCGGCCGCACGGGCTTGCCTTGTGCCTTGAGGCGGCATGGTGGCCGTGCTTGCAGCCTTCCATACGGCCTATCTCACTGTATGGATGAAAAGTTTCCAATGATAAGGGATTGTTCCCGCTTGAATTTCCAGTCATTCTTCCGGCGTGGGCTCAAGCGCCTTCGGAAAAAAGGGCGCGGATGTTGCAGTCGACCAGTGAATGCGCGCTGCTGTTTGAACAATTCGATTGGGACGCCTCCCCGCTCGGGCCGGTGAAGGGCTGGGGCGCCGAGCTTCGCACGCTCGTCACCGTCATGCTCAATTCGCTGCAGCCGATGCTGCTCGTCTGGGGCCCCGAACAGATCACCCTTTACAATGACGGCTATGCCCAGATGTGTGGCAACCGCCATCCCGGCGCTTTCGGCCATCCGTTCCGTGATCTGTGGTTCGATATCTGGGACCGTGTGGATCCCATCATCTCCGATGCCTATGCCGGCAAGGGTACCTCGATGGACGACATCGAGTTCATCATGCACCGGAACGGCTTTCCGGAAGAAGCGCATTTCGCCTTCTCCTATACGCCGGTGCGCGGAACAGACGGCGCGGTGCTGGGCATGTTCTGCGCCTGCACGGAGACGACGGCCGATGTCCGGCTGCGGCGCGAGCAGATCAGCGAGCGCGAACGGCTGCTGCGGATCTTTGAAATGTCGCCGGCGGCAACGGCCGCCCTTGTCGGTCCGGACCATGTGTTCGACTTCGCCAATGCCGCCTTCAACCTCATCAGCGGCCAGCGCCCTTTGATCGGCCTTCCGGCAGCCGAAGCCCTGCCGGAACTGGCGGCCGTCGGGCTGATCGACAGTCTGAATACGGCCTATCGCAGCGGCCTGCCGCTGACCGCACAGGCGATGCCGCTGCAATTTCGCCGGGCGGGGCAGCAGGCGGATGAGAAGCGGCTGATCGATATCGTCTGCCAGCCCATGCGCGATCATTCCGGCGCCATGACCGGGATCCTGATCCAGGCACAGGACGTGACGGAGAAGCGCGCGGAGGAGGCGCATCGCGAGTTGCTTGCCCGCGAGCTCGGGCACCGCCTGAAGAATCAGCTGGCCATGGTGCAGGCCATCGTTTCGCAGACGCTGCGCAGCGCCAGCGACATCCCCACCGCCCGCCGGACGCTGGGAGACCGCCTGGCGGTGCTGGGCGCGGCGCACGACATGATCATTCGCGGCGATGCGCGGTCCTCCACCATTGCCGATATCGTGGCGCAGATGGCGGAGGTGCATGACGACCGCGCGGCGCCGCGCATCCGCGCCGAAGGGCCGGCGCTGACGATGGGCGCCCGGCCCACGCTGTCCCTCTCGCTGATCCTGCACGAACTCGCCACCAATGCCTCGAAATATGGGGCGCTCTCGACACCCTCGGGCAGGGTCGAGCTGCGCTGGGCCGTGAGCACGCCGACGCCGGACCGCGTGACCATCCATTGGACCGAGCACGAGGGCCCGCCTGTCAGCGCGCCGGCGAGCGAGGGGACGGGCAGCAAGCTGATCAAGGCCGGGCTTGCCGGCGCGCGCGACTGCCGGGTGGAGATCCGCTATGAGCCGGCGGGTCTGATCTGCACCATTTCCGCCGATCTGGCGGGGCTGCAGGCGGAAGGCTGAGCCGCTGCCGCTTTCCTCTTCTTGCGATCGCAACCGTTGCTCTGCGGTCTATGTGCGTTCTGGCGAACGCGAACTGATCCGCACGGGGTTTTGGTTTGACGGAAATTCCGCTAAGCACAAAGTCCTGCTCCCTCCCTGCGCGATCGGTGACCGCGCGCTTTGTGAAGATCGTCCTGCCTCATGGTGCGTCACGTCGAGTCGATTGCCTTCACTGCCTCTTCCGCGCCAGAGGCGCAGGAATCGCTTGCGGAACTCACAGCCCTTTACGGCAATGTGCCAATGGACCAGGCCGATGTGATCGTCGCGCTCGGCGGAGACGGCTTCATGCTGCAGACCCTGCATCACAGCATGGTGGCGGGCAAGCTGGTCTATGGGATGAACCGCGGCTCGGTCGGCTTCCTGATGAACCGCTATATGAGCGACAATCTCTATGAGCGGCTTGGCGAAGCGGTGGAAAACGCCTTTCACCCCCTCGAGATGCAAACGGTGGACACGGAGGGCAACCGCTTCCGGGCGCTGGCGATCAACGAGGTCTATCTGTTCCGCCAGTCTTACCAGGCTGCCAAGCTGCGGGTCGTCGTCGATGGGCGCGTGCGGCTGGAGGAGCTGATCTGCGACGGTATTCTTCTATCCACACCGGCAGGCTCCACCGCCTATAATCTCTCGGCGCACGGGCCGATCCTGCCGCTGGAGGCGCCGCTGCTCGCGCTGACGCCGGTCAGCCCGTTTCGACCGCGCCGCTGGCGCGGCGCGCTTCTTCCCAATCGGGTGACGGTGGACATCTCGATCCTGGAAGGCGAAAAGCGCCCCGTCAATGCGGTGGCCGACCATACGGAGGTCAAATCCGTGCTGAAGGTGCGCATCGCCCAGGCAGAGGGCGTGACCGCCCGGCTGCTGTCGGATCCGGACTATTCCTGGTCGGACCGGATCCTAGCGGAGCAGTTCACAAATTAAGCGCCTCACCAATTGAACGGTTTACTGGCTGAACTGGCCGCCACAGGCCGGAAGGTGACCAATACCACCCATGGACCGAGAGGCGATGCAGATCGCCTCAACCGAAATTTCACATGCATCGGGCCCTTGCCTGCGGCATAAGGGACCTTCCAACGCTTCAGCACGATGGCCGTTCTCGATAAGGAACGGCGGCAAAGGACGGGCATGCGCCGGACAGACCGAGCTTTCACCCTCTGTTTCCTGTCATCCCGGCAGCCCTGGGGGCCTGTTGTCGCGCTGGGCCTTGCGCTGGCGCTGCCCCTCTCCGGCCCGGCCTCGGGCCAGACCGCGCAGTCCGGCAAGCCTTTGCTCTCGCCGGAAGTTCTCTTCGTGACCAGCACCGGCTTCTGGCAGGAGATGGAAGATCCCAATGCCCTGCTCGACCCGCAGGGCAGCGCCACGCCGGATGGGCCGCCATCCGGGCCGAAGGGATACTACAAGCTGATCGCGCTCCGCCAGCCGGACGGCACGGCGCAGATCCATCTCCAGCAGATCGCGCTTGAGGCACAGGGGCCGCGCATCGTCACCTCCGCCGAGCTGGAGGAGTTCACGCGTATGCATGCCTATGTCACCGACATCCGGCCGGAGAATTCCGACGGCATCACCCGCCAGCCCGGGCTTTTCGCCACCGTCTATCTGAAGACCGATCCGCAGCAGACCGAGACCGAGAGCTGGACCGTGCTGATCGACGATATCGGCGACATCCGCATCGAGCGGGAAACCAACTGACCGCAAGCAGCAGCCTGACAAAAAAGGGCGCCGCCGCGAAACCGCGGGGCGCCCTCCGTTCCATCATGGACTTAGAGCATCAGACTGGAAATCGCACGCAGTCCGATGCTCTAATTTTTTGTTTTTGCATCGGATTTTTCCGAAAACCGGTTCCCACTTTTCGGTCCGATGCTCCAGCACGCCGTCAGGCGATGTCTTCCACGCCCGCATCCGCACCACCACTGACGCGATGGGCGAGTGCGGCTTCCATGAACTCGTTCAGCTCGCCGTCGAGAACGTCGGATGGCGCCGTGCTTTCCACCCCNCAGCACGCCGTCAGGCGATGTCTTCCACGCCCGCATCCGCACCACCACTGACGCGATGGGCGAGTGCGGCTTCCATGAACTCGTTCAGCTCGCCGTCGAGAACGTCGGATGGCGCCGTGCTTTCCACCCCGGTGCGCAGATCCTTCACCAGCTGGTAGGGCTGCAGCACATAGGAGCGGATCTGGTGGCCCCAGCCGATCTCGGTCTTGGAGGCCGCTTCGGCATTGGCCGCTTCCTCGCGCTTCTTCAGCTCGGCCTCATAGAGGCGCGCGCGCAGCATGTCCCAGGCCTTGGCCCGGTTCTTGTGCTGGGAGCGCTCCTGCTGGCACTGCACCACGATCCCCGAGGGCATATGCGTGATGCGCACGGCCGAGTCCGTCGTGTTGACGTGCTGACCGCCGGCGCCGGAGGAGCGGTAGGTATCGATCCGGCAGTCGCTCTCGTTGATGTCGATCTGGATCGAATCATCCACCACCGGATAGACCCAGATGGAGGAGAACGAGGTGTGGCGGCGCGCATTGCTGTCATAGGGCGAGATGCGCACGAGGCGGTGAACGCCCGATTCGGTCTTCAGCCAGCCATAGGCATTGTGGCCCTTGACCAGAAGCGTGGCGGACTTGATGCCGGCCTCTTCCCCATCATGGATTTCGAGCAGCTCGACCTTATAACCCGAGCGCTCTGCCCAGCGGGTGTACATGCGCAGGAGCATGTTGGCCCAGTCCTGGCTTTCCGTGCCGCCGGCACCGGAATGCACTTCCAGATAGGTGTCGTTGCCGTCCGCCTCGCCCGAAAGCATCGCCTCCACCTGGCGGCGGGCCGCCTCGGTGCGCAGCGCCTTCAACGCTTCCTCGGCGTCCTTGACGATCTCGGCGTCGCCCTCGGCTTCGCCCAGTTCGATCAGCTCGATATTGTCGGCCAGCTGCCGCTCGAAGCTGCGCACGCCAGTGATGCTTTCATCCAGCATCTGGCGCTCGCGCATCAGCTTCTGCGCTTCGGCCGCGTCATTCCAGAGGGTGGGATCCTCTGCCTTGTTGTTCAACCAGTCCAGTCGTCTTACCGCCTGATCCCAGTCAAAGATGCCTCCTCAGCAGGCTTATGGCCTGCTTGATTTCGTCGACAATATTCTCGATTTCGTTGCGCATGATCCTCAGTCTTCCTGTCGCGCCTCGGTTTTCCCTTGGCGGCCGCGCGCCGGACTTCGAGCCCGGCACGCATGTGACGACGTCCCCGCCGGCTATGGCGGCGTTGGCAGCTGATTAATCCGCCAGACCCCGGCTGTAAAGCCGGGACGGCGTGGAGATGGACAGGCAAACGCCGGCGGGCAAGGCCGCGCCGGCGTTAAAAAATGCGTCCGTCGGATCGGAGCGAAGATCAGAACAGGCCGGTGGAGCCGGATTGAACCGCTTGGTTCGCCTGCGGCGAGGAGCGCAGGATCTCTTCCGGCGCCACAGCCTGATCGGCACCGCCGATGACGGAGAAGCTCGAGGCCGGGCCGGTGCCGGGCTTGAAGGCTTCGATGATCGTGTCGGGATCGCCCTCGCGCGCGGCCATGCCGGTCTTGCGGTTGACGGGGATCAGGCTCATGCCCGGGGGAATGGCGAACTGGACCGGCTTGGAACCGGCGAGCGCAACCTGCATGAAGTCGTTGAAGATCGGCGCGGAGAGGCCACCGCCGGTGCCGCCACGGCCCAGCGGCGCAGGCTCGTCAAAGCCGAGATAGAGGCCGGCGACGAGATCGGGCGTGTAGCCGACGAACCAGGCATCCTTCTCGTCGTTGGTGGTGCCAGTCTTGCCGGCGACCGGGCGGTCGAGATTGACCTTGCCGGCCGCGGTGCCGCGCTGGATCACGCCCTCCATCATCGAGGTGATCTGGTAGGCGGTCATCGGGTCGAGCACCTGCTCGCGATTGTCGGTCAGGACAGGCTCTTCCTGGTTCTTCCAGTCGGTGGCGTTGCAGGTCTCGCAGGTCCGGTCCTCGTGGCGGAAGATGGTCTTGCCGTAACGGTCCTGGATGCGGTCGATCAGCGACGGCTTGATCTGCTTGCCGCCATTGGCGATCACCGCATAGGCCGAGACCATGCGCATGACGGTCGTTTCGCCCGAGCCGAGCGCCATGGCCAGCACTGGCAGCATCTTGTCATAGATACCGAAGCGTTCGGCATATTCGGCGACGAGGTTCATGCCCATGTCGTTGGCGAGGCGCACCGTCATCTGGTTGCGCGACTTCTCGATGCCGAGGCGCAGCGTCGAGGGACCGGCGGAATTGCCGCCATAGTTTTCCGGGCGCCAGACCTGGCCGCCCGTCACCAGCTCGAACGGCGCGTCGAGAATGACCGAGGCCGGGGTGTAGCCATTGTCGAGCGCGGCGGCATAGACGAAGGGCTTGAAGGAGGAGCCGGGCTGGCGCATCGCCTGGGTGGCGCGGTTGAATTCCGACTGGGCATAGGAGAAGCCGCCGACCATGGCGAGCACGCGGCCGGTCTGCGGGTCCATGGCCACCAGGCCACCCTGTACCTTCGGAGGCTGGCGCAGGCGGTACTGCCCCTCTTCCTTCATTGGCTCGACATAGACGACGTCGCCAGGCGCCAACACGCCATCGGGCGAGCGGGCGCTCTTGCGAGCATTGGTGGCCGAGCGATAGGCCCATTGCATGTTCTGCGCCGAGATCCGGCCGCGCACGCGCTCGGCCGCCGGCTTGCCGGAACCGTCCGACTTCGGCTGAAGGCCGATATCGACGCCCTTGGCATCGACGGACAGAACGATGGCGAGATCCCATTCGGGCACGTCGGACAGCGACGGCACCTTGAACAGCGCCTCGCCCCAGTCTCCGCCGATTTGCAGCGACTTCACAGGACCGCGATAGCCGCGGCGCTCGTCATAATTGATCAGACCCTGCTGCAGTGCGTGGCGCGCGGCCACCTGGACGCGGGGATCGAGCGAGGTGCGCACAGACAGGCCGCCCTCATAGAGCGCGTTTTCGCCATAGCGCTGGATGATCTGGCGGCGCACTTCCTCGGAGAAATAGTCGGAGGCGAAGAGATGCGAGCCGCCGCGGCGGATATTGACGCCCAGCGGCTGCTTTTCGGCCTCAGCACCCTCGTCGGCGGTGATGTAACCGTCCTCCACCATGCGCTTGATCACATAGTTGCGGCGGTTCAGCGCCGCTTCCTCGCGGCGGAACGGGTGGTAATTGTTCGGCCCCTTGGGCAGACCGGCGAGATAGGCGGTCTCGGCAATGGTCAGCTCGGTCACCGACTTGTCGAAATAGGTCAGCGCCGCCCCGGCAATGCCGTAGGCGTTCATGCCGAAATAGATCTCGTTCAGATAGAGCTCGAGAATGCGGTCCTTGCTGTAGGACTGCTCGATGCGAAAGGAGAGGATCGCTTCCTTGACCTTGCGCTCCATCGTCTGGTCGCCCGACAGCAGGAAGTTCTTGGCCACCTGCTGGGTGATGGTGGAGGCGCCTTCGGGGCGGCGGCTGGAGCCGATGTTCTGGATATTGTTGATGACGGCGCGGCCGAGGCCGTAAATATCGACGCCGGGATGGGTGTAGAAGTTCTGGTCTTCGGCGGCGATGAAGGCGGCCTTCACCCGGTCGGGAATGGCCTGGATCGGCAGATAGAGCCGGCGCTGGCGGGCATATTCGGCCATCAGCTCGCCATTGCCCGCGTGAACGCGCGTGGTCACCGGCGGGGCGTAGCTGTTGAGCACTTCGTAATCCGGCAGGTCACGCGTGATATGACCGAGATAGACGGCAGCAACGGCGGCCAGCCCGAGGGCAAAGACGGTGCCGATGCCGAAGAAATATCCAATCAGTCTGATCATCAGCGGTATCCGGGTTTTTTCAAGATCCTGTATCACGAGGCGGCGTGGCCGCACAGGCGGCAGATGCGCAATTAGCCGGCGCCGGCTAAGGCGGCGCGGGCAAGGCCAGGCACGGCTCGTGACTCCTATGCGCCCGGATAGCGATCCGATTGTGCGCAAAATAGGGCTTTACGATGAATCAGCGCCCTTCCCCCGAGGAAAAGCTTGGGCCTGTTACCCCTGCGACACAAATCAACCTGTCATCGGCTGGAAAGACTTTGCCGAACAGGAGGAACTGCCCGCCCTGCCCGATCGACCCCGCGCCGAGTCGCGCGGCATCTGTGCAGGCGGCGAACGGACAATCTCTGGCGCATCATTCCAGAGGCGCGGTCCGCGCGTCGCGCTGAGGTCTCGTTTCGCAACAAAGCGATCAGCGACAGGCTCCGGACTTCAATGCGCGGCGTCAGCCGCCATTGGCGGCCACGGCGCCGCGATAGCGCCCGACGGCCTCGACGATCCGGTCGGCCACCTTGCCGCGCCAGGCGTCGTCGAGCAGCAGCGCCTCATCCTCCTTGTTCGACATGAAGCCGAGCTCCAGCAGGATCGACGGAACGTCGGGCGCCTGCAACACGCGGAAACCGGCGAAGCGATGGGGATTGTTGATCAGCCGGATCTGGCCCTCGAAGGAGGAAACCACGGCGCGCGCCAGATTGATCGAGAAGAGCTGGGTCTCGCGGCGCGTCAGGTCGATCAGGATATCGGCCACCTCGGCCGGCTCGTCGGACAGCGTCAGCCCCGCCACGGCATCCGAGAGGTTTTCCCGCTCGGCGAGGCTGGCGGCCAGATGGTCGGAGGCCTTGTCGGAGATGGTATAGACGGTCGCGCCGCGGATATCGGCCTGCTTGACCGTGTCGGCATGCAGCGAGATGAACAGCTGCGCGCCCTTCTGCCGGGCGATCTGCACCCGCTCCGACAGGGAGAGGAACTCGTCCGAATCCCGGGTCAGCACCGCCTCGACCCCCGGCAGCTTGTCCAGCCGCTCGGCCAGCGCCTTGGCGAAGGCCAGCGTCACGTTCTTTTCCAGAACCTTTGAATCGGCGCCGATGGCACCCGTGTCGATCCCGCCATGGCCGGCATCCACCGCGATGATGAAGGGCCCGCCCTTCTGGGCGGCGGCCACATCCGCGCCCTTGACCCGGTCGGTCTTGCGCCCGGTGACGCTGCTGGTCCAGTCCTGGCCGGACAGGAGCTTGGTAAAGGCGGCCTGTTCGACCCGCTCGACATCGACGACGAGACGATAGCGCCCGCCCTCGATCGGCATAACCTCGGCATGGGCGACGCCGGCCGGCTTGCCCGCGGTGATCACCAGCCGGGCGAGCTGGTCGCTCATCGCACCGTAGCGGATATCCTTCACCAGTCCGCGCGGCGCCAGATCGTCCGGCCGGATGCCGAAGGCGACATGGGGCAGATCGACGATCACGCGCACCGGCTCGCGGGCATAATGGACGGAGAAGGTCGGCTTCCGGTCGAATTCGAGCACGAGGCGCGCACGCGCCTCGTCGCCGGCGATCCGGCCGCTGACAGCCAGCGCCGGCTGTTCGGCGCCCGGCGCCGGTTGCTGCTTGGCAACAGGGGCCGGCGCGGCGGTCAGCGCTTCGGCTAAGGCCAGGCGCGGCAGGCCACAGGACGCCGACAGGCAGAGCACAAGGCACAGCATCAGCCGGGCCGCCCGGCCCCGCTTGCTGATCGCCCTCGATTCGTCTTGCTCGCCGCTCATGGACCCTGTGATGACGCCGCTCTGGTTAACGCGTCGTTAAAGTGCATTCCCCTGGCGCCGCCCAGCCCGACGTCACCGTTTGCCTGAACGCGCAAGGTGGCGATCGGACGGTCTTGAAAGACCTGCAGAGTGACCCATTTGCGTGCCGCCTGACCGGTCGACAACGAGAATGGCAAATCCATCAATATTAAGGCAAGTCCGGCTTTTCCCTTGCTATTGTGACAGGGAAATCATAAAGCTTCAAAGGCCAAAAAGTGTCGGCGGTATCAATCGATGCCTTGGCTGCCGGGTCTTCCTGGCGCCCGAGTTCATGATCAGACAGACGGACAGCGGCGGTCACCAGGCCCTCTCCCGTCCTCTGTGGAAACATCGATCGCTGGACCGCCGCAAGGCGCTTGCGGCTGCATGAGATATTCTTCTTCCGGCGGTGGCCGGACTTCATCCGGTGCGTTTCGCACCGCGCCCGCATGGCGGGTATGTTCATCGGGCCCTTCGAGGGCCTAACCATTGGCATTCTTGCTTGGTCCCATGATGTCGCGGCAGTATCGAACGGAATTGGAGGCAGGACGGAACGACAGCGTTCCGGCTTCGCTCCGTCCGGGCGATCAGCGGCAGGCACCGGCAGGATTTCATTTGTTCGGCATGCACCGCATCGCGCAGGAGGGCGCGCCTGACAGGCGCAAGCGTCCTCTCGGGCCTCGGCCATGCCGAGGAGCACAGCTTACATGGCAGAGAAAATGCTCATCGATGCGTCTCACGAAGAGGAGACGCGCGTTGTTGTCGTTCGCGGCAACCGCATAGAAGAGTTCGACTTCGAGTCGGAACACAAGAAGCAGATCCGCGGCAATATCTACCTTGCCAAGGTCACCCGGGTAGAACCCTCGCTTCAGGCCGCCTTCGTCGATTACGGCGGCAATCGCCACGGCTTTCTGGCCTTCGCCGAAATCCATCCCGATTACTATCAGATCCCGCTGGCCGACCGTCAGGCGCTGCTGAAGGCCGAGGCCGAGGAAGCCCGCCGCGACGACGACCATGATTCGGCCGATCACGAGACGCCGGAAGAGGCCGCCGTGCCGCCCGCCGCCGAGCCCGAGGGCAACGGCGAGGATGCGCCGACCGTCAAGATCGAAACGGTGGAGGAAAAGCCGAAGAAGCCCAAGCGCGCGCGCCGCAGCAAGAAAGCCGCCGCCGAGCCTGCCGTCGAAGCGGCGGACGCGGCACAGCCCCGCGATGACATTGCCGGCGAGGACGCCGCCGTCGGCGAGACCGACGAGGATGCCGCGTCACAACAGGTGGTCGAGACCGCGCCGGAAAGCGGCGAAGCCGCGCTGGAAGGCGCTGATTCGGCCGAAGTGGCCGCCAACGATGCCGATGCCGGCGACAGCGGCCCCTCCGTCTCGGGAGACGAAGGCTTTGGCGGTGATCATGACGAAGGCGGTAGCCATGGCGGCTCGATCGCCGCGATGGTCGATGTCGATGAAGTCTCCGAGGCACGCGGCCATGATGACGACGATGACGAGGACGACCATCGCCACGAGGAAAAGGAAGTCATCGAATCCGTCGGCGCCGAAGACGCCATGGAAGAGGTGCCGGACCGCCAGGTTCGCAAGCCGCGCAAGCAGTACCGCATCCAGGAGGTGATCAAGCGCCGGCAGATTCTGCTGGTGCAGGTCGCCAAGGAAGAGCGCGGCAACAAGGGCGCTGCGCTGACCACCTATCTATCGCTGGCCGGCCGCTATTCGGTTCTCATGCCGAACACGGCGCGCGGCGGCGGCATCTCCCGCAAGATCACCAATCTGCCGGATCGCAAGCGGCTGAAGGAAGTCGCCAAGTCGCTGGACGTGCCGCAGGGCATGGGCGTGATCCTGCGCACGGCCGGTGCCAACCGCACCAAGGTCGAGATCAAGCGCGACTTCGAATATCTGATGCGCCTGTGGGAAAATGTCCGCACGCTGACGCTCGCCTCCACCGCGCCCTGCCTCGTCTATGAGGAAGGCTCGCTGATCAAGCGCTCGATCCGCGACCTCTACAACAAGGACATTTCCGAGATCGTCGTCGCCGGCGAGGAAGGCTATCGTGAGGCCAAGGCCTTCATGAAGATGCTGATGCCGAGCCATGCCAAGGTGGTGCAGCCCTATCGCGACGTGCATCCGATCTTCTCGCGCTCCGGCATCGAGGCGCAGCTCGACCGCATGCTGCAGCCGCAGGTGACGCTGAAGTCGGGCGGCTACATCATCATCAACCAGACGGAAGCGCTGGTTGCCATCGACGTGAACTCCGGCCGCTCCACCCGCGAGCATTCGATCGAGGATACGGCACTGCAGACCAATCTGGAGGCCGCCGAAGAGGTGGCGCGCCAGCTGCGCCTGCGCGACCTGGCCGGCCTGATCGTGGTCGACTTCATCGACATGGAAGAAAAGCGCAACAACCGCGCGGTCGAGAAGAAGCTCAAGGATTGCCTGAAGAACGACCGGGCCCGCATCCAGGTCGGCCGGATCTCGCATTTCGGCCTTCTGGAAATGTCGCGCCAGCGCATCCGCGCTTCCGTGCTCGAATCGACCACGCAGGTCTGCTCGCATTGCGGCGGCACCGGCCATGTGCGCTCGCAGTCGTCGATCGCTCTGCATGTTCTGCGCGGCATCGAAGAATATCTGCTCAAGAACACCACGCACGATATTTCCGTGCGCACCACGCCGGACACGGCGCTCTACCTGCTCAACCACAAGCGCGGCACGATCATCGATTATGAGAACCGCTTCGGTGTGGCGATCCTGATCCAGGCGGATCCGCTGGTCGGCAGCCAGCACTTCGCCGTCGATCGCGGCGAGCCGGTCGAGAACCCGGTCCGCATCGAGCAGCTCCTGCCCTGGGAGCCGCCGATCGAGGACGAAGACGACGTCGTCATCGAGGAGGAACTCGAAGAGGACGAAGCAGCCGCAGAAGCCCAGAGCGAGCCCGCCGCCCGCGAGAGCGCGCGTGACGAAGGCGAAGGCGACAATGGTCGCAAGCGCAAGCGCCGCCGTCGCCGCCGTGGTCGCAACGGCAGCAATGGCGAGGGCTCGCAGGACAATCTCGCCGCCGGCGACGACGAGTCCGAGGACGGCTCCGACGAGGATGAGGGCGAGAACGAGGGCGACGAGGCCGATGACGCCGCAGCCGTCGAAACGACCGACGGTCTGACGGCCGAAGAGCGCCAGAAGCGCAAGCGCCGCCGGCGCGGCAAGCGCGGTGGCCGCCGCAGCCGGGCCGACGAGCTGGAGGCCGGTGCCGAGGGCGAAGCCGAGGATGGCGACGCGCAGGGCGACGAGGACGAAGGCGACGAGGCTTCGGACCAGCCGGCCGACATGGCGGCAGAGGCAGCCGGGGAAGGCACCGTGCTGGAACAGGCCATCGAGGTCTCCGGCCTGACGGTTCTCGGCGAAGCCGAAGCCGGCCAGCCGCAGGACGGCCTCAGTGCCGGCATGGACCAGAGCCTGACCGAAGCTGAGGCTGCGCCGCAGACCAGCGACGTGCTCCAGGCCGAAGAAGCCCTGCAGGAGACGCCGCCTGTGGCACAGGATGCCCCGGCTCCGCAGGCTGAAGCGCCTGTCGTGGCCGAAGCCGAGCCGGTGGCCGCGGAGAGCGCGGAAGGCACGGAGGAGGCTGGCAAGCCGGCACGGCGCAATCGCGATCTCGACACGATCGCAAGCGAGCCGGTGGTCCGCTCCAGCAGCACCGGCGAAGACGACGCCGGAAAGCCCAAGAAGGGCGGCTGGTGGCAGCGCCGCGGCTTCCTCTAAGCCCGCACTTCCTGCCGCTGGCTGTTACGCCCGGCAGGCAGCGAAAGACATGTAATCAGGAACAAGCCGGCGGCATCCCCGCCGGCTTTTTCGTGTCGATCATGACCTCTGTAGGTGCCGCTTTTCTGAATCAAGCTTGCGCGCCGCCCGGGCGTCGCTGTCGCCCCGTCGCCAGCGTGCGGGGTGACAAGCAGGGCCATTAGCCCCCACGGCAAGCCGCGGCCCACAAGAAACAACGGGCGCAAGAGGCAAGGGGCAAGCTGGATACGGCTCCCGGCGGATGCTTTTCAAAATGCGCCACAGGTTTCGCGGGAGGCGCATTCGATCATCCAGCCGCAGCGCTCAAACCGCTCGGCGCGCCGCCATCCGCCCTTAACAATTTCGTTCAAGCGCCTCCGCTCCCGATTCAAACGGCGGCTGTAAGCCTTTGATAAGACAGGAATAGTGAGGATCGGGCCCCGGTGATCGCGACAGCTCCCGTCAGGCGCTTGCGCAGCCATGCGCGCTTGAATCGAGCGGTGCCAGGAAGACGGCCGACTCCAGCATGTCGCGCGAAAGTGGGAGATGGTTTTTCGATCATGACATGTGATAAAACAAAGGCTTAAGGCGCGGGACACGCATCCGGAAGATCGCCACGCGCTTGCGAGAATCGGACCGCGTGCGATTTTCAGCCCGATGCTCTCGGAGGCGAGCCATGGCGCCCAAGCTTTTGCCGAATCAGATCAACGGATTGGCCCCGCGCCCGCAGAAACCGATTCCGCCGCATCTCCCTTTGAGCATGTCCGGATCCACGGCCGTCCTGCCCGTCTCGCCCGGGCCCCTCCCGTCTTTTCGGGCGCCTCGACCGCTCGTGCCTTGCGGCTGCCATGTTTGCAAAGGATTGCCTGTGTCGGAGCCCCGGCCTATGGTCGTCAGTGGCTTGCCCAGCCTTGCTCGGTGCGCGGTCCTGTACGCCGTCACAATGCAACGTTCTGGGCCGGGCGGTCCGGTCGATGCCGATGGGCCGCTTGGCGACATGTCTTATCTTCCTGTTCCGGCATAAGGTCGAATGATGCACAGTCTCTTCTCCCTTCCGCGCCTCGTTCCGGCCGCGCTCCTCTCCGCCGCCCTGGCTCTGCCCGGCCCGGCGCTGGCGCTGGATGCCAAGGAGAAGACCGAGATCGGCGCGTACATCAGGGAATATCTGATTGCGCATCCCGAGGTGCTGATCGAGGCACAGCAGGCGCTGAAGGCCAGGCAGGAGGCCGAGCAGGCCAAGCTGGCGATGCAGGCCATCACCGACAACAAGACCGCCATCTTCAACTCGAAATATGACGTGACGCTCGGCAATCCCAAGGGCGACGTCACCATTGTCGAATTCTACGATTACAATTGCGGCTATTGCAAAAGGGCGCTGTCCGACATGGATGCGATCCTCAAGAGCGACAAGAACGTCCGCTTCGTGCTGAAGGAACTGCCGATTCTCGGCCCCGATTCGCTGGCCGCTCACCGTGTCAGCGCCGCCTTCCGCGCCGTTGCGCCGGAGAAGTACGGAGATTTCCACCGCAAACTGCTGGGCGGCGAGGAGCGCGCGACCGAGGAAAGCGCCATTGCGGTCGCCGAAAGCCTGGGCGTGAAGGAGGCCGACCTGCGCGCCCATATGGGTGGCGACGGGCCGGATGACTCGGTGAGGGAAAGCTATACGCTCGCCAATGCCTTGGGCGTGACCGGAACGCCCTCCTATGTCGTCGGCAACGAGGCGGTGTTCGGCGCGGTCGGTGCCGATACGCTGGCCGAGAAAGTGGCCAATCTGCGCGCCTGCGGCAAGACGGCCTGCTGAGGGGCCAAGCGCCGAAACAGCCTGAAAGCCTTGGGGGCACGGCCGCCAGGGCTTTTTTTCGAGACATCATCCGTCTATAGCTACGGCCAAGATCATCGGACTTTTGTCAATGCCCCGGTTTTTCGTTCTGAACGGCCCCAACCTCAACCTGCTCGGCAAGCGGGAACCGGGCATCTATGGCGGCCACACGCTTGCCGATATCGAGGCGCTGTGCGTGGAGGCGGGTGCGCGTCTCGGCTTCACCGTCGATTTTCGCCAGACCAATCATGAAGGCACGCTCGTCGACTGGATGCACGAGGCACAAGACGCGGCCGACGGCATCGCCATCAATGCCGGCGCCTATACCCATACGTCGATTGCGCTTCACGATGCCGCCAGGGCCATCCGTGTTCCGGTGGTGGAGCTGCACCTGTCGAATGTGCATGCCCGCGAGGCCTTCCGCCATCATTCCTATCTTGCGCCCGCGGCCAAAGGGGTCATCTGCGGCTTCGGCGCTCAAAGCTACCTGCTGGCGCTCCAGGCGCTGCAGTCTCTCACCCAATCCGCTGAATAAGAAGAAGAAGAGGCTTATCCATGGCTGAAAAGAAGACCGGCATCGATCAGGCGCTGATCCGCGATCTGGCGAACATCCTGAACGAGACCGACCTGACCGAGATCGAGGTCGAACAGGATTCCATGCGCATCCGCGTTTCGCGCTCCGCGCCGATACAGGCCTATGCGCAGATGCCGACCTATGCCGCCCCGCCGGCTCCGGCTGCCGCCGCGCCTGCAGCCGCCGCGCAGGCAGCCGAAGCCGCCCGCAGCGCCAAGAACGCGCTGACGGCACCGATGGTCGGCACGGCCTATCTTGCCCCCGCCCCCGGCTCGCGCCCCTTCATCGAGGTCGGCGCCCAGGTCAAGGAAGGCCAGACGGTTCTGATCATCGAGGCGATGAAGACCATGAACCAGATCCCGGCGCCGCGCTCGGGCAAGGTCGTGGAAATCCTCGTGGAAGACGGCGCGCCGGTCGAGTATGGCGAAGCGCTTGTAGTGATCGAGTAAGCCGATGATCTCGAAGGTTCTGATCGCCAACCGCGGCGAAATCGCGCTGCGTGTCCTGCGGGCCTGCAAGGAGCTTGGCATCGCCACCGTCGCCGTCCATTCGACGGCCGATGCCGATGCCATGCATGTGCGGCTTGCGGATGAAAGCGTGTGCATCGGCCCGCCGCCCTCGCGCGAGAGCTATCTCAACATCCACCAGATCGTCGCGGCCTGCGAGATCACCGGTGCCGATGCCGTGCATCCGGGCTATGGCTTCCTGTCCGAAAATGCCAAGTTCGCCGATATTCTCGACGCCCATGGCATCACCTTCATCGGCCCCACGGCCGAGCATATCCGCATTATGGGCGACAAGATCACCGCCAAGCAGACGGCCATGGAACTCGGCATTCCCGTGGTTCCCGGCTCGGATGGCGAGGTGAAGCCGGAAACCGCGCTGGACACCGCGCGCGAGATCGGTTTTCCCGTGCTGATCAAGGCCACCGCCGGCGGCGGCGGGCGCGGCATGAAGGTGGCCCAGACCGAGGACGACCTCGAGGAAGCCTTCAACACCGCACGCTCGGAGGCGGCCGCCGCTTTCGGCAATGACGCGGTGTATATGGAGAAGTATCTCGGCAAGCCCCGGCATATCGAGATCCAGGTCTTCGGCGATGGCATGGGCAATGCCATCCACCTGGGCGAGCGCGACTGCTCGCTGCAGCGCCGCCACCAGAAGGTCTGGGAAGAGGCGAACTCGCCGGCCTTGACCGTCGAGCAGCGCATGGAGATCGGCAAGGTTTGCGCCGAAGCCATGAAGAAGCTGAAATATCGCGGCGCCGGCACGATCGAGTTTCTCTATGAGAACGGCGAGTTCTATTTCATCGAAATGAACACGCGCCTGCAGGTGGAGCATCCCGTCACCGAGGCGATTACCGGCATCGATCTGGTGCATGAGCAGATCCGCGTCGCCTCGGGCAATGGCCTGTCCGTCACGCAGGACGAGGTGGTCTTCCAGGGCCATGCCATCGAATGCCGCATCAATGCCGAGGATCCGCGCACCTTCGTGCCCTCCCCGGGCACCATCACGCATTTCCATGCGCCAGGCGGCCTGGGCGTGCGCGTCGATTCGGGCGCCTATGCCGGCTATCGCATCCCACCTTATTATGACAGCCTGATCGGCAAGCTGATCGTGCATGGCCGCACCCGCAGCGAATGCATGATGCGGCTGCGCCGGGTTCTGGACGAGTTCGTCATCGACGGCATCAAGACGACGCTGCCGCTGTTCCAGGATCTGATCAACAATGACGATATCGCCAAGGGCGATTACGACATCCACTGGCTGGAGCATTACCTTGCCCAGCCGGCGGCCGAATAGGATATCGGCATGAAGGGATCGCGCAGCCGGCAGCCGGAGGTGACACCGGACCTGCTGCTGCGCGCCTATTCCATCGGCCTGTTTCCCATGGCGGATTCGGCCGATGATCCCGAGCTTTACTGGGTTGAGCCGGAGATCCGCGGCATCATCCCGCTCGACCGCTTCCGCATCTCGCAATCGCTGGCCAAGGCCATCCGGCGCGCGCCCTTCCGCATCACCGTGGACACGGCCTTCGACGCCATCGTTTCGCTCTGCGCGGAGCCGGCACCTGATAGGCCGAGCACCTGGATCAACGATCAGATCAAATCGCTCTACGGCACCCTGCACCGGCGCGGCCAGGCCCATTCTGTGGAGGCCTGGGAGGGCGAGGAACTGGTGGGCGGGCTCTATGGCGTGTCGCTCGGCGCCGCCTTCTTCGGCGAGAGCATGGTGTCCCGGCGCACCAATGCTTCCAAGATCTGCCTCGCGCATCTGGTGGAGCGCCTGAAGGCGCAGGACTACGAATTGCTCGACACGCAGTTCACCACAGACCACCTCAAGACCTTCGGCGCCATCGACGTGCCCAAGGCGCGCTATCAGCGGCTTCTGGAATCGGCTGTCTCCAAGCCGGATCGTGGTTTCTGAAACGAAATCCGGCTGGTCGCTTCGCGATGTCTGGAGCTTCTTGGAGGATGCGCGAGCTCCTCGTTTCGTCATGCTCGGGCTTGTGCCTGATATCTTCAAGCACTTGATATCGCTACAACTCATTGACCATGGCAGATCCTCGGGACAAGCCCGAGCATGACGACGCGCGCAATGATCATCTCTGCCGGAAATCTGAAAAATTCGGGCGTGATCATCAGACTTTCGTATGAGGAGTCCCTCAGCCCTCACGGTCGAACACACCTGCCGCCACGAAAAAGCGCCCCGTCCTGTCACTAGGAGGAGCGCTCGGAACCATGCGAAACGATAACGGAGGCCGGAAGCCTCACTGCGCCGGCTTGGCCTGGGCGGTGTCCGGGGGCGGCAGGTCCGACTTCGCCTTGCAGTCCTTCAGCCAGACATCATAGACGGGATGTTCCACCGCGTTGAGGCCGGGGCTGTCGGCAAACATCCAGCCGGTGAAGATCCGGCGGATCTTGCGGTCGAGCGTGATCTCGTCCACCTCGACGAAAGTGGTCGTCTTCGGCGCTTCCGTATCGTCGCGGCTGTAGCAGACGCGCGGCGTCACCTGGAGCGCGCCGAACTGCACCGTCTCGCCGATATAGACGTCGAAGGTGGTGATGCGGCCGGTGATCTTGTCGATGCCGGAAAAGACCGCCACGGGATT
The DNA here is from genome assembly GCF_001938945.1 of Xaviernesmea rhizosphaerae. Lineage (GTDB taxonomy): Bacteria > Pseudomonadota > Alphaproteobacteria > Rhizobiales > Rhizobiaceae > Xaviernesmea > Xaviernesmea rhizosphaerae. The sequence continues at coordinate 270,308 of NZ_MKIO01000029.1, forward strand.
GGAAACGCGGGCTGCCGAGGCGGCGCCTGGCAGGGCCATGCTGGAGCCAAGGGCGAGCAAGACGCCGATGAGCGCGCGGGATGCTTCAAGAGCCCTGGGCTTCAAACGATGACGCATTGAAAAATCCATCCTTGTGACCGGTGCAACACCGCGACCGGAGCGGCCATGGGCCGGATCGTCCCGTGCAGGGCATGGCGCGCAGCCCGTCCCGCAAGGCGAGCTCCGCAGCGGCGCGGCCAGCCCGCCTTCGGCATCCTGCGCCGCCCTGCCCCGTGCGTGGGTCGCCGGCCCGTCAGCCATCAAAAAACGGAAAGCCGCTTGCGCGGCTCTCCTGCAGTCTCTCTCAAGCGAAATTAAGGCATGGCCCTTCGTAGACCTGCCAACCCGCCATGGCTCAGGAGCGCGGCGTCCAGGCGTCGTAATCGCCCGTGACCTGCGGACGCTCGCCCTTGCTGTAGATCGAGCCCTGCGGGCGATAAGCGCCGGCGCTGCCGGTCAGGTTCGGCTTGTGCGGCTTCTGCCAGTCGCGGACCTGGTAGTTTTCCTGGGTCGGCGGAACATCCGTGCGGTGATGCATCCAGCCATGCCAGCCCGGCGGAATGGCCGAGGCTTCGGAATAGCCGTTATAGATCACCCAGCGGCGCGTGCGCCCCTCGGAATCCTTCTTGCCGCCCTCGTAATAGACATTGCCCAGCTCGTCCTGGCCGACTTTCTTGCCGAAGCGCCAGGTGTGGAAGCGCGTGCCGAGCGTCTGGCCGTTCCACCAGGTAAAAATCTGCAAGAGGGTGCTCATCTCGTCCGTCCTTCAGCTCTCGCCCAGACGTCTCAGCGCCTGCGAGATCCTTCAATCCACCTTCGCTTATGGCGCGGGCCGCGCCGCTTGTCCAGCCATTCCCGAGGGCTTGTCCCGCACGTGCTTCAGAGAAGCTTTCCGCTGGCGGAACAAGGCCGTCGCGAGAGGCGGAGAATCAGAATTCCAGCCGCTTTTCGAGGATGACGGTCGGCATGCCGGCTTTGCCGGCACAGATGTCCGTGCGCCCGACTTCGGAGAAGCCGAGCCGGGTGTAGAAGTGAATGGCGCGGCCATTTTCGGCTGCCACCTCCACCCGCATGCGCTCGGCATCGGGAAAGCAGGTTTCAAGCTCGGCGAAGAGATCGCGGCCGATGCCCTGGCCCTGATGATCCGGGTGGACATAGAGCTGGTGCAAGAGCGCGGTCTTGGGCGCCTTCGGATCCAACGCGGCAAAGCCCATGCCGGCCAGCAGCTTGCCATCATCGGCCACGACGAATTCCGACTGGGGACGCCCCAGCCGGCTCTTCAGCGCGGCGACCGAATGCCATTCCGCCGTGATCTCGGAGACCCGCGCCACACCGTAAATCGGGTCATAGGTTGCGTGCCAGGTCTCGCCGAGCAGCTTGCTGACGGCGGCGAGATCGGCCTGCGCGGCGGTGCGGACGAAGAACATCAGTCCTCCAGGCCCAACTTGGTCTTGACCAGCGCCTGCACGGCCTGGGGGTTGGCCTTGCCGCCCGTCGATTTCATCACCTGGCCGACGAACCAGCCGGCCAGCGTCGGCTTGGCCTTGACCTTGGCCACTTGGTCCGGATTGGCGGCGATGATGTCGTCCACGGCTTTTTCGATCGCGCCGGTGTCGGTCACCTGCTTCATGCCGCGCGCCTCGACGATCTCGGCCGGGTCACCGCCTTCGGCAAAGACGATCTCGAACAGATCCTTGGCGATCTTGCCCGAGATGGTTTCCGCCTTGATCAGGTCGAGAATGCCGCCGAGCTGGGCCGGAGAAACCGGGGTTTCCTCGATGCCCTTGCCGGCCTTGTTGAGCGCGCCGAGCAGGTCGTTGATCACCCAGTTGGCCGCCGCCTTGCCGTCGCGCCCTGCCGCCACGGCCTCGAAATAATCGGCGATCGCCTTTTCCGAAACCAGCACCGAGGCATCATAGATGGACAGGCCGAGTTCGGAGACGTAGCGGGCCTTCTTGTCGTCGGGCAGTTCGGGCAGGTCCACCTTCAGCGCCTCGACGAAGGCATCGTCGAATTCAAGCGGCAGAAGATCCGGATCGGGGAAGTAGCGGTAATCATGCGCATCTTCCTTGGAGCGCATGGAGCGCGTCTCGCCCTTGTTGGGGTCGAACAGGCGGGTCTCCTGGTCGATCGTGCCGCCATCCTCCAGAATGGCGATCTGGCGGCGCGCCTCATATTCGATGGCCTGGCCGATGAAGCGGATCGAGTTCATGTTCTTGATCTCGCAGCGCGTGCCGAAGGCTTCGCCCGGACGGCGCACCGAGACGTTGACGTCGGCGCGCATGGAGCCTTCGTCCATATTGCCGTCGCAGGTGCCGAGGTAGCGCACGATCGCGCGCAGCTTCGTCATATAGGCCTTGGCCTCTTCGGAGGAGCGCATGTCGGGCTTCGACACGATCTCCATCAGCGCCACGCCCGACCGATTGAGATCGACATAGGACATGGTCGGATGCTGATCATGCATCGACTTGCCGGCGTCCTGCTCCAGATGCAGCCGCTCGATGCCGATCTCGATGTCCTCGAACTGGCCTTGACGGTCCGGCCCGAGCGAGATGACGATCTGGCCCTCGCCGACGATCGGATCCTTGAACTGCGAGATCTGATAGCCCTGCGGAAGGTCCGGATAGAAATAGTTCTTGCGGTCGAAGATCGAGCGCTTGTTGATCTGCGCCTTCAGGCCGAGGCCGGTGCGCACGGCCTGACGCACGCACTCTTCGTTGATGACGGGCAGCATGCCCGGCATGGCGGCATCCACCAGCGAGACATTGGCATTGGCCGGCTTGCCGAATTCCGTCGATGCGCCGGAGAAGAGCTTGGCATTGGAGAGAACCTGCGCATGCACCTCCATGCCGACGATCACTTCCCAATCGCCGGTGGCGCCGGGGATGAAGCGTTTGGGATCGGGGGTGCGCACGTCGACGATGGTCATGGAAAGGCTCTTCTTGAACGGCTGTTACCTGTATGCGGGGTTAAAACAATTGGCCTGACGGCGCAAGCGGCGGGCGCACTTGACGAGACCGGGCAAGGCGACAAGAACAGCCGGGAGCGCGACCCGCACAAGCCCGTCCTGCCCGCCGCCAGGTGATCGGCGGGGCCGGCGAGCCGGTCGCATGTCCTTTGCCCGTTCCGCGAGGCCTGCCTTGTCCCAGCTTTTGCCCCTGCCGCACGCCGCCTCGCCCTCGCGCCGCGCCGCCATCCTCGCCATTCTGGCGATCACACTTTACCGCATCCTGCTGCTCGCCTTCGACACGACGGATCTCTTCGTCGACGAATCGCAATATTGGGCGTGGTCGCAGCATCTGGATTTCGGCTATTATTCCAAGCCGCCGCTGGTGGCCTGGGTCATCCGGCTGACAACCGAGCTTGGCGGCAGCAACAGCCGCTTCTGGGTGCGGCTCGGTGGCCCGCTCTGCCATATGGCGACCGCGCTCCTCTTGATGCAGGCCGCCGCCCGGCTGGCGGGGGAAAAATTCGCGCCCTGGGTCGGCTTGAGTTTCATCACCCTGCCGGCCGTGGCGCTCTCTTCCGTCTTCATCTCCACCGATACGGTGATGTTCGTGTTTCTGGCCGGCGCGCTCGTCGCCTATGCCGGGCTGATCGAGCGCTCATCGCTGCCGCGCGCGCTTGTCTTCGGCGCCTGCGTCGGCATGGCCATGCTCGGCAAATATTCCATGGTCTTCGTCGTCGGCTGCATGGGTCTCGCCGCCCTTTTGATGCCCCGCGCGCGGGTGAGCTGGCGCGACGGCATCGTCTCGGCGCTGACGGCGCTCCTCGTCTTCTCACCCAATGTCTGGTGGAACCTCACGCATGACATCGCCACGGTTCGCCACACCTCCGAAAACGTCAACTGGCAGGGCCTGAACCTGCATATTCGCGGCGCGCTGGAATTCTTCCTGGCGCAATTCGCGGTGGTCGGCCCCGTGCTGTTCGGCGCGCTGATCTGGGCGGGTGTGCGCGCGCTGAAGCGGAGCGACACGCCGCTGGAGCGGCATCTGACGCTGCTGACCTGGCCGATCGTCCTCGCCTTCGTCGCGGAAGCGCTGATCTCGCGCGCCTATGCCAACTGGGCGGTGCAGGCCTATGCGGCGGGCACGATCCTCGCCACCATCCTGCTGTTGACGCAGACGAAACGCGGTATCGTCCATTCCTTCCGCATCAACCTCTTCGCCACCATCGTTTTCCCCATCGTCTGCATCTTCGCCGCGCATGTGGCGCTGCCCGGCGGCGATTCGGTGCTGAAGCGCTATCTCGGCCGCGCCGCGCTGAGCCAGGAGATCGCCGCCACCGCCAGGGAGGCCGGTGCGACCGTGATCGTCGCGGAGAACCGCGACATCCTCGCCGATCTCTTCTACACGCTGAACGATCAAGGCTTCACGCTGGCCGCACGCCGGGAAGAAGGCTTCCCGCGCCATTATTACGAGCAGAATTTCGCGCTCGATCCCGCGACCCCGGGGCCGATCCTTTATGCCTCGGTGGGAGACCTGACCTGCAAGAGCGGGCAGGCGCGCGCGCTCAAGACGATCAGGCCGGAAAGCGGCTACTGGCGCAAGCGCGAGATCACGCTCTACCTGACCGACGCCGCCTGTCTGGCGCCGTGAGGCAGGCGCAGACGGCGCCGCTGGACAGACCATGCGGGATCGCGGTAACTTGCAGCGTTCACTTTGGAGACTGGATGTTCTCTTACGAGCAGACCCGCTGATGGTCTCGCGCATGCGGACGGCCTGTGCGCCACCCGCCTGCCCGAGACCCGGAAACGACGCCCCGCTCTGGCAGCCGCCAGCGCGGACCCGTTTTCCTGCGCGACAGACGCGCCGGGTTGGCTCCTTTCCAAGGCATGATCGATTTTCCAAGAATGATCGAAGCCCCCGGCCGCTGTCCGCTTCTGTCGGATCAGCATCCATGGACATTTCCCGTCGGGAACAACGCATTCTCCACCGCCTCGCCCAGGGCGGGCGCATCGCGATTGAGCGGGATGAACGGCGCAAGATCGCAAAGATCGCGCTTCTAACCCGCGACGGCTGGCTCGCCCCCGGCCTCGATCTCGAAACCTTCCGCAAGCTCAAGCGCTTGCGCGCCATCGCCTCCAGATCGGGCGAACCCTATCGCATCACCCAGCGCGGGCTGGAACTGGTGCGGGCCGAGCAGGACAATCGATAAGGCGATGACGCATCGGCCCGGACAGGTGCGGGCCGATGCGTTCAACCGGCATCGGCGGCAAGCGCGGCACGCATGGCGGCCCATTCCTCATCGAAGGTCCCCGACGGCTTCGGCTTGCCGGCCCGGCGATACCAGTAGCCGGCATTCCAGTCGTCGCCCTCGATGCGATGACAGAGCGCGTGGCCCCAGTCGAAGGCTGCCTCGCCCTCATGCGCCTGGCAGACGTCGTGCACCGCGGCCCAGTGCGACCCGGTAACGAAACCAGCCGCAGCCAGCCGGTCGAAAGCGGCGATCATCAGGGCGAGATCGGGATGGGGCATGGTGTCCTCCATGGATGAAGCGGCGACCGCTATCCGCCTCGCCGTCTCAATGACAGGAACGTTCGCCCTCGATCACCACCAGCGCTTCGGCTCGAAGCGCCCGGCGGCCTGTTCGATGGCATAGGCGGTCTTGAACAGCGTCTCTTCCTCGAAGGGCTTGCCGATCAGCTGCAGGCCGAGCGGCAGGCCGGAGGCGTCGAGGCCGGCGGGAACGGCGATGCCCGGCAGGCCGGCCATGTTGACGGTGACGGTGAAGATGTCGTTCAGATACATCTTGACCGGATCGGCCGCGAGATCCTGATCGGCGATGCCGAAGGCGGCGGACGGAGTGGCGGGCGTCAGGATGGCATCGACACCGGCATGGAAGGCGGTCTCGAAATCGCGCTTGATCAGCGTGCGCACCTTCTGGGCGCGCAGGTAATAGGCATCGTAATAGCCGGCCGAGAGCACATAGGTGCCGATCATGATGCGGCGCTTGACCTCCTGGCCGAAGCCTTCGGCGCGCGTCTTCTCATACATGTCGACAATGTCCTTGCCCTCGACGCGCAGGCCGTAGCGCACGCCGTCATAGCGGGCGAGGTTGGACGAGGCTTCGGCGGGAGCGACGATGTAATAGGCCGGCAGGGCATATTTCGTATGCGGGAGCGAGATGTCGATGATCTCGGCGCCGGCGTCCTTCAGCCAGGCAATGCCCTTCTGCCAGAGCGCCTCGATCTCGTCGGGCATGCCATCGACGCGGTATTCGCGCGGAATGCCGATCTTCATGCCCTTGAGCGAGCCGCCGAGCGCGGTCTCGTAATCCGGCACCGGCAGGTCGACCGAGGTCGTGTCCTTGGCATCGGTGCTGGCCATGGATTTCAGCAGGATGGCGGCGTCGCGCACGTCGCGGGCGATCGGGCCGGCCTGATCGAGCGAGGAGGCGAAGGCCACGATGCCCCAGCGCGAGCAGCGGCCATAGGTCGGCTTGATGCCGACCGTGCCGGTGAAGGCGGCCGGCTGGCGGATGGAGCCGCCGGTATCGGTGGCGGTGGCGCCGGCGCACAGATGCGCGGCGACCGCCGCGGCCGAGCCGCCCGAGGAGCCGCCGGGCACGAGATCGCGGTTGGCGCCTTCCGCGCGCCAGGGGTTCTTCACCGGGCCGTAATAGGAGCTCTCGTTGGAGGAGCCCATGGCGAACTCGTCCATGTTCAGCTTGCCGAGCATGACCGCGCCATCGGCCCAGAGATTGGCGGTGACGGTCGATTCATAGCGCGGCTTGAAGCCGTCGAGAATGTGGCTGCAGGCCTGGGTGTGGACGCCTTCGGTCGCGAAGAGATCCTTGATTCCCAGCGGAATGCCTTCCAGCGCCCCGGCCTCACCGGCGGCGATGCGGGCATCGGAGGTGGCCGCCATCTTGCGCGCCTGTTCCGGCGTTACCGTGACATAGGCATTCAGCGCGCCATTGGCGGCCTCGATCGCGCCGAGATAGGCATCGGTCAGTTCGAGCGCGGTGAAGTCCTTGGCGGCGAGACGGGCGCGGGCTTCGGCAATGGTGAGGCGGGTCAGGTCGGTCATGGGCGCTTTCGCGAGGCTTTGAGCAGGGGCGGTGCGGACATTGAAGCGTCGGGCGGAACGTTTTGAACCGGTCTTCGGACAGTCCGATGCGAAATCGAAAATCGAGGGCGCGGCGGGTCGCTTATTCCACGACCTTCGGCACCAGGAAGAAGTTGCGGTCCGAATTCGGCGCGTTGGCGACGATATCCTCGGCCTTGTCACCGTCGTTGACGACATCCGCGCGCTTCCGCATCGCCATCGGCGTCACGGAGGTCATGGGCTCGACACCCTCGACATCGACCTCGGACAATTGCTCAACGAAGCCGAGGATCGCATTGAGCTCGCCCATCATCCGGTTCGCATCCTCTTCGTTCACCGCGATACGGGCGAGATGGGCGACGCGCTTGACGGTGGCGAGATCGACGGACATGGCGGACTCCAGGGGAATGGTCTTCGGTCTCGCTATACAAAGCGCATGGCGAAGGCGCAACCGCCATGACGGTGCATCCTGCCCTCAGGCGTCCCATGCCCTAAGAGAAGAGTCGGCCCAAAGGCTCCTACCCTTCAAGGGAAGAGGCGGCGCATGAGCGCCGCCGCGAGGCTGTCAGAAGCTCAGCCCCTTGCCGACGGTGGCGACCGCCACCTTGGTCTGCGTCCCCTCCATCCCGGCCACGAACTTGTCGGCCGTCTGGTCGATGATCGGGAAGCTGCCATAATGGCAGGGGATCACGGTCTCGAAGCTGAAATAGCGCTGGCAGGCCAGCGCCGCCACGGCGCCGCCCATGGTGAAGCGATCGCCGATCGGCACCAGGCCGATTTCCGGCTCGTGCAGCTCGCGGATCAGCGCCATGTCGGAGAAGATGTCGGTGTCGCCCATGTGGTAGACGGTCGGCTCGTCCTCGAAATGCAGCACGAGGCCGTTGGCATTGCCCAGCGAATGCGAAACGCCATCCTCGGTAATCTGGGCGGAGGAGTGCAGTGCATTGGTGAAGGTGGTCGAGAAGCCGTCGAAATGCACGGTGCCGCCGGTATTGCCCATTTCGAGCTTGGACACGCCCTTGGCGCCGAGCCAGGCGGCGAGATCGGCATTGGCGAGAACGGTGGCGCCGGTTTCCTTTGCCAGCGCGATCGTATCGCCCACATGGTCGCCATGGCCATGGGTGAGAAGGATATGGGTGAGGCCGCTCGCCGCATCCTTGCGCGTGGCTTCGTCAAAGCCGGGATTGCCGGTGAAGAAGGGATCGATCAGGATCTTCGCCTGTGCGGTTTCCAGGTGAAAGGCCGAATGGCCGAGCCAGGTGATCTTCATGAAAAGGGTCTCCTTGGTCGAAAGGGCGTTGCGTCCGCTGCCAGCATATGGAACGGGGAGGCATTGCAGGAAAGAGGCTTGAAGCGATGACCGTTCTGACCATCGAGGCACTGGCCGAAGCGCTGGCCCCGCGCACAGCCATCGCCGGGCTGGATCTCGGCACCAAGACCATCGGCCTGTCAGTTTCGGATCTCGGGCGCCGCTTCGCAACGCCGCGCACGGTGATCAAGCGGCAGAAATTCACGCTGGATGCCGAGATCCTGCTCGATTTCGCCGAGAAGGAAAAGATCGCCGCCTTCGTCATCGGCCTGCCGATGAACATGGATGGCAGCGCCGGCCCGCGCGTGCAGGCCACGCGCGCCTTCGTGCGCAGCATGGAGCAGAAGACGACACTGCCCTTCGTCTATTGGGACGAGCGGCTGTCGACGGTGGCGGCGCAGCGCACGCTGATCGAGATGGACGTCTCGCGCGCCAAGCGGGCGGAACGAATCGATTCGGCCGCCGCCTCCTTCATCCTTCAAGGCGCGCTGGACAGGCTGACAGCACTGGCGCGGGCCGTGTCCGAAGACGCGTCCGACTGAGCGGCGACCGCCTGCCCGCCTGCGGCCTGCGCCCGGGCGAGAATGCGCCGGCGCACCCAGGCCGAGAGCACGCGACGGCGGCGCAGCGCCAGCAGGCCGAAGACCAGCAGCGTATCGACGACGAGCGCCCGGCCGACCAGCGGCGGCACCGCCTCGGACGGCAGGCCCAGCACGCCGCCATAGATCTCCATGACGAGATCATGCATCTCCCGGCTGAAGAAATAGAGCCCGAAATTCAGGTCGTAGAAGGACAGGACGTACCAGCCCGACAGGAACAGCATCGGGCCGCCCCAGGCGATCAGAACCCATTTCATCCTTCGTCTCCTTCATGGACAGTACGACCGACCTCATGTCGGCGCAGCCCGCGACCAGCCCTTGCGGGGCTGACAAACGCGACGATCATCCTGCAACGGGCGGGCTTGCCGTCACCCGAAAGCCGGCAAAGCGGCCATCCGGCCCGTGCGCCCCGCTCAGACCGGCCGCCCGCTCCAGCATGAGCGCGGCGTACAGCGACCGCCGTGCTCGATCCGTCAGCAGCAGGCAGAGGAGGATCGACGCCGACAGCGTCAGATCGAGCGCCGACAGGCTGATCATCAACGACAGCGGCACGACAAGCGACAGGCCTCTCATCCTTCCCTCCGGAAACAGGCGGGCCGGCCGCATCCCTCTCGCGAGCAACGCGCCGTCCCGATCGTCAATGAAAGGTTAATGTGACGGCAGGCCCCAGGAAGGCAACGTCAACCTTCTGTTAAGGTTAACGGGCCACGGGCCGTACCCGCTGGCTCAAGCGCGCGGCCAAGGGGGCCTCTTTCCTCCCGGCAGCGCGTCGGCTGATTCGCCTGATGCCGGATATCGGTCCCCCACATCCCTTTCCCTCCGGCCGGCGGATGCTCTATAGGCCGGTCATCAGGCGGGCAGCCTGCCGCCGGCATTGCCTCGTCTTCCCCTCTTTCAGGCGCCGGAGCGGCGCGGTGATTTCATGTCGGTGATTTTTGAAAGCCTGGTGCCGATCTTCCTGCTGGTGGCCTGCGGCGTCTGGCTGAAGCGCGTGCGCTTCATCGCGCCGACGCTGTGGGAGGGGCTGGAACAGCTCGGCTATTACATTCTCTTCCCCGCGCTCCTGTTCTCCACGCTGGCCACGGCGCAATTCGGCGGGCTGAAGACCGACGCCACGGCGCTGGCGACGATCGGCGGCGTGCTGGCCATGTCGGGTCTGGTGCTGGCGCTCCGGCCGCTTCTGGCAAAGCGCGGCGTCCCGGCCTCCACCTTCACCTCGCTGTTTCAGACAGCGACGCGCTGGAACGGCTTCATGGCGCTGGCGGCGGCCGAAAGGCTCTATGGCACGACGGGGCTGACGCTGACGGCGCTGGTGATGACGCTGATCATCGTGCCGATCAATTTCGTCAATATCGGCGTGCTGATCTGGTTCAATGGCGGCCCGCGAAGCCTGAGCTTTTTCGCGCTGCGGATCCTGTCCAATCCCATGGTCGCGGCCTCGCTCGTCGGCATCGCGCTCAATCTGGCGGGGATCACGGTTTATGCGCCGGTCATGAGCGCCGTGCGCATGCTGGCGGAATCCTCGCTGCCGCTCGGCCTGATCATGGTGGGCGCGGGCCTGCGCCTGGCCGATCTCGTGCGGCCGGAACCGCTCGTCTTCCTGTCGAGCCTTTTGAAGCTGATCGTCATGCCCGTCTTCATGGTCGGCTTCGGCGCGGCTCTGGGCTTGAGCGGCGATGCGCTGCTGACGATCGCGCTGGGCGCCAGCGTGCCCACCGCGATGAACGGCTATCTGCTGGCCAAGCAGATGGGCGGCGACGCGCCCTTTTATGCCGTGGCCGCCACCCTGCAGATGGTCGCCTCGTTCCTGACGATCCCGCTGGTGCTGAGCGCCGCCGCCTACTTCGCGGCGGGATAGAGCAGATCGACGATATAGGCCGAATCGAAACGTGAATCGAGCATGCCATAGGTCGAGCGCCAGCCGGCGGCAAGGCGCGATTCGAGGAAGGCATCGGCAATACGGCCGGCGCCCAGGCGATAGAGCTCGGCGGCGGCGGCGGCCAGCGCCAGTTGTTCCATCAGCATGCGCGCGGCGCCCTCGTCCCGCTCGCACAGCGACAGGGCGGCGCGCAGCACGTCGATCGTCTTCAGCGCCGCCGGGCCCATGTCGCGGGCGATGATCTGGAACAGATGGTCGAAATTCTCCCGTCCCCGGGCCATGACGCGCAGCACGTCGAGCGCCATGACATTGCCCGAGCCTTCCCAGATCGCGTTGACCGGCGCCTCGCGATAATGCCGGGCGATCGGCCGTTCCTCGACATAGCCATTGCCGCCCAGGCACTCCATGGCCTCAGCGATCAGGCCGGGGGCGATCTTGCAGACCCAATATTTGACCACTGGAGTCATCACCCGGGCATAGGCCGCATCGGCTGCGCTCTCGCGCGAGCGGTCGAAGGCGCGCGCCAGGCGGAAGCAGAGCGCGCTCGCCGCCGCAACGTCCAGCGCCATGTCGGCCAGCACCCGGGTCATCAGCGGCTGGTCGATCAGCGCCTTGCCGAAGACCTGGCGGCCGCGCGTGTGGTGGATCGCCTCGGCGAGCGAGGCGCGCATCATGCCGGCGGAGGCCAGCGCGCAGTCCAGCCGCGTCAGCGTCACCATGTCGAGAATGGTGCGGATGCCGTCTGCCGGGGGCCCGAGCACGAAACCGAACGTGTCGGAAAACTCAACCTCGGCAGAGGCGTTGGAGCGGTTGCCGAGCTTGTCCTTCAGCCGCTGGTAGCGCAGCCCGTTGGCCGAGCCGTCCTCCAGCAGCCGCGGCACGAGAAAGCAGCCGATGCCCTCGCGCGTCTTGGCCAGCATGACGAAGGCGTCGCTCATCGGCGCGGAGAGGAACCATTTATGGCCGGCCATGCGGTAGATGCCCTCGCCCACCCGCTCGGCCGTGGAGGTGATGGCGCGCACATCCGTGCCACCCTGCTTCTCCGTCATGCCCATGCCGACGGTGGCAGCAGTCTTCTCCATGAAGGCGCGGTTGGTCGAATCATAGCGGCGCGACAGGATCTTCGGCGCCCACTCCTTCTGCACGGCCTGCGAGGCGCCAATGGCGGCGAGCGCGGCATTGGTCATGGTCAACGGGCAGAGATGGCCGCATTCCAGCTGGGCAGTCAGGTAGAACTTGATGGCGCGCGCCAGGTGGTTGATGCCCTTTTCCGGCGCCAGCTGCTCCCAGGGGGAAGCATGCAGGCCGGAGGTCATCGAGCGCCGCATCAGCGCATGCCAGGCCGGATGGAACTCCACCACGTCCAGCCGCTCGCCGCGCGGCCCGTGGGTGCGCAGCTCGGGCGGATTGTGGTTGGCCATGCGCGCCAGATCCTGCGCCTCCGGCGAGGTGGCATAGCGGCCCACGGCGTCGAAATCGTCGCGCACCTCGCGCGGCATGCCGCTGGCGATGTCGGTCAGCAGCGGGTCCGACAGAAAGGCATTGATGCCCGACCACGGCCTGGGCTGGTTCAGATCTTTCAGCGTCTGTTCTGTTCTGTTCGTCGTCATGGCCGGCTTGTCGTTGATGTCGGGCGCGCGCGCAAGGGCTGTCGAAGACGCCCCCGCACGGAGCGAATTGCCTGCACTCTATTGCGCTATGGTTAAGAAAGGGAGGGGGGTTAAGAAAGGGAGGGGGCATTCACCACCGTCCTGCACAAGGCGCGCAAGGGGCGCCTCCCGCTCTTGCCCGCGCTGGCCGCAGTCCTTATAGAGCGGCCACGAGCCAAAGGGGCGGATCGCCATGAGCCATTTCCCACATCGTCATCTTCTGGGCATCAAGGGGCTGACGGAGCCGGAGATCACTCTCCTGCTCGACAAGGCCGACGAGGCCGTCCAGATTTCCCGTCGCCGCGAGAAGAAGACCTCGACGCTGCGCGGCCTGACCCAGATCAACCTGTTCTTCGAAGCCTCGACGCGCACGCAGTCCTCCTTCGAGCTGGCGGGCAAGCGGCTGGGCGCCGACGTGATGAACATGTCCGTCGGCAATTCCTCGGTGAAGAAGGGCGAAACGCTGATCGACACGGCGATGACGCTCAACGCCATGCATCCCGATGTTCTCGTCGTGCGCCATTCGAGCGCCGGCGCCGCCGCCCTGCTTGCGCAGAAGGTCTCCTGCTCGGTGGTCAATGCCGGCGACGGCCAGCACGAGCATCCGACCCAGGCGCTGCTCGATGCGCTAACCATCCGCCGCGCCAGGGGGAAGCTCTCACGCATCATCGTCGCCATCTGTGGCGACGTGCTGCATTCGCGCGTCGCCCGCTCCAATATCCTGCTGCTCAACCGCATGGGCGCGCGGGTGCGCGTGGTCGCCCCGCCGACGCTTCTGCCTTCTGGTATCGCCGATATGAGCGTCGAGGTCTTCCATTCGATGGAGGAAGGGCTGAAGGACGCGGATGTGGTGATGATGCTGCGCCTGCAGCGCGAGCGCATGGCCGGCAGCTTCGTGCCGTCGGTGCGCGAATATTTCCGCTATTACGGACTGGACGCAGAGAAGCTGAAGGCGGCCAAGGAAGGGGCGCTGGTCATGCATCCCGGCCCGATGAACCGGGGCGTGGAAATCGCCTCGGAAATCGCCGACGGTCCGCAGAGCGTGATCGAGGACCAGGTGGAAATGGGCGTCGCCGTGCGCATGGCCGTGATGGAAACGCTGCTGCTTTCGGAAAACGGAGGACCGCGCACGTGACCGACATCGCTTCTGGCGCCAAGGGCGGCCGGCCGCTCGCGCTGACCAACCTGCGCGTCATCGACCCCTCCCGCAATCTCGACGAGACCGGTGCGGTGCTGATCGAGGACGGGCGCATCCTGGCCGCCGGGCGGGATGCGCTGAATCAGGGCCTGCCGGAGGGCGCGCAGACGCGTGACTGCTCGGGCCTTCTGGCTGTTCCCGGCCTGGTCGACACCCGCGTCTTCGTCGGCGAGCCCGGCGCGGAACACCGCGAGACCATTGCCTCGGCCGCCCGCGCGGCCGCTGCCGGCGGCATCACCAGCTTTGTCGCCATGCCGGATACCGACCCCGTCATTGATGACGTCGCACTGGTCGAATTCGTTCTCAAGACCGGGCGCGACAAGGCCGTGGTCAACGTTCATGCCGCCGCCGCGCTCACCAAGGGGCTGCATGGCGAGGAGATGACCGAATTCGGCCTGCTCAGCGAAGCAGGCGCCGTCTGCTTCACCAATGGCCGCGAGCCTGTTCACGACACGCTGGTGCTGCGCCGGGCGATGACCTATGCGCGCCATTTCGACGCAGTGATCGCGCTGGAAACACGTGACCGCTATCTGGGCGCCGGCGGCGTGATGAACGAGGGCCTGCTCGCCAGCTGGCTCGGCCTGTCCGGCATTCCGCGCGAGGCCGAGATCATTCCGCTCGAGCGCGACCTGCGCATTGCCACACTGACCAAGGCGCGCTACCACGCCGCCAAGATCTCCCTGCCCGAATCAGTGGAGGCCATCTCGGCCGCCAAAGCGCGCGGCGCAAACGTCAGCGCCGGCATATCGATCAACCATGTGACGCTGAACGAGAACGACATCGGCGAATATCGCACCTTCTTCAAGGTGTCGCCGCCCCTACGCGGCGAGGACGACCGGCGCGCCATGGTGCAGGCGCTGGCCAGCGGCGAGATCGACCTGATCTCTTCCTCGCACGATCCGCAGGATGTCGACACCAAGCGCCTGCCCTTTGCCGATGCCGCCGATGGCGCCATCGGGCTGGAGACCATGCTGGCCGCCGCCCTGCGCCTTCATCACAGCGGCGAAGTGCCGCTGATGCGGCTGATCGATGCGCTGTCCACCCGGCCTGCCCGGATCTTCGGCCTGGAGGCCGGCACGCTCGCGCCCGGCGCCCGGGCCGATCTGGCCGTGATCGATCTGGAGGAGCCCTGGGTGGTCGCCCGCGAGCACTTGCTCTCGCGCTCGAAGAACACGCCTTTTGAAAATGCCCGCTTTACGGGACGCGTGGTGGAAACCTATGTTGGCGGCAAGCGGGTGCATGACGGCCGCGCCTGAAAAGGCCGGCAACCGCCCAGCACCGGCATGCTTCCAGACACGCGCGCCCTGCGCCTGACCATTTGATGACCGCCGTATTTCTGACGACCCCGCATTCCTGACGACGAAGGAACGAGACCCCGCGATGTTTGACTGGCAGATCGGCACGATGCCGGCGCTCCTCAGTGCCCTTTGCGGCTATCTTTCCGGCTCGATCCCTTTTGGCCTGATCCTGACGCGCATGGCCGGGCTCGGCGACGTGCGCAAGATCGGCTCGGGCAATATCGGCGCTACCAACGTGCTGCGCACCGGCAACAAGAAGCTGGCCGCCGCCACCCTGCTGCTCGATGCGCTGAAGGGAACGGTGCCGGCGGCGCTCGCGCTGCATTTCCTCGGCGTCGAGGCCGGCGTGGTCGCGGGACTGGCGGCCTTCCTCGGCCATCTCTTTCCCGTCTGGCTCGGCTTCAAGGGCGGCAAGGGCATCGCCACCTATATCGGCGTGCTCCTCGGGCTCGCCCCCTGGGTCGTGCTGGTCTTTGCCGCGGCATGGCTGGGTACGGCCAAGATCACCCGCTACTCGTCCCTGTCAGCCCTCGTGGCCACGCTGATCGTGCCGATCGTTCTGGCCTTCGTCGCGCCGGCGCCCGTCGCCTGGCTGTTTGCCGCCATGAGCCTGATCACCTGGGCCAAGCACCATGCCAATATCCGGCGGCTGATGGCCGGCACCGAAAGCCGGATCGGCCAGAAGGGCTAGGCGGCGGATGGACGATGCGCGCGAAGGCACCGGCATTGTCCTCACCGAGCGCCAGCGTCTGGCCTGGCTGCGGCTGATTCGCTCCGACAATGTCGGCCCCGCGACTTTCCGCGATCTCATCAACCATTTCGGCTCGGCCGAACGCGCGCTCGAAGCCCTGCCCGAGCTGTCGCGCCGTGGCGGGGCCAAACGCCCGATCCGGGTGGCGAGCCGCGAGGAGGCCGAGCGCGAACTTGAGCGCGCTCATCAGATCGGCGCGCGCTTCGTCGGTGTCGGCGAGCCGGACTATCCCCCGGCACTCCGCCAGATCGACGGCGCGCCGCCGCTTCTCTGCGTCAAGGGCCATGCCCCCACCGGCATCACCCCGGCGCTCGGCGTGGTCGGCGCGCGCAATGCCTCGGTCAGCGGCGCGAAGTTCGCCGCCTTTCTCGCGCGCGAGGCCGGCAAGGCCGGCTATTCCGTCATCTCCGGTCTGGCGCGCGGCATCGACGCGGCCGCGCACCGCGCCACGCTGGATTTCGGCACGATCGCCGTTCTGGCCGGCGGGCTCGACCGCCCCTACCCGCCGGAAAACCTGCCGCTGCTCTCGGAAATCGTCGAGGGTCGAGGCCTGGCGATCAGCGAGATGCCGCTCGGCTGGGAGCCGCGAGCGCGCGACTTTCCCCGGCGCAACCGGCTGATCGCGGGCGTGGCGCTCGGGCTTCTGGTGGTGGAGGCGGCCGCGCGGTCCGGCTCGCTGATCTCGGCGCGCTATGCCGGCGATTTCGGCCGGCTGGTCTTTGCCGTGCCAGGCTCGCCGCTCGATCCGCGCTCGGAAGGCACCAACCGGCTGATCAAGGAAGGCGCGATCCTGACCACAGGACCCGCCGACATTCTGGAGGCGCTCGCCCCGCTCGGGCGCATGGCGCGAACCGTGCCGCCAAAGGCCGATGAACCCGAGCGGCCGGAGAGCCCTGACATGCCGACACCTGACAACCATGCGCGCGCGGCCATTCTCGATGCACTTTCGCCGACACCGGTCGAGATCGACGATCTCCTGCGCTATACCGGCCTGCCGGCGCAGACCGTCTATCTCATTTTACTAGAACTTGACCTTGCCGGGCGGCTCCATCGCCATGCCGGCGGCCGCGTCTCCCTCGCGCTCGGCGATTGAGGTGACGGCCCGGCGGCCGGACAGAATATCGCCGGCCTCCACATATGCCATTTCAATGAGATAGCAGAGCATGTCCGCCTGGGCGCCTTCGGCCACGCTGCGCAATTCGCCGAGCATCTGGCGAATGAAGGCGATACGGTCGCGCGCCATGATGGCGGGGGCGGATGTCGGTGTCTGCTTTAACGTCATTGTCTTTGCCCTGAGAGATCGGGCGGCGAAAAGCCGCCTTTCGCACGCGCGCGGCGAGATACAAAGTGCCGCGAGACCACAAGGCATGGTCTGACAGCAAACGCTTTCCCACGCGCTTCACGTGCACGATATCCCATTTATCTTTAATTGCAATATTCCTACAATCTCGTTTTGGTTGCAGTCCGTTGCATCCCTTATTTCGGGCCGGGCTCTTGACCGCGGCAAATTCACTGTCCATGTCGGGGCATCAATTGCGCAAGCGCGGCAGCGGCGGGGCCATCCGATCCCGATTGCACGACCCCGCGGATGAAACGGTTTTTAAACAGCACATGACCACTCACGTCGTTGTCGTGGAGTCGCCGGCCAAGGCCAAGACCATCAACAAATATCTCGGGCCGAACTACAAGGTTCTGGCCTCCTTCGGCCATGTCCGCGACCTGCCTGCCAAGGACGGTTCGGTTCGTCCCGACGAAGACTTCGCCATGTCCTGGGAGGTGGATAGCGCCTCGGCCAAGCGGGTCAACGATATCGGCACGGCGCTGAAGGCCTCCGACGAACTGATTCTGGCGACCGACCCGGATCGCGAGGGCGAGGCGATTTCCTGGCACGTGCTGGATCTGCTGAAGAAGAAGAAGCTGGTCGGCGACAAGCCGGTCAAGCGCGTGGTGTTCAACGCCATCACCAAGAAGGCCGTGCTCGATGCCATGGCCAATCCGCGCGAGATCGACGCGCCGCTGGTGGATGCCTATCTGGCGCGGCGCGCGCTCGACTATCTCGTCGGCTTCAATCTCTCGCCCGTGCTCTGGCGCAAGCTGCCGGGCGCGCGCTCGGCCGGCCGCGTGCAGTCGGTGGCGCTGCGGCTGGTCTGCGACCGCGAGGCCGAGATCGAGCGCTTCGTCTCCGAGGAATATTGGAGCCTGGTGGCCGAACTCGCCACGCCGCGCGGCGACACGTTCGAGGCGCGGCTGGTGGCGGCCGACGGCAAGAAGCTTGCACCCCGCGCCATCACCAATGCCGCCGATGCCGGCCGGCTGAAGACGCTGCTGGACGGCGCGGCCTACAAGGTGGAGAGCGTCGAGGCCAAGCCGGTCAAGCGCAATCCCTCGCCGCCGTTCACCACCTCCACCCTGCAGCAGGCCGCCTCCTCCAAGCTCGGCTTTTCCGCCTCGCGCACCATGCAGGTGGCGCAGAAGCTCTATGAGGGCATCGACCTCGGCGGCGAGACGGTCGGTCTGATCACCTACATGCGAACCGACGGCGTGCAGATGGCGCCGGAGGCGATCGATGCCGCGCGCGAAGCGATCGGCGAGCAGTTCGGCACCCGCTACGTGCCGGAAAAGCCGCGAATCTATTCGACCAAGGCCAAGAACGCCCAGGAAGCGCATGAGGCGATCCGCCCGACCGACTTCTCGCGCACACCCGATTCCATCCGCCGCTTTCTCGATCCCGACCAGATCAAGCTCTACGACCTGGTGTGGAAGCGCGGCATCGCCAGCCAGATGGCGGCGGCCGACATCGAGCGCACCACGGTGGAGATCCTCGCTAGCAAGGGCGGCGAGACGGCGGGCCTGCGGGCCGTCGGCTCCGTCATCCGCTTCGATGGCTTCATTGCCGCCTATACCGATCAGAAGGAAGATGGCGAGCAGGCCGACGAGGGCGAGGATGGCGGCCGCCTGCCGGAGATCAACCGCGCCGAAGCGCTCGACAAGCGTGACGTCACCGCGACCCAGCACTTCACCGAGCCGCCGCCGCGCTATTCGGAAGCCTCGCTGATCAAGAAGATGGAAGAGCTTGGCATCGGCCGGCCTTCCACCTATGCCGCCACGCTCGCCACGCTGCGCGACCGCGACTACGTCACCATCGACAAGCGCAAGCTGATGCCCCAGGCCAAGGGGCGGCTGGTCACAGCCTTTCTCGAAAGCTTCTTCCACCGCTATGTGGAATATGACTTCACCGCCGCCCTGGAAGAGAAGCTCGACCGGATCTCGGCTGGCGAGCTCGACTGGAAGGACGTTCTGCGGGATTTCTGGCGCGATTTCTTCGCCCAGATCGAGGACACCAAGGAACTGCGCGTCACCAATGTGCTCGATGCGCTGAACGAGGAACTGGCGCCGCTGGTCTTCCCCAAGCGCGAGGATGGCGGTGATCCGCGCCAGTGCCAGGTCTGCGGCACCGGCAAGCTTTCGCTCAAGCTCGGCAAGTACGGCGCCTTCGTCGGCTGCTCCAACTATCCCGAATGCAACTACACCCGCCAGCTCTCCTCGGAAGGCGGCGCGGATGCGGAGGCGCAGGTCTCGGCCGAGCCGCAGGCGCTCGGCAAGGATCCGGTGACGGGCGAGGAAATCACGCTGCGCTCCGGCCGCTTCGGGCCTTACGTCCAGCGCGGTGATGGCAAGGAGGCCAAGCGCGCCAGCCTGCCCAAGGGCTGGACGCCCGCCAGCATCGACCATGAGAAGGCCGTGGCGCTTCTGTCGCTGCCGCGCGACATCGGCGCCCATCCGGAAACATCGAAGATGATTTCGGCGGGTATCGGCCGCTACGGGCCGTTCCTGCTGCATGACGGCAAATATGCCAATCTCGAAACGGTCGAGGACGTTTTCTCGATCGGCCTCAACCGCGCCGTGTCCGTGATCGCCGACAAGGCCTCCAAGGGCCCGGCGGCACGCGGCAGCGCGGCGCAGACGGCGCTCAAGCAGCTGGGCGATCATCCCGATGGCGGCGCGATCACCGTGCGCGACGGGCGCTACGGCCCCTATGTGAACTGGGGCAAGGTCAATGCCACCCTGCCCAAGGGCAAGGATCCGCAATCGGTGACGCTGGAAGAGGCCCTGCCGCTTCTGGCCGAGCGCGCGGCCAAGGCCGGCGTGAAGACCCCGGCCAAGAAGGCGGCAAAGCCTGCCAAGGCGGCGGCGAGCAAGACAAAGGCAGCCGCTGCCGGCGAGGATAGCGAAGCCGCGCCGAAGAAGGCGCCGGCCAGGAAGAAGAGCGCGGCCTCGGCCGCCAAGACGCCAACGGCCCGCGCCAAGGCCGCCAAGGCAGAAAAGGACTGACGGACGTGAGCAAGCCCCCGCGCGAACCGAGAGAACGGACCGGAAAATCAACGCTCCGGCTCGGCGCGCGGCGCAACAGGGCCGACACGGCGGTCGAGATCGCGCCCGAGGCGCCGATCATCCATGGCGCCGTCCCGCCGCGCGATGTGCTGATGCGCTTCCTCGCCGGAAACCCGGAGCGCGCCTCCAAGCGGGAGATCGCCAAGGCCTTCGGGCTGAAGGGCGACCAGCGCGTGGCGCTGAAGGATCTTCTGCGCGCGCTCGAAGAAGACGGGCTGGTGGAAAAGAAGCGCAAGGCGCTGGTGCGCCCCGGCGCCCTGCCCCCCGTCACCGTTCTCGACATCACCACGCGCGACCATGACGGCGAGCTGATCGGCCGCCCGGCCGAATGGCCGGAGGATGCCGGCGTGGCGCCGGCCGTCTTGATCCGCCAGTCGCAGGTGGCCAAGACCAAGGGCAAGCAGGCGGTCGGCGGCATCGGCGACCGGGTCGTCGCCAAGATCTTCGCCTCCAAGAGCGCCACCGGCCCGGCCTATACCGCCCGTATCGTCAAGGTGCTCGACCGCAGGCGCAGCGCCAATGCCGCGCTCGGCGTCTACCGGCCGATGGCGAGCGGCGGCGGCAGGGTTCTGCCGATCGACAAGCGCGGCGAGGAGCTGGTGATCGACGAGGGCGCCGAGGGCGCGGCCGTCGAGGGCGATCTGGTCGAGGTCGAGATCGAGCGCACGGGGCGCTTCGGACTTGCGCGCGCCCGGGTCTCCAACGTGATCGGCTCGGTGGCGAGCGAAAAGGCGATCTCGATGATCGCCATCCACGCCCATGGCATTCCCTATATCTTCCCCGACCGGGTGATCGAGGAGGCAGAGGCCGCCGGCCCGGCCAGCATGGTCAAGCGCGAGGACTGGCGCAGCCTGCCGCTCGTCACCATCGACCCCGTTGACGCGAAGGACCATGACGACGCCGTGCATGCCGAGCCGGATCCGGCGCCGGAAAACGAGGGCGGCGTGATCGTCACCGTCGCCATTGCCGATGTCTCCTGGTATGTCCGCCCGCGCTCCGCGCTCGACCAGGAAGCGCTGAAGCGCGGCAATTCGGTCTATTTCCCCGATCGCGTCGTGCCCATGCTGCCCGAGCGCATCTCCAACGAGCTGTGTTCGCTGAAGGAGAATGTGGATCGGCCGGCGCTTGCCGTGCGCATGCGCTTTGCCGCCGATGGCCGCAAGATCGGCCACAGCTTCCACCGCATCATGATGCGCAGCGCCGCCAAGCTCGCCTATGCCCAGGCGCAGGCGGCGATCGACGGCAATCCCGACGACAAGACCGGGCCGCTGCTGGAGCCGATCCTCAAGCCGCTCTGGGCCGCCTATGCCATCATCAAGCGGGGCCGCGACCGGCGCCAGCCGCTGGAACTCGACATGCCCGAGCGCAAGATCGTGCTCAAGCCGGACGGCCGCGTCGACCGGGTCTTTGTGCCGGAACGCCTCGACGCCCACAAGCTGATCGAGGAGATGATGATCCAGGCGAACGTGGCGGCGGCGGAAACGCTGGAGGCCAAGCGCCAGGCGCTGGTCTACCGCGTGCACGACGCGCCCTCGCTCTCCAAGCAGGAGGGCCTGCGGGAATTCCTGAACACGCTCGACATTTCGCTGATGAAGGGCGGCAATCTGCGCGCCAACCATTTCAATGGCATCCTCGCCAAGGCGGAAGGAAAGCCCTATGCCCAGCTGGTGAACGAAATGGTGCTGCGCTCGCAGAGCCAGGCGGTCTACAGCCCTGAGAATATCGGCCATTTCGGCCTGAACCTGATGAAATATGCCCATTTCACCTCGCCGATCCGCCGCTATGCCGACCTGATCGTCCATCGCGCGCTGGTGGGCGCGCTGGGTCTCGGCGAAGGTGGGATCACGCCCGCGGAAGAAGCGGCGCTCGACGATATCGCGGCCGAAATCTCCACCTTCGAGCGCCGCGCCATGGCGGCCGAGCGCGATACGGTCGACCGGCTGATCGCCTATCATCTCAGCGCGCATGTGAACGAGGAGTTCGACGGCCGCGTCTCGGGCGTCACCAAGTCCGGCCTGTTCATCTCCCTGCCCCACTATGGCGCCGATGGCTTCATCCCGATTTCCACGCTCGGGCGCGACTATTTCATCTATGACGAAGCGCATCAGGCCTTGAGCGGCGAGCGCAGCGGGCTGGGCTTCCGGCTGGGCGACAGCGTGCGGGTCAAGCTGGTGGAGGCCGTGCCGCTGGCCGGCGCGCTGCGTTTCGAAATGGTGAGCGATGGCCAGCCGATGCCGACCGCCACACGCTCCTTCCACAAGGCCGGCCGGCGCGACCGCCCCGGCAGCCGCCGCCCGCCCGCCGGCACCCGGGCGCCGCGCGGTCGGCGTTAAAAGGCCGGCGCAGCGACAGCATGTCGCGGGGCCTTCAGCGCATTCGGGCAGGCGTCCGTCGGCGTGAGCGCCTACATGAGCGGCAAGCCCGCGCCATGATGCCGATCCCTGTGGCGCGTTGCGTAAAGGCTGCGACGGGCGCAGGGCCGCATCCATTGCGGGCAGGCCCTATTCCGCGCCATAATGGCAGACTGACCGTTGCCGCCTGCCGCGGGCCCGGCCATCGGTCTCAGGAGGAGGATGCGCGATGCTTCAGCTGCAAGACGACGAACCGGTGCGGCCTGCCGAACGTCCGGTCGTTCCGGCGATGATGCGCGGCTTCAAAGGCCGCTGCCCGGCCTGCGGCGAGGGCCGGCTGTTCGGCGCCTTCCTGAAGCCGGTGGATCATTGTTCGGATTGCGGCGAGGCGATCCACCATCACCGCGCCGATGATTTTCCGCCCTATATCGTCGTGACCATCATGGGCCATGTCGTCATTGCCGGCTATATGGCGACGGATGTGCTTTTGCCGCTGACGAGCTGGCAGCATCTGGCGATCTGGGCGCCGGTGACGCTGATCGGCTCGCTGGCGCTGATGCAGCCGGTGAAGGGCGCGGTGATCGGTCTGCAATGGGCGCTGCGCATGCACGGCTTCGGCGGCCATCCCGACCGGCCGGAAGACGTTCTGCCGCCGGCGCCGGAGCCGCGTCGGCCGTGAGCAACGGCAGCACGGATGCGGAAGAGACGGCCCGCCTCCCACAGGAGAGCGCCGCTGTGATAAGGCCTACGGGCGGCGCCCCGAAGCTGAAACCGCGCGACGCCGCCAGCCTCATCCTTCTCGACCGCAGCGCAACGCCTTTGCGCGTTCTGGTCGGGCGGCGGGCGACGCGCCACGTTTTCATGCCGGGCCTGCATGTCTTTCCCGGCGGACGGCGCGATGCCGCCGATCTGCGCCAGCCACTCGCCCGCCCGCTGCCAGCACAGGTTCAGGAGCGGCTCCTGGCCGCGCTGGGGCCGAGGGGCAGCGGCCGGTTGGCCCAGGCTATCGCCATCGCCGCCCTGCGCGAACTGAAGGAGGAGACGGGCCTGTGCATCGGCCGCCTTCGGCCGGGAGAGGGACCGGCTCCGGTCGAGGGCGGCGCACGGAAAAGCGCAACAAATTCCCGGCCTGGCCTGGGCTTTCTTCCAGATGCCGCAAACTTGCGTTATATCGCACGCGCCGTGACCCCACCGGGTCACGTGCGGCGCTACGACACCCATTTCTTCGCGGCTTTCGCCGATGAGGTCGGCCTTTCCGGGCAGGCCGCGCGCGACAGCCACGAACTCGAGGAGTTGCAATGGCTTGCCCTGAACATGGCCCATATGGTGCCGATGGCTGACATTACCCGCATCATCCTGGCCGATCTGGAGCAGCGGCTTGCTGCCGATCCCGCCCTTGCGCTCGCCTCGCCGATCCCCTTCTACCATAGCCAGCGCGGACGCCTCGTCCGCGACCTGATGTAAGGACCTCATCATGTCACTGCCGCCGTCCGGCGCGTCCGCGCCGGTTGAGGAGATCCACTGGCCATCGCTGATCGCCGCCATTTCCGCCATCACCGCAGTGGGCATCGCCATCGGCCTCGGCCTGCCGCTGCTCAGCATCATCATGGAGAAGCGCGGCATCTCCTCGACGATGATCGGGCTGAACTCGGCCATGGCCGGCATCGCCTCGATGCTGGCCGCGCCGCTGACCACGGCCGCCGCCCACCGCTTCGGCGTGGCCAGCACCATGCTGGTGGCCGTGGTGGTCGCGGCGATCTCGGCGCTGGGCTTCTATTACATCGAGAATTTCCTTCTCTGGTTCCCGCTCAGATTCGCCTTTCACGGGGCGATCACCGTGCTGTTCGTCCTCTCCGAATTCTGGATCAACGTGACCGCGCCGCCCTCGCGGCGCGGCCTGGTTCTCGGCATCTATGCCACCGTGCTCTCGCTCGGCTTCGCCATGGGCCCGCTGCTCTTCTCGATTCTCGGCAGCGACGGCATCAGGCCCTTCGCTTTCGGCGCCGTGGTGATTCTCTGCGCCGCCATCCCGATCTTCCTGGCGCGCGGCGAAAGCCCCGTGCTGGACGAAAAGCCCGAACTGCACTTCCTGCGCTATGTCTTCCTGGTGCCGACGGCCACCGCCGCCGTCTTCGTCTTCGGCGCGGTGGAAGCTGGCGGCCTCTCGCTCTTCCCGATCTACGGCACGCGCGCCGGCCTCACCGAATCGCATGCCGCCCTGCTTCTGACCGTCATGGGCATCGGCAATGTGATCTTCCAGATCCCGTTGGGCCTGCTCTCGGACCGGATGAAGGACCGGCGCAACCTTTTGACGCTGATGACGGTGATCGGCTTTGCCGGCGCCCTCTGTCTGCCGCTGATCGAGCATAACTGGCTGCTGATGGCGGTGGTGCTGCTGTTTTGGGGCGGCTGCGTGTCCGGCCTCTATACGGTCGGCCTGAGCCATCTGGGCTCGCGCCTGAAAGGCTCGGACCTCGCCGCCGCCAATGCCGCCTTTGTCTTCTGCTATGCCGTGGGCACGGTGGCAGGGCCGCAGGCGATCGGTGCCAGCATGGACGTGACGGGCAATCACGGTTTCGCCTGGGCGATTGCCGGCTTTTTCGGCCTTTACGTGCTGCTTTCGCTTGTGCGGATCGTCATGAGGCCAAAATAGACTTGACTTTTTGGGTGCGATTTGTAGTTTCGCGCCCAGTTCGCCGGGGCTGAGAAGCACGCCCTGGCTTTGTTTTATTAAGGCAGGACGACCATGGCGAAAGCTGCAAAAATCAAGATCAAGCTTCTGTCGACGGCCGACACGGGTTACTTCTACGTGACCTCGAAGAACAGCCGTACCAAGACCGAGAAGATGGTCAAGACCAAGTATGACCCGGTCGTGCGCAAGCACGTCGAGTTCAAGGAAACGAAGATCAAGTAATCTTCGCGTTTCCTCGCATTGCAGGGCGCCGGGCCAGACATGGCCCAGGCGCCTTTTTTCGTGCGCGCAGGTGAGCGGTCGCCATCTCTCAGCCGCCAGTTCGCGCCACGGCGCCATGGTGCCGCGCCTGCGGCTTCCACGCGGCCAAGGATGCCCGTCTGGTCGTCTTCCCTGCGAAATGCTGTCCTCTGGACACCTGCGCGCCACGCGCATCGCGTGAGACCCGCTGGGTGCCAGACGGGGAAGAGCGAACCGCCAGTGGGCGGCGCGGCAGAACGACAATGGCAAAGTCACGCATCTGGGTCGTCACGACAGGCTGATTCCGTTATCGGCCTGGCCAAAATCTGGTCTCATCCGCCGAAACATGTCGCGAACCGTCCGCTGGACGGGAACCAGACAGGACAACCTGGACGCGATGCCGTGACAGCTTTGGCGTTGCAGCATAAGCGGCCCGCTATGCGCAAAATGCAAAACGCCGCCTGCCCCTCAGGGCAGACGGCGTTTGCAATGGCGTCGGCTGATCACGGTTACGGCACGAGGAACCGTCTTGTCGCGACCAGCCGACAACCCCACGACCCAGGGAGATGCGGCGGACCCAAGCATCATGGGGTAAGGAAATTCTTGTCGATCACCTCGCTCCCGACCTGTACAGAATTGACCAGCTGCGAAAGAAAAGCAACGAATTCTTAACGTTCCGGCCTTTCAACATGCATCATGGTTAAAGAAGTGCTTCCGGGCAAAAGAATAGGCTGCTCGAATAACGGTGGTCGCCGGGAAGGCGGATCACCCCGGCACGCGGCTAAGGCGCTGTGCGAAGTGCCTCCCGCAATTCATCAGGGGTTGCGTGCAGCCGGTTGAATTACAATAGTAAATTGGCATAGCCAATCGAATGGCCGCGTCGCGGCCGCGCCCCTGTCGGACAGATCCGCCTGCAAAAGCAGGTCTGCAAACCAGCACGATCGCACAAGTCGAAGGGGGCTGTGGATAAGTCCCTGCATTGTCGCATGGCAGCATGGAGGACGCGCATGTGCGCCACTGCGAATCAGTCAACACCGGGAGTTGATTGCGAAGGGACACATATAGGTGACGCTCCTCACGATCCGGGCCCGTTTTTCTGGACGGCGATCGTCGGCTTCAATGCGCCCGGCGGCCAAGGTCTGTCGGCCTCAGGCCGCCGCCGACACCACCTGGTTCCGGCCGCGCTTCTTCGCTTCGTAAAGGGCACTGTCGGCCCGTTTCAACAGGGCCTCCGGCGTGTCCTGCAGCCCCTGCAGCGTGGCGATGCCCATGGAGGCGGTGATGGGGAGGGTGATTCCCTCGCGCTTGACGACGACCTGCACGTCCTCGACGGCGCTGCGCAGCCGCTCGGCAATCGCCAGGCCGGCCTGCGGCCCCGTATCCGGCAGCACCAGCACGAATTCCTCGCCGCCATAGCGGCAGGCAAGATCTGCGCTGCGCACGGCGGAGCGGATGCGGCGGGCAAATTCCCGCAGCACATCGTCGCCGACATCATGGCCATAGGTGTCATTCACCGCCTTGAAGCGGTCGATATCGGTGATGCACAGCGTCAGCGGTTGCCCGCGCTCCAGCGCCCGGGCCATGAGATTGCGCAGATGCGTATCGAGATAGCGGCGATTGTGCAGGCCGGTCAGCCCGTCGATCACCGCCAGCTCGATGGTTTCGCGCAGGCTGGCGCGCAGACGGTCATTGCAATATTTGCGCCGGATCTGGCTGAGCGAACGCGCCAGAAGCTCGCTCGGATCGACAGGGCGCATGACATAATCGCTGACGCCGAGATCGAGCGCGCGCACCACAAGCTCCTCGGCCCCCTGCTCGACGACCAGCAGGACGGGGATGTGGCGCGTGCGCTCCAGCGAGCGCAATTGCGAGCAGAGCCGCAGCGGATCGTAATCCTCGAAATTGGCGTTGACGATGATCAGATCGAAGGCCTGCTCCGCCGCCTCGAACAGGGCGGCCTGCGGGTCGGACATGGCCAGGATCTCGCCGATGGGACGCAGCGCCCGCGACAGGCGCTCCTGCGAGCTGGCGCGGGCATCCACGAGCAGGATCGAGCCAGGCTCGTCCGGCCGCTCGAAACGGTCGAGGTCATAAAGGCCGACGGCGCGCGCGGTCTCGGCGCGCAGGCGCAGCTCGTCATTGACGGCCTTCAGCCGCGCCAGGCTCTTCACGCGGGAGAGAAGCTGCAGGTCGTTGACCGGCTTGGTAAGAAAATCGTCGGCACCAGCGCGCAGGCCCTTCACGCGGTCGGAGGGCTGATCCAGCGCGGTGACCATGACCACCGGAATGTGAGAGGTGCGGCGATTGGCCTTCAGCCGCTCACAGACGGCAAAGCCATCCAGCCCCGGCATCATGACATCGAGAAGGATGATATCGACGGGGACCTTCTCGCAGATCGCCAGCGCCTCATAGCCGTCCGATGCGGTGAGAACCTCGAAATACTCGGCCATCAGCCGGGCTTCGAGCAGCTTCACATTGGCGGGGACGTCGTCGACGACAAGAATTCGGGCTGTCATGCGATCATGTTCCTGTTCGATGCCGGCGCCGTGCCGTTCTGCCGCACGCGCCGCCGGATAGCTGCGCCTTTCCCGCCTCCTCGCAAAACCGAAGCGCGCTCACGCATCGCCGAGATAGATCTTGATGGTCTCGAGAAATTTCGGCACCGAGATCGGCTTGGAGACATAGGCCTCGCAGCCGCCTTGTCGAATCCGCTCCTCGTCGCCCTTCATGGCGAAGGCCGTGACGGCGATGACCGGGATCTGATGCAGTTCGCTATCGTCCTTCAGCCAGCGGGTAACCTCAAGACCGGAGACCTCGGGAAGCTGAATATCCATCAGGATCAGATCCGGCTTGTGCTTGCGCGCGAGGTCCAGCGCCTCCATGCCGTTGCGCGTCTGGATCGTGCCGTAGCCGGACGCCTCGATCAGGTCGCGAAAGAGCTTCATGTTCAGCTCGTTGTCTTCAACAATCATGACCTGTTTGGGCATGCGGCAAACCTCTTTACGAACGCGGCTCGTCATGGGCCGGACAGAGACTTTGGCCGGGTGCGCCGGCCGGCGATCATGCGCGGGGCAAGCCTCATGCTTTCCCGTGCCAGCATCACGCGCGACAAACGAGGCAAGCGGGAAAGATCGAACCCGATCCCCCGGCTGAGCAGCTTGCACGGTGAGGGGCGAAAAGGGTAAACCTCATCGTCCGTTTCTTAACCTAGGCCGGTTCGGCTGAAGATTGGGTAAATTCCGTGCCAACGCGCTTTAACCGTCCCTCCTCCCGTGCGCCGCGCCCGGATGCCGAAACGCTCGCCGTCACCGCGCTGGGCTGGATCGCCGGCGATGCCGAGCAGATCTCGCGCTTTCTGGCGCTTACCGGGGCGGATGTTTCTGACCTGCGCCAGGCGGCCGGCGAGCCCGGCTTTCTCGCCGGCGTGCTGGACTTCCTTATGGGGCACGAGCCGACGCTGATGGACTTCTGCGCCGCCCATGCGGTGGAGCCGGAGGATGTGGCGCAGGCCTGGCAGAAACTTTCCGGGCGCTTTCTCGATTCCGGGCAGATCTGACATGACGCTGGTGCCGCGAGACGCTGTCGATCTCGACGCCGCCCATCGCGATCCGATCGCGCTTGGCGACCGGCCGCTCGTGGTGCTCGATGTCGATGATGTCGTGCTGCAGTTCCTTGCACCCTTCGAGGCCTTCCTGACCAGCCTCGGCCATCGGCTGGTGCCACGCTCCTTCCGCCTGCATGGCAATATCCTCTCTTCGGCGACAGAAGAGGCGCTGCCGGACGAAACGGTCAGCCAGCTGATCCTCGACTTCTTCGAAGCGCAGGAACGCTGGCAGACGCCCTTTGCCGAGGCGGTGGAGGCGCTTGAAGCCTTGTCGCGGCGCGCCGATATTGTCTTTCTCACCGCCATGCCGCCGGTCTATGCGCTGAAGCGCCGGCGGCTTCTCGACCGGCTGGGCCTGTGCTTTCCGCTGATCGCCACGGAGAGCCCCAAGGGGCCGGTCGTCGCCAGCCTGCATGGCGGTAGGCCGCTGCCGGTCGCCTTCGTGGACGACATGGTCTACAATCTCTCCTCCGTCGCCAGCCATGTGCCGGACTGCCTGCTGCTGCACATGCGGCCAGAATCCCCCATGCATCGTCACGCGCCGGAAACACCCGACCCTGCGCTCAGAGCGCGGGACTGGCGCGAGGCGCAGCGTATTCTCGAGGCGCATGTCGGCGCTCCTGCCGACCCCCGTGTGACGCCGATCTGAAGCGCAGCGCGCCGGGCGGATTGGCTGTGCACGGAGCGCCGCGCAGGCTTGCGGGGGGCTGCCGAGGAGAATAATCTGCCTATGTTCAACATATGTTCGCGGATGAGCGATGAACGGCGCAGCCCACTCCCTCACCGGCTTCTGCCGGGACTGCCTGTGCGAGCAGAGGCCCGGCCTTAGCCGCTGCGCCGCCTGCGGCAGCCCGCGCCTGTTGCGCCATCCCGAGCGCGACCTTCTGGCGATCGCCCATATCGACTGCGACGCCTTCTACGCCTCGATCGAAAAGCGCGACAATCCCGAGCTTGCCGACAAGCCGCTGATCATCGGCGGTGGCAAGCGCGGCGTGGTCTCTACCGCCTGCTATATCGCCCGCATCCAGGGCGTGCGCTCGGCCATGCCCATGTTCAAGGCGCTCGAAGCCTGCCCGCATGCCGTCGTCATCAAGCCGAATATGGAGAAATATGTCCGCGTCGGCCGCGAGATCCGCGCGATGATGCAGGAGCTGACGCCGCTCGTGCAGCCGCTGTCGATCGACGAGGCCTTTCTGGACATGAACGGCACCGAGGCCCTTCACCGCGCGCCGCCGGCCCAGGTGCTCGCCCGCTTTGCCGCAAGGATCGAGCGCGAGATCGGCATCACCGTGTCCGTCGGCCTGTCCTACTGCAAGTTCCTCGCCAAGGTGGCTTCGGACCTGCAGAAGCCGCGCGGCTTTTCCGTCATCGGCCGGGCGGAGGCGCTGGACTTCCTGCGCGAGCGGCCCGTGACCACCATCTGGGGCGTCGGCAAGGCCTTTGCCGCCACGCTCGAAGCCGACGGGATCCGCACCATCGGTACCCT
Source organism: Xaviernesmea rhizosphaerae (assembly GCF_001938945.1). Lineage (GTDB taxonomy): Bacteria > Pseudomonadota > Alphaproteobacteria > Rhizobiales > Rhizobiaceae > Xaviernesmea > Xaviernesmea rhizosphaerae. The sequence goes on from NZ_MKIO01000029.1 coordinate 300,844, forward strand.
CCAGGAGATGGAGGAGAACGACCTCCTGCGCCGCTATGGCAGCATGGGGCAGCGGCTGTACCGGCTCGCGCGCGGCATCGATGAACGCCCGGTCGCGCCTGAGAGCATCGCCAAGAGCGTCTCGGCCGAAACCACCTTTCATGACGATCTGAGCCGGCCGGAGGCGCTGACCGCGCATTTGCGGGCGCTGAGCGAGAAGGTGGCCGAGCGGCTGCGCCATGGCGGCCAGGCCGGCCAGACCGTGGTGCTGAAGCTCAAGACGGCCGACTTCAAGCTGCGCACACGCAACCGCCGGCTCGAAAACCCTACCCGGCTTGCCGACCGGATCTTCCGCACCGGCATGGACCTCTTGGACCGCGAAGCCGACGGCACGCGCTTCCGCCTGATCGGCATCGGCGTCAGCGATCTGGCCGACCCCACGCTCGCCGATCCGCCCGATCTGGTCGATGTGGGCGCCACGCGCAGGGCAACCGCAGAAGAGGCGATGAACCGGCTGCGCGACAAGTTCGGCCGCGGCAGCATCGAGACCGGCTATACCTTCGGCCGCGACCGGCGTTGATGTCTCGAACCGGAGACGGGTTTCAGGCTTTCAGAAAAATCTGATGCGAAAGCAACAGTGGGAGCGCCGCACCGCCTGCGATTTTCAGCCCGATCCTCCTGCCGCACCCGGTCAGACTCTGCGTCAAGACGCGAACAGAGGGCACGAACGGTCAAGGCTTCGTTAAGCGATTCCCGTCATGGTGGTCGGGATCGACAGGAGCCCCTCGTGTCACGCAAGCGACATCATCGCGCGGCGCGGGCGGCCCGGAAGGATCATGACGATCCGGAGCGGCGCGATGGCGGATCAGCCGTCGGCGCTCTTTCTTTTTGTTCCAGCAGGTGGCCGCTCGCGCAGGCGAAGGCTCCGTGCGCTATCAGGGCGTGTATCATGGTGCTGCGTCATGTCTTGGGGTCGGGGCTGTTCTCCGCCCTGCTGCTCCTCTCCTCCACGGCTCTGTCGGCGGAGATCAAGCCGCCCCTGCAGATCGTGGTTTCGACCGAGCGCCAATCGCTGACCGTCTATGACGGCGACAAGGTCGTGGCGACCTCGCGCGTGTCGACAGGCAAGCGCGGGCATGCCACGCCGACCGGCATCTTCTCCATCCTGGAAAAGCGGCGCACCCATGCGAGCAACATCTATTCCGACGCGCCGATGCCCTTCATGCAGCGGCTCACCTGGTCGGGCATTGCGCTGCATGGCTCCAACCATGTCCCCGGCTATCCGGCCTCGCATGGCTGCGTGCGCCTGCCGGACAGCTTTGCCCGCGATCTCTTCAAGCTGACGCGCGGCGGGCTACATGTGATCATCACGCCCGACATGGCCGCGCCGGAGCGGGTGGACAGCGCAGCCCTCTTCGCGCCGCCTTCGACGCTGCTCTCGGACGTGCCGCTGCGCCCGGCCGTCCTGCAGCAGGCCGGTCAGGCAATGCAGGGGCCGAGCCTTCCGGCCGCCGATCCCGACACATCCGTCAAACTGGCGATGAACGATACGGCGCATGCGACATCCTCCGACATGTCGGCCCCTCAGCCGCTTGCCGCGATGTCCACGGCCTCCCCGCAGACCACGCCGTCATCCCCTGCCCCTGCTTCGTCCAGCGCGGCTTCGTCCGCCCCTGTCTCGCCTGATCCCATTTCGCCCAAGCCGGCTTCCTCCAGCCCTGGCCTGACGGTGCCGCCGGCCAGTCTCCAGCCTGCCGGCACGGGCTCACCGATCCCGGGGCTGACGGCGACCGCCTCGCCGATCCGCATCCTGATCACGCGGCGCGGGCAGCGCGAAACGGTCATGAGTGCACAGGAGGCGCTGAATGCGCTCGGCTATGATGCGGGCCTCGCCGACGGGCGCGTGGGCACGCAGACGCTGGCGGCCATCGCCGCCTTCCGCGCGGCCGAAAGCCTGCCCGGTCAGGACCGGCTGAGCGAGGATCTGCTGTCCGTCCTGTTTAGCAAGGCCAACCTGCCGCCCCCGCCCGAAGGCCATCTCTTGGTGCGGCGCGACTTCAAGCCCCTGCTCGAGGCCGAAATCGGCATCCGCCAGCCCGAGCAGGCGCTGGGCACGCATTTTCTGCAATATCACGCCGCCGATGCCAACGAGCCCCAGGGCGGATGGTACGGCATGAGCCTTCCCGACCGCCTGCCGGCCGCCATGCAGAAACGGATCGGCATCACAGACCCGACACCACCCGCCACGCTGACGGCTGTGCTGGACCGACTCGATATATCCCAGGACCTGCGCAACGCCATCAACGCGCTGATCACCGACGGCGCCTCGCTGTCGATCAGCGACCGGGCCATGAGCCTGGAAACCGGCAAGGGTACGGATTTCGTGACGCTGACGCAGCCGGGTTGACGGGTGCAACGGAGCGCCTTTTCCCTTTTCGTGCGCCAGGGCGCCTGCATCGATCAGCACAAAGCCCAGAGATCGAGCACGTTAAGCCCGGCTGCCCGAAAAGGAGACACATCGCGCGTTGCGACCGTGAGGTTGTGGGCCGCAGCGATTGCGGCAATATATCCATCTGCCGTCGAGATTGCCTGACCCGCGCGTTTGGCCTGCGCCATCAGCTTTGCATAAGCCATCGTCGCTTGCAGATCGAAGGCAAGGACACGGCCGTCAAAGATTGGAAGAATTTCCTTCTCAAGGCCGCGGTCAAGATTGGCTCGCCGTCTCCCCTCCGGCAAAACCGCGATACCAAAGCGTAGCTTTGCGACGGTGACGGAAGAGAGGTACAGCGTTTCGATCGCCTGTGTATTGATCCAGTCGATCACACGCTGATCCGGCGACGGCTTCCAGATCTCGGAAATGATATTTGTGTCGAGCAGGATCATCCGAAATCGAGAGGCTCAGCAGGCGTCTTGTCGCGAAGGCGGTTGAAGCTTTCGGCGTCCTCCTCGCTGAGGCCTGCCTCCGCTGCAATGGACGCTAGCAGCGAACCAAGCCTGACAGGAGGCGCGTGACGCACGGCCGTTTCGAGAATGGCGCGGATTTCGGCCTCGGCACTGCGGCCATGGCGCGCCGCCTGGGCCTCGATCGCTCGATGGGTCTCCTCGGAAAGATCGCGTATCGTCACCACCGGCATGGAAAATCTCCCGGTTCGCTTTCCCCGATGCAAATCTAGGAGGAGGCGCAGAGCAGAGCAAGGCCCCGCGCCTATCGTCCGCTCATGCAAGGCTCCGCGCCTATCGCCTCGCTGCGCTACACCAGCTCCACATCCACCACGCCCGGCGCGGAGCGGAGTGCCGCGGCGATTTCCGGCGAGATGCGGTATTTCTCGCTGAGCTCCACCTCGATCTCGCGCTGCCCGTTCTCCTTGATGACGATGAAGGAGACCAGACCCTCGCCCTTGGCATTGAGATGGCTGGCGATGGAGCGCAAGGGGCCGCTGTCGCGAACATAGACTCGCAGCGCCTTCTGCATCTGCAGCGAGCGTTCCTCCAGCGATTGCAGCGTCTGCAGCCTCAGGCCGATGCCCTCCGGCCGCTGCTCGGCCTGAACGGTCATGACCAGGGATTTGCCGGGTTCGAGCAGGTCGCGATATTGCGCCAGCATTTCCGAGAATAGCACGGCCTCGAACTGGCCGGAGGCATCGGAGAAGGAGATGATGCCCATCTTGTTGCCGGTGCGGGTCTTGCGCTCCTGCTTGGAGGTGACCGTGCCGGCCAGCCGGCCGGCCGTGGCGCCCTTCTTCACGGAGGCTGAGAAATCGGCGAAGTTCTGCACCCGCATCTTGGCCAGGAGGTCGCGATAGGTGTCGAGCGGGTGTGCGGAGAGATAGAAGCCCAGCACCTGAAATTCGCGATGCAGCTTTTCCGAGGCGAGCCACGGCGTGAAGGTCGGCATGACGATCTTTTCCGGCCCGGTCGCTCCGCCCGCGCCGAACATATTGCCCTGGCCGGAGACCTTGTCGCTATGCGCCTTCTGGGCAAAGCCCAGAATGCGGTCGAGACCGGCCACGAGATGGGCGCGGTCGAAGCCGAAGCAGTCGAAGGCGCCAGCGCAGATCAGGCTTTCAAAGACGCGGCGGTTGAGGAGCTTGGGATCGATCCTGAGGCAGAAATCCTCGATGCTCTCGAAGGGCTTGTCGCCGCGCACGGCGACGATATGGTCCACCGCCGCCTCGCCAACGCCCTTGATGGCGGCGAGCGCATAGAAGATGCAGTTCTCGCCGGTCTCGAAGCGGCGGAACGAGGTCTGCACCGAGGGCGGCACCACCTTGATGCCGAGCCGGCCGGCATCCTGGCGGAAGTCGTTGAGCTTCTCGGTGTTGGCCATATCATAGGTCATCGACGCGGCGAGGAACTCGACCGGGTAATGCGCCTTCAGATAGGCCGTCTGGTAGGAGACGATGGCATAGGCGGCGGCGTGGCTCTTGTTGAAGCCGTAATTGGCGAATTTGGCCAGCAGGTCGAAGATCATGTCGGCCTGGGGCTTGGACACGCCGTTCTTCACCGCGCCATCGACGAAGCGGGCGCGCTGCTGGTCCATCTCCGCCTTGATCTTCTTGCCCATGGCGCGGCGGAGCAAGTCGGCCTCGCCGAGCGAATAGCCCGAGAGCACCTGGGCGATCTGCATCACCTGTTCCTGGTAGACGATGACGCCCTGCGTTTCCTTGAGCAGGTAATCGATCGTCGGATGGATCGACTCGATCTCCTCCTCGCCATGCTTGCGGGCATTGTAGACCGGGATGTTCTCCATCGGCCCCGGGCGGTAGAGCGCCACCAGCGCGATGATGTCCTCGATGCAGTCGGGCCGCATGCCGATCAGCGCCTTGCGCATGCCGACGCTTTCCACCTGGAACACGCCGACCGTGTCGCCCTTGGACAGCATCTCATAGGTCTTCTGGTCGTCGAGCGGCAGCGCCTCGAGCTTCACCTCGATGCCGCGCCGCGACAGGAAATCCACCGCGGTCTTGAGAACGGTCAGCGTCTTCAGGCCGAGAAAGTCGAACTTCACCAGGCCCGCCTGCTCCACCCACTTCATGTTGAACTGGGTGACCGGCATGTCCGAGCGCGGATCGCGATACATCGGCACCAGCTTGGACAGGGGACGGTCGCCGATGACGATGCCGGCGGCGTGCGTCGAGGCATGGCGGTAGAGGCCTTCGATCTTCTGGGCGATGTCGAGCAGGCGCGCGACGACGGGCTCCTTCTCCGCCTCCTCCTTCAGCCGCGGCTCCTCCTCAATCGCCTTGTAGAGCGGCGTCGGATTGGCGGGGTTGTTGGGCACCAGCTTGCAGATCTTGTCGACCTGGCCATAGGACATTTCCAGGACGCGGCCGACATCGCGCAGCGCCGCGCGGGCCTGCAGCGATCCGAAGGTGATGATCTGCGCCACCTGTTCGCGGCCATATTTGCGCTGGACGTAGCGGATCACCTCTTCGCGCCGGTCCTGGCAGAAGTCGATGTCGAAGTCGGGCATCGACACGCGCTCGGGGTTCAGGAAGCGTTCGAACAGCAGCGAGAAGCGCAAGGGGTCGACGTCGGTGATCGTCAGCGCATAGGCGACGAGCGAGCCCGCGCCGGAACCGCGCCCCGGACCGACGGGAATATCCTGGTTCTTGGCCCATTTGATGAAGTCGGAAACGATCAGGAAGTAGCCGGGAAACTTCATGCGCTCGATCACGCCGAGCTCGAAATCCAGCCGCTCGCGATAGTCGTCGGCGCTATAGCCCGGCGCCAGGCCCAGCGCGTCCATCCGCTGCTCGAGCCCCTCGACCGACTGGCGGCGCAGTTCGGCTGCCTCCTCGCGCTCGGCCTCCTCGCCATCGGCGCTGCCGCCGGTGAAGCGCGGCAGGATCGGCTTGCGCGTCTTCAGCGTGAAGGCGCAGCGCCGGGCAATCTCCACCGTATTGTCGACCGCCTCGGGCAGATCGGCAAACAGCGCCGCCATGTCCTTGCGGCTTTTCAGATAATGATCCGGCGTCAGGCGGAAGCGGTTGTCGTCCGAGACCATGGCATTGTGCGCCACGGCCATCAGCGCGTCATGAGCGTCGTAATCGTCGGGCGTCGGGAAGAAGGGCTCGTTGGTGGCCACCAGCGGCAGCTCCAGCCGGTAGGCCAGATCGATCATCCGCGCCTCATGGCGCTTGTCATAGCCGCGATGGCGCTGCAGCTCGACATAGAGCCGGTCGCCGAAGAGATCGGCCAGACGCTGCAGACGGCGCTCGGCGAGAGGCATTGCGCCGGCGCGCACGGCCATGTCGACAGGGCCGGCCCCCGCGCCGGTCAGGGCGATCAGCCCCTCGGTGCCCGCTTCCTCCAGCCAGGAGGCACAGATGCGGATCGTGGCCGCGCCCTCGCTGCCGAGATAGGCGCGACTGATGAGATCGACCAGCCGGACATAGCCGGCATCGGTGGCGGCCAGCAAAACCAGCGCCGGCGGCTTGGCGAGATGGGCGGCATGGCCACGCTTCTCCCCCTCGCCCTCGTCTTCCATATCCACGGCGATCTGGCAGCCGATCAGCGGCTGGATCCCGTCATCCTGGCATTTCAGCGAGAATTCGAGCGCGGCGAAAAGATTGTTGGTGTCGGTGATGGCAATGGCCGGCTGGCCGTCCGACACGGCCTTGCCGATGATCTTCTTGATCGGCAGCGCGCCTTCGAGCAGCGAATAGGCCGAGTGAACGCGCAGATGGACGAAGTGCGGACCGGCCTCGACCGCCCCATCCTGCGGCTTCGTCGTCGCCATCAAATCCGCCATGTTCGCTCTTCCTTATGCTCATGCCCGCGCCACCGGACGGCTCGTCCTTGCCGGCTCGTCCATGGCTCCACAGAGATGGGTCCATAGACATGAGCCGACAGACCGCCGCAGGCGGATGACCGGCCTCGCGGCCGGCGTCGCAGGCAGCACCGGTCCTCAACGGACGATCAGCATCACAGGCAACAGCCATTCCGGACGGGCGCCGGGCATCTGCCAGTCCCAGGAAGACCGCAGGCTTGCAGAAAAGACACTGCCGCCCCGAAGTCCTGGCCGGCCCGGATCACCGCAGGCCAAGCCGCCATCATAGGAGATTCTCAGGCCGACACATCCGCCAAAGACGGACAGACCCCTGTTATCCCCAGCCCAGCACGCGAGAGCCCAGCACGCGAGCAGGCGGGAAGCGCCGCGCCGGGCTGCCGACCCCCTCCTGCCGGAAAGCTTGCCGGTCGCAGGCGTGATGCGGCCTGCGACGGGAAAAGGATCACCCGCCCGAAGACGCCAAGACCTCTAGCGCGGTCGTCGCAAGCGCGGAGCCTCACAAGACCGGGATCCCACAAGAGAAGCAGCGGCAATGTCGAGAGGCGGAGACGCTGTCTGCCGCCCTGCCCGCGGCCGGCAAACCACAGAGAGATCGACGATGTCGCCGCTTACAGGCCGAGCACGATCAGGGAGAAGGAGATTATAAACAGCGTCACGGATGCCAAAGCGGCGAGATCGCGGAGAAAGTCAGCCATATTGATGCTCCCTGTGACAATATGTTTCTTTTATGTTCTCTTTTTGTTCGGATGTCAATCGGGACTTTCCGAAGCCTTGCTCAGGATAAATCTCTTTTTAGTTGTGTTTTTGTGCAGAGGATGCCGTATCCCTTGGCGTGCCAAGGGCGGGCGCGGTTTCCATCAGCACCAGGACTGTCCCGACCTTAACAGGTATTAACCGTGTTATTCCAAAAAACAGCAATATTGCCTGATTAACTTTCACATTAAAAAAATTTCAAAACGCCCATCCTCTACAATTTCTGAGATGAACCAGGCGTCTGTTAGCTGGACGTTAAGGTCTCAAATCCAGAATTGAATGCGAAGACTTCGAGAGTGGCGTGACTTGATTGAAAGATCGGCCGCCCGATTGCCCACATGATAGGGGCGATTCAGATAATCCGGTCTTCCTGCGAAGGGGGCTTCGGGCATGTCGTGTCGGAAAACGACACTCGAGTCCCGATCGCGCAGTTGTTTTCTTCAACATGTTACGTGCTCAGGCGTCGTCATTCCCTTTGCCTTTCGGCGGGAGCTGGCGCGCACGCGGCGATCACGGCGGCACTGTCCGGTTTGCGGACGGGCAGCCGGCGGCATGCTCATCACTCTCGAGCAGGCCGGGGGAATGTGGTGCGCGGACGGCTTGTCCGCTGCGCATGTTGCCCATAGCCGCCGTGCTGCCTGGGACAGGATGGACACAGGAACGTTTGCGATGACCGTACAAGCTGCCCAACCGGATGCCGGCAGCGCCACAAAGCTGGCGCTCCCTGCATCGATGTCGATTCGCGAAGCCGTAAACACGCGCGAGCTGATCCTGGCTGCGCTGCAGGAATCCGGCGCGATCCTGCTCGATCTGCCGGAAGATGCGCAAGTCGATCTCAGTTTCATCCAGATCATCGAGGCATCGCGGCGCCACGCTTTGTCGCAAGGCGGCAGCGTTGCCCTTGCCCAGCCGGCGCGCGGCTCCCTCCTCTCAACACTCGAACGTGCGGGCCTTCTGACCGAGATGGCCGCGGAAGATCAGCTTTTCTGGCTCCACAGAAAGGAAGCAGCATGAGCGCTCACATTTTGACGGTGGATGATTCCGCCAGCATCCGCATGACCACCAAGATCGCCCTGACCGGCGCGGGCTATCAGGTCACCGAAGCCGTGGACGGCCTCGACGGTCTCAACAAGGCCAAGGCCGGCCGCTTCGACCTGATCGTCACCGATCTGAACATGCCGAACATGAACGGCCTGTCGATGATCGAGGCGCTACGCAAGTCTGCCGCCCATATGGGCGTGCCGATCATCTTCCTGACGACGGAGTCGGATGCCGAGATGAAGGCGCGCGCCAAGGCCGCCGGTGCGACCGGCTGGATCACCAAGCCCTTCGACGCCGAGCAGCTGGTCAAGATCGCACGAAAGGTTCTTGGCAAATGACATCGCTGGACCCCATTCAGGTTTTCCGCACGGAAGCGGCCGAGCTTTTCGAACAGATCGAGAGCGGCCTTCTCGACCTTTTGAACGATCTGTCCGACCAGGACACGATCGACGCCGTCTTCCGCGGACTGCATACGCTGAAGGGGTCCGGCGCGATGTTCGGGTTCGAGGCGCTCGCCGCCTTCACCCATCATTGCGAGACCGCCTTCGACCGTGTGCGCAAGGGTCAGGTTCCGGCAACGGATGAGCTCGTGGCCGCCGTTCTGGACGCGCAGGACCATATGAAGGCGCTGGTCTCGACGCCGCAGGGCGACCATGAGGATGCCAGCAACCGGCTTCTGGCGGCGCTGCATGCGGCCGTGGGCGGCGCGGCGACCACCGGCCATGTGGTGACGCCGCCGCTGCCGCAGGCCTCCGCGCAAGCCGCGGCGCCCGCATCGGCACCTGCCAAGGGCCAGGCTTTCCACATCGCCTTCCGCCTGCCCGCCAATGCGATGATCAACGGCACCAATCCGCTCGGCCTGCTCGACGAGCTGCGCGAGCTGGGCGAATGCACCGTCAAGGCCGATCTCTCGACGATTCCCGGTCTCGGCAGCCTCGAGCCGACGGATCTCTATATCGGCTGGAGCGTGGATCTCGTCACCGAACAGGGCCGCGATGCCATCGACGATGTCTTCATCTTCGTCATGGACGACATGGACATCAAGGTGACCGAGGTCGCACCGGTCGAGGCAAAGGCAGCCGAGGCCGCACCGGCCGCGAAGGCAGCCTCCCCCGCGCCGGAGGCCACCCTCCAAAAGGCCGAGCCAGCCAAGGCACCGGGCAACGAGCCCAAACATGGGGGCAAGCAGGCCGAGAACGTCCGCGTTCCCGCCGAGCGGCTCGACGAGCTGATGGACCGGGTCGGCGAGCTGGTCATCGCCCAGTCGCGCCTGTCGCAGCTTGCCGGCTCCAGCGCCGACCTGCATCTGCGCGCCGTCTCCGAGGACGTGGAGCGCCTGTCCGGCGAGCTGCGCGATACGATGATGGTGCTGCGCATGGTTCCGGTCGGCAGCCTGTTCGGCCGCTTCCGCCGGCTCGTGCACGATCTGGCGCGCGAAACCGGCAAGGTGATCGAGCTGGAGACCGAAGGCGAGACCACCGAGGTCGACAAGACCGTGATCGAGCGCCTCGCCGATCCGCTGGTGCACCTGGTGCGCAACTCGATCGACCACGGGCTGGAGCCGCCGGACGAACGCGTGGCCGCCGGCAAGGACAAGACCGGCCGCGTCATCCTCTCGGCCCGCCAGTCCGGCGGCGAGGTCATCATCACCATCAAGGATGACGGGCGCGGCATCAACCGCGACCGGGTGCGCGCCAAGGCGGAAAGCTCCGGCCTGATCCAGCCCGGACAGATGCTGACCGACCAGGAGCTGCTGCAGCTGATCTTCCAGCCGGGTTTCTCCACCGCCGCGCAGGTGACCAACCTCTCCGGCCGCGGTGTCGGCATGGACGTGGTGAAGAAGACGGTCGAGGCGCTGCGCGGCGTGATCGACGTGCGCAGCGAAAACGGCCGCGGCTCGGAAATCTCGCTGCGCATCCCGCTGACGCTCGCCATCATCGACGGGCTTCTGGTGCGGGTCGGCGCCGGCTCCTATGTCATCCCGCTCTCGGCGGTCGAGGAATGCCTCGAACTGTCTCTGGAGGACGATCTGCGCTCGCGCGGCCGCAGCTTCATCTCGCTGCGTGACAATCTCGTGCCCTTCCTGCGGCTGCGAGAGTTGTTCGAAACCGGCACCCCGCCCGACCGCTACCAGAAGATGGTGGTCATCTCCACCGGTGATGCGCGCGTCGGACTCGTCGTCGACCAGATCATCGGCGACCACCAGACCGTGATCAAATCCATGTCCAAGCTGCATCACGACGTCGTCACCTTCTCCGGCGCGACGATCCTCGGCGATGGCGGCGTGGCTCTCATTCTCGACGTCACTCACCTCGTTGCCGTCGGACAGTATCAGGAGGCGCATTTGCGCGCGGCAGGATGAACCCAGAAACCGTCAAGCACCTTTTCGATCACGTCTGGAAGGATCAGGACGAACTGTCGGTCCTCACCTTCAGCCTGAACGGCGAGACCTTTGCCATAGAGGCGATCAACGTTCAGGAGATCCTCGACCTCCTGCCCGAGACACGCGTTCCCGGGGCCAAGCCCTTCGTTGCCGGCGTGATCAATTTCCGCGGCCGGGTGATCCCGATCGCGGATCTGCGCCGGGCCTTCGGCATGGAGGCCACCGAGGCGACCATCGACAGCCGCATCGTCGTGGTGGAGCTGACGCTGGAGGGCGAGCCCTGCCTGGTCGGACTGCGCACGGACAAGGTGCATGAGGTGACGACGCTGCCGCATGCGGCCGCCGAGCCGCCGCCGATCGTCGGCATGCGCTGGCGGCCCGACTTCATTCACTGCCTGGTCCGCCGGGGCACGGATTTCGTCATCATTCCCAATCTCGAAGTGATCTTCTCGACGCAGCCGGCCCGCTCGGCTGCGTGATCGACAGGGACAGATCGATAACATCCGCATTTTCGGGCCAGGTCGGCTCGCATGAACTCTAACCGCCGGTATGCCACGTCATATCACTGGGGGTCACACATGAAACTTTCCTTGAAGGCCAAGCTCGGAGCGGGCTTCGGCATCCTCATTCTTCTCGTGGCCGGGTTGGGGCTCTTCTCGCTCCTGCAGCTGAGCGCGGTCAACGACAAGTCGAGCGAGATCGCCGGCAACTGGATGCCCAGCGTCGATCTGTCCAACCGCATGAACACGACCACGTCGGATTTTCGCGCCGCCGAGCTGCAGCATGTGATCTCGCAGGACGAGGCCGGCATGAAGCTCTGGAGCGAAGAGCTCAACAAGCTTCAGGCGCAGATCGACAAGGGCCGTGCCGACTATGTGAAACTGATCGCAGGCCCCGAGGAGCGCGCGCTGTTCGAGGCCTTCGGCGCGAAATGGGACGCCTATGTCAAGCTGCACGACCAGGCCTTCGCCTATTCCGGCCGCAACCAGACGGCGGAAGCCATGGCGATCTACAATGGCGAGGGCCTGCGGCTCTACAATGATGCCTCGCAGGCGCTGCTCAATCTGGTCGAGTACAATTCCAAGGGTGGCGTGAGCGCCAGCAATGAGGCGAACGACATCTACACCTCGTCGCGCATGCTCGTGCTGAGCGGCATCGGCCTCTGCCTCGTTCTGGGCATCGCCATTGCCGTCTTCATCATGCGCGACATTCTCAAGACGCTTGGCGCCGAGCCGGACCATGTCCGTGACATCGTCACTGCGGTTGCCGCCGGTGACCTGCGCCTGGATGTCCATACCCGTGCCAACGACAATAGCAGCGTGCTGGCCGCCGTGCGCGACATGGTCCACCGCCTGCGCGGGATCGTCGGCGACGCGCTCGCCGCTTCCGACAATGTCTCCTCCGGCAGCCAGGAACTGTCGTCCGCCTCCGAACAGGTCAGCCAAGGTGCCACCGAGCAGGCCTCG
>NZ_MKIO01000030.1 GCF_001938945.1 Xaviernesmea rhizosphaerae
CAAGACGGACGTCAGCTTCATGGCCTGGATCTTCCTGCGCGCGGCACACCTTCGGCTCAAATGAATGTCAACGCGCCTTAATCCGGTGCGCGCTCACTGTCTGCGCCAGCCGCCGCCGGCAGCCCGTCCGTTTCGTCGGCCGCGCCGAGCCGCCGGGCGCGGCTCTGCTGTTTGCGGCGAAGCAGGTTCTCGCGCAGCGTCTGTGCCTGTCGCTCACGCCGCGCCGCCGCCTGACGATCGGCCTCGCTGATGCGCGCAGCGGTCTGCGGCCTGTCCTTATCTGTCGCGTCCTTGTCCGTCGTCATCGTCCATCATTCCTTGCCGCCACCGCGCATGGTCGCCGCGCTTGCTCTATCCACATGTCGGCGCCGGTTTGGGGGAAAGCGTCGGCCCGATGAAGATTTCTTCGCCGGCATGCTTGCACTCCGCAAACAGCTGTGGCAATAGGCCCTCGCTCGCACGACGAAGCGCCCAACACCGCTTCCACCGTCGCACAGGCTGCTATAGCTCAGGGGTAGAGCACTCCCTTGGTAAGGGAGAGGCCGAGAGTTCAAATCTCTCTAGCAGCACCATTCAATCTCCTGATATCAAATAGAGATCGCGCCAGTTCGAATTGCGTGGCGCATGATTTCAATCTGTGTCGCGGCTTTGCCGGCCGCAAGGGCCGGTGCCGTGGCATGCGATGTCCGCATTGGCGAATCACGCTGCCCCGATCTTCTGTCACAGGCTTGCGGTCCGATGTCCTTCAGGCCACGACCTTGTCGCGGCCCCGGCTCTTTGCGAGATAGAGATTCTTGTCGGCGGTGATCAGGCTGGCGCCGGGATTGAAACCGGGCGGGCAATGGACTGCGCCGAGGCTTGCGGACATTCTCAACAGCGCCCCTGATGGCGCGCGGATCTCCAGTGCCGAGAGGGAGAGGCGCAAGTCCTCGCACCAGTCGAACACGGCATCCTCGTTCAGTCCCATCTTGAACAGAGCGAACTCCTCGCCGCCCACGCGCCCGGCTAGGTCCTCCGGGCCGCATTGCGCTCTCAGCATCCTGCCGACGCGTTCCAGAACCAGATCGCCTGCGGCATGGCCGTGGGTGTCGTTGACCGACTTGAAATGATCGAGGTCGAGCTGGAGCAGGCCGCCCGTGCGGCCGGATCGGCTGTAGACGGCCAGCTCCTCGTGAAAGGTGCGGCGGTTGAGCAGGCCCGTCAGCCCGTCGGTGCGCGCCAGGATGCGCAGGGTCGCATTGGCCGCGGCCAGTTCCTCAAGCGCCCTGGCGGTGGCGGCCTGGGCGGCGCGCAGTTTCTCCAGATGATGATAATGCACGGCCGAGGCCGGGATCGAGATCACCAGCGGACAGAGGATCGTCATGATCAGACCCGCGCCTTCGACCCTGCCGCCGAGCATCGGCACCAGGGTAAAGGAAATCGCCAGCGACGCCGCCAGCGACAGGAGTCCGGTCACGAGCGCCTTGCGGATTATGGTTCCCATGGGCAGCACCTCATGAAACGTCTCCGCCCCCGGAAGAAGACCGTGGGCATCCGTTCATCCATCGCAAACGCCGAAAGTGCAAGGGCCGCCAAAGCTGCGAACTATAAACTTGAAAATCAAACTCAACAAAATTATAGCGGCTTGACCCTGCATCGGCAGGACGAAGACCCCTGACGGAGAATCTCCATGAAAGCGTCCTTGAACCCCTTCACGCTCGCCGCAACGCTCAGCGCGCTTCTGGGCGCCTCGGCCCTTGCCCTGCAGGCCCATGCTGAGGACAAAACCATCGTCGTCTACAATGCCCAGCATGAGAGCCTGGGCAAGGAGTGGATCGAGGCCTTCACCAAGGAAACCGGCATCAAGGTGACGATGCGTCAGGGCAGCGACATGCAGCTCGCCAACCAGCTGATCCAGGAAGGCGAGGCCTCTCCGGCCGATGTGTTCCTGACCGAGAATTCGCCCGCCATGACGCTGGTGGATGGCGTCGGCCTGTTCGCGCCGGTGGAGAAGGACACGCTTGCCCAGGTGCCGCAGGCCTATCAGCCTTCCGATGGCCATTGGGTTGGCATTGCCGCGCGCTCCACGGTCTTTGCCTATAACAAGACCAAGCTTTCGGAAGACAAGCTGCCGAAGTCCCTGCTCGATCTGGCCGATCCGGCCTGGAAGGGGCGCTGGGGCGCGGCACCGGCCGGCGCCGATTTCCAGGCGATCGTCAGCGCGCTTCTGGAGCTGAAGGGCGAGACCGAGACCGCCAAATGGCTGAAGGGCCTGAAGGAAAATGCGACCCCCTACAAGGGCAACAGCGTGGCCATGAAGGCCGTCAATGCCGGCGAGATCGAAGGGGCGGTGATCTATCATTATTACTGGTTCGGCGATCAGGCCAAGACCGGCGGCGAGAACAGCAAGAATGTCGGCCTGCACTATTTCAAGCACAAGGATCCGGGCGCCTTCGTCAGCCTCTCGGGCGGCGGCGTCATCAAGTCGACCCAGCATATGAAGGAAGCCCAGCAGTTCCTGAAGTTCGTCACCGGCAAGGCTGGCCAGGACATCCTCAAGAACGGCACTTCCTATGAATATGCCGTTGGCAAGGATGCTGCGTCCAACGACAAGCTGGTGCCGCTCGCCGATCTCCAGGCGCCCGAGATCGACCCGGCCAAGCTCAACAGCAAGAAGGTCACCGAACTGATGACGGCCGCCGGCCTCATCTGATTGGCCGCTCCTTGCGCATGCCGGACTGCGATGCGTCCGGCATGCGGCAGGCTGGATGATGGCCGTCCGGCTACGCCCCGAGGGCCATTGCGCCTCCCTGAAAGCAGCCATGTTAAAACCATTGCTGAAAGCTCAAGAAAACATTAGAGCAACGGGCGCCGCCTGCCGGCCCTGTCGGGCGCCGGCCCGTCAAGGCTTTGGCCCTGGAGATCTTAGGGAAGGCGGCTATCGGCAATGGCTGCCAGGGATGACAGGCCTTGCCTGCCCATCAACCGCGCGCCATCAGCTGCGCCCCCGTGAACCGCGCCTCTCTTGAACCGCGCAAGGACCAGGTCTGCCGTCTTGTCCCACGAACCCGGATCGATCGCATCTCCCGGTCTCCTGCCGGACCAGGCCGGAGCGCCCGCCCGGCGAGGCTGGGTGCTGCCGCATCCCTCCGTGCATGCGCTGGCCGGCCTCGTGGCGCTCCTCAGCCTGCTGCCGCTCGGTTTCGTCGCCTGGGTCACTTATGATGTCGGCTGGGAGACTGTGCGCGCGCTCGTGTTCCGTGATCGTGTCGGCGGGCTTCTGGTCAATACAGCGCTGCTGGAAGCCACCAGCATTCCCGCTTGCATCCTGCTGGCCGTCTCGCTTGCCTGGCTGACGGAGCGCACGGACCTGCCCTTCGCCCGCCTCTGGTCGCTGCTTTCGGTGGCGCCGCTGGCCGTTCCCGCCTTCGTTCACAGCTATGCCTGGATCAGCCTGGTTCCGGGCATGCGCGGGCTGTGGAGCGCCACCTTCGTTTCGACGCTCGCCTATTTCCCCTTTCTCTATCTCCCCGTGGCGGCCACGCTGCGCCGCCTCGATCCGGCAATCGAGGATGCCGCCGCCTCGCTGGGGCTCGATCCCTGGCGGGTGTTCTTCCGCGCGGTGCTGCCGCAGCTCAAGCTCGCCATCGCCGGCGGCGCGCTGCTGATCGCGCTGCATCTCCTGTCGGAATACGGTCTCTTCGTGATGATCCGCTTCGACACCTTCGCCACGGCCATCGTCGACCAGTTCCAGTCGGCCTATAACAGCCCGGCGGCCAATATGCTGGGCGGCGTGCTGATCCTGTGCTGCCTGCTGCTGATGGGCATCGAAGGCCTGTGGCGCGGCAGCGAGCGCTATGCGCGCGTGGGCGCCGGCGCCGCGCGGCCTGCCCAGCGCCGCCGTCTCAGGGGCTGGACCCTGCCGGCGCTCCTGCTCGTCGCCGGCACGGCGGCGCTCTCGCTCGGCGTGCCCTTCTATACGCTGGGACGCTGGCTCTGGCTCGGGGGCCTGTCGATCTGGCAGGCCGGGCCGCTCGGCAATGCCTTTGTCCAGACCATCCTCCTGTCGCTTGGCGGCGGCATTCTCGCCACGCTCGCCGCCGCGCCCATGGCCTGGCTCTCCGTTCGCGCGCCCGGGCGGCTGCAGCGGATATTGGAGGCCTGCCATTATTATGTCGGCTCGCTGCCGGGCGTGGTCGTGGCGCTGGCGCTCGTCAGCATCACCGTGCGGCTGATCCTGCCGCTCTACCAGACTTTCGCCACGCTGCTCGTCGCCTATGTGCTCCTGTTCCTGCCGCGCGCCATGGTGGGCCTGCGCGCAAGCCTGGCCCAGGCGCCGGTGGAGCTGGAGCGCGCCGCCATGGCGCTGGGCCGCACGCCGGGCCAGGCCGTGCGCCAAGTCACCTTCCGCCTGGCCGCGCCGGGGGCGGCGGCCAGTGTCGCGCTGGTCGCGCTCGGCATCACCAACGAGCTGACCGCCACCCTGATGCTCGCCCCCAACGGCGTCGAAACGCTTGCCACGCGCTTCTGGTCGCTGACCAGCGAGATCGACTATCTCGGCGCCGCGCCCTATGCAGTCATGATGGTGGTGCTCTCCCTGCCGCTGACCCTCGCGCTCCATGCCCAGTCGAAACGGACGGCCGGCCAATGACCTTGCTTACCCTCGACAATCTCAGCAAGCGCTACGGCTCCGCCGTCGCGCTGTCGGACGTCTCGCTTTCGATCGCGCCCGGCAGCCGCACGGCGGTTGTCGGCCCTTCCGGCTCCGGCAAGACAACGCTTCTGCGGCTGATCGCCGGCTTCGAGACGCCCGATGCCGGGCGCATCGTGCTGAAGGGCGAGGTGCTGGCCCAAGGCGGCATGGCCGTGCCCGCGCACAAGCGCGGCATCGGCATCGTCGCCCAGGACGGCGCGCTGTTCCCGCATCTGAGCATTGCCGATAACATCGCCTTCGGCTTCGAGCGCGGCACGCCCGAGCGCGAGGCCCGCATTCTGGAGCTGATCGACATGGTCGAGCTCGACCGCGGCATGCTGACGCGACGGCCGCATCAGCTCTCCGGCGGCCAGCAGCAGCGCGTGGCGCTGGCGCGCGCGCTTGGCCGGCGTCCGCGGCTGATGCTCCTCGACGAGCCCTTTTCCGCGCTCGACACCGGCCTGCGAGAGAATATGCGCAAGGCTGTCAGCCGGGTGCTGGAGGCAGCGGGCATCGCCACCATCCTCGTCACCCATGATCAGGCGGAGGCCTTGTCCTTCGCCGATCAGGTGGCCGTGCTGCGCGCGGGAAAACTGGTGCAGGCCGGCACGCCGCGCCAGCTCTATCTGCATCCGCGCGACCGCGAAGCCGCGCTGTTTCTCGGCGATGCCGTGCTTCTGCCAGCGATCGCCAGGGGAAACGTCGCCGATTGCGCGCTTGGCCGGGTGGCGATCGCCGCGCCGGCACGCCAGGGCAAGGTCGAGATCATGATCCGGCCGGAGCAGATCCGCGTGGTGCGCGACGATGCCGCGCCATCGCCCGCCGGCCGGGTGGTGGAGGTAGAATTCAGCGGCGCGACCTCCACGCTCGCCGTCGCGCTCGACGGGGTGGCCCTGCCGCCGATCGTGATCAAGACCTCCAGTGTCGCCCTGCCTTCGGCCGGCGACCGCGTAAGGCTGGATATTGCCGGTGAGGTGCATATTTTCGGCGAGGGCTGACAGTCTGTCCAACAATCGCCGTTGGCCGCCAGCAAATGGCAATTTCTGCGCTTCCGGTGCTCACGGACCTTAAGGACGCGGCGCTCCGGTTCTCGAAATCACCCCTTTTCGTCAGACCAACAGCAATTCTTGAACAGACTGTGAGGCGGGAAACCGCCGCGTGCGGCGAAAAATTTCAATCGGCGCCCTGGCTGCCTTCAAAAAGCTTCTCATTTGACCAAGCCTTGCGTAGACAGGCGTTTTCCAACGCGCCTTACACTTCAATGACGAGGCGCTCTTGCGCGCGGGCCTGCAAGATGGCCCGCCCGGCGCCGCAGCCAGTCCGGGGGACTTATGGACCGTATCAGAATCAGGGGTGGCAACGAGCTTCACGGCACGATCCCGATCTCGGGCGCGAAGAATGCGGCGCTGCCGCTGATGATCGCCTCGCTCCTGACCGACGACACGCTGACGCTGGAAAACGTGCCGCATCTGGCCGACGTCGAGCAGCTGATCCGCATTCTCGGCAATCATGGCGCCGACATCTCGGTCAATGGCCGGCGCGAGCGCCAGCAGGGTGACAGCTATGCCCGCACCATCCACTTCACCTCGCGCAACATCGTCGACACCACCGCGCCCTATGAGCTTGTCTCGAAGATGCGGGCGAGCTTCTGGGTGCTGGGTCCGCTGCTGGCGCGCGAAGGCAAGGCACGCGTGTCGCTGCCCGGCGGCTGCGCCATCGGCACGCGGCCGGTCGATCTGTTCATCGAGGGGCTGTCGGCGCTCGGCGCTGAGATCGAGATCGATGGCGGCTATATCAACGCCACCGCGCCAGCCGGCGGCCTCGTCGGCGCGCGCTATGTCTTCCCCAAGGTTTCCGTCGGCGCCACCCATGTGCTGATGATGGCCGCCACTCTCGCCAAGGGCACGACCGTGATCGGCAATGCCGCGCGCGAGCCCGAAGTGGTCGACCTCGCCAATTGTCTCAACGCCATGGGCGCGAAGATCACCGGCGCCGGCAGTTCCACCATCACCATCGAAGGCGTCACCTCGCTGTCAGGCGCGCGCCACCGCGTTCTGCCCGACCGAATCGAGACCGGCACCTATGCCATGGCCGTGGCCATGGCGGGCGGCGATGTCGTGCTGGAAAACACCGATGTGGCCCTGCTCGACACCGCGCTGGAGGCCATTCGACGCGCCGGCGCCGAGATCACGCCGACCAATAACGGCCTCAGGGTCTACAGGAATGGCGGCGGCATCAAGCCGGTCGATGTGGTGACCGACCCTTATCCGGGCTTCCCGACCGACCTGCAGGCGCAGTTCATGGGCCTGATGACGCGCTCCAGCGGAGTCTCGCACATCACCGAGACGATCTTCGAGAACCGCTTTATGCATGTTCAGGAGTTGGCTCGGCTCGGCGCCAAGATCTCGCTGTCGGGCCAGACAGCCAAGATCGAGGGCGTGCCGAGGCTGAAGGGCGCGCCCGTGATGGCGACCGACCTGCGCGCCTCCGTCTCGCTTGTCATCGCCGGCCTGGTGGCGGAAGGCGACACCATGGTCTCGCGCGTCTATCACCTCGATCGCGGTTTCGAGCGGCTGGAAGAAAAGCTGACGCGCTGCGGCGCGGAGGTCGAACGCGTTTCGGAATAGGCGTCTGCCGTCTTTTAGACCTTTGTGAAGGCCGGCGGGCTCCCCGCCGGCCTTTTCGCGTTCTGGATTTTCGCGTTCCGGACCGGGACGCCGGACGCATTGGAATGACGGCCCAGGTTGCGCCGGCCCGGGTCTCACCCTATCTCCCTGCCAGAAGCCGCGCGCCGCAAGGATCGCGGGCTGGCAAAGGATCGCGGCCAAGCAAAAGCTCGCGGGCAGGCAAGGGACGGTGGGTGAGACATGGATGCATTGAAGCTGATGGCTCTGGACGATGAGGATCTTTCGGTCGTCTCGGCGCATGTGCAGGACGCCGT
The DNA here is from genome assembly GCF_001938945.1 of Xaviernesmea rhizosphaerae. GTDB lineage: Bacteria > Pseudomonadota > Alphaproteobacteria > Rhizobiales > Rhizobiaceae > Xaviernesmea > Xaviernesmea rhizosphaerae. The sequence continues at coordinate 7,614 of NZ_MKIO01000030.1, forward strand.
CTTCAAGCTTGAGGGCATCGCCTACCGCCCGGCGCAAGGCTTGTTCACGCTGGTGGTCAACCGCTTCGTCTGGGAGAAGGCGCTGCGCAGCGCCAAGACCTTCGAGCGCCGCCGCGCCGCCATCGGCTTCAAGCGGGTGCGCGCCGTGCGCTCGATCCATCTCGACCGCGCGGACAAGGAGGCTGTGCACGTGCTGCTCGCCATCCGTTTCGAGAAGGCGGGGGAGGGGCCTGACGGCACGATCGAGCTGCTGCTCGCTGGCGGCGCGACCATTGCGCTCGATGTCGAATGCATCGAAGCGCAGCTCGCCGAAACCGGCGGCGTCTGGGAGACGGCCTCCCGGCCGCGCCATCTGCTGGAAGGCCATCCCGAACAGGCCTGATGCAGGGCGGCACGGCCAGGCGCTGATTTTTCCGTCGTAAGGCACTGCGTGAAATCACCATCGACTTCAGGGGCGTGCAGGCTGTAAAGCTCATATAAGGCAGGCGGTCGCGCGCATCAGCATGGCCGCCTCTTCCTGCCCGACAGACGCTTTCGCATGACATGAAGGACCGATTCCCTTGGCCACCCGTTTCGATAGCCGCGCCCCCGATTTCGACGCCCGCTTTTCCGCCTTCCTGACCACGAAGCGCGAGGTTTCCGAGGATGTCGACCAGACCGTGCGCGCCATCATCGACGATGTTCGCCGGCGCGGCGATGCGGCTTTGGCCGATTATACACGCCGCTTCGACCGGCTGGATTTTTCCAGCGTGCCGATGCTGGTCAGCGCCGAGGAGGTGGATGCGGCGATCGACAGCGTGGCGCCGGAGGTGCTCGGGGCGCTGAAGGTGGCGGCGGTGCGCATCGAATCGCATCACGCCCGGCAGCGACCCAAGGACGATATCTACGAGGACGCCATGCGCGTCGGCCTCGGCTCGCGCTGGACCGCGATCGAGGCCGTCGGCCTCTATGTTCCCGGCGGCACGGCAAGCTATCCGAGCTCGGTGCTGATGAACGCCATCCCCGCGCGCGTGGCCGGCGTCGAGCGTCTGGTCATGGTGGTTCCGGCCAGCGACGGCAAGCTGAACCCGGCCGTGCTCGCGGCCGCGCGCCTGGCAGGGGTCAGCGAGATCTACCGCATCGGCGGCGCCCAGGCCGTGGCCGCGCTCGCCTATGGCACCGAGACCATCGCCCCCGTGGCCAAGATCGTCGGCCCCGGCAATGCCTATGTCGCGGCGGCCAAGCGCCAGGTGTTCGGCACCGTCGGCATTGACATGATTGCCGGCCCCTCCGAGGTGCTCATCATTGCCGATGGCGAGAACGATCCCGACTGGCTGGCGGCGGACCTTCTGGCCCAGGCGGAGCACGACACCGGCGCGCAGTCGATCCTGATGACCGACGATGCCGCGCTCGCCGATGCCGTGGAACAGGCCGTGGCGCGCCAGCTCAAGACCCTGCCGCGCAGCGAGACGGCTTCGGCCAGCTGGCGCGATTTCGGCGCCATCATTCTTCTGGAAAGCCTCGCCGAGGCGCCGGCGCTTGCCAACCGCATCGCCGCCGAGCATCTGGAACTGGCGATCGCCGATCCCGATGCGATGGTGCCTGAGATCCGCAATGCCGGCGCCATCTTCCTCGGCCGCCACACGCCGGAGGTGATCGGCGATTATGTGGGCGGCTCCAACCACGTTCTGCCGACGGCGCGCTCTGCCCGCTTCTCCTCCGGTCTCGGCACGCTCGATTTCATGAAGCGCACATCGCTCCTGCGCCTGACGCCGGAAACGCTGCGCGATCTCGGCCCGGCGGCCATCGCGCTGGCGCGTGCCGAAGGGCTGGAGGCGCATGCCCGCTCCGTCGCCATCCGCCTCAACCTCGGAGATGCCGGATGACGGTTGCTGCCAGCCCCCATCGCCTGTGCGACGTGACGCTCGATGAGACGATCGGCCGTTCGACGCCCGATGTCGAGCACGAGCGCGCGGTGGCGATCTTCGATCTCCTGGAGGAAAACAGCTTCGCTCCGGCCGGCCATCCCGGCGGACCCTACCGGCTGAAGCTGTCCCTCGTCGAGGCGAAACTAATCTTCTCGATCACCACCGAAGACGGCGCAGAGGTGGCGACGCATATCCTCTCGCTCACGCCTTTCCGCCGCATCGTCAAGGACTATTTCCTGATCTGCGAGAGCTATTACCAGGCCATCCGCAGCGCCACGCCGAGCCAGATTGAGGCGATCGACATGGGCCGGCGCGGGATTCACAATGAAGGATCGCAGACGCTGATGGACCGTCTCCAGGGCAAGATCGCGGTGGATTTCGATACGGCGCGCCGGCTCTTCACGCTGGTCTGCGTGCTCTACTGGAAGGGCTAGCCGCCATGGACGGGTCCGGTTCCGCCTCGGCCGATGCCAAGGCGCCGGCGGCGGCGTCTGCCGCTGCCCTGCCGGAGGACGGCCGTCCCGCCGCGCGCGCAAACCCTGCCTCGGTCCTGTTCATGTGCGGGATGAACTCGATCCGCTCGCCCATGGCCGAGGCGCTGGCCCATACCATCCTGCCCGGCAGCGTCTATGTCGCCTCCGCCGGCGTTCGCAAGGGCGAGCGCGACCCCTTCGTCGATGTGGTCATGGAGGAAATGGGCCTGACGCTTGGCCGCCACCAGCCGCACACGCTCGACGATCTCGAGGATGACTATTTCGACCTGATCGTCACCCTGGCGCCCGAGGCCCACCATGCCGCGCTGGAGCTGACCCGCTCCATGTCGGTCGACGTGATCTACTGGCCGACACCGGATCCGACGGTGGCCACGGGCACGCGCGAGCAGATCCTGGACGCCTATCGTGCGGTGCGCGATCATCTGGCCCTCCTGATCCGCCAGCGCCTGGCCGGCGGACGCAAGCCGACGGGGAACTGAGGGGAGGCCGGGGGGGCGGCTGTTCAAAAGCCGCCGCCTGCCGCCAGCGCTTGATTACCGGCCGGCAAAGGAGCATATCAGTTCAAGATCCGGCGAGACCAACTCTTGTCCGCCTCTTCTGCGCATCCTTTCAGGCCCTGACGCCCGGCTTTGCACAAAAATGGCAAAACCGCCGTGTCGCTGTTCACAAATGGCCTGTGATTGTGTAGTTTCCGGCAAATTTTTGAGAGGGAGCCCGAAAGGCGCCCCGTTACCGATTGGAAAGATTACCCGTCAATGGCGAAAGAAGAAGTCCTCGAATTCCCCGGTGTCGTCACCGAACTCCTGCCGAACGCGACATTCCGGGTGAAGCTCGAGAACGAGCATGAGATCATCGCACACACGGCCGGCCGCATGCGCAAGAACCGCATCCGCGTTCTGGCCGGCGACAAGGTCCTGGTGGAAATGACCCCTTACGACCTGACCAAGGGCCGTATCACCTACCGCTTCAAGTAAGCGCCCCCTGCCTTAAAGCCCTGCCTGCGGCCCGGCCCTTAACGGCCCGGCCGCTGCGGCACGGCCCGCCGGGTCGCGTCCGGCGATGACCTCCTCCAGCCTGCCGAGCGATGACATGGCCCCTGCGCCATGAGCTTAGAGCATGTCGCGACCTTTAAGGTTCGCGATCACGCTTCAACTATCTGATCTTTAATATTTTTTACAATCCGCTGCGCGCTTTCGTGCGGCATGCTTTCGCGCGTGCTTGCGAAAACGCGTCTGGTAAGCTGCGGGTTCTCTTTTCTTTCGCAAAATGCGATGCAAAATCAAGATGATAGATCATGGAACTGCGCACGATTCACAGGATACGATGCAATGATCTGTGACCTTGGCTGGCCCCCTCATCCGACCCTTCGGGCCACCTTCTCCCCGCGGGGGAGAAGAGACGTGCGGCGCCGCCTCGCCCTGCCTCCACCCACCATAGAATGCGGTTAGGTGTTCTTTTTCAGGATGTTGGATGGACGCGACGTGCTATCGCCCGGATTTCTTCTCCCCAGCGGGGAGAAGGTGGCCCGAAGGGTCGGATGAGGGGGTGCCACAGCGCGCAAACGTGTGTTGTGCACTTGCGCATGATTTTCAGCCCGGTGCTCTAACTGCCTTCCGTGCTCCGCAACGCCATCATCGATGTCCGACGCCGTCCGAGAGCACCGAGATCGGATAGATGGCGGAGAAGCGGCCCTGGTCGACGTCGACGCTGCGGCATTCCACCCGGTAGAGATCGGCGATCTGCGCTGCGGAGAGGATCTCCTTGGTCACCCCGGTGGCGACCTGCCGGCCCCTGGCCAGCAGCAGACAGGCATCCGCATAACGGGTCGCGAGATTGAGGTCATGCAGCACGGCGATGGTGATGATCGCGTTTCGCCTCGTGTAGTCCTGGACCACTTCGAGCATGTGAAGCTGGTTGGCGAGGTCCAGCGCCGAGGTCGGCTCGTCGAGCAGCAAAAGCTTCGGCCGGCGCACCAGCGCCAGCGCGAGCGCGATCATCTGCCGCTCGCCGCCCGAGAGAACCGAGGGCATGGTGCCGGCGAAGCGCTCAAGGCCCAGCAGCGCGAGCATCTCTTCCGCGCGCCGCGTGCTTTCGGGTGCGGCCTTCCAGGCGCGGCGGTCGCCATTCTGCGCCAGCATCAACAGCTCGAAAACGGTGAGGCGCACGGAAAGATGGGTGGTGTCCTGCGCGACATAGCCGATGAGGCTGGCGCGCTCGGCAGCGGAGAGCGCCTGGAGATCGACATCGTCGAGACGGACAGTGCCACGCGCCCTGCGCAGCCCGCACAGGCCCTTCATGAAGGTGGACTTGCCGGCGCCGTTCGGGCCGAGGACGGCCATGATGCTGCCGCCCTTGAGATCGAACCCGATCGTGTCGACCACATGCCGGCGGCCGATCGAGACGTGGAAGTCGGAGAGCGACAGCCGGGTCACAGGCCTTCTCCCTTGATGTTTCGCAGGACGAGAATGATGAAGAAGGGCAGGCCCGTGAGCGAGGTGACCATGCCGAGCGGCAGCACTGCGCCTGGAACCACCACCTTGGTGGCGATCGAGGCGACCACGGCGAAGACGGCGCCCACGGCCGCCGTTGCCGCGATGCTGAAGCGATGATCCTCGCCGACCAAGAGGCGCGCCACATGCGGCGCGACCAGGCCGATGAATCCGATAATGCCGACGACCGCCGTTACCAGCCCCGCCAGCATCGCCGAGACGACCAGCATGACCATACGCAGCCGCTTGACGTTCACCCCCAGCACGGCCGCCTGCGCACCGAAGCTGCGCAGCGCCGTCAGCGACCAGGCGTTCAGCAAAACCAGCGGGATGAAGATCATACAGGCCGCGCCCGTGATCGACACCTTGAGCCAGGTCGCGCGCTGCAGCGAGCCCATCAGCCAGAAGACGATGCTTTCCAGCTGGTCGACGCTCGCCAGATACTGGATGAGCGACAGAAGCGAGCTGAAGACGAAGTGCAGCGCGATGCCGAGCAGGGTGATCGACTGCACGCTGGCGCCCCCGCGCGACAGCGCCAGCACGAGCAGCGCGGCAAACAGGGCGAAGGCAAAGGCATTGGTCGCCGTCGACAGCTCTGGTGGCAGGGCGGGAAACAGGCCGGTGAGCGAAAAGCCGAGGCCGAGGGACAGGGAGGCGCCGAAGCCCGCGGCCGAGGAGACGCCGAGCGTGAAGGGCTCGGCCAGGGGATTGTCGAGGATGGTCTGCATCAGCAGTCCGGCCAAAGCCAGGCTGATACCGGTGAGCATGGCCATCAGCGTCATGGGCATGCGCAATTCCCAGACGATGAAGCGCGCGCTCGGCTCGGCGCTGTCGGGCGAGATAAGCGCGTTGATCACGTCGGGCAGCGAGAGCGTGCCGGAACCGACGAGAATATCGATGACGAAGGCGACCACGGCCAGCAGCGCCAGCGCGAGAACGATCGCCACACGGGTGGCGATCGTCTCGACATATCGGGTCGTGGCCGAAGAACCGGCCAGCGGCGCGACGGTCTGGTGCATCAGTTCGAGGCCTCGGGTGCCTTCGCGCCGAAGACCACCGGGACGCCCTTGGGCAGGCCCGTGAACTCGGAGACGATCTTGTGCAGGTCGGCATCCGGATCCAGCGCCTTGAGATGGTCAGGATAGAAGGCCTTGGCCAGCAGCTCGACGGCATAGAGGTTCATCGCGCTGGCATAGAGCTGGTGATAGACGCCATAGACCTTGTGGTCGCGCACCGCCTTGATGAGATCGAAGCCCTTGCGGCGCTCCAGCGCGCCCAGCGCCGCCGAAACCTTCTGCTTGTCCGCGCCAAAGCCGAAGGGCGGCGAGACCGATCCATCGCTGGAAAAGGGCGAGCCGGTCATGACATAGACGTCGGGCGCGGCCGAGATCACGCTCTCGATCGTCACATCGCCCGTGCGGCCCTTGACCAGGGAACTGCCGAGATTGATGCCGCCGGCTTCCGAGATCAGCTTGCCCCAATAGACATCGCCATGGGTGAAGCAGCAGAAATCGGCGCCCTTCTGGCCGGCCTTTGCCTCCACGAAGACCTTGGGCTTCGGCGCGCCTTCGATCGCCTTTCGGATCTCCGCCAGGCGGGTGGCGTAGAAGTCGGTATATTCCCTGGCTTCCTTCTCGCGGTTCAGCACCTTGCCGAGCAGCGAAACGGTCTTGGGCGCGTTGACGGTCGGCTCCATCTCCGTGTCGATCATGATCACAGGCACGCCGAGGCTGTCGAAACGCTTGAGAAGATCGGCATCGTCGAGCGCCTTGCGCACCCGCACCTGATAGATGATCAGATCGGGCTTGGCCGCGACGGCCTGCTCGATGTTGATCTGGCCCTCATCACCGAACTTCATGTCGAGCGCCTTGGCAGCACTTTCGGGCCAGGTCGACTTGAAGAGATTCCAGGTCTGCGGATCGGAGCGGGAGACGATGTTGTTCCAGGCGACCACGCGCTTGAGCGGGTCTTCCCGGTCCAGAAGCGTCAGCGCGAAGAGATCGCGCCCATCCTGAACCACGATGCGCTGCGGCTCGGCCTTGATCTCCACCGAGCGGCCAGCGAGGTCCGTCACGGTGACGGGATAGTCGGTCGCGCCGGCCGTGGCGCCAAAGCCGGCAAAAAGGCCGGCGAAGGCCAGCAGACGCAATGAAAAACGAAGCACAGGTTATCCTTTCGCATAAAACAATCTCAGGACGTGCTCCTCCCGATCCGCTGCATCGCGCGTTGCAGCTTCACGCCGAAAATCTGGGTAATCAGAAAACATGAGTAAGTCAATCTACAATTAGGCGCGGCGCAACTGCCTTTTCCCTGGTCATATCGGCACCATGGGGCAGGCGCCGGGCGCGGGCTGTCGCCGAGGATGGGCTTGCGGCTGCGCGCCTATCAGGGCAAAAGACGCTGCCGGATCGCGTGGGCCCTGCCAGCGATCTTGCCCGCGCTGCCCGGCCCCTTGCCGTGATTGCTCTTCCTCCTGTCCTGCCCGAGGCCTTTTCCATGCCCAAATCCTCCGCCCTGCCGCAAAAGCTCATCCTGGCATCCGGCTCGCCCCGGCGGGTGGAGCTTCTGGCCCAGGTGGGGCTGACGCCGGCGCGGCTGATGCCGATGGATCTGGATGAAACACCCGGGCGTGCCGAGCATCCCCGCTCGCTGGCCTGGCGCCTGTCAGGGGAAAAGGCGCGGGCGGCGCTCAAGGTGCTCAAGGGCGATGCCGACTGCGCCGGCGCCTATGTGCTGGCCGCCGACACGGTGGTTGCCGTCGGCCGGCGCATCCTGCCCAAGCCCGAGCGAGTCTCCGACGCCTCCGACGCGCTGGCGCTGCTCTCAGGCCGCAGCCACCGCGTCTATACCGGCATCTGCCTTGCCACGCCGGATGGCAGCCTGCGCCAGAAGATCGTCGAGACCAAGCTGCGCTTCCGCCGGCTCTCGCCCCATGACATCGAAAGCTATCTCGCCTCCGGCGAATGGCGCGGCAAGGCCGGCGCCTATGCCATCCAGGGCATTGCCGGCAGCTTCGTCGTCAAGCTCTCCGGCTCCTACACCAATGTCGTCGGCTTGCCACTGACCGAAACCGTCAATCTCCTGGCCGGAGAGGGCTTCAACATTCACGATGCCTGGCTCGAGGGCTAAAACAGTTGCGCCACCCGGGGCCGGGTCGCCGTCCCCCACGAGCCGCCGCCTGATATCGGTTGCCGATCAAAGGCTTGGGTCTTCAAAGGCCAACCGACGTCCCGACGGTTCAAAATCGCTCGGTCACGTCCTATATCAGGCATGCCGCCTCATCCCGCGCGGCAGGGCATCGGACGGAACGCCGGACCCGGTTCCTGGCAACATCCGATACAGGAGACAAAAACCCGTTTTATCGGCCTGAGCCCGATTGTCAGCCCGATGCTCCACGCGCGCAGGGACGCGCACGCCATCCGGCGCTTTGCGCCCAAGAACTCCAACGGCTGCATGATCCGCAGGTTTGTAAGACCGAGACAACCATGCCGCCGACTTGCAAGGACGTTTCCGCATGTCTGACACCCCCCGATCCCCCGCTTCCGCCCTGCCATCCGCCAAGGTCGAGCCGCTGCGCAAGACCCGGCCATGCCCCGAATGCGGCCGCCCGTCCGAGCGCGGCCATTATCCCTTCTGTTCGGACCGCTGCCGCAACATCGACCTCAATCGCTGGCTCTCCGGCTCCTATGCCATTCCCGCCGCGGAAGAGCCCGACCCGGAAGACGGTAGCGGCGAAGGCTTTGATCCACAGCGATAAAACCCTTATGAAACATGTGCTTAGAAAAGGCCTTCATAAAAATGTCGCCGAAATCCATTTTTTCGGCGTCAGGTGCTTGTCACCGCGAAATGAGGTGTTATAACCCCGCTCGCTTCCGGGGCACACACCAAGGCCCCGCGGTTCGGACCACAGTCCAACCGGCCGAATTTCGGCAGATGCCCGGATAGCTCAGTTGGTAGAGCAGCGGATTGAAAATCCGCGTGTCGGTGGTTCAAATCCGCCTCCGGGCACCATTTACCTTTCAAATCAATCCTTTGCTTGTTAACGACTCTGCCTCACCAGCCGGAAGACGAGCATGCCCGTGAGCATCGCGCCGACGAACAGCGCGGCCTGCCAGCGTCCCGTGATCAGGACGGCAAAGGCCGGGCCGGGGCAGAGGCCGACAAGGCCCCAGCCGAGGCCGAACAGGACGGCGCCGCCGACAAGCCGGCCATCGATGGTGCGGCTGGTCGGAATGTGGAACTCCTTATCGAGCAGCGGGCGGGCCTGCCGCCGTTTGATCCAGTAAGCCAGAGACGACGGAACGAGGGCGCCAGCCATGACGAAGGCGAGCGAGGGGTCCCACGCGCCCGCAATGTCGAGAAAGGCGAGAACGCGCTGCGGATTGGCCATGTCGGAGATGACGAGGCCGGCGCCGAAGAGGAGGCCGCAGGCGAGCGCGGAGAGAAGGCGGGAGGGAGACATCGGGGCTTTCCGGTCAGACGAGCGCAAGGCCGTGGCGGGTGATCAGCACCGTTGCCATGGCGGTGCCCATGAAAATCAGCGTCGCAGCGATCGAGCGCGGCGATAGCCGCGCCAGGCCACAGACGCCATGGCCGCTGGTGCAGCCGGAGCCGAGCCGCGTGCCATAGCCAACCAGCAGGCCGGAGAGGATGAGGAGCGCCGGCGAGCCGGTCAGTACCATCTCGGCCGGGCGGATGAAGGCCTGGGCAAAGGCCGCGCCGCCGACGAGGCCCGCCAGGAAGGCGATGGCCGCCGTGCGCGGGCCACCGCCGCTCCAGCCGAAGGCCGAGGCGGCCAGGCCGGAAATGCCGGCGATCCGCCCGTTCAAGAGGAGGTAGAGCGCTGCCGAAAGGCCGATCAGAAGGCCGCCTGATAGCGGCCAGAGAGGAGACAGGGTGGACATGGCAACCTCTACAGGATGTTGAGCGGGATTTTGAGATACTGCACGCCGTCTGCCTTTGCCGGGGGCAGCCTGCCGCCGCGCATGTTCACCTGAACCGAGGGGAGAATCAGCCTGGGCATGGACAGAGTGGCGTCGCGCGCCTCGCGCATGGCGACGAAGTCCGACTCGCCGATGCCATCATGCACATGGATATTGCCGCTGCGCTGCGCGCCGACCGTCGTTTCCCATCGGTACACATCGCGGCCCGGCGCCTTGTAGTCATGGCACAGGAACATGCGCGCGGCATCGGGAAGCTGCATCAGGCGGCGGATCGAGCGATAGAGGCTGCGGGCGTCGCCGCCGGGAAAGTCGCAGCGCGCCGTGCCGTAGTCCGGCATGAACAGCGTGTCGCCGGGAAAGACGGCGTCGCCGACGATATAGGCAAGGCAGGCCGGCGTGTGGCCGGGCACCTGCAGGACCGTTGCTTCCAGCGTTCCGATCTTGAAACGGTCGCCATCCTGAAACAGCCGGTCGAACTGGCTGCCGTCGCGCTGAAATTCGGTGCCGGCATTGAAGATCTTGCCGAAGACCTCCTGGACGCGGGTGATATCGCGGCCGATCGCCAGCTTTCCGCCCAGTTCCGCCTGCAGCAGAGGGGCTGCCGAGAGATGATCGGCATGGGCATGGGTTTCCAGAAGCCAGTGCACATCGAGATCCTCGGCGCGGATATAGGCGATCAGCGCCTCGGCCGAGGTGCTCCGCGTGCGCCCGGAGGCGGGATCGTAATCCAGCACGCTGTCGATGATCGCGCAGGCCCGCGATGCCGGATCGCGAACGACATGGCTGACCGTGAAGGTGGCGGGATCGAAGAAGGAGCGGATCTGCGGCCGCCGCGGCGGCTGGGCCAGCGCGGCCTCAATCAGGCCGCCGGCCTCTGCGAGAGGCGGGTCGAGGGATAGGGTCGACATGCTGTCCTCCTTGACACGCGGCATCGATTACACAATTAATATAATAATGCAACTATTATCCCGCCACGGCCAGGATCTGCCTGGCGCGGTATAGGCGTCTGGCTGCGGGCGGTCTTTCGGGGCTGGGGCGCGGCGTAAAGGGGAGGGAAGCGGTGACCGCACCGGCAATGTCCATCGAAGCCATGCAAGCGAAGTCGGCGGAAGCGGCCGCGTTCATGCGCCTGTTCGGCACGCCGAGCCGGCTTTTGCTTCTCTGCTTCATTGCCGAGAAGGAACGCTCCGTCGGCGAGATGCAGGACGAACTGGGCTTTCGTCAGCCGGCGCTCTCGCAGCAGCTGGCGGAGCTGCGCCAGGCCGGCGTGGTGCAGACGCGCCGCGCGTCGCGCCAGATCTTCTATTCGATCGCCGATGCCAGGGTCGCCACCGTCATGGCCATGCTGATGCAGATGTTCTGCAGCCCCGATCAGGCAGAGGCGTCGAACGGCGCGGCGGCCGGCGGCGGCCGGGGCGCGTGAAAACAGGGCAACGGGCCGCCCATGCCTGGCCGTCCGATTTTCTCTGTGAGCTTACCAAGATGTAACGCAATGGACATGTTCCGGTAGGCTGGTGGGGCGTAGATTGGATCCTGTCATTCAGAGCGATGCGCGCTGCAAAGCTCAACCGACAGAAGGAACAGGACCATGTGGACCATTCGCAAGAACATCCTCACCACCGGTCTGGTCGCCTTGACAATTGCGGGCACCACAATTGCCACCGCCTCCCAGGCTGAAGCGCACAACAATTTCGGCCGCGGCCTTGCCGCGGGCATTGCCGGCACGCTGATCGGCGGTGCGCTGGTCGCCAGCGCCTCCCATCCGGCCTATGCGGCGCCCGTCTATACCACCCCGGTCTATGACGTTCCGGCCTATCCCCAGACCGTGGTCGTCGCCCAGCCGGCCTGCCGGGTCGTCTGGCGCCAGGATGGCTATGGCGACATGTACCGCACCCGCGTCTGCGTCTGAGTGCGGCGTGTTGAACCCAAGAGCGTGAACGCTTCACGCCAGCATGACCGGAGCCTGTCGGGCGCGCGCCTTGCCGCCAATGACGCTCCGGTTCCTCGGGACCACGGCCGTCTCACGTTCGAAAGGCGCCGTGCCGTGACGATGTGACATCCGCCTTGTTGCGAACGGGCAGAACCTCCAGCCTGCCTGTCTGAAGCGAGGTGTTCCAACCGCCCCCAAAGCCCGCCCGGCTCCCGCTCCGCGCTCTTCTCCCTCAGCGCGTGGACAGGGGCGGCGGCGGGGGCGGCGTCGTTGCGCCCGGTCCCAGCGAGCGCTGAACCATGACGCTGTCGGACCATCTGCCATGGCGAAAGGCCACGGCCGGCAGATGGCCGACGCGCACAAAGCCGAAGCTTTCATGCAGACCCAGCGAGGCCGTGTTGTCGGCATCGATATAGCCGATCATCTGGCGGAAGCCGGCGGCGGCACAGGCATCGATCAGCCCACGCATCAGGAGCCGGCCGATGCCCTGGCCCAGATGCTCGTGATGCACATAGATCGAATGCTTGACGGCGTAGCGATAGGCCGGCCGCTTGCGAAACAGCACGACATAGGCATAGCCCACCACCTCACCGTCGCGCGTGGCCACCAGATGGGGGAAACGGCGGTTCTTCAGGTTCTTGCGCCGGTCGCGCAGATCGTCCGGTTCCGGCGTATCGCCTTCGTCCACGCCGAATTCCACGCCATGGCGGATATGGCGGCGATAGATCGCCAGCATCGCGTCGACATCGCCGTCGCGCGACGGCCGGATCAGAACCTCGGTGTCTTTTTCCATCTGCACATCTTCGCGGTCTTCAGGCGGGAAAGCACCCGCCCTGAACGCTTCATCCTTTTGTTATTGTTCGATCGCTCCCGGCCGGAGCCTGTCCGCCTCATGGCAGCTAGAGCATCGGACTGAAAACAGTCCTCAGTGCGATGCTCTAGATTTTTGTTTTTGCATCGGATTTTTCCGAAAACCGGTTCCCACTTTTCGGTCCGATGCTCTAAGCGCGGCGGCGCCCCTGTCAGGCTGCCGCCGCGCCGCGCCGCTTTATTCGGCGGCGACGTAGGTGTAGAGCCGCACCCGCCCGCTGGCGTCCGTCTCGCGATAGACGCCCTGGATCTCCACGTCGAAGCCGGGGAAGGTGTTGAAGCAGGTCTCGAACATCTTGAGATAGTCGATCATCGGCTGAGCACGTTCGGTCAGCCGCTCGCCCGGGACGATGGTGGCAATGCCAGGCGGATAGACCACGAAGGGCGTGGTGGCGATACGGCCGGAGATCGCGTCGATCGGCAGATAGTCGACATCGTTGCGCACCAGGCAGCGCGCGGCGTCATGGGGCGACATCGCGATCTCGGGCAGATGCGCGGCCGAGAACTGCTTGGCCTGAAGGCCGCTGACATTGGCCTCGCGGAAGAAGCGATGCATCTCGCCACAGAGATCGCGCAGCCGCACGCCGGCATAGCGGCCCATGCGGCGGCGGGTGAATTCCGGGATCACCTCTTCCAGAAGCGCGTTCTCGTCATGCAGCCGCTTGAAGGCGACGAGGCCGGAAATCAGCGTGCCGGCCTTGGAGGCCTCCACGCCGGGCGTGAGCAGGAAGAGCAGCGCGTTCAGGTCGTTCTTCTCGGCGACAATCCGGTTCTCGCGCAGATATTGCGCGACGATCGGCGCGGGAATGCCATGCTCGGCATAGCCGCCGGCTGCCCCGTCGAAGCCCGGCGTCAGCAGCACCAGCTTGTTCGGGTCGGTCATGGCGAAGCCGGCTTCCATATCGGCAAAGCCGTGCCAGGCCGCGCCGGGCGTCAGCTGCCAGAAGGCCGGATTGCTGGCGAGCTGGTCGGTCGAGATGCTTTCCCAGGCGACATCATGGGTCGCGCCGGGGCGCGAGACATCGGGGATCTGCACCCGGTCGGGCACGAAGGGCTCGAAGAACCAGCGCCGTTCCGGCCGGCTTTCCTTCTCCTCGAATTCACGGCGCACGGCGCGCAGCTTCTTGCGCAGCTCGATGCCGAGCCGGATCGTATCGTCCCACAGCACTTCGCCGGAGCGACCCTTCATCATCTGCGCGCCGACATCGAGCGAGGCGAAGAGCGGATAGAAGGGCGAGGTCGAGGCATGCTGCATGAAGCTCTCGTTGAATCGGCGATGCTCCACGCGCCGCTTCTGGCCCTTGATGTGGCGATCCTTGATGTGGATCTGCGAGGCCTGGGAGAAGCTCGCGAGCTGCTTGTGCGTCGACTGGGTGGCGATGATGCCGGGGCTGTCGGGGCCGAGATCGGTGAGACCCATGGCGAAGCGGCCGGCATAGAGCGGATGGAACTTCATGAAGCCGGCCCAGGCCTCGTCGAACAGGATGTATTCGCACAGATGCCCGATCTTCTTCAGGATCATCTCGGCATTGTGGATCGTGCCGTCATAGGTGCACTGCTCGACCACGGCCACGCGGAAGGGCTTCGGCTTCTTCCAGGCTTCCGGGTCCTTGACCAGCGGATGGGTGCGGATGCGCTCGCGCAGCGCCTGCTCGTCGAAGGACGCCCAGTCCATTGGCCCGATCAGCCCGTAGGAATTGCGCGCCGTCGGCACATAGACGGGAATACCGCCGGAGATCAGCAGCGCGCCGTGATGGGCGGCCTTGTGGTTGTTGCGGTCGAAGAGGACGAGATCGCCATCGGTGACCAGCGCGGCCAGCGCCACCTTGTTGGAGGTGGAGGTGCCGTTCAGCACGAAATAGGTCTTCTCCGCCCCGAAGATCTTGGCCGCTTCCTTCTGCGCTGCCAGCGCCGGGCCCTCATGGGTAAGAAGGTCGCCGAGATCGAGCACGGAATTGTCGAGGTCGTCGCGAAACACCGCTTCGCCCAGATGCTCCATGAACACCCGGCCGATCGGCGAGCGGCTGTAGAACACGCCGCCATTGTGCCCCGGGCAGGTCCAGAGCTGGTTGCCCTCTTCCGCATAGTCCACCAGCGCGCCGAAGAACGGCGTCTTCAGCGTCTCGGCATATTGCTTGAGCCGGCTGATCAGGTTGCGGGCGATGAAGGTCGGGGTCTCCTCGGCGAGGAAGACATAGCCGTCGATGAAGTCGAGCACCTCGACCGGCACATCCTCCAGCCGCTTGCGGCGGATCAGCAGGATGATCGGAAAGTCGAGCCCGCGCCGGCGCATCAGGTTGATCAGCGCGGCGGTCTTGCCTTCAAGGCCCTTCTTGCCCCAGTCCACCATCATGCAGCCGATGGCCGCATCGGTCTGCACGGCGATCTCCGCGTCCTCGATCGAGCGGGCGCGCACGACCTCGAAGCCGGAGCGCTCGATTTCCTGCACGATCTGATGATAGCGCGCACCTTCCAGATCATCCGCGTCGAAGGCGGGCGTGGCGAAGAGGAAGTTGAAGCGTTTGAAATAATCCATTCCAGTTTCCCGCGGTTGAAGGACGAGAGGGCCGCGCGCGACATGGCGCGTGACGAGGGCGACGTCAAGAAGGCTGCGGACCCGTTGCCCGTCCGCTCCGGCACCTCGAGAAGACGGCTGGCGGGTCTCCACCCGATTCCGGTCTCGATGCCAGGGGCCGGGCGCGCGCTGCCTGTGCCATTGCGATTCTTCTTCTTCACCTTTCATGACAGGATGACGACAACAGCAGAAGCGTGCTTTTGCCACGGACGTCAGGAGCGAAGGATGAGGTGGCCGAAACAATGCGGCTCGTCTCAAATTGGTCAACAACAGGTGGAAGGAGGTGGGCGTCCGATACACCCTCCGGGATTGATCCTATGACGCCGCTTTCGCGCACTCTGAGCCCCGCTCTTCTCGCCTTTGGTCTCCTGTCGTCCGCCGCGCCCTCCCATGCCGCCGGGCTGGGACCAATCGGTGATTTCATGACCATGGATGTCTGCGTCGGGGCGGATGGCAAGCCGGTCCCCGGCATTCCCGGCGAGGGCGCCTGCAAGCGCCACCGTGACATCAAGCCCGGCGAGGCGCCGTCTTACACATTGCAGAACTTCGGCTCGCCGCGCAGCAAGTGCCCGACCGCGCCGATCGCCAAGATCAATGTTCCCGTGGTCAAGGATGGCAATACCCGCATCGTCAGCTCGACCATCCGCCAGCCTGCCTGCGGCAAGCCTGCGCCTGGCGGCGATGGCGAGGATGGCAGCCAGAACGGCGCCTCGATCCAGTGGCATGACCAGGGCTATGGCTTCATCATGGGCAGCTACAGCCCGGTGGCGCTCTCCACCTTCGAGAGCGACCGCTGCCTGACCGACAGCGCCTCGTCCGAGCGCTTCTTCCGCGGCTGGGTCATCGGCCCCGCCGAGGTGCCCGGCATCGGCACGACGGGCTATGGCGTCTTCCCGAGCAAGCTGAAGACCGGCAAAGCCGCGACCCTGATGGGTGGCTGCGCCGAGCGCTACAACAGAGCGCTGACCACATGGTCCGTCAATGAGATCACCTACAAGTCCGGCCGCAAGCTGGTCTCGATCGTCTCCGATCATTATGCCCAGGGCGCGCCGGATGGCCAGAGCCAGGGCAATGCCATGCAGGTGGAACAGACCTACTGGACGCGCGAATTCGGCCTGTCGCGCTGGGAGAAATGGGCGCGGGAGGACTGGGTGCATCCGCGCTCCAAAAAACCCGCGCCGGAACTCGCGCAGGCGCTTTATGCCGCCGGCCGCTGCAGCGCGCCGCTGTCGCAGCCTCTCGCCTTCGGCAAGAACATGCAGGTGATCCCGGCCGAAAACGCCGCCGGCGCCTATGCCAAGGTTATCCGCAATCCGGCAACCGGCGAGCAGCACACCTGGTACATGACGCTGTGCGAGGACTATACCAACGCCGCCGAGACGCCCGATGCCGGCCGCTATGTCGGCATGCTCTCGAACCTCGCCGACGACACCTACTGGCGCTAAAGCGCGGTATGAGAATGTGCGGCGCCCCCTTAAGGGCGCCGCCGAAACCACTCAGTCCGGCCCGACACCCATCACGCCGGCGCGCGGCAGCGCGCTCGGCTGGGCGCTGAGCACGGGGGCGAGATCGGCCGCCTGCCAGAGCGTGCGCGCCATGGTGCCACCGGCCTCGCGCAGGCCGGTGAGATCGGCGATCGCCTGCGACACCGGGAAGATGTCGGCACAGAAATTATTGTGGAATTCCAGAGGAAATTGCGGCGTGAACTTGTTGACCGGCTGCGGCAGGCGCGGTGAGGCGCGGCCATTGTTGTAAACCAGCGAGAAGATCAGCCGGTCGAGGCGCGCGGCATCGCCAATGTCGAAATGACGCAGCCGATAGGCATAGCGCAGCATCTGGCCATGCGCCCTGCCCAGCGTCTCCAGCGCGGAACTGTAGTGCAGCCCATAAATCTGTTCGGTGAAGGCGCCTGATGCCGCGCCATTGTGATGACCGGTGCGAACGCTGTCGTTCACGCTCAGCAGAAGGCCGCCATAATTGCGCCGCGCCGCCATCACCGAGCCGGCGATGATGTTTCCGGCATTGGAAACCTGATAGGAAGCGGCAATCGCCTGCAGCGTCGGCTTGACGCGATCGGGCCCAAGCGCCGTGAACAGCCGCTCCACCGGCTCTTCCACGAGATGGGCGGGATCGTTGAAGGCCCTGTCGAAGGCAAGAATCTCCGCCTTGGTCTCCGCCAGTTGGCACAGGGCCAAGACCTGCGGATGGTCGGCGAAGGCAGCCAGAGCGACATCGTCGCGTCCGACAGCCTCGGCATAGGCATCGACGCTCGCCAGATCCTTGGGGTGCAGCACTTCGGCATGGCTGCGCAGGACCCGGTTGACCCCATCGAACCGGGCCAGCCGCTCATGGCGCTGGCGCTCGGCCGCTTCAGCCTGCTGCCGGGCCAGATAATCCAGCCGCTTCGCATTGAGATCCGCCGCCGCCTTCCTGGAGAAACTCCAGGTTGCCGCAAGCGCGGAGGATGTGAATTTCGCCGCTCGCTCCGTCACCTGTTTCAAAGGAGCATCGCTGCCTGCGGCCACATGCGGAATGATGTCCGTGGCCGGCGTGCTGGTCCGCGTGCTGGCGGGATCAGCTGTTTGTTCTGTCTCGTCCACCGCAATCCTCGTTCGACTGTCTCCGATCCGCACTCGAAAGAGGAGGGGACAGCGGAGAAACCAATTCAAGTTTTTGATTCAAAGCCGATTTTCTCGATAAGCCTGCTACCTCCCGTCATGGGCAGCAAGGCCCGAACGGCGCCCTGCGGAAGTCAGGCTCCGGATCTCAAAACAATCATGGCGGGATCAATAAAATTTTTCGCCTAAAAAGTTTTGACGTAAAAAGTGTATCAAATAAAAATCTCACTTTTCAAGTGTGTCCTTTCTGGGGAATATGGCGGTGCAACACACGAATGTGAGACATGACGCCAGAACCCTCGACAGGCCAGGACGGGACGCAGACCTGCGGGAATTGCAATTCCCCGTTGGTGTCGGCTGTACCCTTTTGTCCGTTCTGCGGAGAGGTGCAGCCCAAGCCCGGCGCGCCCGCTTTTGCTGCTGCTTCCGCGAAGGAGCAGGCGCGCGCCACGGCCGAGACGTCGCCTGTGCGCGAAGAAATCATTGCGGTTCAAACGGCATCCGGCGCAGTGCGCGGCTCTGTGCCCGATCCGGTGATCGAGCGGCGCAGGCGTTTCGGCCGTCTTGCCGCATTTACGGCCCTTGCTCTGCTCCTCGTCGTCTTGGTCGGCTGGTCTCTGAGGCTGCGGTTCGATGGAGAGCGGATCTGGGGCAACGCAACAGGGGGCAATGTGGCCCGCACCGTGACACCTTCGTCTCCAGCTCCATCGTCCTTTGAACCATCGTCTCCGGCGCCGTCGCTGCCGCCCCCTGCTTCGGCTCCCGCCCCCTCGGCCCCTTTCAAGCCGGCCGCGCCGCGCGATGATGCCGGGACGGCGCCGCCCGACGCCGCGCCGACTTTCACGCCGCGCCCTGTCCCTTCTTTGCCCGTGCCGCCCGCCGTCGAAACGGCGATCGCTCCCGAGACGGTTCCCGCAGTGCGCCCGCCCGCGTCTCCAGAGCCTGTGTCTCCCCAGTTCGCGCCTTCCCAGCCGGTTTTCCGACAAACAGTGGCGGACACCGCCACCAGCCTGCGCGTCTATGACAGCTGGCAGCAGGTGGCGCTGGTGGAGGACAGGCTCCGGCCGCAGGTGTTGCTTGCCTCTTCCAGCGCCTTCCGCCTGCGGGTGAGAAACCAGCTCTATCTCGTCGCCCCGGGAGCGCCGCTGGCCGTCGATTTCGCAGGCGCCAGCCTTGTCGAGATCAAGGCCGTCAGCGGCCTGGCGGAGGTCTCCATCATCCGATCTGCAGGAGGTGCCCAACCATGACATCCATGGCCAAACACGACGACACGGCCGCGCCCGCACCGGATCTTCCCGTGCCGGAGGACCTTGGCGGGGATCAGGCTGCCGCGCTGCCGGTGCAGACCTTCACGCGCCCGGGCGTTTCCCTTCGCGCGCCGGCCGCAACTTCGCCCGGTCTAGCTTCTCTCGGCCTCGCTGCGCTCGGTTTGCCGGCGCCAGCTGTTCCTGCAGCCGGTCTGCCTCCGCTCGAACGGCCTGCGGCTGACCTCGCGGCCGCCGGGCACGATCCTGCCTCCGGGGCTGAGGAGGGCAGCGTGCCGCCGCCGGCACCCGAGACCGGTTACTGGTCGTTCCAGCTGGGCGAGGGCGACGAGGCCGCGCAGCTCGACTGGCGGCTCGATGCGGCCGGCATGGTGACGGGCCTGTTCTGGTGCGGCAAGCCGATGGAGCGCACGGACCCGCTCCTGCATCTGGCCGATCTGCCGCGCGACGCCCAGGGCCGCGCCTTTCCCGCGACCTTCCGCTTTGACCCCGCCACCGGCCAGAAACTGACGCACTGGCATGATGCGACCCCACTCGCGAGCTTCCCGCGCCTGGCGCCGGATGGCTTTCCCGTGCTGCCGCTTGCCGGCCAGCCGGTTCCGGCTGAAAAGAGCGAGGTTCATCTGCCGCAGGGCACGGTTGCAGTGTTTTCCGCTGGCACGCCGGTTCGCCTCTTCTGCCTGACGCGGCATGGCGAGCTGCATCTGCGCCAGCCCGATGGCGCCTGGACCTGGTGCGACAGCCTCGCCCAGCCGGGCGAGGTGGACCATGCTTTCGGCGTGCTCGGCTTTGCCACGGGCTTTGCCCTGGTTCTGGCAGGCCATGCGCTGGTCTGCCGGCTGAGACCCGGCATGCCGGGCCTGGTTCATCATCGGCTGAAGCCGGAGCCGGGCCGGCGTCTTTGCGGCGCGCCGGCGCTGATCGATCCCGACAGCATCGCCTTTCCCGTGCAGCGTGACGAGACGGTCGGGCTGATGACCTATGCCATCGAGGCGGGCGGCTGGGCCGAGGAGATGGAGGCCGGGCCGCTGCCGCTGGAGGCCGGCGAAATGCTGGCTCTGCCGGTGCAGACCGCCTCGCGCCAGCCGGAAACGGTGTGGGTCGGCAGTTCCGGCGCACTTGTCACCGGCTTCGATTTCCAGTCGAGGGTGACAGCAACGAGACCCTTCGGGCCGGACATCCGGGCCGTCGCGGGCGCTCTGCCGCTGCGCGAGGAAAGCGGCACGCTGCATGCGCTGGTCTCTACGCCGGATTGCTACGGCCTCATCAGCCTGACCGCCACGCCCCGGCTGACCGAACTGCACGGACTGCAGCTTTGCGCCGGACAGGCGCGCTATTCCGGCCGATCCTTTTATCCCTCGCTGTGGAGCGACTCGATCCTGGAGCTCGGCGTGGAGGCCGGAGCAGGCAGTGCTCTGTTGCCTCTTGCTTACCAGAAAGATGCGCGGGGTGCTGTCGATTCCGCGCTGGTCATTCTGATCCGCGGCTTGAGCGGCGTTGATCGGCTCTTTGCCCGGCAGGGGGATGCCTGGCTTGCCGGCGACCTGTACTGGCAATCCGGCTCCCGCCTGAAGCCGCTCGAGATCAGCCTGCGCCTGCGCGCGCGGTACGACATCATCGTCTTTTGCGAAGGCGATGCGCTCGTGGTCGGCAGCGCGCTCAATGGCCTGTTCCGCCGTCTCCCCTTCGAGGTGATTTCGTGATGTGCGCGCTTCTCCGCCTGTCGGCTCTCGCGGCCGTTCTGCTCTCGGTGCTTCCAGCCTTTGCCGCCGCGCCGGTGCGCCAGATCTATCTGATCCAGAACTCCGGCTGGATGGAGCCCTACTTCCTCGATCCCCAGTCGCAATTCCTGAGCCTGGCCGAACGCCTGATCGACACGACCCAGCTCGAAGGGATCGACATCACCGTCGCGAGCTTTAACCAGGAGGGCCAGCTGCCTGGCCATCATTCGCCCGAAGTGCTGCTGTCGGGCGCTTATGATCCGGCGGTGGTGCAGCGGGCGCTCGCCGGTCTCTCGGTGCCGCGCCGGCCGAACGGGCGCTATGCCGATGCCGATTTTCTCGGTGCGCTGCAGGTCACGCTCGGCGATCTCATGCAGGGCGGCGAAGGCATCATCTGGATGCTGAGCAACAACAAGAATTCCCCCAATAACGACCAGAACGTCGCCGACAACACCCGCGGTTTCTACGATCTCCTGCGCAATTCGCCCTTCATCACCCGCATCCTGGCCTATCCCCTGCCAATGCCGGTGACGGGGCCGAATTTCTCGGAAAAGGGCTTCATCGTCTATGGCATCGCCTATGGCGAGACAGCGGCCAGAGCGCTGGATGTGATCGCCGGCCCACATGCGCCCCTGCGCGGCGCCTTTGCCGATCCGCCCGTCTTCCTCAAGCCGATAGAGCCGCAGACGCTGGAGCTGGAACTGGCCGGCCGGCAGGTGGACGAGGGTGCCAGCGTCGCCATGGAAAACGGCGTCGTCGTGGTCGATGGGCTCGATGCCGAGGCGGGCTCCACGCTTGGTTTTTCAGGCCGGCTGCGCAATGTCGCCTACCCGAAGAAGATCGCCAGCGCACGGATCTCGGCCAACTGGAACACGGCGGCGGAGGGCGGCGGCGCGCTGGCCGTGACGCCTGAAAGCATCAGCCAGCTTGCCGCCGGCGCTGTCTCCGACCCGATCGACTTCACCCTGAGCGTTCCGGCGGCGGAGCGCCCGCCGGGCCTTGATGGTCTGTTTGCCACGCAGAAGACCGTCGATGGCGAAATGACCATCCTTCTCGGCGATCTTGCCTTCGATCTGGACGACGGCTTCGTCGAGAAGGCCGCAGCCGTCTTCGGCGGCGCGATGATGGGCGAGGGGCAGCGCAAGTTCGTCGAGCAGCAATTGCCCGCCATCTTCTTCGATTTCCGCAGCATCAGCACCAGCGTGACCACAGTGCCGATCCGCATGGTGTTCCACTTCTCCGCCTGGCCGCTCTACACAGCCGCAGCCAGCGGCGTCGTGCTTCTGGGCGGGCTGGCGGCGCTGGCCTTCCTGCTTCTGCGCGCGCGACCGCATCTCGTCGAGGTGGCCGGCCAGCGCCAGCGGCTGATGCTGAAGCCCGGCCAGACCCTGCAGGTCACCGGCGGCGACGGTCGGGCGCACAAGGTGCGCGGCCGTCTGTTCGGCCCGCCCTCCATCTCCGCAACATGATCGCCCATCCCCCTCTCCATCTCCGAGGAACGCGTCCCCTCATGACCACGTCCCCGCTCGATTTCCCCAAAGGCGTCCACCCGGACGCAGCGATTGCCGCCGGTCTTCCTTATCAAGGAGGCGCGACCCTCGGCAGCCCTGCGCCAGCGCGCATCGAGATTGCCCAGTCCGGCGAATTCAAGATCCCCGCGCCCAAGGGCAACCAGGCGCCGGCCGCCGCCCCTGCGCCGGCCACGGCTGGGCCGACGTCGCCGGCCGCTCCCGTGCAGGCAGCGGCCCAAGCCGTCCAGCCGCCGATCCGCTTCGACGCAATCTCCGCCCCGCCGATCAGCCCGGTGCAGATGGTTTCCGGCGGCGCGGCCTTCCTGCTCCTGGCCGTGCTCTTCCTCATGGTGAAGATTTCGATCACCCGCAGCCTGCAGTCGCGCATGGCCGCGCCCGGCCCGGCGTCAGAGGCCGGCTGGATGTTCTTCGTCTGGGCGACCTTCACCGCGCTGTGCCTGATCACGGCCTATATCGCCAATCTCTGGATGCGGCTGCCGGTCTCCATCCCCGCGGCGCTGCTCAGCCTGCTGCTCCTCGTGCTCTTCCTGCGCAAGCGCGCCGGCGCGCTTTCCACCCGCCGCTGATCCCCGAGGAGCTTGTCATGGCCGACCCCCATCGTTCCGACCCTGCCCAGCGCGCACCCGAAGAGCGTCTCGACGTCATGCCGACGGTGTTCGTCGCGCTTGGTGGCACGGGCAAGGAAATTCTGCTGCGCCTGCGCAGGCGCATCCTCCAGCACAACTGGTCGGGCAAGAGCCTGATGAGCCTGGACGAATTCCCGCCCGCGCGCTTCGTCTATTTCGACACGGACACGGCCGAGGCGCGCGAGAGCGACAAGGCGGCCGCCACCGATCTCCTGGCCGGCCGCGTCGCCTTCAACAAGGCTGAGACGATCCAGTCGAAAGTCGATACCCGTCATTACATGACCGAGGTCGAGGGCGGCGTCTATCCGCAGATCGCCGAATGGCTGCCGTCCGGGCCGCTGGACAAGATCCAGAGCGAGAAGGGGGCCGGGCAGGTGCGTTGCATCTCGCGCCTCCTGTTCTTCGACAAGTATCCGATCTTCATGAACCTGATGCGCACCATGGCCGAGCGCGTCACCCAGAACGTCACCAACGACCGGCTGCTGGAAAGCCTGGGTCTCAAGACCACGAAGAAGCTGCGCTTTGTCGTCGTCGGCTCCAGCGCCGGCGGCACCGGCTCGGGCTCCTTCATCGATGTCGGCTATGCGCTGAACTCGATGCGCTCGCCGCGTATCGACCAGCTCGACCTGTTCCTGATGATGCCCGGCGGCTATCGCGACGCCAACAAGGACCGGGTCTTCGCCAACACCTTCGCCGCGCTTTCGGAGCTGGAATATTGCATGCGTGGCAATGCCTCGCCGTCTTACGTCCAGCGCTGGACCAGCCAGGACAGGCCCGAGCCGGGGGTGAAGACCCCTTACTCGGATGTCTATATCTTCGACCGGCAGAACATTGCCGGCGAAAATACCGGGGTGAAGGAAGACCTGTTCGACATGGTCGCCGATATCCTGTTCGAGGATTTCGGCTCCAGCGAATTCGCCAGCCAGAAGCGCACCGTCTCCGTCAACCAGCAGCAGCTGAAGTCGACCAACTATTTCCCCGAGCTCGGCTGGGCGCAGAGCGGCCTGTTCTTTTCCAAGGGCTATTCTGCCGTGGGCCAGACCACGCTGCTCTCCACCACCAGCATCCAGGTGGAGGAGAATCTGGCGCGCAACAATGGGCAGATGGTGCGCGCCTTCTTCGGCATGGCGGCCGACGGCACGCCCCGGCTCGCCACCAGCGAGGAGCGCGACCAGTTCCTGCAGGAGCGGCTGCGGCTTCGGCCCAAGGCCTATGTCAGCGATTACGATGCCCGCGCCCGCTTCGAGCATCCGTCGATCACCGATTACGATCTGGCCGATGTGCTCTTGATGCGCGCCGACAAGAGCGCGCTCGACGTGACGCTCGCCTCCGAGATCGAGCAGGACATTGCCAGCCTCATGGCGCGGGTTCAGGATCATCGCGCCTGGGTGGACGAGCTGCGCCATGTCGTGGAGATGCGCCAGCGCGATGTCGACGGCCGCGTCGGCGAAGGTGCGACCTATGGACCGAAGGGCCTGGAGATCGCCCAGGCCCGCGACAGGCTGGAGGCGGTGCTGCTCAGCCGGGGGCTGGAGGAGGGCAGCCTGCGTGGCGAGCTGTACCGCATGCTCGACGACCAGGAGCGTGGCGGGCTGGAATATACGATCGATCTCGTGGCCAAGATCCAGGCGCGCATCGGCGAGTCCGGCACCGGCGTGCTGGCCCGGCTGCAGGAGGCGGAGGAAGCCTATGCCGCACGTGCCAACCGGCTGACGGCCGAGCAACTGCATGCCTCGATCGACCGCCTGCAGCAGGCCTCGCAAAGCAATTTTCTCTTCGGCGGCGGCGGGCGCAAGTCCTGCGAGAAATATCTGAGCCAGGCCCGCGACGACCTGATCGCGGCGCTGCAGGCCCGGCTGCACGCCATTGCCGTGCGCGAGGCGGCCGCATTGCTGCGCCGTACCGCCCTGTTCTTCGGCACGCCGCAGAACATCGACGATACGGGCGAGCCGCTCTGGAGCGGGCTGATCGGCGAGTTCCAGGCCGGCCGCCGCCGCGTCCGCCAGCTTCTCACCCTGATTGATGCCGACACCTCCCGGCTCAAGGACGCGCTGAAACGCGGCGATGGCGGCACCTTCTTCGTCATTGAGGATCGCGGTTTCGAGATCCGCCGCGAGACGGCCGAGACGCATCTGGCCTGGGCGCGCGAGGCCTTCGACGGCATTGGCGGCTCGCGCGAGATCTTCCTGAAGCTCGAAAGCGATGACGGGCGGCTGGAGATCCTCAACCTGCTGCGCGCCGTGTCCAACAAGCGGCTGGGCGACACGCGCCAGCGCATCCCCTCCGTCGTCGAGGCGATGCGTTCGCTGCCCGTGCAGAGGCAGCAACGGCTGATCGAGCTGCTCGTCAACCGCGCCGCTCCCTGGATCGCGGGCGATTTCGGCCGCGGCTTCCGTCCCGGCAACGAGAACTACAAGATGTTCATCGCCGTCGACGGCGCCAAGGCCTTCCGCGAGGAGTTCGATGAGATGGTGCGCGCCCGCTTACCATCCAACACCGGGCTAACCTCGGTTGCCTATTATGAGTCCGGCGTGCCCGGCCGCATCGTCTGCTATTGCGAGCTCTCAGGCATCCCTCTCGACCTGATCGGCCCGATCCGCTCGGAATGGCAAGCCTCCTACCGATCCGAGCAGCGCAAGCCGGATGGCTATCCGCTGCACAATCACTGGGACTATCTGCGCTTTCCCGATCCGATCGTTCCCAATCCGCGGGAGCTTGAGGAACTGGTCGATCGGCTGAAGTTCTTCCTCAGATCCGTGATGCTCGGAACCTTGCGCTTTCGCGCGGAAACGGCGGACCGCAGCAGGCCAGGCCAGACCCGCCAGCCCGGCTATTGGATGGAGGAAAAGCGCAACCAGTGGGATCTGGTCGGCAATGAGCGGCGCTTGCGCCGGCTCGGCTTCATGGACAATCATCGCGAGCTTCTGGAACAGCAGCTGCGCCGCATCGAAGGCGGCCTTGGCCGGCTGCAGTTCTTTGCGCTTGCGGCGCTCGCCCGCTGGTATGCCGACCGCGTCTATACGCCGCGCACCGAGGAGGTGAACGGCGCGCATCAGCGCCGGGGCGGCATCGGCCATCATGCTGCGCGCGAGCTGGAAAAGACCTTCCTGCAGCAGGGACGGGCGACGCTGGGGAGCCTGCCGGTGGGGCTGATCGAGGCGGAGGCACTCGACCGGCTCTGTGACCGCATCGAGGACTGGACGGCCTCCCTTCCCGGCACGGCCGAGGATGTCGACGACAGCGAGGTCGGACGCGGGCCGGATCTGCCGGCAGAACTGCGCGCGACCGACAAGCGTGGCGTCGTCTGGGAGGCGTTCACAGCCGAGGCGCTGGGGATGCTCCTCCAGCCGCAGGTCGCCCCCATGGCCATCCCCGAGCCGCAGCTGGCGCTGCCGGCGCCGGTGGCGGCCATTCCCGTCTTTGCCGTCGCGCCGGCCCCTCCGCCACCCCCGGCCGCCGCCCAGCGCTTCTGGCTGTTCAACCAGCAGGGGCAGGTGGCCGGCCCCTATGATGCCGCGGCCTTCCGTATGCTGGCCGATCTCGGGCAGCTGAAGGCGGAGATGAAGGTCTGCCCCGAGGGCGGACAGGCCTGGCAGGCCGTCGGCGAGATCCCGCTTCTGGCCGCGCTTCTGGTGGCGCCCGTGGCGGCAGCGCCGCCCCCGCCACCCCCATTTGCATGACCCCGCATTGCCGGAAGCATCGGACCGGTTTTCCGGCCTGATGCTCCTGCCCTGCATTCAAAGAGAGAGGGACTGTCCATGATGAGCAAGACCACCCGCGCGATCGCCGCTTTCGGCCTGATCGTCGCACTTTTGCCGGGCTGCCAGTCGGTCGGGCCGAACACGGCCGTGGGCGCGGGCCTGGGCGCCGCCCTTGGCGGCCTCGGCTGCGCCGCCGTCGGCGGGCGCGCCGGCGCCTGCCTGGCGATCGCCACCGCCGGCGCAATCATCGGCGGGGCGATCGGCGCCCAGATCGACGAGCGTGACCGGGCCGAGCGCGAGGCGGCGCTGCGGCGTGCCGCGCGCGAGAACCGCCGGGTGTCCTGGCGCGGCTCGAAGACCGGCAACCGCGGCACGATCACGCCCCTGCGCGCCGTGGTCCAGAACGGCCGAAACTGCCAGATGGTGCAGGAAACCTATTTCAAGGATGGGGAACCGGTGAGCGGCCAGACCACCGTCTGCTCGTGATGGCAGGGCACGGCTTGGCGCCGCCGGCCGCTAAAGGCGCGAATGGCCGCGTTCCCAGCACGAGGCATAAGCCCAAGACGCAGCCTTGCGCGATCGCGACGGCACGTGTCCTTACCTTTGTCGCCCTGCTCACGCCCTTGCAGGCCTGCTCCCAACCGGAGGGCGGCTTGCTCGAAAAGTCCTATCGGGAAGCGGCGCGCACGCCGCTTCCCGCGGGCGCGATCGCCGTCGGCACTGGCTTCTTCATCGCGCCCGATAAGGTGATGACCAGCGCCCATGTGATCGCCGGCTGTGACACGATCATCGTCGAAAACGGCCGGCTGGAGCCGGCGTCCGCCCGCGTAGCCGCGCAGGACCGGCGCCGCGATGCCGCCGTGCTCAAGGTGCAGGCGGTGGCGCCGTCCGTCCTGTCGCTCGGCGAGGATTCCGGGCGGGGAGCCTTGCGGATCCTGGGCTATGGTGTCGGCGAGACCGGCCGCATGCCGGCGGACATGCGCGAGGCCGCTCGGCTGAAGGGCTCGCCGCCGGGCGCGCTGGCAGTGTCGGCCCGGGTGTCGGCGGGCTTTTCCGGTGCGCCGATCCTGGAGGCAGGCGGCAGGGTGATCGGCATTCTGAGCGGCCGGCTGAACGAGGGGGAGGGCCGGGATCAGGCCGACATCATCGCCTCGCCGGTGGCCGGGCTGAGCGCCGCGCTCCGGGGCCATGCCGATGCGCGGGGACAGAAGCAGGGCGCCGCTGAAGGCGCTGTCGTCAAGGTCAGCTGCCAATGATCGCACGCGTCATCGCCGTTCTCCTCGCCTGCCTGGTTCTCGCGGTCCTGCCGCAGACGCTGCGCGCGCAGGAAGGGCTCACCCCCTCCGAGCGGGGGGAGATGGAGGCTGCCATCGACATGGCGATCAAGACGCAGCCCTCCGGCACGCCCGTGCGCAAGCCGCTCTCGGAGCGCACGGCCATGACCATCATTCCCGAAAAGGCCACCTCCGGCCGCAGCGGCGGCATCTGCAATAGCTGCACCGATCCCTGCCGGCAGTTCAGCCTGCAGATCGATACCGATGGCGGCGCCGTGATGTCGATCTATCAGGGTCGCAAATGCATGATCGCGCAGGCGCGCGATCCACATACCGCCCCCTGGGCCTATGCCGAGCCGCTGCGGCTGGTCGCCACCGAGCGCGCGATCGCACCCGCGCTGCTGGCCATGCTGCGCAGCGATCTTGTTGCGCTGCAATATCTGTCGCCCGGCGAAGACGCTCCGTCATCGCGCGTGATGGCGGCGCTCGATGCCTTTCGCGCCGATGCCTTCCTTTCCGGCCGCGTCGGCCAGGCGGTCGGCGATATCGATGTCGTTACCTTGAAGAACACGCTGGCGCGCTCGCGCATACCGGCCATGGACGGATGCGCACAGGCCGCCGCCGCCGCGCGGGCCTGCGGCGCTCTCGGCGGATAGGCCGCTGCCTGTCGCGCCTCCCTGCATGGTGCTGTATTCGCCGCACAGCCGCTTGCGCCGGCGCGTGAAATTCTTCATCAAAGGCGCGGTTTCCATCCGAGGACTGCGCCTTGATCGCCTGTTTCGACATTGGCGGCTCCGCCATCAAGGCGGCCTATGCCGCCGCGCCCGATCGACTGACCATCGGCGCGCGCGTGCCGACGCCGCTCGACAGTTTCGACGGCTTTGCCGATGCGATCGCCGGTCTCTGCCGGGCGCATCCGGGCGCGATCGCGGCCATCTCGATTTCGATTGCCGGCGTGGTGGATCCGCGCAACGGTCGGCTGACCTGCGCCAATATTCCCTGCATCAATGGCCGTACGATCGCGGCGGACCTCTCCGCCCGGCTCGGCCTGCCGGTGTTCATCGCCAATGATGCCGATTGCTTCGCGCTTGCCGAAGCGCTTCTCGGCGCCGGCGCGGGCCATGACAATGTCTTCGGCGTGATCCTGGGAACGGGCGTCGGCGGCGCACTCGTGATCGACGGGCGCATCGTCACCGGCGCCGGAGGGTTTGCCGGGGAGTGGGGCCATGGCCAGGCGCTCGCCACCGAGGTGGGCGAACCGCCGCGCCGCATCGGTCATTTCGCCTGCGGCTGCGGCCAGAAGGGCTGTGTCGATACGCTCGGCGGCGCGCGCGGGCTGGAGCGTCTGCATGGGGCGCTGGGCGGCGCGCCGGCGGACAGCCATGCGATCCTCGCCGCCTGGAGGGCGGGCGATGGCGAGGCCGCGCGCACAATCGACGCCTATCTGGAACTCGTCGCCCCGCCTCTGGCCCTGACACTCAACATCACCGGCGCGTCGATCGTGCCGGTCGGCGGTGGCCTCGCCAATGCCTGGGACCTGATGGAGGCGCTCGATGCCGCCGTGCGCGCCCGCGTGCTGCGCCAGGTGGACCACCCGCTTCTGGTGCGCGCGGCACTTTCGACCGAGCCGGGGCTGACGGGCGCAGCCCTTCTCGGCTTCCAGGAACTGGCAGCGCGCAGCTCGGCCGTGCCCGGCGCGCAGGCGTGACGCGACAGGGCCGCGCTGGTGGCGGAGGCAGCCTGTCCCCGGCGGATACGACCTCTTCGCGTCGGCAGGACAATGTCGGGATCGCGCCGGCAGTACCGGGCTGCGGTCGGCCACGAGAGCATCGGACCGAAAGACGAGACCCGGTTTTCAGAAAGCCCGATGAAAAAACAAAACAGACAGCGCATCGGACTGCGGATGATTTTCAATCCGATGCCCTAAACGAGGAAGGCATCCATGAACGAGATCCTGCTGGAGGTCTGTGTCGACAGCGCCGAGGGGCTGGAGGCCGCGATCGAAGGCGGCGCCGACCGGATCGAGCTGTGCGCCGCGCTGGAGTGCGGGGGGCTGACGCCTTCGCCGGGGCTGATGCGGCTGGCCGCCGAAGCGCCTGTTCCGATCTATGCGATGATCCGGCCGAGGCCTGGCGATTTCCTCTTCTCGCCGCAGGATGAGGCCGTGATGCGCGGCGATCTCGATGCGGCGGGCGCGGCCGGCCTTGCCGGCGTGGTTCTCGGCGCCAATCGGCCGGATGGCGCGCTCGATTCCGATCTTCTCGCGCGCCTGAGTGAAGCGGCCGGTCCGATGGGCCGCACGCTGCACCGGGCCTTCGACCTGACCGGCGCGGATTTCGCCGGCGCCATCGACACGGCCGTCGCGCTCGGTTTTGAGCGGATCCTCACCTCGGGCGGCGCACTGGCCGCGCCGCAGGCCATCGACACGCTGGAGCGGCTGTTTGCGCTGACCGATGGCCGGATCACCATCATGCCCGGCTCGGGTCTTTCGCCCGAAACGATCGCGCCCTTGATCCGCCGCCTGCCGCTGCGCGAGGTTCATGCCTCCTGCGGGCGCGCGCCCACCATCCGCGACGACGGCGCGAAGGCGCTTGGCTTCGTGCATTCTGGCACCAAGGTAACCGACCGCGCCACCGTGGCGGCACTCAAGGCGCTTTTGCGCGCTGCCTGACAGGCCCGCTTTCCCGCTTGTCCGCCTCGTCCATCATGCCGCCGGCTCAAGCTGTCCAATGCCTGTCCATCCTCTGACAGGCAGGTGGAGAAGCCATGGATTTGCCCTGATTTCCCACGACCTGCTGATGTAGACATGCCGGATGGGTGGCTGGGTCAGCGTGGCTCTCGACCATGGGCCGGTGCCGCCTGCACTGGCGCGTGATCTTTCTCTGGGAGGCATTCTTGATCGTATCCTCAGCGCTTCGCTGGAGCCTGCGCGGGCTTGGGGCCGTCGTTCTGGCCTATGGCGTCTATTGGGCCGTGCTGATGGCCGGCGGCAATTTCCACGCCGTGGTGCCCGGCCAGGTCTACCGCGCCGCCCAGCCGAGCGCCAAGGACATCGCTGCCTATCAGCAGAGCTATGGCATCCGCTCGATCATCAATCTGCGCGGCGCCTCCGCCGGCCGCGCCTGGTATGAAGACGAGGTTGCGGAAGCGGCCAAGCGCGGCATCGTCCATATCGATTTCCGCATGTCCTCCTCCAAGCTCCAGAGCCCGGAGCGGATGGAAAAGCTGATCGCGCTCCTGAAGGATGCGCCCAAGCCGCTGCTGATCCACTGCGCCTGGGGCGCCGACCGCACGGGGCTGGCCTCCGCGCTCTATCTCGCCGATGTCGGCAAGGCGCCGGAAGCGCAGGCGGAAGGGCAGCTCTCCATTGCCTTCGGCCATTTCGCCCTGCCTTTTCTCAGCCGAGCCTATCCGATGGATGAGAGCTTCGAGCAGATGGAAGACCGTTTCGGCTATCCGAAATCCGTCTGGGATCACATCACCAGCATCGGCACCACTGGAGAGGATGCGGCAGGCGTCGCGCCGCTGGCGGGATGAATGTCCGGAGGCGCGGCTATGTAGCTGCATTGGCGGCGCGTTAACGGTGCTCTGCATTTTGCCCGGCCGGCATCGGCATTATCGCCCAAGACGCGTGTCGTCGCCTTGTTTTCATCACAGGCTGCTCATATAGAGATCATTGGCGCATGCCGCCTCTCTCTGACTGCCCGATCTGTCTTCGCCTGCCCGATGCCCTTGTTCTCGAAGGCATCCCTCGTCCGCTCCGGACGGGCGATGCTGCACCCCGTCAAACCGCTGCCCCGTGCCGACATCGATCGCGATCCGACGGAGGCGGCGGGTGTTCCCCATCTGCTGTGCCGCTTGCCCAGGAGGTTTCAATGTTGTCCCGCTTCAAGCGTTCGCTGTGGCTGCTTCTGCCCGTCGGGCTGACCGTGCTGTGCATCAGCCTGTTCAATCTCGGCCGCCTGCTCGACAAGCATCATCCCGCCATCATGCATCAGCTGGGCTATGGCCTCGCTGCGATCATCCTGTGCGGCCTGTTCTCGCTGCTGATCCATCAGCTGCGGGACGAACCGGAAGATGACGATCGCCGCTGGTCGTGAGCTTGGCTCCGGCCACATCAGGCTGGACCTCCTCCGCGCGGCGATGCTCTCGCTTTTTCGTCCTGCGTCGAATCGTTCGCAAAAATTTGAGGATCCTTTGCCGGTCTGATGCATCCTCGGTGAGCAACGAAGCCGATCGATGAATGCACCATGTTCGGAACGGCGGAGAAGGACAGCTCCCTGTCCGCCGTTCCCGTGCCATTCCCCCGGGAGGAAAGGGGACGGCGCCTGGCCTTGCCGACGACCTCATGTCGCCGGCAAGACCTGGAAAGGGTCTGCGTCGGGAGGAGCCACAGGACCCTTTCGCCCGCCTCGGCAGCGGGCGGCTCACGGCATCATGCCGTCAGCCGTTTGCGATCTGGTCCAAACCACGCTCATCTGAACCGTTGATGTCCGAACAGGTCAGGGCTAGCCCCGCCGAACCGCAGGCAAAGCCCGGTCCGGCGGAAAAGCCCTTCGGCACGGCTCAGACCTCCATGTCGTCGCCGCCGCCGAAATCGCCCATGTCCTCCATCCTGGCATCCTGCAGGCCGGTTTCCTGCAGCGCATCGCCGGCTGCGGCCTCTGCGGCCTGCGCAGGGTCGGAGAACATCGAGGAGATGGCGCTGCCGAGCAGCATGCCGCCCGCCACGCCCATCGCCGTCTGGGCGGCACCGGCCATGAAGCCGCCGCCGGCGCGCTGGGCCGGCTGCGCCTGGCCCCAGGCGCCTTGCGGCTGGCCCTGCATGCCCTGGCCATAGCCCTGGGGCTGGCCATAGGCCGTCTGGCGGCCCGGCTGGTTGCTCCAGGGATTGGCGCCGCCCTGGGCCGGGCTGCGCGGCGGCGCGGTGCGGGCCGCGCTGGCGCCACCGAACAGGCTGGAGAAGAAGCCGCCGCCACCGGCCGGCGCCTGCTGCGCCTGGGATGCCTGATGCTCAAGCTCGGCGATCCGCTGCTCGGCCATGGCCAGCGCCTGTTCTTGCACCACGATGGTCTGCGCCATCAGATAGGGGGCGGCCGGCTGGCGGGCGATCTTGTCGTGGATGAAGCTGTCGGCCTCCTTGTCCATCGGCCCTGCCTGGCGTTCGGCCTCGGCGAGACGGTTGAACAGGCCATCGATCGTCTGGCGGTCGTTGTGATCCATGATGAAGGTCTCCTTGGCTGTGTATCCGGGGCCTCCCGCAGGAAGCGCCCGGGGGTTCGGGCTTCGCGCTCTCCCGGCCCATGAGGCGGGAGCCGGCGCTCGGTCGATAATGTCGCGCGCAGAGGCTCGGTCGTGGCCGCGCCAATGTGCGTGGAGCGGTCCCGAGGGTCAGGCGCGGGTTTTCAAGTTTCGTCTGGGGACGGTGATGGGATGCGGGCGCAGCTTTCAGAAGCTCTTGGACACCGCGCTCTGCGGCAAACCCGATGGTCCCCGGCGCCATGGCATCGCTGCGATGCCTGAAGGCTGCCTGTCGGGTTTCGCCGTCCTGCGCGCCGGGGCCGCGACCTTACGGGCCAGCCCCGGCGATGAGCGTTAGGCGAGGCTTAGCCTTCGCGTTCGCCGGTGAAGTTCAGGAGCAGCTGGAAGATGTTGACGAAGTTCAGGTAGAGCGACAGCGCGCCAAAGACGGCCAGCTTCTGCTGCGATTCCTGATCCATGTTCTCCGCAAACTGCTCCTTGATGTTCTGCGTGTCATAGGCGGTCAGGCCGACGAACACGACGATACCGATGACCGAGATTGCGAACTGCAGGGCGCTGGAACCCAGGAAGATGTTGACGATCGAGGCGATGACCACACCGATCAGACCCATCATCAGGAAGCCGCCCATATTGGTCAGGTCACGCTTGGTGACATAGCCATAGAGGCTGGTGGCGCCGAACATCGTGGCCGCGATGAAGAAGGTGCGCGCGATCGACACCCCGGTGAAGACCAGGAAGACCGAGGCGAGCGACAGGCCCATCACGGCGCAGAAGGCCCAGAACATGGCCTGCGCGGTCCCTGCCGACATCGTCTGGATGCGGAAGGAGAAGAACAGCACGAAGGCGAGCGGGGCCAGCATCACCACCCACTTCAAGGGGGTGTTGAAGATCGGCACGTAGAGCGCCGGCGTCGTGCCGACGATGAAGGCGACCAGACCGGTGAGCACCAGGCCGAGGCCCATATAGTTGTAGACGCGCAGCATGTGCTGGCGCAGCGATTCGTCCAGATACGCGGCCTGCTGGGCCGACGCGCCGAAGCGCTGATTGGGATTGCTGAAGCTCATGACATGGTTCTCCTTGAAAACGAGCAACTGCGGAAAAAGGGTTCGGTCTTGACGAGAGCATCGGACCGAAAAGTGGGAACCGGTTTTCGGAAAAATCCGATGCGAAAACAAAACTCTAGAGCATCACACTGCGTATGGTTTCCAGTCCGATGCTCTAGTAGAGCGTGGCCGAGAGACGTTCGGCCTCGCGCGTCAGCGTGTCGGTCGCCTGGTTGGCGACCAGCGCATAGGCGACTTCCCCGATCTGCCAGTCGGCGGCTTCCGCCCCGTCGATCCGGTAGAGATTGACGGGACGCACCGAGAAGGCGCCGGGCCGCACGGCGAAGAGCGAGCGCTGGGCGCCGTCCGCCGTGGCAATCGACACCTCCACGCTCGGTCCGAAGCGCGAGGGGAAGATCTGCACATCCACCACCTTCCAGCCGTCGGGCAGCGTCGGCATGACGATGGCGGTGGCCGCGCGAATGTCTTCGCGGTCATAGCCGCGGGTTTCCGGCTGCGAACGCATGTTCTCGCGCAGCAGGGCGGTCTGATGCGCGCGCACCGCTTCCTCGACATGGGCCGGCGGCGGCTCCGAGGCCACCACTTCCGTGGCGCGGAAGGGCCCGAGCCAGCTCGTCGCGGTCCAGGCAAAAGCGACGATGGCGGCGGCTGCCGCCATGCGCCGGCCGCGCTCCACATAGAGCGAGAACCGAAGGCTGCGTTCCAGCCGCCGCGCGGCTTCGCGGGTTTCCTGCCGTCCGGCCGGCTCTCCCTGGTGCAGGGCCATTTTCAGCCGGCCGCGCAGGGAAAGGTCGGCCATCACCTTGGCGGCGACATCGGGATGGGCGGCCAGATGGGCCTCCACCTGAATGCGCCGCTCGGGCGACAGCTGGCCATCGACATAGGCATCGAGGTCGCCCTGCAGGATCGGATCAGTCAGCATCATTGTCCTTACCTCCCACGATCTTCAGGGCCGGGGCCTTGCCCCCGACTGCAGGGCCTGCAAGGCCCGGGTTTGAACTTTCATCCTCCGCGTCCGGTGCCGGAACGCGGCCTTCGTCCAGCGCCCGCAGCCGGGCCCGGGCGCGGGCGATGCGCGACATCAGCGTGCCCACGGGAATGCCCAGCACCTTGGCCGCCTCGGCATAGGACAGCTCGTCCACCGCCACGAGATGCAGCGCGGCGCGCTGCTCCTCCGGCAGGCTGGCAAAGGCGTCCCGGATCTGGCCGAGGCGCACGGCCTCCTCCTGAACCGGTCCGCCGGTCTGCTCCGCCACCAGGGCGGCGCCTTCCGCGCGGCTGGCCTGCGAGCGCTTGCGTCGGATGCCATCGATATGGACATTGTGAAGGATCGCCCGAAGCCAGGTGCCCAGGTTCTCGCCCGTGCGGAAGGTCGGACGGCGTTCATAGGCGCGCACCAGCGCGTCATGCACCAGATCCTCCGCATCGTGCGGATCGCGCGTCAGCGCCCGGGCATAGCGGCGAAGCGCGCCCAGCTGGCCGATGACGTCGAAAGCGGTCTTTCCCTTGTCCATGTCCCGTATACGCATGCCGCCCTCCGCTTATTCCCGGGCCGCGCAAATTTTTTTGCCGACCGCCTAAAATTGAGGAGAGCGCCCTGCGCAGAGCTTAATCTTTGTGACGCTAAACTGGTCAACCGGACGGGCGCAGGGAATGTCATAAACCATTCCCGCCTCGCTCCGGGCGGAGATTGCGGCAGGTCTGAAGGGTTGGAGGCTCTTTCGGCGCAGGCGGCAGGCTCTGGCGATGCAATCCCTTGGGCGGTTGAGGAGCTGCCCGGTCGAGAGGAGACAATCATGGCCGACTATGCGATGCGCCTTCTGATCCCTGTCTTTGGCGTGCTCACCTGCGGCGCGCTGCTGATGCTGGCAACGGTCGCGACCTGAAGGACGCCGCCGTCATCTTGTCTCACAGTCTGTCCAAGAATCGCCGTTGGTCGCCGGCAAATGGCAATGTCCGTGCTTCCGCTGCTCACGGATCTTACGTACGCTGCGCTCCGGTTCTCGAAATCACCATTTTCGTCAGACCAACAGCACGTCTTGAACAGACTGTCAGGCCGAGCAGACGTCGATCCAGCTGGCGCCCGTCAGGGCCGCGAGGCGCTCCGGCGCGATGTGGACGGCGGCATGGATGGCGCCGGCGGCCGGGACGACCACGGCATGCTCCTTGAGCGAGAGATCGCAATAGACCGGCAGCGGTCGCGCCAGGCCGAAGGGGCAGACGCCACCGACCGGATGGCCGGTTTCCCGCTCCACCGCGTCGAGTTCCAGCATGCGCGGCTTGGCGGAAAACAAGGCTCGGAACTTCTTGTTGTCGAGCCGCATATGGCCCGAAGTGACGATCAGCACGATCTCTTCGCCCACCCGCACGGCGAGTGTCTTGGCGATCTGTGCCGGCTCCACGCCATGTCCGGCAGCGGCCTGCGCGACCGTGGCGGTGCTTTCCGCCAGTTCGATCACGGCGATATCGGGCGCGTGTTCGGCAAAGAAGGCTTGAACGGAAGAGAGGCTCATCAGGCGGGCTCGTTGGCAAGGGCGTGCAAGGCGCGTGACAGAGGCAACGGTGCTGCTGGCGCATGGCTTGTGTCACGGCGCGGCAAAAGCGGCGCCGCCGATCCATGCCATTGTCCGCAGGGGAATTCAACCGGCCGGATCCTTGCCCGGCCGGCGCGACGATGCGACGATGCGACGATGCAGGCCTCTGAGCCTACAATCAATCGTCGTTGGTCGCATCCAGCTCTTCCGGCCGCTTGCCTTCCTGATGGCTCGGCAGATAGCCATTGGCGGAGAAGTAACGCGTGAGGATCTCCGTCAGGGCGGCCTGGCGGTCGGTCAGCTGCGGATGATCGGCGCGAAAGGCATCGAGCGCCTTTTCGAGATCGGGGCTGAGGCTGTCTGTCATGGCTGGCGTCTCCTCAGGCGCGTTTGAGCACGCGGATCAGCGCCAGCAGGATCACCGCGCCCAGCGTGGCATGGACGATGGCCGCAAGCACGCCGCCACCGAGCCGGAAGCCGAGGCTCGGGAAGAGCAGGCCGGCGATGAAGGCGCCGATGATGCCGACGACGATATTGCCGAGCAGGCCAAAGCCGCCGCCGGCCACGATCAGGCCCGCGAGCCAGCCGGCCACCGCGCCGATCAGCAGAAAGATGAGAATGCTTTCGATACCCATGGATGGTCCCTTTCCATTTCGACTGGAGAGAGACATAGGGCAGGCACAGGCTTTGTTGAGAGGGATCGCCGTCTGGCAGGGCGGGTCTTGAGACCGCCGCCGCGTTCAACCCGCGCGGCGCAGGAAAAGAAAAGGCGGCTGGTGCAATCAAGCATCCAGCCGCCAGCAGTCCGGGTCAGAACACGCTGGTGGGCGTGTTGCGACGTGGCCTTTCCAGGTTGATCAGAAGAGACACGGCCGTAAGCGTCAAAGCCGCTGTGAAAAGCGCGCTGGCTGCCAGAACAATCATTGTTCCCCGTCCCCTCTTTGCAGCATCGTCATGATGCTGCCCACACTCGGCATGTTTTCGTTTGCCCCTGCCGAGGATTAACCGTTTTTTAACCATCTCTGTAGGAAAGAGCAATTGTAACTTCCTATCGATCAGAAATCGGGGTCTGCACCAATGTTGTGCGTCCCTGTCATCTTTACGGGCAAAACACCGCCGGAAGATAGAAAAACCAGGCAAAATCATTCTGATCGACTGTGCAGCCCGCCTGCACGGGACGTGATTTTGACGATGCCGCCGCGAGCGCGCCGCATCGGGGTCGATTTAGGCCCGGCTTATCCACAGGCTTCCTGAAGTGCGCCGCTCCGGCGTTAACGTTCGCGCAACACATTAACCATAAAGATGGGCGACGCGTCGAAATGGAAGTCGACTACGGCCTTCCAGGGGCATGAAGCCAAAGCCGACGCACCGGTAGCAACCCGGTATGACCAGCCGGAAAAGGTGGCGCCAAAGCGGCGAGGCCATTGCCTGTCCTCAGGAAGACAGTGCGTGAGCCCGTTTGCGCAAACGCATCTCACGGCCGGTCTTCCGACGGGCTCCTCTCCGGGTGCCCGTGCGTGAGGCGCCGACACCGATCCGGTTCCAACTCAAAGCAGTGCAGTGACTTGCCGGGCGCATCAGCGCGCCCTGGCCAATGTTTGGCGCGGACGGAAGTGACGGTGGGGCAGCAAATCTCGGCAGAACAGTCTCGAAGAGCGCAAGCGGGCAGCCTGCTTGAGCGCCTGAGATTCGCCGACCTCGACGAGGGCGCCGGCGATGCCGTGCGCGGACATCGTCAGGCGCTGCTTCCTTCGATCGAGATCGGCCTGCGCGACCTTTTCCAGCGGCTGCAGACCCATCCCGAAGCCGCCCGCCATTTTACGAGCGATCGCCAGCTCGACCGGCTCCACGATCTGTGCGCCGCCCATTGGAGTGTCCTGACCGACGCGCGCTTCGACAGCCTCTATGCCGAGCGGGTCAAGGTGCTTTCCGATGCCTGCGGCAAGATGGGGCTCGACCCCCGCTGGCTTCTGTCCGGCCACGGTATCGTTTTGGAACATATGGTCGGCGCCATCGTCGATGAAGCCTGGCCGCGTTCTCTGCTGTCAGGCGGCAAGTCGCGCCGGCAGGAGGTGCTCGATCTCCTGGGCGCGCTGATCCGTCTGGTCTTCGTCGATGCCGAGGTTGCCGTGTCCCTGCGGTTCAATGATCAGCGCCAGCAGCATCATCGCCAGCTCGCCGAGGCGCGCCGCGATGAGGAGGCGGCGGTCGAAGGGCTGTTCGCTCCCCTGGTCGAGGCCCTGCGCGCCGGCCAGCTCTCCGCCCGCCTGCCGGAGGAGGTGCCGGAAGCCTATCAGCCGATGGTGCGCGGCATGAACGAGGCACTCGCTGCCGCCGAAGCGGCCGTCGTCAGCGCCCGCGGCGAAATCGCCGTCATGGCTCCGGCGGCGCAGGCGGTGGAAACGCACAGCCATTCGCTTGCCGGCGCCGCCACGGCCCAGCGCGAGGCCGTCACCGCAGCGCTTGAGGGGCTGGGCGAGACGGGCGAGCGGCTGAAGCGCGTGGCCGACCAGACCCGCCTGGCCGAAAAGGATGCCGGCCTGACCCGCCAGGCGGTCGAGGATACAGGCACGGTCGTCAGCCAGGCGATTTCCGCCATGGCCGATATCGAGCGCTCCGCCGAGAAGATCGGGCAGATCATCGGCGTGATCGACGAGATCGCCTTCCAGACCAATCTTCTGGCGCTCAATGCCGGGATCGAGGCTGCACGGGCCGGCGACAGCGGCCGGGGCTTCGCCGTGGTGGCGCAGGAGGTGCGCGCGCTGGCGCAGCGCTCCGGCGATGCTGCGCGCGAGATCAAGCAGCTCGTGGGCGAAACCAAGGAACAGGTGGCGGCGGGCGTTGCGCGCGTCGCCCGCACGCAGGATGCGATCGGTCAGGTCGTCTCCCGCATCCATGGCATCAGCGATGCCGTGGCCGAGATCTCCGAGGGCACGGCTGGCCGCATGGAGGAACTTGGCGCTGTCAGGGCCAGCCTCGCCGATGCGGCCACCTGCGGTGCCGCCATGCAGCGGGACGGGCAGGAGGCGCAAGCCCAGGCCGCCCAGCTTGGCGAACGCCTTGGCGCGCTGACGGCCATTCTCGCCGGCCTGGAAACAGGAAAGCCTTCCGGCAAGCCCGCTGCGCAGGCCTCGCTTGCCGTCGCGCCCGGATGGCGGCCGCGCCCGGTGCCGCCGGCGGCCAACCGCCCGGCTGAGGACGGCGCGGATGATGACGACGATGTTCTGGCCGTGCCATCCCCGGCGCGGCGCGCGGGATGGGGACGCTGACACATGATGCGGCTCTCCTTCCACGATTTTCCCCTTTCCGCCCCTCGCGCTCCGGCCCGGCGCGCGTTTGTGATGAAGGACGTTTGATGCCCAAGACCAAAGCAACGACATTCCCTCTGGCGCCGGTTCTCGATCTCAATGCCGCGACCGAGCTGCATGAAAAGTTGATGGGGCTGCGTGGCAGCGACATCATCGTCGATGCCTCCAAGGTCGAGCGCGTCGGTGCGCTTTGCCTTCAGGTTCTGATGGCCGGTGCCAAGAGCTGGCAGGCCGACAATTTGTCCTTCGTCGTCTCCCAGGCGTCGGACGCATTTTCCAAAACCACACAGCTCATCGGGGTGAACATGGATCACCTGATGGCAAAGGAGAATTGAGATGAAGAAAAGGGTTCTGACGGTCGATGACTCGCGCACGATCCGAAACATGTTGCTCGTGACGCTCAACAATGCCGGTTTTGAAACCATTCAAGCGGAAGATGGCGTCGAGGGCCTCGAAGTTCTCGAAGACTGCAATCCCGATGTGATCGTCACCGACATCAACATGCCGCGTCTGGACGGCTTCGGCTTCATCGAAGGCGTTCGCCGCAACGACAAGTACCGTGCGATCCCGATCCTGGTTCTGACGACCGAAAGCGACGCGGAAAAGAAGAACCGCGCGCGTCAGGCCGGAGCCACCGGCTGGATCGTCAAGCCTTTCGACCCGACGAAGCTGATCGACGCCATCGAACGCGTCACCGCGTAACAGAGCCAGGACTCCAAGCCCATGGACATGAACGAAATCAAAGAGATTTTCTTCCAGGAATGCGAGGAGCAGCTTGCTGAACTGGAATCGGGTCTCCTACGCCTGAACGATGGCGATCGCGATCCCGAAACGGTCAATGCCGTCTTCCGCGCGGTCCACTCGATCAAGGGCGGCGCCGGCGCGTTCGGCCTCGATGATCTGGTTTCGTTCGCCCATGTGTTCGAGACCACGCTGGACTGTGTGCGCTCCGGCCGGCTGGAGCCGAGCCAGGAAGTGCTCAAGGTCATGCTCAAGTCGGCCGACGTCCTGGCCGACTTGACCAACTGCGCCCGCGACGGCGGCTCGGTCGACGAGGCGCGCAGCAAGCAGCTGATCCGGGAACTGGAAGCGCTGGCGCATGGCCAGGTTCTGGCGCCTGCCGAACCCGCGGCGCCCAAGGCTGCCGCGCCCAAGGCTGCTGCCGCGCCAAAGGCGGCCGCGGCCAAGCCGGCACCGGCGCCCGCGCCGGCTGCACCGGCCGCAGCCAATGATGAAGGCTTCGTCCCCGTCGCCTTCTCCTTCGACGATTTCGGCGACGAAATGCCGGTCAATGCCGTCCTTCCGGCCTATGAGGTGATCTTCAAGCCGAAGAACGACCTCTACCGCAAGGGCAACGAGGCCGCGCTTCTGCTGCGCGATCTCTCGCGCCTCGGCGAAATGAGCATCAACTGCAACATGGACGCCCTGCCGCTCCTGCAGGACATGCAGCCGGAAGATGCCTATTTCACCTGGAAGGTCGTCATCAAGACCGACAAGGGTGAGGATGCGGTGCGCTCCGTGTTCGAATTCGCCGAGTGGGATTGCGATCTGGAGATCACCCAGCTCGACGAGGGCAGCGAGCAGGAAGGCGGCGACGAGCTGCCGATGACGCCCGTGCCCTTCGATCTGTCGGTGCTCTATGACGAGCCCGAGCCGCCGGTCGGCCTGGTCGAGGAAGAGGAGCGGATCGCTGCCAGCGAACGCGAGGCCGCCGCAGCCGCCGCTTCCAATGTGGTCCAGCTGCCGGGCGCCAAGATGAACGACGCGAAGGCTGCGCCTCTGCCGGCCCCGGTCGCCGCCGCTGCGGCTGCCGCCGCCGCGCCGGCTGCGGCCGCCGGGCAGACGATCCGCGTCGATCTCGACCGCGTCGATCGCCTGATCAACCTGGTCGGCGAGCTCGTCATCAACCAGGCCATGCTCTCCCAGAGCGTGATCGAGAACGATACAAACGGCACCTCGTCGATCAATATGGGCCTCGAAGAGCTGCAGCAGCTCACCCGCGAGATCCAGGATTCGGTGATGGCCATCCGCGCCCAGCCGGTCAAGCCGGTGTTCCAGCGCATGGCCCGCACGGTGCGCGAAATCGCCGACATCACCGGCAAGTCGGTTCGACTTGTCACCGAAGGCGAGAACACCGAAGTCGACAAGACCGTCATCGACAAGCTGGCCGAGCCGCTCACCCACATGATCCGCAACGCGGTGGATCACGGCCTGGAAATGCCGGAAAAGCGCGTGGCGCTCGGCAAGAGCCCGGAAGGCACGGTTCGCCTGACGGCCAAGCATCGCTCCGGCCGCATCATCATCGAGCTGGCCGATGACGGCCAGGGCATCAACCGTGAGCGCGTGCGCCAGAAGGCGATCGACAACGACCTGATCGCCGCCGATGCCAACCTCTCGGACGAAGAGATCGACAACCTGATCTTCCACGCCGGCTTCTCCACCGCCGAAAAGGTCTCGGACCTGTCCGGCCGCGGCGTGGGCATGGACGTGGTCAAGCGCTCGATCCAGGCGCTGGGCGGTCGTATCTCCATCCAGTCCAAGCCGGGACAGGGCTCCGTCTTCACCCTCAGCCTGCCGCTGACGCTCGCCGTTCTCGACGGCATGGTGGTGACGGTGGCCAACCAGACGCTGGTGGTGCCGCTGACCGCCATCGTCGAGACGCTGCAGCCGGAAGCCAATTCGATCCACTCCTTCGGCGCCAATCAGCGGCTGATCTCGATCCGCAACTCCTTCTGCCCGCTGGTGGATGTCGGCCGGATCCTCAATTTCCGCTACCAGCAGGCAAATCCGGTAGAGGGTGTGGCGCTTCTGGTGGAATCGGAAGGCGGTGGCCAGAGGGCGCTGATGGTGGATGCCATCCAGGGCCAGCGGCAGGTGGTCATCAAGAGCCTCGAGGCCAACTACACCCATGTGCCCGGCATCGCCGCGGCAACCATCCTGGGAGACGGCCGCGTGGCGCTGATCCTGGACGTGGATGCCGTGGTGGCGGCCTCGCGCGGCCAGCCGCTGCGCCATGAAAACGCCCTGGCTGCTTTCGGGTAAGCACGGATGGCCTATCTCGCACAAAATCTGACGAAAGGCGGACGCGAGCTGATCGCATTCCGCATCGGCGATCAGGAATTCTGCGTGGATATCATGTCCGTCCGCGAGATCCGCGGATGGTCTCCCGCCACGCCGATGCCGCACAGCCCGTCCTACGTGCTGGGCGTCATCAACCTGCGTGGCGTCGTCCTGCCGATCATCGATCTCTCCGCGCGCCTGGGCATGGGCCTCACCAGCCCCAGCGTGCGGCATGTGATCATCGTTGCGCAGATGGGCCAAAAAATACTGGGACTTTTAGTAGAGGCCGTTTCCGATATTTTGACGGTTACGGAGGACAAGATACAGCCTACGCCGGAGGTCGCTTCGGAGTTTGAACGGTCTTTTGCACGCGGTATTCTGGCCATCGAGGGAAGAATGATCTGTTTGATCGAAATGGGTGCCATCTTCGGCGACCGTGAAAGCGAGGCGGCATGACACCGCCCGTCGCGATCGACCTGCGCCACGCTGCCGATGAATGTCTCGCCAATGGTGAGTTCCCGCTGACGCGGCGCGATCTCGCGGATATTTCCGCGATGATCTACGCCGATGCCGGCATCGCGCTCAACGAAAGCAAGGCTTCTCTTGTCTACTCGCGTCTTTCCAAGCATATCCGCAATCTCGGGCTGAAGAGCTTCCGCGATTACTGCGCGCTTGTCTCCTCTCCGGCGGG
The DNA here is from genome assembly GCF_001938945.1 of Xaviernesmea rhizosphaerae. Classification (GTDB taxonomy): domain Bacteria; phylum Pseudomonadota; class Alphaproteobacteria; order Rhizobiales; family Rhizobiaceae; genus Xaviernesmea; species Xaviernesmea rhizosphaerae. The sequence continues at coordinate 51,478 of NZ_MKIO01000030.1, forward strand.
CGCCGCCGAGCGGCGGGACATGCTGTCCTACCTGACCACCAACTTCACCCGATTCTTTCGCGAGAACCACCATTTCGAGCATCTGCGCGACGAGGTGCTTCCCGGGCTGATCGCGCGGGCGAAATCGGGCGGCCGCGTGCGCATCTGGTCTGCGGCCTGCTCCGACGGCCAGGAACCCTATTCGATCGCGCTGACGCTTCTCTCCGTGATGCCCAACGCGGCCGACTACGATATCCGCATCCTGGCCACCGACATCGATCCGAAGATCCTGGCGATCGCCCGTGTCGGCGCCTATGACGCCAATGCGCTCGAAACCGTCCAGCCGGCCATGCGCAAGCAATGGTTTACCGAAACCAGCATCAACGGCCGCACGAAGTACCAGATCGACGATCGGGTCAAGCGGCTGATCACCTTCAACGAGCTGAACCTGATGTCGCAGTGGCCCTTCAAGGGCAAGTTCGACGTGATCTTCTGCCGCAACGTCGTCATCTATTTCGACGAACCGACGCAGATGCGCATCTGGTCCCGCTTTGCCGGAATGCTGCTTCCGAGCGGCTATCTCTATATCGGCCATTCCGAGCGCGTCTCCGGCGATGCCAAGGCAGTCTTCGACAATATCGGCGTGACCACCTACCGCTTCATCGGCGGCGGCAAGGGAGGGCATGCGTCGTGACCGCCCGCGTCCTCGTCGTCGATGATTCCGCCACGATGCGCAATCTGATCACCGCCGTGCTCAGCGCCGATCCCGGTGTGAGCGTCGTCGGCCAGGCCGCCGATGCCATGCAGGCGCGCGCGGCGATCAAACAGCTCGATCCCGATGTCGTCACGCTCGACATCGAGATGCCCAACATGAACGGGCTGGACTTCCTGGAAAAGATCATGCGGCTGCGGCCCATGCCGGTCATCATGGTCTCGACGCTGACCCATCGCGGCGCCGAGGCGTCGGTGGCCGCGCTGGAGATCGGCGCCTTCGATTGCGTCGGCAAGCCCTCGCCTGGCGATCCGCACCCCTTCGCCGACCTGGCCGAGAAGGTCAAGGCGGCGGCGCGCTCGCCGCGCAAGCAGATGATCAGCGCCAACCGGGCGGCCGTGCCAAGCCCGGCCAACGCCAATCATGCCGCAACCGACTACCGCAGCGGCCGTCGCATCATCGCCATCGGCTCGTCCACGGGCGGGGTCGAGGCGCTGATCGCGGTCCTGCAGAAATTCCCGGCCAATTGCCCGCCGACCGTCATCACCCAGCACATGCCGCACACCTTCACCAAGAGCTTCGCAGAGCGGCTGAACCGCCTCTGCGCGCCCACGGTGGAGGAGGCGACAGATGGAGCGCGGCTGGACGTTGGCCGGGTCTATCTCGCTCCTGGCGGCGAGCGTCATCTGACGATCGTCAATCCCTCGGCGCCCTGCTGTCGGCTGATCGACAAGGAGCCGGTGAACGGCCATCGCCCTTCGGTGGATGTGCTGTTCGATTCCGTCGCCGATCTCGCCGGTCGCAATGGCATCGGGATCATCCTGACCGGAATGGGGCGCGATGGAGCATCCGGTCTGCTCAAGATGCGGCGCGCAGGCGCGCGCACCTTCGGGCAGAACGAAAAAACTTGCGTGGTCTATGGAATGCCGCGTGTGGCCTATGAGCTGGGCGCTGTCGAATTTCAACTGCCTCTTAACGCAATTGGGGAAGAAGTTCTGAAGCGGGCCGCCGCTCGAAGAGAAGGAATGGAATAATGTCGATCGCCGAAAAAATCAAAGTTCTCATCGTTGACGACCAGGTCACAAGCCGCCTGCTTCTGGGTGATGCCCTCCAGCAGCTCGGCTTCAAGCAGATCACGGTCGCCGGCGATGGTGAGCAGGGCATGAAGATCATGGCCCAGCAACCGCACCACCTGGTCATCTCGGACTTCAACATGCCGAAGATGGACGGGCTGGAGCTGCTGCACGCCGTGCGCAACAACCCCGCAACCAAGAAGGCCGCTTTCATCATGCTTACGGCGCAGGGCGACCGGACGCTGGTGACCAAGGCCGCCGCGCTGGGCGCCAACAACGTGCTGGCCAAGCCCTTCACCATGGAAAAGATGAAAGCCGCCATCGAAGCGGTATTCGGAGCACTCAAATGATGCAGGACGCCGCGACCAAGCGCGTGCATGTCATTCAGGGCGAGTTCAAGGTCGTCACGGACCCCAACGTGGTGCTCTCGACGATCCTGGGTTCCTGTGTGGCCGCCTGCATGCGCGATCCGGTCGCGGGTGTGGGAGGCATGAACCACTTTCTGCTGCCCGGATCTGCCGAGGCGCTTGCCTCCGGGGGCGACGCCACGCGCTATGGCGTCCATCTGATGGAGCTCCTGATCAACGGGCTTCTCAAGAAGGGCGCCCGGCGTGACCGCTTGGAGGCCAAGATCTTCGGCGGCGCCAAGACGATCGCGCGCTTCTCCAATGTCGGCGAGCAGAATGCCCGCTTCGCCCGTCAGTTCCTGATGGACGAAGGCATCCGCATCGTCGGTGAGAGCACGGGCGGCGATCAGGGACGCAAGCTGGAATACTGGCCCCTGTCGGGCCGGGCCCGCCAGCACCAGTTGACCGGCGTCGAAGCCCAGCGCACGGTAGCCCTGGAACAGCGCCCGGCGCCCGCGCCGAAGCCTGTCGACAACAGCATCGAATTCTTCTGAGACCGTCGGCCTGCCCGAAGCGGCGGCCGCTGCGGGCGGCCATGCCCGCGAGACTGACGCCGAACCGCCAGCCGGTCTTGCGCGAAACATGGATGGAGCTGCAGCCAGCGGGACATGCTGCGACGCGCTCAGGGATGAAACCCCGTTTAGGACGGAGAGGGGAAGACGATGAGCATACAGGCAAGCAAGGCCTTCGAGGCCTGCGAAGATTCCCTGCCCGATGTCCTGATGCGCATCGTCAGCGAACTGCATGACGTGGCCTATCTGATCGAGCGGATCGAGCCCATGCTGGCGCATGCCCATGAAGAGGCGATCCTGGCGGCTGCCGACCGGATGAAGGTGCTGCAGGGCATCGATCTGGCGGTGCAAAAGACCCGCGGGATCGCGGAGTTCATCGATACGATGACCGCCGGCATCCCCAAGAGCCAGCTCGTGGACATCACCACCGCGCTGAACCTGATGACGCTGGCCGACATGAAGGCCGCGCTGAGCCGGGGACAGGTCCGCCATGGGCATTCCCAGCCACTGACGAACGCCGCCGGCGACATGGAATTCTTCTGATGGCCGCCTGAGCCTGCGCGCCCGCCATGCGGGCGCCTCCAGGCTCCGCCGATCGCGCCTGGCTGACAGAGCCGCGTCGACGAGACCCGCTGGCGCCTTGGGCATCGGCTTGCGCGCAGGCATCGCACGCCGATCGGCCGGCAACAGGAGCGCGCGGGGCCGGGACAGAGATCGGTCCTTTGTGCTCCCCTTAGCTTTTGCCGCTGAAGCCTGCGAAGAGCGCTCCCTTCCTTCCGATCAAACCTTCACGAACATCCCCCGCACGACACCTCTTTTGCCGGGGCGGATGCGCCCGCCCAGGGCGATCAGGCGGCCGTCGTGGAATTCTACCGGGCTCCGCTTGATCGCCCTTGACCCTGCCCGTGGCTAGGGATCTGGCCTGCACGCTCCCTGGCGCTGCCTGAAGGCTGAAGGGGGAGGGCGAGCCGCGCGGGCGAGCGCCGCGCCTGGCGATGCGGGCGGGGCAGAGGCGCACGCAGACCCCGAGGCTGCCCGCTTGGCGCCGGTCGCGGCCTGCCAAAAGACAAGTTCGCACAAGCTTCGCTTCCTAGTGTCCCCACAGGTCCGGTGGATTCCGACGCATGCCCGCTATGGCGGGTGATTCGGGGGGATGCGGATATCGGCCTGATGTTTGGACTGCGCAATGAGACTTGGCCCCGCGCGATGATGCGAGGGACGGGTCAGCGCTTTCAGGGTGCGGAAACAGAATGAATCTGTTGGAACAACTCTCTTCGGTCACGAAGACTCTCGCGAACCTAGGGCAAGGTAAGATCGTCGCGCTGATCTCCGCGGGCGTGATCGCTGTCGGATTGGTCCTTGCCGCCGGTCTTTACGTCAACAAGCCAGCCTATGAGACACTGTATGTCGGTCTCGAGACGGGCGACCTCAACCAGATCAGCGTTGCGCTGGCCGAGGCCAATATCGAATTCGAGGTTGGCACGGACGGAACGAGCCTCAAGGTTCCCGTCGGCATGGTCGGCAAGGCGCGCCTGTTCCTGGCCGAACGCGGCCTGCCGAACAGCAACAATGCCGGCTATGAGCTGTTCGACAAGGTCGGATCGCTTGGCCTGACCTCCTTCATGCAGGAGGTGACGCGGGTCCGGGCTCTGGAAGGTGAGATCGCCCGCACCATCCAGCAGATCGCCGGCGTCTCCGCAGCCCGCGTCCACATCGTCATGGCCGACCGCGGCTCCTTCCGCAAGGCGGAGCAGAAACCGACAGCCTCGGTGATGATCCGGGCCAGCGCCACGGTGGGCCGCAACGCCGCCGCCTCCATCCGACACCTGGTTTCCTCGTCCGTCCCCGGCCTGTCGGTGGACGACGTCACCATTCTGGACTCCGCCGGCCAGCTGCTCGCCTCCGGTGACGATCCGGGCAACAGCGCACTCAACCAGTCGCTCGGCATTGTCCAGAACGTGCAGAACGAGATCGAGCGCAATATCGAAAAGGCGCTGTCACCGCTGCTCGGCATGGAGAACTTCCGCGCCAGCGTCGCCGCCTCGCTCAACACCGACGCCCAGCAGATCCACGAGACGATGTTCGATCCGGAATCGCGCGTCGAGCGCTCTACCCGGATCACCAAGGAGCAGAGCAACTCCAAGCAGCAGCAGGCCGACAATGCCGCAACGGTCGAGCAGAACGTGCCGCAGGCTGCCCCCAAGGGCGGCGCCGGCGGCCAGTCAAGCGACCAGGCGGAGAAGAAGGAAGAGCAGACCAACTACGAAATCAATTCCAAGACCGTCGCCACCACCCGGGGCAGCTACCGCGTCGAAAAACTCTCCGTCGCGGTCGTCCTGAACAAGGCGCGCATCGCCAGCGTGCTCGGCGAAAATGCCGACCAGGCCAAGATCGACGCCTATACGACGGAAATGCAGAAGATCGTCGCGTCGGCCGCCGGTCTGGACACGGCCCGAGGCGATGTGATCACCATCACCGCCCTGGACTTCGTCGACAACCAGCTGCTGACCGATCCGGTCGCCGGCCCGACGATCATGGAAACGCTCACGCGCAACCTCGGTGGCATCATCAATGCCGGCTCCTTCATCCTGGTCGCTGTCCTGGTCATCTGGATGGGCCTGCGTCCTCTCGCCCGCTCCGTCAATGGCGGCGCAGCGCAGGGCGAGGCCGGCGAAGGCGAGGCCGCAGGGCTCGAACTGCCCGACTTCTCGCCCGCCGTGGGCGGCGCCCCTGCCGGCGGCGCCCTGATGGACGGCTTCGGCTCGGACTTCGGCTTCGACAGCACGGACGACCTCCTGAGCCTCGGCTCCAACAGCGAGGAAGACTTCAACCGCCGCGTCAAGGAAGGCCCCGAGCGGCGCCTGGCCCGGATGGTCGAAATCAGCGAGGAGCGCGCCGCCAAGATCCTGCGCAAATGGGTTACCGAAAAGGCCGCTTGACGCATCTCGACAAAGCCGGGAACCGGATCCAGGAAAATCCGGCCTCCGGGGAACAGGACCAAAAAATGCCAGAAGGCCGGATGCCCCCGCATTCGGCCTTTTTCGTTTGGATCTTCCTGGTTGCGCTCTGAAGGGCCAGGTGCGGCCAGCGCCTGCGAGATTGTTTCGCTAGCGCAACAGTTTTGCAGTGCGAGATTTTTCTTGAACGATTCCACCCGAAAGATTCGTTGGCCGGTCCTGCTCGGCCTGGGAGTCGCGCCGGAGTCAAAGCGTTAACAATTGGTAAAAATTCCGTTGTGGAGAAGCGTGATTGCTTCGATTCGGCCGCAATTCATGGGATGCCGCACGTTGGTTCCTTCGATGTTCCCCTCGTCGGCGAACGTATAAATAAGAATATATTGGCAGTTATTCGTAGGTCTATATTTGGATAGCCTTGTCAGCCTGGTCATTAGACATGATGCAATTTCGCCACATGGTGAAATTTAAGCTCAGATCGCGTCATGCGCTGCAGCTGACAGAATTACGAAAAGCGCCTGTTTTTTTAATTGTGGGAGCCAGCAAAACGCAGCCTGAGCGGGCAGGAGGCGTGCGCTTCCGGCGGTTCCAGAGAATTTATAAGGCAATAACAGCTGGTTAACGAGAGGATTGCAAGGCCGCTATAAACGCGCTATTTCGCCGGCCTCCTTGCAGACCGAATCGGACCATAGCGTTAAGGAAAAGTAAATCCCAATATCGAATCAGTAGTTTTTTCCGGCAGGTGCGATACCTTATCTAGTGTGATTCGCGAGAATGTTCGCAAAGCCGGGGATGGCGGAATGACCCCGGCGCGGGCCTTTTTAGGCCTGAAATGCGGACGGCTCGGGAATGTCTTCACGGGGACAAAGCGACATGACCATAACTGAGACTGAGATCGCGGCCAGGCCCTTGCCTGCCGTGCAGGGCCGATTCGTCGGTACTTCCAGCAGCAATGCCCGGCGGCAGATGGTCGCCCGGCTGATCGATCATGCCGAGCGCGGCCATCTGGCCAAGGCGCTTACCCTTCTCACCCAGCATGTCGGCGCAAGCCACTATCTGCTGGCGCGCTGCGACCGGGCCAAGAATGGCGGCGTGGATTTTGCCATCTGCTCGGACTGGCCCTTCGACCTGGTCCGGCGCATCGGCCGGGTGATGGCCGACAGCCACGCCAAGAGCAACGAGCTGGAAAAGTGCCTCACGGTGCTGCAGCCGGCCTTCATGATGCTGCCCGACGAGGCTGTTCTGCCGCGCGGTGTCAGCCGGCAATATTGCCAGATTGCCTTTGCTGTTGGACGGGTGCGGCTCTCCCTGCTGCTGTTGTTCCCGCAGGATGTCATCCTGTCGCGCGAAAGCCTGCGCGAGGTCGCGCTTCTCACAGGCTATTTCGCCTGTGCCGCGCCGGAAGCGCATGTCGAGCCCGACCGCGAATGCGATCTGACCGAGCGCGAACTGGAATGCGTCTTCTGGATTGCCGAAGGCAAGACCAGCGACGAGATCGCCGTGATCCTCGGGATCTCGCGCAATACCATCAACAATTACATCACGAGCGTGATGCGAAAGACCGCGACCAAGACGCGGTCCGAGGCCATCGCCTATTCCGTCCGAAACAATCTCGTCTAGGAGGACGGCATGGCTGGCAATCCGCCCGGCATGATGCCGGGCCCGGAGTGCGGTAAACGAACCGCGCGTATCTCCTCCCTCGTTGCACGTCTTCAACAGCTCCAGCGGGCGCTGGGCGGGCGCAATTTCGCCGTCCTGCGCCTCAGCGGGGCCAGCCTGCCGGGCGCGCGCAAGCTGACCTGCGTGCTCGACAATTGGGGCGTGCATTCCGAGGCCATGGCGCATAACCTCCTCAGCGCATATGGCGATGCGCTGGTGAACCACCTGGAAAGCTCCATCCTGCCGCTCGTCTGGAACGGCACTGCGCCGGACCAGATCGCCGATGTCAGCGGCTTCGAGGCTTTCACGCGGCGGCTGATCGCCGGCGCGCTGACCCAGGCCGGCGTTGCCTTTCCCGTGCGCCTGGGCGCGCAGGGCAATGGCTATGTCGCCGTGATCGGTGGCGAACTGGACCTGACGCCCGAGGCGATCATCGATCTGCATGGCCAGGCCTGCCAGATCCTGACGGACCTGCTGGCGGCGGACGAGCGACGCATGCTGCCGGCCGAAGCCTTGAGCGAGCGGGAGATCGACTGCCTGCAGATGGCTGGAAACGGCCATATCAGCGAAGATATCGCCGAGAAGATGGGCCTCTCCGTCCATACGGTGAATGCCTATCTCGGCGCGGCCACCACCAAGCTGGACTCGGTCAACCGCATCCAGGCGATCGCCAAGGCGATCCGGCTCGGCTACATCCGCTAGGGCATCGCACTGAAAACCATACGCAGTCTGATGCTCTAGCATTCTGTTTTTGCGTCAGATTTTTTCGAGAACCGGTTCCCGCTTTTCTGTCCGACGCTCTGTCACGCTGCCGTCATGCTCCCCGGTTTCATCCAGGCCACGGTCTCATCCAACGCTGCTGCACAGCCGGCCGCTGCCCTGGCGGCCGGGGCGGACCGGCGCGAGGGCGGACAAGTCGGGCCGCATCCGGCCACGGGGACGGCCGCCGGATGCATCAGGCGCAAGCAGGGGGATGTCCGAAGAGGTCTGGACGGGTGGCTGAGCGACACGGGATGTCAGCGTGACCCATGACCCGCGCAGGGTCTTTCTGATCGGCGTGACCGATCCTCTTCATCTGGACCGAATGGTGCTCTCATACCAGGTGTCGATGATAGGGACCTACAGGCTCCTATCATCGACACCTGGTATAGGGTTCAGCAGGCGATGGCGGTGGGAAGGCTGCGCGAAAACTTCGCCGCTTCAAGGCTTCTTGCCAGGAAGGCGGTGTTTTCGTTGGGATCTTCCGCGGGGCGGTTGAAGGCGATATGGCTGATTTCTAGGCCTGCCTTGTCCTTGCCGAGCTGGAGCTGGGCATAGACCGTGACGCCATCAGGCTTCAGCTCGAGATCGAGAACGATTTCGGGTGCCTGACCCCAGTCCAGGCGATAATTGCCGCCAATGCCGAAATTGACCGTGCCGGGAAGAAAATAAAGCTCCGCTGCCGAGGAAACGAGATCAGCGATGCTGGCATGCGATTCAAATCGCAGCAGCGCAATGAAGTCGGCGGCATCGATCAGTCTCAGTTCGGTTGCCACAGGGCGAATCGCATCTGCGACGATCTTCTCGCGTTCTTCGGAATAGGAGCATCTTTTCATCGGATATCAGCTGGTCCGTTTTTGTTTTGCTGCATAAACGCGGTGAATAAGCTCAGCGACAGCCTTGTAAAACACCGGTGGAATCACACTATCCACCGAGACTTGCGCAAACATTGAGCGCGCCAGGGGCGGATCCTCGAAGACGGGGATGCCTTTTTCCTCCGCGATCTCGCGAATCTTGAGCGCCACCAGGTCCTGCCCCTTGGCAATGACGACGGGCGCATCGCCTTCCTCGCGCACATAGCGCAGCGCGACGGCGAAATGAGTGGGGTTGGCGACCACAAGCGTGGCCCGCGGCACCGCGGTGATCATGCGCCGGCGGGCCCGGTCGCGGGCGATCGAGCGCAGGCGGGCCCGCACGATCGGGTCACCCTGCGATTGCTTGAACTCCTCCTTGACCTCTTCCTTCGTCATCCTGAGCTCGGAGAGCCAGTGATGCCGGGTCCAGAAGAAATCGGCGATCGCGATCACGCCGCTGCACAGCAGAACCACGACCATGATCTGGTTGAGGTCGTTGGAAATCCGGGTGAAGATCGTCACCGGATCCGAAAACATCGCATCCAGCGAACCGTAGAAATCATCGCGCAGGGTGAAGGCGATGATGGTCGAGATCACCGCGATCTTGACGAAGCCCTTGGCGAATTCCACCATTCCGGGCATGCCATAGATCCGCTTGAAGCCGGCGACCGGCGAGATGCGCTCGGCCTTGGGCGCGATCCGGTCCAGCACCAGCCGCGGCAGGTTCTGCAGGACGGACGAGGCCACGCCGAAGCTGACCAGCAGAAGGATGATCGGCACCACGAGCCCGGCGGAGCGATTGAACAGAAACAGGATCAGCGTGGTGACGTCGGTGGCGTTTTCCAGCCGCCAGGCTTCTGGCTGCTCGAAAATATCCTTGAGCGCCTCGGCGAAATCGGTGAATCCGCGCGGCAGGAAGAAGACCACGAAGACATAGGTGGCCGCGACCGAGGCGAACATGGTGATCTCGCGCGAGAAGGGGATGTTGCCCTTGTCGATGGCGTCGCTCACCCGTTTTTCCGACGGCGCCTCTGTTTTGCTTTCCTTGTCGCTATCCTCGGACATGCCGCCTCTCCGTGGTCATGCCGGCAGCCGGGGCCGTTTTTCTTGCCCTTGTCGTTCCCTGCCGCCACCTCGTCTCCCTTCTTGCGGCGGCCTGCGCGGTCATGCAAGGGCGTGTGCGCCGAAATGCGGGGAGAGGGCCGCTGATTTCGCCGCGCAAACGCCGATCGCCGCGCAAGGTTCCCTGCGCGGCGATCGGATATGACGGGGGATGGAAAACGGTCGCGCCGGTTCAGGCGGCCGTCTTTTCCTTCAGTTCGATCATGCCGGCCGCCGCCAGACGGATGGCTTCCTGGGTGATGGAGCGGCGGGCGATCGCGATGTCGCGCGGGTTGATGCCCTGTTCGCCGCTGCCGAGATCGGATTCGATCATGCGGCGCTGGCGTGCACCGAGCGCGGAGAGCACGCATTCGCGCAGATCGCCGGCCGCACCGCGCAGCGCCATGGTGATGATGTCGCCCGAGACGTCGTTGAAGAGCTGGACGCGGCTGCGCTGCGGCATGAGCATGATGTCGTCGAAGAGGAAGATCTTCGGACGGATCTTGCTCGCCGATTCCTGGCTGAGCGATTCGAGCGCGCCGAGCAGCGAGTCGACCTGGGTCTTTTCGAGCTGGTTGATGAGGTCGGCGGCCTTGACCGAGCCGGTGGAGTTGCGCTCCTCGTCGACGGCCTGGACCATTTCGATCACGCGCTGCTCGATGATCTGCGCCGCCTTGGGGCTGACGTTCTTCATCGTCACCGTGCGGTTCATGATGTCGGCGCGCTGGCTTTCGGGCAGCTCGAGCAGCACCTTGGCGCTGAAGCCCGAGGGCATCATCGACAGGACATAGGCAATGGTCTGCGGATGTTCCTTGGCGATGTAGCGCGAGACGAAGACCGGGTCGCTGTCCTGCAGGCGGTCCCAGATATTCTGTTCATAGGCCTGGAAGGCGGCACGGCGGCCGAGCAGACCATCGACCTCGTCGGGCGGCAGGCCTTCCTCGAGAATGGCCTCGATGGCCTTGGCGTTGTCCATCAGGCCGGCGCCCTCGGTAAAGAGGTCCTCGAACTCGCTGACGAGCTGGTCGAGTTCGTGTGGCGGGATGCTGCGCAGGGACTGTGCGGCGGCGATGATGCCCTGAAGTTCGCTCTGGGTGAAGAACTTCAAGAGCTTGCCGGCGACGCCCTTGCCCATGGCAAGCAGAACTGCGGCGGCCTTGTCCGTCTGGCTGAGGGGCCGCGTGGGTGCCGAAGACTCGAAATTGTCGAAATCCATCATGGATCCTTTCGTCTGCGCCCTGGCGCCGAACCGGCGGAGAAACCTGTCGAAGGTTCCCGCCTGCCGTTACACGTGTACAGTCTTGTCTTCGTCGTCGGCGAGGCGCGGATCATGCGCGCCCCGCTGGTGGACCGGCCGGCGGCTTAGCCGCGGCCGCTCCGGATTTCGATCAGACGCACGCCGAAGCGGGTGTCGTCCTCGTCCAGAACCGTGATCTCGCCACGGCCGATCACACGGCCATTGACGGTGACTTCGACGGGTTCGCCGATCTTGCGGTCGAGACCGATCGTGGCGCCTTCCGTCAGGCTCATCAGGCTCGACACCTGCATGCGGCTCGAACCGAGAACGATCTGGACGTCGATCGGGATGTCCATGATTAGTTCGAGATTGGCCGGGATCTCCGCACCGGCGCGCAAGGGACGCGACCGGCTGCTGCGGCCGGAACCGGCCAGGCTGTTGCTGCTCGTCGTATCGGCGGCAAAGTCCCCGCCAAAGCCGCCCAGCTCTTCCGAGGCGGAAAAGGACGACATTCCATCCATTCCCGACATCGAGCCGGCAAAGACATCGTCGCCCGCAATCGCGTTGTTTGCGTCGCTCTTCAGAACGCCGCGCAGATCGTCGATCGCCTGATCGAGTTCGGCGTCGCCTTCGGACAGGGACGGAAAGACGTCATCGGGTGCTTTTTTCGTAGCCATGTGCGCATTATTCCAATTGAAGCTTGCCCCAAGCCTGTTTCGTTGCTCAGCCCATCAAATGGTCGAGAATCTCTTTTTCGGAACCGTAGGTATCCATGATGCGGACGGTGTAGCGTTCGCCCGACCGGCCGAATTCACAGACATAGAGATCGCGGCCGTTGGCGTTGACATCCACGCGGACCTCCTTGGTGTCCATGAAGGCGATGACGTCGCCCGGCTGCAGCCGGCTGACATCGTTCAGCGTCAGATCCTCCAGGCGGATGCGGGCCTCGAGCTGCACCGCGGAGCGATGAACCTGATGTTCCAACTGATCACTCCAGCCGCTCTTGGATCTGCGCGCCTGGCCGATGCCCTTCGGGAAGACGATCTTGGTCTTCAACAGCGCCTGATGCGGAATGACGATGGTGAAAACGGCCTTGATCGGCCCCGCCGTCAGCGCGATCTTCACCGCCGCCGCATGGATTTCCGCCGCCTCTTCCGGCTGGGTGCGGTCGCCGGCATTGGTCGGGCGCTCCAGCGTCGGCTCGAAGCCGCCGGTGGCGCTGACCGCCGATTTCAGCACATGGCCGATCTTGTCGAACAGCATAGCGGCCACGTCGAGTTCGATGGCCGATAGCCTGCGCGGCTGAGGCGGCGCGATCGTTTCCGGTGCGGCGCCCAGCAGCATTTCCACCATGCCCATGACGATCGGGCTGTCGCAGGCGATGACGAAATCGCACCAGTTGCGCAGGGTTCCGTCGCAGAGCGCCACCTTGTCGCCGAGTGCGGCGACCAGCTCCTGCTTCAGCCCCGTGTCGAAGCCGGCAAAACCGATCTCGACCGGAAAGCCGGTCTCGGCCTGCAAGAGGTCCGGCAGGAACTCGCCGAAGACCTGGCCGAGCTCGGTGGCGAACTTTTCCACCGGCTCGCGGTCGGCCAGAAGGCCGGTCATGCGGGCCAGAAGGGTCTTGTCGAAGGGACGTGGCGCCGTGCGCGCCGTCATGGCGGTTTCGGTCATATCTTAAGCTGCCTTGCTTTCGCCGCCGCCACCCGGATTCATCATCTCCTGCTCGACCGCGTCGATCGAGGGGCGTTCATAGGCGGAAATGGTTTTGCGGCCATATTCGAGGGCCACCTGGGGGACGGAGCCGTTCATGTAGGCGATCAGCGTCTGCTTCACGATCACGTAAAGCCGGTTCTGCTTTTCGCGAACGGCCTTGATGTTGGCGATCATCGGCGAGACGATACAATAGGACAGGAAGATCCCGAGCATGGTGCCGACGAGTGCCGCGGCGATCTTGCCGCCGAGAACCTCGGGCGATTCGGTGATGGCGCCCATGGCCTTGATAACGCCGAGAACGGCCGCGACGATCCCGATCGCCGGAAAGGCGTCGCCCATCGTGGCCAGCGCGTTGTAGGACTTCATCTTGTCGTGGTTGATGGTCTCGATTTCCTCGTCCATCAGCGCTTCGATCTCATGGCTGCGGGCATTGCCGATGATGATCAGGCGGACATAGTCGCAGATGAAGGCGGTCAGCTCCTTGTTCTGCAGCACGGTCGGGGCCTGCTGGAAGATCGAGCTTTCTTCCGGATTGTCGATGTGGCTTTCGATTTCGTTGCGCGACTTGGTGCGCAGGTCGCGCATCAGCGAATAGAGCACGCCGAGCGTATCGAGATAGTTCCGCTCCTTCGGCACCTTGTGCTTGAAGGCCTCGCCGAGCGCCTTTCCGGCGTCTTTCACAGTCTTCATCGAATTTGCCATGATGAAGCCGCCAAGGCCGGCGCCGCCGATGATCACCAGCTCGAAGGGCTGGTTGAGAACGGTCAAGTGGCCACCCATGGCGATGAAGCCGCCGAGGATGCAGCCGAGCGTCATGACGAGCCCGATGATGATGTTCATGTCGATACCTGCCGCAGGATGGATTTCAGGAGTTGTGAATAGAGGTGCTTGCTTGCGTGAGGCTGGCCCGATCTGTGCCGCTGCAGCAACAGCTTCGCACAAGGGGAAAACACCAGTTTGGCCTCATGCCAGACGCATGGGACGAATTTGTTCCATTCTTGTTAGGATTTTCTTTCCGTGACGACGACATATACGAGCTACAAGCAGATTACCGGCGATATCACCTCCTCGCTGAAGCGCGTTTCGGAACAGCCTGACGTGGCGCGCGAGACGGCCTACTACCTTTCCAAGATCGGTTCGGTGAAATCCGTCGATGAATTCATGGCCGACAGCCGGCTCTACGACTACGCCCTGAAGGCGCATGGTCTGGAGGATATGGGCTATGCCAAGGCTTTCATCCGCAAGGTGTTGACCGAGGGCAACGAGTCCAAGGACGCCTTTGCCAACAAGCTGCAGGACAGCCGCTATTCCGACCTGGTGAACTCGCTGAATTTCGCTAAATACGGCACGGCCGCCACCAGCAAGGACGGCGCCACCACGGGCGTGACCGCCAAGTTCAACCGGCAGACGCTGGAAGAGAAGGTGGGCGAGGACGATTCCGGCGTGCGGCTTGCGCTGTATTTCGAGCGCATGGCCCCGTCGATCACCAGCCCCTTCGGCCTGCTCGCGGATGAAGCCCTGTCCCAGGTGACCCGCACGCTCTTGGACGTGCCGGACGAATTTGCCGCCTCCGACATTGATGCCCAGGCGGCGCACATCAAATCGAAGATCGACATCGCCTCCTTCAAGGATCCCCAGAAGCTGTCGAAGCTGATGGAGCGCTTCACCGCGATGTGGGAAGCCAGGAAGGCGCCGTCCGATACCGGCACGCTCAGCCTTTACGGCGCCAGCACAGGCATTTCGGCCGATCTTCTCCTCTCCATCAACAATCTCAAGCTTGGAGGCCGTTAAGCGATGCAGACCGGACTTTACGTCGCCGTCTCCTCCCAGATGGCTCTGGAAAAGCGCCTGGCGACGCTGGCGCACAATGTCGCCAACGCCAACACCGTCGGCTTCCGTGCCACGGAAATGAAGTTCAACAGCGTGCTCGGCGACACCAAGCCGACCAAGGTCGCCTATGTCAACGAGGGCCAGGAATTCCTCAAGACCACCAGCGGCGGCCTGACCTCGACCGGCAACGCACTCGACGTCGCCATGAAGGGCGATGGCTGGTTCTCGATCCAGACGCCGGGCGGCAATGCGCTGACCCGCGACGGTCGCTTCACGCTCACCGACACCGGGGATCTCGTTACGCTGCGCGGCTATCCGGTTCTCGATGCCGGCGGCGCGCCGATCCAGATCAACGCGGCTGCCGGCGACGTGGTGATCACGCCCGACGGCGCGATCCGCCAGAATGGCCAGCAGATGGCCGCGCTCGGCCTGTTCGAAGCCGATTTCTCCAAGGGCTTCAGCCGCTACGACAACAGCGCGGTCTTCCCGACCGGCGCCCAACCGCAGCCGGTGGTCGATCGGCTCGATGTCGGCGTCAAGCAGGGCTATGTCGAGGAATCTAACGTCGATCCGATCACGGAAATGACGCAGCTGATCACCGTGTCCCGCGCCTTCGAGAACATCACCGCGCTGATGCGTGATGGCGAGACGAGCCTGGGCGAGGCGATCAAGACGCTGGGCGGCGCCCGGACCTGATCCCTGACGCGGTGACAGGACGTGATGAAACCGGCCCGTCCCATGGCGGGCCGAAGGTGCGCCGGAATGATTTCCGGCCAGTCGGGATGATGAGATGAGCGCAGCACTGGACGAAACGGCCCCCTTCACCCTTGGCGCGACCCCGCTCGCCGCCCTGGGGACCCTGGCCATGCGCTATGGTCAAACGGAAAATGCGACAGCGGCCGGCGGCCATGTCCAGGCGATCGCCGCGGGCCATTACACCGTCGCCGGCCTGTCGCGGCAGGTACGGCTTGGCGATTTCGTCGCCCATAAAAGCGAGACCGGCATTCACCTGGGCGAGGTCGTGCGTGTCGAGCAGGAGCTGGTCTATGTCTGCCCAATCGAGCCGGGCGAGCCGATCGGCATCCACGATGTCGTGATTCGCAAAGGCGCCTTTCGCGTCGCGCCGGATGCCAGCTGGTGCGGCCGCGCCATCAATGCGCTGGGCGAGCCGATCGATGGCGGACTGCCGCTGAGCCATGGGCCGGTCGCCCGCTCGATTTCCAACACCGCTCCGCCCTCGATGACACGTCGCCGGGTGGAAGAGGGCTTTCGCACCGGCGTGCGCGCCATCGACCTGTTCTCTCCGCTTTGCCTTGGCCAGCGCCTCGGCATCTTCGCCGGCTCCGGTATCGGCAAGTCCACGCTTTTGTCCATGCTCGCCCGTGCCGAGGCCTTCGACCGCGTCGTCATCGCGCTGGTCGGCGAGCGCGGCCGCGAAGTGCGCGAATTCATCGAGGATACGCTCGGCGAGGATATGAAGAAGACGGTGGCCGTGGTTGCCACCAGCGACGAAAGCCCGATGCTGCGTAAGATGGCGCCGATGACGGCCGTGACCATTGCCGAACACTTCCGCGACCAGGGCGAGAACGTGCTTCTGATCGTCGACAGCGTTACCCGCTTCGCCCATGCCATCCGCGAGGTTGCCACCGCCTCCGGCGAGCCGCCGATCGCGCGCGGCTATCCGGCCTCCGTCTTCACCGAGCTGCCGCGGCTTCTGGAGCGCGCCGGCCCCGGCGTCGAAGGCAGCGGCACCATCACCGCCATCATCTCCATCCTCGTCGATGGCGACAACCACAATGACCCGATCGCCGACTCCACCCGCGGCATTCTCGACGGCCACATCGTCATGGAACGCAGCCTGGCGGAGGAGGGGCGCTATCCCCCTATCAATCCCCTGAGCTCCGTTTCGCGTCTGGCCCGCAAGGCCTGGACGCCCGATCAGGAAAAGTTGGTGGCGCGGTTGAAAGCCCTGATCCATCGCTATGAGGAAACCCGCGACCTCCGGCTGATCGGCGGCTATCGCCCCGGCAGCGATCCCGATCTCGACATGGCGATCAAGCAGGTGCCGGTCATTTATGAAACCTTGAAGCAGTCGCCCGGCGAGCGGCCTGCCTTCGATGCCTTCACCGATCTCGCCAATGCGCTGAAGGCGGCAGCCAATGGCGGCGCCGCCGCACGGGGACGCTGATGACCAGGATCAAGAGACCTTCCCAGATGCACGACACGGATGCCGACGAGGTCGTCGTCCAGCGCCGCAGCCGCCGCATGCCCGCCTCCGACATGGCGCTAGGCTCGCTCGGCATCGTCCTGGCCGGCCTCGCCTCCTATTTTCCCTGGTGGGCCTATCTCAACCAGGACCGCATCAGCATCCCCACGCTCTGGGAGGGTCGGCTGCAGGATCTGCCGACCAAGATCGGCAATGGCAGCCTGTCGCTGGCGCAGCAGCAGCGGCGCGAGGAAACCCAGGCCGCCGTCGACCAGTTGCTGACGGCATCCTTGCCGGATGTGGTGAAGAAGCCGAGCGGTCCGCCGGACCAGCCTTTCCCGCCCAATCCGAATTTCCGACTGCGCCACGTGGCCAATGGCCGTGCGCTGATCGAGGACGACAAGGGCGTCTATCTCGTGCGCATCGGCTCGCTCCTGCCCGACGACAGCCAGCTGGCGACGCTGGAGCAGCGCGACGGCCGCTGGGTGCTGGTCACCAGCCGCGGCGACGTGTTCCAGAGCCAGCAGTAAGACAATACTAACGCTTCGCCCGTCGTCACACGGGTGAGGGGCGCGTGCTCCGGTCTCTTCGGATATGCTCGATGCAAGGCGCGCGCCGCAGGCGGATGATCCCCGGATCTCCGCCTTTTTTCGTGGCGACGTCTTTTTGGTTACCGCCAGATCTCGCGAAAAAACAGAGGTTTGCCGAAGTAAAGGTGCTGATTGGCGCACCCTTATCCATCGCGATGGAGCCAGGGCGAAGGAACCGCGAAATTATCTGCGCCGGTTAAGGGATTGTTAAGACTTCCCGCGTAAGCTGGCGCGGCCACAGGAACAGTCTGACGCAAGTTTGCCTGGCTAGTGTCGAAAGCATCAAGCATGGAGTCGCATGATGCAACCGATACAGCTTTTCGATCTGGCCTCGCGACAGGCGCAATGGCTGGCTGTTCGCCAGAACGTCGTCGCAGGCAATATTGCGAACGCCAACACGCCCGGATACGCCGCCAAGGACGTCAAGCCCTTCGAGAGCGTTCTGCGCGAGACCCCTTTCCAGCTCGCAGCCACCAATCCCGCGCACTTCCTCGAAGGCAACCGCGCTGCCGAAGTCATCGAAACCAGCCGTATGGATGGCAACGAGGTCAAGCAGTCCGGCAACAGCGTCTCGATGGAAGAGGAGCTGATGAAGACCGGCGAGATCAAGCGTGATTTCGATCTCAGCGCCGGCCTGGTCAAGTCCTTTAACCGCATGATGCTGATGACGGTAAGGCGCTAATCCATGGATCCGCTGATTTCCGCTCTCAAGGTCTCCGCATCCGGTCTGGACGCGGAATCGACCCGGCTTCGCATCGTTTCCGAAAACATCGCCAATGCCCGCTCGACCGGCGACACGCCGGGCGCCGATCCCTATCGCCGCAAGACGATCAGTTTCCGCGCCGAAGTCGATCGCGTCACCGGCGCCGCCAAGGTCGGCGTCCAGCGCCTCGGCGTCGATGATTCCAATTTCATCGAGGAAAGCGATCCCGGCAATCCGGCGGCGGACGCGCGCGGCATCGTCAAGATGCCGAACGTCAACATCCTGGTTGAAATGGCCGACATGCGGGAAGCGAACCGCTCCTACGAGGCCAATCTCCAGACCACCCGCCAAGCCCGCGACCTGATCTCCTCCACGATCGACCTTCTGAAGAGCCAATGATGATCAACGCCCTGCACAGCATTTCTTCCGCCATTTCCGGCTCGAGCGGCGTCGATACGCTGGGCTCGACCAGCTCGGCTTCCGCGGCGGGGCTCGCCGGCGGCCTGATGGGCACCACGCCCGGCATGCCGGCGGCGCCCAGCTTCTCGGCCGTCATGGCCGACATGGCCACCGACACGATCTCGTCGCTGAAGAATGCCGAAAGCCTGTCGCTCGACGGTATTCGCGGCAAGGCCGATACGCGCCAGGTCGTCGATGCGGTCATGAGCGCCGACCAGACCCTGCAGACCGCGATCGCCATCCGCGACAAGGTCGTCACCGCCTATCTTGAAATTGCCCGTATGGCGATCTGAGGACACTGACACATGAAGGCTCTTTCGATCGCCGCCACCGGCATGAACGCCCAGCAGCTGAACCTGGAAGTCATCGCCAACAACATCGCCAACATCAACACCACGGGCTACAAGCGCGCCCGCGCCGAATTCTCGGACCTGCTCTACCAGGCCGAGCGCAGCCAGGGCGTGCCAAACCGCGCCGGCCAGGCGATCATTCCCGAGGGCGCCAATGTCGGCCTCGGCGTCCAGACCTCGGCGGTGCGCAACCTGCATCTCCAGGGCTCTATGGTGTCCACCGGCAATGATCTCGACGTGGCGCTGATCGGCAAGGGCTGGTTCCAGGTGCAGATGCCCGACGGCACCACCAACTATACCCGCGCCGGCGCGTTCAACACCAATGATACCGGCCAGCTCGTCACCATCGACGGTTACACGGTCGTGCCCGGCATCACGGTTCCGGCCAATACCAGCAAGGTCACGATCACGACCTCGGGCGAAGTGCTGGCCAATATCGGCAATGCCACCATCCCGACCAATATCGGTCAGCTGACGATCGCCAACTTCGTCAACGAGGCCGGTCTGGAACCGCAGGGCGACAACCTGTTCAAGCAGACGCCCGCCTCTGGCGCGCCGGTCGTCGGCGTTCCCGGCGATGCCGGCTTCGCCACGATCAAGCAGAAATATCTCGAAGCCTCCAACGTCGATCCGGTCAAGGAAATCACCGATCTCATCTCCGCCCAGCGCGCTTACGAGATGAATTCCAAGGTGATCCAGGCCGCCGACGAAATGGCCGGCACGGTGTCCAAGAACCTGCGGTAACGCGCTTCAAACGAAAGGCAAACATGATGTTTCGCCCGTTTTCCTCCCATCGTCATCGCCGCGGCGCCAAGGCGCTCGCGGCCGGGATCCTGCTTCTCCTGGCTGCGGCCGGGCAGGCGCCGGTCCATGCGGAGGGCATGACGGCCGTCATCCCCAAGGCGACGATCTATCCCGGCGCGACCATCGAGCCGGGCCAGCTGGAGGTGGTCGATGTCACCAATCCGAACCTGACGGGCGATTTCGCCCAGACGGCGGCAGAGGTGGTCGGCAAGGTCACGACACGCACCTTGCTGGCGGGCCGCGTCATTCTCATCTCCGGCCTGCGCGCCCCTTATGCCGTGGAACGCGGCAAGGCCGTCCGGCTGGTCTTCAACAACGGTCCGTTGACGATCACGGCCGGTGGGTCGCCGCTCGAGAGCGCGGCCATCGGCGATCTCATCCGGGTGCGCAACACCGATTCCGGCATCGTCGTGTCCGGAACGGTCATGGCGGACGGCACCGTCCAGGTGGTGGCAAAATGATCCAGAACGTCCTGCGTTGTCTCGTCGCGTTCGCTGCGATGCTCCTTCTTGCCGTCGAGCCGGCCTTTGCCATCTCGCGCATCAAGGACGTGGCATCGCTGCAGTCGGGCCGCGAGAACCAGCTGATCGGCTACGGGCTGGTCGTCGGCCTTCAGGGCACCGGCGACAGCCTGCGCTCCTCGCCTTTCACCGAGCAGTCGCTGCGCGCCATGCTGCAGAATCTCGGCATCTCCACCCAGGGCGGTGAGAGCCGCTCGAAGAACATCGCGGCCGTGCTCGTCACCGCCAACCTGCCGCCCTTCGCCAGCCCCGGCAGCCGCATCGACGTGACCGTCGGCTCGCTCGGCGACAGCACCTCGCTGCGCGGCGGCACGCTGGTCATGACCTCGCTGTCGGGCGCGGACGGGCAGATCTATGCCGTCGCGCAAGGCTCCGTGGTCGTCACGGGCTTTTCCGCGCAGGGGCAGGCCGCCAGCGTCCAGCAGGGTGTGACGACGGCCGGTCGCGTGCCGAACGGCGCCATCATCGAGCGCGAGCTGCCGGCCAAGTTCAAGGACGGTGTCAATCTGACGCTGCAGCTGCGCAACCCCGATTTTTCCACGGCTGTCGGCATGGCCGACACGATCAACCGCTATGCCAGCCATCGCTATGGCGGGCGCATCGCCGAGGCGCGCGACAGCCAGACCGTGGTGATCGACCGTCCGAAGATGGCGGACCTCGCCAAGCTGATGGCCGACATCGAAAATCTCGAGATCCAGACGGACACGCCGGCGCGCGTCGTCGTCAACGAGCGCACGGGCACCATCGTCATCGGGCAGGATGTGCGCATCGCGCCGGTGGCCGTGTCCTTCGGCACGCTGACGGTGCAGGTGACCGAAACGCCGACAGTGGTCCAGCCCGCGCCGTTCTCCCGCGGCGAGACGGCGGTCGAACCCAATACGAACATCCAGGCCCAGCAGACGGGCGGCACGGTCGCCATGCTCAACGGCTCCAATCTGCGCAGCCTCGTCTCCGGTCTCAACTCCATCGGCGTCAAGCCCGACGGGATCATCTCGATCCTGCAGGGCATCAAGACGGCCGGTGCCCTTCAGGCGGAGCTCGTGCTGCAATGATCCTGTCCTTTCCGTCCACGCTGAAGACTGCCCGCCCCCTGGCGCTTGCCGGCGTCATTCTCGGTCTCGGCCTGATGCCCGGCGCCTTCGCCCAGGAGGTCGGCGCGCCGGCCGCGGCCTCGGGGGAGGGTGGCGAGATCCAGCGCTTCTGCTCCAACATCGCCGACGGCGCGCGCGACCAGCGCTATGTGCTGCAGAAGAAGCAGCTCGAGGATCTGCAGACCGAGGTCAACACCCGCATTGCCGAGCTCGAAAAGCGCCGCAACGAGTATCAGGACTGGCTGAAGCGCCGGAACGACTTCCTGGACCAGGCCCAGAACGGGCTGGTCGGGATCTATAAGAGCATGAAGCCCGACGCCGCTGCGGCCAAGCTGCAGGAGATCAATCCCGAGATCGCCGCAGCCCTGATCATGAAGCTGCCGCCCGCCAAGTCGAGCCTGATCCTGACCGAGATGGCCAATGACAAGGCGGCCTTGATCACCGCGATCATTGCCAGCGCGCAGGATCCCAACACTTCGAAGGAACCCTCATGAGACACCGTATCACGGCGCTTCTCGCCGCCAGCCTCCTGACGGGTTGCCAGAGTGCGCTCAGCGATGTCGGCCGCGCCCCGGCCATGAGCCCGATCGGCACCGGCCTGCAATATTCGCAGACGCCGCAGCTGGCCATGTATCCCAAGCAGCCGATGCACACCAATAACGGCTTCTCGCTGTGGAACGACCAGCGATCGGCCCTGTTCAAGGACAGCCGCGCCATCAATGTCGGCGATATCCTGACCGTCGATATCCGCATCGACGACAAGGCCTCCTTCGACAACAAGACCAACCGAAAGCGCGAGAACGAGAGCGGCTTCAACATCGGCGCGCAATCCTCCGGCGCCGTCAGCGACGGCAAGTGGAAAGGCAATCTGGACTATGGTTCGGATACCTCGACCAAGGCGGACGGCACGACGGCGCGCTCGGAAAAGCTGGTCCTGCTCGTCGCGGCCGTGGTCACGGGCGTGCTCGAAAACGGCAACCTGCTGATCAGCGGCAGCCAGGAGGTGCGTGTGAACCAGGAAATGCGCATCCTCAACGTCGCCGGCATCGTCCGGCCGCAGGATGTCGATTCCAAGAACATGATCTCCTATGACAAGATCGCGGAAGCGCGCATCTCCTATGGCGGCCGTGGCCGTCTGACGGAAATCCAGCAGCCGCCGATCGGCCAGCAGGTGATGGACATCCTCTCGCCGATCTAAGTCTTCGAGACGCCGAAGGCGAACTGTGTTGCGCAGATCAGGAGATCCCATTCCCGCCGGGAATGCTCCGAGGGCGCGGGCGCTTGCCCGCGCAGCGATCCGATCTCAAGGGGCTTGAAGACCATGGAAGACGCCGAAGGCGCGGATGCGCCGAAAAAGAAGAACCCGCTGATCGCGACGATCATCGCTGCGGTGGTGGTGACGATCGTCGGCGGCGGCGGTGGCTGGTTCGTCGGCGGCCTTCTGGCGCCGGCGGCGCAGACCGCTCCGGCCGCCAAGCCGGCGCCGGCGCCGGCCCATGGCGCCGAAGCCAAGGACAGCGGCCATGGCGGCGGCAAGAAGGAGGAGGGGCTTCCCCATGCCTTCACCGAGGCCGGTGGCGTGCTGCAGCTCGACCCCATGACGGTCAACCTCGCCTATCCCACGGAGAACTGGATCCGCCTCGAACTGGCGCTCGTCTTCAAGGAACATCCCGACCTGGCGCTCGCCAAATCCATTCAGGACGACGTGACCGCCTATCTGCGCACGGTCTCGCTGCAGCAGATCCAGGGGCCGCGGGGCTTCCAATATCTGAAGGACGATATTCAGGAGCGGGTTGACCTGCGCTCGGAGGGACGCGTATCGGATGTGATCTTCAGAACATTTGTCGTTCAATGATTCGTCTGATCGTCTTCCTCGCCGCGCTGGCGGCCATGTCCGGAACAGCCCTTGCCCAGGGCTTCCCGTCGAACATCTTCAACACGCCGATCGATGGATCCGCGGCGTCATGGATCATCCGTACGTTCGGCCTGCTGACGGTGCTGTCGATCGCGCCGGGCATTCTGATCATGGTGACGAGCTTCCCGCGTTTCGTCATCGCCTTCGCCATCCTGCGCTCCGGCATGGGACTGGCGACCACGCCCTCCAACATGATCATGGTCAGCCTCGCCATGTTCATGACCTTCTATGTCATGGCCCCAACCTTCGACCGGGCCTGGCGGGAAGGCGTCGATCCGCTGATCCAGAACCAGATCACCGAAGCCGAGGCGCTGCCGCGCATCGCCGAGCCCTTCCGTGCCTTCATGCTGGCCAATACCCGCGACAAGGACCTGCAGCTCTTCGTCGACATGGCGCGCGAGAAGAATCTGACGCTGGAACAAAATGGCCAGGTCGATCTGCGCGCCGTCATCCCGGCCTTCATGATTTCCGAAATCCGGCGCGGTTTCGAGATCGGCTTCCTCATCATGCTGCCGTTCCTCGTCATCGACCTCATCGTCGCCACCATCACCATGGCCATGGGCATGATGATGCTGCCGCCTACCTCGATTTCCCTGCCGTTCAAGGTGCTGTTCTTCGTTCTGATCGACGGTTGGAACCTGCTCGTCGGCAGTCTTGTCCGATCTTTTAACTGATTTCCCGGTTATGGTTAATACTTAGGCAAAATTGATGGTTTATGAGTCCTTAACAAAGTCGCTAAAGTCTTTGTTTTGTTTATCATAATCTGGAGTTTTTTTGTGGAAGGGGCGCCGGAGGGCGCCTTTTCCTGTTTTAATTCTTCGGTAAGGTAAAGATGCGATCTTCTCCCTGCAAGACAAGATTGGTAGCGCCTCAAGTAGATAGGCCTTTCCGACTGGCATGACGCCGCCCCGTCTTCACCGGTTAAGTATTAAGTCCGGTATGTCCCCCAACCCTGTATTTCGTATCTGAGGGACACTGTTAACATGACCAGCATCGTCACCAACGCTTCTGCAATTGCCGCTCTTTCGACCCTGCGTTCGATCAGCTCGAACATGGAAACCACCCAGGCGCACATCTCCTCCGGTCTGAAGATCGGCGCCGCCAAGGACAACGCCGCTTACTGGTCCATCGCGACCACGATGAAGTCCGATGACCGTGCCCTCTCGGCTGTTCAGGATGCTCTGGGTCTCGCCGCTGCCAAGACCGATACGGCTTACAACGGTCTCGACACCACCATCGACATCATCTCCACGATCAAGGCCAAGCTGGTTGCCGCTCGCGAACCGGGCGCCGACAAGGACAAGATCAACAAGGAACTGACCGAACTCAAGAACCAGATCATCTCCACCGCGCAGTCCTCGGGCTTCTCGGGCGAGAACTGGCTGTTCAACGCATCCGGCGCCACCGCGACCACCAAGACCATGGTCGGCTCGTTCACCCGTTCGTCCACCGGCGTTTCGATCGGCACGATCACCTTCGATGCCACCAAGTCGATCATCGTCGACAAGAACAACGCAAACAATGGCGCCCTGACCAAGAACGTTCTTGGCTACAACTCCGCCGGCACCTCCGCCAACTTCTTCCTCGTCAACGCGAGCAGCGCCACCACTGCCAGCGGCAGCGAAGTCACGATCTCCTCGGGCACGGCGGACTCGTCGGTCGAGCAGATGGTCAGCGCCGTCGACACGATGCTGCAGAACCTGACGGACGTCGCTTCGCAGCTCGGTGCGATCAACTCGCGCATCGACACGCAGAACGGCTTCGTCAAGGATCTGCGCGACACGATCACCAAGGGTGTCGGTCGCCTCGTGGATGCCGACATGAACGAAGAGTCCACCAAGCTGAAGGCGCTGCAGACGCAGCAGCAGCTGGGCATTCAGGCGCTCTCGATCGCCAACTCCAGCGCCGACAGCGTTCTGTCGCTCTTCCGCTAAGCGCTCCGCGCGCTCAAAAGCAGAACACTTGGTCTATGCCGCGCTCCCGAAAGGGGGCGCGGTTTTTTCATGTCGTCGATTCGCCGCGTCGCGGCACCGCGAATTCGCCGCGTCGCAGCCCGCTCTCCGGGCTCCCGGCGGGGAAAACCAGAATAAGATGATGGAATGGTTAATAACGGTCTAATGTTAATCATGAATAATGTCTTGACGGTCTTTTCTATGTCTTTGTTCTAGTTGTGTATTTTTAATATTAGAGCGTTTTTCCGCCTGAAGGGCCGCTCTTTTTTTGTAAGAGTTTCGCCATTCTTCGCCGGTAATGTGGATTGTGCAGGACGGATTTGGCCTCGCTTCTCTTTTCGGAAGCAAGCGTCAACGGGCATGACGCCGCCCGTCTTCACCGGTTAAGTATCAAGTCCGGTATGTCCCCCAACCCTGTATTTCGTATCTGAGGGACACTGTTAACATGACCAGCATCGTCACCAACGCTTCTGCCATCTCGGCCCTGTCGACCCTGCGTTCGATCAGCTCGAACATGGAAACCACCCAGGCGCACATCTCCACCGGCCTCAAGGTCGGCGCCGCCAAGGACAACGCCGCCTACTGGTCCATCGCGACCACGATGAAGTCCGACGACCGCGCCCTGTCTTCCGTTCAGGATGCTCTGGGTCTGGCTGCCGCCAAGACCGACACCGCCTACAACGGTCTCGACACCACCATCGACATCGTTTCCACGATCAAGGCCAAGCTGACGGCAGCGCGCGAACCGGGCGCCGACAAGGACAAGATCAACAAGGAACTGACCGAACTCAAGAACCAGATCATCTCGACGGCTCAGTCCTCGTCCTTCTCGGGTGAAAACTGGCTGTACAACGCATCCGGCGCCACTGCGACCGCCAAGACCATGGTCGGCTCGTTTACCCGTTCGTCCACCGGCGTTTCGATCGGCACGATCACCTTCGACGCCACCAAGTCGGTCATCGTCGACAAGAACAACGCCGCCAACGGCGCCCTGACCAAGAACGTTGCCGGTAAGGACGGTTCCGGCGGCACGGGCACCTTCTTCCTCGTCAACGCCAGCAGCGCCACCTCTGCCAGCGGTAACGAAGTCACGATCTCGTCGGGCACCACCGATGCACAGGTCGAACAGATGGTCAGCGCCGTCGACACGATGCTGCAGGGCCTGACGGACGTTGCCTCGACGCTGGGTGCGGTCAACTCGCGCATCGACACGCAGAACGGCTTCGTCAAGGATCTGCGCGACACGATCACCAAGGGTGTCGGCCGCCTCGTGGATGCCGACATGAACGAAGAGTCCACCAAGCTGAAGGCGCTGCAGACGCAGCAGCAGCTGGGCATCCAGGCCCTGTCGATCGCCAACTCCAGCGCCGACAGCGTTCTCTCGCTCTTCCGCTAAGCGCTCCGCGCGTTCAGAAGCAGAACACATGGTCTATGCCGCGCTCCCGGAAGGGGGCGCGGTTTTTTTATGCCGTGTAGGAGCGGCAGGCAAAAGGGGAGGGCGCGGTTCGCTCAGCAGGCTTTTTGCGCCTTGCGAAAGCCCACCGTGCTCTGTCCGCTGCACGCCCGAGGTGGCACTTCCGCGTCGCCGAAGGCCGCTCAAGAGGGGCCTGCCTCCTGGCGCAAGCTGGCCAAAGCCGGTGGAAAAGCAGACTAAGATGATGAAATGGTTAAGGCCACTCTAAGGATCAAACTGAAGAGCGTGTTAATAAAAATTTTAAGCAATTGATTTCGCTGTAAATATTCCGATGGCATGGCGTTTGTGGCCCGCAGGGGCCGAATTGCGCAATAAGTATTTTTCCATGGTTCGCCGGTAGTGTGGATTGTGCAGGACGGATTTGACCTCGCTTCTCTTTTCGGAAGCAAGCGTCAATGGGCATGACGCCGCCCGTCTTCACCGGTTAAATATCAAGTCCGGTATGTCCCCCAACCCTGTATTTCGTATCTGAGGGACACTGTTAACATGACCAGCATCGTCACCAACGCTTCTGCCATTTCGGCCCTGTCGACCCTGCGTTCGATCAGCTCCAACATGGAAACCACCCAGGCGCACATCTCCTCCGGCCTGAAGGTCGGCGCCGCCAAGGACAACGCCGCCTACTGGTCCATCGCGACCACGATGAAGTCCGACGACCGCGCCCTGTCTTCCGTTCAGGACGCACTGGGTCTGGCCGCCGCCAAGACCGACACCGCCTATAACGGTCTCGACACCACCATCGATATCGTTTCCACGATCAAGGCCAAGCTGACGGCAGCGCGCGAACCGGGCGCCGACAAGGACAAGATCAACAAGGAACTGACCGAACTCAAGAACCAGATCGTTTCGACGGCGCAGTCCTCGTCCTTCTCCGGCGAAAACTGGCTGTACAACGCGACCGGTTCCACGGGCACCAAGACCATGGTTGGTTCGTTCACCCGCTCCACGACCGGCGTTTCGATCGGCACGATCAGCTTCGACGCCAGCAAGTCGGTCATCGTCGACAAGGTCGCTGCCAACAACGGCGCCCTGACCAAGGGTGTTGCTGGTTACAACGCTGCCGGCACCTCTGCGAACTTCTTCCTGATCAACGCCAGCAGCAGCACGGCTGCCACCACCGGCACGGAAGTCACGATCTCGTCGGGCACGTCGGACTCGTCGGTCGAGCAGATGGTCAGCGCCGTCGACACGATGCTGCAGGGCCTGACGGACGTCGCTTCGCAGCTCGGTGCGATCAACTCGCGCATCGACACGCAGAACGGCTTCGTCAAGGATCTGCGCGACACGATCACCAAGGGTGTCGGCCGCCTCGTGGATGCCGACATGAACGAAGAGTCCACCAAGCTGAAGGCGCTGCAGACGCAGCAGCAGCTGGGCATC
Source organism: Xaviernesmea rhizosphaerae (assembly GCF_001938945.1). GTDB lineage: Bacteria > Pseudomonadota > Alphaproteobacteria > Rhizobiales > Rhizobiaceae > Xaviernesmea > Xaviernesmea rhizosphaerae. Next base: position 79,716 of record NZ_MKIO01000030.1, read on the forward strand.
CAGGCGCTCTCGATCGCCAACTCCAGCGCCGACAGCGTTCTGTCGCTCTTCCGCTAAAAATAGACGCGCAGCAGGCGCGTCAAACCGGTCAGGCGAAGGCCGCGTCCCCAATAAAGGGGCGCGGCCTTCGCTTTTTTTGCTTTTCCTTTTCCGCTTTAGCTTTCTTTAACCATGTTGGTGTTTTCTATGACCATCGAAACAGCGGGTTAACCAACAATCCGAAGACGTTAGCAGGCATGAAGCTGGCCGCTGTTTTCCCGGTACGGTCCGGAATGTCCCTTATCATTCTCTGTTCAAAAGGGGCAGTATTACTATGACGAGCATCATCACCAACACCGCAGCTCTTTCCGCTCTCGCAACGCTGCGCACCATCGCCGGCAACATGGAAAACGTACAGAGCAACGTTTCCTCCGGCCTGCGCGTTCAGACCGCTGCCGACAATGCGGCCTACTGGTCGATCGCCACGACGATGAAGTCGGACAACAAGGCGCTTTCGGCTGTGTCCGACGCGCTGGGCCTCGCCGCCGCCAAGACCGATACCGCCTACACCGGCCTCAGCACCGCGATCGACGTCGTCACCACGATCAAGGCCAAGCTGGTTGCCGCCCGCGAGCCGGGCGTGGACAAGGACAAGATCAACAAGGAAATCACCGAACTCAAGAACCAGCTGACCTCCACGGCCCTGTCTGCGTCCTTCTCCGGTGAAAACTGGCTCTACAACACCTCCTCGACTGCTGTCGGCACCAAGCAGATGGTCGGCTCCTTCACCCGCTCGGGCAACGGCGTTTCGATCAACACGATCAACTTCGACGCTTCGACCTCGGTTCTGATCGACACGAACAATGCGACCCGCGGTCAGCTGACCAACGGCATCGCCGGCAGGGACAGCTCCGGCGGCACCGGCACCTACTTCCTGATCAACGCCAACAGCACGACCACGGCCAGCGGCAGCGTCATCTCGATCACCTCCGGCACCACCGACGCCCAGGTCGAACAGATGCTGAGCTCGGTTGAAGGCATCCTCCAGAACCTGACCAACTCGGCCGCCACGCTCGGTGCCACCAAGAGCCGCGTCGATCTGCAGGACAACTTCACGTCGAACCTGATGGACACGATCTCCAAGGGCGTCGGCCGCCTGATCGATGCGGACATGAACGAGGAATCGACCCGCCTCAAGGCTCTGCAGACGCAGCAGCAGCTCGGCATCCAGGCCCTGTCGATCGCCAACTCCAGCTCCGACAGCATCCTGTCGCTGTTCCGCTCCTAAGCGCTGCAAATCCCCGGATCCTCCGGGGTCATCTCTCGACCAAGGCCGTTCTCCCCGGAAGGGGAGGGCGGCCTTCGTCGTTTCGCGCCTTGCGCATCGCAGGCGAAGCCTGAACGGGCTCGATGCTTCCCCATGTCGCCTACCGGCCTGTTTTCCGCAAGAGCAGGTCCCGCTCCTGCGTCCGAAACCCCGCTGTATCGCATCGCCGCATTCCTTCGCCGATGCGTGATGCCAGCCGCCTTTCCTCCTGCCGAGCGACCTCCCGGCCGGGTTCTCGCTGCTTGGTCGCAAGCCTCGCGCAGTCTCCTGTCTTTAGAACGTCCCTACCAAATCAGCAGGCGTAAGGCTGCACGCGCGGTCTTTTGCGCTTGCGAAAGACGCCGCCGATGTTTGCGTGCCGAGGCCATGCCTTTGGCCGGCGCATGGGTAGCGTATCTTCGCCGCCTGTGCGGCAGCACTCTTGCCGCCAGGCATGGGGGCGGAGGAATTAAGTGCCAATTGAGCGCGACGCTTCCGGGGTTCTTCAGCCTTGATCGTCTCGCGATCTCAAGAATTCAGTAAGAAAGGTTTCTTTCTTGTTCATCTTTCTTACCGCCGGCAGGAAGCCGTTAAGGGTTTTTTAACCAGGCGAAGCTTAAGATTTCCTTAAACACAAGAGGGCTGCCGCCACTGGCAAGCGCATGATGCTCCTCCCTCTTGTTCCCGGACGCGCATCCGGATGTTTCATCGGGCCAGCACGGCATGCCGTGCCGCCTGCACCATTCTCCCGCCAGCCGGACTGACCAAGACCGCGGCGGGTGTCTCTTAAAAACAGGGCAGGAACAATGACCAGCATCATCACCAATGGCGCCGCACTGGCTGCGCTGCAGACGCTGCGCGGCATCAACAGCAACATGGAGCAGGTGCAGAATCGCGTCTCCTCGGGCTATCGCGTTGAAACCGCGGCCGACAATGCGGCCTACTGGTCGATTGCCACGACGATGCGTTCCGACAACACCGCGCTCTCGACCGTTCAGGACGCGCTCGGACTTGGCGCGGCGAAGGTCGATACGTCCTATTCCGCGCTCAGCACGGTTATCGACATCATGTCGACGATCAAGTCCAAGCTTCTCGCCGCGCACGGGCTCGCCTCCGACAAGGACAAGATCAACAAGGAGGTGACGGAACTCAAGAAGCAGATCGAATCGGCTGCCCAGTCCGCTTCGTTCTCCGGTGAGAACTGGCTCTACAACAACACGGCCGGTGCGATCGGCACCAAATCGATCGTCGGCTCCTTCACCCGCTCGTCCTCGGGTTCGGTCTCGGTAACGACGCTGAATTTCGACACCAGCAATTCGGTGCTGATCGACACGGCCTCGGCATCGCGCGGCCTCTTGACCAAGGCCTATGCGGTCGATCAGACGTCGTCGGACGGTTCGGGCACGCCGAATGCGACCTATTATCTCATCCAGCCTGCGGGCGGCACGGTGCCGACTGGCGCGAATGCCATCTCGCTGACGGCCACGACGAGCGATACCGACCTTGACGGCATGATGCGCGCGGTCGAACAGATGATCGGAACGCTGACCAATTCCGCCTCCACGCTCGGCGCCATCACCAAGCGCATCGATCTGCAGGAAAGCTTCGTTGCCAACCTCAGATCTGTGATCGACAAGGGCGTCGGTCGTCTCGTCGATGCCGACATGAACGAGGAGTCGACGCGGTTGAAGGCCTTGCAGACCCAGCAGCAGCTCGGCATTCAGGCGCTCTCGATCGCCAACACCAATTCCGAAAACATCCTCAAGCTGTTCCAGTCCTGATCCGGCAGCCGCCCGATCGGGCAGGGCTGACGGACTGAACAGCCGCGACCAACGCGCCCCGACGACGATGATCCGGACCCGCCGGCGCCCCTGCCGGCGGCGGCCTGATCGCTTGTCCGTTGCAATCGCTTACAAGGCCCGTCGCCACCCTGCGCCCGCCGGGTGGCCGTCTTCTCCACCTGCTTTCGTGCGCCCGGCGCCGCGGCGCCCGCCCGGGCCTCTCACGCTGCGGTCAAGCGAACTGCGGGCAAAGGAAAAGGGCACGGGGGTTTCGGTCCCGAAAAGCAGGCTTCGTCTTACGGACAGATCCTATTCGGGCACAGGAAATGAACGCGGGGACCGGTTCCGGTCTCGGCCCACCGCGCGCAAGACCGGCCGCCCATGGCCGGCACGCCAGCCTTTGGCGACCAGCCCCATCCTCGCGCAAGTTTGACCTTCTACGACATTGTCTACAGTCATGTTGGACCGTCTCGGCCGAAAGACGCTTCGCGCTCGGTCAAGAGGGTCCGGCTGTCGGCTCGGCCTTGGCCGCGCTGCCGCTCGTGTTCGGCTGCCGATCGTCCTGTCCTGTTGCCTCCCGCTGTTGTCGGGAGGGCGGGCCGGCGATCGAGGCAGGCGATGCGGATCGAAGATGTCGGCCGAAGCGCGTCCTCAAGCGATGCTTTCGGTCAAAGGAGGCGTTGTCCCCGTGTCATCGCATGTCGCATATCCGCTCGTATCACCAAAGGGGGAAGCCCGCCGATGAGCGCTTCGTCTCTTTCGCGCTATTTGAAGGATTTCAGCGCGCCGGCCATCGACATCCAGGTGGGTGCGTCCTCGTCCTATTTTTCCGATCTCGACATGCCGGATGTCTCGCTTCTGCCGAGCCCGGCCCAGCCGAAGATCGACATCGATGCCGAGCGCCTGCAGGCGCGCCGCGACGGGCGTGCCGAGGCCGAAGAGGAGCTCAGCGAGCGCCACGCCGCAGAGATCGCCGCTCTGGAGGCCCGCCATCAGGAGGCGCTGGAGGCGCTGCGCGCCACGCTCGAAGCCGAGGCTGCCCAGCGCATCGCCGAGCGCTTTAAGGAAATGTCAGCCGCGATCGTCGAACATCTGGGCGGCGAGGCCGCGCGCGCGCTCGCTCCGGTGCTGCAGGATGCGCTGGCGCGCAAGGCCGTTGCCGATCTCGGCCGCGCGCTGCGCCGCAGCCTTGCGGAGGGCGAGGCCTGTCGCATCGTCGTGACGGGTCCGGCCAAGCTCTATGCCGCGCTGAAGGCCGAACTGGGCGACACGGCCGAGGCGAGCTTCCGCCATGTCGAGGCAGACGACATCGATCTTTCGGTGGATATGGGCGGCCCGATCCTGGTCACGCGCATGTCCGCCTTCGCCAAAGCCGTTGAAAAGGTCCTGGCATGAGCGACAACGAAAATCATCACGGCAAGCACGAGATCATCATCGTCAAGAAGCATGGCGGCGGTCATGATGGCGCCCATGGCGGCGCCTGGAAGATCGCCTATGCCGACTTCATGACCGCGATGATGGCCTTCTTCCTCGTCATGTGGCTGATCAACGCCTCCAACGAGAAGACGAAGAAGGCGATCGCCGCCTATTTCAACCCCGTGCAGCTGACCGAATCCAAGCCGGCCGAAAAGGGCATCAAGCAGCCCGCCAAGGATGCCAAGGGCGAGGAGACGATGAGCAAGTCCGAAGTCGAGGGAGAGATGCCCAAGACCGGCGGCACGGCGATGCAGGGCACCGACAAGTCGGCGACCTCGGGCGAGGAAACGCAATATTCCGACGCCGACTTCTTTGAAAACCCCTATGCCGTTCTCTCCGAGATTTCGCGCGAGTCCGGCAAGGAAGCCAATATCAGCCAGAAGGGCGATGGCGGCGCGCAGGCCGGGGGGCCGGCCACCGGCGCCAGCGGCGGCGAGGCCTATCGCGATCCTTTCGATCCGGATTTTTGGAGCAAGCAGGTGGCCGTGCAGAATGCCGGCAATGCCACCCAGGGCGCCGAGGTCACCAAGAACAACAAGCAGACCGCGCCCGGAACCGGGCCGGCCCAGGCCGCTGGCACGGTGCAGATGGCAGCCGCCAGCCCTGCGGATGGCAAGCCCAAGGTCGGCGACGGCGCCGCCGATGCCGCCAAGACGCCGGAGCAGAAGGCGGCCGAGGCGCTGAAGGGCGAGCTGCAGCAGGCGCTCTCGGGCGGTGCGGCCGGCAAGCTTGCCGAAGGCCTGATCGTCACTCCCACTGAAGGTGGTCTGCTGGTCTCGATCAGCGAGCAGAGCGACGTGCCGATGTTCACTCTGGGCTCGGCCGTGCCGGAAAAGGTGATGGTGGATGCCATGGCCCGGATCGGCAAGGTTCTGGCCGAGCGCAAGGGCGCCGTCGCCATTCGCGGCCATACGGATGCCCGTCCCTTCAAGAAAGGCTATGACAACTGGCGTCTGTCGTCCGACCGCGCCCAGGCCGCCTTCTACATGCTGGTGCGCGGCGGGCTCGACGAGAAGCGGATCACCCAGGTCAGCGGCTTTGCCGCCACGCGTCCCCAGGTGCCTGGTGACCCGATGGCGCCTGCCAACCGTCGCATCGAAATCCTCCTCCAGACCGATCAGGGCTGATCCGAGATGGCGCGCATGCTGAAATCCCTTCTCTGCACCGTCGCGATCGCACTGGCCACAGGCCCGGTGCGCGCGGCCGGGCCGGATGCGGCTCTGCCGCCCTATCAGATGCTGCGCTCTCTCCAATATATTCAGGATTCCGTCGTTCACGGCGATCATGCGGCCGGCGACATGCAGCGCTACATGCTCGCGGAAATCGACAAGCGGCTGCTCACGGCTTCGCCCGAGGTGTTCGACGATCCGCGCAATGTCGATGCGGCGCTGATCTATGCCATGAGCGGCGGCAATCCGCAGACGCTGAAGGTGCTCGCCGATCGCGATACGCGCGGGCGTTTCGACAACCGCATCGTCGATGCCCTGAGCCATTATCTCAATGGCAAGGGCGCGCTGATCGTCACGCTTCTGACCAAGACCATCGGCGAATACCACAATGCGGCGACCGAGCCCTATCTGGCGCTCGTCCTGGCCAATGCGCTGGCGGCGCAAAATGCCGACGAGGCCAACAAATATTACGACAAGGCGCGTCTCTATGCGCCGGGAACCAATATCGAGGAGGCGGCCCTGCGCCGCTCTCTGTTCCTGACCGTTCAGAAGAAGCAGAACGACCGGGCCTTCGTCTATGCCGTGCGCTATGCCCGGCGGTTCATGACCTCGCCTTATGCCGGCCAGTTCGCCGACAGTTTCGTCGATCTTGTCATGGCCACCTATACTGACGGGAAGAAGGATCAGGTCGAGGACGTGCTGGCCTTCATGGACCGGCCGCGTCGGCGCGAGGTCTATCTGCGCATTGCCCGGCGTGCCGCCATCGGCGGCATGACCGATCTGGCGCGGCTTGCAGCCGAGCAGGCCGAAGCCCTGGCCGATCCCGGCGACACCTCGCCCAAGGCGCTCGCCTCGCTCTATGCCGGTCTGGTGGACGTGCCGTCCAGCGGCGTCCTCGATGCGCTGAAAGCGCTGGAGGCGATCCCCGAAAATCATCTGACGGAGCGTGACCGGGCGCTGCGCGATGCCGCGCGCCATGTCGCCGAAGAGGTGCTCCGGTCCCCGCCCGAGCCGGACGAGGCGGCCGCGGCGTCGGAGCCTGGCCACGTCGCCCCATCGCTTTCGCATGATGTCGCAGCCGGCGAGACCGGCAGCGGCGCCAGCCCCTTCGCTCCGGCGCCCGGTGCGGCAGTCATGGCCGAAGCACCGGCCCCGGCGCCTGCAGGCAATGCCGCCGCAACACCCGAGCCGGGCCTCGATCCGGTCCTGACCTCTTTCGTCGAGGACGGGAAATCCAAGCTCAAGAGCATAGATGACCTCCTGAAGTCGGAAAAAAATCCATGACCGAAACCGCTCTTCCTCTCGCCGGCATGCCGGCCTTCGCCAACCGACCCGTGAAGGGAAACAAGGGCAAGGGCGAGGATGTGGCCGGCTTCGATTTCGCCAAGGCGGTGGCCGCGCTGTCGAACGTGGTGGACGAGCAGCCCGCGGAAGGCGAACCGGCGGCGAAGGGCAAGCTTGCGGGCAAGGCCACGGTCAGGGTGGCCGATCTGGCCAAGGGGTCCGACAGAGCGGGGCCGGCTGATGTTGCGTCCGCGGACACGCTGCTGCAGACGGCCGATAAAGCCGAGGCAGGCTCGGTGAAAGGCAAGGGCGCCCATCACGGCGCTAAGCCCTCCCGCCTGCAGGCGGCCCAGGAGGATTTGCCTCTGGCGGCCGAGGCGCGCGATCTTCCCGCCGTCATCTCGGACGACAAGGCGGTCGAGGAAAAAGCCGGGGCGGATGAGAAGACGGTTTCTCACGTCCAGCTCCTGCGCAAGGCGGCACGCGACAACGCGGCGAAAACACAGAACGACGGTTCCCAGGAAAATGTGTCCATGCAGGTGCTGCACGAGGCGCTGAGCAAGCTGAAGCAGACCGGTAAGTCCGCGAAAGAGGCCGCATCCGGTGATGAGGAGGCAGCCTCGGACGAGGGCGAAAGCACCACGGCGGCAGGCGTCTCTGGCCAGAACCAGGGGCAGCTGCACGGGACGGGTGCTGCGGCGCTGCTGACCATGCTGGCCTCTGCGCATGGCGGCGCCCATGCCGCCGTCGCTTCGGCAAAGGGAGCGCCCCTGCCGGACGAGGCGGGTCAGCCGTCGTCTCTCAAGCTTGAAGGCATGCCGATGCCGAGGCTCAAGGAAGCTGCGATCGAGGGCGACGGACCCGACATGCCCAAGGGCACGGCAGAGGCGGTGCCGGACACGCTGTTTCGCTTCTCGCGGGCCGATGGCAAGGGCCAGGCGGCAACGCTGAAGGTGACCGATGACGGCCTGAAGGCCCCATCCGCCGAAGCCAAGACGCCGGCCAAGCTGGAGCAGGTGACCGTGCTCGATTCCCGCCGGTTCCTGGGCGTCGCCATGACCACCGCCAATGCCCAGATCGTCACCGAAAGCGTGGCGAAGTCGGCGCGCGCCGGGGCCTCGACGCTCGAGGCCGTGGCCCTGCTTCAGGGCACGCAGCAGGCCAGCGCGGCCGGCAAGGTTCTGGACACGCTGAAGATCCAGCTGCATCCCAACGATATCGGCCCGGTGACCGCCACGCTCAAGCTCAAGGAAGACGAGCTGCAGGTGGAGCTGCGCGTACAGACCGGCGAAGCCTTCCGCCAGCTGCGCTCCGATCAGGACGCGATGGTGGAAGCGTTGAAGAGCCAGGGCTTCTCGGTCGATCAGATCAACATCGTCTTCACTCCCGCCAGCGACACCAGCCAGGGCGGCGCCGATGGCGGCGGCCAGGGCCAGCAGGGCGCCGGGCAGTTCGGCTCGGGCACACCGGGCCAGCAGGCGGGCGAGGGACGTGGACAGGCCGGCGCCGAGGAGCGCGGCGCACAAAGGCAAGCCTCGAGGAATTATGATGGCAAGATGGGCGCGACTGACGCATCTCTGCGGCCCGGCGATCCTGGCCAGTCTGGCGATATTTACCTCTGAGCTGATGGCGGCGACGCCGGCGGCGGCCAATGTCTGCGAGCAGGAGATTTCCGCCGCAGCAGCCCGTTACGGCATTCCCGAAGGCATTCTCTATTCCGTCGGCCTGACGGAGACCGGCCGCAAGGGGTCGCTCCAGCCCTATGCCATGAACATCGAGGGCAAGGCCGTCTTCGCCTCCTCGGCCGAGGAGGTTCTGCAGCTGTTTCGCAGCGCGAGGGCACAAGGAGCGCGCCTGATCGATCTCGGCTGCATGCAGATCAACTATCGCTTCCATGGCGAACAGTTCGCCTCCGTCGAGGCCATGCTGGATCCACGCCTCAATGTGGACTATGCGGCCCGCTTTCTGGCGACGCTCCATGCCCGCCACGAGACCTGGACCATGGCGGTGGCGCGCTACCATGCAGGGCCGAACAACAATCCCGCCCAGAAGCGCTATGTCTGCCGGGTGATCGCCAATCTCGTGGCCACCGGCTATGGCCAGTGGACGCCCAAGGCCTCCACCTTCTGCCAATAGCCCGCCGGCCGGAAAGCGCTTATCCGACGAGCACCCCCGCTTCCGCTTGCGCATCCGACCTTCCCGGCGCCGATCCGGCACGATGGCGTGGCTTTCCCAGCGCTCGAGCCTGCCCTTCGCCCAGCCCGCATCGCCGCGCGACGTCTCTGCCCGAGCTTTTCGGGCGAGCGATGGCGCGCCGGACACACGGCCTCGGCAGCCGGAGATAGCGCATCGATCCGAAGTCACGATCAAAAATTGCGGTTTTTCAGAGAGACGATGCCGCGAAAACGGGAACGAACGGGCCTGACGCCGCCCCGATCGAAGGGCCGGCAACGCGATGAGCAGGAAAAAAGCGTGCCCGTCAGCGCCTGCGTCGGCTCCGGGCAAGTTAGAAAACGAAAAAAGGACCGGCCCGCCAACAGCTGTTCGTCTTGCCGGCGGGCCCGTTTTTCCTCTCCCGAGGTGCGCGCATCGTCATATCCTGGGCCCGTGACAGGGGCCGGCCGCACCGTTTCCAGCCCTTTTGGACCGTTCCGTTCGCCCGGTTCCTCCGTTTCCGGAAATGCAACCTTTTGGAGAATAAGCTGTTGCGATGCCGCGTTTCGCAGATTTTTGGCTCAATTTGGGCAAACGGGCTCTGCAAGAGAAGCTTAAACAAATCGTTAACGTTTCCACAAAAAATTTAGTGGTTCATCGCCTGTCCACCCACTAAATCTAGATCAAATCGCGTCGGGGCCTGGAAGCTAGTACCAATTCCTCCCGATGAGTTTCTCTAGTTGTCGAAAAACCCCCCCGTTCGTACCTCTTATGCATCAAATGAATCCACTGATTCGGAGGCGGACGAATGATCGTAGTGGTTGATGAGCGCGAACTGGTGAAAGACGGCTACATGTCCCTGTTCGGACGTGAGGGCATTCCTTCCACGGGCTTCGATCCCAAGGAATTCGGCGACTGGGTGACCACGGCGGCCGACAGCGATATCGAGGCCGTCGAGGCCTTCCTGCTGGGCCAGGGCGAGCGCGCCATGAGCCTGCCGAGGGCGATCCGCGAGCGCACCATGGCGCCCGTGATCGCCATCAGCGACACGCCCTCGCTGGAAAACACCCTGGCCCTGTTCGACTGCGGTGTCGATGACGTGGTGCGCAAGCCCGTCCATCCGCGCGAGATCCTGGCCCGCGCCGGCGCCATCCGCCGCCGCCTGAAGGCACTGACCAATTACACCGACATCGGCCCGATTCGCATCTTTGCCGATGGCCGCGATCCCGAGATCAGCGGCGAAGTCTTCCCGCTGCCGCGGCGCGAACGTCGTATTCTGGAATACTTGGTCTCCAACCGCGGCCGCCGTGTCTCCAAGACCCAGATCTTCAATGCGATCTATGGTATCTTCGACGAAGACGTCGAAGAAAACGTCGTCGAAAGCCACATCTCCAAGCTGCGCAAGAAACTTCGCAAGAAGCTCGGTTTCGATCCGATCGATTCCAAGCGTTTCCTCGGCTATTGCATCGACTGGAGCTGACACATGCCCGGCCGGCTTCCGGCCGTTCCGTTCGGGAAGGTTTTTTAGCCTTCCGGTCCGGCCCGCAAGACAGGTTCACGCAAGGCATAGTTTCTAGTCTTGCGTTACCGAATTAAGCGAGGATCGGACATGAGTATTTACGGAATGATGCGCACCGGCGCTTCTGGCATGGATGCCCAGGTCAATCGCCTGAGCACCGTTGGCGAAAACATCGCCAATGCCAACACCACGGGCTACAAGAAGGCATCGACCGAGTTCTCCTCGCTGCTCCTGCCTTCCAACGGTTCCTACAATTCCGGCGCCGTCGAAACCAAGGTCCGCTACGGCATCAGCCAGCAGGGTCCGACCACCACCACCACCTCCGCGACGGACATGGCCATCAACGGCGGCGGCTTCTTCGTCGTCTCCGACGCGAACGGCGCCAACTACCTGACGCGCGCCGGCGCCTTCACCCAGAACAGCACGGGCGAACTGGTCAATACCGCCGGCTTCACGCTGATGGGCTACAAATATGTCGAGGGCCAGGATCCGGTCCAGACCGTCAACGGCTTCGGCGGCATGGTGCCGATCAACCTCGCATCAGAAGGTCTGAAGGCCAAAGGCTCGGCCACGGGCAGCATGGGCAGCAACCTGCCGTCGGGCGACGCCACGGGCGCGAAATACTCCACCTCGCTCAGCGTTTTCGACAGCCAGGGCAATGCGCGGCTGATGGACTTCAACTATGAGAAGACCGCAGATAACACCTGGCAGCTGAACGTCGTGGACCGCGCGTCGAGCACCGTTCTGGGCACCAACACCCTGACGTTCGACGCGAACGGCAAGCTCGTTTCGGGCGGCTCCGTCACGATGAACGGTTCCCTGCTCAACAACGCCTCCGGCTCGATCGGCGGCAGCGGCTCCGTCCTCGGCAACATCGCCATCGACCTGTCGCGCACCACCCAGCTCGGCTACAAGTTCTCGCCCGATGGCGGCACGATCGACGGCAATGCGCCGAGCAAGGTCAAGAGCGTCAGCATCGACAGGGACGGCGTCGTCTCGGTTCGCTACGAGAACGACAAGCTGGAGCCGCGCTTCCGTATCGGCATGGCCAATGTGCAGAGCCCCGACAATCTCGTTCCCCAGCCGGGCAACGTCTATTCGCAGGGCGTCGATTCGGGCGTGATCGTCACCGGCTTTGCCAATGTCGGCAATTTCGGTTCGATCTCTTCCGGCGCGCTCGAAGGCTCGAATGTCGACATGGCCAACGAGCTCACCGACATGATCGCCTCCCAGCGCAGCTACACCGCCAATTCCAAGGTCTTCCAGACGGGGTCGGATCTTCTCGACATCCTCGTCAACCTCAAGCGGTAAGCCTAGCTTTACTTTAAGAAACGGGTCAGCGTCATGTCATTGTCGTCCGCCATTTCCACGGCACAGCAGATCTTCAGCAATACCGCGCAGCAGACGTCGGTCTTGTCGAAGAACATCGCCAACGCCAACAATTCGGACTACGCCCGGCGCATGGCGACCCTTTCCACCTCGGCTCACGGGGCCGAGGTGGTGACCATCCAGCGCGCGCAGAATGATGCGCTGCTGAAGCAGAAGATCATCAGCAACGCCCAGTCGACCGGCCAGGACACGCTGATGACCGGCCTGGACGAGATCCGCATTGCGCTCGGCGGCAATGATTACACCAGCGCGCCGTCCTCCTATCTTTCCAAGTTCCGCGACAGCCTGCAGACGCTGGCCTCCACGCCGTCGAGCCGCACCACGGCCGCCAGCACCGTGGCCGCCGCAGGCGATCTGGCAAAGTCGCTCAACACGGCCGCCGACAAGCTGCAGGACATGCGCCGCGTGGCCGATGCCGATATCGCCGATTCGGTCGCCAAGCTGAATTCGCTGCTCAGCGATTTCGAGATCGCCAATCACAGCGTCCAGGGCGCGCTGTCGGCCGGCGCCGATGCCGGCGATGCGCTCGACCAGCGCGACAAGCTGCTGAGCCAGATGTCCGAGATCATCGGCATCTCCACGGTGACGCGCAAAGACAATGACATGGTGATCTACACCTCGGACGGCACGGTTCTGTTCGAGAACAAGCCCCGCCAGGTCACCTTCCAGCAGACCAACGGCTTCGATGCCGGCACCACGGGCGCGGCGATCTATGTCGACGGCATCGCGGTCAAGGGCGGACAGGGCGCCAACACCACGGCACAGGGCAAGCTGCCCGCGCTCCTGCAATTGCGCGATGATGTTCTCCCGACCTTCCAGACCCAGCTCGATGAGGTCGCGCGCGGCCTGGTAGAAGTTTTCAAGGAAGGCAGCGGGCAGGGCCTTTTCAAAGCCAATTCGGTCGTGTTCGGCAGCGTGTCCAACAGTTCAGTCGCCACGGCGATCAAGGGCTATGCCAACACCATCTCGGTCAACCCGGCCGCTGTCGCCAATCCGCTTCTCGTGCGCGACGGCGGGTTCAATGGCGTCGTGTCGAATACGACGGGTTCTTCGGGCTACACCACCCTCATCGACAGCTTCGTTACAGCCTTGGGCGCTAAGATGGCGTTCGATCCGGCGGCTGGGCTCACCGCGAACACATCTCTTCTGTCCTTTTCGACCGAATCGGTCGGCTGGTTGGAGCAGATGCGCTCGACGGCTTCCTCCGCCAACGACAACAAGAGCGCGCTGCTGACCCGGACCCAGGAGTCGCTGAGCAATCTGACGGGGGTGAACATGAACGAGGAACTCTCGCTCATGCTCGATCTGGAACAATCCTACAAGGCTTCGGCGAAGCTTCTGACCACGGTGGACGCGATGATGACGTCCCTTCTTGACGCAGTGAGGTAATCATGAAGACGACCTTCGTCTCGTCGCTGGCCATCCAGAACGCGATGCGGCTGACGATTCAGCAATCGCAGACGGACATCGTGGCCACTCAATATGAGATGACCAGCGGACAGCATTACGACCTGGGCGTCTCGCTCGGCGGGTCGACGGCGCGCAGCCTGGATCTCGACCGCGAGCTTGCCCGGATGGATTCGCTGAAGAGCACCAATTCCGTGGTGACGCTGCGCCTGTCGGCCTCGCAGACCGCGCTGTCCTCCATGGCGACCGCGGCGCAGACGGCGCGCAACGCGCTGACGGCGCTGTCGGGCAGCTCCGATGTGACGCTGATCGACAATGCCAGGCTCTCGGTGAAGAGCGCGCTGGCCAATTTCACCACGGCGGCGAACCAGACCAGCGCCGGCGAATTCATCTTCTCGGGCATCAACACCGATGCCAAGCCGATGATCGACTACACCACGTCGGAAGGTGCCGGCGCCAAGGCGGCCTATCAGAACGCGCTCAACGGCTTCATGGCATCGCAGACGCCGCCGCTGACCTCCCTGGCTGATTTCAGCGCCGCCCAGATGAACGACTTCATCAGCAACACGCTGGAGCCGATGTACCTCGGCAATGACTGGAAGGCTAACTGGTCGGATGCCTCCGACCAGAACATGACGAGCCGCATCTCTGCCAATGAGGTGGTCACCAGCTCGACCAACATCAATGCCGTCGGCGCGCGCAAATTCGCCCTTGCCAGCATCATCGGCATGGAAATGCTGAGCGCCGACATGAAATCGGAAGCCCGTAACGTCCTGTCGAGCAAGACGATTTCCTATTTCAGCGAGGCCGAGGCCGGCATCAATGCCCAGCGCAGCGAACTCGGCGTGTCCGAGCAGCGCGTCAAGGGCGCCAACACCGCCCTTGATGCCCAGGTCAAGCTGATGACCACCCACAAGAACGATCTGGACGGCGTCGACACCTATCAGGCCAGCCTGAAGATGACTTCGCTTAAGACCCAGCTCGAAACCGCACTGACCCTGACGGGGCGTCTGCAGCAGCTGAGCCTCGTCAACTACCTCTGATGCTAGAGGTCGCAGAGACAATCATGAAGGATGTCTGAATGTATCAGTTTTCCTACGCCGAGATCATGGAGGATGGCGTCGCCGATTCCAAGGATCGCGAACGGCAGGTGCTCGAGCGATCGATCGCCCTGCTGGAGGCCGCCAAGGAGCAGAAGGGATATTCCCGCGAAGCCATCGAGGCCGTCTACTTCACCCGGCGCGTCTGGATCCGGTTTATCGAAGATCTCAGCGCCCCGGACAACCAGCTTGACGACGAATTGAGGGCTAACCTCATCTCGATCGCCATCTGGATCCTTGGGGAAACTGAAAAGATTCGCAAACGCGAGTCCAACAACTTCCAGGGTATCATCGACATCACAACCATCATCAGGGATGGACTCAAATGAAAAGCACATTGCGTATCTCGCTGAAGTCCGGCGAGCGGATTTTCGTGAACGGCGCGGTCCTTCGCGTCGATCGCAAGGTGGCCGTCGAGTTCCTGAACGACGTGACCTTCCTCCTGGAAAATCACGTTCTGCAGCCTGAAGATGCCACGACGCCGCTGAAGCAGCTTTACTTCATCGCGCAGATGATCCTCATCAATCCGGAAGGGGCGGAGCAGTCCACCGCCATGTTCCGCAAGTCCGTGACCATGCTTCTGACCTGCTTCAAGAACGAAGAGGTTCTCAGCGAACTCAAGCGCGTGGATGCGCTGGTGGTTCAGGGCCGCGCCTTCGACGCGCTGAAGGCCATCCGCGGGCTCTATCCGATCGAGGATCGCATCCTCAACAACCACGAGATGGCACCGACGACCGTCGAGCAGATCCGCCGGGAGATCGCACCATGGCGGTAACCGGCGTCACCTCGGCGGCCAACACGCCCGCCAACACCACGACGACGACGGCGGCCTCCAGCAAGGATGCCGCTGCCGCCTCGCTGAACTATGACAGCTTCCTGAAGCTCCTCGTCACGCAGATGAAGAACCAGGACCCGACGCAGCCGATGGACTCGGCCCAGCAGATGGCGCAGCTGGCCACGTTCTCGCAGGTCGAGCAGACCATCAAGACCAACAAGAACCTGGAAACCCTGATCCAGGGCAATGCGCTGAGCCAGGCCGGCTCCGTCATTGGCCGCACGGTGACCAGCGCCGATGGCGCCACCTCTGGCGTCGTCAGCTCGGTTACGATAACATCGACCGGAATCTCGGCGATGCTGGCCTCCGGCCAGACGATCGACGTCACCGCCGGTGTGACGATCAAGTAGGCACAGGTGCGATGAACGAAGCGGATGCGCTCGATATGGTCCAGGCAGCGATCTGGACGGTGCTGGTGTCATCCGGACCGGCCGTTGCCGCCGCCATGGTGGTCGGCCTCGTCGTCGCCCTGGTTCAGGCCCTGACCCAGGTTCAGGAGGCCACGCTGACCTTCGCGCCGAAGATCGTCGCCGTGCTCGTCACGGTCGCGATCTCGGCGCCCTTCGTCGGCTCGCAGATCTCGATCTTCACCGACATGGTGTTTTCGCGCATCCAGACCGGTTTCTGACGGCGCACCCCGGCCCCTTGAACAGCCGGGTCGCAGGCGTTTCCGCAGCTTGGTTCTCGTCCCAGGCCGCGGGCTCAGGCGCTTTCTCGCCGAATCAGTCCGCGAGACAAGACAGTCCGCCGGCAGACAAAAAAGTCCGCGAGAGCGGCTGAACAGGCGATCACCCGGCCTTTCCGCCCGGCGCTTTGCCCCGCCCGTGATTGCCGCCGCATGCGGCCTCCGGCCCGTGAGGCCGACCCGTCCCCCATCCCGCCGCGACCCTCGCGCAAGCTTCGTTCTCTATTGCCTCTAGGGGAATGGGCGGCATGTTACGCCGCCTCCTTCTCATGAAGAGAACGGATGCTCCTCGATGGCACAACCGCCTGTCTCCCTGCCGATCCCTCAGATCGCGTCCCGCAGCCGCGAGATCGGATTCGCGCTCGGGATCGTGATGATCCTGTCGATCCTGTTTCTGCCGATCCCGCCCTTCCTGATCGACCTCGGACTGGCCTTTTCCATTGCCTTTTCGATCCTGATCCTGATGGTGGCGCTGTGGATCAAGCGGCCGCTGGAATTCTCCTCCTTCCCGGTCATCCTCCTGATCGCGACCATGACGCGTCTGGCGCTCAACATCGCCACGACCCGCGTCATCCTTTCGCACGGGCATGAGGGCCATGATGCCGCCGGCTCGGTCATTGCGGGCTTCGCCAGCCTGGTCATGTCCGGCGACTTCGTCATCGGTCTGATCGTCTTCCTCATCCTGATCACGGTCAACTTCATCGTCATCACCAAGGGTGCGACGCGTATCGCCGAAGTCGGTGCGCGCTTCACCCTGGACGCCATTCCCGGCAAGCAGATGTCGATCGACGCCGACCTTTCGGCCGGCATGATCGACGAGAACGAGGCGCGGCGGCGCCGGCGCGAGCTGGAGGAAGAAAGCTCCTTCTACGGCTCGATGGACGGTGCCTCGAAATTCGTGCGCGGCGATGCCGTCGCCGGCCTGCTGATCACCGCCATCAACGTCTTCGGCGGCATCGTCATCGGCTATTTCCGCCATGGGATGGACATCGGCCAGGCGGCCGACGTCTTCGTCAAGCTGTCGGTGGGCGATGGTCTGGTCTCGCAGATCCCCGCCCTGATCGTTTCGCTGGCGGCAGGCCTTCTGGTTTCGCGCGGCGGGACCGCCGGCTCGACCGACCAGGCAGTCGTCGGCCAGCTCTCCGGCTATCCGCGCGCGCTGATGGTCGCCGCCGGGCTGATGCTGCTCCTGGCCATCATGCCGGGCCTGCCCTTCCTGCCCTTCGCCGCTCTCGGCGGCGGCATGGGCTTTCTCGCCTACATCATCCCCCGCCAGCTGGCCGCGGCCGCCAAGCAGAAGCTGGAGGAGGAACAGGCCGTCGCCCAGCAGGTGCGCGAGACGGAAAAGGACTCGGTCAAGGCCGTCCTCAAGATGCCGGAAGTCGAGCTTCTGCTCGGCAAGCAGGTCTCCACCCGCCTGCTCGGCGCGCATCAGGAGCTGGCCTTCCGCGTCGGCAAGATGCGCCGCAAGTTCGCCACCCAGTACGGCCTGATCGTTCCCGAAATCAAGGTGACCGACGATATCGGCATTCCCGACAAGGCCTACCACATCCGCATCCACGGCACGACGATCGCCTCCAACACGGTGCGCGTCGGCGAAGTGATCGTGGTGACGGGCGGCGGACGCCGGCCGAGCGTGCCGGGCGACGAGATCCGCGAGCCCGCCTTCGGCATGCCCGCCGTCTCGATCCTCGAAACATTCACCGAGGAGCTGAAGCGCGAGGGCTTCCACCCGATCGACAACGTCTCGGTGGTGCTCACGCATCTCTCCGAAGTCATCCGCAACAACCTGCCGCAGCTGCTCTCCTACAAGGACGTGAAGATCCTGATCGAGCGGCTGGATCCGGAATACCGCAAGCTTGCCGACGAGATCTGCACCTCGCACATGTCCTATTCCGGGCTGCAGGCGGTCCTGAAGCTTCTGCTGGCCGAGCGCGTCTCGATCCGCAACCTCCACCTGATCCTCGAGGCCGTGGCCGAGCTCGCGCCGCATGTGCGCAAGACCGAGCAGATCGTCGAGCATGTGCGCGTGCGCATGTCGCAGCAGCTCTGCGGCGATCTCTCCGACAATGGCGTACTGCGCGTGCTGCGGCTGGGCAACAAGTGGGACATGGTGTTCCACCAGGCGCTCAAGCGCGATGCCAAGGGAGAAATTGTCGAATTCGATATCGATCCCCGGCATCTGGAGGAATTTTCGGAGCAGGCGACCCGCGTCATTCGCGAGCATCTGGACCGCGGCATGCCGTTCGTGCTGGTATCCTCGCCCGAATCCCGCTCTTATGTGCGCATGATCATCGAACGCCTCTTCGCCACCCTGCCGGTTCTCAGCCATGTCGAGCTGGCCAAGGGACTGGAAATCAAGATCATCGGGTCGATCTCGTGATCACCGATCCCGAAGGCACCGTGCTGGCGCTGTTTGCGGCCTTCTGCCGCATCGGCGCCTGCATCATGCTGATGCCGGGCTTTTCCAGCGCCCGTGTGGCGGCGCAGGTGCGGCTGTTCACCGCGATCGCCATTTCCATGGCGATCCTGCCGCTGATGTGGAACGACATCTATCCCCAGGTGACCGGCAAGGGGCATACCTATATCTACCTGATCGCCAGCGAGGCGGTGATCGGCGGCGTCATCGGCCTGGTGGCGCGCTATTACATTCTCGGCCTACAATTTGCCGGCAGCGTCATCACCATGCTGATCGGCTTCAACGCCCCGCCGGCGCAGGACGTGCTGGAAGATTCGGCGGAAAACCAGCTGACCAACCTGATCTCCTTCGGCGGCCTGATGGTCCTGTTCATGATGGACTTCCATCACGTGATCTTCGACGCGATCTTCGATTCCTATCAGGTCATGCCGATCGGCCGCGGCTTCGATCCGCAGGGCGTGCTGATCACGCTGACCAATTCGCTCGAGACCACCTTCATGATCATGATGCGGCTGGCGAGCCCCTTCCTGATCTATGGCCTGCTGTTCAACGTCGCGCTCGGCATGGTCAACAAGCTGGCGCCGCAGATCCCGCTCTATTTCATCTCCACCCCCTACATCATCATCGGGGGCATCTTCCTCTATTATCTCTCGGCGGCCGCGATGCTGAAGATCTTCGCCAACGGCTTCGCCCTCGTGATGCAGGCGGGATAGCCATGGCACCCTTGAACCGGTCGGAAAAGCTCCAGCGTCTGGTCGCCGTGCAGCGCCATCTCGAGCGCATGGCCGAATTCGACCTGGCCGAGACCGCGCGCCAGCGCCGGGAACTCGCCGAGACGATCGACCGCGTGGCCGATGCCATGGGCTCGGCCAAGCCGCTGCATGCGATGTTCTCGGGCCATTACGCCTCCCAGCTCGGGCGCCTGGCGCAGAAGGACAGCATGCTGCACGGGCTGCAACAGGTGCATGAAAGCCGCGTCATCAAGGAGCGCGCCAAGGGCGACCGCCTCGCCGAGCACGTCAAGGATGCGCGCGACCAGGAAGAGCGCGCCGCTGCCGACGAGGCCGTGTTCGACATTCTCGACCAGCGCCTGCTTCTGCCGCCCGACCCCTATTGAGCGGTCTGCGTCCCGGCCGGAAGGCCGCCGGCCGCGCGCCAGCTTCCGGTAAGGTTGGCCAAGCATAGTTTTCCTCATCGATCGGACGCCCTGCCTGCTTTGCCGCCGGCAGGCGCCGCGCCCCCGGCACCGCCGGCGCACCGAGCTCTCCAGCCGGGCACGCGCCGCCGTGCCGGCCTTCAAGCCTGCCGCTCCGGCAGGGCCTGCCCGGGTGATGAGCCCGGTCGCGCTGCCGGGCTCTCGACCATTTCAGCCGCATCTCGTGCGCATTCATGAGCGAATGCGCGGCGCAGGGTGCCTCAAGGGAAACCGCCATGGCCATCTCGCCCCCCAGCGATCTCGTTCTGGATGTCGTGCGTGCCGCCGACCCCACGCAAGTGCAGGAAGCACAGGCGAAGCTGCGCGCCAACCGCGCCGCCTTCCGCGCCACCAGCCTCGCGGAAGCGGGCCACGGCTTTTCCAGCACGCTGCATGCGAACAATCCGCATCAGGGCTCGACGGGGCTCGGCGACATCAACAACCGCGCCAAGGCGGAGAAGGTGCCGGCCCAGTACCGCAAGTTCGAAGGCATGGTGCTGCAGAAATTCGTGGCCGACATGCTGCCCAAGGACAACACCGAGGTTTTCGGCAAGGGCACGGCCGGCGATGTCTGGAAGGGCATGATGGCCGAGCAGATCGCCAATGTCATCGCCCAGGGCAACGGCATCGGCATCGCCCGCACGCTGATGGTCAACCGCATTCCCGTCACGGGCGAGAACGACCGTCAGGCCTCGGTCGATCCCAGCGACCAGACCCGAGCCAGCGGCATGGTGCAGCAGGTTCAGCGCCAGACGCTGGCCGAGCTTCTGGGCATGAAGGACGACGACATGGCAACGACGAAATCGGACGTCGCCGGCAAGAGCCAGGCGACCGCACGGACTTAAAATCCGGCACCGCCGGCTCGCTGCTTCCTAGAGGAGCCGATGCGGCGGGGCGGGGCAAGGTTATAAGGAGCGCACTGCCGCATTGCGGAACGGCGCGCCGACAGGAACAAGGAAGACGACCATGGAATTTGCCGCATCGAGCGACACGCGCATCCGCAACGTGCTTGGCCGCCTCGAAATGATCCTGGACAACGAGAACAGCCGCATCGGCGTGGACCCGAGTTTCGACCTGCGCGGCTCCAATGCCCGCAAGAGCCGCTGCCTGTACGAGCTGACCATGTTGCAGCGCGATGTGCTGCCGGTGCAGCAGAGCGATCTTTTCGTGTCGCAGACCAAGCATATCCGCGCCAAGCTGGAGCTCAATTCCAGCAAGGTCGGCGCGCATATGGAGGCCTGCCGCTCGGTGGTCGACCTGCTCAAGGCCGCGGCCCAGGAGGCCGAGGCTGACGGCATCTACTCCCAAGAGCAGTTCCGCTACGGCGAGGTGTGATGATCAAGCTTCTTCTGACCGGCATCTGGGCCTGCGTCGTCACGCTCGGCGCTGTCTATTTCTCTGTGCAGCACGCCTCCGCGCCCAAGGTTTCGGAAGAGGAAGCCACGCGCGCCGCCCTTCAGGAATATGTTCCCGGCGAGCTGATCACCGTTCCGGTGATCGCCAATGGCGGCGTCCAGGGCTATTTCCTGGCGAAGCTGTCCTATGCCGCCGACAAGACCAAGACCAAGACGCTGCAGATCCCCCTCAAGGAGGGAGCGACGAGCGCGCTTTACAACATTCTCGTCGGCAAGAAGCTGATCAACATCGCCGACACCTCGAATTTCGACCTGACGCACTTCAAGGACGTGCTGCGCGACGGCCTGAACGAAGTCTATGGCGACAAGCTGATCTTCGAGGTCTATGTCGAGCAGCTCGAATATCTCAACAAGGCCGATCTTGCCCGCCTGGCCCAGCCGCCGGATGAGGCGCACGAGCCCAAGCCCGTGCCCGTCGTCGACAAGAACGGCGCCACCGCCCATGAGGTGATGCCCGGCAAGGACGCGCCTTCGGGCCACTGAGCCGGCAAAGCCATAGGATTGCGAAAGCCCGCCTTGTGCGGGCTTTCTGCCGTTCAGGGCATCGGACCGAAAAGTGGGAACCGGTTTTCGGATCAACCCGATGCCGAAACACAGGAGAGAGCATCGGACCGAAAAGTGGGAACCTGTTTTCGGGTCGATCCGATGCCAAAACACAAGAGAGAACATCGGACCGAAAAGTGGGAACCTGTTTTCGGGCCAGTCCGGTGCCCTAATTCTTCTCGGGATGGCGATATTGCTCGCCGACGATGCCCGCCTCGGCCATCAGCCGTCCGAGCGCCACCTGCAGATGATAGGGCGCCGCCGCCGCAAGGCCGGTGCGTCGCCACAGCGCGATGCCGCGCCAGGGCGACGCGGCGAGCAGGGCTAGGCTCTTGGCGAGCGTCTTCAGCCGCCCCGCCGCCCCGGGAGCGGCGCGGTGTTCGAGCATGGCGGAAATCGCGCCGTTGCGCAGGCTGCGGGTGCGGATCCAGTCGGCCTGCATGCGCCGGGCCGGCACGGCTTCCACCACGGCCGCCTCGGCCGACCAGGCGAAGCGGAAGCCGCGCGCCTTGCAACGGCGGTAGAAATCGCTGTCGCCGCCGCCGATGAAATTGAACAGCGGATCGAGGAAGGGGCGGGGCATGGCGTCAAGCACGGCGCGCCGGATCAGCACATTGCCCGAGGAATAGAGGATCGGCACCGGGCCGGTGGTGGCATAGGCCGGCGAGAAGACCGGATGGCGCGCCAGATCCGGCCGTCGTCCGGCCTCGAAGCGCGGCTCCTGCGGCCCGCCGACGAGATCGGCGCCGGTCGCCGCCTGCGCGGCCAGCAGGCCCGCCAGCCAGCCCGGCGTCGCCAGCTCGTCGTCATCGATCACAGCCAGCGCCTCCAACCCGGGATAATGCGCGAGCGCCGCCGTCCAGCCGGCATTATAGGCATGGCAGTTGCCGCGCTGGTGCGCGATCACGACGAGGCCGTCGAGGCCGTGATGCTCCATGAAGTTCCGCGCCGCCGTGGCGCCCGCGCCGCCCTCCGCGTCGTTTTCCATCACGATCACGGCAAAGGGCAGGCCCGGCGCCTGGATCCGCAGGCTCTCCAGCGTCTCGACCAGCTGCTGTGGCCTGCGGAAGGTCGGCACGGTCACCACCAGCCGCACGGCGGCGGGCGGACCGTTTTCGCGCCGGAAAAACAAGCTGACATCGGAGGATGGCTCGAACATGCGGACAGGCCTGACGGGTGGGCGTTGGCGGAGCGTGCCGATCTGCGACACGCAGCCAGCAATCTGGGGCCACTTTAACAACAAACCCTGAATCCGCTTTCTTAACGAAAGGTAAAGCCCTATGTTTGCATTCGATCGAACCATTTAAACGGGCCTTGAGCCGGATGGGCTAGTCTCTCCGTCAATCGCTTCCTTAGGCTTGATGTGTGTCCATGCGTCTTGTGGTTGTCTCCTCGCTGGTTCCGGTGCGCAATCCCGCGACGGGATTCGACGTGGCAAACCGTGCGCTGGTGGATGGGCTGAAGGCGCTGGGACACGATGTCTGCGTCATCGGCTATCTCGAACCGGGGCAGGAGCCTGCGGACGGTTTCGATGTCGATCTTCTCGGCCATCTGCAGATCACCAATGCGCGCGTCTCGGCCGGCCAGCGCCTGCGCTGGCTGATGCGCGCACTGATGCGGCACACCACGGTGTCCTCCGCCAAGCTCCTGACCGTGACGCCGGAGCGCTTCGATGCCGCCCTGCGCAAGCTGATGCCCTTTGACGGGCTGATCCTCAATTCCGTGCAGCTCGCCGGCGCCTTCGAGCGCGTGGTGGCGGCCTATCCATCGATCTACGTCGCGCACAATGTTGAGGCGGCCTCCGCCCGGGAGAACGCCCAGCACGCCAAAGGGCTGGTCGAGCGGCTGCTGTTTGCGCGCGAGGCGCGTCACATTCATCGGCTGGAGCAGACGCTGGCGCGCCGCGCCGCCTATGTGCTTGCCTTCGTGCCGCAGGATCTGGAGGCCTTCGGCCCAGAGGTCGCCGCAAGAAGCGGCGTCATGCCGCTGGTGCGCCACTGGCAGCGCCCCGCGCCTGCGCGTGAGCCGGCGGCCTATGATCTCGGCCTGATCGGTAGCTGGGGCTGGCGGCCGAACCGCCTGGGGCTGGACTGGTTCGTGCGCTCCGTCGTGCCGCTCCTGCCACGGGAGATGGAGATCGCCATTGCCGGGGTGATCGACCATCCGCCCGAAAGCGACCATCCCGGCCTGCGCTTCCTCGGTCGCGTGCCGGATGCCACCGCCTTCGTGCGCCAGGCGCGCGTCGTTCCGCTGGTGGCGCGCGGCGGTACGGGCGTGCAGCTGAAGACGATCGAGACCTTTGAGCTGGGCATGCCCAGCGTGGCAACGCCGGCCTCGCTGCGCGGCATTGCCGCCGTACCGGAAAATTGCGTCACCGCGCAGACGCCGGAGGATTTCGCCCGGGCGCTTGTGGCCATGGTCGCCGCCGTTCGCGCGGGCAGGCAGGGGGTCGTGGCGGGAGGAGACTTCCACGACGCCCAGCGGGCGGCGCTCGTCGCCGCACTGGAACAGGGGCTTGCCGTTCTGGCAAAGGCGCCGGTCCCTGCCGGAGCGCCGCAGAGCAGGCTGCCGACACGTGAATCGCTGCCGCTGCCGGCGGCTGCGGGCAAGGGCGCGCTGGAGCCGCACATTTTGGGGAAGCAATAAGGGAGGATGGGCATCATGAAGCTGTTTCCGAAGACCTCGGTCTATCCGCCCCGCCGGGCGATCTTCAATCTTCCGATCTGCGATTTCGGCTGGAAGGAGGCGCTCGCCTTTGCAGACGAGGCCGCCTCGCGCCCGATCGGCCAGACGGTGATTTCCTTCGTCAATGCCAACAATGCCAACTTCCTGCAGAGCGACGCCGAATACCGCGCCATCCTGGCCCGGCATGTCATCCTGCCCGACGGGCACGGCATGGACATCGCCTCGCGCGCCTTTCACGGCACGGCCTTTCCCGCCAATCTGAACGGCACCGACTTCATTCCGGCGCTGTTCACCTACATGACCCGCCCCCGGCGCGTTGCCATGATCGGCGCCAATCCGGACGTGCTGAAGCGCGCGGCCGAGGCCTTCCATCGCCATGCGCCCTGGCACGAATTCATTCCCGTCGCAGATGGCTATATCGATCATGAGGGGTCGCTGCGGGCCATGGCGGAAATCAGCGCGCTCAGGCCGGACATTCTGATGGTGGCGATGGGAACGCCGCGCCAGGAAAAGTGGGTCGATCGCTATGTCGGCCCCGGCCATGCGCGGCTGGTGGTCAGCGTCGGCGCCCTGTTCGACTTCGTCGCGGGCGAGGTTCCGCGCGCGCCGCAGGTGGTGCGGCAGATGCGGCTGGAGTGGCTCTATCGACTGGTGCGCGAACCGCGCCGTCTGTGGAAGCGCTACATTCTCGGCATTCCGCTCTTCTTCCTCAACATTCTCAACGGCCTGTGGAAAGGCCCCAAGGCGGTGGAGGACGGGCGCGTCATCATCGACCGTCGCGGGCCGCGGCCGCAGGGCAGCCTGGACAAGTGATGAGCCCTTCCGAACCGATTGCCGGCGTGCCCGGCCGCACGGCCCTGATGACCGCCTCCTATGCGCCCGATTTCGAGCGCTGCGCCCTGTTGTGCGAAAGTCTCGACAGCCACATGAAGGGCGACTGGCACCATTATCTTCTGGTGGATACGCCCGATGTCGGCCGCTTCCGTACGCTGGAGGGCGCGCGCCGCAGCGTCATCGACCAGCGCGCGCTCCTGCCCTGGTGGCTGCGCGCCGTGCCGGACCCCACCAAGCCGAAGCGCAAGCTCTGGCTGCGGCCCTTCGGCAAGCCCCTGCGCGGCTGGCACGTGCAGCAGATCATGAAGATCGCCTTTGCCGCCACGGCGCGCGAGGCCGCCGTGATCGCCATCGACAGCGACGTGATCCTGGTGCGCGATTTCGATCCCGCCAGACTCTGGCGCGACGGCGCCTGCCGGCTCTACCGCCTGCCCGACGAGATCGACCCGTCGATCCGCTCCGACCATGTCGCCTGGCTCGGCCATTCCGACCGTCTGCTCGGCATCGGGCCCTATCGCCTGCCGGCGGCCGGCTTCATCGATTCCATGGTCTCCTGGCGCTGCGACACGGTGCGCGCCATGATCGCGCATATCGAGCGGCTGCATGGCATGAGCTGGCAGCGGGCGCTGACCCACAGCCGCGCCTTCTCCGAATATATCGTCTATGGCCGCTTCGCCGAAGAGGTGCTGAAAGGGGAGGGGCATTGGATGACCGACGAGCCCTTCTGCCACGTCGCCTGGTTCAAGGACAGCTACGAGACCGGGCCGGACGGCCTGCGCAAGCTGGTGGCCGGCATGGGGCCGAACCAGATCGGCATCGGCGTCCAGTCCTTCATCGGCTATGAGATGAACGATATCCGCCGCGTGGTCTCAGAACTCCGCCAAGCCTCCTGAGAGGGATCTCTAAGCTGCAGGATCGGACAAATCAGCGCTGCGCCGCCCAGCGCTGGACGGAGGGGTAGGTCAGCGCCATCGAGGTGGCATAGACCGCCAGGAAGACCAGGTTGAGCATCGGCACCCAGCCGGTCGGCGCCGTCGTTTCCTGCAGGAGCAGCCACAAGAGCCCCACCTTCATCGCTCCGAGACAGGCGAGATTGACGACGCGGCGCACGGTCTGGCCGGTCGCGTAAAGCAGCTCGGAGTGATATTCGACCAGGTTGCGGAAGCCCGGCACCAGGAGAACCATGGCGACGAAGGGCGCGATCTCCGCCACATTGTTGCCGAGGCCGCGCGGAAACAAGGTGAGGTAGCCGGCCATGCCGGCGATCGCCAGCAGGGACACGCCGGCAATGATCGCCTCGATCATCGGCTTGGTGCGGCCGCGTTTGAGGATGGCGGGCGAGCGCATGATCTGCTGCACCAGCAGCGTGTTGAAGGAGCGCACGGGCAGGGCGGTCAGATCCGCCAGCCGCATGACGATGGCATAGATGCCCGTCACCTCCGGCCCGCCAGCGGCGAGAACGACCAGCTTGTCGAATTCCGACTGCACATAGAACAGGATCTCGGCGCCGGCCACCGACACGCTGTCCACCCAGCGGCGGATATAAAGCTCCGGCCGCCAGCGCAGCCGCACCCGCGGATAGAAAACAACGATGGCGATCGCTAGGCTGATGATGTTGGAGGCGAGATAGAAGCTCGACCAGTCGGACAGCGTGTTGAAGGACAGCGCGTAGAAGGCCACGGCGCTCAAGGTGCGCAGCGCCTGGCCGATCACCACCATCAGCGCGCTGCGGGCGAATTGCCCCGTGCCGTTCAGCACATTGGAGACCACCTCCAGCCCGCGCCAGCAGATGATTTCCGCCAGCATGAAACGCAGGAAGACCGGCCCGGCCATGTCCTCGGCAAACAGCAGGAAATAGATCAGTGCGCAGAGCGCGACGATCAGCGGCAGGGAAAACAGGGCACCGACGAGGAAGCCAGTCGTATAGGTGCCGATCAGCCGGTGCTTGACGGTGGCGACGCGGTAGAGCGGCGACATGAAGCCGAAGGCGAGCGCGCGCGAAACCATCACGCCCGTGGCCGAGGCCGAGGCGAACAGGCCGAACTCGCTGATCGGCAGCACATTGGCGATGCAGATGAAATAGATCAGCGACAGCACCAGCCGCACGGCTGAGCCGCCCACCATCGAGAGATAGGCGTGCACCATGCGATGGTGTCTGTCGTAAAGGGCGCGGGCGGGTGTAATCACGTGCAAGGTCCTGCTGACCGTCGGGCTTGTCTACGCTCTATTCCTTAAGAAAGAAATCGTGCGTGCGCCTGTCGCGCTAACGGGAGCATTAACGGTTTATTTTTCTGGCTTGGTTAACCATGCTAGCGAAGAATTGCGAAAAGGCAGGTGCCCGGCCGCGCACCACTGGTGATTGCGCCTGTGCTGCCGGCCGCGGCATCATACCAGGAATGTCATCTCCGCCGGCGGCTGGGGAGAGCGGTGTAGGGCGTCATGTTTCAATCCGACGAAACGAACCGGAAAAGACCGACGCGATCGCTGCTGGATCTGGCGGAGGACGACGCGTCGCGCGCGCCGGCTGCAACGCCATCCCCAGCGCCGCAGCCCGTCGCCGCCCCCGAAGCGCGCGAGGCCGGTGCGGCACCGCTGATCGATGTCGTCACGGTGTTCCAGGCGATCTGGGATTTCCGCAAGCTGATCATGGTGACCACCATTCTGGGCGGTCTGGCCGGCATCGGCTTTGCCATGGTGGCCCCCTCGCATTACGTTTCGGAAAGCAAGCTCTATATCGACCCCCGCGAGGTGCAGCTGACCGACAGCGACCTGTCAAAGCAGACGCTGGCGACGGAAGGCATTCTGGCGCTGGTCGACAGCCAGCTTGAGGTTCTGCGTTCGCGCACCGTGCTGGAGCGCGTCGCGCGCGAACTGGGGCTTGCGCGTGATCCCGAATTTGCCGGCAAGACCGAGGCCCCGGCCGAGGGCGGCAGCGTGGCGGAGAACCAGACGGAGATCGATCCGCGCGTTCTGGAAAAGCTGTCCGACGCCTTGACGGTCGGCCGCGACCCCAAGACCTTCATCGTCACCGTGCAGGTGAAGACCCGCGACGCGCGCAAGTCGGCGCTGATCGCCAATGCCATCGTCAGCGCCTTTCTCGACGAGGAGCAGCAGGCGCAGTCGAGCTTCTTCAAGCGTACCACCAACCAGCTCGACAGCCGGCTGGCCGATCTGCGCAAGGAGCTGGATACGGCGGAAGGCGCGGTCGAGGCCTATAAGGCCAAGCACGACATCGTCAATGTCTCGGGCCAGCTGATCTCCGACCAGCAGCTCCTCTCGCTCAACCAGCAGGTGGGCGAGGTGCGCAACCGCATCGCCGAGGCCCGCGCCAAGGCCGACCTCGCCAACCAGATCCGGCTCAACGACATTCTGAGCGGCGCCTTTCCGGAAGAGATCGCCTCGCCGACGCTGCAGGAGCTGCGCAAGCAATATGCCCAGGCCCGCAGCCAGCTGAGCGCGCTGGAAACCAGCCTCGGCCCGCGCCATCCCCAGCGCCTTGCCGCGGCACAGGCGCTGGAATCGGCCCGCACCGAAATCGGCAACGAGCTGCGCCGCATCGCTGCCTCCACCCAGACGGAGCTGCAGCGTGCGCTGCGCACCGAGCAGGACCTGCTGCAGCAGCTCGCCACCCGCAAGACCCAGCAGCTGGAGAATTCCTCCAGTTTCATCGAGCTGCGCGAGCTCGAGCGCAAGGCCAATGCGACCCGGGCGATCTACGAATCCTTCCTCAAGCGCGCCGGCGAGACGGGCGAAGAGGAAAAACTGACCTCGCGCAATATCCGCGTCATCGCTCAGGCCGAGCCGGCGCTGAAGCCGACCGGGCTGTCACGCAAGATCATCGCGGTGGCGGGCCTCCTCGGCGGCTTCGCGCTGGGCATCGGCTTTGCCGTGCTCGTCGGCCTGTTCCGCAGCACCCGCGCGCTGCTCGTCGCCGCGCGCGCACGGCCACAGGCGGCTGCCTCGGCGCCGACGCCGGCGCGCGTCCAGGCCGACCCGCCTGCCGAGCCGCCACCATCGCCGCCACCGCCGCCAAACCCGGGACCCTTCGACTTCGGGCCTTCGGGCGGACTGCCCGCGGAGAGGGCCGCACCGGCCCCGCAAGCCGTCTCCCGGGCGCCGACATCGGCCTCTGTCGCGGCCGAGCGCCTGCAAGCCGCCGTCACGGCAGAGCGCCTCAAGGCCGCCGCCGTGAGCGAGCATTCCGAAGGCCCTGACGGGCACGGGGCCAAGGCTGCGGCCGAGGGCGCGCCTGCGTCCTTGCCCGAGACGAAAGCCGATGCCGTTCGTTTCGCGCCGCTGCGCGCGCCGGATGCCCGGCGCGATCCCGCGCCGTCGCTGGCCGTCGACACGGCGCCGGAACCGATGCCGGACGCGCGCGACGAGGCGGGCGACAGCAACCAGACAGGCGATGATGCCGGCTGGATGGCGTCGGCAGACCATTTGCGCGCCGCCTCTGCCGCCCGTGCCGCCGCGCGGGACGATGCGCAGGCGGGCGCGCTCGATTTCGACGGGCTCAGCCCCGAGGAGGCGCGCGCGATCGAACCTGTGCTCAAGCTGCGGGCGGATCTGCGCCGGTTGCGCGCCCGCGTCGAGGATTATGCCCGCACCCAGTCCTCCTCCCTGTGAGGCGAGCGCCTCAGGATCGGGCGCGTCGGCCCGGGTTCGCCCCGCCGGCGGTGCGCGCATCAGCTTTTCCCACCGTCCGACTGCCACTGATTGCCCCTGCATGGCGCCTGGGGCGCTGCCGTTAACGGTCAGCCGCCGCCTGCCGCGCCGCTCCCCGGCGCGCCCTCTGCTGGAAAGCGGTTTGGTGAGCGCGGACGGACAGGCTTTCTTGGCGACGGACCTTGAAATCGCCCCAGCGGAACAGCATAGGACGCGGACGGGAAAGTCCCGCGTCTCAACCTCGCGCATCCTGCGGCTCCGCTTTCAGGCGTGGTCCGTTCGGCTGGCGTCGGTGCGGAGACGGGCAGGGCAGATCAGAGGATCAAGGACGTTCAGCATGGGCAGAGTGATTGACGGCAAGCAGGTTGCGGCAACCGTGATCGACAAGGTCAAGCAGGCCGCCGGAGCGCTGGAGGCCGCAGGCGGTCCGCGCACGGGTCTCGCCGTCGTGATCGTCGGCGACGATCCGGCAAGCCATGCCTATGTCTCGGCCAAGAGCCGCATGGCCAAGGAATGCGGCTTTGCCTCCGTGCAGCACACTCTTGCCGGAGAGACCACGCAGGAAGAGCTCGCCGCCCTGGTCGAGACCCTGAACAACGATCCGGCGATCCACGGCATTCTCGTGCAGCTGCCGCTGCCGGGCCATCTCCAGGCCGAGCCGATCATCCAGTCGATCCGGCCGGAAAAGGACGTGGACGGGCTGCATGTCGTCAATGCCGGCAAGCTGGCCACCGGCGATCTCAAGGGCGGCCTGATCTCCTGCACGCCGGCGGGCGCCATGGTGCTGCTGCGCGAGGTGCATGGCGCGGATCTTTCCGGCCTCAACGCCGTCGTCATCGGCCGCTCCAATCTCTTCGGCAAGCCGATGGGGCAATTGCTGCTGGCGGCCAATGCCACCGTCACCATGGCGCATTCGCGCACGCGGGACCTCGCCGCCGTCTGCCGCCAGGCCGATATTCTCGTGGCCGCCGTGGGCCGGCCGCAGATGGTCAAGGCGGACTGGGTCAAGCCCGGCGCGACCGTGATCGACGTCGGCATCAACCGCATCGATGCGCCGGAGCGCGGCGAGGGCCGGAGCCGGCTTGTGGGCGATGTCGATTTCGCCGCCTGCGAACCCGTTTCCGCCGCCATCACCCCCGTGCCCGGCGGCGTCGGGCCGATGACCATCGCCATGCTCATGGCCAATACGGTGATCGCCGCCCACCGCGCCAGCGGCCGGCCGTCGCCGAGTTTCTGACAGGTCGTTCGCGAAAGCGGCCCTGCTACCGAACCGGGGCAGGGCCGGTGGACTCACGCAGGATCAGCTCCGTGCGCCAAAGCTCCTGCTCGGCCGGGTCGCCATGCTGCAGCACCCGGTTGATCAGCCGCTCGGCGATGCGCGCGCCGGCGGCGCGCAGCGAGGAGCGGGTGGTCGTCAGGGGTACGCTGAAGTTCTCCGGCTTCAGCATTGGCAGCTCGTCGTCATGGGCGATCAGCGAGATGTCGCGGCCGACCTTCAGCCCCCGCCGGTCGAGCACCCTGACGGCGCCCAGCGCCAGCACCGTACTGGAACAGAGCACCGCGGTCGGCGGCTCCGGTTCTTCCAGAAGCATCTCCATTGCCTGATGGCCGAAATCGTCGGTCATCAGCCCGTTATGCGCCAGCCGCTCGTCGAAGGGCAGGCCGTTTTCGGCCAGCGCCTTGCGCATGCCCTTTTCGCGCCGGATGGCGAAAGCGAAATGGGCCGGACCGTTGATCAGGCCGATGCGCCGGTGGCCGAGCTGGATCAGGAGGCGCGCGGCATTGTAGAAAGCGCCGGTATTGTCGATGTCTAGGAAGGGGTAGCTGTGTGGCCCCTGGTCCACCGCGCGGCCATGCACCATGAAGGGCATGTTCAGCGTGTTGAGGAGCGCGATGCGCGGATCGTCCCGGCGGACATAGGCGATATAGAGCGCATCGACATTGCCGCTGGCCACCAGCCGGCGGAAGGTGCTTTCCTCGTCCTCCGGGGCGCTGGGATTGATGACGAAATGGAAGTCGTGCTTGACCGCTTCCTCGCCCAGACCCGCCAGAAACTCGCCGAAATGCACGTCTGAATCGAGCCCCGGCGCGATCGGCATCACCAGGCCGAGCGAGCCGGCCCGCCCCGTCGCCAGCCGCTGCGCGGCCCGGTTTGGCCGGTAGCCCGTTTCCCTGACGGCTTTCATCACGCGCGAACGCGTCTCCGCGCTTACCTCCGGAAAGCCGTTCAGGGCGCGGCTGACCGTGGTCTGCGAAAGGCCGAGCATTTCCGACAGCTGTTTCAGTTTCACGGTCAACGCGGACGACCTCCCTCAAAGCGCTTTGAAAACGTTTCAATAATATAGCCTGCAAGCGCAATGGAGAGAACACTATCGCCGCATTTTCCGCGATCGGAAGGCCAATACGCCGCTGTGCTGCGGAAAATTTGTGCTGCGATGCGTCAAAATGCATCATTTTACCCGTTGCTGAGATGCCCCTCTTGACTCTTTGCGCGCGTATCGGTTTTGTTAATTTTCAAAGCGCTTTGAGAGAGGGCGCTTCTGAGGCTTTCCGGCCCTTGCTTCCACGGCCGGCAAACGGGAGGATGAGTGCGTGAAGAAGAGATTCCTGATGGGGGTCGCCGCCCTGGCGATGCTGGCGGGTTCGGCGCATGCGGCCGAGCTGAAGTTCAAGCCGGGCGAGGATTCCAAGTTCAACTGGGCAAGCTTTGACAGCTTCAAGTCCGGCCATGACCTCAAGGGCCAGACGCTGACCATCTTCGGCCCCTGGCGCGGCGAAGACCAGGCGCTGTTCGAATCGATCCTGGACTATTTCCGTGCCGCCACCGGCGTGGACGTGAAATATTCCTCCTCGGAAAACTACGAGCAGCAGATCGTCATCGACACCCAGGCCGGCAGCCCGCCCGATGTCGCCATTCTGCCGCAGCCGGGCCTGATCGCCGATCTCGCCTCCAAGGGCTATCTCACGCCGCTGGGCGAAGAGACCGGCACCTGGCTGAAGGACAATTATGCCGCCGGCCAGTCTTGGGTCGATCTGTCGACCTATGCCGGCAAGGACGGCAAGAAGCAGGTCTATGCCTTCCCCTACAAGATCGACGTGAAGTCGCTGGTCTGGTACGTGCCCGAGAACTTCGAGGACGCGGGCTATCAGGTGCCCAAGACGATGGAAGAGCTGAAGGCGCTGACCGAGAAGATCGCGGCCGATGGCGGCAAGCCCTGGTGCATCGGTCTGGGCTCCGGCGGCGCCACCGGCTGGCCGGCCACCGACTGGGTCGAAGACCTGATGCTGCGCACACAGACGCCCGAGACCTATGACAAGTGGGTCACCAACGCCATTCCGTTCACCGACCCGGCTGTTCTCGGCGCGATCGATGAATTCGGTTGGTTCGCCAAGAACGACAAGTTTGTCGATGGCGGCGTGGCCGCGGTGTCCTCCACCGACTTCCGCGACAGCCCGAAGGGCCTCTTCTCCTCGCCGCCGAAGTGCTATCTGCACAAGCAGGCGTCCTTCGTTCCGTCCTTCTTCCCGGCCGGCACCAAGGTAGGTGAGGATGTCGACTTCTTCTACTTCCCGCCTTACGCCTCCAAGCCGGAGCTTGGCAGCCCGGTCGAGGGTGCTGGCACGCTGGCGATGATGACCCGCGACACCGCCGCCTCGCGCGCCTTCATGGACTTCCTCAAGACGCCGATCGCGCATGAGGTCTGGATGGCGCAGTCGAGCTTCCTGACGCCGTATAAGAGCGTCAACAAGGATGCCTATGCCAATGCCGCGATGAAGAAGCAGGGCGAGATCCTGCTCAACGCCACGACCTTCCGCTTCGACGGGTCTGACCTGATGCCCGGCAAGATCGGCGCGGGCGCCTTCTGGACCGGCATGATCGACTATGTCGGCGGCAAGTCGTCGGCCGATGTCGGCGCGCAGATTCAGAAGGCCTGGGACGCGATCAAGTAAGTCCCTCTTGACGAAGTCTGCCAAGGGCCCGGATGCTTCAGCGTCCGGGCCTTCGTTGAAGGAAGGGCAGGGCTGTCCCTGCAGATCCTCGTATCGGTGCGCGCCACGCGCCGGACCTCAGGAAAATGCCAGGGAATGGGGGAGGATGCAGAGGGAAGGATGGCTTTGCCGACCGCCTTGCATCCCGGGTTACTCTGTCACTGGTCGTCCCCATGCCCTCTTGCGGGAGGCGGCAGGAGCGGGATGGTTGAAGATGTGGGCGGTTTTCGCCGGGAATCCCGCTCAGATTTTTTGATTTAGCCGTCAACAGAACCCGCCGGCAAAGGCGGGCCGGATCAGGTCGGTACTCTCAGGAGGAGCGTGCATGCAGCAATTGTTCATGGCCATCGTCACCATGGCGGCAGGCGTTCTCGCCTGTGCCGCCTATTTCTTCGTGTCGAACTGGCTGCTCGACCAGATCTTCCCCTCGCGCGGCCGCGTGGGCGCCGAGGCCTCGCGCAACATGCGCATCGCCAACCAGATCCGCCCCTGGCTGTTCCTCGGTCCGGCCTTCACCCTGCTGGCGATCTATCTGATCTATCCGGTGATCGAATCCGTCTGGCTGTCGCTGCATGACCGCACCGGCCAGACCTTTGTCGGTCTCGCCAATTTCAACTGGATGATCCATGACGGCGAATTCCGTCAGTCGATCTTCAACAATTTCCTCTGGCTCCTGGTCGTGCCGGCGCTCGCCACCTTCTTCGGCCTTGTCATCGCCGCGCTGACCGACCGCATCTGGTGGGGCAACATCGCCAAGACGCTGATCTTCATGCCGATGGCGATCTCCTTTGTCGGCGCTTCGGTCATCTGGAAATTCATCTATGACTACCGTGCCGAGGGCCGAGACCAGATCGGCCTCTTGAACGCGATCGTCACCGCCTTCGGCGGTGCGCCGCAGGCCTGGATCACGCTGCCCTTCTGGAACAACTTCTTCCTGATGGTGATCCTGATCTGGATCCAGACCGGCTTCGCCATGGTCATCCTCTCCGCCGCGCTGCGCGGCATCCCCGAGGAAACGATCGAGGCTGCGGTGATCGACGGCGCCAATGGCTGGCAGATCTTCTTCAAGATCATGATCCCGCAGATCTGGGGCACGATCGCCGTGGTCTGGACCACGATCACCATCCTCGTTCTCAAGGTCTTCGACATCGTGCTGGCCATGACCAATGGCCAATGGCAGAGCCAGGTTCTGGCCAATCTCATGTTCGACTGGATGTTCAGGGGCGGCGGCGATTTCGGTCGCGGCGCGGCCATCGCCGTGGTCATCATGGTCTTGGTCGTGCCGATCATGATCTGGAACATCCGCAACGCCACCCGCGAGATGAAGGGCTAAGACATGCTGGCGACCAAGCGCTCCCCCCTCGTCTGGGTAGTCCATCTCTCCGTCCTCTTGCTCGTGGTGCTCTGGACCCTGCCGACGGCCGGCCTCTTGATCTCCTCGCTGCGCGACAAGGACCAGCTCGCCGTATCGGGCTGGTGGACGGCTCTCTCCACCAGCACGCAGAATCTCGTCTACCGCGCACCGGGCGCGGAGGCGCAGACCCAGAAGGACGGCAAGTTCGTCATTTCGGGCAATGTGCTGGAAGGCTCCAATGCCAAGGTCTCAGCCTTCGGTTTCTCCTCGCGCGAGCCCGCCGCATTCCCGGCCGGGCAGACCGCGACGCTTGGCGATGGCGGCCAGCTGACCGTGCGGGACGATGGCAGCTTCGACATCGTCTCCGACAAGAGCTTTGAAGGCGGGCGCGGCCAGCGCATCTTCGTCACCGCCAGCGTGCCGCCGCGCTTTACGCTCGACAACTACCGCGAAGTGCTCAAGGCGGCCGGCATCGGCACCTCCTTCATCAATTCGCTGACGGTGGCCATTCCCGCCACCATCATCCCGATCCTGATCGCCGCCTTCGCCGCCTATGCGCTGGCCTGGATGCAGTTTCCCGGCCGCGCCGTGCTTGTGGCCGTGGTCGTCGGCCTTCTGGTCGTGCCGCTGCAGATGTCGCTGATCCCGCTTCTGCGGCTCTACAACAGTGTCGGCGGCATGCTCGGCGTGCCGGCCAAGACCTATGCCGGCATCTGGCTCGCCCATACCGGCTTCGGCCTGCCGCTCGCCATCTACCTCCTGCGCAACTACATGGCCGGCCTGCCGAAGGAGATCATGGAATCCGCCCGCGTCGACGGCGCGAGCGACTTCGAGATCTTCGTCAAGATCATCCTGCCCTTGTCCTTCCCGGCGCTGGCCTCCTTCGCCATCTTCCAGTTCCTGTGGACCTGGAACGACTTGCTCGTCGCCATGGTCTTCCTCGGCGCGGGCGATCAGGAGCTGGTGCTAACAGGGCGGCTGGTGAACCTGCTGGGTTCGCGCGGCGGCAACTGGGAAATCCTCACGGCCTCGGCCTTCATCACCATCATCGTGCCGCTGCTCGTCTTCTTCGGTCTGCAGCGCTATCTGGTGCGCGGCCTGCTGGCCGGCTCGGTCAAGGGCGGCTGAGGAACACGTCTTTCCCGAACGCGGCACCTTGCGAAGCGCCGCGTTCGGCCCTCTCTATGCTTTCGTTATGACCGGCGGTGCCCGAAGAGGGCGGCATAGGGCCGCCCGCGGCCGTCGGCGACAGGGATACAAGTGCATCCATGACCAGCCAGAACGTCACATCCACCCTGCCGGCGGTCGATCGGGACTGGTGGCGCGGCGCCGTGATCTACCAGATCTATCCGCGCTCCTATCAGGACTCCAACGGCGACGGCATCGGCGATCTCAAGGGCATCACCGCCCGTCTGCCCTATATTGCCGGGCTGGGCGTCGATGCTATCTGGATCTCGCCCTTCTTCACCTCGCCGATGAAGGATTTCGGCTACGACGTCTCCAACTACAAGGGCGTCGATCCGATCTTCGGCCTCTTGGCCGATTTCGACGAGATGATCGCCGAGGCCCATCGTCTGGGCATCCGGGTGATGATCGATCTGGTGCTGTCGCACACCTCCGACCAGCATCCCTGGTTCGTGGAAAGCCGCTCCAGCCGCTTTAACGCCAAGGCCGACTGGTATGTCTGGGCCGACTCCAAGCCGGATGGCACGCCGCCCAACAACTGGCTGTCGATCTTCGGCGGCTCCGCCTGGGCCTGGGATCCGACCCGGCTGCAATATTACATGCACAACTTCCTCACCTCGCAGCCGGACCTGAACCTGCACAATGAAGAGGTGCAGAACGCGCTGCTCGATGTCGAGCGCTTCTGGCTGGAGCGCGGCGTCGACGGCTTCCGCCTGGATACGATCAATTTCTACTTCCACGACAAGGAGCTGCGCGACAATCCGGCGCTGGCCCCGGAGCGGCGCAACGCCAACACCGCGCCGGCCGTGAACCCCTATAATTATCAGGAACATCTCTACGACAAGAACCGTCCGGAGAACCTCGCCTTCCTGCGCCGCTTCCGCGGCGTCATGGACGAGTTCCCGGCGATCGCCGCCGTGGGCGAGGTGGGCGACAGCCAGCGCGGCCTGGAAATCGCCGGGGAATACACCTCCGGCGGCGACAAGGTGCATATGTGCTACGCCTTCGAGTTCCTGGCGCCCGATCCGCTGACGCCCGCGCGCGTGGCCGAGGTGCTGCATGATTTCGAGCGCGCCGCGCCCGAGGGCTGGGCCTGCTGGGCCTTCTCCAACCATGATGTGGTGCGCCACATCTCGCGCTGGGGCGAGGGCATCCAGGATCACGAGGCGCATGCCAAGATGCTCTCGGCGCTTCTGATGTCGCTGCGCGGCTCGGTCTGCATCTACCAGGGCGAGGAACTGGCGCTGACGGAAGCCGACATCGCCTTCGAGGATCTGCAGGATCCCTATGGCATCCAGTTCTGGCCGGACTTCAAGGGCCGCGACGGTTGCCGCACGCCGATGATCTGGGACAGCGAAAAGCCGGCCGGTGGTTTCTCCGAAGGTAAGCCGTGGCTTCCCGTTCCGGCCGAGCATCTCGCCCGCGCCGTCTCGGTGCAGGAGCATGACATGCGCTCGGTGCTGCACCACTACCGCCGCTTCCTGGCCTTCCGCAAACAGCATGCCTGCCTGGCCAAGGGCGAGATCCACTTCAGGCCTTATGCAGCGCCGGTGCTGGGCTTCATGCGCCAGCATGGCAGCGAGGAAATGCTCTGCCTGTTCAACATGAGCGGCGAGCCGGTGACGGTGGAGCGCCCGGCGGAGCGCATCGAGGCGGCGCTCGGCCACGGCTTCGATTCGCATCTCGGCGAGACGCGCATCACGCTGCCGGCTTGGGGCGCCTTCTTCGCACGCGTGCTTTAAGTGTGCATTTGCATCGGAGCGAACATCGGAGCGAACTGGGGCACCGCCTTTCGCTCCGATGCGCTACCAGGAAGAACAGGGGGAGGGGTGCGGCCATCAGGCCGCGCCGCACCGACAGAAACGACCAAATGAACGAGGGGTCCCAGCGATGGCCGGTTTGGAACTGAAAGATATCCGCAAGTCCTATGGCGCGGTCGACATCATCAAGGGCATCGACCTGTCGATCGACAAGGGCGAGTTCGTCGTTTTCGTCGGTCCGTCCGGCTGCGGCAAGTCCACGCTGCTGCGCATGATCGCCGGGCTTGAGGAGATCAGCAGCGGCGACATGTTTATCGAGGGCGAGCGCGTCAACGACGTGCCGCCGTCCAAGCGCGGCATCGCCATGGTGTTCCAGTCCTATGCGCTCTATCCGCATATGACCGTTTACGACAACATGGCCTTCGGCATGCGGATCGCGAAGGAGAGCAAGGAGGAGATCGACCGCCGGGTGCGCGCGGCCGCGGAAATCCTGCAGCTGACCAAATATCTCGACCGCCTGCCCAAGGCGCTTTCGGGCGGCCAGCGCCAGCGCGTGGCGATCGGCCGCGCCATTTGCCGCAATCCCAAGGTCTTCCTGTTCGACGAGCCCCTGTCGAACCTCGACGCTGCACTGCGCGTGGCGACCCGCATCGAGATCGCCAAGCTGCACGAGACGCTGGCCGACACCACGATGATCTATGTCACCCATGACCAGGTCGAGGCCATGACGCTGGCCGACCGGATCGTCGTGCTGTCCGCCGGCCATATCGAGCAGGTCGGCGCGCCGCTCGAGCTCTATGACCGTCCGGCCAATCTCTTCGTCGCCCGCTTCATCGGCTCGCCGGCCATGAACATCCTGCCGGCAAAGATCCTCGAGACGGGCGAGCGCACCACGGTGGAGCTGCCCGGTGGCCTGCGCCAGACCCTGCCGATCGCCACGGCACCGACGGAAAAGGGCAAGACCGCGAGCTTCGGCATTCGCCCCGAGGACCTGACCATCGCCACCGGTGCCGATCATGTGCTGGCCGGCAAGGTCTCGATTACCGAAGCGCTCGGCGAAGTGACGCTAATCTATCTCGACGATCCGGCCGGCGGCGAGCCGCTGATCGCCAAGGCGCCCGGCCATGCGCCGGTCGAGCGCGGCACCGAGCTGCGCTTTGCCGCCGACCCGGCCAAGATGCATCTGTTCGATCCCAACGGCGTCAGCTATCGCCGCCTGTAAGCCGGCTTTTCCCGGACGGAAAAAAGGCGCTGGAGCGAAGGCTCCGGCGCCTTTTTCTGTTTTCAGCCGGAAGGGCGGCGTCAGCGATAGATGTCGAGCACCCGGCCGCGATGGTTGGGATGGGTGGAATAGACGAAGATGCGGTTGATGTCGCGATCCGTCAGCAGGCGCAGGAAGCGCGCCTCGACCTTGTTGTCGGCATGCACGCGCTTGGTCAGGCAGCCGACCATGGGCACATTGGCGCTGACGAATTCGAGATAGAAATTCTGCGGCAGCTTGAACTGCGTCGGCATGGAGAGCACCGCGCCGCTCTTCGACAGGCGGATGACCTGGCAGCGACGGGAGCTGAGATGAACGATGCCCTTCTCGGTATATTCGATCCGCGCCTCATTCATCGTGTCTTCCATCGGGAAGGCGACTTCCCGGTCATACATGAAGGACTCTTCTCGGCTCAGATAGGTCGGTTGGTCGCTGCTGCGCACGTCGTTCGTCCGCCTCTTATTGTCATTGTCATCCTAAGGAAACTCTGAAGAGGTTAGACGGCAAATTTTAAGGATAGGTAAGAATTTCCGCCGCGTTTGTCGTTAAGCCCAAGCTGACACATGTTTTGCGCCGGTTTTGCGTGGCGCATCACTGGCGGGCGCCAGCTGTATTTTTACAGGAGAACGCAATCAGACGTCGTCTGTACCCGCCGGCGGTCGTCGGCAACAACGAAAAAGCCGCCCCTTCTTGAGGAAGGGACGGCCGGGCAGAGGGTGATTTCTGTGGAGCCCAGCCGACGACTGGACCGGCTGACTGGCGGAGAGAGCTCGCCTGAAGATCAGGCGCAGCCCGATGCCCTAGAGCATCAGACTGAAAATCGCACGCAGTCTGATGCTCTAATTTTTTGTTTTTGCATCGGATTTTTCCGAAAACCGGTTCCCACTTTTCGGTCCGATGCCCTAGTGGAAAAACACGCTGGCGCCGTGATCGGCCGGGCCGGTGGCGGCGCGGAAGGGCGCGAAAAGCTCGCGGCCCATGCCGAACTCATTGGCCGAGAGATCGGCGATGACGGGCGTGCGGGCAGCGAAATCCTCCGCATTGCCGACCACGTCGATGGTGCCAGCCACGGCGTCCAGGCGGATGATGTCGCCTTCCTGGATCTTTGCGATCGGCCCGCCTTCGACGGCTTCCGGCGTCATGTGGATCGCCGAGGGCACCTTGCCCGAGGCGCCGGACATGCGCCCGTCGGTGATCAGCGCCACCATCTGGCCGCGATCCTGCAGGATGCCGAGCACGGTGGTGAGCTTGTGCAGCTCGGGCATGCCATTGGCCTTGGGGCCCTGGAAGCGGACGACGGCGATGAAATTGCCGGTCAGCGTGCCTTCCTTGAAGGCGGCCTGCAGCTCGCTCTGATCGTGGAAGATCTTGGCCGGCGCCTCGATGATGTGGCGCTCGGGCTTGACCGCCGAGATCTTGATGACGGCCTTGCCCAGATTGCCCGAGAGCATGCGCAGGCCGCCGCTGGCCTGGAAGGGCTGGTCGATGGTGGCGAGCACCTTGGGATCGCCGCTCACCTCGGGCGCCGGCAGGCGCTGGACCGACCCGTTCTCGCCCAGCCGCACGTCGATGGCATAGGAGGCCAGACCGTGGCCGAAGACGGTGCGCACATCGTCATGCAGCAGGCCCTGCTTGAGGAGCTGGCTGATGAGGAAGCCCATGCCGCCGGCGGCGTGGAAATGGTTCACATC
The DNA here is from genome assembly GCF_001938945.1 of Xaviernesmea rhizosphaerae. Classification (GTDB taxonomy): domain Bacteria; phylum Pseudomonadota; class Alphaproteobacteria; order Rhizobiales; family Rhizobiaceae; genus Xaviernesmea; species Xaviernesmea rhizosphaerae. The sequence continues at coordinate 120,797 of NZ_MKIO01000030.1, forward strand.
CGCCAGCCCGTTCGGATAGACGCGGGCGAGCAGGGGGATGATGTCGGACAGCTCGGCAATGTCGGCCCAGGTCAGCTGGATGCCGCCGGCGCGCGCCATGGCCACCAGATGCATGGTGTGGTTGGTCGACCCACCGGTGGCATGCAGGCCGATGACGCCGTTGACGATCGAGCGCTCGTCGATCATCTCGCCGGCCGGCGTGAACTCATTGCCCTGGGCGGTAATCGCCAGTGCCCGCTTGGTCGCCTCGCGCGTCAGCGCCTCGCGCAGCGGCGTGCCCGGATTGATGAAGGAGGCGCCGGGCAGGTGGAAGCCCATGATCTCCATCAGCATCTGGTTGGAATTGGCCGTGCCGTAGAAGGTGCAGGTGCCGGGGCCGTGATAGGATTTGGACTCCGCTTCCAGCAGCTCGTCGCGCCCAACCTTGCCCTCGGCGAAGAGCTGGCGCACGCGCGCCTTCTCGTCGTTCGGCAAGCCGGTGGTCATCGGTCCGGCCGGAATGAAGACCGCCGGCAGATGGCCGAAGGTCATGGCGGCGATCATCAGGCCGGGAACGATCTTATCGCAGACGCCGAGATAGACGGTGCTGTCGAACATGTTGTGCGACAGGCCGATGCCGGCGGCCATGGCGATCAGATCGCGCGAGAACAGCGACAGTTCCATGCCGGGCTGGCCCTGCGTCACGCCATCGCACATGGCCGGCACGCCGCCGGCAACCTGCGCCACGCCGCCCGCCTCGCGCGCGGCCTCGCGGATGATGGCCGGGAAGGTCTCGAACGGCTGATGCGCTGAGAGCATGTCGTTATAGGAGGTGATGATGCCGAGGTTGGGCACGGTGTCACCGGCCAGCGCCTGTTTCTCGGCGGGGGAACAGACGGCGAAGCCATGGGCCAGATTGCCGCAGCCGAGCACCGAGCGGTGCACGCTCTTGGCGGCAGCGTTGCGCACGCGCTCGAGATAGGCTTCACGGGTGGGTTTCGACCGCTCGATCAGTCTCTGGGTGATGGCGGCGATGCGGGAATCGACGGACATGGCACTCCTTTTCCGGAGCCCGGTCACAAGGGGCTCCTGCGGGTCTTAGAGGAACGTCAGCAGCGCCGCGCCGCAAGAAGCGGACGGTTGCCGCAGAAAGACAGGGTCTGCAGTGTCGGCCACGGGCCGACCCACGGCCGGTTTCCCGGCCGCTCGGGGCGGTGCCCGGCCGATATCTGTGCGCCTCGGGTTTCGGCCTGATCTGGTCAGGGCGCCCAGTAGATCTCGACAGGGCTTATCGCCCGGCGCAGAACGGCGCGGATCGGCATCTCGGTTTCCTCGCCTTCGGCTTGCGCCGCGGCCAGGACCGTTTTCTTGGCCTCGCCCTCGATGTGCAGCACCAAAAGGCGCGCATCGTTGAGGGCGGAGAAGGTAAAGGTCAGGCGCGGCTCGCCGGCGCCCTCTGCCGTCATGGTGATGACGCCGCGCGGCGTGTCGGCCGCCAGCGCTTCCGAAAGCCGCGAGCCGCCAGGGAAGAAGGAGGCGGTGTGACCGTCGCCGCCCATGCCGAGAATGGCCACGTCGAAGGGCGCGGCGATTGCCGCCGTCTCGATGCTGGCTTCGGCAGCGGCGATCTCGACATTTTCGGCCGGGTGATAGAGCGGCACGAAATGGGCGCGCGCAGCTTCGTTCTGCAGCAGGTTCTCGGCCACCAGCCGGTGGTTCGAGCGGTCGCTGTCCGGCGGCACGAAGCGTTCGTCGACCAGCGTCACCGTCACCTTCTGCCAGTCCAGTGCATGGCCCGACAGCGCGGCGAAGAAGGCCTTGGGCGTCGATCCGCCCGAGACGGCGAGGCTTGCGGCCCCGCGCGCGGCGATGCCGTCACGCAAGGCAGCGGCAACCCGCTCGGCCAGGGCTCCGGCCAGCTCCGCTCCGGAAGCGAAAGCATTGAATGTCGTCGGCATCAGCCCTGTCTCCACCGCTTGCAAGGCCGGATAGCGCCGGTTCGGCATCCGCATCGGCCGTCTTCGTTCGTCCCTGTCAGCCCGCAAGGATGCGCCGACTGTCTGCGGCACGTCTCTTTGTGGGAGCGGCGGGCGGCTAGCCGTTTCCGGCCGTCCGCCGCGTCCGGCTCAGTTCTCGTGCCAGGTGCGGCCGTCGCGCTCGATGAGCGCGATGGCCTGGCTCGGGCCCCAGGTGCCGGCGGTGTAGCCCTGCGGCTTCTGCCCGACGATTTCCCAGGCCTTGAGGATCGGATCGACCCAGCGCCATGCGGCCTCGACTTCGTCGCGGCGCATGAACAGCGTCTGATTGTTGCGCACCACATCGAGCAGCAGGCGCTCATAGGCATCGGCGCTGCGCACGTTGAAGGCCTCGGAGAAGGTCATGTCCAGCGAGACGTTGCGCAGGCGCATGCCGCCCGGGCCCGGATCCTTGATCATCAGCGACTGCTTGACGCCTTCGTTCGGCTGCAGGCGGATGATCAGCTGGTTGGCCTCGATCCGGCCCGCGCTTTCATCGAAGATCGAATGCGGGATCGGCTTGAAGGTGATGACGATTTCCGACATGCGCGAGGCCATGCGCTTGCCCGTGCGGATATAGAAGGGCACGCCGGCCCAGCGCCAGTTGCCGATCTCGGCCTTGATGGCGACGAAGGTCTCGGTGTCGGACTGGCCGCTTTCCAGCTCTTCCAGATAGCCCTTGACCGGGCCGCCGGCCGAGGCGCCGGCGCGATACTGGCCGCGCACGGTCATCCGCTCGACATTGGCCGGCGTGATCGGCTTCAGCGCATGCAGCACCTTCAGCTTTTCGTCGCGCACCGCTTCCGCGCTCATATTGGTGGGCACTTCCATGGCAACGAGGCAGAGCAACTGCAGGATGTGGTTCTGCACCATGTCACGCAGCGCGCCGGCGGTGTCGTAATAGCCGGCACGGCTTTCCAGCCCGACCGATTCGGCCACTGTGATCTGCACATGGTCGATATGCGAGGCGTTCCACAGGGGCTCGTAGAGCGCATTGGCGAAGCGCAGCGCCATCAGGTTCTGCACCGTCTCCTTGCCGAGATAGTGGTCGATGCGGAAGATCTGCTCTTCGCGGAAGACCTTGCCGATCGTGTCGTTCAGCTCGAGCGCGGAGGCCAGGCTTTTGCCGATCGGCTTTTCCACGACAATACGCGTCTGCTTGGTGATCAGCTTGTTGTCGCGGATGCGTTCGGAAATATCGCCGAAGATCGCCGGCGCCACGGCGAGATAGAAGGCGCGGATCCGGTCCTTGCCGCCATCGTCGAGCAATTGCTTGAGCTTGTCCCAGCCCGCGTCGGAGCGCGCATCGACGGAGATGTAGAACAGGCGATCGGTGAAGATCTTGACCTGGTCCTCCTCATATTCGCCGGGCTTGAGGTGCTCCTTCAGCGCGTTGACCGCGAAGGTGCGGTATTCCTCGTGCGTCAGCACGCTGCGCGAGGCGCCGATGATCCGGGTCGGGTGGCTCAACTGGCCGTCGAGCTGGCGGTGGTAGAGCGCAGGCAGGAGCTTGCGCTCCGCCAGGTCGCCGGTGCCGCCGAAAACGACGTAGTCGAAGGGTTCTACTGGAATGATCTGACTGCTCATCACGTTTTGGTCTCGCTTCCCTGGACAGCGTATAATCTAATCGATTTAAATGCGCTAGTATGGTCAGGCCAAAAAAGTACTCCCGGCAGAAATTGCTGCGCCTCAGAGCCTGTCGCGTAGGGCATACCAGCTCAATGCGACGAACAAAAGCACGGAGCGAAAGTGCCGGCCGCCGGGAAAGGGTGGTACAGGAAGATCCTTTAAAAGATCGAGCTCATGCGAGCCGCCCAGCACGGATTGTGCATAAAGGCGGCCACAATAATTGGCGAGCATGACCCCATGGCCGGAATAGCCGCCGATCGAGGTGACGCCGGGCATGACCTCACGCACGAAGGGCCGGCGCGGCAGGGTGATGCCCACGGATCCGCCCCAGGCATGGGTGATCGCCACATTCTTCAGCTGCGGATAGACCTCGGCGATCTGGCCGCGGATCGGGCCGGCCAGATCCGCCGGGCTGTCGGCGGTATAGGCCTCGCGCCCGCCGAACAGCAGCCGCCCGTCGGGGCTCTTGCGGAAGTAGCGCACCACGAATCGGCTGTCGGCCACCGAATGACCTTCGGGCAGGATCTCGGGAAAGCGCGCGAGCGGCTCGGTGGCGCCGATGAAGGAGCGGATCGGCATGACATGGTTTGCCGTCACCGGCTCCAGCGCCTCGATATGGGCGTTGCAGGCGATCAGCACCCGGTCGGCACGGATCGTGCCGTGGGAGGTTTCCACCTCCAGCTTCGTGCCCTTGCGCTGCAGGCGGGTGGCACGCGTCTGCTCGTGCAGGGCGGCACCGGCGGCAGCGGCGGCGCGTGCAAGGCCGATCACCAGCTTCATCGGCTGGATGTGGCCCGTTCCGCTGTCTTCCACGCCCAGCACATAATGGCGCGAGCCGAGCTTCGCCTCTGTCGCCTCGCGGTCGAGATAGCGCACATGCGGATAGTCGTAGCGGTTGGCGAGCGTCTCGACGAAATGCCGGTAGTCGCGCTCATAGGCCGCCTTGTGCGTCACCGAAAGGTGGCCGGGCCGGTAGTCGATGTCGAGCGCCTGGTCGCGGGCGAAATCCAGGAGCGCCTTCTTGGCATGCTCGGCCATGTCGAACAGCGCCTTGGAGCGCTCATAGCCGAGCAGCTTTTCCAGCTCGTCCACCTCGTTGCGCTGGCCGGTGCCGAGCTGGCCGCCATTGCGCCCCGAGGCGCCGTCGCCGAAGCGACAGCCGTCGATCAGCACCGTGGCCACCCCCTGGGAGGCCAGATGCAGGGCGGCATTGAGCCCGGTGAAGCCGCCGCCGATGATGGCCACATCGGCGCTGCGGCTTCCCGAAAGCGGCGGATAGGCGGGGCGTGGCCCTGCCGTTTCCTCATAGAGCGAGATTCCGGGCGAGATCGGGGACTGCCACGCCATCGCCGCCCTCACACGTTGAGGAGCAGGAACTCGCGCTCCCACGGGCTGATCACCTGCATGAAGGTCTCGAACTCGCCGCGTTTGATGCCGCAATAGATGGCGATGAACTCGGCCGAGAACACCTCCGCCAGGTCCGGCTCCGATTCCAGCGCCGAAATGGCTTCGAGCAGGCCGCGCGGCAGGTCGATGGTCTTGTCGTTGACCGTGTCGTCGGATGGCGCGGTCGGCTCCAGCTGCCTGACCATGCCGAGATAGCCGCAGCCGAGCGAGGCGGCGAGCGCGAGATAGGGGTTGGCGTCGGAACTCGGCAGCCGGTTCTCCACCCGCCGGGCCGAGGGCTCCGACACCGGCACGCGGAAGGCCGTGGTGCGGTTGTCATAGCCCCAGGCATTGTTGACCGGCGCCGACATATCCGGCGTCAACCGTCGATAGGAGTTGACATAGGGCGCGATCATCGACAGCGCCTTGGGCATGTAATGCTGCATGCCGCCAATGAAGTGGAAGAACTCCTTCGAGGCCGATCCGTCCGGATTGGAAAACAGGTTGCGCCCGGTGTTGATCTCCACCACCGACTGGTGGATGTGCATGGCCGAGCCCGGCTGGCCCTGCATCGGCTTGGCCATGAAGGTGGCGAAGATCCCGTGCTTGAGCGCCGCCTCGCGGATCGTGCGCTTGAACAGGAAGACCTGGTCGGCCAGCTCGATCGGATCGCCATGGCGGATGTTGATCTCGAGCTGGGCGGGCCCCTCCTCGTGGATCAGCGTGTCGATCTCCAGGCCCTGCTTTTCCGAGAAGTGATAGATGTCGTCGATCAGCTCGTCGAACTCGTTCACCCCGGCGATGGAATAGGCTTGGCCGCCATTGATCGACCGGCCCGAGCGGCCCTTGGGCGGGCGCAGCGGATAGTCGGGGTCGTCATTCTGGGCGACGAGATAGAATTCGATTTCCGGGGCCACCACCGGCTTCCAGCCGCGCTGGCGATAGAGCGCCAGCACGTTCTTCAACACGTTGCGCGGCGTATAGGGCACGTCCTCGCCCTTGGAGCCCGCAATGTCGCAGATCACCTGCGCCGTCGGGTCGCTCTCCCAGGGAACGATGGACAGAGTGGACAGATCCGGCACCAGCTTGATGTCGCTGTCGCGCGAATCATAGCGGAAATCGCCGGTCTCATCGGGATATTCGCCCGAGATCGTGTGGCGATAAAGCGCGGAGGGCAGGGCCAGCGAGGTGTTGGAAGTGAATTTCGAGCTCGGCATCATCTTGCCGCGCGGCACGCCGGCAATATCGGGCGTGATGCATTCGATGTCCTCGACGCCGCGGATCTTCAGCCAGTCTGCCGCCTCCTTCCAGGTCCTGACGCCACGGGCGGATTGAAGCGCGATCGGAATGTCGTGATCCTTCTCCGGGTCCTTCGTTTTGTCGTCGGGGGATGTCAGTGGCATAAAGTCCTCAAGAGGCCGTTTCGGATCGCCGATCATAACCGGTGCGGCGTCTTTGGCTATGGCCCTTGTGATCGCGGCTGTGAAAAGAGCAGCGTCATGCGGCCTTGCTCCTCTTTGGCGGATCTGCCAGAGCGGGCGCGAAACGGGAACGGAGCGATGAAGAGCGTGCGCGATCATTTCGACGTGGCGGTTATCGGCGCGGGCGCGGCGGGGATGATGGCGGCGATGACGGCCGGCCAGCGCGGCCGCCGCGTCGTCGTTCTCGACCATGCGCGTGCGCCGGGCGAGAAGATCCGCATTTCCGGGGGCGGGCGCTGCAATTTCACCAATCTGCACACGGCGCCCGCAGCCTTCCTCTCCGCCAATCCGCATTTCGCCAAGTCGGCGCTTGCCCGCTACACGCCGCGTGATTTCCTCGCCCTGGTCGAGGCGCGCGGCATTGCCTGGCACGAGAAGACGCTCGGCCAGCTGTTTTGCGACGGCAGCGCCCGCCAGATCGTCTCGCTCCTGACCGATGGCATGGCCGAGGCCGGGGTGGATCTGCGCCTCGGCCGGACGATCGAGACGGTCACGCGCCGCGAGGAGGGCGGCTTTGCCGTCGAGTGCAGCGATGGGCGTGTGACGGCCACGGCGCTGATCGTCGCCACCGGCGGCAAGTCGATCCCGAAGATGGGCGCCACCGGCTTCGGCTACCGGCTGGCGGAAAGCTTCGGCCTGCCAGTCCTCGAGACCCGGCCGGGCCTGGTGCCGCTGACGCTCGATCCGCAGCAGCTGGCCGGCTTTTCCGATCTCGTCGGCGTGGCGCTGCCCGTGCGCGCGCTGGCGCAGGGCGAGCTGTCCGAGGCGGGAGAGAAGGGCGACACCGGCAGGAAGAAGGACAAGCGCCCCGCCTTCCGCGAGGCGATGCTCTTCACCCATCGCGGGCTCAGCGGCCCGGCGATCCTCCAGGTTTCCTCCTACTGGCGCGAGGGCGAGGCCATCACGCTCGATCTCCTGCCGGACACCGATCTGATGGCCCATCTCAAGGCCGCGCGGCGGCAGGCCGGCCGCCAGCAGTTGCGCACCGTTCTGGCCGAGCTTCTGCCCAAGCGGCTGGCGCAGATGCTCTCCCCCGCGCTCGCCGCCGCCGCCGGCCGCGCGGAGGAGGCGATGCTGGCCGATTACGGGGATGCGGCTTTCGCGGCCGTGGCGCGCGTCCTGCAGGGTTTCTCGCTAAAGCCCGCGGGTTCGGAGGGCTATCGCACCGCCGAGGTGACGCTTGGCGGCGTCGATACGAGGGCGCTGAATTCGCGCACGATGGAAGCGCAGGCCGTGCCCGGCCTCTATTTCGTCGGCGAATGTGTCGATGTCACGGGATGGCTGGGGGGCTATAATTTTCAATGGGCCTGGGCATCCGGCTTCTCCGCAGGCCAGGCAGCCTGAAATTTCGCTATTGGCTTTGAAACGCCATACACGTCATCTTAAATTTCTTGCGTGACGCTGAGAGAACGCCGCCCGTGATTCGCCCTTGAGACAATCGTGATCGGCACGAGTGGACGTTCTTCGCGGATGCGACATGTTTGATCTGGCGAAGCAGCACGAACAGGTCTATCTTCAGGTTTTGAACGAAAGGATATGCCCATGCACCCCAATCGCCGTCGTTCAACCGCCCGTGCCATCGCGATCGCCAAGAGCGAAGATGCCGGACGGCAGACGCTGATCCTGGCAGTTTCTCTCACGCTCGCCGCCGCCACCGGTCTGGCCGCTCTCGCCCACGCTTTCGCGCTGATCTAAGCGGGTCGCTTTCAGCCCGATCATCTCGAGCCGAACATCTCCGGCTGTGCCCTCGCGGGCGTTTCGCATGAGGCGGATCAATCCTCTTCGCGAGACAGGTATTATGCGAGAATTTCAAAACTTTGGTGACAGGCGCAATAGGGCGCCGGTTCCCCCTCCGTCAAGAGCGCGATCGGCAGCAACAGGCATTTCCCTGTGAATGATCGCCCTGGACCGGAAGGTGCCTACCAGCCCTGACAGGCCCCACATAAAGACGCTTGGCACGGCCTGATGGTGAGCCTCGACCGTGCTTTGCCAAATGGGGCAATGGCCTTGCAGGGCAGGGCCGTATGGCGCGCAGCATTGCCGGCGGGCGAGGCCTGTCCGGCGCGGTCGATCCGCAGCGCGACCTCTGATGATCATCGCCGCATCCCCGGTTCGTGTGGCCGTTTCTGGCCCTCCTTAGGGGTGAAGACCCTAGCCGCCTGCAACGTAAGATTCCTTTTATGAAACCTTTAACGAACGCTCTGCTAGCCTTCGGGTCATGGCAGAGGATCCGGTTTCAGGCATGGCGCGGGGCGCCATAGCGGGACCGCTTGCCCCTCTGCCACGCTTTTTCATCGATCCTGTCCGCGCAGTCTGCGCGATGTTGAATGCCTGGGGTCGATCAGGGATGGGGACACGTATCATGTTGATCGACAAGGTTCTGGCACGGTTCAAGATCCAGACCAAGGTCACTCTGTTGGTCGCGCCGTTCGTCGTCGGCATCACCGTCGTCGGCGCAACCGGTCTATACGCCACCAGCCTTCTGCAGGCGCGGATGGAAACCTCCAACAGCATCCTGCAGTCGCTGAGCGGCTTCAAGGATGTCTATGGCGGCATGAGCCATTTCCTGCGCGAGCCCTCGGCTTCCGCCCGCGATGCGCTGTCCGGCACGCTGGCCACCCAGCAGGCCGTGCTGAAGCAAACCATGACGACGGTGGAGGAGGAGGCGGGTCGCGCCGGCCTGCAGGCCGCGATCGATGACAGCGGCAAGATTGCCGGCAGCATCGGCGATCTCTGGACGCTTTATGAGAACGAGACCGAACTCCACCGCTCCATGACCGCATCGCTCGGCAATCTGCTCGGCGTTCAGGTGAAGATTCTGGAAGAGGCGACCAAGATGGAGCGCTCGGTGCGGCAGAACGAGGAGGCCGCCAAGAGCCTCCTGCGCGAAGCCGACCGGCTGACCTCCGCCGCCGATCTTCTGAGCGACGTGATGAGCGCCTATGCGCGCGCCGCCACGCCGCAGGACAAGCTGGCGGTGGTTGAAGCCCGCTACGGCGATCTGACCAAGGTTCAGCGCAAGATCGCCTCCGCCCTTCCGGCGGCCCAGAAGGCCGTGGCCGAAACCTTCAAATCGACGCTCGGTGAAATCAACGCGCTGATGGAGCGCAAGGACACGAGCCCCGAAACCGCCGATGCGATGTCGCGGCTGATCGGTCGTTTCCGCCAGAGCGGCGCGCAGTTCCTGACGGCCGCCAATGTGAAAATGCGCGATGCTACCGTCACCTTCGGCAAGCTCGATGCGCCGCTCGTCAAGGCGAGCTCGGTGCTCAACCAGACGCGCAAGCTCGTCAGCTCGGTCTATTCGATCCGCATCGCCGCCGCCGGCTTTCTCGAAAAGCCGGACCAGTCCGGCCGCGAGCGCCTGCTGCGGGAATTCAAGGTGGTCTCAGGCGATATTCAGGGGCTGGCCAGCAGCGCCGGCGACCTGGATTTCTTCCGCGATCTGTCCGGCTCGATCAAGCCGATCCTCGACAGGATGGAATCCGACAGCCTTGCCCTAGTGACGATTACCGACAAGCGCATGGCACAGTTCACCGCCGCCGCCGGTGAGATCGACGGGATCTGGACCAAGCTGGCACGCTTTGCCGACAGCCAGAAGATGGCGGCCGAGACGGAGCGCGTCTGGGCGCAGCTCGTCTCGCTGATCGTGATTGCCGCCGGTGTCGCCCTGGCGCTCCTGGCCGGTGCGGCGCTGGTGATGACGCTGAAGGGACCGATCGGCCGGATCACCGGCTCCATGCGGCGCCTGTCCGAGGGCGATCTGTCCGTCGGGATCGAGGGCGAGGGCCGTCGTGACGAGATCGGCGACATGGCGCGCGCGCTCGTGGTCTTCAAGGACAATGCGCTCGCCAAGACGCGCATGGAGGCGGAGGCCCGCGCCCGCAGCGCCGAGGCCGAAGCCGAGCGCGCCCGCAACGATGCCGAGAAGACCGAGATCGACCGGCAGATCGACTTTGCCGTCGGCGCGCTGGCGCAGGGGCTGGGCCGCCTGGCACAGGGCGATCTGACCGAAACCATCGCCACGCCCTTCCAGGGTCGCCTCGAACAGCTGCGCGTGGATTTCAACGGCTCGCTGCTGCGGCTGCAGGATACGCTGGTGCAGATCCGGGCCAATGCAATGGCGATCCAGAAGAGTGGCAACGAGATGCATGGCTCGGCCGATGCTCTGTCCAAGCGCACCGAGGCCCAGGCCGCCTCGCTCGAACAGACCGCCGCCGCTGTCGACGAGATCACCGTGACCGTGCGCTCGTCCGCCGCCCGTGCCCAGGAAGCGCATGTGGCCGTGGACGAGACGCGCCGAAGCGCCGACAGCTCGGCCGCCGTGGTCGCCGATGCGATCGCCGCCATGGGCCGCATCGAGGATGCCTCCAACCAGATCCAGCAGATCATCGAGGTGATCGATGAGATCGCCTTCCAGACCAATCTTCTGGCGCTGAATGCGGGCATCGAGGCCGCGCGGGCCGGCGAGGCGGGCAAGGGCTTCGCCGTGGTCGCCCAGGAAGTGCGCGAACTGGCGCAGCGTTCGGCAAGTGCCGCGCAGGAAATCAAGGCGCTGATCGGCAAATCCACCGCCGAAGTCGGCGTGGGCGCGCAGCTGGTGCACAAGACCGGCGCGGTGCTCTCCGGCATCAGCCAGCAGATCGTCTCGGTCAACCACCATGTGGAATCGATCGCCACCGCCAGCCGCGACCAAGCCGCCGCGCTCAACGAGGTCAACGGCTCCGTCAACCACATGGACCAGATGACCCAGCAGAACGCCTCGATGGTGGAACAGACGACGCAGGCCAGCCGACGGCTCGCCGAACAGGCGGACACGCTGATGATGCTGGTGGAGCAGTTCCGCCTCAATGCGGATGGCACGGCCGCCCGCACGCGCCTGGCGGCCTGACGGTCGCCACCTGCTGCGCGATGCATCCCTCCCGATGATGGGGGCGCCGGCCGCTGGCCGACGCCGCAAGCTGATCCGCCGCCATCCTTTGCCGGCGCCGGCGGCGAAGCAACTGCCGCAGCCACAGCATCAGCCGGCGGGACAGGCGGGCGCGCCTGCGCGCCTGCGCAATCCTTCCCGCGATGATCTCCATCTCCGATGGCCCACGAAGCGATCTCTCGCGCAGGGTCTGGGTCTCGGTATCGATGATCTTGCTGATCAGGAACATGTCCATCATCGTTCGTCTCCGTTCGTGAGAAACCGGGAATGAGACGATCCTATTTTTCATTTTGCGGTTGACGTAGACCCAATTCGGCAGCTTGTTTTTCATCTATGAAAGACATCGACTGGGATCATTATCGCTGCTTCCTGCTGGTGGCGAAGAATGGCGGGCTGAGTGGCGCGGCGGCTGCACTCGGCATCAGCGCGCCGACGCTCGGCCGGCGGATGCTGAAGCTGGAGGAGCGGCTGGGCCGTGCCTTGTTCACCCGCAGCCAGACCGGCTATCGCCTGACGCAACACGGGCAGGAGCTGATGGAGGAACTGCAGGCGATGGAGGCCGTCGCCCGCAAGGTCGAGGGCTGGAAGACGGAGGGTGAGGGCAAAGCGGTAGTGCGCATCACGCTGGGCACCTGGATCGCCCGCCTCCTCAGCAACCACATCGGCGATCTGGTTCTCCCGGGGGAGAACATCCGTGTCGAAATGACCATCGGCGAGGTGCGCGCCAGTCTCAACTATCGCCAGAGCGATATCGGCATCCGCGCGGTGGAGCCGGAAGAGGGCTATCTGATCGCCCGCCCGGCCGGCCGCGTGGCCTATGCCGCCTATCGCCGGCGCAAGGCGGAGTGGGGCGGCCAGCGCTGGATCGCGGTGGATGCGCAGACGGCCAATTCTCCCTATCTGCGCTATCCCCATGACATGGCGCCGGAGGCGATCGTCGCCACTGTCAATCGTCCGCATGCGCTGCTCGATCTCGTGCGGGCCGGGGCCGGCCAGGCGCTTCTGCCCTGCATCGTCGGCGATGCCGAGGACGGGCTCGAGCGGGTGGGCGACCTCGTCGCGTCCTTGACGCACCAGCAATGGATCGTCACCAACAGCGAGGATCGCCACCGCCGCGCGATCCGGCTCGTCGCCCGGCGCATGGGCGCCGTGCTCGACCGCCACCGCGACCATCTGGCCGGCCACCATCCCCGCATGGCCCCGGCTGTTGTTCCGCAGGGCTGAATTCCGGTTGAACAGGGAAAGGCCGGCCCGATCCCTGGGGATGGCCGGCCCGGCGAAAAGCGGCGTCTGCTGGAGGCGCAGGAAAAGCTGGGGGCTTCCTGCCCCGGCGCCTGCGCGATCGTCTCAGCTCGCCCGCGTCAGGATGACGGGGATCATCAGGTCGCCCCATTGGCCGTCGCCACCATGGTGGCGGGCGGAGCGGACGAGCTCGACCGAGACGCCGGCCTCGACCGCGCGCATGACGGAATGGTTGAGCCGGTGCAGATCATTGGCCAGCGCGCGGATGGCCGACTGCTGGTCGTTGCTCATCGCGGAAGCCTGTTCCTCGGCGCGTTCCTTGACCCGGGTCTGGACGTTCATGGCATTTCTCCTCTTTTTTGAAACTTCGGGGTTCTTGATGGGGATGGTTGGGGCGCCATCCCCGGGGACAGATCGGGGATGGCGCAGACCCCTCTCGCTCATCACTGAGCAAAGTCTCCCTTGTCGGGCGGACCGGAGACGGCGGGGCAGGGATCGTCGGCAGCGGCTCACTCCGCCGCGGGGCGGAACTGGTCGTGCTCGGTGGATTCATGCATGGCGGTGGTGGAGGACTGGCCGCCGGTGATCGCCATGGACACGGCATCGAAATAGCCGGTGCCGACCTCGCGCTGATGCTTGGTGGCGGTGTAGCCGCGGACTTCCGCCGCGAATTCCGCCTCCTGCAGCTCCGAATAGGCGGCCATCTGCCGTTCCTTGTAGCCGCGCGCCAGCTCGTACATGCCGAAGTTCAGCTGGTGGAAGCCCGCCAGCGTGATGAACTGGAACTTGTAGCCCATGGCGCCGAGCTCGCGCTGGAACTTGGCGATGGTCGCGTCGTCCAGGTTCTTCTTCCAGTTGAACGAGGGCGAGCAATTATAGGCGAGCTTCTTGCCCGGATGCACCTTGTGCACCCCTTCGGCAAAGCGGCGGGCCTGCTCCAGATCCGGCTTGGAGGTCTCGCACCAGATCATGTCGCAATAGGGCGCATAGGCGACCGCGCGGGCAATGCAGGGCTCCAGCCCGTTGCGGATGCGGTAGAAGCCTTCGACCGTGCGGCCGGCCTCGTAATCGACGAAAGGCTGATCGCGTTCGTCGATGTCCGAGGTCAGGAGCTTGGCCGCTTCCGCATCGGTGCGGGCAACAACCAGCGTCGGCACGCCCATGACGTCGGCGGCCAGCCGCGCGGCGGTGAGGTTGCGGATATGGGCGGCGGTGGGGATCAGGACCTTGCCGCCGAGATGGCCGCACTTCTTCTCCGAGGCCAGCTGGTCCTCGAAATGGACGCCGGCCGCGCCCGCCTCGATAAAGGCCTTCATGATCTCGAAGGCATTGAGCGGCCCGCCGAAGCCGGCTTCGGCATCGGCGACGATCGGCGCGAACCAGGTGTCGACCGAAAGCCCCTTGCCCTCCTGCGTCTCGATCTGGTCGGCGCGCTGCAGCGTGCGGTTGATCCGGCGCGCGAGCTCCGGCGCGGCATTGGCCGGATAGAGCGACTGGTCGGGATACATGGCCGAGGCCGTATTGGCATCGGCGGCGACCTGCCAGCCGGAGAGATAGATCGCCTTCAGGCCGGCGCGGACCATCTGCATGGCCTGGTTGCCCGAGAGCGCGCCGAGCGCATTGACGAAATCCTCAGTGTTGATCAGCTGCCACAGCCGCTTGGCACCCATTTCTGCGAGCGTGTGGCGGATCTCGACCGATCCGCGCAGACGGCGCACATCCTCGGGGCCATAGGGACGGTCGATCCCGTCGAACCGGCCTGCGGGCGCACCGGGAACCAGCGTGTAAAAATCTGTCATGATCCTCTTCCTCCTGAAGTCTCGACGGCGGCTCCGGGTTGATTTTCGCCCTGAAGCGTCGCTCGTCTCTGTCGAAAGAGTTACAGCGGGACGGCCCTTGTGCAAATGGGAAAGAAAAGATTGAGGCTTTGAAAAGAGTTAGTCTGTCATTCTCTTGACAATGGCCGCTTGTAAGAATGTAAATATTGTAAAGCTTAGCTGTCAGGGGTGCTGTAAAGCTTTCGACGGAGGATTGATGATGAGCGAGGCCAAACTCTTTGCCGGTCCGCGTGTGCGGCGCATCCGCAACGGGCTGGGCCTGACGCAGACGGCCATGGCCGAGGGGCTGGGCATTTCGCCCTCCTATCTCAACCTGATCGAGCGCAATCAGCGGCCCTTGACGGTGCAGCTGCTCTTGAAGCTTGCCTCTGTCTACAAGGTCGATCTGGAGGGCCTGCGCGGCGAGGCGGGCGGCAGCGTGGCGGAGCTGAAGGCTGTCTTCGCTGATCCGCTTCTGGCGGGCGAGCTGCCGGGCGACCAGGAGCTGGTCGAGATCGCCGAGGCCGCGCCCAATGCCACGGCCGGCATCATCCGGCTCTATCGCGCCTATCGCGAACAGGCCGAACGCCTGCGCGACCTATCCGCCCTGCTCTCGGCCGAGGGCGGGGCGCTGGCCGGCGCCATCGAGACGCGGCTGCCGGTGGATGCCGTGCGGGATCTCTTCGAGAGCCGACCCAATGTCTTTCCCGAACTCGATACGGCCGCCGAGGCCTTCCACGCCACGCTCGATTCCGGCGACGAGCTGGCATCGGCCCTGAAGGACTGGCTGCGGCGCGAGCAGGGCGTTGCCGTGCGCAGCCTGCCGGTTCATGTCATGCCCGCCCACCGCCGCCGCTACGACCGGCACTCGCTGCGCCTGTTCCTGTCCGAGCGCCTGACGGCGGAGGATCAGCTGGAGGAGGTGGCGGCGGAGGTGGCCGGGCTTGCGCTTTCGGAAGCGATCGGCGGCGTGCTCGCCCGCCTGCCGCTGGAAGGCCCCGAGGCCCGGCGCATCGCCCGGCGCGTGCTGACGCGCTATGCCGCCCGCGCGCTGATCATGCCGCTCTCCGCTTTTCATGCTGCCTGCCAGCGGGCGCGCTACGATCTGGACATGGTGCGCACCCGCTTCCGCGCCTCGTTCCAGCAATGCGCCGAGCGGATGACCACCTTGAAGCGGCCCGGCCTTGCCGCGCCCGGATTCTTTCTCCTGGAGGTCGATCAGGCCGGCAACCGGCTGCAGGCGCGTGGCGCCGAAGGCTTTCCCCGCCAGCGTTTCGGTGGCCACTGTCCGAAGCTCGGCCTGCACCGCGCCTTCGCCCAGCCGGGCACGCTGCTCGCGGAGATTGTGGACGTGGCCGGCGGCGGCCGCTATCTGACGCTGTCGCGCACGGTGGAAGGACCGCAGGCCGGCTTTGGCGAACAGCTGCGCCGCACGGCCTTGCTGCTCGGCTGCGAGGAGGGTGGCGCTGGCGAAACCGTTTACGGAGCCGGGGCGCTGCTGAAGGTCGATGCGGGGCCGGCCTGCCGTCTGTGCGAGCGGCAGGGCTGCCTGGCGCGTGCGGAGGCGCCTGTCATCCGGCCACTCGGCCTGGACGAGCGCGTCAGCGGCCTGAGCAGTTTCGATTTCGAGTGACGTTTGAAAGACTTCCCGCGCAAAAGTGGAAAAGCGTGCGCCGCAGTGCGGAAAGACCGTTTGCGGCGCGCAAGGCCCTTGAGCTTATCCGGAAACCTGCCTAACTTTCGCCCCATCCGCCCGCCGTTCAACGCGATGCCAGGAAAGCGCCATGTCCGTGAAAGCCGCCCTTCTTGCCACTCTCCTGGCCGCCGCCTCGGCCGGCCTTGCCCAGGCGCAGGAGCGCGTGGTCAATATCTACAACTGGTCCGACTATATCGATCCGGCGATCCTGGAAGCCTTCACCAAGGAAACGGGGATCAAGACCGTCTATGACGTCTATGATTCCAACGAAATCCTCGAGAACAAGATGCTGACGGGCGGTTCCGGCTACGACATCGTCGTGCCCACGGCCGATTTCATGGCCCGCCAGATCGCCGCCGGCGTCTACCAGCCGCTCGACAAGGCCAAGCTGCCGAACCTTTCCAATATGTGGGACGAGATCATGAAGCGCGCGGCGCAGTATGATCCGGGCAACAAATATGCCGTCCCCTACATGTGGGGCACCGATGGCATCGGCTACAATGTCAAGAAGGTCAACGAGATCCTGGGCGAGGGCAAGCGTCCCGGCCTGGAGGTGATCTTCGATCCGGCCGTGGCCGCGAAGTTCAAGGATTGCGGCATCTATGTGTTCGACAGCCCGCGCGACGTGATGGGCGCGGCGCTGCACTATCTCGGCCTGTCGCCCGAGAGCAAGAGCCCCGACGACCTCGCCAAGGTCGAGGCCCTCTTGACCGCCACCCGGCCGAATATCCGCAAGTTCCACTCCTCCGAATATATCAGCGCGCTGGCCAACGGCGATATCTGCATCGCCATGGGCTATTCCGGCGATATGCTGCAGGCGCGCAACCGCGCCGCGGAAGCCAATGCCGGCGTGGAGGTGGATTATTCGATCCCCAGCCAGGGCGCGCAGGTCTGGATCGATTCCATGGTCATCCCCAAGGATGCGCCGCATGTCGAGGAAGCCCATATCTTCCTCAACTACATGATGCGCCCCGACGTGGCGGCCAAGGCCTCCGAATATGTCTTCTACGCCAATGCCAACAAGGCTTCGCAGGCGGTGATGAGCAAGGAGGTTCTGGAGGATCCGGCGGTCTATCCGGATGCCGAGCTTTTCGCCAAGCTCTACACCGTCACGGCCTGGGATGCGAAGACCCAGCGCCTGGCCACCCGCATCTGGACCAAGGTCATCACCGGCCAATAAGCCGTCTCTGCGGCGTCGCCTGACGGGCGGCGCCCTCGCCATTTCGACGTGCAGGCATGCCCGCTTCCATGGGCCTGCCCGCCTCCGTGCCTATCGCCCCCTTCCGGACCGCAGAGGGAATCAACGCGCATGAAGTCACTCGGCATCTTCCGCCGCTCCTTCGCCCCCTGGGCGGATCCGAATGCCAAGCCCTTCATTTCCTTCCGCAATGTCACCAAGCGGTTCGGCGATTTCACCGCGGTCGACAATCTCTCGCTCGACATCTACACGCGCGAATTCTTCGCGCTGCTCGGCGGCTCGGGCTGCGGCAAATCTACGCTTCTGCGCATGCTGGCCGGCTTCGAGCAACCGACCTCGGGCGAGATCATGCTCGATGGCCAGTCGCTCTCGGGCATTCCGCCCTATCGCCGCCCTGTCAACATGATGTTCCAGTCCTATGCGCTGTTCCCGCATATGTCGGTGGAGAAGAACATCGCCTTCGGCCTGAAGCAGGACGGCATGCCGAAGACCGAGATCGCCGAGCGCGTCGCCCAGATGCTCAAACTGGTCAAGCTCGAGGCCTTCGCCGCCCGCAAGCCGCACCAGCTTTCCGGCGGCCAGCGCCAGCGCGTGGCGCTCGCCCGCTCGCTCGCCAAGCGGCCGAAAGTGCTGCTGCTCGACGAGCCGCTCGGCGCGCTCGACAAGAAGCTGCGCGAGGAAACCCAGTTCGAGCTGATGGACCTGCAATATGAGCTGGGCCTGACCTTCGTCGTCGTCACCCACGACCAGGAAGAAGCCATGACCATGTCCGACCGCATCGCGGTGATGAGCCATGGCCGGGTGATCCAGGTGGCGACGCCGGCGGAAATCTACGAGGCGCCCAATTCGCGTTTCGTCGCCGAGTTCATCGGCGATGTGAACATGATAGAGGGCAAGGTGGCGCTGGAGGATGGGCGCAGCATCCTCAGGACGGCCGAGGGCATCTCGGTCGCCCTGCCGGAAACGCTGGCGGAGGGCCAGTCGGTGGCGCTCGCCGTGCGGCCGGAAAAGCTCAAGGTCAGCCGGCAGCAGCCGGAGGGCGCCGGCGTCCATGCCATGCGCGGCGAGATCTGGGACATCGCCTATTTCGGTGACATGACCGTCTTCCATGTGAAGCTGCCGAGCGGCAAGATCGTCAAGGCCTCCTCGCTCAATGCCACGCGCGGCGTCGAGGATCCCTTCGGCTATGACGAGCAGATCTGGGTCTCGTTCGAGCCGCAGGCCGGCATCGTGCTGAAAGGCTGAGCGCCATGCAGAGGGCCATTTCCGCCGTCACGCGCCGCCTGGTCATCCTGATCCCCTATGGCTGGCTGCTGTTCTTCTTCCTCATTCCCTTCCTGATCGTCCTGCGCATCTCCATGTCCACCTCGGCCGTGGCCATGCCGCCCTATACGCCCGTCTTCGACTGGAGCGAGGGCTGGGCCCGCATCCGTTCGGCACTGTCCGAGCTTTCCTTCGATAATTATGTCTGGCTGGCCGGCGATCCGCTCTATCTCAATGCCTATCTCTCCAGCCTCTGGATCGCGCTCGTCTCCACCGCGCTGACGCTGCTGATCGCCTATCCCATGGCCTATGGCATGGCCAAGGCGCCCACGACGCTGCGCCCGACGCTGGTCATGCTGGTGATCCTGCCCTTCTGGACGAGCTTCCTGATCCGCGTCTATGCCTGGATCGGCATTCTCAAGCCCGAGGGTCTGTTCAACCAGTTCCTGCTGTCGATGGGCGTGATCCGCGAGCCGCTGATTATTCTCAACACCAATTGGGCGATCTATATCGGCATCGTCTATTGCTATCTGCCCTTCATGGTGCTGCCGCTCTATTCGGCGCTTGAAAAGATGGACCACAGCCTGACGGAAGCCGCGCTCGATCTCGGCTGTACGCCGATCCAGGCCTTCTGGCGCGTCACCTTTCCGCTGTCTCTGCCGGGCGTGATTGCCGGCTGCCTGCTGGTCTTCATCCCCGCCGTCGGCGAATTCGTCATTCCCGATCTGCTCGGCGGATCTGAAACCCTGATGATCGGCCGCACGCTCTGGAACGAGTTCAACGGCAATCGTGACTGGCCGGTCTCCTCGGCCGTCGCCGTCGTGCTGCTTCTCTTGCTTGTCGTGCCGATCATGCTGTTTCAAACCGCGCAGGCCCGGGCCGAGCGCGCCGAGCGGGAGGGACGCTGATGGGGCGCTGGTCGCGGTTCAATGTGGCGTCGATCGCCATCGGCTTCGCCTTTCTCTACCTGCCGATCGTGCTCCTGGTGGTCTATTCCTTCAACGAGTCGCGGCTCGTCACGGTCTGGACCGGTTTTTCCACCAAATGGTACGGCACGCTCCTGACCAACCAGGCGCTGCTCGACGCAGCCTGGGTGACCTTGCGTGTCGGCGTGCTCTCGGCCAGCGCCGCAACGGTTCTCGGCACGCTGGCGGCGCTGTCGCTCTCGCGCTATTCCGAGTTTCGCGGGCGCACCCTGTTTTCCGGCATGATCTATGCGCCGCTGGTCATGCCCGAGGTGATCACCGGCCTGTCCATGCTGCTGCTCTTCGTGGCCGTGGGGCTCGATCGCGGCTTCTGGACGGTGACGCTGGCGCACACGACCTTCACCATGTGCTTCGTCGCCGTCGTCGTGCAGTCGCGCCTGCAGAGCTTCGACCGGTCGATCGAGGAGGCGGCGATGGACCTTGGCGCGACACCGGTGGCGACCTTTTTCCAGGTGACGCTGCCGGTTATCTTGCCCGCGGTGCTTTCCGGCTGGGTGCTGGCCTTCACCCTCTCGCTCGATGATCTCGTGATCGCCTCCTTCGCTTCCGGACCCGGCGCCACCACCCTGCCGATGCGCATCTACAGCCAGGTGCGCCTGGGCGTGACGCCGGAGATCAACGCGATCTGCACCATCCTGATCGGCATCGTCGCCTGCGGCGTGCTGATCGCGGCCCTGGTCACCCGCCGGCGCGAGCTGCAGCGCCAGCGCGACGAACGCGCGGCCTTCGCTGAAGGCATGAGCCGCGCCATCAATCCGCCCCCGGCCGCTGCTGGCGGCTAGACCATCGGACCGAAAAGTGGGAACCGGTTTTCGGTCCGATGCTGTCATCGCCGGATGTCGGCGATCCGCCCGGCGGGGGATGGACGCGCGTGGCGAAGAGGAATGCCGCCGGCCCATCTTGCGGCGCAGCGCGGCATCGGTTTTCATGCGCGGCATCTGTTTCAGGGCAAAGCCATGGCGTGCTTTGCCCGCAGGGTGCAGACAGCATCCGCCACGATGCGCAGGCGCCTGCCGCGTGGCTTTGGGGAGAACGACGACATGCAGCCGGACAGCCTGAACCATTCCGCAGCCGAAGCGCCGCTCTGGGTCCCGTCTCCCGAGAGCATCGCCGCAGCGCCGCTCACCCGCCTGATGGCGCATTGCGCCGAGCGGCATCGCGTCCATTTTGCCGATGTCGATGCCTTCCAGGCCTGGTCGGTGGCCGATCGTGCATCGTTCTGGGAGGCCGTCTGGGACTTCTGCGGCGTGATTGGCGAGAAGGGCGAGACCCTGCTGATCGACGAAGGCCATATGACAGAGGCGCGCTTCTTTCCGCAGGCAAGGCTGAACTTTGCCGAAAACCTGCTGCGCGGTGAGGGCGAGGGCGACGCCATCCTGTTTCGCGGGGAGGACAAGGCGCAGGACCGCTGGTCGCATGGCCGGCTGCGCATGCAGGTCTCGCGCCTGCAGCAAGCCATGGCCGCGCTCGGGATCGGCGTCGGCGACCGCGTCGCCGCGATGATGCCGAACCTGCCGGAAACGCTGGCGCTGATGCTGGCCACCGCCTCGCTCGGCGCGGTCTGGTCCTCCTGTTCGCCCGATTTCGGCGAGCAGGGCGTGCTCGACCGTTTCGGCCAGATCGGCCCGAAACTCTTCATCGCCTGCGACGGTTACTGGTACAATGGCAAGCAGCAGGATGTGGCCGACAAGGTGGTGGCGATTGCCGGCAAGCTCGGCTGCCCGGTGCTGGTCGTGCCCTATGCCGGCGACGCGCCGGCGCTCGTTGCCCGCCTTACCGATGGCCGCAGCCTGGAAGATTTCGCCGCCCCCTTCGCACCGGCGCCGCTTGCCTTCGCGCGGCTGCCCTTCGCCCATCCGCTTTACATTCTGTTCTCGTCGGGCACGACGGGCGTGCCCAAATGCATCGTCCATTCGGCCGGCGGCACGCTGCTGCAGCACCTGAAGGAGCACCGCTTCCATTGCGGCATCGAAGAGGGCGAGAAACTGTTCTACTTCACCACCTGCGGCTGGATGATGTGGAACTGGCTGGTCTCCGGGCTCGCCTGCGGCGCCGTGCTCTGCCTTTATGACGGCTCGCCCTTCTATCCCGATGGTCGCGTTCTGTTCGACTATGCGCAGAGCGCCGGTTTTGCCGTGTTTGGCACCTCGGCGAAATATATCGATGCCGTGCGCAAGGCCGATCTGGTGCCGGCGCGCAGCCATGATCTGACCGCGCTCAGGCTGATCACCTCCACCGGCTCGCCGCTCTCGCCTGAGGGCTTCACCTTTGTCTATGAGGGCATCAAGCCGGATGTGCAACTCGCCTCGATCTCCGGCGGCACCGACATCGTTTCCTGCTTCGTCCTCGGCAATCCGCTGAAGCCGGTCTGGCGCGGCGAGATCCAGGGGCCCGGCCTTGGGCTCGCGGTTGATGTTTTCGATGAGGAGGGGCGCCCGGTGCGTGGCGAGAAGGGCGAGTTGGTCTGCACCAAAGCCTTCCCCTCCATGCCTGTCATGTTCTGGAACGATCCCGACGGCGCCAAGTACCGCGCCGCCTATTTCGAGCGCTTCGACAATATCTGGTGCCATGGCGATTTCGCCGAATGGACCGCCCATGGCGGCCTTGTCATCCATGGTCGCTCCGACGCCACGCTCAATCCCGGCGGCGTGCGCATCGGCACGGCGGAGATCTATAACCAGGTCGAGCAGATGGAGGAGGTGGTCGAGGCGCTGTGCATCGGCCAGGATATCGATGACGACGTGCGCGTCGTCCTCTTCGTGCGCCTCGCCCCCGGTGTGGCGCTGACGGAGGAACTGCAGAAGGCCATCCGCACCCGCATCCGCACCGGCGCCTCACCCCGCCATGTGCCGGCCAAGATCGTGGCGGTCACGGACATTCCGCGCACCAAGTCCGGCAAGATCGTCGAGCTCGCCGTGCGCGAGGTGGTGCATGGCCGCCCGGTGAAGAACAAGGAGGCGCTCGCCAATCCCGAGGCGCTGGACCTCTTCGCCGATCTGCCGGAGCTGAAAGATTAAGGGATCGGCCGAGACGTGGCATCGGGTTTTCGGAAAAATCCGATGCCTGAAGGGCAGAGGATCGGAATGCCCGGACGCTTCCCTTCGGAATGCGCCTGGAGCGCCTACTCCGCCAGAACCCGCTGCGGCGGGAAGGCGATCTCCACCAGCGTGCCCTCGTTCGGCGCTGAGGAAATGGAGAAGTTTGCGCGGTTGGCCTCCACCATCGCCTTGGTCAGCGGCAGGCCCAGCCCGGTGCCGTCGCCGCGCGCGCGGGTGCCTGTGGTCACCTGGCGGAAAGGCTTCATCGCCTGCTCCAGCTCGCTGCGTGTCATGCCCACACCGGTATCGCGGAAGCGCAGCGTCACCGTGCCATTGGCCTCATAGGCCGAGGAGACGACGATCTGCCCGCCCGAGGGGGTGAAGCGGATGGCGTTGGTGAGGATGTTGAGCACGATCTGCTTGATCGAGCGCTGGTCGGCCACCACGCCCGGCA
Source organism: Xaviernesmea rhizosphaerae (assembly GCF_001938945.1). Lineage (GTDB taxonomy): Bacteria > Pseudomonadota > Alphaproteobacteria > Rhizobiales > Rhizobiaceae > Xaviernesmea > Xaviernesmea rhizosphaerae. Next base: position 143,911 of record NZ_MKIO01000030.1, read on the forward strand.
CGGTGGAGGAGAGTGAGGTGCGGATGATCACCCGCTGGGCGTTGGCCTGCGGCTGCACCAGCGCCACGGCCTCGGCCACCGCGCTGTTGAGCATGACGGCAGTGAAGTCGAGATCCATCTCGCCCGCCTCGATCTTGGAAATATCCAGGAGATCATTGACGATATCCAGCACATAGCGGCCGGAGCGGCCGATATCGCCGGCATATTCCACATAGCGCGGATTGCCGATCGGACCGAAATGCTCCGTCGCCATCATGTCGGAAAAGCCGATGATGGCGTTCAGCGGCGTGCGGATTTCATGGCTGACGCGGGCGAGGAACTCGCTCTTATGGGCATTGGCGGTCTCGGCCGCGCGCTTGGCGTTGCGCAGCTCCTCCTCCGTCCGCTTCCACTGGGTGATGTCGCGGATCACGGCGCAATAACCCTTGGAAAAGGACAGGCGGCCCATGGTCATGAACAGCGGAATGAAGCCGCCGGAGGCCTCGCGGCCTATCACCTCGCGCCCGTCATTGAGCACGCTGGCGACGCCATGGCCGGAAAGGCCGGCGAGATAGTCGATCACGCTCTTCTGGCTTTCATGGGCGAAGAGCATGGCGAAGGGCTTGCCGCGGATTTCCTCGTCATCGTAGTTGAACAGCGCATTGGCCGAGCGGTTGAGCGAGCGGATCTCGCCGTCAGCCCCGAGAACCACGACCCCATCGGTCGCCGTTTCCAGTATGGCGCGCAGCTCGTCCACCTCGATGCGCAGCCGGCCGATTTCCTGCTCGCCCTTCTCCTGCTCACCCCTATCCTGCGCATCATGGGTCGCTTGCGCCTGTGCTTCGGCGGGCGCATCGCGCTCCGCCGCTTCCGTGCCGGCAGCCTCTGCCGGGTGGTCTTGCGAAACCGCCTGCAGCCGTTCCGGGCTCGGGCCGGGAGCCTTGGATGGATCGGGATTGAGCGCGGCCAGCGCCAGCATCAGCACGACGCCGCGATCTTCCCAGCGCACTGTCTGCAGCCGGGCGGAAACAGGCAATAGCCTTCCGTCGTTGCGGATCATCATGACGGCACCGGCCGGCACGTCGATCAACCCTTCGTCTTCGCCGACGAACAGGGCTTCGAGCCCGCCTTCGCCGATGAGATCAGCCAGCGAGTCATAGCCCGTCAGCGCCAGCAGCGCGGGATTGGCATGGAGCAGATCCTCGCCCGTATGGATGAGGATGGCGGTCGGCTGCGGATCGACGATCGCGGCAGTCAGCACAGACCCCTCGCTCGACAGCGGCTCGCCGCCAGGCCCGGTCTCCGAGACCTGGCCATCATGCGAGGGCTCTGCACGATCCTTCGAGAGGTCTATCGACTCGACCGGTGTGCTGCTCTCCGCTTCCGGCTCCGACGCGTCCTCCGCCCGCTCGCCGAAGGCTTCTCCGAGCTGGCGTGCGATCTCGCGGAAAGCTGCCCGCTCACTGCGGCTCAGGCTGTCGAAGCTGCCGCGGCGGTGATCCTGCAGATGGACCACGCGCTCATCGCCGGCACTCGCCGGCTCGACGATGCGCAGGGCCGGCCGCTCTCCGCGGAACGGATCCTGCGGCGCGCTGTCGTCCTCGGCGCCAGCCTCTTCTTCGCCGCCAGCCTCTTCTTCGGCCTGGTCATCCGCGCAGAGTTCGGATGTCGCCGCCTCGCCCGGATCGTCGGTCGCCGCCTGCGGCAACACAGCCTCGTCCTGAGCGTCACGCGGCAGATCCGGTTCAGCGGGCTGCGCATCCTCTGCTGCTGCTTCCGGGTTCGGCTGCGCCGCATCTTCCGTTCTGTCGGCCTGCTCGGAGGCCGGGCCTGCCGCGTGATCGAGCGCGTCCTCGGGCTCCTCACTGCCGCGCAGCAATGCGCCAAGATCGGTGTCGAGCGTCTCGATCAGCCGGCCGATGCCGCCATCATCCGCCACGGCATCGGCCAGGCGCACGATACCGAAACCGCGGAAACCATCAAATTGCCGCTCGCGCGAATAGGTCGGCAGGGCCGCGAGATCGACGGGAACGCGCAGATCATGGCCCTGGATCGGCCAGTTGATTGTCTTTCCGGACCATGTGTCATGACGCTTGAGAAGATTGGCGATGGTCTGCTGCGGATCGAGGTCCATCAGCGCCGCCAGATCGACGAAGCGCAGGCCGATGACATCGGCAGCCTTTGGTCCGACGGCCTGCGCGAATTCCGGCGAGATCTCGCTGAAGCGACCATCGGCATCGATCTTCCAGACGAAGCGCATCGTCCGCATGCTCGGGTCAAACCGGAAGCCCTGCGTCTCCTCTGCCGGTTCCTCTTCTGCCCTTGCCTCTGCGACAGGCTGGGGGGCCGTCGGCTGGTCTTCCAAGGCGGGCGCTTCGTCAAGCGCGTCCTGCGCAGGCGGTTGAGCCGCAGTCTCGGTCTCGGCCGCCACGGCTTCGACCGTTTCGATGTGCCCTGTGTCCGGCTGCTCCACGGCAAGCGGCCCCGCGTCCGCCTGAATCGTCTGCTCGGCTTCGTCTGCTGCTTCTGTTTTGGCTTCCGGCGCAATCCGTCCAGTCTCGTCAGAGTCAGCCTCGTCCACGGACTGTCCGGCGTCCGCGTCCAGCGACGAGACCGGCTCCGCCGCATTTTCGGCCGGGGCCTCCGATGCCGGATCCGCGTCCGTCGCCTGATCTGCGTTGCTGCGAATTTTCTCCGCCACCTGCAGCACATAGGCGGCGCGGGCTTCGGCCAGCGTCGTCGGCAGGTTCAAGGTCTCGTCCTTCATCAGGCCGTCCAGATCGTCCTCGCCCAGAGCCTCGGACGGCTCCTCGATCTCGACCGTTTCAACGATCGGCGGCGCATCGGCCTGTGCAGGCTCGATCACTGCGGCTTCCACCACCGGATCGGTCACGTCCTCCGTCTGCGTCGCGGAGATATCCTCGCCGGAAAGCGGCGTGTCCACCGCCTCCTCGATAGGCGCGGCCGGCCCTTCCGCCTGCGCAGGCTCGATTGCGTCTGCCGCGACCGGCGCGGCGGTTTGCGCAGCGTCGGGCATGGGCGCATCCGCAGCCTGTGCCGCGTCAACGGCCTCGCCAGCCTCGACATTCCGGTGCGGCTGATCCTCCTCCGGCATCTGCCCCTGGTCGGCATCGGCCGGCGCGGGATGCGTCGCAGCCGGAGACGGGTCGGGCGCCTGAGCGCTTGCGGAGGCCATCGCGGGCAGGGCGGACACGGCCGCGCTCGACGCGGACAAGTCCGTTTCCGCATGCGGCGGCTCGAAATCCGGTGTGGCGTCCAGATGGCCGAGAATGGTTTCCACGGCCAGAAGCAGGCTCAGCGGCGGGTCGTCGCTGAGCCGGCCGATGGCGGCGGGAAGGTGGCCCTTGCCGGTGGGCACGGGGCGCTTGATCAGCCAGCCGTCATCACGCGCGGCGGCCTTGATCAGCAGGCGGCAATTGGCCGTTGTCATGCCGAGCGCGGCAAAGCCGGGGGAGGCAGCCAGCACGGCGCCTTCGCCATCCAGCACGGCCATGTGGGTGTCGGGATCCTCGAGGCCTGCAATCATCCGCTCTGCGGCGCGGGCGGGGGGCAGGGCTGCGCCGGCGCGGGGCGCGGTAAACAGCACGGCCTGCTCGCCATCCTTCAGCAGAATCAGTTCCACGGCGGCCTGGACCGCCACCCGGCGAAAACCGGCGCCGATGCGCATGACGAAGCCGCGCCGGTCGCCCTCATCGCGCAGCGCTTGAGCGGCGGCGTGCATCTGCCGGAAGGCGACATCGCCGGCCGGCGGGCCGGCCTCTAGGAAATCATAGATCGAGCCGCCGGAGAACAGGGCGGCCCCCTCGCCATTGGACCAGAGGACACGGGCGAGATCGGGCGAGAACAAAACCGCCGCTTCGCCGCGGGCAAAATGTGCACGCACGCGTTCGTGAACGGCAATGTCGATGAACGGATAGGAGGTCGCGGGCATCGGCTGAGACTTCAAGGACACGGGAACGGGCGAATGGTCTTGGCGCGGCCTTAAGCCCCGCAATTCTTAACAAGCCCTTAATACCGTTCACCGCCGCTTGGGTCCAGCGATCGCCTTGAACAGCCTGGGCTTTCGCCCGCCAAGGTTAATGTGATGCCGATTTGATGTTGCGATGCACAATGATATTGCGTCGCAAAATAACCTGTGCTATAGAGTGCTCACAGGCTTGAGGGTGCGTGATCTCGTCAGGCCATCACTCAAGGAGAACGCTATCATGGCTGCCAAGGCTGCACTTTCGACCACCCCTGCTGATGTTTTCGGCTTTTCCGCTTTCGATCCGAACAAGATGAATGCCGGCTTCCGCGAAGCCGCCGAAAAGAGCATCAGCCAGTCCCGCGAAGCCGCCCAGAAGCTCAAGGCCCTGACCGAGGACGCCACCAAGACGCTCGAAGCGACGATGGAAACGGCCAAGACCGGCAGCGTCGAACTGGGTATGAAGACGCTCGAAGTCGTGCGCGCCAACACCGAAGCAACGCTGTCGCACATCGAAGCCCTGATGGGCGTGCGCTCGGTCTCCGAGCTGGTCGAGCTGCAGAGCGCTTTCGTGCGCCGTCAGGTCGAAGCCACGATCGAGCAGACCAAGGCCCTGCACGAAGCCGGCAAGGACGTCGCCGAACGCGTCGCCAAGCCGACCACCGAAGCCGCCCGCAAGGCGATGTCGGCCTTCTCGCTCTAAGGTCAGATTTCTGATCGGACCGGAAGCCTGAAGCTGGTTTTCGGTCCGGCGCCCTCGGCGCGAGGTTCCCGCTGAGCAGATTCAAGTTTGGGCGGCCTCGTATCGCGTGCCGCCGCCCATGCAGGCATCAGGCGCATCAGACCGCAAAGTCAGACCTGGTTTCGGGGAAGCCCGATGTCGGTTCCATGTTCGCCCGTGCTCAAGCCGCCCCTGCCAAAAGGCCCGGGCGGCTTTTGTGCATCTCGGCCGTCGTCTCAGCGAACCCGTCAGGCGCAGGGTGCGCTTTTCCGGCGGATAGCGGCGGCTTAAGCCAGGATCTCCTGGCCTATCCCCGTTTTTTGTGGACCAGATCCCGAAAACCTCTTGCAAATTTCCGCCTCTCCGCTTAATCACCCCGCAGCGGAAACGCTGTTGTGCGGTTGTAGCTCAGTTGGTTAGAGCGCAGGTTTGTGGCACCTGAGGTCGGAGGTTCGAGACCCCCCAACCGTACCATTTTACGTTCATCATTGCGCCATTTCGTTTGCTTGGCATGTTTTTTCCGACTTCGGCCATGCTCGCCGGTCTGCGCACCGTTGACGCTTCTGTAGATTCCCCCTCGTGATTGCCGGCAACGCCAACGCGCTCGTCATTATGGCGGCAGAAGGCCGCGAGCAAGATGCGGCCTGTGATCGAGCGATCCACCGAAAGTCCGCAGAGGATTTCGTTAGAGTATCGGACCGAAAAGTGGGAGCCGTTATTCGGAGAAATCCGATGTAAAAACGAAATTCCGGAGCATCGGACTGCCTCCTTCTATCGGTCCGATGGTCTCGCGCCGCTGGAAAAGCAATCTTCTGATGCATCACGCCAGATTCGGCAGCCCGGTGTGGAAAACTACCGCGCCGAAGCGGTGTCGCGTCAATGGGTCCAGATTCGGCTCTCGAATCATTACTTTGTTCCTATCAGCGACACTTGGTATCAGGCAGGTGTATGACGTAATTAAATTTTAATTTTCATTTGATTAGCTTTTCCGCATCATGACCGCTGCCAATTGAAGTCATGAATGCAGGAGGGGCTCATGGATAGCATCGAGGATAGGATCAAGCCGTGGCCGGCCGACAAGCGCGTGATCGGGGAGGCTGTGCGCGATGCCGTGTTGCCCCAGTTGGGTCCGGTTCTGAAAGCCGCCTATGCATCGGTCGGAATGAGCGACGTGCCGGAAGAAATGCTGCAGCAGGAGGAGCGCAAGTTCAAGCGCATCTCGACGGGTGATTTCTGTCCTGCCTATTTCGCCGAACAGGCGGTCATCGCCCGTAATATCGCGACACAGGTATCCTATCCCGACTATCTCGCCGGCTATGCCTTTTATGCCGCTGGTCTGACCTCGGCGCTGGTGGACAAGGTGAAGTGGAAAAGCAAGTCGCGCCGCGACGCCTTGTTGTTGTCGCTCGCACAGTCGATCTTCTCGGACGTGGCGGTTGCCATGAACCATTTCTTCGCCGGGGAAGCGGAGCGGCTGGAGCGTGAGCGTGCCGAGAAGCGCGCGGTGCTGGAAGAGGAAGCCCGTCAGGTCGAGCATGCCGTTGCGGTTATCGGACAGGGTCTGATGCGCCTGTCGGATGGAGACCTAGCCACCATGATCCAGGAACCGCTGAAGGCGCAGTACGATCGCTTGCGGCAGGATTTCAACGCCGCGCTGGGCAATCTCGCCAGCGCCATGAGCACGGTGCTCACCGTCGCCAGCAATATCGGCAGCGGAACGCAGGAGGTCAACGCCAGCATCTCCGATCTCTCCTCGCGCACGGAGCAGCAGGCAGCCTCGCTTGAGGAGACGGCGGCGGCACTGAGCGAGATCACCACCAATGTGGCGTCGGCCAGCAAGACGACCGACGAAGCCAAGCAGATTACTCTGGCTGCCTCCCGTGCGGCCGACAAGTCGACGGCCGTGGTTGCCCATGCCGAAGAGGCCATGCAGCGGATCGAACAATCCTCCCAGCAGATCTCCAACATCATTGGCGTCATTGACGAAATTGCCTTCCAGACAAACCTCCTGGCGCTGAACGCCGGCGTCGAGGCCGCCAGAGCGGGGGAAGCGGGCAAGGGGTTTGCCGTGGTTGCGCAGGAAGTGCGCGAACTAGCCCAGCGATCGGCCACCGCTGCCAAGGAAATTAAAAGCCTGATTCAAAATTCGAGTGCCGAAGTCGGCAAAGGCGTTCAGCTTTTCCGCGAAACTTCGAGTGCGCTGAAGGTGATCGGTGAGCACATCACCCAAATCAATCGCCAAATGGACATGATCGCCACGACATCGCGCGAACAGGCCGTCGGTCTGGCGGAGGTCAATTCCGCCATGAGCGCGATGGACCAGAACACGCAGCGCAACGCGGCCATGGTCGAGGAACTCCTGGCAGCGGCCGCAACACTTGACGACCAGTCCGCCATGCTGCGGGAGCAGATCTCGCGCTTCCGCACTGATAGGACCGAGGACGGACATAGGCTTTCCGACCGTCAAACCCGGCCGATGGCACGGCGCGCTTAACTCCGGCGCCCTGCAGGGAGAGAGCCGGTATGCGGTTGCCTTGGACCAAACCTTTGGCAAGCGGCGGCATGATCGCGGCCGTTGCCAGAGGGTTTGGATCGTCCTCCCGCCTCAAACGCTGCGCATCAGCCCGCCATCGACGCGGATGTTCTGCCCGGTGATATAGCCTGCGCCATCGGAGGCGAGGAAGGCGATGGTGGCGGCGATTTCCGCGCTGGTGCCGTATCGGCCCATGGGCACGCTGTCGCGGCGTTCCTCCGTTGCCGGCAGGCTGTCGATCCAGCCGGGCAGCACGTTGTTGATGCGGATATTGTCCTTCGCATAGGTGTCGGCGAAGAGCTTGGTGAAGGCCGCGAGGCCGGCGCGAAAGACGGCGCTGGTCGGGAAGAGCGGCGAGGGCTCGAAGGTCCAGGCGGTGGAGATGTTGACGATCGCGCCGCGCTTTTGCGCCTGCATGATCGGCGTGACCAGCCGCACGGGTCGGACGACATTGAGGAAATAAGTGTCCATGCCCTTGTGCCAGTCCTCGTCGGTGATCTCGAGCAGGGCGGCGCGCGGGCCATGGCCGGCGCTGTTGACCAGCGCGTCGATCCGCCCCCAGGCGGCCATGGTCTCGTCGACGAGACGTTTGAGATCCTCGGTCGACTGGTTGGAGCCGGTCACACCGAGGCCGCCGAGTTCCTCGGCCAGCTTTTCGCCCTTGCCGGACGAGGACAGGATGGCAACGCGATAACCATCGGCCGCGAGTTTGCGCGCCGCCGCAGCCCCCATGCCGCTGCCGCCCGCTACGATGACGGCCACCCTCTCGCTTTCCATGAAATCCTCCTGTCTGTCGATTCGTGTGCACAGCATAAAGCCGGCGGCGCGTTCGGCACCACCGGCTCTGATGAAGAAGGCCCGATGAAAAGGATCAGGCGGCGCGCTTCAGCGCATCGGCAATGGTCGAGACGATCGTGGCGATCTGTTCCTTCTCGATGATCAGCGGCGGCGAGAGCGCGATGATATCGCCCGTCACGCGCACGAGCAGACCCTTGTGGAAGCAGTCGACGAAGACGTCATAGGCGCGTGCGCCCGGCGCGCCCGGGCGCGGGGTCAGTTCGATCGCGCCGACGAGGCCGAGATTGCGGATGTCGGCCACATGCGGATGGCCTTTGAGACCGTGCAGCGCCTCTTCCCAGTCCGCCGCCAGATCGCCCGCGCGCGCCAGCAGGTTCTCCTCCTGGTAGATTTCCATGGTGGCAAGGCCGGCGGCGCAGGCGACCGGATGGCCGGAATAGGTGTAGCCGTGGAACAGCTCGATCTGGTTGCCAGGCCCGTGCATCAGCCCGTCATGCACCTTGCGGCTGGCAAAGACCGCGCCCATCGGAATCGTGCCGTTGGTAATGCCCTTGGCCGTCGTCATCATGTCGGGGATCACGCCGAAATAATCGGCGGCAAACGGCGTGCCGAGGCGGCCGAAGCCGGTGATGACCTCGTCGAAGATCAGCAGGATGCCATGCGCATCGGCAATTGCTCGCAGCCGCTCCAGATAGCCCTTGGGCGGCAGGATCACGCCGGCCGAGCCGGACATGGGCTCGACGATCACGGCGGCGATGGTCTCGGCGCCATGCAGCGCCACCAGCCGCTCCAGATCCTCCGCCAGCTCCAGCCCATGGGCCGGAAGACCGCGCGAGAAGCCGTTGCGCTCGAGATCCAGCGTGTGGCGCATGTGGTCGGCCGGGATCTGCGGGAAGACGCGGCGGTTGTTGACCAGCCCGCCGACCGAGATGCCGCCGAAGCCGACGCCGTGATAGCCCTTTTCGCGGCCGATGATGCGCGTGCGCGTGCCTTGGCCGATGGCGCGCTGATAGGCGATGGCGATCTTCAGGGCGGTGTCGACCGACTCGGAACCCGAACCGGTGAAGAACAGCCGGTCGAGCGTGGCCGCGCCGTCGCCGGGCGCGAACTGGCCGAGCTTGGCGGCGAATTCGAAGGCGATCGGATGGCCCATCTGGAAGGTGGGGGCGAAATCCATGGTGGCGAGCTGGCGCTCGACGGCCGCGGCGATCTTGCGCCGGCCATGGCCGGCATTGACGCACCAGAGGCCGGCGGTGCCGTCAAGGATCTGGTTGCCGTCCACATCGGTGTAATACATGCCGTCGGCGGCGGCGAGCAGGCGCGGTGCCGCCTTGAACTGGCGGTTGGCGGTAAACGGCATCCAGAAATTGTCGAGCGGCGGCATATTGGGGCGGGACGTGTGGTCCATGGCGATCTCCTTGATCCTGCGCGCGAGGTTTCCCCCTTTTTGCGGTGTGAACAAGTCCTTTTCTCACTTCCCGCAAGTTCTTGATTTGTCGTCATCGCAATGGCAGGTGTTGCGACATTCGCAACAAGATAAAAGAGGGCTCGCGCATGTCCGTGGATATCGGCAGCCGGCTTCGGCATCTGCGCCTGCGCCATAATCTTTCCCAGCGTGCGCTGGCCAAGCGTGCCGGCGTGACCAATTCGACCATCTCGCTGATCGAGTCCAATGCCTCCAACCCCTCCGTCGGCGCGCTGAAGCGCATTCTCGACGGCATTCCCATCGGGCTTGCCGAGTTCTTCGCCTTCGAGCCGGAGCCGTCGAAGAAAGCCTTCTTCGCTGCGGCGGAGCTGACGGAGATCGGCAAGGGGTTGATTTCTTTCCGCCAGGTCGGCGACGATCTCTTCGGTCGCAGTCTGCAGATCCTCAAGGAGTGCTACCAGCCCGGCGCCGATACCGGCCGCGTCCTGCTCACCCATGAAGGCGAGGAGGGCGGCGTGGTCCTCTCCGGCCGGCTGGAGGTGACCGTGGACGACGAGCGCCGCATTCTCGGCCCGGGCGACGCCTATTATTTCGAGAGCCGCCGCCCGCACCGCTTCCGCTGCATCGGCCCGGTGCCCTGCGAGGTCATCAGCGCCTGCACGCCGCCGAGTTTCTAGTGGTCTGATTTTGATATTTGCACCCGTTCGCAACACCCTCTGGGGCAAATGTCAAAATCATGAAGACTACTAGAAACTCTTTGTTTCTCGTGGAATTTCCGAATTTGACATTTGATCCTCGAGATCGCTGCACGCGGGTATCAAATGTCAAATTCATTCCACGAGGGCATCGGACTGAAGGGCTGCATCCGTTTTTCGGGCGCGATGCCGCGTTCAATCCTGTGGCGCGATGCCCGTGCGGATGCGGGCGAGAACGCGGTCCATGGCCTCGGTCAGGGCCTGCGTGCCGCCTCTGGTGTCGAAATCGCGGAAAACCTGCTCGTTGAGGCCGCCGCGGGTGGAAAACTCCTCGCGCAGCGCGGTGAAGCTCATGTCCGGGCTGCTTAGCGCCGTCTGCGCCAGACTGGAGAAAAGCGGGGCGAGATAGGCGCGCGCCGTCTCGTCGCGCATGCCCTGCATCTGCATCCAGCCCGTCAGCCGCTCCATCACGCCGAATGTCGTGCCCATGATGGCACTTGCCGCCGCCAGCACATCGTATTCCTCCTTGCGGTCACAGGGAACGGCGCGGCCGAGGCGGTCGAACAGCGCCGAGACCTGCTCGTTCCCCGGATAGATGGCGGTCACGCCGTCGCGTCGGGCGACGAAGGGCAGGGGGATGGCCTGCACGAGGGTCACATCGACGCCGATCCAGGAGAGCAGGCTCTCTCGATCCATGGCCGCCACCAGGCTGACGACGGTCTGCCCCGGGCTGAAGGTCAGCGGCCGGATCACCGCTTCGGCCACCTGCGGGCGGATGGCGAGAAACAGCATGTCCGCGCCGGCATCGACCACGGTCTGGTTGTCGCTGGCGATGCTGACCTCAGGGAAAGCGGCCGCGAGCTGGGCGGCGCGTTCGGCATTGCGGGGCGAGACGGTGATCCGGTCATCGCTTCCGCCGGTGCACAGGCCGGTGACGATGGCCTCGGTGATCGTGCCCGTGCCGACAAACCCCAGTCTCATGGCCATCTCCCTCGCTGTGACGCCGGAAGGGTGTCGATGGGACGTCCTTCCGACGATGTGTGCGCCTTTGTTTCATGGTGGATCGCGGCTGTCGAGCGGTCGCAGCCGGCGTTGCGCCTGCCGCCGCTGCTTGCCAGTTTCGCCAGGCTTGCTGTATCGCTGGACGGTGAGAGCATGGGCCGGAGGGGATTGACGATGACGAAACTGACCCGCAACAGCCATGATCTTGTCGATACCCGCTCCTTACGCGTGCGCGCCGCCTGGCTCTATTACAACAGGGGGCTGACGCAGAAGGATATTGCCGACAATCTCGGCATCAGCCGCTCCACCGTCATCCGCATGTTGGACGAGGCGCGCAAGCGCGGCGAGGTGCAGGTCTGGATCAACCAGACACCCGGCGAATGCACCGATCTGGAATTGCAGCTGGAGGAGCGCTTCTGCCTCGACGAGGCCATCGTCGTGCCGGGGGAGGGGACGGCGGAGGAGACGGCGCGCGAGGTGGGCGCCGCACTCGGCATGTTCCTGTCGGAGGTCGTCAGCGACAATTGCGTGATCGGCGTCGGCTGGGGCCGCACGCTCAATGCCTCACTCGCCACCTTCCGCCCGGCGCTCTGCCAGAACGTCAAGGTGGTGTCGCTGCTCGGCGGCCTTCTGGAGGCCACGGCGATCAATCCGATCGACTATTCCTGGCGGGTGGCGAGCGCGGTCGGGGCTGACTGTCTCCTGCTCCTGGCGCCGCTGGTGGTCGACAGTGCCGACACCAAGCGCCGGCTGATCGAGCGTTGCGGGCTGGATGCTCTGTTCCAGCGGGCCGAAACGCTTGATATCGCCGTGGTCAGCTGCGGCGAGGTGGGCAAGGCCGGAAGCTCGCTCTCGGCCGGCTTCCTGCCGCATGATCTTCAGGACCAGCTGGTGGCAGCCGGAGCGGTGGCCGATACGCTCTGCCAGTTTCTCGATGCCGAGGGGCGCAGCGTCGCCCATCCGATCCACGACCGGGTCATGTCCGTCGATCTCGACACCGTCGCCACAGCGCGCCACATCGTTCTGGCTTCGGGCGGGCGCAAGCGCGTGCCGGCCATTCGCGCCACCTTGAAGCGGATGGCCTGCCACACGCTGGTGACCGACGAAGCCGCCGCCCGGCTGTTGCTGGAACCGTAAGTGATAGACTACAAAAAGCGATGGTGCTCCGCCCGCACAATTTCCTGCAGGAAATCGGCGACCACCCGCACGCGGGTGAGATCGCGCGCGCTTTCGTGGAATGTGGTCCAGTAGCTGCGCCGGATCGAAATATCAGGCAGGATGCGGGTGAGCGACGGATCGGCCCGGGCGATGTAATCATGCAGGATGCCGATGCCCGCGCCCGAGCGCACCGCCTCGGTCTGGCCCGTGGCGCTGGAGATCTCAAACCGCGCATCCCAGCGCCGGAGGATCTCGCCGGAAAAATTCAAGGACGCCGTGAAGACCAGATCCTCGACATAGCCGATGCGCCGGTGGTCCTTCAGTGCTTCCACCGTCTCGGGCCATCCTTCCGCCTCCAGATAGCTGCGCGCGGCATAAAGGCCGAGCGTGTAGTCGGTGAGCTTGACGGACACCAGACGGCCCTGGTCCGGCCGCTCCAGCGTGATGGCGATGTCGGCCTCGCGGCTGGAAAGCGAGAAGGAACGCGGCACCGGCACCAGCTCGATCTTCAGCTGCGGATGGCGCTCGATCAGCCGTCCCAAACGCGGGGCGAGGAAGGAGACGCCGAAACCATCCGGCGCGCCGATCCTCACCGTTCCGGCCGCCGCCGTATCGGTGCGGGCCAGACGCGCCTGGGCCGCCAGCATCTCGGTTTCCATCCGTTCGGCAGCCGGCAGGAACAGCTCGCCCTCCGCCGTCAGTTCGCAGCCATGGGTGCGCCGCACGAAGAGCCGGGCCGACAGCGCGGCCTCCAGCGCGGTGAGCCTGCGCGAAAGCGTGGCATGGTTCAGGCCAAGCCGTTTCGACGCTGCCAGGATCTGGCCGGTGCGGGCCACCGCCAGGAAAACACGCACATCATCCCAGTTCATCGGCTCGCGGTCCTTCAATTTCTGCACAACGGATGCTTAAATCCCTGCATTGCCTTGTGCAAATGAAAGTGCGAGCCTCCCTCATCAGCTTCGACAAAGAAGCAGAAGGCCAGGGAGACACGCCATATGACCGAGATCGGACATTTCATCGACGGCAAGCATGTTGCCGGCACCAGCGGGCGCACGAGCCCGGTCTATAATCCCGCCACCGGCGAAATCCAGGCAAGCGTTTCGCTCGCCAGCGATGCCGAACTTGCCGCGGCCGTCGCCTCTGCCAAGGCGGCGCAGCCGAAATGGGCCGCCACCAACCCGCAGCGCCGCGCCCGCGTCTTCATCAATTTCGTCAATCTCCTGAACGCGCATATGGACGAGCTGGCGACGCTTCTGTCGAAGGAGCACGGCAAGACCATCGAGGATGCCAAGGGCGACATCGTGCGCGGGCTCGAGGTCTGCGAATTCGTCATCGGCATTCCGCATCTGTCCAAGAGCGAGTTCACCGAGGGCGCCGGCCCCAATATCGACATGTATTCGCTGCGCCAGCCGGTCGGCATCGGCGCGGGCATCACGCCCTTCAACTTCCCGGCCATGATCCCGATGTGGATGTTCGCCCCGGCGATCGCCTGCGGCAATGCCTTCATCCTCAAGCCGTCCGAGCGCGATCCTTCCGTGCCGATCCGGCTGGCCGAGCTGATGATCGAGGCCGGCCTGCCCGCCGGCATTCTCAATGTCGTCAATGGCGACAAGTCGGCCGTCGATGCGATCCTGACGCATCCCGACATCTCGGCCGTCTCCTTCGTCGGCTCCACGCCGATCGCCCGCTATGTCTATGGCACGGCGGCGATGAACGGCAAGCGCGCCCAGTGCTTCGGCGGCGCCAAGAACCACATGATCATTATGCCCGACGCCGATCTCGACCAGGCGGCCAACGCGCTGATGGGCGCGGGCTATGGCTCGGCCGGCGAGCGTTGCATGGCGATCTCCGTGGCCGTGCCCGTGGGCGAGGAAACCGCCAACCGGCTGATCGAGAAGCTGGTGCCGATGGTCGAATCCCTGCGCATCGGCCCCTATACCGACGACAAGGCCGATATGGGCCCGCTCGTCACCAAGGAAGCGCAGACGCGCGTGCGCGGCCTGATCGACAAGGGTGTCGAAGAGGGCGCCAAGCTCGTCGTCGACGGACGCGATTTCAAGCTTCAGGGCTATGAGAACGGCTATTTCGTCGGCGGCTGCCTGTTCGACCATGTCACACCCGAGATGGACATCTACAAGACCGAGATCTTCGGGCCGGTCCTCTCGGTGGTGCGCGCCAAGAACTATGAGGAAGCGCTCGACCTGCCGATGAAGCATGAATATGGCAATGGCGTCGCCATCTTCACCCGCGACGGCGATGCCGCCCGCGACTTCGCCAGCCGCATCAATATCGGCATGGTCGGCGTCAACGTGCCGATCCCGGTGCCGCTGGCCTATCATTCCTTCGGCGGCTGGAAGGCCTCGTCCTTCGGCGACCTCAACCAGCACGGCACCGATTCGATCCGGTTCTGGACCCGGACCAAGACGGTGACCGCGCGCTGGCCCTCCGGCATCAAGTCCGGCGCCGAATTCGTCATGCCGACGATGCGCTGAGCCATCCCCTTCCCTGCGTAACACTGCGGCGGCCTTGCTGAAAGGCCGCCGTTTGCGCATTCTGGACAGGCGGACTCCAAATAATTCCGGTCCGCGGCAGATCCCGACCCGATTCCGCCTTTTTTGAATTGTTCCAAACTACAAGGCATCCTATATCTGGGGCGACACCCGTGTGCCCGGCATTCGCCAAGACTTTTTCGACACGACTGGAGCATTGCATGCGCCTGACCAAACAGACCAATTATGCCGTCCGCATGCTGATGTATTGCGCGGCCAATGACGGCAAGCTCAGTCGCATTCCCGAGATCGCCAAGGCTTACGGCGTTTCCGAACTGTTCCTGTTCAAGATCCTGCAGCCTTTGAACAAGGCAGGGCTGGTGGAGACCGTGCGCGGCCGCAATGGCGGCGTGCGCCTGCCGCGCCCCGCCGATCAGATCACCCTGTTCGACGTGGTCAAGGTCACCGAGGACAGCTTCGCCATGGCCGAATGTTTCGAGGCGGGCGAGATCGAATGTCCTCTGGTCGACAGCTGCGGGCTGAATTCGGCGCTGCGTCGGGCACTCAATGCCTTCTTCGCGGTTCTGGCCGAATATACGATCGACGATCTGGTCAAGGCGCGGCCGCAGATCAATTTCCTGCTGGGCCTCGAGCCGCATCCGCGTCCCCAGACGGCCGCCTGAAGCAGACGGCGGCCTGACGCCGGTCCCGCTCATGAAAAAGCCGCGCGCTCGACACCGGGCGCGCGGCTTTTTTGTTTGGCGATTTACGGCTGGTCTCCGCCCAGCGCCTATTTGTCAGCGCGCGGCATATTCCCGCAGGATGAATTCGACCGCGGTCGGGTCGAGCTCCGCCTTGTCGATGCGGAAATCGGCGCCGTAATCCTCGAAGGTCTGGAAATAGGGATCGGACAGGGAGGCGGAGATCACGCCGACTGGGCCGATATAGCCTTTCTGGCGCAGGACAGGCACCGTCTCGCGGAAGTCGGCCTGGGGCTGGAGCCGATTGTCCATCAGGATCAATGAAACCGGCGCGCCGGACTGCACATAGTCGAGCGCTTCCTCGATGGTCTGGCAATAATGCAGGTCGATGGCAATGTTCTGCACCTTGCGCAGCACATTGCCGATGATGAGCTTCTCGGCGGGATCGTCATCGACGAGGAGGATGTGGGCCGTTTTCGTCATGTTTAAGGCATTTCTCTTGTGGTCCCGGCACCGGGAGGCGGCGCCAAGGGCCGGCGGCTTTCTGCCGGCAGGTGAAGTCTTGCTGCCAGAGCGAAGGACCGAACCCCAATCGGCCCAATGCTCTGATTTCGTTTCCGCATCGCATTTTCCCGAAAAGCTGGCACCATTTTCGGTCCTCTATTTTCGCCCCGGGGCGATGGTGAGATCGCCTGGATGCTTCAGTTCTGGCTGTCCTCGCGCGCCAGCGTGCCAGGACAGCGCGGCGCAACGCCGTGGGCTCGAGCGATCGCCCGGCGCGGCTTAAGCCTTCGTGTGCGCAGGTCCCGCAAATGGTGGGCCTGCGGCATGACATGCTGCAAACCGTCGGCGTGGCGTCCTTGCGCGCGCTGGCGGGGCACCGTCACCATGTCGTCGATCTCCGGCTATTGAATGATCTGTTCGCGGATGGCCTTGGCGACCATCTGCGTGCGGTTGACCACGTCGAGCTTCTTCAGGATCGTCGCCGTGTGCGAATTGATCGTATGCTCGGAGACCGAGACGATCAGCGCGATCTCGCTGGCCGTCTTGCCGTGGGAGATCCACCGCAGGATCTCCCGCTCGCGCGGCGTCAGGCCCATGCCCGCCTTGCTGACCAGGACGCGCCGGTAGAAATGGTCGAAGGCGCTGATTGTCTCGAAGGTCAGTTCCTGCAGGCCGGGCATGGGAAGATCTTCCGCATCGCCCAGATAGAACACGGCATGGCGCGCGCCGTTCACGCCGTGAACGGGGATGCAGGCCAGGAGATCGAAGCCAAGCTGCGTCAGCAGATTGCCCTGGTTCGGCGTCTGGTCCACGGCCCGCCAGAGCGAGGGGATGGTGCTTTGGTGCAGGGACTTGAACACGGCGGAATCGGTAAAGCGGTGCCGCTTGTCATATTCTTCCGCCAGGCCGGAGGGCAGGTCGTGCAAGGCGAGCTTGCCTGCCAGGCTGCCCATGTCCTTTTCATTTCCGAGCTGCAGAATGCCGAAATGCTCGAACCCGAATCGCAGGGCGAGCGTATGAAAGATGCGGAAGAAATCGACGCGGTTCAGCGCTTTTTCCAGCTCGGACTCGGCTGTCTTGCGTTCTTTGATCCTAAGAGATGACAATGTCGGCCGATCCTTGCAAATTATCTCCGGCATGCCCGGCTGGACGCGCTGTGTCCGCGAACCTGTCCTGCCACCATGTCGTCTCCACCCTTGCGACTGCCTCTGACGGATCGTCGGAACGGTTACCCGCCACACGCCCCTCAACCCAGGCAGCCTGCAACAAAGGCAGACGAAGTCCCGCGGCGTCCCGAGCGATGTCGGCGGTCCGGTGCAGCGCAAGGACGACAGGCAAAGGGTGCGACGCCAACCCTTGCCAGAACCGACCTTGTTGACGAAGCTGCCCTTATGCCGAGCATACCGAGACACTCACTCAGCCCCAGTATTCCATCCACCGACGAATCTCCCTATAGTTTTACCCAGCGATTGACTTTTGCCGCAAAGGCGGTGCCGCACTGCATCGCGAAGGCTGATAGCTGTGGGTGGATGGCCCTGATTTTTTCCAATTGGACAAAATCAGGGTGGGCGGTTCTTGCATTCCCTTAATAAATGGCGTTCCATTCGGCCGCTTGCGGGAAGCATGGCTTACCCGCCCATGATCTGTTGTCAGAAAAAGAACAACACTGGGAAGGACGTTCATGAAAAAATTATCCATGCTGGTCGCTGCCACGGCGCTGACGACCCTGATGGCGGGTGCTGCCTGGTCCAAGACTCTGGTCTATTGCGCCGAAGCCTCCCCCGAAGGCTTCGATCCCGGTCTCTATACCGGCGGTCAGACTTTCGACGCCTCCTCGCGCACCGTCTATAACCGCCTCGTCGAGTTCAAGCATGGCGGCACCGAGATCGAGCCCGGCCTGGCTGAAAGCTGGGAAATTTCCGCCGACGGCAAGGAATATACGTTCAAGCTGCGCAAGGGCGTCAAGTTCCAGACCACCGATTTCTTCACGCCGACGCGCGAACTCAATGCCGACGACGTGATCTATTCCTTCGAGCGCCAGTACAAGGCCGACAATCCCTGGAACAAATATGTCGCCGGCGCCTCCTGGGAATATCTGACCGGCATGGGCTTTCCCGAACTGATCAAGTCGATCGACAAGGTCGATGATCACACGGTGAAGTTCGTCCTCAACCGCCCGGAAGCGCCGTTCCTGGCCAATCTCGGCATGGACTTCGCCTCGATCCTGTCGAAGGAATATGCCGACAAGCTGAAGGCCGATGGCCAGATGGAGCTGCTCAACCAGCAGCCGCTCGGCACCGGCCCATTCTCCTTCGTCGCCTATCAGCCTGACGCGGTCATCCGCTACAAGGCCAATCCCGATTACTGGAACGGCAAGCAGAAGATCGACGATCTGGTCTTCGCCATCACCACCGATGCGGCCGTGCGGGCACAGAAGCTCAAGGCCGGCGAATGCCACATCATGCCCTATCCGAACGCTGCCGACGTGGCCGAGCTGAAGAAGGACCCGAACCTGACGGTGCTGGAGCAGGAAGGCCTGAACGTGGCCTATCTCGCCTACAACACCACCCAGGCGCCCTTCGACAAGCCCGAGGTGCGCAAGGCGCTTAATATGGCCGTCAACAAGCAGGCCATCGTCGATGCGGTGTTCCAGGGCGCGGCCAAGGTGGCCAAGAACCCGATCCCGCCGATCATGTGGAGCTATAACGACGCGGTCCAGGACGACAAATACGATCCCGAAGCCGCCAAGAAGATGCTCAAGGATGCCGGCGTTTCCGGGCTGAAGATGAAGATCTGGGCCATGCCGGTCTCGCGCCCCTACATGCTGAACGCGCGCCGCGCCGCCGAGCTGATGCAGGCGGATCTGGCCAAGGTCGGCGTCGAGGTCGAGATCGTCTCCTATGAATGGGCCGAGTATCTGAAGCTGTCGAAGGACAAGAACCGCGACGGCGCCGCCATGCTCGGCTGGACCGGCGACAATGGCGATCCCGACAACTTCCTGGACACGCTGCTGGGCTGCGAAGCCGTGGGCGGCAACAACCGCGCGCAATGGTGCAACAAGGAGTTCGACGCCCTGGTCAAGAAGGCCAAGACGACCTCCGACATTGCAGAGCGCACCAAGCTCTATGAAGAGGCGCAGGTCGTGTTCAAGCGCGAAGCGCCGTGGATGACCATCGACCATTCGGTCGGCTTCACGCCGATCAGCAAGAAGGTCACGGGCTTCAAGATGGACCCGCTCGGCATTCACCGCTTCGACGGTGTCGATATCGCGGAATAACACAATCCGCACGCCTGACGGCTCGATCCCCGAGCCGCGGCGTCCTCGTTCGGCGGCCCGATGATGATCGGGCCGCCGTTTTGCCATCCGAAGGAACGCGAAATGCTGCGCTTCATATTCGGACGCCTGCTCGTCCTGATACCCACCTTCATCGGCGTCTCCATCATCGCCTTCGCCTTCATCCGCATGCTGCCGGGAGATCCGGTCATGCTGATGTCGGGCGAGCGCGTGATGGCGCCAGAGCGCCATGCCCAGATCATGGCCGAACTCGGTCTCGACCGTCCGATGTACATTCAATATTTCGACTATCTCGTCGGCCTGCTGCAGGGCGACTTCGGCAAGTCGATCATCTCCAAGCGCTCGGTGCTGACCGACTTCCTGACGCTGTTTCCGGCGACGGTGGAGCTGTCCTTCTGCGCCATCGTGCTCGCGGTCGCGCTCGGCATTCCCGCCGGTGTGCTGGCCGCCGTCAAGCGCGGCACCTGGCTCGACCAGACGATCATGGGCACCGCCCTGATCGGCTATTCCATGCCGATTTTCTGGTGGGGCCTGCTGCTGATCATCTTCTTCTCCGGCTATCTCGGCTGGACCCCGGTTTCGGGCCGCATCTCGCTGATGTATTTCTTCAAGCCGGTCACCGGCTTCATGCTGATCGACAGCCTGCTCTCCGGCCAGCCGGGCGCCTTTAAGTCGGCGGTCACCTATCTGATCCTGCCGACCATCGTTCTCGCCACCATCCCGCTCGCCGTCATCGCGCGCCAGACGCGCTCGGCCATGCTGGAGGTGCTGGGCGAGGATTATGTGCGCACCGCCCGCTCCAAGGGCCTCTCGCCGTTTCGCGTGGTCGGCCTGCATGCGCTGCGCAATGCCATGATCCCTGTTATCACCACCATCGGCCTGCAGGTCGGCGTGCTGCTCGCCGGCGCGATCCTGACCGAGAGCATCTTCTCCTGGCCGGGGATCGGCAAGTGGATGGTCGATTCCGTGTTCAAGCGGGATTATGCCGTGGTGCAGGGCGGGCTCTTGCTGATCGCCGCCGTCATCATGATCGTCAATCTCGTGGTCGACGTGCTCTACGGGCTCGTCAATCCGCGCATCCGGCGCTGAGGGAGACCGTCATGGCCGTTTCCGAAACCAAGACCGCCGCGCCGCCTTCGGGCCTTGCGGAATTCTGGTTCTATTTCTCGCGCAATCGCGGCGCCGTCCTCGGGCTGGTGATCTTCCTGGTCATCCTCTGTCTGGCGATCGCCGCGCCCGTGGTCGCGCCGCATTCGCCGACCGAGCAGAACCGCGCGGTTCTCCTGCTGCCGCCGGCCTTCGCCGCGGGTGGTCAGCTCACCTATCTGCTGGGCACCGATCCCGTCGGCCGCGACATTCTCTCGCGGCTGATCTATGGCGCCCGCTTCTCGCTGTTCATCGGTCTTGTCGTCGTCAGCCTGTCGGTCGTCTCGGGCGTGCTGGTCGGGCTTATCGCCGGCTATTTCCGCGGGCGGATCGATACCGCCATCATGCGGGTGATGGACATCGTTCTCGCCTTTCCCTCGCTGCTTCTGGCGCTGGTGCTGGTCGCCGTGCTGGGGCCGGGGCTGCTCAACGCCATGATCGCCATCTCGCTCGTCAACCTGCCGCATTTCGTGCGGCTGACGCGCGCCTCGGTCATGACCGAGCGGACCAAGGATTACGTGATCGGCAGTCAGGTGGCCGGCGCCGGCACGATGCGGCTGATGTTCCTGACCATCCTGCCGAACTGTCTGGCGCCGCTGATCGTTCAGGCAACGCTGGCCTTCTCGGCGGCGATCCTCGATGCGGCGGCGCTTGGCTTTCTCGGCATGGGCGCCCAGCCGCCGACGCCGGAATGGGGCACCATGCTTGCCGAGGCGCGCGAATTCATCCAGCGTGCCTGGTGGGTGGTGACCTTTCCGGGTCTTGCCATCCTCATCACCGTGCTCGCCATCAATCTGATGGGCGACGGCCTGCGCGACGCGCTCGACCCGAAGCTCAAGCGGTCGTGAGAGCGGGAGACTGATCATGCCTCTTCTCGAAATCCAGAATCTGACCGTGGAATTCCCCACAATCTCCGGCTTGTTCCGCGCCGTCGACGGCGTGTCGCTGACCTGCGACACCGGCGAGATCCTCTCGATCGTCGGCGAGTCCGGCTCGGGCAAGTCCGTCTCCATGCTGGCGCTGATGGGGCTTCTTCCCAGCAATGCCAGGATCACCGCCGACCGCATGGCCTTCGACGGCAAGGACCTCCTGTCCCTGTCGGCCCGCCAGCGCCGCACAGTGATCGGCAAGGACATGGCGATGATCTTCCAGGAGCCGATGTCGAGCCTCAATCCATGCTTCACGGTCGGCTACCAGCTTGGCGAGACGCTGCGGCTGCATATGGGCCTGAACCGGGCCGAGCGGCGGACGCGCTCGATCGAGCTCCTGAAGTTCGTCGGCATTCCCGCGCCCGAGGATCGGCTCGGCAACTATCCGCACCAGATGTCGGGCGGCATGAGCCAGCGCGTGATGATCGCCATGGCGCTGGCCTGCAACCCGAAGCTCTTGATCGCCGACGAGCCGACCACGGCGCTTGACGTGACGATCCAGGCGCAGATCCTCGAGCTTCTCGTGCGGCTGCAGCGCGAGAACGGCATGGCACTGGTGCTGATCACCCATGACATGGGCGTGGTGGCCGAAACGGCCGAGCGCGTTCAGGTGCAATATGCCGGGCAGAAGGTGGAGGAACAGCCGGTATCGGGCCTGTTCCGCGATCCACACCATCCCTACACCGCTGCTCTTCTCGCCTCGCTGCCCGAGCGTGCGGTGATCGGCGAGCGGCTGCCCTCGATCCCCGGCGTCGTTCCCGGCCAGCACGACCGTCCCGAGGGCTGTCTGTTCTCGCCGCGCTGCACTTTCGCCACCGATCTCTGCCGGCGCGAGGTTCATGAACAGGGCCCCGACTTCGGCCGGGCGCTCTGCAATTACCCCTTGAGGATCGGCATTCCCATGGGACATCCCACCCTGTCGGTGGCGCTTGCAGGGGAGGATGCGTGATGCGCGAGGCAGCTCTTGGAAACAGCGGCATGAACGGGGAGACATCGGACAAGGCGCTCGGCGCGCCGGTGCTCGAAGGCCGGGATCTTGCCCGCTACTATGCGATCTCGCGCGGGCCGTTCAAGCCGACGGCCACCGTCAGGGCGCTGAACGGCGTCAGTTTCTCGCTCCACTCCGGCCGCACTTTGGCCGTCGTGGGGGAATCCGGATGCGGCAAGTCCACGCTGGCCCGGCTGGTGACGATGATCGAGGACCCGACGGCCGGCGAACTGCTGATCGACGGCAAGCCTGCCCGCGTGGGCGACCGCTCGCTGCGCAGCCTGGTGCAGATCGTCTTCCAGAACCCCTATGGCTCGCTCAATCCGCGCCAGAAGGTCGGCACGATCCTGGACGAGCCGCTGCGCATCAACACGAAGGACGACGCGGCCACCCGCCGCGCCAAGGTCGAGGAGATGATGCAGAAGGTCGGCCTCCGGCCCGAGCATTACGACCGCTATCCGCATATGTTCTCCGGCGGGCAGCGCCAGCGCATCGCCATTGCCCGCGCGCTGATGCTGCGGCCCAAGGTTCTGGTGCTGGACGAGCCGGTCTCCGCGCTCGACCTGTCGATCCAGGCGCAGGTGCTGAACCTCTTGATGGACCTGCAGAAGGAGATGGGGCTCGCCTATCTCTTCATCTCGCATGGCCTATCAGTGGTGCGCCACATCGCCGATGACATCATGGTGATGTATCTCGGCCGGCCGGTGGAAACGGGCACCTCCGAAGCCGTCTTCTCCGATCCGCAGCATCCCTATACCGCGGCTCTCCTTTCGGCCACCCCGGTCGCCAATCCGCAGGGACGGCGCCAGCGCATCGCGCTGCAGGGCGAGCTGCCGTCACCGCTGAAGCCGCCGTCGGGCTGTCCCTTCAATCCGCGCTGCTGGCGCGCGACCGACCAATGTCGCGAGATCATGCCGGCGCTTGCAGGCGATGCCGCGCAGCAGTTCGCCTGCTATCATCCCCTGGGTGAGAAGGCACCGTCGCCGCCATCCGCCTGACCGGCGGCTGGTCGGCCCGCCGGCCTTTGTGAAAACAGAGAGATAGAGCATCGGCCCGCAAGCCTGCTTCCAATGTGCGGCCCGATGTTTGATCACCGCCAGCCTGACAGGCTTTTGACGGGCGGCATGGGCCATTGTCTTCCTGCACGCCACGAGGCGCGCGGCCTCAAGCATGTCCGGCCAAAGCGATATCGCTGCGGCATCGGGCAATGCGGTCAAATCACAGGAAGCGAGCATTCGCGATCACCCTGTCAGAGGGGAATGCTCAAGGAGATCCAGCATGTTCAAGACTGCCCTTGCCGGCGCGCTCACGCTCGCCGCCCTGTCTTCCCTTGCCCTGTCGTCCCCCGCTCTGGCCGACGATGACAATGCCGCCTGCACCAAGGAGCCGAAGGCGAAGTGGATGACCACCGAGGCGATCTCCGCCAAGGCCGTCGCCGCCGGCTACAAGGACGTCAAGAAGGTCAAGGTCGAAGGCACCTGCTACGAAGTCTATGCCAAGACCGCCAAGAACGAACGCGCCGAGGTGGTGATGAACCCGATGACCGGCGACGTGGTGAAGGTGGAGACGAGCGAATGACGGCCCTGCCGTCATCACAGGACGCGCGTGGAACGGGCGGCATCACGCCGCCCGGCCGCAGCGTGCCCGTCTGGGATCTGGTCGTGCGCCTGTTTCACTGGGGTGTGGTCACGGGCTGTGCGCTCAATCTCTTCATCCTGCGGCCGGGCAAGCTGCCGCATCGCTATGTCGGCTATGGGATCGCCGCGCTTCTGGCGCTGCGTGTCGTCTGGGGCTTCATCGGCTCGCGTCATGCCCGCTTCGCCGATTTCGTGCGCGGTCCGCGTACCGTCGCGGCCTATCTGGACGAGGTCGTCAAAGGCCGCGAAAAACGCCGGCTCGGCCATAATCCGGCGGCCGCCGTCGTCATGCTGCTCCTGATGGCGCTTCTGGCCGGCACGGCGCTGACGGGCTGGATGCAGACGCTGGATGCCTTCTGGGGCGAGGACTGGGTGTCCGACCTGCATGAGACCCTTGCCAATGCGATCATGGTCGTTGCAGGATTCCACATTGCCGCCGCTCTGTTCGAGAGCCTGCGCCACCGCGAAAACCTGATCTGGTCCATGGTGACGGGACGCAAGCGGCCGCTTTAAACCATGAGGACGGCCGGCCGTAATGCTGGCAGGGAGGACGCATGCGGCTATTGCTTGTCGAGGACAGCGCGCGGCTGGTCGAGCTTCTGAGCGAAACCGTGCGCGAGGCCGGGTGGCGGCTGGACGCGGTCCATACCATTGCCGATGCCGAACATGCGCTGAGCCTGCGCGAGCATGATCTGGTGCTCCTCGATCTCGGCCTGCCCGACGGCAACGGGCTCGACCTGTTGCGCCGGATTCGCGAGCAGCACAAGGATCTCCCCGTCATCGTGCTGACCGCGCGCGGCACGGTGGAGGACCGGATCGAGGGGCTGGATGCCGGGGCGGACGACTATCTGGTCAAGCCCTTCCACCACCGCGAATTTCTGGCGCGCTGCCGGGCGATGCTGCGGCGCAGCCCGGTCGCGCTCCAGCCGGTTCTGGAAGCCGGCGCGCTGCGCTTCAATCCCGCAACGGCCGAACTGACCTGCCACGCCCAGGTCGTGCCCCTGCCGCCGCGCGAGCGGGCGCTGATGGAGCTTCTGATGCGCGATGCCGGCCGCGTCGTACAGAAGCGGCGGCTGGAACAGGCGCTGTCGGGTTTCGGCGAGGAGATGACGCCCAATGCCCTGGAGCTCGCCGTCTCGCGCCTGCGCAAGAAGCTCCTGCCGCTCGACACCCGCGCCAATCTGGTGACGGTGCGGGGCGTCGGCTACATGCTTCAGGCATTGGCATGAGCCAAGCTAAGGATGCGGCCTCGCACCGCGGATCGGATGGGCGAGCAGACCGACATCCGGGGCGTTCGCTGATCGGCATCGTTTCCTCGCGCATCGTCCTCTTCACCGTGCTGGCCATGCTCTTGGAACTGGGCATCGTCCTGGTGCAATACTGGACCGACAATGACGAGCTCGGCGCTTTTCTCATCAATGAGGAGACGGAAATTCTGTCCGGAGGGCTGAGCGCGCCGGGTGGCAGGCCGCGCTTCGATCTGTCGCCACAGCTTGCCGAGCGTTATCAGCTCAAACCGGCGGAGGCGGAGGGAGCGATCTATGTGCGGGTGCGCACCGGCTCCGGCCGCGTTCTCTTTTCCAGCTGTGCGGAGGCCTGCGAGCGCCATTTCCTGCCGGTCGCGATCAATCCGCCGGATTTCTGGCAACGCCAGATCGCCGCGGGCAAGCCGCTGAGCGTGGCCGGAGGGCGCACCTTCCGCGTGGGTGAGGAAGAGGTGTTCGTCGAGCTGGCCGTGCTGCGCGATCCGCATGATTTCGTCAACCGGGTGCTGGCGCATGAACTGCGTGACCATCTGATCATTCCCATGCCGCTGATGTTCGGTCTCGTGGCCATCGGCACGATCCTGTCGGTCTGGGCGGCGCTGAAGCCGGTGGTGGCCGCCGGGCGCGCGGCCGACCAGATCGACCCGCGCGCCGATCTCAGCGCGCTGTCGACGGAAGGCATGCCGCGCGAGGTCGCCACCTTCGTCCATGCCGTGAACCGCCTTCTGGCCCGCGTGCGCGACCTGATCCAGGCGCAGAAGGTGTTCTCCACCTCGATCGCCCATGAGATCCGCACCCCTGTCAGCATCATCCGCATGGAGCTGGAGCGCATCGACGATCCGCGCGCGCGCAAGGCCGAGCGCGATCTAGAGGCGCTGACCCATATGCTGGAACAGCTGACCGCGCTCGCCAAGCTCGACGTGGTCGATCCGAAGTCCTTCCAGACCGTCGATCTCTTCGCCCTGGCGGAGGAAAGCGTCGCCCGGCTTGCGCCCTTCGTCTTTGCCAACGGCCATTCGATCGAGCTTGTCGGGGAGGGCGCGCCGATGGTGCGCGCGGTTCCCGCACTCCTGGAAAACATGCTGCGCAATCTCGTGGAAAATGCCGTCAAGCACACGCCCGCGGGCACGAACATCACCATCCAGGTGCTGGAGGAGGGGGCGCTGAAGGTCAGCGATGACGGGCCCGGCTTCGAGCCGCAGACGGCCGATACACTTGAAGCCGGTCGAATCAAAAGCTCGGACCAGCTGGGAATCGGTCTGCGGATCGTCGAGCGCATCGCCGCTTTGCATCAGGGCCGCCTGTCGGTGGAGAGTGCGCCGGGGCAGGGCACGCGGATCCGGCTGGATTTGAACCCGGCCTGACAGATCAGGCCTGCCGATGACCATTTTCCGGCAGCTTCTGCCGTTGCTCAAGGCCGCTCTCGGGTTTTCATTGCCGTCCCCATGGTCTAAACGGGCAGGGCCGCTCGACAGGCCTGGCACGGGAGAGCCCGCACGGGCAAGGCGGCGTGAGACCGTCACCACACAAGGGATTTCAAGATGGACATCAAACGCATCGACGTTGGCCCGCGCATGAGCCAGGCCGTCATCCACAACGGCACCGTCTATCTGGCCGGCCAGGTCGGCGAGCCGAGCGGCGATGTCTCGGAGCAGACGCGCCAGGTTCTCGAAAAGATCGACCGTCTCCTGGCCGAAGCCGGTACGGACAAGACCCGCATCCTCTCGGCCACGATCTGGCTGAAGGACATGGCTGATTTCGGCAAGATGAACGCCGTCTGGGACGGCTGGGTGCCGGCCGGCCACACGCCCGCCCGCGCCACCGGCGAATCCGCGCTCGCAACCCCGGATTACCTCGTTGAAATCATCGTGGTCGCCGCGCTGTAACAGTCTGTTCAAGCATTGCCGTTGGCCTGACGAAAATGGTGATTTCGAGAACCGGAGCGCAGCGTACTCTCGTACGTGAGCACCGGAAGCGCAGAAATTGCCATTTGCAGGCGGCCAACGGTTATGATTGGACAGACTGTAAGACATAATGCCGAAGCGCGATGTCTTGGGCGTTGCAAGTCTAGAGCATCGGACCGAAAAGTGGGAACCGGTTTTCGGAACAATCCGATGCAAAAACAAAAATCTAGAGCATTGCACTGAGGACTGTTTTCAGTCCGATGCTCTAGAGTCCTGCGGTCGCTGCACGCTGCCGCAGGGCTTTTCCTATCAGTCACCGATGCGGGCGATGCCGGTCTCGCCATTGTCGCGGATCCATTTGACCTTCTTCGGCCCGGCATCGCTCAGCACGAAGCACATGCTATTGCCGTCATACCAGGTCTTGAACTTCTGGCAGAGCCGGTCTTCGGCGATCCACCAGCGGCCGCTGTCGGAGGGCTTTACCAGCTTGCCGATCCCCAGCGCCTGGCCATCGCCATCGACCTGGCCGTTGGTCCGGTAGTTCAGCGGAAACTCGCCGCCCATCGGCGCCGCAAGATAGATGGTCCGGCCGACGATCTTCTCCTTGATGTCCTGATTTTTGAGGCGGTTGCCTTCGGCCTGGGCCGGCAGCGCCAGCAAGGAAAGCGCAGGCAGAAGGAAAGCGGTCAGGATCTGTCGGCGCATGGGCGTGCGTCTCCTCGTGGGGAATGATCTTTCCCCATTACGCGCGTCCCGGCGTTCGGATCATCCTCCCTGTCATGGCCGCGCGCTGTCGGCGACCATGAGGGTCAGGCATGCGTCCGTGCGTCAGGTCGAAATCGGACCAGTCCGACATGTCATGCGGGCTGGCGCACCGATGCGTCCGGTGCAGGCGCTTCCGGCGCGGGGCGATAAGGCTCCTTCACCCTTGGGGAGATCAGCTTCTTGAGCTTCAGGGCCGGCTTTTCGATCAGCAGCCAGGAAGCTGACGCGAAGCAGACGGTGAGGAACAGCGACAGCGCCATGATCACCACCACGCCTTTGGCGTCCTGACCCAGGTAATGCGGAACCAGAAAATGGATCAGGGTCTGCGAGATCGGGAAGCCGTAGAGATAGAGGCCGTAGGAAATATCCCACCGGCAGATCCGGTCGAACCAGCCGAAGCGCAGCGCGCCGACATAGGCTGTGCAATAAACCAGGCAAAGCCCGGCCATGACGTCTGATCCATTGGTCAGCAGCAGGAAGAAATAGCTCACGCCGCACACCACGAAGAGCGGCAGGCTGACGGGCAGAAACTCGTCGAACAGTTTGAAGACAACGCCGACAAAGAAGAGATAGACGATAAACCAGTGTGAGAACCGGGTCAGGTCCAGGCGGGTATTGATGTCGGCAAGGCCGGTGAAGGCGACGATGGCGAGCACGGCCGTGACGATCAGCATGATGATGCCGAAACGGCGGCGGTTGAACAGAAGGCCGGGCGCCATGACGAGCGCCATGAGGCCATAGCAGGCCAGTTCCGGCTCGAGCGTCCAGAGGCTCTCGTTCACACGGTCGGGGAAGGGATTGTGGATAAAGACGCCGGGCAGATCGAACTGGACGAAGCCAACGAGATTGCCGAAATATTCGTAGAGATTATGGTCGGTGAAATAGGCGGACAGGGTAAATTCCGTCACGATCGGCCCGAGAATGAACGCCGACAGCATGATTTCCGTCGTCAGAGCCGGGAGCAGCCGAAACACCCGGAGCAAAAGAAAGTCCTTGACCGATCTGTTGCGCAACGCGCTCCCGGCAACGAGAAATCCGCTCAGGGCAAAGAAGGCACCGACCAGCGAATAAAGAAACGGGCGCAGCGCATCCTGGCTGAAGAGGATGCTGGCCATGGTCGCGCCGTCGCCGCCAATGACCACGCCCGTGCTCCCGTCATGCGGGCCGCGGGTCAGGATGCGCGCGTGATGCAGAAGAATGGTGATCGCCAGCGCATGGCGGAGAAACAGGAAACCGGGATAAAGGCCGCCATGGCTGCGCTGAACATCCGCAAAAGTCGTGATCTTGCGGCTCTTCAGAAAGTCGTTCCAAAGCATATTGATCTCTTTGTACGATAATGGCGGTGTGCTGCGATCCTGAAAACCCGGAGCCGCGGATGCCACATGGACGTATAATTTGGCCCTAATGTGATTTCATCGCAATCCGCGCATGGGCGCGGATTGAGGCTTTTCACCGCATGTATCCTGTTTGCAACATTTTCGGGCTGGCCATTTTTTCAGGCGGAACGGCAGCATTTTGCCTCGCGCCCGGACATGGCGGGGGCAAGGTCTTCAGCCCGGAATGGTCTGGTTGAGAAACTCTACCGCGCCGCTGTCGAGATCGTAATAGGCCGGAACGACCTTGACCCGGCCGGCATGGACCAGATGGCCGACGGGCTCGCTTTCCATGAGGATGCGCTTGACCCCGCGAATGGCATGGCTGCGGGCGATCCTTTCCGGGAAACCCTCGCGCCGGTCTTTGTCCTTCACGGCAATCTCGGCGATGCCCTCGATCATCCGGCCGATATTGCCCTCGAACTTCGTGCCCTTCAGCGCCGCATCGCAGGCAGCGGCCACCGCGCCGCAGCGCTTGTGCGCCATGACCACGACAAGGGGCACATGCAGATGTTCGGTGCCATATTCGATTGTTCCGAGAACGTCCGTATCGACCACATTGCCGGCATTGCGGGCGACGAACATCTCGCCCAGCGTCACTCCGCCGAAGATCAGCTCCGGCACCACGCGGCTGTCCGAGCAGGTGAGCACGATCGCCCAGGGCTTCTGGCCCTTGGCGACTTCGGCGCGCCGATCGATGAAACCGGCGGCGCAGGCCTCGGCATCCTGAATGAAGCGCTTATTGCCCTTGATCAGGCGATCCAGCGCCTCGTCCGGCGATGGCGGCGGATCTTCCCCGGCCAGAGCAGGTGCTGCCATGCCCGCCGTTGCCGTGAGAACACCTGTACCCGCCAGCCGCAGGAACCCGCGCCGGTTCCATGAACCGCCCTCGCATGCCTCGCACATCGTCGTCTTCCCCCATTGTGAGCGGCACGCAGGCCGCGCGAATGCAGGCCCACGCCCCGGGCCTTCCTGCCCCATGGAAGCAAGGGGAGATGGAGGAAAGGTTATCGCGAACAGGTTTTTCGAGGGATGGAGCAATGCGCGGTGCATGGGACGGGAGTCTGCGCAGTAAACGCTTGTTAAGATCTCGGAACAAGGCAAGGCGTCACGCGTTTTTGGGCAGACCGGCCGCGCAACGCCAGATGTTTGCCGGCCCGAAACTGCCGCCATCCCAAACAATTTCTGACCATCACAGGGGAACACCCATGCTTTACTGGCTGCCCAGGATCTTCCTGCTCGCTCTCGCCGCTTTGGTCCTCGCCTTCGGCCTGATGCCGGTCACCTCGCAGGATGTCGCCTCGACGCTGCTGGTGGTTCTTGTCGGCCTCGGCCTGTTCTCGCTGACCATGCATGTCTTCCCACCGGAGCGCTACTGACCGCTTTCAGGCCGCTGCCGGGTTGTCGGCGGCGGCTTGAAGGATGCGTTCTGCCCTCGGCCTGCCGAGCGAAGAGATAAAAATGCAACGACGGCCCTTGATCCCGCGTGATCCTGGGCCGTCATGGCTGGAACAGAGCGGGAATGCCCGCAGGGCATGGAGATCAGGGAAATGAGCGCTTCCTTCGCCGGGCGTGGAATGTTCAAGAACAAGACAAAGGTTGATCTTGAGCTGCAGGCTCTGCTTGAGCGCGAGCCCGAGCGTCCGCATCGCAGTCTTCTCGATCTCATGGTCGCTTGGTCTATTATCGGCATGTTCGTCATCGCCATGTCGGTGGTGATCTATCTGCTCGAGCCGATCCTGATGCCGGTCACGCTGGCGATCGTCGTCGGCATGGTGCTGGGCCGCGCGGCGGACCAACTGTCGCGCTTCGGCCTGCCGCCGGGCGCGGGCGGGCTGATCCTCGGCTTGATCTTCGCGGTCGGCCTGTTCCTGCTCATCAATGCGCTGATCGAGCCGGTCAGCAATCTCGTCGCTGCCGCGCCGGCCATGATCGAGCGCAGCGTGGATCGTATGTTGCCATTTCTCAACCGTTTCGAATGGGCGCGTCACGTGATCGACGGCGCCAATGAGAAGACCATTTCCGACATGGCCATGGCCAATGCGGGTGCCGTTCTCGGCGCCCTGGCGGCGGGCCTGACGCCCGCCTTCGTCCAGGCCGCAATCTTCCTGGCTGCGCTGGGTTTGTTTCTGCTCGGAAGGGCGCATCTGCGCAAAACCATCATCATGGCGCTGATCACGCGCGAGCGTCGCCTGACGGCGATCCGCATCATGAACGCCACCGAAAACGCGGTCGGCTTCTACTTTGCCACTGCCAGCCTGATCTATCTCGCGCTCGGCACGGTCACCGGCCTGATCGCCTTCATCGGCGGCCTGTCCATGGCCCCGCTCTGGGGTGTCTTCGCCTTCATATCCAGCTTCATTCCCTATCTCGGCGTCACCGCCATGACGATCGCGCTGCTCTGCGCAGGGCTGATGACGCATGATGCCCTGCTGCTGGCGATGGCGCCGGCGGCCGGCTTCTTCCTCCTCCATCTCGTCATGGAAAATCTGGTCACCCCGGCAATCCTCGGCAGCCGGCTGGAAATCAACCCCTTCCTCATCTTCATCGCCATCATCTTCTGGACCTGGATGTGGGGTGCTGTCGGCGCCATGCTCGCCATGCCGCTGTCGCTGATCGCCATGACGATCTTCAACGAAGTCCGCAGCCATCCGCCCGAGCGGCAGCTCCCCGGCTGATCCGCATCGCTCCCTAAAGCGTAACAGGAATATTACAAAGCCGGTCGTCCCGCCAGGGCGGCCGGCAAGGTCGCGCCGTGTCGCGTCATTCTTCACCTTTCCGATTTTTCCATTCACGTCAGGAGCTTGCGCCATGTCGGTGATGATCGATACGCAGGAGACAACGCAGGAGGACCTGCACAATGGCCGCTCTCCCTGGGGTCTGCAGCACAGCCCGCCGCAACGCCGTCGGCTGACCGACAGCATGACGACGGAAGTGCTGATCATCGGTGGCGGCATCACCGGCTCGCTGCTTGCCGAGCATCTGGTCGCACGCGGCCATGAGGTCACGCTGATCGACAGCGAGCAGCCGGGGCTCGGCAGCACGGCTGCCTCCACCGCCATGCTGCAATGGGAAATCGACCAGCCGCTTCACCGGCTGTCAGAACTCTACGGCTTCGATGCGGCGGCGGAAATCTACCGCAAAAGCTTCTCCGCCGTGCAGGGGCTGACCCGGCTGGTGGCCGATTCCGGCATCGACTGCCAGTTCAGCCCGCGCGCCACACTCTATATCGCTGCCGATGGCGTCGATCACCGCGTGCTGCAGGCGGAATCGGCTTTGCGCGCACGGGCCGGGCTGCCGGGCGAGTTCGTCGATGGCGCGCATCTTCAGGCTCATTTCGATCTCCGGCGCGATGGCGCCATTCTTTCGCCCGGCTCGGCCGATGCCGATCCGCTGCTGCTGGCCTGGGGGCTTCTGCATCGTGCAGAACGCGCCGGTCTGCGGCTCATCGATGCGAAAGCGGAGCTATTCGATGCCGACAGCCGCCGTGTGGCGGTGGAAATGGCCGATGGCCGCGTGATCGAGGCGCGCCATGTGGTTCTCGCCACCGGCTATATCATGCCTGACTTCGTCAAGACGGAGTTGCACAGCACCGTCTCGAGCTGGGCGCTGGCCACCGTGCCGCAGGCGCCACAGGGGCTCTGGCCGGGGCGTCCGCTGGTCTGGGAGGCTTCGGAGGACTATCACTACATGCGCTCGACCGCCGACGGGCGGATCGTCATCGGCGGGGAGGATGACGACACGCAGGACCCGGACGAACGCGCGCGCAAGACCGCGCAGAAGCGCGACCGGCTGCTGCAGGTTCTGGGCGAGCTGCGCCCCGAGGCGAACCGGCAGGTGACCCATGCCTGGGCCGGCGCCTTCGGCACCACGCAGGACGGCCTTCCGCTGATCGGCGCGGTGCCGGGCCATAGCCGCATCTTTGCCGCCTATGGCTATGGCGGCAACGGCATCACGTTTTCCTACATGGCTTCGCGCATGCTGGCGGCGGAGATCGCCGGAAAGCGCGAAGCCTGGTTCGACGGCTTCGCGCTCGACCGTCCCGTTCCGGAATAGTGAATAGTTTGTTACTTACCGCGACCGGCATGCTCGTCGAAGAACAGCGCCTGGCTGATCAGCGCCTTCACCATGTCGGGGTTGAAGGGCTTGGTCACCAGGAAAGCCGGCTCGGGCTTTTCGCCCGTCAGCAGCCGCTCCGGGAAGGCGGTGATGAAGATCACCGGAATGGTCGAGCTCTTCAGGATCTCGTTGACCGCATCGATGCCGGAGCTGCCATCGGCGAGCTGGATATCGGCCAGCACCATCTGCGGCTTGGTCCGGTGGAAAAGGTCGACGGCTTCCGCATGGGTGCGGGCAATGCCGGACACACCATGGCCGAGGCTGCGCACCATGTCCTCGATGTCCATCGCGATCAGCGGCTCGTCCTCGATGATCATGATCTCGGTGGCAACCTGCGCGGAGATTTCCTGCGAGGCCTTGTGCAGCAATGCGCCGGTGTCGTCCGCCGAGAGGCCGAGGATTTCGCCGGCTTCCTCGGGCGAAAAGCCTTCGACCGAGACCAGCAGGAAGGCCTTGCGGGCATCGGGCGTGATGTTCTGCAGATTGTCGGCGGCGCGCTGCTCCCAGGAAAAGGGAGAGGCTGCTTCCGAGGGCGCGATCGTCACCTGGTCGAACAGCTGGCAATAGAGCTTGAAGACGCTGACCCGGTCACTGGACGTTTTGGGAAACAGGCCGATATTGGCGATGAGCGCCTCGAGCACAGCCGCGACATAGGCATCGCCCGAGGTCTGCGAGCCGGTGACGGCGCGCGAGAAACGGCGAAGATAGGGCAGGTGAGCGGCGATGCGCATGGAAAGTGACATTTAAGACGTCCTTCGGTATGATGAACCCACTTCTCGGAAGGCGGCCCCGCAACGCTCCGGAAACAGCGGAACCGTTTGACCATTTTTTCCTCTCCATGGGAAGTTTGATGAGGATAAAATCCATGACAGAGATGGTGTTGCCGCCGTTTTTGCAAGCCTGCTCCGTCAGGTTTTCCGCGCGCTCGGGCGCCTGTGCGGTGCAAAAAGTGGTGCAAGGGAGCGCGGCGCTCTGATGCCCGATCATCGCAATAGCAAGCGCAGCGGCGTGCTGCGGCCGGGCAATGTTCCGATCGATCCCAACAGCCAGGTGGCGGCCAAGCTCAAGGCCTTCTATTCCGCCGTCGAGCAGGAGCCGATCCCCGATATGTTTCTCGATCTTCTGGAGCAGCTGGACCGGGCGGAGAAGGTGGGAAAGAGCTGAGATGCTCCTTTCCAGCCGCTGCGAGATGCGGCCACCGATAGACGCCGATGGAGAAGAGCTGATCCGTCTTTGGACCGATCCCACAGTTCGCGTTTTCCTGGGGGGCTCGTTGAGCAAGGACGAGGCCGCAGCACGTGTTTCTGATCTTTTATCGACCAGAGAAAACGTTTGGGTCGTTACACTAATTGGCGCGCGCGCACGCGAACCTGTTATCGGTTTGGTTGCTCTTCATAGCCATCATGACGGCGAGGATGTCGAAATCTCGTACAGCTTTCTTCCCGAATTTACTGGACAGGGATTGGCAGCAGAGGCCGTCGACAGGATCCTTCAGCATGCCCTTTTCCATATGGGGCTGCAATCTTTGGTTGCGGAGGCGCAGGCTGCCAATCTCCCTTCTTGTCGGATGCTGGAGCGTATCGGCTTCGCATGCGTCGGAGAGACACAGCGTTTTGGGGCATATCAGCGCATCTATCGTTTTCCAGTACCGCCTGCAGCATCGTCTGTAGACATTTGATTCCCGTAAGCAAAAACAAATGTGCCCGCCTGATCCTCATCAATGGCGGGCACATCTCTGTAATTTTAAGCTGACTTAGCAGGCAGCGGTGTAGCGGCGGCCATACTGGTCGCGATAGATGCAGCGGCCGGGCTCGTTGGCGCGACCGATCAGGGCGCCAGCGACGCCGCCGACAGCGGCACCAACGGCTGCGCCGCGAACATTGCCGGTGGCGATGCCGCCGATGACGGCGCCTGATCCTGCGCCGATGGCGGCGCCGCGTTCGGTCTGGGTGCAGGCGGCGAGCGGCAGGATGCAGGCCACGGCGAGAAGGGCTTTTTTCATGACGGAGTCCTTTCGAGGGTCAGATAGTCGAGTGTCGCGGGGTCCGTCAGATGCGGCCCATCAGCACCAAGATAAGAAGAATGATCACCACCAGGCCGAGCCCGCCTGAGGGCGCATAGCCCCAGCTACGGCTATGTCCCCAGGTCGGCAATGCACCGATCAGCAGCAAAATGAGAATGATCAACAGAATAGTGCCGAGCATGGGGTCCTCTTGGGTTCAATGTTGGCTCGATGACGAGGATCGCCCATTCAACGCATTGCCGTCATATTGGTTCCGCTGGCTTCATTTTTCCGTGAAAACACCGGTTTTGCACCGCCAGACCGATTTTTCTGCGCTGCAGCGCGAGAGGACAGGCCGTGCGGTCCGAGAAGGATGAAATCGCTGATGAGCCGGTCGACCACGCCGCGCGCCTCCGCCATCGGCAGATGGCCGATGGCGTTGAGAATGACCGTGTGGCAGCGCGGTAAGGCGGCGGCCAGGTGAATCTGGTGGATCGGCGGTACCACACGGTCGCCCGCGCCGATGATGTTGAGCACGGGCACGTCGATCCGCGGCAGTTCGGGAACGATGGAGGTGCGCGACATCCACACCACGAACGCGGCGATCTCGTGCGGGCGCGAAGCCAGAAGATGTGCCCGAACCGCCTCCATCGTCGCCTGGGTTTCCTCGGTTTCCCAGCGCACGGTCTTGTCGAAGACGCATTCCAACGATCCCCAGCGGAAGGTTTCCTTGGTGGCGATCCAGCGGGTGAAGAGGCGCGAAAACAGCAGGCGGCCGAGCCAGGGAAGGCGCAGGATCCGCGAGGCCATCCGCTCCTGTCCCTCGAACCGGCCGCAGGCAAACGCCCCCATCAGCACGACCCGATCGACCAGATCCGGCCGGTGGCGGGCGATCAGCAGCGACAGGAAGCCGCCGGTGGAATGGCCGATCAGCGTCACCGGCTCGCCGTCGAAATCGCGCTCGATCGCCTGCGCATAGGCATCGACAATCACTTCCGTCGTCAGCGGCGTCGCATCATTGCCGAGGATCCAGGGCGAGTGGCCGGGCAGGGGATAGGCCGCCGCGCGACCCGTGATGGCGATGCTTGGCGCAAAGCAGCGCCAGAAGGCCGGGGCCATCACCATGCCGTGGATCAGCACCGTGCGGGTGCCGGGATTTTCGGAAAGCCAGGTCGGTTCAGGGCTGCGCAGCATCTGACACTTCCTTCAAGCGCGACCTTTGCACGGGCACACATCACCCGCTGCCGGCCGGCCAATGCTGCGTCACGATGCGAAGCGGCGCACTGCAGGCAAATCGGGCGCATCGCGAGACGCCAGACGAAGGATCGGCCGGAGAAACGGGCGTATCATGCTGCGGTGCTGCGCCAGCCGGAACAGGTGACGCGTGAGACGCTTCTAAAACGCGCATGGGGCGTCTTCGGTTCCCCCTTGCGCTGCAAAAGAATCGCCTCGAGCGAGGCTTCGCTCGTGCTTCTCACCGGTCCCCGGTTTGCCCCGGGGCCGCGGGTTAAGAAATCTTAACCAGGCGTTAAAGCATGGCGGGAACATCTTGTCCCGATCGACCGTTGCCAAGGCGAAACCATCCGATCGATGGAGCGCCCGATGGAGCATATTGCAGCGATCATGATGTTGGTGGGCTGCTCGGCCGGCAATAGTCATTGCGCCGAGATCGAGCCGCCAGTCTTTGCTTTCGAGACCATGCAGGAATGCCAGCGCGATCTGCGCCCGGCCATTGGTACAGTCCGGCGTGACTATGGCGTGATTTACGGAAAATGCGCCGAAGTCGATCCCGCACTTGAGGACGACTATACCGGGATCGCCTGGCACATCAACGCGCAGGACGAGCTTGAGGTTCGCCTGACGACGACACCGGTGAAGCAGAAGATCCTTGTGGCGGAGAACCATGTTCGCTGAGCCTGCTGCGCATCAGGCGGAATGAAGGATAGGGGAAGGTCGGATCTGCTACAGGCGATCCAGCTCGTCTGGCTGTGGGAGCATGCCTGCCGCGGGAACCGCAGGCGGGGGTGTGGCGTTGTGTGAGTGATCTCTTTTTGAACCGATCGCTTCCTGCCACGCATCATTCTGCCATGCCCAAGGAGAACTTCATGATCCGCGTCCTGCTCGCCACCACCGCGCTCGCTGCCGGGTTGGCCGTCGCCATGCCGAACCTGCAGGCCCAGACCGCGACAACGCCTGCCTCCACGGCGCCGGCAGCAACGTCCGCACCCGGCGCCTCCGACGCCGCCAATCCTCCCATGCTGGCCAGCAATGTCATCGGCAAAACGGTTTATACCGGTGTCGATGAGGAGGGAGAGGCGATCGGCAAGGTCAAGGATGTGGTAATGAACGCGGCCGGCACGGCCCAGGCGCTGGTGGTCGGCGTCGGCGGCTTTCTCGGCATCGGGGAGAAGGATGTAGCTGTCGGCTTCGACCGCGTGTCCTGGTCCGAGCGGGACGGGCAGCAGATCCTGGTTGTGGCCATGAGCCGCGATGATCTCAAAGCCGCTCCCGTCTTCAAGCGCGAGGCGATCATGGATCCGGCCGCTACCACGGACAAGGCCGCAGCGCCCAACACGGCACCGCGCCCCACGCCCGAGAGCGAGGCAACGACGCCGGCCGGCAGCGAACTCACCGAAACCGGCACCCCGGCCCAGCCTGATGTGGCCGCGCAGGCGCCTGCCGCAGGTGCGCAGGCAGAGGTTCCCATGACGGGCACCACGCCCGAGATGACCGATCCGGAAGCGCCGCCGCCGGCGGACACCGCCGAGCCGCAGCTGCGCCCTGTCGATCCCGCGCTTGTCAGCACCACCAGCCTGATCGGCACGCCGGTCAAGGTGGCGGATGACACCGAGATCGGCAAGGTCGGCGATGTCATCCTCAACCGCGAGGGGAAGCTCGACGCCTATGTGATCGATGTCGGCGGCTTTCTCGGCATCGGCGAAAAGCCGGTGGCCATGAGCGCGCGCGATATCCAGGTAATGGCGGATGCCAAGGGGAAGATGACGATCTACTCGCCCTTCACCAAGGCGCAGCTGGAGAAGCAGCCACGCTACGACGCCAATGCCTATAAGCGCGACCCGCGCCCCCTGGTGCTGGCGCCGCCGGCCGAGTAACCGTCTCGTCCTATCTGCCGCAATGCCCGCACGCCGTCCGCAACCCTTTGCGGACGGCGTTTTCGTTTGTCGGATCGACAGACAGAAAAGGACGCCCGGTGAGGGGCCTCCTTTTTTAAACAGCGTTGATATCGGGGCTCACGCCGCAAGCGTCAGACTGGCCGGTAGCTTCCGTCCTCCGCATCGTCCAGCTGGTTGAGGAGGTTTGCGAAGACCCCCTCGGTGCGGGGCGTGTCGCCGTTGAAGTATAGGGACTTCAAGGTCT
Organism: Xaviernesmea rhizosphaerae; assembly: GCF_001938945.1. Taxonomy (GTDB): domain Bacteria; phylum Pseudomonadota; class Alphaproteobacteria; order Rhizobiales; family Rhizobiaceae; genus Xaviernesmea; species Xaviernesmea rhizosphaerae. Next base: position 182,703 of record NZ_MKIO01000030.1, read on the forward strand.
GCCCGATGTGTACATTCGTCTCGCGCCACCGTTCGGAGGGACGAGCGACCGCCGAGGCGGATTTGAGGAGATGTGCTGATAACTGTACCATCGTCTCGTGTCCGTTGATGAATTTGGCATTTCAACGTCGCCTGAGCGGGATGGTTCCGCAACTTTCCATGCCTGCGTTTCAAAATGGCGCAACCCGGCGTCTATGGTAAACGACGTATTAACGACATCTGATTTTTCTCGCCCCTGTCGTCGATCTTTCTCCGGTTAAGGAACCTTCTGCTGGAGCGCGCGTTTCCCGACAGTATCGAACCGGAGGAAATTCTCATGCTTTACTATGCGCTTGTCTTTCTCGTCGTAGCAATCATTGCCGGCGTTCTCGGGTTTGGCGGCATTGCCGGTGCATCTGCTGGTATCGCGCAGATCCTCTTCTTCCTGTTTTTGGCCTTCCTGGTCATCTCGCTGGTGGCCGGCCTGATGCGCCGGACGTAACGGGCAGAGCACAAACAGGGAAGGTGATGGCAAGGCGGCGCAGGGTGTGCCGCCTTTTTTGATGCGTGTTTTTCGTTTTTTGCATGTTTCTCTGGGTTCACGGATCGCGCGAAGTTGCTTGTCGCCCGCTTGATGCCTGAATGAGCCTTGGCTAATCATGGAGCCGTGTTGCACTGCGAAAGGCGCTGGTTCCGATGAAGTCCCTCGAACTGCTTATCGAAAGAATCATTCTCTCCAGCCGATGGCTGCTGGTGATCTTCTATCTCGGGCTGGTGGCGGCCCTGGCGGTTTATGGCGTGTCCTTCATCTACAAATTCCTGAAGGTCGCCAGCAATGTCTTCGTCTACAGCGAAGCCGACATGATCCTCGCCATGCTCGGCCTGATCGACGCCGCCCTGGTGGCCAGCCTGATCGTGATGGTGATGATTTCGGGCTACGAGAACTTCGTCAGCCGTTTCGATGAGGGCGAGGGGGAGGTGTCCTTCCTCGGCAAGCTTGATTCCGGCAGCCTGAAGATCAAGGTGGCCTCCTCGATCGTTGCCATCTCCTCGATCCACCTGTTGCAGATCTTTCTCAACACCCAGCAATATGATCAGGCGCGGCTGATGTGGGCAACCATCATCCACCTGGCTTTCGTGATCTCGGCCCTCTTGCTCGGCTATCTCGAGCGCATCATGGTGGAGATCAAGAAGAAGTAGCGGCTGCGCGGCCGCGCGCAGGCGACCGCGTTGGGCGAAGGAGCAGCGGATGAAGAAGACGGATGTTGTGGTTCTCGGCGCGGGCATCGTGGGCATTTCCACGGCCATTCATCTGGCGCGGCGCGGCAAGTCGGTCGTGCTGCTCGACCGGCGCGGCCCCGGCGAGGAAACCTCCTATGGCAATGCCGGCCTGATCCAGCGCGAAGGCGTGTTTCCCTATGGCTTCCCGCATGATTTCGGTGCGCTGTTCCGCTACGCGCTGAACAACACGATTGACGCGCATTACCATCTGAAAGCCCTTCCGGGGCTCGTTCCCTTCCTCGCGCGCTATTGGTGGCATTCGGGCTTTCGCCAGCACCAGCGCATCGCCCGCCTTTATGCTCCTTTGATCGAGCATTCGATCAGCGAGCATGATGATCTGATCCGCGCCTCGGGCGCCGAGGATCTGATCCGCAAGGATGGCTGGATGAAGGTGTTTCGCACCGAGGCGGCGCGCGATGCCGCCTATAAGGACGCGGAAAACCTCTCCGCCGCTTTCGGCGTCAACCACCAGAAGCTGACGGCGGCGGATATCCGCACGGCCGAACCCTCGATCCGCACCGAACTGGTCGGCGGCCTGCGCTGGACCGACCCCTGGTCGATCCGCGACCCGCAAAGCCTGCTCAAGGCCTATCTTGCCTATTTCCAGTCGCTCGGCGGCATGCTGATGGCCGGTGATGCGGCAACGCTCGAGCATATTCTCGAAGGTCCCGGCTGGCGGCTCGCCACGCCGGAGGGTCCGCTCGAAACGCAGGAGGTCGTCGTGGCGCTAGGCCCCTGGGCCGATGCGGTGACCCGCAAGCTCGGCTACCACATGCCGCTCGCCGTCAAGCGCGGCTATCACATGCATTATGGCGCCGAAGGCAATGCGACGCTGAACAACTGGGTTCTCGACGCGGAAATGGGCTATTTCCTCGCTCCGATGCTGCGCGGCATCCGCCTGACCACGGGGGCGGAATTTGCCCATCGCGACGCGCCGAAGACGCCGGTTCAGCTGACGCGGGCGGAAAAGGTGGCGCGCGAATTCTTCCCGCTGGCCGAGCGGCGCGATGCCGAACCCTGGATGGGCGCGCGGCCCTGCACGCCGGACATGATGCCTGTTATCGGCAAGGCGCCGCGTCACCAGGGCCTGTGGTTCGCCTTCGGCCATGCGCATCACGGCATGACGCTCGGCCCTGTCACCGGCCGGGCACTGGCGGAGATGATGACGGGCGAGCGCACGGTCATCGACCTGACGCCCTATCGCCCGGACCGTTTCCTCGCCTGAGCGCCTCGCCGGCTCGGCGCTGACCCCGGAACAAAATGACGCGCCCTCCGGTTTTCATCCGCGCGCCTTTGGAAAAAGCGCGCTAAGGGAAGGCGCGTCGTCTCAGCGGCGCAACATGGCCAGATGGCTGGCGGGACAAGGCGGCAATCGCCCGGTCTTTAACAGAACCAGCCCGGCACACAGGGAGAGAGCAATCTTGGAAAAGCATGTCGTCACCGTTGCCGGCGAAGCCGTTGGCGTGCTCGTGCCGTGCAAGGATGACATGCAGTTCGTCGCCGTCAAACTCGATGCCTGGGATCTGGATGGCCGGCTTTATCCCAGCCGGAGCGAGGCCGAACGCCAGATCCGCCAGCATGTCGCCCTGATCAGACGCGAGCGTCAGCTGGATTTCGGCCCTTCCGAATAAGCCAGGCGGGGCGCCGCTTGCAAAAGGTGGGAGTTCCGCGCGACGGTCAGGGATCGCGATAGCCCGAGGTGTGAAGCTCCAGCTGCGCGCCGTCGGGATTTTCGCTGAAGATCAGCGCGCCCTTTTCCTGCGATTGCGCCGGCACATAGTCGAAGATCACCTCCCGCCGCTCGACCACCCGTCCCTCGCGCGAGAGCAGGCCCGTCACTGGAACGCCGGCGGCGGAGCGTTTGCCGAGATTGGAGACGATGAAGGAGACCTGCGTGCCGCCCGATGTCGGCCGTTGGTTGATGATCGTCACCTTGAGATCCGGGGCCGCATCCGAGGCGGTGAGGGCATCCAGGGCGACGATGCCGATCATGGCGATTACCAGCAGGCCGGAGATCAGGCCGGTGGCCCACTCGATCCAGTGACCTTGAGCTTCCACGGTCTTTTTCGTCTTTTGTCCGCTCATGGAGACCTCACAGGATCAGCCGGGCCGCCGCCGCGCCGATGGCGCCGGGCAGGCCGAGGACGACCACCGCCATCAGGTTGGTCATGGCACCTGCGTCATCGAGCCGGCCGAAGGTCCACAGGCAGTAGAGGCTGATCAGCAGGGCGATGACATAGCCAGGCAGGGTGAAGCGGATCAGCGCATGCCAGCTCGGCACATCCTGCGAAAGTTCGTGCCCGCCCTTGAAGGAGACCGCATAGACGAAGCCATGCATGACTGCGATCGACAGGAGTATGGTCACCAGCGCATGCCAAGGGGTCATCAGATAGGAGATCAGGATCATCTCTTCGGTCGGCGCGGTGTTGAGATTGAGAAACAGGGCGCCGATGGCCATCATGAACAGCTCGGTGCCATAGCCGGTCCCCTCGGTCTCCTGCTGTTCGTCCTCGTCCTCCTCGTCCGGCCCGCTGCCGAGCTGGCTGCGGCCGAGCAGCGCGCCGATGCTGGCCGGCACCGCCTGTAGAGCGATCTTGCCCACCAGATCCTCCCGCGCAATATCGGACGTGATCAGTCCGAAGAGGGAAAGCAGCACCGCGCTCGAAACAATGCCGATGCCATAGGCGATCACCGCATCCCGCATCCCCTCCCGCCAGGAAAAGGTTTCCTCGAAGCCGATGCGCCGGGCAAGGCCGAACAAGAGCGGCAGGGTGGCCAGCAACAGGAGCAGCAGCCGCCAACGGTCCATGGTGAAACCGAGCTCCCACATCTCCATCGTCATCTGCATGGGCAGCGCGAAAAGCAGCGCACCGCCCAGACCCCGCGCCAGGCCGATCAGGAATTCGTTGAGATCAGGGGATGAATGCTCAGAGGAGCGACGAGACGGATCAGCGTCCGAGCGGGCCAGGTCTTTGATCATCCTCCGCCTTTCCCATGAGGCCACCCGCTTCCGAGCATAGCCATGAAGCCGGAGGCCTCCGGACAAATAGGGTTGGGACAAAGATCTGACATAGGTTGCTAGTCTCCCGATTATCATGATCGGGCACTGAACCAACGGAAGGCCTGGACAGTGCCCCCGGTCAGGCTTTTCACACAGCGCGAAACCCCTTGGCCGTCATGTCAGGGCTCGCGCCGAGGCTGGAACACTGACGACCCAAATGCTCCCGATCTCCGATGTTCGCATCGGACCGAAACCGGGTGCCGGTTTCCGGCCCGATGCCCCACGCAAGCTGCAGCAATGCGCAGCGATGGTGTCAGGAGTCGAGATCGCTGGGAAGGGCGGCGTCGACGGCTAGCGTCGTCAGATCGTTGCGCACGCTGTTGATCCCGGGCTGGGCAAGCGCCAGGCGCTCGATCATCATCCGATCCTCGCGCGTCTCCACCGCGCCCGTCAGCAGCGCTTCGCCATCGCTGACGCGGATTTCCAGCGCGGATAGATCGAGCCCGCGATCTTCCAGCCGCTCGACCAGCTGCGCCTCGATGGCGTCGTCATCAAGGTCACCTTCCACATCGTCGGCGACCAGATCGGGTCCGTTGGCGCTGTCGATGCGCGTGTCGTCGGCCGTCTGGAAACCGGGATTGCCCTGTTCGTCGAAGCTCTCGGCGCCCTCGCCATAGGCCCCATTGGCCGGATCGGTCGGCGAGCCGGAGATCTCGTCGGCATAGGGCCACCCCTGGTCGATATCCCGGTGCTCGTAATCGCGATAATCTTCCTCGCGGGTGGTGGTCTTTGCGGAGCGTTCGGCCATGGTCTGTCTCCTCGAAGTGCTTGCCGGCGGTCTTCGCCAGTCTCTCCGTGAAAACGAATGACGCGGCTTTTGGTTGCGCCTGAAGGTGTTCGCAGGCGTGATCGGATGGCGAGTCCATAACATGCGAACGGGCCCGATTGGGCCCGTTCCATTCTGTCTGATTTAGCGAATGCCGGTCTGTGCGGCTTACGGCGCAGTACCGGTCGTGCCCGTGGCCGGAGCCGTGCTGCCCGAGCCGGTGGCCGGGGTTTCGGTGCCGGTCGAGCCGGTGCCAGTGGCAGGCGTGCCCGTATCCGTGCTGGTTGCGGCCGGAGGCGTGGCAGCCGGCGGGGTGGCGGCAGCTGGCGGCGTTGCCGTCGTATTGCCGGCCGGAGCGGTCGTGTCACTGCTGGTGGTGCCTGCGGCCGGCGGCGTTGCCTGATCAGCGGGCGGGGTTGCCTGCGATGCCGGGGCTGCCGGCTGGGTGGCGGTGTCGTTGCCAGAATTGCCGCCCGGCAGCCAAAGAAGCAGCGCGACGATCAGGCCGGCCAGAAGGATGATCAGGATCGGCCAGTTGCTGCGCGGGCGCGTGACCGGCGCATCAGGGTCAAGCGGTCGGGCATTCAGCAGCGGATCACTGGTGGCCGTGGTGCCCAGAGGGGCGGTGCGCGGTGCGCCAGCATCGGCGGCGGCCTTGTCGGCCGGCCAGCTGCCGGGTGTGGTCGGTCGCTTGTCATTGGGGTCGAAGCGCTGGTTCATCGGTTTCCTCCTTCGTGAAAATGCCGGCGTCTCGCGGCAACTGGGAAGGCAACGTGTGGCGGACACGATGGTTCCGCCCGCAATCGACAGGGCCGGTCACGTCGCATCACGGCTGAGGGGCTGCCCTCGAGCAAAGAAAAAGGCGGAGGCTCCGTTTTGAGCCGCCGCCTTTCTTGCGGGTGCATGCCCTGTCACGTCGGCAAGCTGATAGCCGTTGCGGACGAACGGCCGACGCTCTCAGTCCTGCTCGCGCGTGCCCGGAGAAGCCTCGCGCTGGTCCTGATCTTCGAGATCGCTCTTGACGATATAGACATCGCCATGCAGCCGCGCTGCTTCCCGCCGGGCAGCGAGGTTGGAAATATCATCCGCTTCGATCGAGTCAGCCTCTTCCGCATCGCGTCCCTTGAGCGAGGAATCGGTTTGATCGACGGCCTGAGACGTCTGAACGTCCAGCGCGCCGCCTTCGGTTTTCTGTGAGCGCTCGTCAGTCTTTGCGTCCATGGGAATGGTCCTTTTCTCTTGCTCTTGTCGAGCCTGCTGTCCCTTTATCAAGGCACGGGTCAATGCCAGAACGACAGGATCACAACGCCAATCGTCGGTGTCTCTGGCGCTTACTGAACCGTACCGTCGGACGCTCGTGTCTGGGATGGGCCGCCCGTTCCGCCCTGCGGGGTCGGATCGCGGTCGGCGGGGGCCATCTGCGCCGGCTCGCCGGGACGCGGCGTGTTATCGACGGTCGGCTGGGCCGGCGTGGTGGCCTGCGGGGCTGCCGGTGGGCTGATCTCGGTTCGGGTGGTGGCCGCATCATTGTCGGCGCCTTCGCCAGCAACATATTCCGCGACGCCCCATGCCAGTGCGGCCAGAACCAGGCCGCCGATCAGAACCTTGAGCACGGGCCTGCCAAGGCGGCCCTGCCGCGCTTCCGTTGCGTTGAGCCGGACGGAGTCGCCGGTCTTGCGGTTGCGGTCGCTGTCTTCCCAATGCGTTGCCATGTGCGATCTCCTCGCTGATCTCTCGATGTCAGGCAAACGGGGCGGCCCATTCCTTTGTTCCGAAAACCTGTGGTGCCAGAGGGAGGCCGGCCGGGCGGGAGGATGCCGGGGTGAGGCATATCAGTCTGGAACTTCCTGCCCCGAACCCTGTTCGGCCTCGCATGACCCTTTTGCGGATTCGCCAGAGCCCGACGTGCCGTTACCTTTTTGCCGTGCGGTCGATGCGTGTATCAGCGCGCACGACCGTGCCATGGTCCGGGCCGCGGGGAGCCTTCCGCGTTCCAACGCGCGAGCCCATGCTCTCCTGCAGGCTCCCCCGCCTGATGGCTGTCGATCCCGCGACAGCCGCCAAAAAGCGAGGTCTTCATGCAAGCTGTTTGTGATCAGGAGAACGACGAACGGGAGAATATGGCGCATTCCGACGCGTCACTCGCACCTCGTGACATGCCGGATGCCCCTGTGACCGCGCAGACCGCGCAAGCGCGCATGGCGGAACTCAGCGAGACCAATGCGCGGCTGCACGCGGAAAACCGGGCGCTCACCCGGCGTGTCGCCGAGCTGGCCCATGCCAATTCCGACCTGCAGAACCTGCTCGAGAGTACGGCAATCGCTGCGATCTTCCTCGATAGCAGCCTGCGCATCACCCATTATACACCTGCTATAACCGCGATTTTCCGGCTGACGGAAGCCGATCTCGGCCGGCCGATCGATCATATCGCCCATCGCGTCGCTTACGACAGGCTGAAGGACGATGTCGCCGCCGTGATGAGGACGCTGGCGCCGCTGGAGCGCGAGATTCGCGATCCGCAGGGCGGCACGCAGTTTCTCGTGCGGGTTCTGCCCTACCGCGCTCTCGACAATGCCGTCGCGGGCACGGTGCTGACCTTCATGGATGTGACGGCGCTGATGCGGGCGGAGGCTCTGCTGCGCGATCGCGAGGCGCTGCTGCGCTCGATCGTCGAGGGCATCCCCCAACTGGTCTGGCGCGCGGTCGAGCCGGGCTGCTGGACTTGGGTGAGCCCGCAATGGACGAGCTTTACCGGACAGGCGGCAGGGGCGGCGCTGGGCCGTGGCTGGCTTGCCATGGTGCATCCCGAGGACCGCGAGCGGGTGGTGCTGGCCTGGCAGGAGGCGCACGATGCCGGCCAGCTTGAGGTCGATCACCGGCTCTGGAGCCTGGAGGCAAATGGCTTTCGCACCGTCCATCTACGCGCACGACCGGTTATGGACGCGCAGGGCCGTGTGGAAGAATGGTTCGGCACCGCGACCGACGTGCATGAAATGCTGCTGATGCAGGAGCACCAGCAGGTGCTTCTGCATGAATTGCAGCACCGCGTGCGCAACACGCTGGCCATCGTCCGCTCGGTGGCGCGGCGCACGGCGGATTCGAGCGACAGTGTCGAGAACTATGCCGACCGTCTGGAAGGCCGCATCAATGCCATGGCGCGCACCCAGACGCTTCTTACCCGCGCCACCCAGTCCTCCGTCAGCCTGCGGGACCTTATCAGCAACGAGATCTTCGCCCAGACGGTGGATCGCCACAGGATCGAGATCGAGGGCCCCGTCGTTCCGGTGCTCGGCAAGGCCGCAGAAAATCTGAGCCTCGCCATTCATGAGCTGACCACCAATTCGGTCAAGCACGGGGCGCTTTCGGCTCCGGGTGGGAAGGTCGGCGTGCGCTGGGAAATCGACAGCCGGACGCAACCGGATAACCTCCGCCTTGTTTGGCAGGAGACGGGCCTGGAGATGCCGGTGCAGCCGCCGGGCCGGCGCGGATTTGGAACCGAGCTGATCGAAGGGCTGGTGCCCTATCAGTTCGGGGGAACCGGCCGTCTGGTCTTCGAGCCCACCGGTGTCGTTTGCACGATCGAGCTGCCCTTGCCGTCGCTGGTCAAGGTCAGAGTGTCGATCACGGGCTGACCCGCAGGTCCGTGGGCGCGGTCTGGCGCAGGAGGGACGGTGTTTTTTCAGCCGCAGTCGATCGGGCCTGATCCAGCAGGCGGCATTCCTCGTATGTGACTAAATTCTCCCGCAGGCGCAGGAGCCGGGTTGGCACAGAAGCTGGGCTGGAACGGGGCGGGTTTCCCGCCCGCATCCCTGCCTGCCCGGATCCCCGCCTGGCCTCGGTGATCGGCCCGCATGAGATTCGCCGCCTCTGGTGGCAATGCTGGTCAGATCCTGTGACATCAGGGAGAGCCAGTGCCGGCATGGCCGTGCACGCCATCCTATGGAGACGCAAGCCGCGCCGCCAGATACAAGCATGTCGAACAGGGGGCAATCCACTGAGCCCGAAGACGTATATTCAGGAGTTTGCCGGCAAGAGAATCCTCATCGTCGAAGACGAGTATTTTCTCGCGGCGGAAACACGACGCAAACTGGAAAAGCTGGGCGCGCATGTCGTCGGACCCACAGGTCGGGTCAGAGAGGCCCTGGACCTGATCGAGCTCGACAATGTCGATGCCGCCATCCTCGACATTCATCTGGGCGACGAGCTGGTCTTTCCGGTCGCCGAGCAGCTATCGCTGCTCGACATCCCGTTCGTCTTCGCCACGGGTTACGATCCGTCGATCATTCCCAAGACATTTACGGGATTTGCGTTGTGCGAGAAGCCGACGGAGCTTGAGGCGATCGCGCGCCAGCTGTTCGGACCGGGCACGGACGGGATGAGCTGAAGCGCAGAAGATCGTCGTCAGCCTGGAAAGATGCAGTTTCCCAAGCGCGGCGACAATCGGATCGTCAAGCCCGATATACGAAAATCCCCGCGATCCGAAAATCGCGGGGCGTGACACCATCGCGCCGGGCCGAAGATCGTCCCCGGCCGGGCTCTTTCACTGCGTAAGCGCGTCTTGCGCCTCAGTTCAGAATTGCCGGCTCGTCCAGCTGCACTGCCAGCTGTGCGCGCGCCCGGTTCACCCGGCTCTTGATCGTGCCGACAGGGCAGCCGCAGTGTTCCGCGGCCGCCTCATAGCTTTGGCCCTGGATCAGGATGATATCGACGGCATCGCGATAACGATCGGGCAGCTTGTCGAAAGCGCGCTGGAATTCCGATGCACGCACCGACCATTCCTGTGGCGAATTGACGGTGGCACGGCTGGAAACACATTCCTCCATTCCCACGACCTCGCGCTTGGCCAGACCGAACTTGGTGCAGAAGGTGTTGCGCAAAATCGTGAAGAGCCACGATTTCAGGTTCGTTCCTTCACGGAACTTGTCCAGATTGGCCAGCGCCCGAGCCAGCGTCTCCTGAACAAGATCATCGACATTGGCCGGCCTTCGGTCGAGCCGCCGTGCGAAGGAGCGAAGAGCGGGAATAAGCTCCACCATTTCGGCACGCACGCGTTCCGCTGCAGAAGTCTCTGTCATGATGTCACCCTCTTTGCGAACCAGTTCAACTGGCGCGATCGGCGATAGTTCCGTTCTCTCCTGAAATGTTGGAAAAAACTTACCATCGCACCGGTTCCCACGGAAGGCCCAAGATCTTGCAAGCGCATGTCCGTTCGATCGATCAGAAGGAAACAAGCGGCGCGAGCGCTTACCAGTGCTTATCCGCTTTCGGCAGTGGCGCGGCGGACAGGCGTTAATGTCATTTCCGCGCTACACTTCGGATTCGATTGCGCTCATTTTGTCGACAGCATCTTTTTGTGGTGCGGATTTCAATGCACACGCATAGGGGTAAAGCGTCAACCGGTTGTTTACGAAGAATTTTCTCGCAAAGCGCGATCTTTGATCAAAGCCATGGCTCGGGGCATTAATTAGCGAATTTTTTTAGAAGAATGTAATTTTCCAAGGAGAAAATTATTAACGTGTCGGCGATATATCTGAGGCAGGAAATAGCGCAGGCATTGTTTCCGAACGACGCGAAAGGGGAGCTTCGCTGCATCGGATGTTTCCTCCAACTCTTGACGGTTTCGGGCAACGTGGACGTGCTTCCGCCGCAGCTTTGCCGTTGAAACCAATGCCGCGTGTATTTTTGTTCATTTTTTCCGGTCGCCCGTCGCTGGAGCTCCGGATGGTTCGGTCTCTCGAAGGAGTCGTTCGCATGTCGCTTTACAGCCGGTTCACAGGTCCATCCCAGGCCGGGCGCGCGAAGTTGGAAATCGAGCGCGTGACGGCGCTGGTATCGAGCGGGCAGATCGGCGCCCTCCTCAATGCCGAGGTTGCTGCGGGCGAGACGCGTGATCTGCTGCTCGCGGTCAATGGCCTGCTGAAAGCCGCGACCGATCCGGCTGTTGCGCTGCGCAAGGGGCTGCAAACGATGGCGGACGAGCATGCGCGCGGCGATATCGACGTTTGCCTGCCGGCCCGCTCCTTTTCCGGCGAGTTCAGCCAGATGGCGCAGCTCATCAACGAGCTGGTCGAAAGCCATATCGCGGTGAAGAAGCAGGCCATGGCCTGCGTGCGGGCGCTGGGCGAGGGCAATTTCGCCGCGAAGCTCGACAGCTTCCCCGGCAAGAAGGCCTTCATCAACGAGACCATCGAGACACTGCGCGGCAATCTTGTCGGTCTGATCGCCGAAATGAACCGCATGTCGGAAGAGCACGACCGCGGCGATATCGACGTCTTCGTTCCCGTCGACAAGTTCAAGGGTGATTTTGCTACCATGGCCGCCGGCGTCAACAACATGGTGGCTGGCCATATCGCGGTGAAGAAGAAGGCGATGGCCTGCGTCAAGCAGTTCGGCGAGGGCAATTTCAACGCGGAACTCGAAGCCTTCCCCGGCAAGAAGGCCTTCATCAACGAGACAATCGAGACCCTGCGCGGCAATTTCCGCGCGATCATCGCGGAAATCCAGCGGCTGATCCAGGCCTCCACGGCCGGCCAGCTCAGCGAGCGCGGCGACGAAACCCGCTTCATCGGCGACTTTGGCAAGCTGGTCGCCGGCATCAACGGCATGCTCGACGCGATCCTCCTGCCGATCGGCGAGGGCAATCGCGTGCTCAATCTGGTCAGCACCGGCGATCTGACGGAGATAGTGGAGATCGAATGCGAGGGTGACCACCAGCGCATGAAGGATTCGATCAACGATCTGGTCCAGAGCCTGACGGCTTTCGCGCTGACGATCTCGGGGGCCGCCGACCAGGTCAGCAGCGGCAGCCATGAGCTGTCTGCCAGCGCCGAACAGGTCAGCCAGGGCGCGACGGAGCAGGCGTCCGCTGCGGAAGAGGCCTCGGCCTCGATGGAGCAGGTGGCCGCCAACATCAAGCAGAATGCCGACAATGCCGCTCAGACGGAAAAGATTGCCCGTCACTCCGCCAAGAATGCCGAGCTTTCCGGCGAGGCCGTCAACAAGGCGGTGAATGCCATGCAGACCATCGCCGAGAAGATTTCGATCGTCCAGGAAATCGCCCGGCAGACCGATCTCCTGGCGCTGAATGCCGCCGTCGAGGCTGCGCGTGCCGGCGAGCATGGCCGGGGCTTTGCGGTGGTCGCTTCCGAGGTGCGCAAGCTGGCCGAGCGCAGTCAGACGGCCGCCGCGGAAATCGGCGCGGTCTCCTCCGAGACCGTCAAGGCGGCTCAGGAAGCCGGAGACATGCTGAAGAACCTGGTGCCGGATATCCGCAAGACCGCCGAACTTGTGGCCGAAATTTCGGCCGCCTGCCGCGAGCAGGACATCGGCGCCTCGCAGATCAACGAGGCGATCCAGCAGCTCGACAAGGTCACCCAGCAGAATGCCAGTGCCTCCGAACAGATGAGCGCGACCTCCGAGGAGCTCGCCGGACAGTCTGGCCAGTTGCAGGAAGCGATCGCCTTCTTCCGCACGAAGGAGGAGACCAAGTCCTTCAACGCCGCCGCACGCACCCCGCGCAATCCGGCCCCGGCAAAACCGGCCGGCGCCAAGGGTCTGGCCGCCAAGAAGCCGGCCGCCAAGCCCGCCACGCGCTCCGGCGCCGCCTCCGTCGCCCGCGAGACGGTGGCGCGCCAGCAGGCCCGTGCGCGCGGCTTCGCGCTGGATCTTAAACAGGGCGGGCCGGATGAGGACGATGATTGCTTCCATGAGGCAAGCTGATCGCGTCAGCGTTTCCGCAACTTTCGTCCCTTGAGCAGCGGACTGGAAAACTTCACAGGACACGACACAAAAGTCGCGCTCTGTGCCGGCCCCTCATCTGCCTGCCGGCATCCGACGGGGACGAGCCACGGGTCTCGTCCCGTCCTTCGGACCCCCGCTGGGGGAGAAGAGACCCGGCCGATAGCGTGGCGCCTCCATCCAACCCGCTGAAATACAATGCATCAGTCGCATTTTCTTATGGGTGGAGGCGGGGCGAGGCGCCGCCGCACGTCTCTTCTCCCCAGCGGGGAGAAGGTGGCCCGAAGGGTCGGATGAGGGGGCAGCCAAGGTCGCAAATCATTCTGTCGTGTACTGTGGAAAATCATACACAGTCCGGTGCTTTAGGTCTGTTTTGCATAGGATTTTCCCGAAAGACGGTTCCCGCTTTTCGGCCCGATCCTTCAGTGCCGATCCGGAAAATCAGCTCCGCTTCGCACCGCCCTGGCGTCGATCCTCTTATGCGGCCCCTCTCGTGTCGGACGATGCCCGGGCTATCGGTCCGGCCGCGGGGTGTGCCGCCCGCGCCAGAGCTGCCAGCGGATGCTCGGCCCTGGCGGCTGAGAAGCGCTCCAGCTGGCAGCGGCAGGAAAAGCCGCTGGCCGCCACGTCGGTCTCGCCGGCCACCGCATCCTTCCAGGCCAGATCGAACACCGCGCGGCTGACCTCAAGGCTGCGGGCGCGATGGCCGAAGAGACCCGCCATGCCGCAGCATCCGGCGGCCACCACCTTCGTCGGCGCGCCGAGTGCCGCCAGCACGGTCTTCCAGGCGGCCACCGCCTTGGCGTCCTCATTGCAGTGCGGCAGGAAGGTCGTGGGCCAGTCGATCTTTGCCGGGCGTGGGAATGACGCGCCGCGCGCGATCTCGTCGGCCAGGAATTCCTGCACCAGCAGAACGGGCGCTGGCGTCAGGCCGGCCTTGGCATAGTCCTGCCGCAGCATGGCGACGAAGGCCGGGTCGAGGCCGATCATCGGCCGTCCGGCCTTGGCCACCTGGTCGATCGCTTCGGTGAGCGCCCGGGCATGGCGCAGGAATCGCGCCCGGTCGCCCAGTCCATGGGCCGCCTTGCCCCCGGTGACCAATTTGACGAAAACGGGCTCGTACCCCAGCGCCGCCAGACCGCCTGCAATGGCAAGGCTCGCCTCGGGATCGAACAGCGCGGTGAAGGGATCCTGAAAGAGAAATACCGTTGCCGCGTCGAAGCCTCGGCCGGCGATATCGCGGGCCGGCAGCTGCGGATAGGGGCCGGCGGCAATGCCCTTGCGGGCGAAGGCGGGGAGGTCGGCAAGCCCTGTCAGCCGGCTGGCGAGCGGCATGAGCGCATTGGCGATCGGGGCGACGATGGCGCGCAGCCGGTCGAGCAGCGCGGCATGGCTTTCCATCAGCAGCGCTGCCCGGTCGCCGGCCTTGCGCGCGCGGCGGCGGTGGATGTCATCCAGGAAATGCGACTTCATCTCGGGGATGTCCACCTGCACCGGACAGCCCGTGGCGCAGGCCTTGCAGCCCAGACAGCCATCGAGCGCCGAGAACACGCTGTCCTCCAGATCGCGCGTCAGGTGACCGGCCGTTCTGGCCTGATGCCAGGCGCGCAGCGCCTCGGCCCGGCCCTTGGGCGAATGGGTGAGGTCGCGCGTCGCCTTGAAGGAGGGGCACATGGTGCCGGCGCGCGGATAGCTCAGGCACTGCGCATTGCCATTGCAGGAGAAAGCCGGCGCCAGCGGATCGGCCGCATCGATGCGCGGCGCGCGCATGGGCGTGGACGAGATCCCCATCAGCGGCGCGGCGTGAGCGACCAGCTTTCCGGGGTTGAAGCGCGCCTTGGGGTCGAAAGCCTGCTTGATCGCTTGGAAGGCGCCATAGGCTTCCGGCCCGACGAATTCGGCGAGATAGGCGCCGCGCACGCCCTTGCCATGCTCGCCCCAGAAAATGCCGCCATGTTTGCGCGTCAGCGCGAAGACCTCGTCGGAGATGGCTTGCAGCGTCGCCCGGTCTGCCGCCTCGCCGAGATCGAGCGCGGGGCGCACATGCAGGCAGCCGACATCGACATGGCCGTAAATGCCATAGGCAAGGCCATGCTCGGTGATCAGCGCGGTGAAATCGCGCACGAAGGCGGCGAGGTGTTCCACCGGCACCACGCAATCCTCGACGAAGGCGACGGGACGGCGGTTGCCCTTGACCTTGCCGAGCAGGCCGACGGCTGCGGCCCGCACCTGCCAGAGGGCGGCGATCTCCGCCTCGTCGCGCGCGACATGCACGGCGATGGCGCCGGGCAGGCGCAGCCCCGCCTCCGCCAGCCGGGCGACGGATTCGCTCAGCGCCGCTTCGTCATCGCCGACGAATTCCACGAAGCTGTAGGAGACCGGCTGGCCGTCGCGCGCGCGCAGCGCCATGGGCAGCGCGCCGAGCACACCGGCCTTTTCCGCCAGCGCCTGAACCCATTCGTCCATGATCTCGATCGCCAGCGGCTCATGGGCGAGCAGCGGCGTGCCCGCATTCAGCGCCGCCTCGAAGCTCTCGAAGCCGATCACGACAAGCCGCTTGAGCCGCGGCTTGCGGTGCAGCTTCACGCGGATGCGGGTGACAAGGCCGAGCGTGCCCTCCGCGCCGATGGCGAGCCGCCACCAGTCGAACCGGTCGGGGTCTTCCAGCGCGCGGCCGAGATCATAGCCGGTGAAGCGGCGCGATAGGTTCGGCACCTGCGCCAGCAGCGCGTCGCGTCCCTTCGCGCAGGCCACGCGCGCGGCGGCGAGCAGCCACGCGGCCTCGGCCGGCGGGGTGGCGAAACTGTCGATGAGCAGGCCGCCCTCGGTCACCAGATCGAGGCCCAGCACATTGTCGCTGGTCTTGCCATAGATGCGCGAGCCCTTGCCCGAGGCATCCGTGCCGACCATGCCGCCGACCGTGCAGCGGCTGGCGGTGGAGGTGTTCGGCGCGAAGAACAGGCCATGCGCGGCGAGCTTGCCGTTCAGCTCTTCGAGAACGATGCCGGGCTCCACCTCCGCCCATTGCTCCTCTGCATTGACCGCGAGCAGCCGGTTCATGTGCTTCTGGAAATCGACGATCACGCCGACATTCAGGCTCTGCCCGTTGGTGCCCGTGCCGCCGCCGCGCGCCGTCACCGGAAGGCTGACATAGTCAGCTTCGCCGAGCACGCGCAGAAGGCAGGCCACATCCGCGCCATCGCGCGGGGCGACGACGAGATCGGGCCGGATCGCATAGACGCTGTTGTCCGTCGACATAGCCGCCAGAAGCGCGGGATCGCCGCTGACATCGCCGCGAAAGCCGGCAGCGGCAAGCGCGCCGGGCAAGCGTTGAAGCGCGTCCAGCGCGATGGCGGGCGGGGTGAAGCGGGGCTGTTCCATCAGGACCTCGAACCATTCATCCGCCTATTGAACCATGTTTTTCCTCTTCGTATAAGAAGAATGATATGAAGATCTTTTCGGATAATACGAATATCGGCCTGCGCCATTTCCGCGCCGCCGTCACGGTGATGGAGGAGGGATCCTTCAGCCGTGCGGCCCAGCGCCTCGGCGTCGTCGCCTCGGCGCTGACGGAGACGATCCGCGCGCTGGAGGCCGAATGCGGCACGCAGATCTTCGACCGCAGCGCACGCCCCGTACGACCGACGGAGGACGGGCGGCGCTTTCTCGAAGGCGCGCGCGATGTGCTGGACCGCTTCGCGCTCTCGCTCGACGGCCTGCGCCGGATCGGCGCGCTGCAGACCGGCCGGGTGGCGGTCGGCGCCGCGCCCTCCTCGGTGCAGGATCATCTTGCCGCAGCGCTCATCCGCTTCCGCCGCGACTATCCCGGCATCGAAGTGGTCATCCATGACGATGTGGCCGAGCGGCTGGCCGCGATGGTGGCGGAGCGCACGCTGGACTTCGCGCTCGCCGGCCACAGCCTGGCCTCGGACGCGCTGGACGCGGTGCGCCTCAGCGAGGACCGCTTCGGCCTCGTCTGCCATCGCCGCCACCCTCTGGCACAGCATGTTGATGCACTGACGCTCGCCGATATTCCGGGCGACGAGCTGATCGCGCTCGAAGGGCAGACCGGCATCGCCCGTCTCCTGGCGGATCATCCGGATCTGCCGGCCGAGCTTCGCCGGGGGCGCATCCGCACCTACAGCACCATCGCCCAGCTGACGCTGGTGCATCAGGGCGTCGGCATCGCGCTTCTGCCGGAGCGGGCCGCCGCCGTCCTGCAGAGCCCCGACATCGTCTTTCGCCCGATCCGCGATTTCGCACTCACCCGGCCGGTCTACCTGCTGCGGCCCTTTCGCGCCGCGCTGCCGGCGGCGGCCGAGCGTTTCATCGCCTGCCTGTTCGAGGAGAACGCCGGCGCGCCGCCGGAGCAAGGTTGATCCCGCGGCGCCGGCATGCTCTTCAGGTGGATGAGAGTTTTCGAAAAGGCCGTTTCGCGCCATGACGCTTCGCCAGCAGATCATCGCCCTCGCCATCGTGCCGCTGGTGCTGGCCATCGTCTCCGTCACCAGCTTCATCACCTGGCAATCGGTCGAGCTTGCCGGCACCAGTGTCGCCACCTTCGAGCGCAACATGCTCTCCTCGAAGGAGACGGAGATCGTCAACCTGACCTCGCTCGCCAATTCCGCCATCCGCCCGATCTATGAGGCGGCCGGGCCGGATGACGAGGCGGCCAAGCGGCGAGTGATCGAGATCGTGCGCGGGCTGGATTACGGCCGCGACGGCTATTTCTTCATCTATGACTATGCCGGCAACAGCCTCGTCCATCCGCGCCAGGAGTTCCTGCCGGGGCACAACTGGCTGGATCTGCAGGATCCCGACGGCAACCGGGTGATCGCCAATCTGATCGCCCGCGCCAAGGATGGCGGCGGCTTCCACCGCTACAAGTGGAACCGGCCATCGACCGGCGAGGTGGCCGACAAGGTCTCCTTCGTCGTGGCGCTGGACAAATGGGGCTGGATCCTCGGCACCGGCGTCTATCTGGACGAGATCTACGCGCAGACCGAGGCCGCCAAGAGCGACATCCGCGAACGCATCCGCTGGACCTTCCTGATCGTGGCGCTGGTGGCCATTCCCGCCACGCTCCTGGTCTTTTCCACCTGCATGATGATCACCCTGCGCGAGCGCCGGCTGGCCGATGCCCGGCTGAAGCAGCTGACCCAGCGCGTCATCGACACGCAGGAGGAGGAGCGCGCGCGGCTGGCGCGCGAGCTGCATGACGGCATCTCCCAGAGCCTTCTGGGCGTGCGCTACCGCATGGATCTGGCCGGGCGCAAGGTGGCGGCCGGCGCGCCGGAGGCCGAGCAGGCGATCAGGCAGGGGGTGGAGACGCTCAACGCCGCGATCAAGGACGTGCGCCGGCTCTCGCATGATCTGAGACCCCGGCTGCTTGACGATCTCGGCATTGTCGCGGCGCTGCGCTCGCTCTTAGCGCATTTCGAGGAGCGCACCGGCATTCAGACGGTGCTGACCGTGGAAGGTTTCGAGGACGAACTGAAATCCGAACCGAGCACGGCACTCTATCGCATCGCGCAGGAGGCGCTGACCAATGTCGAGCGGCACGCCGGCGCCAGCCGGGTCGATATCACCCTGTGGAGCGCGCGCGGCCGCGCGCGCATGCGCATCACCGACAATGGTCATGGCTTCGTGCAGGGCGGGCCGGTGGGCACAAGCGGGCTCGGCCTGCGCAACATGCAGGAGCGCATGGCCCATTTCCGCGGCGTGCTGGTGATCCGCAGCGACGAGACAGGCACGGTGATGACGGCGATGATGCCGAAATCCGCCAATCGGGAGAGGCAGGCGGCATGATGGCGATGACGGGACCGATCAAGCTGCTGCTCGTCGATAACCATCCGCTGGTTCTCGACGGGCTGCGCGCCATCCTGGAAACCTATGAGCATCTGACCGTCGTCGCCACCGCCACCGATGCGGAGGAGGGCATCGACAAGGCCGCAGCCCTTCGTCCCGATGTGGTGCTGCTCGACATCAACATGCCGCGCATGAGCGGCATCGACGCGATCGAGCGGATGCGCGCAGCCGCACCGGCGGCGCGCATCCTGATGCTGTCGATGCATGACAACAGGGAATATATCTCCTCCTCCGTGCTGCGGGGCGCCTCGGGCTATGTGTTGAAGGACGTCTCCACTGCCGAGATCGTCACGGCGATCGAAACGGTCATGGCCGGCGGCACCTTCTTCTCCTCCGGCGTCAGCGAGGCAATCCTGGAAAGCCGCGCCAAGGCGGAAGGGCCGGCCCTGACGGCGCGTGAGCGCGACATTCTCTGCGGCATCGCCGCCGGGCGCAACAACCGGGATCTGGCCGAGGCGCTCGGCCTTTCGGTCGCCACCGTCGAGACCCATCGCAAGCACCTGAAGCGTAAGCTCGGCATCGCCACTACCGCCGGCCTGGTGCGCTACGCGCTCGACCATGGCCTGATGCCGTCAGGCGGGAAATCCGCCTGATCCGCATCCCTCCAGAGGCTCGTTCCCTGAAGCTCCCGGCCGTCCTACCCACTTATGGGTAGGACGGCGTGCAATGGCTTCGCGCCCAGCTTGCGCGCGGACCGGCCGCGTCCTAGCACAATGAGGCTGTCGACATTGTCGTGAATTCGGGAGGAATTCCATGTCTCGTCCGTCCAAGACGGGCAGCCGGGCCGCCTTTTGGCTGCTGCTGCTGCCCTATATCGGGCTCCTTTGGGTGCCGTTCTACAATATGCGCGAACCCTCGCTGTTCGGCTTTCCCTTCTTCTACTGGTATCAGCTGGCCTGGGTGCCGCTGACCGCCGCCCTGACCTATGTGGCCTACAGGAGCGTGCGCGATGACGACTGAGATCAACCCCGTCGCCCTGTCCGTCTTCATCTTCTTCTTCGTGCTCGTCACCGTCATGGGCTTCGTCGCCGCGCGCTGGCGCCGGCCGGAAACGCTCGCCCATATCGATGAATGGGGCCTGGGCGGCCGCTCCTTCGGCACCTGGATCACCTGGTTCCTGATCGGCGGCGACTTCTACACCGCCTATACCGTCATCGCCGTTCCGGCGCTGGTCTATGTCGTCGGCGCCTATGGTTTCTTTGCGCTGCCCTATACGATCGTCGTCTATCCCCTGGTCTTCCTGGTCATGCCGGTTCTGTGGAAGAAGGCCCGTGACCACGGCTATGTCACGGCGGGCGATGTCGTCCACGGGCAATATGGCTCGCGCGGGCTGGAGCTGGCGGTGGCCGCCACCGGCGTCATCGCCACCATGCCCTATATCGCGCTGCAGCTCGTCGGCATGACAGCGGCGCTGAAGGCGCTGGGCCTGACGGGCGAAATCCCGCTGTCGATCGCCTTCATCATCCTGGCGCTCTACACCTATTCCGCCGGCCTGCGGGCGCCCGCGCTGATCGCCTTCGTGAAGGACATCATGATCTATATCGTGGTGATCGCGGCCGTTGCGCTGATCCCCTCCAAGCTCGGCGGCTATGCCAATGTCTTCGCGGCGGCCGATGCCGCCTTCCAGGCCAAGGGCTCGGGCAATGTCCTGCTCGGCGGCCATCAATATGTCGCCTACGCCTCGCTCGCGCTCGGCTCGGCGCTCGCCGCCTTCATGTATCCGCACACGCTAACGGGCATCTTCGCCTCCTCCGGCGCGCGCACCATCCGCAAGAATGCCGTGCTGCTGCCGGCCTATACGCTGCTGCTCGGCCTTCTCGCTTTGCTCGGCTATATGGGCCATGCCGCAGGCCTCAAGCTGAGCAGCCCCAACGATGTGGTGCCGGCCCTGTTCCAGACGCTGTTTCCGAGCTGGTTCGCCGGTTTCGCCTTCGCGGCGATCGCCATCGGCGCGCTTGTGCCGGCAGCCGTGATGAGCATCGGCGCCGCCAATCTCTTCACCCGCAACTTCTGGAAGGCCTATGTCAATCCGGCCATCAACGATGCGGGCGAGGCGCAGGTGGCCAAGGTCACCTCCATGCTGGTGAAGATCGGCGCGCTCCTGGTCATCATCTTCCTGCCGACGCAGTTCGCCCTCGACCTGCAGCTGCTCGGCGGCATTTGGATCCTGCAGACGCTGCCGGCGCTGATCTTCGGCCTCTACACCAACTGGTTCCGCGCGCCGGCGCTCCTGACCGGCTGGGCCATCGGCTTCTTTGGCGGCACCTATCTCGTATGGGATGCCGGATGGAAGCCCCTGCACATGATCAGCCTCGGCGGCGAGCCCTTCACCGTCTATACGGGTCTTCTGGCACTCGCAGCCAATGTGGCGGCGGCCTGCTTGGTCAATGTCGCCCTGCGCGCGGCAAAGCCTGCCATGGCATGACGTCCTGACTGCGAGACATGCAGCCGAGGCGCCGGCGCTTCGGCTGACCTCCTGTCCGGCCCGGGACTAGCGGAGGCGAAAGCGCTTCGGTGGCGGCCATGCGGTTCTCCGCACGATGCTCTCATGATCCGGTACCGCCCGTCTGGTCTTCCAGGCGGGCCGTTCGGCATTCCGCTCCACCGAAACCGGCATCGGGGGCACACGCGTTTGGCGGAAAGCGGCTTGCGCCCGACGGTCGCGGCGTCCCTGCCGTTGCTCCTGCGGACCGGTGGAGGCGCATCGTCATCTATATTTCACACTTCCTGCCGTTGTCCCTTTACAGTCTGGAAATTCTCCTATGCGTAACTCGAAGGGATCAAGGCCGGAAGGGGTGGGCGATCCCTGTCATCTCCTGCCGCCTGATGGTCGTCCCGCCTGATTGCCAGCATGGGTTTTCGCGATGTCCCTTTTCCATCCCCGATCTATTTCCACGAAGCTTGTCCTCGCCACCACGGCGACGATCTCGATGCTCTTCGTCGTCTGCGGCCTGTTCCAGGTCAATGATACGCGCAAGCGCGTGGATGCGCTGGTCGAGCGCCAGGCCCGTACGCAAGCCGAGGCCATCGCCGGGAGCATCGCCGGCCAGGTCGGCCAGATCGACGGCGGCGCGCGCACCATGGCCGGGGTGATCGGGCGGGCGCATGAGACCAAGGCTCTTGATCGAACCGGGGTCCTGGCCATTCTCAAGGCCAATCTCGAACAGCATCCCAACGCCTTCGGCAGCTGGTTCCTCGAGGCTCCGAATGCTTTCGACGGCCGCAAGGCCGAGATGAAGGGACAGGAAGCCTTCGGCGGCAACAAGGACGGGGACTTCGCGCCCTATTGGTCGAAGAGCCAGAAGGGTGAGCTGATCTTCAGCACCTTCGGCGCCAAATATAACGAGGAATGGTATTCGGTGGCCGCGAGCACCGGTAAGCCGTGGATCACCAAGCCCTATCTGGCCGAGGGAACCGACGTGCCCACCGCGATGAGCTCGCTCAGCTATCCGGTGGTTTCCGGCGGCAAGCTGGTCGGCGTGTCGGGCATGGATCTGTCGCTGGGCATGCTGTCCAAGCAGCTGTCCACGCTGCATCCCTTCGAGACCGGCCGCGTCTTCCTGGTCTCGCAGGACGGAAAATGGCTGGCCGCGCCGTCGGCCAATCAGCTGATGAAGCCTTATGACGGCGTCTCGCCCGAGATCATCCAGGCCACCCTGACGGACAACACCATCAAGCGGATCGAGGATGTGGCCTCGGATGACGGTGCGACGTTCCAGCGGCTGGTCTATCCCTTCGCGCTCAACGGGCTCGGCGTGCGCTGGATCCTGCTGGTCGATATTCCGAACGCGGCCTTGACCGGCCCCGTCAACGACCAGCTGTGGATGACGGTTCTCAGCGGCCTCGTCCTTCTGGGCGCCGTGATCGTCGGCGTCACCTGGTCGGCCCGCAGCATGGTCCGCCGTCCGCTGCGTGGGCTCATCGGCGATGTCGCCCGGCTGGAATCAGGCCAGTTCGAGCAGCCGATTGCCGGGCTTGAGACCGAGGACGAGACGGGCGAGGTCGCGCGCGCGCTGGAAGCGCTGCGCCACAAGCTGGCCCGCACCCATGCGCTGGAAATCGAGGCCGAGACGCAGCGTCGTTCGGCCGAGGCCGGCCGCGAGCAGACAGAGCGCGAGCGGGCCATCCATCTGGCGACCCAGCAGACAGTCGTCGGCGCCCTGGCCGAGGCGCTGGCCGACATCGCCGCCGGCAATCTTTCCGCCCGCATCCGCACCGACTTCCCGGGAGACTATGGCGCGCTGAAGAGCCATTTCAACCAGGCGATCCAGAGCCTGGAAGAGGCCATCTCCGTGGTCGGCAAATCGACCGTGACGATCAATGGCGGCGTCAACGAGATCGCCGCCGCCGCCGGCGACCTGTCGCGCCGCACCGAGCAGCAGGCGGCGCAGCTGGAGGAAACCGCAGCGGCACTGAACGAGATCACCGAGCAGGTTCAGGCCAGTGCCGAGAACGCCCGCGTGGCGGCCAATGTGGTGAAGAAGGCCTCCGTGGACGCCGAGACCTCCGGGCAGATCGTCCAGAGCGCGCTCAACGCCATGCAGGGCATCGAGCAATCCTCCTCCAAGATCACCAACATCATCGCCGTCATCGACGAGATCGCGTTCCAGACCAATCTTCTGGCGCTGAATGCCGGTGTCGAGGCCGCCCGCGCGGGCGAAGCCGGCAAGGGCTTCGCCGTGGTCGCGCAGGAGGTGCGCGAGCTCGCCCAGCGCGCCGGCCAGGCGGCAAAGGAGATCCGGGCGCTGATCGCCGCCTCCAAGGACCAGGTCACCGATGGCGTCGGGCTGGTGGCTCGCACCGGCGAGGCGCTGCAGGCCATCGCGTCGCAGGTCATCGAGATCAACGGCCTGATCCAGATGATCTCCGTCTCCTCCAGCGAGCAGGCTTCCGGCCTGAAGGAAATGAACCATGCCGTTCACCAGATGGACCAGGTGACGCAGCAGAACGCCGCCATGGTCGAGGAGACCACCGCAGCCGCCAACAACCTTGGCCACGAAGCGGATTCGCTGCGCGACCTGGTGGCACGCTTCCACACCACGGGCAGCACCAGCCATGGCCGCGCCGATCCGATGCGACGTGCCGCCTGACGGTCGATCTCACGGTTGAACGGATGGAAAGGCCCGGCATGATCCGGGCCTTTTTCGTGCTCTGCCTGTCTTGGAAAAGCCGCCGGCGCGGGCGTGAGCGCCGCGGGATCGTCATTCGCCTTCCCGTGCGGCCGGCGCGGCAATCATTCCCGATTGCGCGGATGTTTGGAACAAAATTC
The DNA here is from genome assembly GCF_001938945.1 of Xaviernesmea rhizosphaerae. GTDB lineage: Bacteria > Pseudomonadota > Alphaproteobacteria > Rhizobiales > Rhizobiaceae > Xaviernesmea > Xaviernesmea rhizosphaerae. Next base: position 206,663 of record NZ_MKIO01000030.1, read on the forward strand.
CTCAGTTATTTTATAGAGAATATTATCATTGGGGCATGGCATCACCCTGCCGGAGCCCGCCGATCCCAGATATCTGGATCACCCGCTCCGGTGTGATGCGCGACCGAAAAACCGGGGGCATGGGGCTGGTTCAGTCCGATGCTCCGACGACGCAAGGAGTTCCGGATGATCTCACGCAGACAGACGCTTGCCGCTCTGGCGGCGGCCACCGCCACCCTGGCCGCCCCGGCCATCTCGCGCGCGGCCGGCGGCGGAACCTTCCGGATCGGCTGGCAGAAGAACGGCGTGCTGGCGCTGGCCAAGAGCGCGGGCGTCATCGAGAAGCGGCTGGAGCCGCTGGGCTTTGCCGTCACCTGGGCAGAGTTCAGCTCCGGCCCGCCGCTTCTGGAGGCGCTGGGCGCCGGGGCTCTGGATTTCGGGCCGACCGGCGACGTGCCGCCGCTGTTCGCCCAGGCAGCGGGCGGCAAGCTGCTCTATGTCGGCACCTATGCCGGCGCACCGTCCGGCTCTGCCATTCTCGTCGCCAAGGATGCGCCCATCCACACGCTCGCAGATCTCAAGGGTAAGCGGGTCGCCTTCAAGCGCGGGTCGAGCGCCCATAATTTCACGGTAAAGGCCCTGCGCAAGGCGGGGCTGACGGTGGCGGACATCAAGCCCGCGGATCTCTCCCCCGCCGATGCCGCTGCCGCCTTCAAGAGCGGCGGCATCGATGCCTGGGCGATCTGGGATCCCTATTTCGCCGTGGCCGAGGCCGATCCGCAGACCCGGGTGCTGACCACGGCCGAGGGCATCGTCGACAGCTGGAGCTATTTCCTCGGCCGCGAGGGCTTCGTGCAGGAACAGCCGCAGATCGTCCTTGCCGTTCTCGACACGCTGAAAAAGACAGGCGTCGAGGCCCAGGGCAATCTCGAGGCGACGGTGCCGGCGCTCGCGCGCATCACCGGCGTGCCGGAGGCCGTAACCCGCACCGCGCTGACGCGACCCGGCGCCGATCTCGGCAGGGTCTCCACCGTGTCCGACGCCGTCATCGCCTATCAGCAGTCGCTGGCCGACGAATTCTACAGCCTGCGTATCCTGCCCAAGAAGCTTTCGGTCGCCGACATCGTCTGGCGCCCGAAGGCCAGCTGACGCACCCCTGGAGCATCATCCGACAAAAGCGAAACGACGGTCGATGACATCATGCTCCCCCTAAATGGCTTACAGCGCCGATCTGACGCCATCAGGCCCAACAGCGCTGCACATTCCCGAGTTTTCAAGGATCCGATCTGATGACCACCACCAAGCCGCTGGATTTCCTCTGGTTCATTCCCTCCTCGGGCGATGGCGCCTATCTCGGTTCCGATGCGCTGAGCCGGCCCTCCGACCCGGGCTATTTCCGCGAGATCGCCCAGGCGGTCGATCGCCTCGGCTATTCCGGCGTTCTCATTCCCACGGGCGTGGCCTGCGAGGAATCCTTCATTCTCGCCACGCATCTTGCCGCCTTCACCGAACAGCTGAAGTTTCTCGTGGCGATCCGCCCCGGTGTGGCCTCGCCGGCCTATTATGCGCGCCTTGCCTCGACGCTGGACCGCGTCTCCCATGGCCGGCTGCTGCTCAACATCGTGGTCGGCGGCAGCGCCCAGGAGCTGGCGGGCGACGGCATCTTCCTGCCGCATGACGAGCGCTATGCCCATGCGGAGGAGTTCTTCCAGGTCTTCAATCAGCTCCTGGCCGAGGGCCGAGCCGATCTCGATGGCCGCTATATCAAGGCGCACAATGCCCAGCTCGGCTTTCCGCCCGTGCAGGCGCCGCGTCCGCCGCTCTATTTCGGTGGCTCGTCCGATTCCGCCATCGATTTCGCCGGCGCGCAGGTCGAGAAATACCTGACCTGGGGCGAGACCCCGGATCAGGTCGGCGAGAAGATCAACAAGGTGCGCGCCGCCGCCGCCCGGCGGGGCCGCGAGGTCTCCTTCGGCATCCGCCTGCACTTCATCGTGCGCGAAACCGACGACGAGGCCTGGGAGGCCGCCGACCGCCTGATTTCCAAGCTGTCCGACGAGACGATCGCCAAGGCCCAGGAAGGCTTCCTGAAGAATTCCGACTCCGTCGGACAGGCGCGCATGCAGGCGCTGCATGGCGGCCGGCGCGACAAGCTGGAAGTGGCCCCCAATCTCTGGGCCGGCATCGGCCTGGTACGCTCGGGCGCCGGCACAGCGCTGGTCGGCTCCGCCAAGACCGTGGCCGCCCGCCTGAAGGAATATCAGGATCTCGGCATCGATACGGTCATCGCCTCGGGCTATCCGCATCTGGAGGAGGCCTATCGCGTCTCGGAGCTTCTGTTCCCGGAGATCGGTCTTGGCGGCCCGCGCAACCAGATCCGCTCCTCCTTCGGCGAGCGCCAGGTCTTCGGCGGCGGCGGCCATGGCGGCAATCTGCGGGTGGTCTCCGGGTCTTGAGACCCCTCTCGCGCCCGAGGATCTGCCTCAGTCTTGCTTCATCCGGCGTCCTCTGTCGCCGGGTGAAAAGCGCTGGTGGGGCGAACGGTTAAAGCACTGGCTTGAAAATCGGCAATCGGTTTTCGAGCCGATGGAAAAACAGAAATCCAGAGCATCGGAATGCGGATGATGATGCATCCGATGCTCCGGTACGCCGACATCCTGCTCCGTTGCGGTGCTTCGCTGCGGGTGAGCCGGCCTGTCTTGAGAGCGTCTGTTCAGGACAGGACCGGCTGTGCCCGATCCGCGCTGTGTAAGGGTTGTTCCGCCAGCAGCGTTCGGGCGATGGCATCCATCTGGGCGGCGATCTCGGGCACGCCGCTCAATTCGCCGAAGGTGGCCCGCGCCAGCGGGCCGGCGATGAACAGGGTCTCGACCGGCGCCCCGTCGGCGCCGATCGCCCGGCTCGCGCCATTGCACGCGAGCCCGAGGCCCAGACCATCCGCGCGGATCAGGCCCTGATCCGCCATCTGCCTGAGATAGGCGTGCTGCGCGATGATGCCGCAATGATCCGGCCCGGTGGCGATCGCCAGCCACGGCGTTTCGATCCGGGCGGTGCCGCCCGCCTGCCTTAGGGTCAGCAACAGCCCATCCCGCGTGGCTTCAGCCGCGGTGACGCGCGCGGCGATGGAGCGGACACGGCCGGCGGCCATGTCGCTGTCGAGAAGGGCGGCGATTTGCGGCGGCATGCGATAGCGCCGCGCCTCGAACCGCCGGCGCAGATGCCGCAGGAAGCGCTTGCGCTCCGAAAGCGGCAGGCCCTGCCAGATCGCCTGGGACTGCTGGCGCAGCGCATCGAAGACGCTCTGCCAGGGCAGGCCCTCGGCCTCCGCCCTTTCAACGGCCGAGCGCACGGCCTTGAGCCATCCACGCAGGCTAGCGGCTTGCGCCGGTGCGGCGATCGTGGTCGTCAGCTGACGGTCTGCATGCGGCTGCGGCAGCGCGCCGGAGCGGGAGAGGAGGGTGACCACGCCCGTATGACCGCGCGCACGCAAGGAGGCGAGCAGATCGACCGCCGTCAGCCCGGCGCCGAGAACCAGAACCGGATCCTCGCGCCCGATCCGGTTCAGGTGATCCGTCTCGAAGGGATTGGCGATCACGCGGGGATCGCCGGCAAGCGCCATCGCGGCTTGAGGGCAACAGGGCAGGGGATGCGAGGTGGCGATCACCAGAAGGTCGGCCGAAAGCGCCGTGCCCTTGTCGCCAAGAATGCGATAGCCGCCATTTTGCCGGTGAACGCCCGTGACCGCCTCGCGGTGGTGGACGATTCGGCCGGACGCGATGAGCGGCGCCAGGGCGTCGTGCATGAAATCGCCGAAATCCGACCGTCTTGCATAGATCGCGCCGCCGGCCTCCGCCGGACCATCCGTCGCCAGCCGCCCGGTTCGCTGCAGAAAGCGCTCGAAGGCCAGGGTATCTTCAGGAAAGGCCTTCATGCGCGCGGCCGCCACATTCAGCCGCAGCGCCGGGTCCCGCGTGTCATAGGCGAGCCCCGCGCCGAGCCGGGCGCGGGGCTCGAACACCGTGATCTGCAGATCGGCCTCCGACAGGGCCAGCCTGCGCGCCAGCGCCGCCCCGGTAAAGCCGCCGCCGATGATGACGATGCGCCGGCTCCTTGCGGGCTGACGCGGCGGAACGTGGCGTGCGGAAGCTTCGGTCATGCTCAGCATTGGCAAATCTCCATGAACCAGGGCGTCGCCAGCCGGTCCGCGCCGTTTGGTGGCATGCGCCGAGCGCCGGGACCTTCTTTCTCGATAAAATATATAGGGAATATCTGGCCTGTCCATGGGGTGCCAAGTGGTGTCCGGACTGGCACCCCGCGGGACGGTCAGGAGCACCCATCCGGTGCCGTATCGATCCGCGTTGACGCTTTCGTCAAAAAGCCGGTAGATTTTGCTGCGCAGCAATAAAAACGGGGATCCACAGGTGAAGATCGCTTGCCTGCACACGACACACAGCAATGTCGCGGTTTTCAACGCCGCGGCGGAAGATCTCGGCCTTGCGGCCGATGCGCTTCTTCATTGTGTTCGGCCCGATCTGCTTGCGGCGGTTGAGCAGGCGCGCACGCTGACAGAGGCCATCAGGAGGGAAACCGTTGCCCTGATCCTCGATCTCTCCGAGGAGGTGGATGCGGTCCTCGTGACCTGTTCCACGCTCGGGCCGGCGGCCGACGCCGTGGGCGATATTACCGGCGTGCCTGTTCTGCGGGTCGATCATGCGCTGGCCGAGCAGGCGCTGGTCGAAGGGCGGCATGTGCTCGTGCTGTGCACGGTCGCGACCACGCTCGCACCGACGCGGGCGCTGTTCAGCACCATTGCCGAGCGGCGCGGCGCCTCCTTTGAAACGCGGCTGGTGCCTGGCGCCTGGACCCTGTTCAAGACAGGCGACATGATGGGCTATTTCCGCTGCATCGCCGATGCCACGCGCGATGCGATTGCCGAAGGCTTCACCAGCGTCGTGCTGGCGCAGGCATCCATGGCCGGTGCGGCCAGCCTGCTTGAAAGCCACCACAGACCGCTCACCAGCCCGGCCGCCGCCCTTGCGGAGGCGGTTCGCCTGCTGCGGACGCATTGACGCGTTTTTCCACCGTGCGGGACCTTTAGAGACCGCATCCGGCTGGCGGTTGCGGCGCGCCGGTGCCTGCTTCGCAGGTCTCAGCCGACCAATGTCCTCCATCGCGACGAAATCGAAAAAAGGGCTTGCCCCTCTAGTCACTAGAGGTGGTTTTCTCCTGTCACGAGACAGGAGACACATCATGGACCAATGGATGCAGACGCGGTTTCGGGTGGGTGGCATGGACTGCGCCTCCTGCGCCGCCAAGATCGATACGGCCGTTCGCCGCCATGCCGGCGTGCAGGATGTGCGCGTTTCAGTGACCTCGGGCACGATGACGCTGAGCCACGAGCCCGAAGCCGACCTGCCGGCCATCGAGAAACAGGTGACGCGGCTCGGCTATCGCACCGAGCGCCTTGCGCCGCTGCAGGCCCGCACCGTGGCCGCAGACGCGGCCACGCCGGTGGCGGCCTGCTGCGCCGGGCATGCTCATCCTCCTCACGGAGAGGATGATCCGGCGCAGCATGTTCATGACCATCATGACCATAAGCATCATGCTCACGACCACGACCATGACCATGACCAAGACGGCGGGCACGATCATCCCCGCGATCACGACCACGCCGAAAATCATGGGCCCGGACAGGATCACGCCGGGCATGCGCATGCGGCGGCACGGGGCGAGGAGGCGGCCTCGGCCCTGCCGGCGGGGCTGCATGGCCATGATCACGGGCCGAGCGATGGCCCCTGGTGGAAGAGCGCCAAGGGCCGGCTGACCGTGGCGTCCGGCGCGGCGCTGGCGCTTGCCTATGCGCTGGGCCATGCCGTTCCCGCGCTCGGCCCCGCCGCCTTCCTGCTCGCCATGGCCGTCGGTCTGGTGCCGATCGCGCGGCGCGCGGTCCTCGCGGCCATGGCCGGCACGCCCTTTTCCATCGAGATGCTGATGACCATCGCCGCACTGGGCGCGATCCTCATCCAGGCGACGGAGGAGGCGGCGGCCGTCGTCTTCCTCTTCCTTGTCGGCGAATTGCTGGAGGGCGTGGCGGCCGGGCGGGCGCGGGCGAGCATCCAGTCCCTGACGACGCTGGTGCCGAAGACGGCACTGCGGCTCGACGGCGACCGGATGGAGGAGGTCCCGGCCGAAACGCTTGGCGTCGATGCGCTGATCCTGGCCCGTCCCGGCGACCGCATCGCCGCCGATGGCGTGATCGTTGCGGGCGAAAGCGCCGTGAACGAAGCGCCGGTCACGGGGGAAAGCGTGCCCGTGACCAAGCGCGTGGACGACACCGTCTTTGCCGGAACGATCAATGGCGACGGCGCGCTGACCATTCGCGTAACCTCTGCCGCTGAAGACAACACCATTGCCCGCGTCGTCCGCCTGGTCGAGGAGGCGCAGGAGTCCAAGGCGCCGACGGAGCGCTTCATCGATCGCTTCTCGCGATACTACACGCCCGGCGTCGTTGCGCTGGCCGCGCTGGTGGCGGTGCTGCCGCCGCTGGTGCTGGGTGGCGGCTGGGGCGAATGGTTTTACAAGGCGCTGGCCATCCTGCTGATCGGCTGCCCTTGCGCGCTGGTCATCTCCACGCCGGCCGCCATTGCCGCCGCGCTCTCGGCCGGCGCGCGGCGCGGGCTCCTGCTGAAGGGTGGCGCCGTGCTCGAACAGGCCGGCAAGCTCCAGCTGGTCGCGCTCGACAAGACCGGCACGCTGACGCGCGGCAAGCCGGAAGTCACCGATATCCTCGCCTTTGGCCGGGAGCCGGCCGAAGTGCTGCGGCTGGCGAGCGCGCTGGAGGCCGGCTCCAGCCACCCGCTGGCGCTGGCGATCCTTGAGCGCGCCAAGGCCGACGGCATCGTGCCGCCAGCAGTCACTGAGGCCCGCGCCCTGGGCGGCAAGGGCGTGGCCGCGACGCTGGAGGGGCAGGCGCTCTATCTCGGTTCGCCCGCCTCCGTCGGCGCGCAGACGCCGCTGGCCGCCGATGTCACCGAGCGGATCGCCGCGCTCAACGATGCCGGCAAGACCGTGTCGCTGCTGCTCATCGACGGGCAGCTCGTCGGCGGGCTGGCGCTGCGCGACGAGCCGCGAGAGGATGCGAAAGCCGGGCTCGAAGCGCTGACGGCCCTGGATGTGCGCACAGTGATGCTGACCGGCGACAATGCCCGCACTGCCAGTGCCATCGGCCGCGCCCTGGACATCGAGGTCCATGCCGGGCTGATGCCGGAGGACAAGCAGCGCATCGTCGGCGACTTCCAGCGCCAGGGCCTCGTCGTCGGCAAGGTCGGCGATGGCATAAATGATGCGCCGGCGCTCGCGGCTGCCGATATCGGCATCGCCATGGGCGGCGGCACGGATGTGGCGCTGGAAACGGCGGATGCCGCCATTCTCCACGGCCGGGTCAGCGATGTCGCCCGCATCATCCGCCTGTCGCGCCGCACGCTCGGCAATATCCACCAGAACATCACCATCGCGCTGGGTCTGAAGCTGGTCTTCCTGGTGACAACAGTGGCGGGCATCACCGGCCTGTGGCCGGCCATCCTCGCCGACACCGGCGCCACCGTGCTGGTGACGATGAACGCGCTGCGCCTGCTCAGGCTGCCGGATTGAGGCCAAGATGGAAAGGCGGCGGGCTGCGTCATCCTGCCGCCTCCTGTACGCAACGCCGCTTTGCGATAAGCTGTTGCAGGAGAATCAAGGAATTGCACAGACATGCCGGCTCTTGCGGCGCGGTCCTGGAAGCGCCGTCTGACGCATGATCCCATCGATCCTCTTGCCACCCCGATCGGATGATGCTCAAGGAGTTTCCATGCAACGCAAGCTGATCTTCTTCTCGCTGATGGCGCTCGTCATCCTCTCCGTCCTCTTCGGCATGATCGGCGTCTTTGCCGTCTGGAGCCCCTTTTCCCCGCCGCCGACGCCCGCCGGCTAGAGCATCGGACCGAAAAGTGGGAACCGGTTTTCGGAAAAATCCGATGCAAAAACAAAAATCTAGAGCATCGCACTGAG
>NZ_MKIO01000031.1:0-327443 GCF_001938945.1 Xaviernesmea rhizosphaerae
GCGCGCATACCTTCTTCTCAAGCATATGCATCGCTGCAACCGTTATCTTTTGGTTGTGATTTATGAGTCCTGAGCCTAGCTCTTTGCGCGCGTCCGCGCGGTAAGCTTGTTTCCGTCGGGATCGCGCAGATAGGCGACGAAGACGCCATTCGGTCGTTCGGTGGGCGGAGTTTCGATCGACATGCCGCCATGGGCGACGCCCGCATCGTGCCAGGCGCGGACATGCTCGGCGCTTGCGGCGGCGATGCCGATGGTGCCGCCATTTGCGGCGGTGGCCGGCTTGCCGTCGATCGGCGTCGTAATCATCAGCCTGCCGCCCTCATGGGAATAGATCAGCCTGCCTCTGGCGTCCTTCTCCCCCGGCTTGCCACCCAGCGCGGCAAAGGTTGCATCATAGAAGGCTTGCGAGCGATCGATGTCGTTGCTGCCGATCATGATATGCGTGAACATGCTCTTTCTCCACAAACAAAGCGGGCCGTGGGCCGGCGCGGTTCGACGATGCGGATCCCGCGCCGCAAGGACCCTTGCGCCTTCCAGGATATAGAAAGAGAATCGTGCTGTGCACAGCGCGGTCAGGCTGCGCAGGCCTTCAGCTGAACCTTCCGCTTTTTCAGAAAGCCTGCAGATTCTGAAAAAGTTGACAGCTGTCGACAAGCCGAGAGCATCGGACTGAAAGTCGTCTGCAGCCCGATGCTCTCGCTTTTGTTTTTGCATCGGATTTTCCAAAAACCGGTTCCCACTTTTCGGCCCGATGCTCCAAGGGCGCCCCCCCTATTGCGCCCGCTGCAACATGCCGAAGAGGTCGCGCGGATCATCGGGGTCGGCGATCATGTCCAGCATGGCGCAAAGCCCGGTGTCCTTCAGCCTGGCCCTGACATAGGCGAGGGCGGAAAAATCCTCGACGGCGAAGCCGACGCTGTCGAACAGCGTGATCTGCCCGGCCTCGCGCCGGCCCGGCGCCTCGCCGGCAATGACCTTCCACAATTCAGTGACCGGATAATCGGCCGGCATCTGCTGGATTTCGCCCTCCACCCGCGTCTGCGGCGGATATTCAACGAACGTGTCGGCGCGCAGAAGAATGTCGGGATGCAGCTCGGTCTTGCCGGGGCAATCCCCGCCGATCGCATTGATGTGTACGCCGGCGCCGACCATGTTGTCGCTGAGGATCGTGGCGCGCTGCTTGTCGGCTGTGCAGGTGGTGACGATATCGGCCCCTTCCACCGCTTCCTCGGCCGAGCGGCAGACAATCAGCCTCAGGCCGCTGTTCTTCAGGTTGCGCCTTGTCTTCTCAGTGGCGCGCGGGTCGATGTCGTAGAGGCGGACGGTGTCGATGCCGTTGACGGCCTTCATCGCCAGCGCCTGGAACTCGGCCTGCGCGCCGTTGCCGATCAGCGCCAGCACTCGCGCATCGCGCGGCGCCAGATGGCGGGCGGCCATGGCGGAGGTTGCCGCCGTGCGCAGCGCTGTCAGCAGCGTCATCTCGGTGATCAGCACGGGATAGCCGGTGGAGACATCCGCCAGCAGGCCGAATGCGGTCACCGTCTGAAGGCCGCTGCCCATGTTCTTGGGATGGCCGTTGACATATTTGAAGCTGTAGGTCTCGCCATCCGACGTCGGCATGAGCTCGATCACCCCATCGCGCGAATGGCTGGCGACGCGCGGCGTCTTGTCGAACAGCGCCCAGCGGACGAAATCCGCCTCTATCGCGTCGGTCAGCTCAGCCAGCACGGTTTCGATGCCGATGGCATGGACGAGGCGCATCATGTTTTCGACGCTGACGAAGGGGACGAGGGCCTTCTGCGAGGGCGGCATCAGCACGGCGGGATCTCCTTGGAGCATCGGACCGAAAACTGGGAACCGGTTTTCGAGAAAATCCTATGCGGGGAACAAAATCCCAGAGCCTTAGATTGCCTATGACTTTCAGTCCGATGCTCCGGGCAAGAACATGCGCAACTGTAGCGGCAGGCGCTGCCTGGCCGAAAGCGCAATCCCGTGCTATTTCAGTCAGAAATTTACGCAATTTGCGCAGGGTGACCTGACAATGTGTTCGGTCTTCTCCGACAGCTCGGGGCAAAGGCCGAGGACGAGCGAGGAGGTGGAGATGACAGTGGAGACCTATGTGCCGGACGCGCTCGACCGGCGGCTGATCGCCCATCTTCGCGCCGATGGCCGGGCCTCGCTGTCAAAGCTCGCCGATGTGCTGGGCGTGGCACGCGGCACGGTGCAGAACCGGCTGGAGCGCTTGATGGAGACCGGCACGCTGCTGGGCTTCACCGTGCGCGTGCGCGAAGATTACGACGCGCAGTCTGTCCATGCGGTGATGATGATCGAGGTAACGGGCAAGGCCACCATCCAGGTCGTGCGCCGGCTGCGCGGCTTTGCCGAGATTCAGAGCCTCCATACCACCAATGGCAAATGGGATCTCGTGGCCCGCATCCGCGCCGCCACGCTCACTGATTTCGACCGCGTGCTGCGCGAAATCCGCATGATCGACGGCATCGCCAACAGCGAGACGAGCCTGCTGCTCAGCACGGCCTGAAAAGGCGTCGGGCGGACCATGAGGAGGACAGGGCTGCTAAAATGCGGTCTCATACCAAGTGTCGATGATAGGGACCTATAGGATGGCTCAGGTCTGGTTTCTGGCTAGGCGCGATGGGCAGCGCGATGCTGTCGCATCGGGCAAGCATCGCAACGACGCCAGAGACCAGACCTGAGCCACCTTCGGCAGTCTTTCCGGGCCTTCTGGCGTTGTCGAGGCTCTTGACCGATGCAGTGGCATCGATCTGCGAACCTCTCCTAGCCAGAAAACCCGGAAAGCCTGTCCTATAGGTTCCTATCATCGACACTTGGTATCACAGGCGCAATACGCGCGCCGCTCATCCCTTACCGCCATCATCGACATCCTGAGCGGCAAACCAGTCGGCATAGGGCGTGTTCCTCACCATGCGGCGGTTGAAATCCGGCGCGCCATCCTGCCACCAGACCGGCCCGCGCTCGCCGAGCGCAATCTTGGCGGCATCGACGCGCTGGCGCGCTTGCGCCGTTGCGGCCGCATCGCCCTTGCTGTCGCGCACCGCTCGTCGCGCCGTCATCAAGGCTTTTACCCAATTCGTGCGACCGGCTTCGTCGAGTGCAGGATTGCTGCGCCGCCAAAGCCGACCGCGCACGACGAAATAGCGGCCGTCGGGCGTCTCCGGATGATCGGTCATTGGCTGAGCCCTTGCATTACAACAGCCTGCGCTGGTCGGCCTCGCCGGCTTGAACAGGGTCTGTCCCCTGCCGCCGCGCGATTTCGGTCTCGGCGCTGAAGCGGATATCGCCATCCCGGTCACGCGCCAGTTCGGCTAGCCGCTCAAGGCTCAGACGGTCCCAGCTCTTGCCGCGCTCGGGGCCATTTGGCACGCGCGGCAGCAGGCCGGGTTCTCGGCTCCAGCGCAGCAGATCCCCAAGCGGCGCGGCCTCCAGCAGATCGCGCAGATGGTGGGCGGCGACATAGGCATCGGGCAGGGCGCGATGCGCCGGCAGGCCCAGCGCATGATCCAGCCCTTCCGGCCGACGCAGGTAGCGCAGCATCTGGTTGGAAAAACGCGGCAGCTCGGGCCAGACCCGCAGCGCGCATTTCCAGGTGCAGATCCACGGTGTCGCGCCAGTCAGCCGCGGCGTGCAGTAGCGTTGCTCAAAGGCGGCGCGATGGGCGGCCAGCGCCAGAATCGGACGCTCCGGCCGCAGCACCGACGGCGCCGCCTCCTTCCAGAAGGGCGCGCCTGCCACGTCCTCGTCGCGAATGTGATGGATGGCCATGGTGTCGGCCGAGATTGGATGCCCAGGATTGATCAGCATGGAGCCGCGCCGCTCAGAAACCACCCAGCGCCCGTCATCCCTGCGAATGACATCCTGCCAGCCGATCTCGCAGACATCGTCACGGCCATTGCCGGCGGTTTCGAGATCGATGACGCGCAGGCAGGGCTCGGCCAAAAGGGCGGGTGGGGTCTGATCGACAGGCATGCCTATCAAGTTCCGGCGCGCGGGCCTTGTTCCCGGTCCTTCTTTCGCGCCCTCAATCTTTTGTTCCCGTGATGCGCTGGCAGGACGCGATAGCGGCCGCGCTGCTGCGGGGAGTCGACGCGGCGGACGGCACAGCCGTTTTCGGCGCGGATCGGTGGCACTTTATAATGCACGGATGAGACCGCCAAACCACATCCGGTCGATGTGGAGGCGGCCGACGGGCGGAGGCGTACAACGGATCAAGCATCGCGACCTCTCAAGTTTACCCGCCTCGGTGGTACGGAATGCGCCTTTTATTAACATTCGAACATTAGAAATAATGCCCATATCGATCGAACTGCATCAGAATTCCCTAAATTCATGAACGCTGCTCCCTTTACTCGAACGCATACCACGTTTGCGAGCAGCCATTTCGAAGCAATTGGCGGCATCTGCGTGATGATGCCCGGAGGAAAAAGAGGTCGCGATGTCATTTTTCAAAAACGCTTCCATTCGGATGAAAATATGTTCGATCATCGCGCCGATCTGCATCGTTGGCATGGCTTGCTCGTCTTACATGGCTAACAACTACAAAGATGCTGACAACTCATACTCTGATCTCGTTGCGCAGGACGGTGTTGCAGCGGTAATGACATCGCGGGCTGTGTCCTCAATGATCTTCATCCCCTACGGAATTTATCAGGCTGCCTCTGATCATGCTGGCGCCGACGAGCTGAAGACTGCTCACAAGAACCTGGCCGATAGCAAGCCAAACATCATCGCAAGGATGGAAGAGGCGGCAACACTTGTCCCGGACACCGCTGCAACACTGAAGCCGCTGCTGGATAGCGCAGGCTCTCTCATCACGACCTATCAAAAAGCCATGGACCTCGTTGACGCGGGAAAGCGCAAGGAAGCCTTGGCGATCCTGAAGGATGCCGATCCGGCGCTCATTGCATGGCGCGAAGCATTACGGCAGTTCAACACGCAGCGGCAGAAACACATTATCGCCGAAAGCGATGCGCTGACGGATCAGACCAACTCGACTATCCTCGTGTCGCTTGCCATGATCGTCACCATCTTCCTCCTGGGGGTCGTAATCGCGCTCTTTGTCGCGTCCTTCGCCATTACTGGACCAATCGCGAAGCTGGCACGGCGGATGGGCTCACTGGCGGCAGGCGACACAGCGGCTGACATCGACGGCATCGATCGCAAAGACGAAGTCGGCCAGATGGCCAGGGCGGTCGAGGTCTTCAAGGAGAATGCGGTCGAGCGTCTTCGACTCGAGCGATCCGTCGAGGCCGATCGCTCCCTGTCGGAGCAGGAGCGGATGGAGCGCGACAGGGAGAAAGCCCGCCAAGCCGAGGATATCCAGTTCGCAGTCGACAGCCTCGCCGATGCTTTGGCAAGGCTGTCAGATGGCGATGTCTCCCACCGGCTCCCGCATCCCTTCGTCGCGAATCTGGACAAGCTGCGCAATGATTTCAACCTCTCGGCCGCCAGGCTTCAGGACGCGCTGAAAAGCGTTGCCCAGAATGCACGCGGTATCGATGCAGGCGCCAACGAGATCAAGAATGCCGCCAATGATCTGGCGAAGCGGACGGAGCAGCAAGCGGCCGCAGTGGAAGAGACGGCCGCCGCGCTCGAACAGATCACCACCACCGTGCGCGATTCCACCAAGCGGGCTCTGGAGGCGGGGCAGCTGGTGGCACGCGCCAAGGCGGGCGCGGAGCACTCGGGCGAGGTGGTGCGTGAGGCCGTGCGGGCCATGGAGCAGATCGCGACATCGGCCGACGAAATTTCCAGCATCATCGGCGTGATCGACGAAATTGCCTTCCAGACCAATCTGCTGGCGCTCAATGCCGGCATCGAGGCCGCGCGGGCGGGGGAAGCCGGCAAAGGCTTCGCCGTGGTCGCCCAGGAGGTGCGCGAACTGGCGCAGCGCTCGGCCCGCGCAGCCCAGGAGATCAAGACGCTGATCACGACCTCGAACGGTCAGGTGTCGCGGGGCGTTCGCCTTGTCGGCGATACCGGTGCGGCCCTGACGACGATCGTTTCTGAGGTTCAGGAGATCAACCGCCACGTGGCGGCCATTGTCGAGGCGGCGCAGGAGCAGTCCTCGGGCCTCCAGCAGATCAACACCGCCGTCAGCCAGATGGATCAGGACACACAGAAGAACGCGGCAATGGTCGAGGAATCCACGGCGGCCAGCCACGGCCTCGCCAGCGAAGTGTCCTCGCTCAACAATATGCTGTCCCGGTTCAAGATCGACAGGGAGGCTTCCTCGAGCAGGGGCCGACCGGCACCGGGGAGCGCCGCTCCAGCGCCGGTCAAAGGCAGTGCTCCGAGAAGGGCTGCCTTTGAAGGAAACGCAGCGCTCGACCTGTCGAAGGACCAGTGGCAGGAGTTCTAGATCATGATTCGACCGGAGTGGAAAAGGGATCGATTAGCGCACGCTTGAAACGAAAGAGATTAGAGCGCCGACCGGATTCATCAGATCGGCGCTCTCTCAATTCTGTCCAATCTTTTGTTTCTGTATCGGATCTTTCGAAAACGGGTAAGGCCGGCCCAGCCCGATGATCTGCCCTTTTACCAACGACAGCGATGCCGAATGGCGCGACCGACTGGGACCATTGTCGCCGCATCGCCTATCTGTTCTCCCTCCGCAAGAGCAGGCGGATCACCCATTCCGCCGCCACATGCAGCAGTATGCCCACCACGCCGCTCAGAAGCACCTCTGCCCCGCGCAGCAGGCCAACCTCCCAAATGGGCAGGCCCGGCGTGGCGGTCAGGAAGACGATCGGGCAGGTCCACATGCAGACCTTGAGCAGCGGCCAGCGCCGCGCGGCGACGGCCGCCAGCGCCACGGCGATCGCCACCTCCGCCGTCGTCCCGGCCTCGGCCCAGCGCGCGACCAGGCCGACGAGAACGGCAATGGCGACGCCGAGCAGCGTGCCGAGAAAGCGGCCGATCGTCGCCTGCTGCGTGTCGCCGAGCCGTTCCTGGCTGACGATCACGCCGGACATGGCGGCCCAGACG
The DNA here is from genome assembly GCF_001938945.1 of Xaviernesmea rhizosphaerae. Classification (GTDB taxonomy): domain Bacteria; phylum Pseudomonadota; class Alphaproteobacteria; order Rhizobiales; family Rhizobiaceae; genus Xaviernesmea; species Xaviernesmea rhizosphaerae. The sequence goes on from NZ_MKIO01000031.1 coordinate 7,024, forward strand.
GGATGCGGCAGGCCGACCGCCTGGGCCAGAAGGATGGAGACCGTGGCGGCAGCGGAGCAGCGCAGGACGAAGAGCAGATCGCGCAGCCGCGCCTCGCGCCGCGCGGCCGCCCCGGTCTCACCGTCAGCCTCAGCGCAGGACATTGGTTCTGGCAAGCTCCAGCACCTCGCTGCCCCGGCCGCTGATGATCGCCTTGAGCATGTAGAGGCTGAAGCCCTTGGCCTGTTCGAGCTTGATCTTCGGCGGCATCACCAGCTCCTGCTTCGCGGTCACGACATCGACCAGCGCCGGGCCCGGATGGGCGAAGGCAGCCGACAGCGCCGCGTCGAGATCCTCCGAAGCCTCAACCCGGATCCCCTTGACGCCCATGGCATTGGCCATGGCGGCGAAATCCGGGTTCTGCAGATCCGTTCCGGTATCGAGATAGCCGCCGGCCTTCATCTCCATCGCCACGAAGCCGAGCGAGCCATTGTTGAAGACCACGATCTTCACTGGCAGGCCGAGCTGCGACAGGCTGATGAAATCGCCCATCATCATACTGAAACCGCCATCGCCCGACAGTGAAACCACCTGACGGGCGGGCGCGGCCGCCTGCGCGCCGATGGCCTGCAGCATGGCATTGGCCATGGAGCCGTGATTGAACGAGCCGAGCAGACGGCGCCGTCCGTTCATGGCGAGATAGCGCGCCGCCCAGACCGTCGGCGTGCCGACATCGGCGGTGAAGATCGCGTCGTCGGCAGCAAGCTCGCTGATGCGCCGGGCGAGATATTGCGGATGGATCGGCCGGCCGGCCGGCGTCGGCGTGGCCAGCTCGTCCAGCCCTTCGCGCGCTTTCCGATAATGCTTGAGAGCGGTATCCAGGAAGCCGCGCTCGTCGCGCGGGGGAAGATGCGGCAACAAGGCGTCGATCGTCTCGCCGACATCGCCGACCAGTCCCTGCGTCAGGCTCGCCCGGCGGCCGAGCGCGCCGGGGTCACGGTCGATCTGCAGGATGGTCGCCTTTTCAGGGTAGAAGGCGCGATAGGGGAAGTCCGTGCCGAGCATCAGCAGCGTGTCGGCCTCTTCCATGGCGTGGTAGCCGGAGGAAAAGCCGATCAGCCCGGTCATGCCGACATCGAAGGGATTGTCCCATTCCACATGTTCCTTGCCGCGCAGCGCATGCACGATCGGGGCCTTCAGCCGGTCGGCCAGCGCCACGAGGCGGTCATGATGGCCGGCGCAACCGCTGCCGGCGAGAATGGTGATGGCCTTGCCTTTTTCCAGATGGGCGGCCAGCTGCGCGAGCTCGGCATCGGCCGGGATCAGCCGGGGTTGCGCGGGCAGGGCCGGCGCGGGCGCGCGCTCCACCGGCGCGGCCGAAAGCGCGACATCACCGGGAATGACGAGGACCGCCACGCCGTTGCGGCCGATCGCCGTGTTCAGCGCGCGATGCAGCACCCCGGGCATCTGCGCGGGGTTGGAGACCAGCTCGATGAAATCGGCGCATTCGCGGAAAAGCTCCTGCGGATGGGTTTCCTGGAAATAGCCCAGCCCGATCTCGGATGAGGGGATATGCGCCGCGATCGCCAGCACCGGCACATGGTTGCGCTTGCAGTCGAACAGGCCATTGATGAGGTGCAGGTTGCCCGGCCCGCAGCTTCCCGCGCAGACGGCGAGCTTGCCGGTCACGGCGGCCTCGGCGCCAGCGGCGAAGGCGGCGGTCTCCTCATGGCGCACATGCATCCATTCGATCCGGCCCAGGCGGCGCAAGCTGTCGTTCAGTCCGTTCAGGCTATCGCCCGTGACACCCCAGATGCGCTCCACCCCGGCATCGGCCAGGCTCTGCGCCAGCAGATCGGCGACGGTCATCGACATGTGTGGTCTCCTTGATTTGCGTCATAAAGGCATTGCGCAAGAGACTTGTCGCCCGCACCGGGAATGTCCACAGCGCCGCGGGCGGCCATTGGTCATGGCAGCCGTGCCCGGTCTGCATGACTTGCCTGCATGCCTTCCGGCCCGCGCCCCACCTTTTTGCATGACGGACGAACGCTGTGTCGGGACCCGACACGCCTGCATAGGAAAGGCCGCGGCGCACCGGCGGATGCGTCGCGGCCTGGACCGGGGTCGGATCGAGCGGGGATCAGGCCGCGAGCGGCACGCCGGTGCGGTTGCGCCGGAGGATGAGGATCACCGTCGCGGCGCCGCAGACGGCGGCGATCGGCAGCAGCGTATAGAGGAGCTGCTGCGGGCCCATGCCGCTGGCGAGCAGCCAGCCGGCCACGAGCGGACCGACGATCGAGCCGACGCGCCCGACCGAAACAGCAAGGCCGACGCCGACGCCGCGCACCTCGCCTGGGTAGCATTGCGGGGCAATGCCATAGAGCAGCGCCTGCACGCCGATCACCGTCGCGCCAATGAAGGCGCCAGCCGCAAGCGCTGCGGGAACGCTGCCCGCCGGCACCATGGCGAGAAGCGCGATCGCCAGCATCAGCCCCGCAAAGCCGAGGGCTGACGCCAAGGCCGGGCGTGTACCATCGAGCAGCCGGCCGCCGAGAATCGCCCCGGCCGCTCCGCCAATATTGAAGACGATCTGCACCAGAGAGGCCGTTTCGCGGGCAAAGCCGAGCGAAACGAGAATTTGCGGCAGCCAGTTGAGCAGGAGGTAGACGACGATCAGGCCGAAGAAGAAGGCAGCCCAGAGCAGCACGGTCTGCGCCAGCACGCTGGGGCCGAGCAGCACGTCGCGCCGGCGCGCCGGCCCCCTCGCATCGCGCACCACCCGAAACGGCGCCATCAGCACCTGAAGCGGCACGACAAGCAGCAGCGGCAGGATGCCGCCGACCACGAAGATGGTGCGCCAGTCATCATGCAGGCCGACCATGGCGACGAGGCTTGCCAGCGCCCCGCCGAGCGGCACGCCGGCATACATGAAGGCGACGGCCCGTCCGCGCCGCTCGGGCGACACGGATTCGGCGGCAATGGCGATGAGGTTCGGCAGTGCGCCGCCAAGGCCGACGCCGGTGAGGAAGCGCATCGCCACGAGATGCTCGAAGGTGTCGGCGAAAGCCGTGCCGATCGAGAACAGGCCGAAGGCTGCGAGCGACAAAGCAAGCCCGGTTCGCCGTCCCCAGCGATCGGCGATCACGCCGCCGCAGAGCGCGCCGAAGACGAGGCCGAAGGTGGCCGCCGAAAAGAACAGCCCCACCTGGTCGGGCACGAGCTTGAAGGCGGGCACGAGCTTGGGCGCGGCGACGCCGGCCGCCTGAAGATCGAAGCCTTCGATGATAGCCGCGAGGAAAACGAGCGCAAGCGCGCGCGTCCCCGCACCGGTGTGCGTGGTTGTGGTCATGATTTTCTCCTCCCAGAGACCGCCCCTGCGGCGGCGACGCTGATGATCGACCTGCGACTGCCTCGGGCGAGGGATGGCTCCGACATCCCCCGAAACCCGATCCTCCATCGATCGGCCGCATTCTCCTGAAACCGCCCTGCAATCTTCTAGGGCGCGCGCCGGTCGCCCGGCGCCTCAGTGTCATCGGAACGGCACCCCGGACACATCAGCCGGCCCGCCGCTCGCCTTCCTCGTTTCTGCATCGGCCTGAACCAAAACTGGTTCCCACGTTTTTGGGCCGATACAGGGTCTTCGTTTGCGCATCGGCTTGAACCGAAAACCGGTTCTCACTTTTCGGGCCGATGCGGATGCTCGTCAGGTCTCCTTCCAGACGCGCGCCAGCAATTGGCGCAGCAACGCCCGCTCTCCCGGCGTCAGCGCGCCGAAGGTCCGCTCCTCCTGCGCCATGGCGCGCTCGCGCCAGTCGGCGAGCATCGTCGCGCCCAGGGGGCTCAGATGCAGAAGCTGGATGCGCTGGTCCTCGGCGTCCGCACGGCGCTCGATCAAGCCCTTCGCATCGAACTCCGCCAGCATGGGCGCCAGATTGGCCCGCTGCAGCCGCGCCTGCCGGCCGATCTCGGCGGCCGTAATGCCCGGCATCTCGTCGATCAGGCAGAGCACGGTAAAGGAAACCGGCTTGATCTCGTCGCCCAGCGCCTCGGCAAAGCCCGCGAGGTCGAGAATGGAGGTCCGGCGCAGATGATAGCCGAGGAGGTCGTCCAGCACGGGCGCCCTTGCCATCTCGATCTCTCGTGCCTTCGATCCCACTTCCGTTCCTCTTCCGAAAATCGCCGCAGCAGCCTCTTGTCAGTTCAATACCGTTATGTCATATAGCAGTCAATCGCTATTTCACATAGCAATGTTCGAGAGCCGGGAGCCTCGAACGTCTCGGGAGGAGACAAGATGACGACCGACACCCTGTTTCGCAGGATGAATCCGATCAGCGGCGAGATCGCGAGCGAGGCCCCCGCGCAGACGCCGGATGACGCCCGCGCCGCCGTCGACGCGGCCGCAAGCGCGATGCCGGCCTGGGCCCGGCTCGGTCCCAATGCCCGCCGCGCCGCGCTGCTGAAGGCGGCCGATGCCGTTGCCGCTAAGGGCGACGCCTTCGTCGCGGCGATGATGGCGGAGATCGGCGCCACCGAGGCCTGGGCCCGCTTCAACATCATGCTCGGCGCCTCGATGCTGCGCGAGGCCGCCGCACTCACCACGCAGGTCGCGGGCGAGGTCATTCCCTCAGACAAGCCGGGCTGCCTGGCCATGGCAATGCGCGAGCCGGCAGGCGTCGTGCTCGGCATCGCCCCCTGGAATGCGCCTGTCATCCTCGGCATCCGCGCGATCGCCACGCCGCTCGCCTGCGGCAATGCCGTGGTGTTCAAGGCCAGCGAGCTCTGCCCGCGCACGCATAGTCTGATCGTCGAGGCGCTCGGCGAAGCCGGCCTGCCGGAGGGCGTGGTGCAGCTCGTCACCAATGCGCCCGAGGATGCGGCCGAGGTCGTCGGGGCGCTGATCGACCATCCGGCCGTACGCCGCGTCAACTTCACCGGTTCCACCGCCGTCGGCCGCATCATCGCCGTTCGCGCGGCACAGAACCTCAAGCCCTGCGTGCTGGAGCTCGGCGGCAAGGCACCACTTCTGGTGCTGGAGGATGCCAATCTGGACGAGGCGGTAAAGGCCGCCGCCTTCGGCGCCTTCTTCAACCAGGGGCAGATCTGCATGTCGACGGAGCGGATCATCGTCGTCGACGCCGTCGCCGACGCTTTCCTGGAAAAATTCGCCGCCAAGGCCCGCACGCTCGTCGCCGGTGATCCGCGCGAGGGCGCGGCACCGCTGGGCGCCGTGGTGGATGTGAAGACGGCCGAGAAACTCTCCGGCCTGATCGAGGACGCGGTCGCCAAGGGAGCAAATGTGATTGCGGCCGGCGAGGCCAGCGGCGTGCTCGTTCCCGCCCACATCGTTGCCGACGTCACCGCCGGGATGCGGCTTTACGCCGAAGAGAGCTTCGGCCCCGTCGTTGCCGTCATCCGGGCGCGCGACGAGGCGGATGCCATCCGCATCGCCAATGATTCCGACTACGGCCTTTCGGCCTCGGTCTTTTCCGGCGATGCCGCGCGCGGGCTCAAGGTCGCCCGCCAGATCCGCTCCGGCATCTGCCATGTGAACGGCGCAACGGTGCATGACGAGGCGCAGATGCCTTTCGGCGGCGTCGGCGCCTCCGGTTACGGCCGCTTCGGCGGCAAGGCCGGCATCGCCGAGTTCACCGAGCTGCGCTGGATCACGGTCGAGACCGAACCCGGCCACTTCCCGATCTGAGCGCGTCGGCCGTTCGGCCGCACCCTTTACCTTCCCCGTATTTCACCGATTGAACAGGACATGACCATCATGACCGAGACTGCGAACACGACCGATATCGTCAGCGTCGAGATTTCCGAGCGCATCGCCTGGGTGAAGCTCAACCGCCCGGAAAAGCGCAATGCCATGAGCCCGGCCCTGAACCGGCGGATGATGGAGGTGCTGGACGCGCTGGAGTTCAGCGAGGATGTCGGCGTTCTCGTGCTGACCGGCGAAGGCAGCGCCTGGACGGCGGGTATGGACCTCAAGGAATATTTCCGTGAGACGGAGGCCAAGGGCCTGGCCGGCGTCCGCCAGAGCCAGCGCGAGAGCTATGGCTGGTGGCGTCGCCTGCGCTGGTATCAGAAGCCGACCATCGCCATGGTCAATGGCTGGTGCTTCGGCGGTGGCTACGGCCCGCTCTTTGCCTGCGATCTGGCCTTTGCCGCCGACGAAGCCAAGTTTGGCCTTTCGGAAATCAACTGGGGCATCCTGCCCGGCGGCGGGGCCACCAAGGTGGCGGTGGAACTGATGCCTTTCCGCCAGGCGATGTATCACGCCATGCTGGGCGAGCCGATCGACGGGCAGAAGGCCGCCGCCTGGGGCCTCGTCAATGAAAGCCTGCCGCTTGTTTCCCTAAAGGAGCGGGTTACCGAAGTTGCCAAGGTGCTGCTGGCCAAGAACCCGGTCGCGCTCAAGGCCACCAAGGATGCGGTGCGCCGCGTCGGCGTCATGACCTATGACGAGGCCGAGGATTATCTGGTGCGCGCGCAGGAAGCGGCCAATTCCTACGACAATGAGGGCCGCAAGGAAGGCATCCGCCAGTTCATCGACGAGAAGACCTACAAGCCCGGCCTCGGCGCGTACGACAAGAGCAAGAAGCACGGCTGAAGTCGGTTCCACTGGGAGGAGGACTGAACTCATGCACGACTGGCTAGCCCCTGATCCGGTGGGCCTGCATGCGCAGGCGCGCCCGGACAAACTCGCCCTTGTCGATCTCGCCTCCGGGAGGCGCTGGACCTACAGGGCATTCGACCGGGCGATCGAGCAGGCGCGCGCCGTGCTCGACGCTCTGGGTCTCCGGCCGGGCGACCGGCTGGCGGCCATTGCCCGAAATTCTGCCGATCTTGTGATCGCGCAGCAGGCCTGCCTGCGCTCGGGCCTGATCTTCACCCCGCTGAACTGGCGGCTGGCGGCAGCCGAGCTCGACGCGATCCTTGCCGATTGCACACCGGCGCTCATCCTTGCGGACGGCTCCGCCGCCGGCTTCACCGCGCCCGCCGGCGCGCGGCTGATGGAGGTCGCGGCGTTTGCCGCCCGCTATCAGACCGCGGCGCCGGGCCCCCGCGGCCCGGCCCGGAATGCCGGCGAGCCCTGCGTGATCCTCTATACCTCCGGGACATCAGGCCTACCCAAGGGCGTGATCCTGACGCCGCAGACGCTGTTCTTCACCGGTGTCAATTTCGGCGTCCTGGGTCAGGTCTCGGCGAATTCTGTCTTCCTGGCGGAATCACCGATGTTCCATGTCATCGGCCTGGTCACCTCCATCTGGCCGGCGCTGGTGCAGGGCGGCACGGTGCTGGTCTCCTCCGGCTTCGACCCTGCCATGACCAATGCGCGGCTGGCCGACCGCGCGCTGGCGATCACCCATTATTTCTGCGTTCCGCAGATGGCCCAGGCCCTGCGCGATGCGCCGGGCTTTGCGCCGGATACCTGGTCGTTGGCCGCGCTGTTTACCGGCGGCGGGCCCAATCCGCCGGCCAATATCCGCTGGTGGCTGGAGCACGGGGTGCGGATGGTCGACGGCTATGGCATGACGGAGGCGGGAACGATCCTCGGCATGCCGCTCGACCCCGCGCTGATCGGGGCGCATGCCGGCGCGGTCGGCCAGGCGGGACCCGCCACCGCAATCCGCATCATCGATGAAGAGGGCGGCGACGTGCCGGACAATGCGGCCGGCGAGATCATCGTCAAGGGTCCGCACATCACGCCCGGCTATTGGAACCGGCCGAAGGAGCACGAAAGCGCCTTCACCCGGGATGGATGGCTGCGCACCGGCGATATCGCCGTGCGCGATGCCGAGGGCTTCGTGACGATCGTCGATCGCCGCAAGGACATGTTCATCTCCGGCGGCGAGAACGTCTATCCCGTCGAGATCGAAAGCGTGCTGGCCGAGCATCCGGCGGTTGCGCTCGCGGCGGTGATCGGCGTGCCGGATCCGCGCTGGGGCGAGGTCGGCCACGCCTTCATCCTGCTGGCGCCGGGACATGAAGGGAGCGAGAGCGAACTTCGCGCGCATTGCGAGGCGCGGCTCGCCCGCTTCAAGGTGCCCAAGCACTTCCGCATCGTCGAGGATCTGCCGCGCACCAGCACCGGCAAGATCCGCAAGAACAGGCTGCGCGAGAGCCTCGTGGTCTGACACCCCCCGAAATCCGCCGTTCGACGCAAGCAAACGATCGCCGCCATGCCGCGGCCTGTTGGGAGACACCATGCGCACGCAAGTCGCCATCATCGGCGCCGGCCCCGCCGGCCTCATTCTCGCCCATCTGCTCCACGCCGCCAATGTCGAGACGATCGTGATCGAGCGCCAGACCCGCGCCTATGTCGAGGGCCGGGTGCGGGCCGGGGTTCTGGAACAGGGAACGGTGGAGTGCCTTGCCCGTCTGGGGCTGGACCAGCGGCTGCGCGCCGAGGGGCTGCGCCATTCGGGCACGCATCTGTCCGCCGATGGCGAGGATTTCCGCATCGACCTCGAACAGGCCTCGGGCGGAGCCTGCGTCACCGTCTATGGCCAGCAGGAGGTGACCCACGATCTCTTCGAGGCGGCGCAAGCGCGCGGGCTGACGATCCTGTTCGAAGCCGGCGATGTCCGCCCGCAGGACATCGAGACGGAAAAGCCCTTCGTCACCTGCCGCACGCCGGCAGGCGAGCAGCGGATCGATTGTGATGTGATCGTCGGCTGCGACGGCTTCCACGGGGTCTGCCGTCAGGCGATCCCCGCCCATGTTCTGCGCAGTTTCGAGCGGGTCTATCCCTTCGGCTGGCTCGGCATTCTCACCGAGCGCCCGCCCGTCAGCGACGAGCTGGTCTATGCCAGCCACGAGCGCGGCTTCGCACTGGCCTCGATGCGCTCGATGACGCGCAGCCGCTATTACATCCAGTGCGACATGGAGCAGCGGCTGGAGGACTGGCCGGACGAGCGCATCTGGGACGAGCTGGCGCTGCGGCTCGGCCCCGCGCTGGGCGCGCGGCTGCAGCGCGGTCCCTCATTTGAAAAGAGCATCGCCCCGCTGCGCAGCTATGTGGCCGAGCCCATGCGCCATGGCCGGCTGTTCCTGGCCGGCGACGCCGCCCATATCGTACCGCCGACGGGCGCCAAGGGCCTCAATCTCGCGGTTTCCGATGTCACCATGCTGGGAGAGGCGCTGGCGGAGTTCTTCGGCGAAGGGTCGTCGGCGGGCATCGACACCTATTCCGCGCGGGCCTTGGCGCGCGTGTGGAAGGCCGAGCGCTTCTCCTGGTGGTTCACCAGCCTCACCCACCGCTTCCCGGACACCGGGGATTTCGAGCGCCGCATGCAGGTGGCCGAACTCGCCTATCTCCGGTCGTCGCCGCGCGCTCAGGCAAGCTTTGCCGAAAATTACGTGGGCCTGCCGCTCGCCTGAACCGCTAAGCCGGACCGGGGTTTGTCTCCGTCGGAAACGACATCCCCGTTTCGGGCATGACCGAGGCATTTCCGGCCCCGACACGATTAACGACACGATCAACCGAACGAGGGCAGACATGAAGAAGGCGATCGTCATTCTGATGAGCTTGACCCTGGGAGTTTCAGCAGTGTCCGCACAGACCGCATCCAGCACCAGCGCCTTGCCCGGCTATGCCGAGGGCGCAGAAGTGATCCGCCTCACCGGCGACCGGCCGCAGATCGACGAGGTCGGCGGCGTCGTCTATGCGCAGGTCACGACCATGCGCGCCAATCGCCAGATGCGCATGAGCCTGCTCGTGCCGCGCACCGAGGATCTGAAGCCCGCCATCCTCTATCTGCCCGGCGGCGGCTTCATGACGACGGATTACCTTAAATTCCAGGAGATGCGGTCCGCGCTGGCACAGGCCGGTTTCGTCGTGGCGGCGGCGGACTATCGCGTCGTGCCGGATGTCTTCCCCGCACCGCTGGAGGATGGCAAGGCGGCGGTGCGCTATCTCAGAGCCCATGCGGCCGACTACGGCATCGATCCCAGGCGCATCGGCGTCATCGGCGATTCGGCCGGTGGCTGGCTCGCGCAACTGCTCGCCACCACCGGGACGGAGAAGGCCTATGACAAGGGAGACTTCCTCGATCAGCCCTCCGACGTTCAGGCGGCCGTTTCGCTCTATGGCATTTCGGATGTGCGCAATATCGGCGAAGGCTTCCCGCCCGAGCTGCAAAAGGCGCATGACTCGCCTGCCGTGACCGAGGCGCTGCTCGTCAACGGGCCCGCCTTCGACACTTTCGCCGGCGCGCCGGTCAATGCCGATCCCGCCAAGGCGCTGGCGGCAGGGTCCATGGGCCATCTCGATGGTCCCAAGCCGCCGATGCTCCTGATGCACGGCAGCGCGGACAGGCTCGTTTCCCCCGTGCAGAGCCGGCAGCTTTTCGAGGCGCTGCGCACGCGGGGCGATCAGGTGGATTACGTTCTGGTCGAGGGCGCCGCCCATGGCGACCTGCCCTGGTATCAGCCGGATCTCATCGACCGCGTCACGGCCTGGTTCAAGAAGAGTCTGGGCGCGCCGATCAAGGGCGCGGCCCATACGGGCCCGCAATCGCATCTTTGACGATCCCTTCGGCGGTGGCAGTGCTCAAGCCTGCCGCCGCCGATGTCAAAGCCGAAATAGTTCAGATCGCATTCGCCACCTTCCGCGCGACATAGAGCGCGCGCAGCTTCAGCGTCAGCGGGCCGGGCTTGCCGGCGCCCACCGGCTGGCCATCGATCGCCACGACCGGCAGGACGAAATTGGTGGCCGAAGTCATGAAGGCTTCCGCCGCCGCCTTGGCCTCCTCGGGCGTGAAGGCGCGTTCCTCGCAAGCGATACCAGCGTTCTCGGCGATCTCGACGATGCTTGCGCGGGTAATCCCGTGCAGGATTGCCTGCGACAGCGGGCGCGTGACCAGCGTGCCCTCCGCCGTGATGATGTGGGCATTGGCGGCGCTCGCCTCGGTCACGAAGCCGTCTTCCACCAGCCAGGCCTCCTCCGCGCCGCGCGCGGTGGCCTCCATCTTCGCCATGGACGGGTAGAGCAGCTGCACGGTCTTGATGTCGCGCCGGGCCCAGCGATGATCGGGCAGCAGGACGACGGAAATGCCTGTTGCGACCTTGGGATTGTCGAGCACCGCCTTTGCCTGGGTGAAGAGCGTCAGCGTGGGGGTCGCGTCCTTCGGATAGGCGAAATCGCGGTCTGCGGTGCCGCGTGAGATCTGCAGATAGATCAGCCCTTCCTCAAGCGCGTTGCGGCGGACGATCTCGCGGTGAACCTCGAGCAGCTCGTCCTGCGACAGCGGGCAGGCGATGCCGAGCTCCGCCATCGAGCGCTGGAGGCGGGCGGCGTGCCCCTGATATTCCAGGAGCTTGCCGCCAACGACGCCGGTAACCTCGTAGATCGCATCGGCAAAAAGAAAGCCGCGATCGAAAATCGACACCTTGGCATCTTCTTCCGGCAGCCAGGCGCCGTTGAGGTAGACAATACGGGACAAGGAAAGGGCCTTTCGGAGACTGTCGCAGGTTGGGCCGAAGCAGGGTCGCTCCGGCGCCGGGCAGGCGAGAGACATAAACATGGCAGGCGGCCGGGGGAAGTCGTCAGCCCCGGTTTTGGCGGGCGAAAGGATGTTGATATCGCCGTCTGCCTGCGATCCGGCCCTGTCGTCCGGTCTTAGGGACGCAGCGGCCCAATGTGAGCGCGATGATCCGTTAAACAGCCTGGCTTGCCTCGGGATCATCAAATGACGACAAGTTTATTGGTGCCTCACATCCACAGTGGCCCTCTATGGCAGGATGCGGGATAAAGCGGCATGTCCGCGCGCTTATCCCCCGCAGACAGGCAAAGGAATCGGGCGAAACTGGAGCGAGGAATGACCATGGCTGATCATGCGCCTCCGGCCTATCCGCGTCTTGCCGCAAGTGGCGACCGCGCCGTCGTCATCGAGCTCTCGGACGAGATTTCCGAGGAGACGAACCGGCGCGTCGTGGCGCTTGCCGAGGATCTCGACCGGCACCCGATTGCCGGTGTGGTCGAGACTGTGCCGACCTATCGCTCGCTCCTCGTCTCCTACGATCCGCTGATATTGCGCGGGCGCGATCTGCGCTCGCTCTTGCTTCAGCGGCTGGCGACCATGCGGATCGATGGCACGCGCGGGCGGCGCCTGATCGTGCCGGTGCTTTATGGCGGCGGGGCGGGCCTGGATCTGGCGGCGATGGCCGAGATGAAGCAGATGCATGCGGCCGATCTCGTCGCCCTGCATGGCGCGGCTGATTACCGCGTCTACATGATCGGCTTTGCGCCCGGCTTCGCCTATCTCGGCGGCCTGCCGGAGGTGCTACACACGCCGCGTCTCGCCGTGCCGCGTCAGCGGATCGAGGCCGGCTCGATCGGCATTGGCGGCAGGCAGGCCAGCATCAATTCGGTCGCCGGGCCCAGCGGCTGGCGCTTCATCGGCCGCACACCGCTGCGCCTGTTCGATCCTGCCCGTGAGGATCCCTTTCTGCTGAAAGCCGGCGATCACGTCCGTTTCCGCGCAATCGATCAGTCTGAGGCCGAAGCGCTGGATGCCGCCGTTGCGGCCGGCACGGCGCAGGCCGACTGGGAGGACGCATGACGAAGCTGATCGTCAAACAAGCCGGTCCGCTGATGTCGGTGCAGGATCTCGGCCGCACCGGCTTCGTGCAGATGGGCGTCTCCGCCTCCGGGCCGATGGATGAGGTCGCCATGCGCATCGCCAACCGCCTCGTCGGCAATCCGCAAAACCATGCGCTGCTCGAATTCGCCGTCTTGGGCGGACAGTTCGAGGTGGACGCACCGACGAGCTTCGCCGTGACCGGTGGTGCGGCGGCCATCACGGTCGACGGCGAACGGGTGGATGGCTGGGCAAGCCATGTGCTGCTGCCCGGTCAGGTCCTGCGCATCGGCGCGCTGACCAATGCCGTCTGGGGCTATCTGGCGCTTTCGGGCGGGATAGAGACCGAGCCGGTGCTCGGCTCGCGCTCCACCCATCTGCGCTCGGGCCTTGGCGGGCTCGATGGCCGACGCCTGGCGCCCGGCGATGCACTGCCGCTCGGAACGCCCGCCGACGATCCGGTCGGCATGCCGCAACGGGTGCTGCGCCTGCCGCTTCCCCGCGCTGCGGGGCCGATCCGCGTGATCGACGGGCCTCAGGCCGGACATTTCGATGAGGCGACGTGGCAGCAGTTCCTGCGCGGGCCCTTCCTGGTCTCCGGCAGCCGCGACCGGATGGCACAGATCCTCGAAGGGCCGCCGATCCGCGCGGCGGGCGGCCACGACATCGTTTCCGACGGCACGGTGATGGGCTCGATCCAGGTTCCGGCCTCCGGCCGGCCGATCGTGCTGATGGCGGAGCGCCAGACCACGGGCGGCTATCCGAAAATCGCCACCATCGCCTCGGTCGACCTGTCGCGGCTGGCCCAGGCCATGACCGGCAGCCTGATCCGCTTCAAGCGCGTGACGCAGGATCAGGCGGAAGACCTCTGGATCGCCCGGCGCCGCTGGCTGGAAACGGCTTGTGCCTGCCTCAACGGGAACGGAGATGCGGGGATGCCCGAAGGAGGCGGGTCTTGACCAATCCACCGGCCGGGCAGGCCTCTTCCCGGATCATCGAGATGATGCTCGCAGGCGCGTGGGCGGGACAGCTAATAGGCGCGCAGGTCGCCCATGCGCGCGACGCCACTCGTGCCCACCTCAGCAACCCTGCCCGCCGCAGCGATCCACAACGGAGACCCTTGTGATGAAATGCCTGATCGTCCAGCCCGTCCATGCGGCAGGCCGCGCGCGTCTCGAGCACGGCGGCGTGACGCCTGTCCTGTGCCCCGATACCGAGCTTGAAACGATCATCGGGCTGATCGGCGATTGCGATGCGGTGATGACCCGGGATGCCGGGCTCTGCGCTGAGGCTATTGTCGCCGCCGACAGGCTGAAGGTGATCGTCGCCCATGGCGCGGGCCATGATGCGATCGACAAGGCCGTTGCCAGCCAGCGCGGCATTCTCGTCTGCAACACGCCGGGCGCCAATGCCCGCTCGGTCAGCGAGCTGGCGCTCGGCCTGGCCATTGCCGCGGCCCGGCTGATTCCGGCGGCCGACCGCGCGGTGCGCGAAGGTTCAAAGGGATTTCGCGAGGCCGAGCACTTCCACGAACTCTTCGGCAAGACCGCGCTGATCGTCGGCTGGGGCGCAACCGCGCAGGGGCTCGGGCGGATGCTCGACGTTGCCTTCGGCATGCGCATCCTCATCCATTCCCCGCGCAGCATGGGGACGCTGCCCTATCCCCGCGCGGCATCGCTGGAGGAGGGGCTCGGCCTTGCCGATCTCATCTCCCTTCACACCCCGCTGCGCGAGGAGACCCGCAACCTCTTGGACCGGCGCGCCTTTGCTGCGGTCAAGCGCGGCGCGATCCTGGTCAACACCGCGCGCGCCGGCCTGATCGACGAGGCCGCCCTTGCCGACGCGATCGCCGACGGCACGATCGCTGGCGCCGGGCTCGACGTGTACACGGCCGGGGCCGCGCAGGGGCTGCTGGGGGCGAGCAACCGCGTGATCTTCACCCCGCATCTCGGCGGCACCACGGGCGAGGCGCTGGAGCGTGTCGCCTTCGCCGCCGCCGGCCATGTGCTGACCGCGCTGTCGGGCGAGCGCCCGGAAACCACCGTCACACTGCCCCTGGTGACGGCATGAGCCACAGGGAAAGGCTGCCGCGGCAAGTCTGTCGCGACCTCAAGCAACGCATTCTCGATCAGCAGCTTTCCTCAAACGATGGGCAGATGCAGCCGCACCCTGGCGCCGCCCTCGGTGATGCCCCACACGCCGCCGCGCGCCGCAATCGCGCGGATCAAGAAGGACAATGCGATCGCGCGCCTGCCCGATGGCGCGCTGCTGGTGCGCAACTTCGCAAACATCGACCTGCCGGAGACGCTGCGCCGCTTTGGGCAAAGAGCCATCGGGTCCTTGGAAGCGGCGACCGTTTGACCGGGACGCTTTTACATTGCCGTCCCATCCGCCGACCGCACAGTCTGTTCAAGACTTGCTGTTGGTCTGACGAAAATGGTGATTTCGAGCACCGAAAGCGCAGAAATTGCCATTTGCAGGCGGCCAACGGCGATTCTTGGACAGACTGTCAGATCTTTCAGACGAAACGGAGCATACCATGCGTTCCCTCTTCCATCTTGCCTATCACGTCACCGATCTTGACGCGGCACGCGGCTTCTATGGCGGCATCCTCGGCTGCGAGGAAGGCCGCTCGACCGAGACCTGGGTGGATTTCGACTTCTTCGGCCACCAGATTTCGCTGCATCTCGGCACGCCCTTCGAGGTCACCCGCACCGGCAAGGTCGGCGACCACAAAGTGATGATGCCCCATCTCGGCGTGATCCTGCCGCTCGACGACTGGTTCGCGCTGGCCGAGCGCCTGGAAAAGGGCGGCATCGCCTTCGATATTCCGCCGGTCATCCGCTTCGAGGGCGAGCCCGGCGAGCAGCGCACCATGTTCTTCTTCGACCCGAGCGGCAACCCGATCGAGGTCAAGGGCTTCAAGGATTTCGACAGCGTCTTCGCCCGTTGACGGCAAGACCCCGGGCGGATCCTTCATCCGCTCGGGCTTGGGTCTGGATAGAGAGCATCAGACTGAAGAAGGGAAAACAGCGTTCGGCCGAGGCTTCCGCGCTCAGGCGGTCAGCCGCTCGGCGGTGAAACGGTCGGTGACCAGCATGTCGATGACGCCGAGGCGCAGGGCGCCGGCGATGGCGTCGGTCTTGGCCTTGCCGCCGGCCAGCGCGATCACGCGGTCCACCTTGGCGAGCTCTTCGAGCGACATGCCGATCACCCGGTCGTCGAGCGGCGTTTTCACCATCCGACCCTGCCTGTCGAAGAAGCGCAGGGAGATGTCGCCGACCGCGCCGGCTTCGGCGAGATCGGCGAGTTCGCGGGCCGAGAAGATATTGCCCGAGCGGGCCAGCAGCTCGGACGGCTCCACAGCGCCGATGCCGACGATGGCGAGCGTGATCGCGCCGAACAGGTCCATCGTGTCGCGCACGAAGGGATCAGCCATCATCAAGAGCTTGGCCTCGCGCGATGAGGTGACGCCTTGGACCGACAGCAGCTTCGGCTCGGCGCCGGTCAGCTTGGCCAGACGGGCGGTGAGCTGGGTGGCATGGGTCTGTACGGAGGGATCGCCCATGCCGCCGAGCGTCTGCACCACATAGCGGGCGCCCGCGCCCTTCTGCGGATGGATGTTCTCCACCATCTTGAAGATCGTCTGGCTCCAGCTGGAAACGCCGATGATCTCGCCGGGCGAGAGCGTGATTTCCAAGAGATGCGCCGCACTTTCGCCGATGCGCGCCATGATCGCGCCGTCCCGGTCCTCCGAGCAATCCACCACCACGGCCTCCGGCAGGCCGAAGCGCTCGCGCAGCGCCTGTTCCAGATCGCTATAGGTGCCGGCCGGCGGGATGACGCTGGTGCGCACGATCCCTTCCGTCTCCGCCCGCTTGAGCATGCGCGAAACGGTGGCCTGGGACAGGCGCAAATGCTCGGCAATCTCCGCCTGCCGCTTATGCTCGACATGATACATCTGGGCCACGCGGGAGATCAGGCGAAGTTCGTTGATGCGACCCATGGCGGCTCCGACAGTTTCACGCGCCCCTTTCAAACCGGTTATCGGCCAAAATGGCTCCATACCCCTTTAGAGCATCGGACCGAAAAGTGGGAACCGGTTTTCGGAAAAATCCGATGCGAAAGCCAAAACCCAGAGTGTTGGAAGGATGTCCGTTTTCAATCCTGCGCTTTGGCCGGCGGCGGGCAGAGGGTCGCGCGCTGGATTGCGTCGGCCCAGACGGCAAGCCGGGTGCTGTCTCTGTCGGGAGCGGGGACGATCTCGTGATGCGCGCGCGGCAGGCGGGCAATCGCATCGAGATCCGGCCAGAGGCCGAGCGACAGGCCGGCGAGATAGGCCGCGCCCAGCGCCGAGGCCTCGGGGGCGGCGCACTGGATCACGGCATGGCCGAGCGTGTCGGCCACCGTCTGCATCAGGAAGCGGTTCTGGCTGGGGCCGCCATCGACATAGAGCGCGCCGAGTGGGGTGGTCGTCTGGTCGCGCATGGCGCGGAAGACGTCGTGAACCTGGAAAGCGAGGCTGTCGGTGACGGCGCGGGCCATCTGTGCCCGTGTGGTGGAAAAATTGATCTGCGAAAACAAAGCGCGCGCCTGCGAATCCCAATAGGGCGCGCCGAGTCCCACGAAAGCCGGCACGAAGCCCGGGCCGTCGGGGGCGGCGGTTGCGGCGAGATCGACCAGCGCGGCGACGTCAGGCAGGCCGAGAATTTCCGCCATCCAGGGAAGGCTGGCGGCGGAGACGAGAATATTCCCCTCGAAGGCAAAAGTCGGCCGCCCCCCAATGCGCCAGGCTACCGTGGTGGTGATACCGTCGCGCGGTGGCACATAGCTGTCGAGCGTGGCCATGACCGAGGAGCCCGTGCCGAAGGTCACCTTGCCATCGCCGGGATGAAAGGCGCCATGGCCGAACAAAGCGGCATGGCTGTCGCCGATGGCGGCGCGGATCGGCGTGCCGTCGGCAATGCCCGGAACGTTCAAGGTCACGCCGAAATCGCCGGCGCTGTCGCAAACCTCCGGCAGCCGTGCGAGATCGACGCCGAACAGGCTGGCCAATTCCGCGCTCCAGACCTGGCGCTCCAGGTCGAAAAGCTGGCTGCGGGCGGCGTTGGCGGCATCGCAGGCATGGTTGCGGCCGCCGGTCAGGCGGTGGATCAGCCAGCTGTCGATCGTGCCCAGCCGGTAATCGCTGCCCGCAGGGGCGCGCTCGCTCAGCCAGCGCAGCTTGGCGCCGGGAAACATCGGGTCGAGCGGCAGGCCGGTGATCGCCTGCACCCGCTCCTGATGACCTGCAGCGATCAGCCGCTCGCAGTCCGGTGCGGTGCGGCGGCACTGCCAGCTCAAGACCGGCCCGAGTGCTTCGCCGGTCTTGCCATCCCACATCGTCACCGATTCGCGCTGGTTCGATAGGGCGACGGCCAGGATCTCGATCCCGGCGGGCGCGGCCGCAAGGCAGGCCGCGATCGCCTCGCAGACCGAAGCCCAGATGCGGTTCGGGTCCTGCTCCACCCAGCCCGGCTGCGGATAGGCGATGCCCACAGGCGATGCGCCGCGCGCCACCAGCGCGCCGCTTTCGTCCACCAGAATGGCCTTGGAATTGGTGGTCCCCTGGTCAATCGCCAGAATGGCCCGCATATGTTTCACTCCCAATGAACTACCGGCGACCCTTCGGTTTGTCCGGCTTCTCCTCTTCACCCGGCCGATGCCCTTTCAGGCCGGGACCGGGTGGCCGCACAGAGGCGGTTGTCCTCTCCGGTCGTCATGCTCGGGCTTGTCCCGAGCATCTGCAACGGCTTAATTTTACTGAGGTCAGCAGATCCTCGGGACAAGCCCGAGGATGACATCAAGGAGAGGTTTCACCTCATCGCAACCTAGTGCAGAGGGAAATCTCCTAACCTCAATTGAAGGCAGACATCGCCAGCAAATCGATCGCGTCGCGCGCTGTGCTGATAAGTCTCAGGCCAGCGCTTTCAAGCCGGCTGAAAACCCGATGCCCACCGGTCATAAAGGCCATCAGGCCTTGCGCTGAACCAGCGCCGCGGCGGCATCGGCGATCGCGGCAGGCGTCATACCATATTCGTCGAGCAGCATTTCCGCAGAGCCCGTATGGGCGAAGACGCCGGGCACGCCGAGGCGTTTCATCGGCACCGGCGCGTGATCGACCACCACTTCCGCCACGGCCGAGCCGAGCCCGCCGAAGATCGAATGCTCCTCGGCCGTGAGGATCGCGCCGGTCTCGCGGGCGGCGGCGATGATGGCCGTCTCGTCGATCGGGCGCACCGTCGCCATGTTGAGCACCCGCGCCGCAATGCCGCGCTCGGCCAGGATGCCGGCGGCGGTGACGATCCGGTGGGTCAGCGTCCCATTGGCGATCAGCGTTACGTCGCCGCCGTCGCGCAGGAGATTGGCCTTGCCCAGCTCGAAGACATGGCCTTCCGGCAGAAGATCGGGCACGCCGACGCGCGACAGGCGCAGGAAGCACGGGCCGGCATAGGAGGCCGCCCATTTCACCGCGGCGGCGGTTTCGATCCGGTCGGCCGGCGCGATGACGGGCAGGTTCGGCAGCACGCGGGTCCAGGCGAAATCCTCGATCGAGTGATGCGTCGGCCCCAGCTCGCCATAGGCCATGCCGGAGGAGATGCCGACCAGCTTCACATTGGCATTGGAATAGGCGAGATCGGCCTTGATCTGCTCCAGGGCACGGCCGGTGAGGAAGCAGGCGGCGGCACAGACGAAGGGCAGGCGGCCGCCATTGGCCAGGCCGGCGCCGACGCCGACCATGTTCTGCTCGGCAATGCCGACATTGACCAGCCGCTCGGGAAACTTGGTCTTGAAGCCGCCGAGCTTGGAGGAGCCGACCGAATCATTGCAGACGGCAACCACGGTCTCGTCGGCGGCGGCGAGCGCCTCCAGCGTCTCGGCGAAGGCGTCGCGGCAATCAAACAGCTTGGGGGAGGAAAGGGGGGCGTTCATTTACAGGGCCTCCGACAGCTCGGCGAGAGCGATGGCATATTGTTCCTTGTTCGGCACCTTGTGGTGCCAGTCGACGCGGTCCTGCATGAAGGAAATGCCGTGGCCCTTGTTGGTGTGGGCGACGATGCAATAAGGGCGACCACTGCGATGCTCGAGCGCCGGAACGACCTCTGCCATGGCATTGCCGTTGATCTCGGCAACCTCCCAGCCAAACGCCTCGAGACGCGGACGCAAGGGCGCAAGACCGTTGGTGTCGGCCAGCGATGCGCCCTGCTGGAACCGGTTGTGGTCGATGACCAGGGTGAGATTGTCGAGGCCGAACTGGGCGGCAGCCATGATGGCTTCCCAGTTGGAGCCTTCCTGCATCTCGCCATCGCCTGTCACCACATAGGTGTGATAGCGCGCGCCAGACAGCTTGGCCGCCTTGGCCATGCCGACCGCAACGGGCAGGCCGTGGCCGAGCGGTCCGGTATTGGTTTCCACGCCCGGCACCTTGTTGCAGTTCGGGTGCCCGTTCAGGCGCGAATGCGGGGCGAGAAAGGTCTCGATCTCCGCTTCGGGCAGGAAACCGCGCTTGGCCAGCGTCACATAGAGCGCGCAGGCCGTGTGCCCCTTGGACAGCACGAAGCGGTCACGCTCGGGAAGCTTGGGCTGGGCCGGATCGATCTTCAGCACGCGGAAATAGAGCGCGGTCAGAATGTCGATCACAGACATCTCCCCGCCAATATGTCCGGCACCGGCGGCAAACACCGCTTCCAGATCGCGCCGGCGGATGGAGCGCGCCATCCGCTCGAGTTCGTGGATCTCCATGGGTTCCTCACTGAATAAATATTCGTATGTAGATATTTTTGCACAGGATGCGCTTTAGTCAAGCGGCTTTTTAACGAAGCTTGCGCGCGGAGCGCCCGCAAGAGTGCGCTGCAGCACCGGAAGCGTGTTGACACCCCATTGGAGAGTTGCTAATGAATTTTCCAACAAGCATGAATATTTATTCTGCTTTGGAGGAGAGGCGGTCCAAGGGGCCGATGACGAGGGAGGAGACGATGTCCGTAGCCGGCATCAATGAGCAGAATCACGCGGCCAAGCCGTCCTTCTCGTGGCTGCGTGGCGCCACCGGCCCGCTGATCGGACTGATCGGCCTGTGCCTCTTCCTGAGCTTTGCCACCGACACCTTCCTGTCGACGCGCAATGGCCTGAACATTCTCGACCAGATCACCGTGCTCGGCATCATGTCGGTCGGCATGACCTTCGTCATCCTCATTGGTGGTATCGATCTGTCGGTCGGCTCGGTGCTGGCCCTGTCGATGATGGTCATGGGCTGGACGGCCAATGTCGCCGGCCTGCCGCTGGGCATCGGTATCATCTTCGGGCTCGCCGCCTCCGCCGTCAGCGGCCTGCTGGTCGGGCTGATGGTGACGATGTTTCGCGTGCCGGCCTTCATCGCCACGCTTGCCATGATGTCGGCCGCGCGCGGCGTGGCCAATATGATTACCGATGGCCAGCAGATCGTCGGCTTTCCCGACTGGTTCATGATGCTCGCCATCGATCGCCATTTCGGCATCCTCACCGCCACCGTCTTCCTGATGCTGGTCGTCGTGATCGTCGCCTGGGCCTTCCTGCAGCTGCGGGCCGAGGGGCGCATGCTCTATGCCGTCGGCGGCAACCAGGAAGTGGCGCGTCTTGCCGGCATCAACGTCACCCGCGTCACCATCGCCGTCTATATCTGCTGCGCCATGCTGGCGGGCCTGGCCGGCATCGTGCTCGCCGCCCGTCTCGACTCGGTGCAGCCCTCGAGCGGCTTCGGCTATGAGCTTGATACCATCGCGGCGGTCGTCATCGGCGGCACCTCGCTGTCGGGCGGCGCCGGCGGCATCGGCGGAACGCTGATCGGAGTGCTGATCATCGGCGTGCTGCGCAACGGCCTCAACCTTCTCAACGTCTCGCCCTTCATCCAGCAGGTCATCATCGGCGTGGTCATCGTGCTGGCCGTGGGTGCCGAGACGGTGCGCCGCAAACGCGGCTGAGCCTGAACACAACGGCCGGGCCTTGAGAGCCGGGCTGGCATGAATTGCCGCGCTGCCAAAGGTGGCGCGGACAGGAAAGGCCCGAGGCGGGAGGAACCTTATCCCCGGGCCGGAACACCACCCCCCGATAATTCAATGGAGGAACGCATGAAACTGTCCCGCATCCTGCTGGCATCCGCTGCCGTGCTCGCGCTGTCGCTCGGCCCCGTCCAGGCCAAGGAGCTGAAGAAGGTCGGCCTCGCCGTTGCCAATCTTCAGGCCAACTTCTTCAACCAGATCAAGCAGTCGGTCGAGGCGGAAGCCAAGAAGCGCGGCATCACCGTCGTCACCGTCGATGCCAAGGGCGATGGCCCGACGCAGGTCAACCAGATCCAGGATCTCCTGACCCAGAACATCGACGCGCTGATCTACATCCCGGCGGGTGCTGCCGCCGCCACCGTTCCGGTCAAGCTCGCCAAGACGGCCGGCGTCCCGGTCATCAATGTCGACCGCAATGCCGAGGGTGCCCCGGGCGATACCTTCCTCGCCACCGATTCCGTCTCCTCGGCCAAGGCCGTCTGCGAGCACATCATCGAAAAGGCCGGCGGCAAGGGCAATATGGTCATCATCCATGGCCAGAAGGGCACGACGCCCGAGGTCGACCGCACCAAGGGCTGCATGGAAGCCGTCAAGGCGCATTCCGGCGTGAAGGTCGTGGCTGAGCAGTGGTCGAACATGTGGAGCCAGGACGAAGGCTTCCAGATCATGCAGAACATGCTGCAGGCCCATCCCGACGTTTCGATCGTCTTCGCCCAGGCTGACGGCCTGGCGCTTGGCGCTGCGCAGGCGATCAAGGTCGCCAATCCCTCGGGCAAGATCGTCGTCGGCGGCTTCGACGGCGACACCGCCGCGCTGGAAGCGCTGAAGAACGGCGTGTTCGACGTGACCGCGACCCAGCAGACCCAGAAGATGGGCCGCATGGCCGTGGACATGGCCGCCAAGATCGTGGCCGGCGAGAAGGTTGCGCCGGTGCAGCTGATGGATGCGACGCTGACCACCAAGGACAATGTCGCCTCCTTCATCGCCGAGCATCCCTGATCCAGGGAAGATCGCCCGGCCAGCCGGCTCATCCGGACGGCCGGGCGCATGCCCCGCAAGCCAGACCTCATGGTCGGCAGGGCATATTCCCTGCCTCCGGCGGCTCCTCACAGCCGGAAGCGGCAGGGCAAAGGCCTTGGGCGGCGCGGATCCTTCTCCCTTCGCGCCGCTGCGGGCTTTCGTGAGACGCATATGCTTGCAGGCCTCGGCCTGCGTCGGGCGCAGCCATGCGCCGGTGGATGCGGGCCATGCGGAGGCCTGACCGCCTCCCTCCTATCCAACTGCCAAATCGAGGTGCGCCATGCGCGAGCCGGTCCTGTCCCTGAAGGGTATTTCCAAGCGCTACGGCCCGGTGCCGGTGCTGAAAGACGTCAGCTTTGACATCCATGCCGGCGAAGTCGTGGCGCTGCTCGGCGAGAATGGGGCGGGAAAATCGACGCTTTCGGGCATCATCGCCGGTTCGCGCAGCCCGAGCGAGGGCAGCATGACCTGGCTCGGCCAGCCTTACGCGCCCGCCAATCCGGCCGAGGCCATCGACAAGGGCGTGGTGCTGATTCATCAGGAGCTGCAGCTGCTGCCGGAACTCTCGGTCGCCGAAAATGTCTTCATCGGCCGCTGGCCCATGAAGAACGGCGTGGTCGACCGGGCGCAGATGGTGCGCCGCGCGCAGGAACAGCTGGCCCGCCTCAATCTGCACATTCCCGCCACGCGCAAGGTCGCGGGCCTCTCCACCGCCCATCAGCAACTGATCGAGATCGCCAAGGCGCTGGCGCTCAATGCCCGCCTGCTGATCCTCGACGAGCCGACGGCGGCGCTGGGCGGCGCGGAGACCGAGGCCCTGTTCGAGCAAGTGCGCAAGCTGCGCGCCGAGGGCGTCGGCATCATCTATATTTCCCACCGCATGGAAGAGATCCGCAAGATCACCGACCGCATCATCGTTCTGCGCGATGGCGAGAAGGTGCAGGAATTCGCCGACAGCGCCACGCCGGTGCGCACCGTCGTGGAGAGCATGGTCGGCCGCTCGCTGGAGCGCATGTTCCCGAGCCTTCCTGAACCTCAGGCAAGCACCGTACTGGAGGTGGAGAAGCTCACCTCTTCCGAAGATGCCTTCCGCGACGTCTCCTTCAGCGTCAAGGCGGGCGAGATCCTCGGCATTGCCGGTCTGGTCGGGGCAGGGCGCACCGAGCTGGTGCGCGCGATCTCGGGCGCCGATCCGGTCGCATCGGGCACGGTCAAGCTCAACGGTACGCCTCTGGCGCTGAAAAGCCCGGCCGACGCAATTGCCCGGGGCATCGTCATGGTGCCGGAGGACCGCAAGGAGCAGGGCCTCGTCGTCGCCCACGGCATCGGCGAAAATCTCGTCTATGCCAATCTCGACCGCTTCTCCAGCCGCTGGCTGACGCCGTCTGCCAAGCGCGCCTTCGCCGACAAGGCGATTGCCGCCTTTGGCGTCAAGGGGCGGGGAGAACAGCCGGCCTCGGACCTTTCCGGCGGCAACCAGCAGAAGGTGGTGATCGCCAAATGGCTGATGCGCGACCCGAAGGTCGTGGTGCTGGACGAACCGACGCGCGGCATCGATGTCGGCGCGCGCGCCGGCATTTACGACATCATCGTCAATCTCGCCCGGCGCGGCGTGGCGGTGATCGTCGTCAGCTCGGACCTCGAGGAGGTGCTCGGCGTCTCCAACCGTATTCTTGTTCTGGCCCAGGGCAACCAGGCCGGCATTCTCTCTCGCGAAGAGGCCAATGACGTCTCCGTCATGGAACTCGCAACCCTGTAAGGAAAGGAAAAGCGATGGGTGAGATCACGCTCAACGCACCCCGTCTGTTCGATCTCTCGGGCAATGTCGCACTGGTGACAGGCGCCGGCAGCGGCATCGGCCAGCGCATCGCCATGGGCCTTGCCCAGTGCGGCGCCGATGTGGCGCTCGTCGACCGGCGCACGGATGACGGGCTGGCCACCACCGCCGCCTTTATCGAGAAGGCCGGGCGCAAGGCGATCCAGATCGCCGCCGATGTGACCACGAAGGTAGCGATGGCCGAGGCTGTCGCCCGCACGGAGGCCGAACTCGGCCCCCTTTCGCTCGCCGTCAATGCCGCCGGCATCGCCAATGCCAATCCGGCCGAGGAGATGGAGGAGGAACAGTATCAGACGCTGATGGACATCAACCTCAAGGGCGTCTTCCTCTCCTGCCAGGCGGAAGCGCAGGCGATGCTGAAACATGGGCGCGGATCGATCGTCAACATCGCCTCCATGTCCGGCGTCATCGTCAATCGCGGCCTCAGCCAGTGCCACTACAATGCCTCCAAGGCCGGCGTCATCCATATGTCGAAGTCGATGGCCATGGAGTGGGTCGGGCGCGGCATCCGCGTCAACACCATCTCGCCCGGCTATACCGCCACGCCGATGAACACCCGCGCGGAAATGGTGCATCAGACCAAGCTCTTCGAAGAGCAGACGCCGATGCAACGTATGGCCAATGTCGATGAAATGGTCGGCCCCGCCGTCTTCCTTCTCTCCAACGCCGCAAGCTTCGTCACCGGGGTCGATCTCCTGGTCGATGGCGGCTTCTGCTGCTGGTGATGGCGATGGGTGCTCTGCTCCAATCCCACACCGCGCCCCGCAAGCTGATCGCCGGAAACTGGAAGATGAACGGCGTGGGCGCCGCGCTGGCCGAGATCGAGGCCATGGCGGCGGCGGCGGAGCGCCTTTCCTGCGATCTCGTGCTCTGCCCCGCCTTCACGCTGATCGAGCGGGCGGCGGGCCTGGTGCGCGACACGCCCGTGAGGATCGGCGCGCAGGATTGCCACGCACAGCCTGCTGGCGCCTTTACCGGCGATATCTCGGCCGACATGCTGGCCGATGCCGGCGCGTCGCATGTCATCATCGGCCATTCGGAGCGGCGGATGGCTTATGCCGAGGCCAATGAGCAGGTGGCCGCCAAGGCGCTCGCCGCCTACCGCGCCGGGCTGACGGCCATCATCTGCGTCGGCGAGACCGAGGCCGAGCGCGATGCCGGCCGGGCGCTCGACATCGTCGTAGCCCAGCTTTCCGCCTCGCTGCCGGACGGCGCGACGGCCGCCAACACCGCCATCGCCTATGAGCCCGTCTGGGCCATCGGCACCGGCCGCGTGCCGGCGGAAGCGCAGATCGCCGATATGCATGCCGCCATGCGCCAGCATCTCTCGGCCCGTTTCGGCATGGAAGGCGTGCAGATGCGCCTGCTCTACGGCGGCTCGGTCAAGGCGGCCAATGCCGCCGACATCTTCGCCGTGCCGCACGTGGATGGCGCGCTCGTCGGCGGCGCCTCGCTGAAGGCCGCAGATTTTCTCGGGATTGCCGCAGCTGCCTGAGCATGCGCGGCGTAAGAAGGAGCACGACATGGCCCGTTTTGACGGCAAGACCGTGGTGATCACAGGCGCAAGCCGCGGCATCGGCGCGGCGATCGCCAAACGCTTTGCCCGCGAGGGCGCGCAGCTGGTGGTCTCGGCCAATGAAGAGGCCGTGCATCAGGTGGCGCGCGATATCGAATCTTCAGGTGGCAAGGCGATCTCGGTCCTGTGCGACGTGACCGACAAGGCCAGCGTGATCGCGCTCTATGACCGGGCTGAGGAGGCCTTCGGCCGCGTCGATGTGTCGATCCAGAATGCCGGCGTCATCACCATCGCCCGGATCGAGGAGATGACGGAGGCGGAGTGGGACAAGGTGCTTGCTGTCAACACCAAGGGCGTCTTCCTCTGCGCACAGGAAGCCATCGCGCGCATGCGCCGGCACGGCCAAGGCGGCCGGATCATCAACACCGCCTCCGGCCAGGCTCGCGACGGCTTCATCTACACGCCGCACTATGCCGCCTCGAAGATGGGCGTCGTCGGCATCACCCAGAGCCTCGCCAAGGAGGTGGCGCGCGACGCCATCACCGTCAACGCCTTCTGCCCCGGCATCATCGAGACCGATATGTGGGCCTATAATGACGAAGCCTGGGGCAAGCTGCTGGGCAATTATGCGCCGGGCGCGCTGATGAAGGAGTGGGTGGAAAACATCCCGATGAAGCGCGCCGGCTCCGGCGAGGATGTGGCCGGCCTCGTCACCTTCCTGGCCAGCGAGGATGCCGCCTATATTACGGGCCAGACGATCAATGTCGATGGCGGCCTGATCATGTCCTGACCCTAAACGTTGAGCATCCATGGGTGTGCGGGGTCCAGTCCGATGTTCTTACCAGCCACCATCGGCGTGCCGGAAAAGATCTGCGGCTGGCCATTCCAGAAGCTGCGCCGGCCCCGCTTCCAGCCGCCAATGACGCGCGGGATCTCCCGCACCGCGTCTGCCGGGCTGGCGCAGTCGATCAAGATGATGGTCGCATCCTCCCCCTGCTTCAGCCCGTAGGACCGCCCCATCAGCTGTGCCGGCGCGCTTGTGACCATCGCGAAGACCTGCGCAAGCTCCGCCTCGCGCGCGAGCTGGGCGATGTTGGCGTAGAGATTGGCCATGCGCAGGAGCGACGCATCGCCATAGGGCGTGAAGGGATTGAGAATGTTGTTGCTGGCAATCGTGGTCAGCACGCCGCATTCGGCCAGCACATGGGCCGGGGCCACGCCGCGCGGCACCAGCATCTCGGCGCCGCGCCCATTCAAAAAGAGGTCGGTGGCGGGCAGGACCGTGAGCGCGATGCCGGCCTCGGCAAGACGGGCGCCGATCGCGCGCACCTGCTCGGACGGCATTGCCGAGAGATTGGTGACATGGCCGATGGAGACGCGCCCGCCCCAGCCGTGCTGCATGGTCGCGTCGATGACGGCAGGAAGGTCGGTGTGGCCGGGGTCGAGGCTGAAATCCAGATGGAAATCCACGGCCACGTCGTGCCGGCGGGCCAGCGTGAAAATCCGCTCGATATGGGTTTCGGCGTCGGGATCGGTATAGGGACAGCCGCCAACGAGATCGGCGCCGGCAGACAGCGCCTCGTCCAGCATGGCATAGGTCGCCGGCTCCTGTGTCAGCCCCTCCTGGGCGAAGGCGCAGATTTCCAGATCCAGGGCAAAGGCATAGTGCGCCTTGATCTTCAGGATGGCTTCGAGCGCGCGAAAGCCTACCCGCGGGTCAACTTCCACGAAACTGCGCATCCGCGTCGTGCCGTGAAGAATCGCCTTCTCCACCACGCGGGCGGCGCGGGCATAGACATCCTCCACCGTAAAACCAGCCTTGGCCCGTGCCGTTTCGCGCACGGCCTCGGCCAGCGTGCCCTCGCAAAGCGTGCAGCGGCCGAGAATGCCGGCCTTGTCCAGATGGATATGGCTCTCCACGAAGCCGGGAAAGGCGAAGGCGCCGCCAGCCTCCACGGTTTCGGCCGCCTCGCAGCGGAGCGCTGGCCCGATTGCGGCGATGCGCCCATCCGCAACCGCGATATCGACAGGTGCGGCGCCCGCTGCTGTCACCGCCTGTCGAATCAAGAGATCCGCCCTCATGCCGATCCTCCCTGAACGGTGATCGCGCCGCCATCGCTGCGCGGATCGTGGGCGCCGCTGAGCGCGCCATCCGCGCCGATGCGGATGATGCCGGCCTGGCCGCCGAGCGGGCTGAGCGCGCCGATGGCCGAAACCGTGTGGCCCAGGGCAGAGAGCGCGGAGAAGGTCTCCGGGCCGGCATTTTCCTCAAGCTTCAGCGAGTCACGGCTGTCAGAGAAGGTCTTGCCCAGGAGGAAGCGCGGCATGGACAGCGCGTCTTGCGGATCGAGCCCATGGTCGATCAGCAGGCTCAGAAGCAGGGCCAGCGTCTGTGGCTGCCCGTCCGCCCCTTGCGTGCCATAGACGAGATGCGGCCGGCCGTCCTTGAGGCCGAGGCCGGGATTGAGCGTGTAGAACGGCCGCTTGCCCGGCGCCAGCCGGTTGGGGCTGTCGGGGTCGAGGCTGAAGGCGGCACCCCGGTTCTGCCAGAGAATGCCGGTGTCGCCGACCACCACGCCGCTTCCCCAGTCGAAATAGATGCTCTGCAACACCCCGGCGCAGCGCCCCTTGCCATCCACCGCGCCGAGAAAGGCGGTATCGCCCGGCCGATGGAGATGCGGCCAGGCCATGGCCCGGACGGGATCGATGCGGGCGGCCTTGGCTGCGAGACGCGCGGGGTCGAGCAGACCCGCCATCGCGGCGCGGCCCGCCTCCTCGGCGAAATCAGGATCGGCGATGAGCTGACGGTCAAGAAAGGCCTGTTTCACCGCCTCGACCAGATGATGATAATGGGCGGCGCGACCGGGCGCCATGGCTGCGACATCGAAAGCCGCGAGCGCGCCGAGAATGCCGAGCGTGGTGATCCCTTGTGTCGGCGGCGGTGGGGCGAAGAGCCTCAGGTCGCGATAGTCGAGGTGGACCGGCTCGGCAAAGCGCGCCTCGGTTGCCGCGAGATCGGCGGCCGTCAGCGGCGAGCCGGCCTCGGCAAGCCCCCGGGCAATGCGCCGGGCCAGCGCGCCCTCGTAGAAGCTGCGGGCACCATCGCGGGCGATGCTCTCCAGGGTGCGCGCGAGATCGGGCTGGCGCTGATGGCCGTCGCCCGTGAAGATGCGCTGGAAGCCCGGCCAGCCCGCACTTTCGCCCGCGCGGAAATCGAACCAGAAGCGCTGCGACCGGCTGACGGGAAAGCCGTCTCTCGCCAGTCGGATCGCAGGCTCGATCAGATCGCCAAGCCCTTCCCGGCCGCCCCATTGTGCACTCGAGATGGCCATCAGCCTGTCCCAGCTATCGACGAGACAGGCCGTCGTCAGCGTTGAGCCAGGACCCCGCATGGGAATGGCCTCCATGCGCGCCGGATCGCTGACGGCGGCGGCCTGGCCGATGCCGAGCAGGCAGGAGACCTCGCCCTTCGCGTCGGCGAGCATCCACACGGCATCGCCACCGAGACCGCAGAAATGCGGATAGAGCACGGACAGTGCTGCGCCGGCGGCGATCACCGCCTCGATCGCATTGCCGCCACGCCGCAGGACAGCCGCGCCCGCTTCGCTCGCGTCGTGATGCGGCGTGACGATCATCGCGCCGGCCTGGCGGCCTTGCCCCGCCGGGCTCTCGCCCCTGGCAACCATCAGGGCAGCACCTTGCCGTTCTCGGCCACCAGACGCCCGCCTTTGAACACGCGCCGGTTCGGCGGCACGGCAACGACCGCCTGCGGCACGTGCTCGGCCTCGAGCGTGACGAAATCCGCCCGCGCGCCGACCGCGAGCCCATAGCCCTCCAGTCGCAGGGCCTTGGCACCGGCCGATGTCACCACGTCGAAGGCGGCGGCCAGTTCGTCGTCCCGGTAGAAACCGGAGCGATAGCCGATGATCTCGGCCCGGCGCAGCATGTCGCCATCGCCATAGGGCCACCAGGAATCGCGGATATTGTCGCTGCCGCTGAAGACGGTGACGCCAGCGTGGCGCAGCAGGGCCACAGGCGGGAAATTGTGCGCGCCCGGCGCATTGGTCATGATCGCCACGCCGCTCAGCGCGATCAGGTCGGCGATCTTGCGCGCCGCATCGGGCGGAAGATCGCCGAGGCCATAGGCATGGCTGACGGCGACATGGCCCTGCATGCCGACCGCCACCGTGCGCGCGCAGATCTCCTCTATGGTGAAGGCGCCAAGCGTGCCGGCATCGTGCAGGTGGATGTCGATGTCCACGCCATGCTTTTCGGCCGTGCCGAAGACGACATTCAGATGGGCGGTCACATCGCGGTCGAAGCTGCCCGGATCGAGGCCG
Source organism: Xaviernesmea rhizosphaerae (assembly GCF_001938945.1). Classification (GTDB taxonomy): domain Bacteria; phylum Pseudomonadota; class Alphaproteobacteria; order Rhizobiales; family Rhizobiaceae; genus Xaviernesmea; species Xaviernesmea rhizosphaerae. The sequence goes on from NZ_MKIO01000031.1 coordinate 37,374, forward strand.
CCGACGAGATCGGCGCCCAGCCCGATGGCGGCGTCCAGAAGCTCGGGCGTGCCCGGGCTCTTCAGGATGCCGCTCTGCGGGAATGCCACGAGCTGGATATCAATTCGGTCGCGATAGGCTTCGCGCACGGCGAGGATGGTTTCGAGCGAGGCGAGCCCCACAGAGCCATCGACCATCACATGGCTGCGCATGCTGGTCGAGCCCTTGGCGATGCAGAGATCGAGCTGGTTGGCCGCGCGCTCCGCCATGGGGGCGGCCTTCGCCATGTTCTCGGCCTGCAAGGTGACGCGTTCGTGCACGTCGAAGCCGTTGGTGCAGGGCCGGTGCGGGACCCAGGCATCGCCATAGAAACTGGTGTCGAGATGAATATGTCCCTCGACAAAGCCGGGGATGACCAGCGCGCCGCCGAGATCGACGCCGCCCGCCGCCGGCGACGCGCCGGCAGTCTCGATGGCGGCGATCCGCCCCTCGCGCACCGTGATGTCGACCAGCCGGCCATCGGCCAGCCGCGCCTGTGTGAACACCGTCTCGGTCATCCTATCAGCCTCTTCGCCTAAACACGTCCTCTGCTTAGCAAAAAGCGGGCCATGCGTCCTGCCGTGCCGCCTTCGCCGCGGGCGCTTCTTTCCTTATGCGCCTGCTGCCCGATAGGCACGCCAACCGCCGAAATGGCTGATATCGGCCTGCCCCGCCACGGCCATGCCTTCGCAGAGAAAGCCCGTGACCTCGGAGCCGTCGTCCAGCGCCAGCTTGCCGACGCCGAGCGGTGCGGGGATGCGGCCGATGAAATCGCCGAAGCCTTCGACCGGCAGCGCCCAGACCTCCACCGCAATGGCCGCGCCGTCGTCGGCCACGCGGATCAGGCCCGGCTTGGGCGGCACCGTGCCACCGAGCGCGAAGAGCCGATAGGCGGGCAGGGTGCTCGCCGCACGCAAGAATATGCCGCCCCGCTCGATCAACTCGTGATTGAGCGGCATGCCCGAAAGATGGGCGCCGACCACGGCGATCTCCCTGTAGCCCTCCGGCAGCGCCGAGGGCTCGGCGGGCGGATAGGGATTGTCCGACTTGCCGAGCGTCAGCCCGGTTTCCCGGTGAAAGGCGGCGGCGATACCGGCCGCGCGCGCCTCTTCGAAGCCGGGCGCCAGGAAGGTAACCCCGAGCGGCAGGCCGTCGGCGCGGAAGCCATTCGGCACGGCAATGCCGCACAGGCCCATCAGATTGACGAAATTGGTGTAGATGCCGAGCCGGCTGTTCAGCTCGATCGGGTTTTCGGCGATCTCCGCCTTGGTGTAGATTGTCGGCGTGGTCGGCACCATCAGCACGGCAATGTCCTCCCAGACCGGTCGCGTGTCGCGCTTCAGCTCGGCGATACGGTGAATGGCGGCGAACGTATCGAGCGCGGTGAAATTGCCGGAGCGCGACAGGATCTGGCGGGTGACGGGGTGGATCGCCTCGCCATATTTTGCCAGCACGCTGTCGAGGCTTAGCGCCCGTTCGGAGATCCACGGCCCCTCGTAGAGAATGCGCTGGGTCTCGTCGAAAGGCGTAAAGTCGATCTCGACCTTCTCCCCGCCCATGGCCGTCATCCGCGCGATCGCCTCATTGAACAGGCGCTCGGCCTCGGTGTCTCCGAAGAAGCGCAGGGCTTCCCCCTTGGGCACGCCGAAGCGGAAGCGCGGCGGCGGCGCGGAGGGCGTTAGCGTCACACCGTCGGCTTCCGGCCTGGAGAAGGGATAGGTCGGGTCGTAACCGGCCATCAGGTCGAGCACGGCCATGCCGTCCTCCACGGTCAGCGCAAAGACGGAGAGCGTCTCGATCGTCTTGACGCAACCGCCTCCCGAGACGCAAGCATTGCTGACGAGGCCCGGCGTCGGCTTGATGCCGACGATGTTGTTGAAGCCCGCCGGCACGCGGCCGGAGCCGGCGGCATCGTTGGCAATGGAAAAGCTGCTCAGCCCCGCTGCCACCGACACGCCGGAGCCGGAGCTGGACCCGCCGGAGATGAAGCGTTCGTCGAAGACCGAGGAGCAGGCGCCATAGGGCGTGCGCATGCCGACAAGGCCGATGCCGAACTGGTCCATATTGGTCTTGCCGATCAGCAGCGCGCCGGCCTCGAAGATCCGGTCCAGCGCCTGGCCGCTGGAGGTGGCGACATAGGCGCCTTCCTTCAGCGCATTGGTGGTCGGCAGGCCGACAATATCGTTGCAGTCCTTGACGGAAAAGGGAATGCCCCAGAGCGGGCGGCCATCATAGCCTTCGGTCTCCAGCTTGCGCGCGGCCTCAAGTGCCGTTTCGCGCGCAACGAGGTGGATCCAGACGTGGTCGTCGCCACGGGCAGCGATGCGGTCATAGATGGCGTTCACCACGCGGCTCGGCGTGAGCGAGCCGTCCTCGTAGCCGCGGCGAAGCGTGGTGAGGTCGAGGCTGCCAGTGGCATCGGACCAGGCGGTGGCGGACATGGGAGACTCCTGAGGCCTGCCTCCAGGGATCCCGCGAGGGGGCCGGGGCGACAGGGTGCGAGACGAACATAAAAGCGCGCGGATCGGCGGGATCGCGGCGCGTTTCAGGCGAAGTGGAGCGCCGAGAGAACCTCGGCCGCGCTGGCAACCGTGCCGAACAGGCCGTTGCCGAAGGTGGTGATGCGCAATTGCGCGGCGTGACGCGCCGGCGACGTGCCCTTGCAGGCATCGGCGATGGCAAGGCATTCAAAGCCCATGTCGTTGGCGGCGCGCTGCGTGGCGTGGACAAGGCCTTCGGTCGGCAGGCCGGTGACCAGCAGATTGCGGATGCCCCGTGCGCGCAGACGCTCTTCGAGATCGTTGCCGAAGAACGCATTGTCGCCCGCTATGTCGATCAGGATCGCGGCGGGCGGCAAGGCGAGCCTGGCATCGAGCGCCCAGCCGGCGCTGCCCTGCGCGGGGATCGGGTCGCCCAGATCGCGCCGCCGCCGGGCGATCGGGCTCTCCTGGTCTGTGTGGCCGCGCCGGACGGCGACGATGGTCATGCCTAGGCCTGCGGCAGCCTCCACCAGGCGGCAAGCCACGGCAAGTTCCGCCTCGGCCGAAAGTGCCTGCACCGGCCCTGTCTGAAACCCGAGGATAAGCAGCGCGGTATCGGCGGCGGACCAGCGGCCGTCGAAGGGCCAGGCATAGGGTTGGGCCGCCAGCGCCGGCAGACGATAGGGGACGTGATCAGGCATCGGCGGCCTCCAGCATCGCATGAAAACGCGGCAGATCGGCAACGCCACCCCAGCGCCCGCCATAGGCCTTGAGGATCTCCAGCGTCGCCTCATGGTTCGGGCTCTCGACGGCGGCGGTGCAATCCTCCAGCAACACGCATTCGAGCCCGTGCTCATAGCCGTCTCTGAGCGTCGACTGCACGCAGCAATCGGAGGTGACGCCGGTGATGACGAGCCGGTCGATGCCGCGCCGTGCGAGCTCGGCCGCCAGTTGCGTGCGGTGGAAGGAGGACTTTCCCGGCTTGTCGATCACGAGTTCATTGTCCTCGGGCGCAAGCTCCGGGATGATCTGCCAGCCGGGCTCACCCTGCACCAGAATGCGCCCGCCATCCCGGCCGGCATCGCCGATGCCGAGACCGTGGACACGCGTGCGCCATTGCTTGTTTGGGTGCAGATCGGAGAGATCCGGCCTGTGGCCTTCCCGTGTGTGGATCACAAGAAGGCCGGCGGCACGGGCGGCCGATAGCGCCTCGCGGATCGGCGCAATGACCGAGCGTGTATTGGAGACGTCCTCGCCCAGCTGATCGACCCAGCCGCCGGGGGCGCAAAAATCCACCTGCATGTCGATGATGACGAGCGCCATGCGCGTCCTGCTGATCGGGCCGCCGAGCGGCCAGAAGGCTTCTGCTTTTGCGCGTGTGTCCATGGCCAGCTCCGTCATAGCGCCGCCCCTGTCGCCGGATCGAAGAACAGAATGAGCGCGGGATCGACGGTGAGGTGCACATTGTCGTCGCGGACCACGCGGGCGGCGCTATCGACGAGCGCTTTCAGCTTGGGCGCTATGCTCATGAGATCGCGATCGTCATCCACCATATTTGCATGGCCGATGGTGATGCCGTGCTGGTCGAGATGCAGGAGCAGCGTCGCGCCGAGGTCCTCGACGAAAGCGGCACGGGCCGACAGCGTGCCGGGACCGGCGCCCGATGGCGCGACCTTGAGATGTTCCGGCCGGATGCCGACGATGATCTTGCTGCCCTCGCGCGCGGACAGGCGCTGCGCGTGGGAGCCAAGCGGGAAGAGCAGCGGACCGCATGACAAGGCCGCGCCGCCCTGATGCGCCACCAGCGTGCCCTCCATGAAGTTGATCGGCGGCGAGCCGATGAAGCTGGCGACAAACATATTGGCCGGCCTGTCATAAAGCTGCCGCGGGGTATCGAGCTGCTGCAGCGTGCCGCGGTTCATCACCGCCACGCGGTGGCCCATGGTCATGGCCTCCACCTGGTCGTGGGTGACATAGACGGTGGTGATCGCCGACAGGCGCTGCAGCCGGGCGATCTCGGCGCGCATCTGGCCACGCAGGCGGGCATCGAGATTGGACAGGGGCTCGTCCATCAGGAAGGCATTGGGCGCGCGCACCAGTGCCCGGCCCATGGCCACGCGCTGGCGCTGCCCGCCGGAGAGCCGCGCCGGCTTGCGCTCCAGGAATTCGGTGAGTTCCAGAAGCTCTGCGGTCTCGCGCACCTTTTTTTCGATCACGTCCGGCTTGGCGCCGCGCACCCTCAGGCCAAAGGCGATGTTGTCCGCCACCGTCAGGTGCGGATAGAGCGCGTAGCTCTGGAACACCATGGCGATGTCGCGGTCGCGCGGCGCGAGATCATTGGCGATCCTGTCGTTGATCTTCAGCGTGCCGCCGGAAATCTCCTCCAGCCCCGCAATCATCCGCAGCGCCGTGGTCTTGCCGCAGCCGGAGGGGCCGACGAGAACGAGGAACTCACCATCCTTGATCGTGAGGTTGAAATCGGTCAGCGCCGCGGCCTTGCCGCCAGGATAGGTCTTGGAGACGTGTTCAAACGAGATCTGGGCCATGCTGTCGGTCCTACTGTACGCCGTTGGTGGCGCCCTGAACGAAATAGCGGTTCATGACGAGCGCCATCAGGACAATCGGGATCGTGGAGAAATGGGCGAGCGCGCCGAGCGTGCCCCAGGTAATGTCCTTGGTGCCGTAGGCCGTCAGCAGCGCCACCGAAATCGGCTTGGCGTCGAGCGTGGTCAGGAACATGGGATGCAGGAAGTCATTCCAGGAAAACATCATGCAGAACAGGGCGCAGGCGATGATGCCGGAGCGCACGGCGGGCACGGCCACCTTCCAGAAGGCGCCCATCTGCGTGCAGCCATCCGTCAGCGCCGCCTCTTCCATGTCCGGCGGCAGCGCCTTGAAATAGGAGAACATCATCCAGGTGACAAAGGCGCAGTTGAGCATGGTGTTGAAGACGATCACCGCCCACCAGGAGCCGAGCAGGCCGATATCGCGCATCATCAGATAGAAGGGGATCAGCGCGGCCACGGCCGGGATCATGCGGATCGCCAGGAAGAAATAGGCAAAACCGGCCGAATAGCGCGACCGCGAGCGGGCCAGCGCATAGCCTGCGGGCACGCCGAGAAGAAGGGAGAGCAGCGTGGTGCCGAGGCTGATGATCACGGAGGAGCGCACCAGGGCGGCCACGTCAAACAGGGCGAAGGCGGCGCGGAACTGGTCGAGCGTCGGTGTGAAGGTCAGCCGGGGCGGCACGGAGAAGATCTGGTTCGACGGCTTGTAGGCCGTGGAGATCAGCCAGCAGACCGGCAGCAGGAAAAGGATGGTGACGACGAGCGCGGTCGTGCGCTCCAGGACGATGCGGCGTGTGGAAACCCTTGCCATCAGCTTTACTTCCCGTTGATGCGGACATCGGCCCGGCGCACAACCAGGAGCAAGCCGGTGGCAATCAGCGCGATGAACAGAAGGGTGACATTGCCGACGGCCGAGGCGAAGCCGACATTGAAGAATTGCAGACCTTCCTTCACCCCCAGCATCATCAGCGTGTTGGTGGAATCGTTCGGCCCGCCGCCGGTGGTGACGAAGACGCTGTCGAAGACACGGAAGGCATCCATGCTGCGCAAAGTCAGCGCCAGGAAGATCGAGGGCAGCATCAGGGGCAGGATCAGCATGTGGAACCGCTGCCAGCCGGTGGCGCCGTCCACCCGGCCGGCCTCGAGCACATCGCCGGGCAGGGCCTTCAGCCCGGCCAGCAGGATCAGCGTCATCAGTGGCGTCCACTCCCAGCAGTCGATCAGGATCAGCACCCAGAGCGCGGTGCTGGCATCGGTCAGCAGGCCCGTGCGCGGTCCGATCCCGGCTTCGGCGAGAAAGAAGCCGATGATGCCGTAATCGGCACCCAGCATCGCCTTGAAGATCAGGCCGACCACCAGCGGCGTGATGGTGGAGGGGATCAGCAGGAAGGCCAGCACGATCCGGTTGAAGCGGCTGTCGCGCCACAGGAGGAGGGCCAGCGCGAAGCCGAGCACCAGCTGCAGCGCGACGCTGAAGAGGGTGAACTGGAAGGTGTTGAGAATGGCCGTTCGCGTCGAGGCATCGGCGAAGATATCGACATAGTTCTGCAGGCCGACAAATTGGGTGCGGGCCGGCCGCAGGAGATTGTATTTGTAGAAGCTATAGCCGATCCCCTGTGCCAGCGGCCACAGGCCGACGGCCGCGACATAGAGCACCGCCGGGGCGGCCATCAGAAACAGGAAGATTTTTCGGCGGTCCGAGAAGGTGGTGCGCATCGCTGCAAACTGCTCATATCCATGAAAGGGCAGGGGCGGGCCGAAGATCGCCTGACGCGATCGCTGTGGCCCGCCGAAGCCTGCGCGAAGCGCTGCCGCCTGCGCGGCTGCGCGGAAAATCCCCGCGGTTATCCCAGGCGGCCCGGCCGTAACCGCTGCGGCTGGCGGAGGCGAGAGATAGGCGGGCAGGCAGGCCGGAAGGGATGACAGGGTACGTCATCTCGCCATGATCGGGCCTCTCGCGACCATCCGCAAGAAGGGCGGACCGGCCGAACCCCGGACGATCCTCGGCACAAGGCCGAGGATCCTGTCGCGGTGCGTGCCCCGTTGCCGAGAGCGCAATCCTGCCGGTTCCGGCAAAGGCCTGTCAGAACAGCTTCTTTGCCGCGTCCTGCGCCTTGCCGAGCGCTTCTTCCGGCGTTGCCGCGCCTGCCAGCACCGCGTTCACCGCCGTGCCGAGCAGATCCTGAATCTCGGGATATTCGGGAATGCGCGGGCGGAACTCGCCATTGCCGTGCTCATAGGTTTCGGCGATTACGGGGAGGAAGTCATATTTCGCCAAGAGATCGGGATCGGTCATCTCGCTCTTGCGCATGAAGCCGCCGGCGCCCAGCATGTTGAATTCCTTGTGGATCTTCTTGCTGGTCACCCATTTGATGAAGGTCCAGGCGGCTTCCTGCTTGGCCTTGTCGACATCGGCATTGATGGCCAGGCCCCAGCCGCCGACGCCATATTGCGGCGTCATGCCCTTGGCCACGGGGGCGACCGCGATGCCGACCTTGCCGACGATGTTGGAGACCTTCGGATCGGAATAGGCCGCCGCGCCCACCGACCAGGTCTGCATGAAGGCGGCCATGCCCTGGCGGAAACTCTCTTCGCGCCCGCCCCAGTCATATTCGATGGCGCCGGGCGGTGCGGCCTCGGTGAAGAGCTCCTTGTAGACGGCCAGGCTCTTGATGTTGGCCTCGGAGTTCAGCGCCGGCTTGCCGTCCTTGTCGAGGATCGAGCCGCCGAGCTGGTTGTTGTACTGCATCCAGTCCTGGGCAACCGCCGGGCCCTTCTGACCATTGGCGACGAAGCCGTAAAGCTTCTTGGCCGGGTCGTTCACCTTCTTGGCGTCGGCCACCAGCTCTTCCATGGTCGCAGGCACCTTGAGACCGGCAGCCTGCAGCACGTCCTTGCGATAGGCCAGCACATTGGCATAGGCGGCGAAGGGATAGGCGACATAGCGGCCCTGATATTGGCCGAGCGATTCCAGCGCGACAGGATAGATGTCGTCAAGATCAAGCTCGGCGGCGTCGCGCTTCACCCAGTCCGTCAGGTCGAGCGAATATTTGTTCTCGGCATAGGCGCCGGCCCAGACGATATCCATGGTGACGAGGTCGTAGCCCTTGGTGTCGCCGATGAAGTCCGCTGTGGTCTTGGTCAGCAGGGTGCCGTAGTCCATGATTTCGACCTTGAGGTCGGCGCCGGTCTCCTCCTTGAACTTCGGCGCCAGCTCGGTCAGCACCTTGGAGAAACCGTCATTCATCGAAGCGATGGTCAGCGTCACGCCGTCGAGCGACTTGGCGCTGGCGCCTGCCGTGCTCGCCATCAGAGCGAGGACGGCCGCCGCCATGGAGAAAGCCGCCGATTTCGGCCGAAAGAAGGAAGATGCGCGTGTCATGACTGCAACCTGTTCCCGTTTTGATGTTGATTGAGGGCGAGGTTATCGCGGCGGCAGATCAAGTCAAACAAAAAAACACATATATAACATATCGCACGTCGAAAAACTGCGACCTGCTTAGAGCGTGCGCATTTTGCTTAACCGCTAATCGGTACATGTCGAAAAAAGCGGCATAGGTCGCGACGATGGAGATCTGTCGGCATTCTTGTCAAAAATTCATCAAAAGGGGTAGTTCTGCGCCTGAATGCGTTCCGGCGGCGATCACGCCCATCCACGCGTCGTCGGCTTGGCCGGGCCGGGGAGCGTTCGGAAGCGCTCGCGGTAAAATAACAGAATCTAACACTTTACAACGTCATGATGTTCGCTAGGCTTCTCCAAAACGCCGGAGTCCTCTCGACATGCGCGCCTCTCCCCCCGACGACCACCCTCAGTCCCGATCGTCCGATACCCGCCCTGGCGATGCGGCCGGGCTGGCGCGGCTTGCGGCGCGGGTTCAGGAGGATCTTCAGGCGATCGAGGCCGGCCCGCGTGCCTGGGTTCCCGAGCGCCACGATGCCGACGGCCAGATCCTCTGCGATGTGGTGATCGTCGGGGCGGGCCTCTCCGGCCTGTCCGTCGCCTTCGGCCTCCGGCGCCAGGGCGTGGAGCGGGTTCGCCTGATCGATGCCGCGCCGGCGGGGCGGGAGGGCCCTTGGGTGACCACGGCGCGCATGCGCACCCTGCGCTCGCCCAAAACGCTGAGCGGACCGGACCTCGGCGTGCCAAGCCTCACCTATCGTGCCTGGCACGAGGCGGTTTACGGCCTCGAAAGCTGGCAGGCGCTCGACAAGATCGATCGCACAGACTGGATGGCCTATTTGCGCTGGTTTCGCGCTGTTCTCGGCCTGACGGTGGAAAACGACACGCGCCTTCTGGCGATCATGCCGGAGGGCGAGCATCTGCGCCTTCTCGTTGAACGCGCTGATGGCCCCACGAGCATCAGCTGCCGCAAGGTGGTGCTGGCGACCGGCCTCGAAGGCGCGGGTGAGCTGAACGTGCCATGGGCCGTCCGGGATGCCGTTCCGCGCGCATGCTGGACGCACAGCGGCGAGGATCTCGCGCCGGGATGCCTTAAGGGCAAGCGGGTGGGCGTTCTCGGCGCAGCCGCGTCGAGCTTCGATTGGGCCGTCGCCGCGCTGGAGGCGGGCGCCGCCGGCGTCACCGTGCTGGCGCGCGCGCCGAGCCTGCCGCGCACCGAACTTCTGGACTGGTCGAATTTCCCGGGCTTTCTCAATCATTTCGCCGATCTGAGTGACCGCGACCGCTATCGGTTCACGCGGCGCATGTTCGCCTTCAAGACGCCGCCGACGACCGAGATGTACAGTCGCGCCATGGCGTCACCGACCTGCCGCCTGGTGATGGGCGCGGAAATCCGTGGCGTCGCCATGGCAGGAGACACCGTTCATCTCGACACAGCGGCCGGTGTCTTCGACTTCGATCACCTGCTGCTCGGCACCGGCTACCGGATCGATGTCGCGGCCCGGCCGGAACTGCGCGACCATGCAGCCGAGATCGCCACCTGGGCGGATCGTTTCACACCGCCACCGGGGGAGGAGGACGCCACCCTCCTGGGCTATCCCTATCTCGGTCCGGCCTTCGAACTGCAGGAAAAGCGCCCCGGCAGCCTGCCGATGCTGGCGCATATCCACATTTTCAACAACATGGCCGTTCCCAGCCTCGGGCCGATCTGCAACGGGATCACCGGGCTGAAATCCGGCGTGCCCAAGCTCGTCGCCGGCCTCTGCCGCAGTCTCTTCGTCAGCGAGCTCGACCACTTCTACCGTGCGCTCGACGGCTACGAAAAGGTCCATTTCCAGCCGCAGCCGACCCCCGTCTGATCCGGTTTTCGCCTGCGCCCGTCAGGGCAGAGCACTGACGCGAATGGCCTCCGTGTGCCGCCCCGATAGCCGCGACGGCCTTTCCATACCCCGATTTTCGTGTTCGCAGACGTCCTTACGCGATCAGCCCCACCCGGCGCGCGGCCACGACCTTGTAGAGCCGATCGCCGGTATAGCGGAACTCCTCGAAGGCCGAGAAGACCAGCGAATGGTCGTGCTCGTCGTCGGAGGCGACCGCGGCGCTGGCGATCGCGTTGTCGTCCGGCAGCGGCAACGACCGCCATTCGTCGAGAAGCGCCGGCGTGGGCACCGGCGGCATGCCGATCTTCGTGTAGAGCGCCATCACCACCTCCCAGAAATGCCGGGCCAGTGTCTGCGGTTCATCGATGACGGGGCTGACGAGCCGCAGCCAATGGCATCCGGTGACGGCGTGCAGGGCTTCGAAGCTCATGGTGCCGGCATAAAGCGCCAGTGCCGCCGGGCGGCTCCGGTCAAGAAAATCTGGCCCGGCGCGCATCCGGCCCAAGCGATCCCGGAATTCCGGCATATGGCCCATGGCCTCGATCCATTTCCAGAGAAGATGGGTCGGCGCCTCCACGCCGTAAAAGCTTGGCTCCTCGCGCATGGAGAGCAGGTGGGCGAGCGGGTCGTCCAGGTCGGCAATGCGGGATGCCGGCACGTCCTCATAGCAAAGATAGGTCGCGGCCCAGTAGCCGAGGGAGGCGGCGATCTCCCTGTCGTCAGCGCGCAAAATCGCATAGGCCAGCCGCATCAGCCCGTGCGTGGCCGAGGCCGCCACCCCGGGAGCCAGCACCGGCATCGTCTGGCGCACGGCCTCGGCCCCGCCAAGCTCGGCCACCAGCCCTTCGAAAAAGCGCCTCAGATCAGCCTCGCGCTCCCGCCGGCCAAGCGCAAAGCGCCAGCTCTCCGCGTCCAGCGGGGCAACAGGGGCGGGGGGGAAGGGCACGGAATGGCTGGCCGTGTAGATCCCGGCATAGGCTTCGAGACGCTCGGGCCCGGCGCCAAGCCGCGCCATGGCCTCAAGAACCATGGGCAAATGATTGGCAAGGCAGACGGGAAATTCGCCGCTGCGCTGGCCGACCTTGGCGATCAGCGCCTTGAGCGGCTCTGCGACCGCCGCATCGGCATAAAGTCTCTCCGGCGAGAGCGCCGCGCTCGACAGGGACATCACGGCCCTCCTTTTCCCAGCTTCGGCTGTATCGCGTCAAGAGTTCGATTTCGATCAATATCAAACAAAAAGAAACATCATTCAACTGAAATTGCGGCGTCCCGCGCAGCGATCGAGGCAGACGGCCCGCGGATAGATGGCCAATCCCAAGTCACGCGGGCAGGCGGCTGACGGGGTGTCGCCGCTCGCAAAGGCTTGTGCCGCGCACTTTGGCCAGATGCCGTGCCATGCTCTGGTTTGTTGTTTTGCCTGGAATTTTCCGAAAACGGCTCTCGCCCTTCGGAACAATGCCCTAGCGGGCGACGATGATGTCCACGCCGGCGCGGGTCAACGCCGCCTGCAGCTCGTCTGACGGTGCCTCGTCGCAGATCAGCGTGTTGAAATCGAGAAGTCCGCCCACCAGCACCAGCGACATCCGGTTGAACTTAGTGCTGTCGCACAGAACGACGCGGCGCGAGCTGCGCGTGAGATAGACGCGCTTCATGTCGGTTTCTTCGAAGGAGTAATCGTAAATGCCTTCCCTCGTCAGTCCGGAAACGCCGACAAAGGCGATGTCGAACCAAAGCGTCTCGAACTGGCTGACAGCCGAGGGTCCGCTGGTCGACATTTCCTCCGCACGGATCCGGCCGCCGGCGAGGTAGGTCTCAAGCCCGCGGGCGGAGAGCTGGCCGGCGCTGCGGATGCTGTTGGTGAAGAGCTTTGCCTGCGGCCGTGGCGTCAAAGCTTCCGCCACGAAATAGGTGGTGGTGCCGACGTCGAGTGCGATGCTGCGTGCGCCCGCGGCAAGCTCCGCCGCCGTGGCGGCGATGCGGCGCTTGAGCGCGGCGTTGCGGGCCAGGCGCGCGTCGAACGCCGGCTCCTCACCGTCGAAATTGTCGCTGCGCGCCATGGCGGGCGCCTGGTCCGGCTTGACCGCGCCGCCATGGGTGCGGATCAGCCTGCCATCCTTTTCCAGCTCGACCAGATCGCGGCGCACCGTCATCTCGGACACGGACAGCTGCTGGGCCAGCTCGCTCACGGTGACGGAGCCGGCGCGCCCGAGCTCGCTGACGATGGCGGCTTGACGCACCTGCGCGAGAAACTTCGGCTTCTCAATCGTCTTGGTCGCGCTTCGCTCGCTTGCCATCGATGCTTCCGTCTTTCTCGTTCGCACACATGCCGATCCCGCCATCGTCGCCGCAGCGCCACGGCCTGAACGGCCGGCGGCAGGGTTTCAAACATATCATGTTCGAATCAAACATATAGCGCCTTGTTGCACAATGCAGGAGCCCGGCACAGCTCAGAGGCGCACATTTCTCAGGATTTCAGGAAAATGGCACCTTTTGCGGGAAAAAAGCCAACAGGTCCGTCAGTGCCTCGAGCATTCCATCGGGTTTTGGCTCTCCGGCCCAGACGCCGCCATTGTCCGATGTGCGCAGGAACAGAGCGTGCAGCCCGGCAGCCCTGGCCGAACGGATGCCGGTGGCGCTGTCTTCCACCGCCACGACCGTTTCCGGCGCAAGTCCGAGCCGCTCCGCCGCGCCGGCATAGGGCAGCGGCGAGGGCTTGCCCTCCGTCACATCGTCGAGACTGATGGAAAAGGTCATGCAGGCCGCCACGTCCAGCGCATCAAGATTGGCATCCACCACGAGACGGCAGGAATTGGACACGCAAACCTGCGGCACGCCCTGCCGGTGCAGCGCACGGATGGTTTCGACCGCGCCGGGCAGGGGCCGCAGCGTGCGGCGGCCGGCGACATAGTGTCGGTTGATCGCATGGGCCCATACCTCTTCGGCAAGCGAGGGCGGCAGCCGGTCGCGCAGAAGCTGCCAGACATCGCCCATATGGATGCCGCGAAAGGCCATGTCCGGGAGGTTGCGCAGATCGGTTCCGAATTCCAGCGAGGCCGAGACCAGGGCCCGGTGATGCAGCGGCTCGCTGTCCACCAGCGTGCCGTCGATATCCCAGGCCACCGCCTGGAAACGCGCCGGCATCAGGGCCTCTGCCGCCAGCTGGGCTCCAGGCGCCGGTAGAGGTCGCGGTAGCGCCGATAGCCACGCTCATAGACCGCCACGCTTTCCGACTGCGGCGCCAGCACGTCGGAAAAGGTGACGAAGCGGGTGACGCCGCGCCAGTCGCTTTCCAGCCCCACGCCGATCGCTGCCGCCCAGGCCGCGCCGATGCAGGAGCCCGGATGGCCCGACAGCCGCTGGACCGGCGCGTTCAAGACATCGGCGACGATCTGCATCCAGAGCGTCGACTGTGAACCGCCATCCGAGACGAGAAAGCGGCGCGGCGCATGCCCCATGTCGATCAAGACCTCGACATGATGGCGAATGGCATAGGCGTAGGATTCGAGCAGGGCGCGCCAGAGGTGGCCGATATCGTGGGACAAAGTCAGCCCCTCGATCACGCCGCGGGCGTCGGGATCGTGGATCGGCGTCTTTTCGCCGAGCAGATAGGGCAGGATGGTCAGGCCATCGGCCCCGGCAGGCTTGGTCGCGGCCAGCCTGTCCAGATGCTGGTGAATGCTGAGCCCGGCCGAACGCGCCGCGGCCTCCTCGCCGCCGGCAAATTGCCGGGCGAACCAGTTCAGCGCCGAGCCGCCGGTCGACATGCAGCCGTTCGGCATATAGAGGCCGGGCACCAGGTGATAATCGAGGAACAGGCGCGCATCCGGCTGGACCCGGTCCGTGGCGGTCAGGATATCGACCGCGCCGCCGAACTTCAAAAGCACATCGCCGGCATCGACCACGCCGGCGCCGAGCGCCGAGGCGATCATGTCGGCCGCCCCGCCGACCACGGGCGTCCCTTCGGCAAGCCCGGTCTCGGCTGCGCCGCGGGGATCGATATGACCCATGATCTCCGAGGAGGCACGCTTGGGCGGCACGATGTCCGGCCCGATATGGGCGAGGGCCACAAGCTCCGGGTCGATCAGCCCGGTCGACACGTTGACGAAGCCGGCTTCCAGCGCCCAGTTCTGCTCCACCGCCCGCGTGCCGGTCAGCCGGTAGTTGATGTAATCATAAGAGCCGAAAACGGTGGCGCTCCGCGCGAAGACCGTGGGCTCGTGCCGCTCGATCCAGCGCAGCTTCGCCGTGACGAGCTGCTGGTTGATGCCGTTGCCGGCGCGGGCGAGAAAATCCGCCTCGTCCCATTCGCCGCGCAGCTCCTCCACCTCGTATCCGCAGCGCCCGTCGCTCTGCTGGATGCTCGGGCGCAGCACCGCTCCGCCCTTGTCCAGCAGCACCACGGCCGGCAGCATGCCGGTGACCCCGACCGCCTTGATGTCGCCGGGCGCAATCCCGGAGGCGGCCAGAAGCTCCGCGATGATGGCACGGACATTCTCCCACCACTCGCCGGGGTCCTCCTCCGCCCAGCCCGCCTGCGGCGAGGCGAGCGTCACTGGCCGCGAGGCCGTGGCGAGGATCTTACCCGGCAGGCCGACGAGAATGCCAATGGTGGAGGTCGTGCCGATATCCAGGCCGAGAACGGCGTTCATCAGGGCGATCCGTGCTTTTCAGAAGGGTTGGCGGACAAGCGGCGGCTTGGGCGGCGGTCTATCGCAGAGTGGCCACTACGTCCATGAAACGCTTGACGCGGGCGGCGTCCACCGGGTTCCAGGTGTTGCCGTCCACCTTGAAATGCGTGCCGATCACACAGCCCTGGGCCATGGAGAACACATCGCGGATGTTGTCGATGTTCACGCCGGTATTGGCGAAGACAGGCACATCCTTCACGGTTTCGCACACGTCGCGCAGGTCCGACTGGCTGGCCGGCTGACCGGTGATCGGACCGGAAACTAGGATGGCATCGGCAAGCGAGGAGAAGACCGCGCTCTTGGCGCGCAGCGCGATCGGCCGCTGGTCGAGCGAATGGGCGAACTCGGCATTGATGTTGAACAGCATCTTCATGTCCTGCCGGCCAAGCTGCGCGCGCAGCCGCGCGGCACTGGAGCAGTCCGGCTCCCACAGGCCCATATCGGAGGCGAAGAGCCCGGTGAAGATTTCGCGCACGAAGCTCGCGCCCGTCACCGCGCCGATGGCGACGCTGGAGAGCGGGTCCCAGAGATAATTGACACCGAAGGGGACGTTCAGCGACGGCTTGATCGCCTGCACGATCGCCGTCATGGCGGCGATGCTTTCCGGGGAACCCTTGAAGACATAGGGCCGGTCGTTCTCGTTACCGAACATGATGGCATCCACGCCGCCGGCCTGCAGCTTCTCGACATCGGTGGCCACGTCGTCGATCAGCTTCTGCAGCCCGCCATCCTTGTCATAGAGCGGCGCACCGGGCAGCGCACCGATATGCGCCATTGCGATCACGACCTTCTTGCGATCTCCGAAGCAGTCAAAAACCATTCTCACATCCTCAGTGGCGCCCGTGAGCGATCCCGATGGGGATGGCTCGATTGTTCTGTCCCGACCATAAGCAGCGAAACGAACTTAATCAAACAGAAAAAACATTTGCCGAGTTAGATTTTGTTGGATACGGTTTCGAAAAACGACCAGAGGAGCAGCCATGTCACAGCCTGTGTTTCCAGAGCTTGCCGGCCGCCGAGCCTTTCTGACAGGCGGCGGCACCGGTATCGGTCTTTCGATCGCCAGGGCGCTCGCGGCTCAGGGCGTGGCCGTGGCGCTGGCCGATATCGATGGCGCAGCGGCCGAGCGCGCGGCGGCGGAGATCGGGCAGGGCGCGGTGGCGATCGAGGTCGATGTGCGCAAGCGGGCCTCGGTTGAAAGCGCCTTTTCCGCCGCTCTGGAGCGCCTCGGCGGCTGCGAGATCGTCATTGCCAATGCCGGCGTCTCGACCATGCAAAAGGCGCTGGAGCTGACGGACGAGGAGTGGGATTTCAACTTCGACGTCAACACGCGGGGCATCTTCCTCACCAACCAGATCGCCGGCCGCCATCTTGCGGGCCAGGGCAAGGGCTGCATCGTCAACACCGCCTCGCTCGCAGCCAAGGTCGGCGCGCCGCTTCTGGCGCATTACTCCGCCAGCAAATTCGCCGTGCTCGGCTGGACCCAGGCACTGGCGCGCGAGCTTGCGCCACAGGGCATCCGTGTGAACGCCGTCTGCCCCGGCTTCGTCAAGACCGGCATGCAGAGCCGAGAGATCGAATGGGAAGCCAGCCTGCGCGGCATCAGCGCGGAGCAGGTCTTCAACGAATATGTGGCGCAGACGCCGCTCGGGCGCATCGAGACGCCGGAGGATGTCGCCGATGTCGTCGTCTTCCTCTGCTCCGACAGCGCGCGCTTCATGACCGGCCAGGGCATCAACGTCACCGGTGGCGTCTACATGACCTGACCGCCGCTGCGGGCACGCCTGCCCGACAGGGCAGGCAAACGGACCGGCAGGCTGCCCTTGTTCAAGGGCCGCCCGCGCACGCGCATCAGGCGGAAGGTGGCGAATGGCATCGATCGATCTTCGAAGCGTTTCCAAGCTCTATCCCAACGGCTCCTATGGCGTTCGGGACGTCGATCTGCGCATCGAGAACGGCGAGTTCGTGATTTTCCTCGGCCCCTCGGGCTGCGGCAAGTCGACCACGCTGCGGATGATCGCAGGGCTCGAATCCATCAGCGCGGGCGACCTGTTCATCGGCGACCGCAACATGAACCGCGTGCCGCCGCGTGACCGCAACGTGGCCGTTGTGTTCCAAAGCTATGCGCTCTATCCGCATATGAGCGTGCGCGCCAATATGGGCTTCGGTCTGAAGATGCGCGGCGCGACGGGCGAGGAGATCGCCCGAAAGACCGAGGAGACCGCGGCGCTGCTCGGCCTCGGCCAGCTGCTCGACCGCAAGCCCGCCGCCTTGTCCGGCGGCCAGCGCCAGCGTGTGGCGCTCGGCCGTGCCATCGTTCGCGAGCCGGATGTGTTCCTGCTCGATGAGCCGCTCTCCAATCTCGATGCGCAGCTGCGTGCCGAGATGCGGCTTGAACTGGTGAAGCTTCATCGTCGGCTCGGCCGCACCACCATTCACGTCACCCACGACCAGGTGGAGGCGATGACGATGGGGGACCGGATCTGCATCATGCGGGAAGGGCGGCTGATCCAGGCGGGCAGGCCGCTCGACATCTATGCCGATCCGGTCAATCTCTTCGTCGCCCGCTTCCTGGCGAGCCCAGCCATGAACCTGCTGCCGGTGCGGCTCAGCCAGGAGGCCGGCAGCCTGGTGATCGACGGCGGCGAGGGGCTGCGCTTCACCGTGCCGGCGCGCCATGTGGCCGCCTATGCGCCGCATGCAGGCACGCAAGTGATCTTCGGTCTCCGGCCGGAAGACATCTACGAGGCGCCGCAGGGGGCGAGAACCCAGCCCTTCGCCCTCAGGGTGACGGCGGTGGAGGCGCTCGGCGCGGAAATCATCCTGTCTGGCACTGCAGGCGGTGGCACGGCCCGCCCGCTGGAGATCACCGCCCGGCTGAGCCGCCATGCCCGGGTGCAGGCGGGCGAAACCGTAACGCTTCATGCCGATCTCCTGCCCGCCCATCTCTTCGACCCGGTGAGCGAGACAGCGATTGCGCGGCCCAGCCTGAGGGGGGCGGCATGAGCGCGGATGCCGACAAACCCCCGATTGCAAGGCGCGTCGCCCTGCATGCCGGCCTCATCGCCATGTGCCTGGCGATCGTGCTGCCGCTGCTCTGGGTGCTGCGCGTCAGCTTCGTTGCGCCCGAACAATCCTACAGCACCACGCTGCTGCCGGGCTTCTCCACGCAAAACTACCAGGCGCTGCTCTCCGGCCGTTTCGGCCGCTCCTATCTCAACAGCATCGTGGTGTCGCTGGGCTCGGTGCTGATCGCCTTACCCTTCGCCGCCATGACGGGCTATGCCTTCGCCCGGTTCTCCACCGGCGGCCGGTTTGCCCGGTTCCTGATGCTCGCCACCCAGATGCTGCCGCCGGTGGCGCTGGTGCTGCCGAGCTTCACCCTGCTGAAGGGCCTGGCGCTGACCAACAGCCTCACCGGGCTGGTGCTGGTCTATGCCGCGCTCAACCTGCCCTTTCTCACCTGGATCCTCATGGGCTTCTTCAAGGCCATCCCGGTCGATCTGGAATGGGCCGCGCTGACGGATGGCGCAACCGCATGGGGCGCCTTCTGGCGCATCGTCCTGCCGGTGTCGCTGCCCGGGCTGGCGGCGGCCGGCGTGCTGGGCTTCATCCTTTCCTGGAATGAATTTCTCTTCGCCCTCGTGCTGAGCGGCCCTTCCACCCAGACCATTCCGGTCGCGCTGGCGGCGCTGCAGACGTCGAACGGCGTTCAGATCGGCAATGTCGCGGCCGGTGTCGTTCTTGCCATCCTGCCGCTCGTCGTCGCCTCCCGCTTCATCCAGCGCTTCCTCGTCGAAGGACTGACCTATGGCAGCGTGAAATAAGCGCACTCTTCAACTGCGACCGCGCAAAACGCGGCTTCAAGAACTATAAACAGGGAACAGCGATCATGACCTCTTCAGCCTGGAAAAGAACTCTTGCCGCCAGCCTTCTCGCGGCGACTGCCCTCGCCACATCCGCCGTGACAGGCAGGGCGGCTGACATCACCTTGCGCGCGTTAATGGAGGATGTGCCGGAAACCCGGATCATCGAGGCGCTGCTGCCCGAATTCACCGAAAAGACGGGCATCAAGGTGGAGTTCGAGAAGATCGGCTATCCCGACATGCACGACAAGCTGGTGACGCAGCTGGTCAGCGCCGAAAGCGCCTATAATCTGCTGGAGGTCGACTTTCTCTGGGCCGGCGAGTTTCCGGCCGCCAACTGGCTGGTCGATCTCAAGCCGATGGCGGACGCCTCGAAATTCGACACGGCGCCCTTCATTCCCTCGATGCTCGATCTCCTCGGCCGCACCGCCGACAAGATGCCGCTCGTGCCGATGTACAATTACTCCATGGGTCTGATCTATCGGACCGACCTGATCTCGGACGAAAAGCTCAAGGCCGCCTACAAGCAGGAGACCGGCAAGGATCTCGCCCTTCCGCAGACGTTGGAAGACTATGTGGCGATCGCCAAGTTCATGAAGGCCAAGGCCGGCGTCGAGGGCGCGGCCATGCAGGGCCAGCGCGGCGACCCCAATGCGATGGAGTTTTCGAACTATCTGTTCTCGGCCGGCGGGCGCTATCTCAACGACGACCGCACCGTCGCGCTGGACAGCCCCGAGGCCCGCAAGGCGCTGGACCTCTATGTCGACAACATCAAGAACGGCGCGCAGCAGGGCGCGCTCTCGGCAACGCTCGACGATACGCTGCGGCTGATGTGCAGTGGCAAGGCCTTCAGCATGGTGACCTACTGGTGGATGCTGCCGCAGATCGACGATGCCAAGGCATGCCCCGCAGCCGCCGGCAAGGTGGCTTTGTCGGTAATGCCGGGCGGCCATGGCGAGAGCGGCGGCTGGGGCTGGGGCATCCCGGCCAATGTGCCGGAGGACCAGCAGAAGGCGGCCTGGACCTTCATTCAATGGGTGCAGAGCAAGGAGATCGCGGTCAAGCGCGCGTTGCAGGGCCATGCACCCGTTCGCAGCGACGTCTTCGCCGATCCGGCGGTGCTGGCGAAATACCCGTTCTACAAGACAGCCGAGGCCGTGGTGGCCAGCGGCAAGTCCTTCCCGATCTTCACCTATTCGGCGGAGTTTGAAAACGTGCTCGGCACGCAGATCTCCACCGCGGCCAGCGGCGGGACCTCGACCGACGAGGCGGTCAAGGCCTCGGCCGCGGGTCTCAAGGACCTGATGAGCCGTTGACCCTCCCCGTGGCCGTGCAACCGGCCACGCAACCAATGGAGGGCGGGCACCGGTCCGCCATCCACGCCGCGAAACGGGCGCATTCTGTTCTGCCTGCCGAAGAGATCGATACGGGGTGAGGGGTGATGAAGGCGCGCGCGCATTATGATCGGGAATGGCGCACCGGCTGGGCCTTTGCGGCGCCGGGACTGGCGCTCCTGGCCGTCGTCATGGGCTTTCCTCTGGCCTATTCCGTGCTGATGGCGATCTCCTCGCTCACCCTGTTGAAGCCGGGTCTGTTTCCGCTCGTCGGTCTGGACAACTTCGCCACGCTCTTTTCCGACCGGCTGTTCTGGGGCGCGCTGCTGCTCACGATCCGCTATTCCGCCGTCACTGTCATCGGCGAGTTCGTGCTGGGCTTGGCTATCGCTCTCATGCTCAAGCGTGCGGTGAGAATGCGGCCGGTCTATTTCGGCCTGCTGACCATCCCCATGGCCATGTCGCCGATCAGCGTCGCGCTGATCTGGAAGATGTTGCTGCAGCCCAATCTCGGCATCGTCAACCATCTTCTGGAGACGGCCGGCCTGCCGCGCGTGGATTGGCTGGGCAATGCCGATCTCGCCTTGTCCACCATGGCCTTCGTCGACATCTGGCAGCAGACCTCCTTCGTCGTGCTGCTCCTGGCAGCGGGTCTTGCCGCCCTGCCGCAGGAGCCTTACGAGGCGGCGGAGGTCGATGGCGCCAGCGCATTCCAGCAGTTCATCTACATTACCCTGCCGATGCTGCGGCCGGTGGCGGGCATCGCAATCATCATCCAGCTGATCAACGAGTTCCGGACCTACGACCTGCCCTATGTGCTGACCCGTGGTGGTCCCGGCACGTCAACGGAAGTGCTGAGCTATTTCGCTTATCGCAAGGCCTTTCTCGGCCTGTCGCTCAATCAGGGCGCCGCAGCGGCCTTCTGCCTGCTCGTCATCATCCTCGCGCTGACGGTGGTGTTCTTCCTCCGGCTGGAGCGTGCCGAGGCAGCGGGACGCAACGCGCCCTGAGCGCCGTCATCCGGCCAGGAAGGAGCGAAACGGCGGCTGCGACGTAGCATCGCCCTCGGAACAGCTGGCGAGATCGTCCGCTCCCGCGCCCGCCGCACGAAAAAAGACGGGGACCGCACTCCCGCGCGACAATGCCCTGTGTGCGGAAATCAATCAGGCCCAGATGGCGCTGCGCCGTGAAAGTTGGAACCACGCCGTCTCGCGGTGCCATGGCATCGGCCATAAGCCACGACCTATCGCGCCGGGCCAGGACCAACCCGCTTCGCTGCCCGGCCATCCGCATGCCCATTTCCGACACTGGACAAAATAGTGGACATGATCCACTATCTCTGCTGCGCCGCAAAATGCTGGCGTGACGCGAACAAAGTTACAAAAACAAGGGGAACTTATGTCGCAAACCTCCATGTCATCCGACGTGGTGCTGTCCGTTCGTCATCTCACCGTCGAGCTGCCGCGCGGAATGGAACGCACCCATGCAGTGAAGGACATATCCTTCGATCTCCACGCCGGCGAAATCCTCTGCATCATCGGTGAATCCGGATCCGGGAAATCCGTCACCGCCAATACGATCATGGGCCTCCTGCCGCCTGTCATCCGAGTGACGGCAGGCGAGATCCATTTCAAGGGAATGGATATCCTGGCTGCGCGCGAGGACAGCATCCGGCGCCTGCGGGGCCGGGCGGTGTCGATCATCTTCCAGGATCCGCTCTCCGCCCTCAATCCGCTGATGACGGTCGGTGACCAGATCGACGAGGTTCTGGAGACTCACGGTTATGGCACGGCAGAGAGCCGCAAGGCCAAGGTCCTGTCCCTGCTCGAGGAAGTCGGCCTGCCGGATCCGCCGCTGATGCGGCTGCAATATCCGTTCCGGCTGTCCGGCGGCCAGCGCCAGCGCGTGATGATCGCCATGGCGCTCGCGCTCGATCCCGATGTCCTGATCGCCGATGAGCCGACGACCGCTCTCGATGTGACGACCCAGGCGCAGATTCTCGACCTCATCCGCAAAATCCAGAAGCGCAAGGGCATGAGCGTGATGTTCATCACCCACGATTTTGGTGTCGTCGCCGAGATCGCCGATCGCGTGGTGGTGATGGAGAAGGGCCATCTGGTGGAGCAGGGGCGCGCCGACCAGGTTCTGGTTCACCCCGCCCACCCCTACACCCAGCGTCTGGTCGCGGCCGTGCCGCGCATGCGCGCGCATGCGCCTGCGACGGTCGCTGAAGCGCCGCCGGTGGTGCTGGAGGTCGAGGGGCTTCGCAAGGAATATCGCAGCGCCGGCTCCTTCCTGCGCCCCGGGCGTGTCGTCAAGGCGGTCGATGGCGTGAGCTTCCGTCTGCACAAGGGCCAGACGCTCGGCGTCGTTGGCGAGAGCGGCTCGGGCAAGTCGTCGCTCGGCCGGCTCCTGCTGAAGCTGCTGGAGCCGGATGGCGGAGTGATCCGCTTCGACGGGCGTGACATCGCCGGCATGGCGGAGGACAGTTTCCGGGCTCTGCGGCCCTATATCCAGATGATCTTCCAGGACCCCTTCGCCTCGCTCAATCCGCGCCACACGATCGGCAGGATCCTGACGGTCGGGCCGGTCGCGCATGGCGCTTCCGTGCAGGAGGCACGGGTGAAGGCTCTGAGGCTGCTGAAGCTGGTGGGGCTGGACGACCAGGCCTATGACCGCTTTCCGCATGAATTTTCCGGCGGACAGCGCCAGCGGATCGGCATTGCGCGGGCGCTGATGTTCGACCCTGTGGTGCTGGTGGCCGACGAGGCGGTCTCGGCGCTCGACGTGTCCATCCAGGCGCAGATCCTGGAGCTTCTTGCGCGGGTGCAGGCCGAGATGAAGGTGGCGATGATCTTCATCACCCATGACCTGCGTGTGGCGAGCCAGATCTGCGACGACGTGATCGTCATGCACAAGGGCGTGGTCGTGGAACAGGGGCCTCCGGCCACGATCTTCGGCCAGCCGCAGCATGACTATACCCGAAGGCTCGTTGCCGCCATTCCGGGCGCGGACTGGGAACCGACCGCGAAGGCCGTGTGATCACCAAAAACCGCAGGTCAGGCGCCTCGCTCAGCGCCTGACCTGCCATCGGCCAGCCTGTCCGGCTGCCGCTTCCCGCTGGCTTCGAAAGAGGCCGGCGGCATCGGCATTTTCGAATTATGCCTATGTTTTTCAAAGAAAAATTATCGAAATCTTCCTCAGAAAATAGTTGCAAACATCCACTATCTGTCCTTTCATATCGTCACGAAACTGCAATACGACATGGCCGGTAGACCCTCTCTGCGGCGCACACCCTGCGTCGCGAGCATGACAACCTGTGTCCATTCGAACGAGACCCCCATGACGAAACCGACGGCCAAACCACCGACCCGTCCGCAGGACATCGATATCGATGTGCTGGAAGACACGCTGAGCTTCTATATCCGCACCATCAATCTGGCCGTCTCGCGCGATCTCGATCAGCGGCTCGAAGGGCTGGAAGTGGCCAAGGGCACGGGAAAGATCACCACGTTGCTGCTGGTCGATGACTATCCGGGCATCCGCCCATCGCTGATCGCCCATATGATCATGCGCGACCGCTCGGCCATGGGCCGGCTGATCGACCAGATGGAGCATCAGGGGCTGATCCGCCGGGAGGTGTCGCCGGAGGACAACCGCGCGCAGGAGCTTTACATCACCGAAGCCGGCGCGGCGCTCGCCGAAAAGATCCGCGAGATCGTACCGCAGCAGTCGCGCGATTTCTTCTCCTTCATTCCGCAGGACGAGCAGGCGCTCGTCATCGATATTCTGAGGCGTGCCTATCGCCGGATCGTGGGGATGTCATGAGCGAATTTCCCAGGGGCGCCGTCGCGCTGGTCTCAGGCGCCAGCCGCGGCATCGGCAATCATGTCGCCGCCGAACTTTTGCGCCAGGGCTGGTCGGTCTCGCTCGGCATGCGCCAGCCGATCCTGCCGGACTGGGCCGCCGGCCATGAGGACCGCGTGCAGCTCGCGGCCTATGAGGCCGGCGATCCCGCCGCCGAACAGCAATGGGTGGATGCGGCCCTTGCCCGCTTCGGGCGCATCGATGCGCTGGTGGCCAATGCCGGGATCATGATCCCCAAGACGGTGATCGAGGCGGAGGAGGACGACATCGAGGCCATGATGTCCGTCAACCTCAAGGCGCCGCGCCGGCTGGCCAAGGCCGCCTGGGAAGCGCTTTGCGCCACGGGGCGCGGCCGCGTCATCATCCTCGCCTCGCTCTCCGGCAAGCGGGTAAAATCCGCCGGCGCCGGCAGCTATTCGCTGTCGAAATTCGCCGCCGTTGCGCTTGCCCATGCCATCCGCCAGGCCGGTTTCGACCAGGGGGTGCGCGCCACGGCGGTCTGCCCGGGCTTCGTCGCCACCGATATGGGAACGGCCCTCAGCGAGCGGCCGGCCGAGCTGATGACGCAGCCCGACGATCTCGCGCGCATCATCGCCATGCTCCTGACCCTGCCCAATTCGGCCTCCGTCGCCGAATTCGCCATCAATTGCCAGCTTGAGGAATTTTTCTGACATGCCCGGTCCTTATGTCGTTCCCGTCCATGGCGATGCCGACCTGCCGAAAGCGGTGGATGTCGTCGTCATCGGCGGCGGGATCATCGGAACATCAACGGCGCTCGAGCTGGCCGATAGCGGCCTCAGCGTCGCACTTTGCGAAAAAGGCGGCATCGGCCACGAGCAGTCCAGCCGCAACTGGGGCTGGGTGCGGATCTCCCGCCGCGACCCGCGCGAAGTGCCGCTGATGGCGGAATCGCTGCGCATCTGGGCCGATCTCAACCGCCGGACCGGCCGCGAGACCGGCTTCAAGCGCGCGGGCATCGTCTTCACTTGCGCGGACGAGAAACAATTCGCCCAGCACGAGCGGTGGAACCGCAATCTGGAAGGCTACCAGATCGAAAGCCGCATGCTCAGCGCGGCGGAGTTCAACGCCAAATATCCCGGCAACACGATGAAGATCGCCGGCGCGCTCTATACGGCGGGCGACTGCCGGGCCGAGCCGCAGAAGGCGGCCCCGGCGATCGCGGAAGCCGCGCGCGAGCGTGGCGCACATATTCTGACGGAATGCGCCGTGCGCGGATTGCAGCTGTCGGGCGGGCGTGTCTCGGGCGTGGTCACCGAGCGCGGCGAAATTGCCTGCCAGCAGGTGGTTCTGGCGGGCGGCGCCTGGTCCAGCTTGTTCATGGGCAATAACGGCCTCGACCTGCCGCAGCTAAAGGTGTTGAACTCGGTTCTGCGCACCAAGCCGCTCGAAGGCGGGCCGGAAGAGGCGATCTGGGCGAGCGGCTTTGCGCTGCGCAAGCGGCAGGATGGCGGCTACACCATCGCCGACGGCGCGCAGAACATCGTCGATATCGTGCCGGCCTCCTTCCGCTATGCCCGGAAATTCATGCCCGCCTTCTCGCATGAATGGCGCTCGCTGCGCTTCCGGGTCGGCGGCCGCTTCTTCGACGAGGCGCGCATGCCGCGCCGCTGGTCGCTCGATGAGCCGTCGCCCTTCGAATATCACCGGGTGCTCGACCCGATCCCCTCCAAGGCCATGTCGGATACGGCGCTGAAGCGTCTTTCAGTCGCTTTTCCTGTTTTCAAGAAGGCCGAGATCGCGCAGCGCTGGGGCGGCATGATCGACGTGACGCCGGATGCCGTGCCGGTCATCGATGCGATCGATGCGATCCCCGGCTTCCATGTCGCCACCGGCTTTTCAGGTCACGGCTTCGGCATTGGCCCGGCCGCCGGCCGCCTGATGGCCGACATCGTCATCGGCCGCCATCCGATCGTCGATCGGCAGGATTTCCGTTTCAGCCGCTTCTTCGATGGCTCGAAGATCGAATTGATCAGCGGCTTCTGACCCTGGCGCGGCCGGGGCCTGACCGCCCGGCCGCCCGCTGCATGCGGCAGTCAACTGCCGTCGGGAGGCTTACCGCCCACAGAGGCGGACGCAAACGATGTGACATCGCCATCAAACCAATCAATCAAGGGGAACGCAGACCATGTCCGATACCAAGAAGCCGTTCATGAACACCACCCGCCGCCAGGCGCTCGGCCTGCTTGCGCTCGGTGCCTCGGGCGTCGTGATGACCGGCCTTCCGGGTTTCTCGCGCGCCTTCGCGCAAGGAACGAAGGACGCCAAGGGCCAGCTGACCGTCGGCTTCTCGCAGGAGCCAACCGTCTTCAATCCGCACATGCCGCATATCGAAGTGGATGAGGGCATCCATTTCAGCATCTTCGATCCGCTGTTCTATGTGGATGAGAAGGGCGCCTTCGTTGCCGCGCTCGCCGCCGAAGTCCCGACCGTCGAAAATGGCGGCATCTCCGCCGACGGTCTCTCTTGGAAGGTCAAGCTGCGCAATGATGTGAAATGGCACGACGGCACGCCCTTCACCGCAGAGGACGTCAAATTCACCCTGGAGCTGCTGGTCGATCCCAATTTCCGCTCCTGGCGCAAGACCGGCCATGAGTTCGTGCGCGAGCTGACCGTGGTCTCGCCGACGGAAATCACCTGGAAGATGGAAAAGCCCTTCGCGCCCTATCCGTCGATCCTGGCCTCCACCTTCATCACGCCGAAGCACGCGCTCGGCTCCGCCGCCGATCGGAACACGGCGCCCTACAACAATGCGCCCATCGGCACCGGCCCCTTCAAGTGGAAGGAGCGCGTAGCCGGCGACTATATCCTGCTTGAAGCCAACAAGGACTATTTCGGCGCCGGCCCGCATATTGAGACGCTGATCTACAAATATGTGCCTGACCTCAACGTGCTCTATACGCAGTTCAAGACCGGCGACATCGATGTGGTCGGCCTGCAATGGATCACGCCGGACCATTACGACGAGGCGAAGGCGTTGGAAGGCAAGGTCGTCACCGTCGTTCCGGGCTCGACGGTGGAATCCTTCACGCTCAACATGGAGCGTCCGCAGTTCAAGGACCCCAAGGTCCGCAAGGCGCTCTATCACGCCATCGACAAGCAGTCGATCATCGACGCGCTCTATTACGGCCTGCCGACGCCGACCGAAAGCTACGTGCCGCAGCAGTCCTTCTATTACAATCCGGACCTGCCGAAGCATGAATATTCCATGGAGAAGGCCAAGGCCCTGCTCGACGACGCAGGCTGGATGCCCGGCGCCGACGGCATCCGTGCCAAGGACGGCGTGAAGCTCGCCTTCACCTGCTCCACGACGGCCGGCAACCATATCCGCGAACAGGTGCAGCAATATATGCAGCAGTCGTTCAAGGATCTCGGCATCGAGATGACGATCTCCAACCTGCCGCCGGCGGTGATGTGGGGCGACTACTGGATGCTGTCGAAGTTCGACAGCGTCATCGTCGGCCTCGACTTCCTGACGGGCCCGGATCCGGATACGTCCGACTTCTTCCGCTCTACCTCAAGCGCTGCCAAGGGCGGGGCCGGCCAGAACACCTGGCAGTTCGCCAACAAGGAGGTCGACGACCTGCTCGCCAAGGGCGGCAGCCTGTTCGTGCCGGAAGAGCGCAAGGCGGCCTATTTCAAGATCCAGGAGATCATGCGCGCGGAGCTGCCCTTCCTGCCGCTCTTTCAATACGCCACGGTGCGCGGGCACAAGCAGGGTGTGGAGAACGTCGTGTTCAACATCAACACCCGCATCGACACCTGGAACGTCGGCAGCTGGACCGTCAGCTGATACCAGCCGCGCCGCGCCTGTCTAAAGGCCGGCCATCGCATCGTGACGGCCGCCTGGCGGTCTGGCTCCCTGCGCGGGGCCGGACGGCTGCGGCCGTCGCGGACGATCCTCAAGGCAAGTCCCGCTGCTTTCAGCGCGGGCCGACCCGGAGCTTGACCCATGCTCTCCTATCTCTTGAACCGCCTGTGGCAAAGTCTCATCCTGCTGGTGCTGGTGTCGACCATCGGCTTTGCCGTGCTGAACCTCGCGCCCGGCGGCCCGCTGTCGCAATTCGCGCTCACCCCCGGCATGACGCGCGAGGCGCTCGACCGCATCGCCGAGCAGATGGGCCTTAACCGTCCCCTGCCGATCCAGTATCTCGATTGGGCCTGGCGCCTGCTTCAGGGGGATTGGGGCACGTCCTACCGCGACCAGCGGCCCGTGCTGGAGATCATCTCCGGGCACCTATTCGCCACGCTGCTCTTGATGGGCTCCTCCACGCTGATCTCGATCCTGGTCGGCACCTGGATCGGCATCAAGGGCGCGACCAAGCGCTACTCCCTGTTCGACTATACCGCCACCATCGGCGCGATGGTGGCGCTGTCGATCCCGACCTTCTGGTTCGGCCTGGTCGCCATCTATGTCTTCGCGCTGAAGCTCAAATGGCTTCCGGCCGGCAGCATGTACACGATCGGAGACCAGTCCTTCTCCGACTACGCCATTCACCTGATCATGCCGAGCCTGGTTCTGGCGCTGGTGAACATCGCAGTCTGGAGCCGCTACATGCGCACGGCGACGCTCGACGTCATCAACCAGGATTTCGTGCGCACGGCCCGCGCCAAGGGTCTGGCGCCGCGCCGCGTGCTGATGAAGCATGTGGTGGGCAATGCGCTGTTGCCGATGATCACGCTTGCCGGGCTGCAGCTTCCCACCATTCTCGGCGGGGCTCTCGTCACCGAGACGGTCTTCACCTGGCCCGGCATGGGACGTCTCTTCCTCGATAGTCTCGGCTATCACGACTATCCCGTCGTCATGGGCCTCCTGATGTTCTCCGCCATCCTCGTCCTTGCCGGCAGCCTCATCGCCGACCTCCTGGTCGCTCTCGTCGATCCCCGCATCCGCCTCGGGTGACTG
This sequence comes from Xaviernesmea rhizosphaerae, assembly GCF_001938945.1. Classification (GTDB taxonomy): domain Bacteria; phylum Pseudomonadota; class Alphaproteobacteria; order Rhizobiales; family Rhizobiaceae; genus Xaviernesmea; species Xaviernesmea rhizosphaerae. Next base: position 66,398 of record NZ_MKIO01000031.1, read on the forward strand.
CCCGCTCGATGCGCCGCGCCCATTGCCTGCCGCGCCTATTGCCTGCCGCGCCTATTGCCTGAAGGGATAGATCATGTCCGCAGCAACGCTTCCGTCTTCCGCCGCCTCCGCCCGTCCGCGCTGGTGGCAGAACCGCACGATCCGCCGCTTCGCCCGCCACAAGCTGGCGGTGATCGGGCTCGTCATGATTGTCATCATGATCTTCGCCTGCGTCGTCGGCCCCCATCTGCTCCCCTATGACGAGCTCTATATCGACCTGCGCGCCCGCTTCGCGCCGCCTTTGACCGGCTCCCACATCTTCGGCACGGACCCTCTCGGGCGTGATATCGCCGCGCGGCTCTTCAATGCCGGCCGCATCTCGCTGCTGGTCGGTTTCTTCGCCATGGTGCTCTCGACGCTGATCGGCACGGTGATCGGGGTGGTGGCGGGCTATTATGGCGGGCGGGTCGGGGCGGTGCTGATGCGCTTCGTCGATGCCTTCCTGTCATTTCCGAGCATCTTCCTGCTGCTGGCGCTGGCCGCTTTCGTCAAGCCCAGCCCCTTCATGATCACGGTGATCATCGCCGTGACCAGCTGGATGGAGATCGCCCGGCTCGTGGAAGCGGAGGTCCGCTCCCTGCGCGAGCGCGACTTCGTGCTGGCCGCGCGCATGCTCGGCCTGCCCAATGGCTGGATCATGTTCCGCGAATTGCTGCCGAATGCGGTCGGGCCGATCATCGTGGCGGCGACGCTCACCGTGGCCCGCGCCATTCTGCTCGAGGCCTATATCAGCTTTCTCGGCTACGGCATCCAGCCGCCGCTGCCGAGCTGGGGCAATATGCTGAACGGCGCCCAGCAATATCTCGACAAGGCGCCCTGGCTTGCCATCGTTCCGGGCGTGGCCATCACGCTCGCCGTCACCAGCTTCAACTTCATCGGCGACGGCCTGCGCGATGCGCTCGACGCGCGCAGCGACCTGAATTGACGAGGGCAGCGCCATGACCGTCTTCTCGCGCTTCGATACGACCCTCTGGCACGCCACCGCGACGCCCGCGCCGCCGACCGGACCGCTTGAAGGCCCGATCAAGGCCGATGTCTGTATCGTCGGCGCCGGCTATAGCGGGCTGACGACCGCGCTGGAGCTGGCCAAAGCCGGGGTGAGCGTCGTCGTGCTGGAACGGGAGGAGGCCGGCTTCGGCGGCTCCGGCCGCAATGCCGGCCATTGCACGCCGACCTTCACCCATTACACCCTGCCGGAGCTCCGGCGCATGCTGGGCGAGCCCTGGGCCGAACGGCTGATCGAGCGGCAAACGCGGGCCAATGACCGGGTCTCGTCCATGATCCGCGATTACCAGATCGACTGCGAATGGGTGCAGAACGGCTATGTCATGGGCGCGCCGCACAAGGGCGCGATTGCCGCCATCCGGCAGAAGGTCGAGAGCTACAATGCGGTCGGCGCACGCACCCGTTTTCTCGAGCGCGACGAGGTGGCGGCGATCACCGGCAGCCGGCGCTTTCATGGCGGCTGGCTGCATGAGGAGGCCGGCCATCTCAACCCGCTCGGCTATGCGCGCGGCCTCGCCCGCGCCGTGATCCAGGAGGGCGCGAAGATCTTCACCCGCTCGGCGGCGCTCTCCTGCGAGCGTCATGCGGGCGGCGGCTGGACGGTCGGCACCACAGGCGGCAGCGTGACGGCGGACAAGGTCATCTTCACCACCGGCGCCTACACCGTCGGCGGCTGGCCGAAGCTTGAGCGGACCTTCAAGATCCAGCGCGTCTTCGTCGCGGCCACGCAGATCCTGTCGGACGAGACGCGCCGCACCGTTCTGCCCGAGAACACCACGATCCATGACGGACGCGGCGACATCTATGTCTACAAATACAATGCCGAGGGCCGCATCGTCGCCTCCATGTTCCCCATGGGCCGGCGCGGGCGCGACATGGCCTATACCCGGCAGGTGATGAGCGAGCGGCTCAAATGGCTGCATCCGCAGATCCGCGAGGAGATCCGCTGGGACTATTTCTGGTTCGGCGAACTCGACATGCAATATCGAACCGTGCCGCGCTTCTATGATCTGGCGCCGGGTGTCGTGGCTTTGACGGGCCTGTCCGGACGCGGCGTGCCCACCGGGTCGATGCTGGGCTCGATCCTGTCGGAATGGGCGCTCGGCAAGCCGCAGAACGAACTCGCCCTGAAGCTGGAGCCCTTGAAGGCCGCGCCCTTCTATATGGCCTTCGGCCCGGCGCTGACGCTGCGCTACCACCGCCTGCGCGACAATCTCGCCGCCCGGCTTTCCGGCGCGCCCCTGCCGCCACACGCCTGATCCCCCACACCCGACACGACGCTTCTTCAAGCGCGCTCTCACGCATCAAAAAGGAGACTGCCCATGACCATGCCGATCTACAACATTGCCGACGACATCGATCTGACGCCGGCCATGCCCGCCGAGGGCCGCGAAAGCGGCTCCTATCGCCGGCCGATCTGGCAGGACGAGATCGAAAACGGAACCATCGTCGCCGTGTGGAAGGCCGAACCGGGCATCTACACCTATCCGGGCCGCGACCTGGAGGAGACTTTCGTGGTCGTGGAAGGCGAGGCGATCTATTCCCAGGCCGAGGAGCCGCCGGTGAAGATCGGACCCGGCACGATCGTCAGCATCGCAAAGGGCGTGCCGAGCCGCCTGGAAATCCTCTCGCCCTTCCGCAAGCTCGCCACCGTCGTCCCAAAACCCTGACATGGCTTCAGAGCGCCGATCTCATGAAACCGGATCGGCCAGCGATGGGGAGGATTTTTTACGAAAGGGCGTCGGAAGAGACGAAAAAATCTCTCAAAATCTATTTTGTCTATTAATTTAGGCGAAAATTAGTTTTGCGAGGCTCCGATGAAACCGACCGCTCTTCTCTCTGCTCTCCTCATCGCCATTGCCGGGGCCGTTGCCGGGCCGGCCATGGCCGAAACCGTGAAGATCGGCGTCGTGCCGGGAGTCTATGGCGATTCTGTCGAGGCGCTGGTGCCGGAGGCGAAGGCGGCGGGGATCGACCTGGAGGTCATCGAATTCAGCGACTGGACGACGCCGAACGAGGCCCTGCAGGCCGGAGACCTCGATCTCAACTATTTCCAGCACGTGCCCTTCCTCAACAATGCCATCAAGCAGAAGGGCTACAAGATCGTTCCGATCGGCGTGGGCACGCTTGCCAATATCGGCATCTACTCCCTGAAGCACAAGGATTTCGCCAGCGTGCCCGAAGGGGCCAAGGTGGCGATCGCCAATGATCCGGTCAATCAGGGGCGCGGCCTGCTGCTGCTCGAAAAGGGTGGCCTGATCAAGCTGAAGCCCGGCGTCGGCTATCTCGGCACGCTTGATGACATCGTCGAGAACCCGAAAAAGGTGACCTTTAGCGAAGTGGAAGGTCCGCAGCTCGCCCGCATCACCGCCGATGTCGATGTTGCGCTCGGCTATCCCCACTTCATCATCGCCGCAAAGACCTTCGATCCCGGCTCGGCGCTGATCTATTCGGGCATCGATGACAAGCAGTTCGCCATCGTCTTCGCCGCCAATGCCGCGAAGGCCGACAATCCGGCGCTGAAGAAGGTGGTCGAGCTCTACCAGTCCTCCAAGGCCGTGCGCGACGCGATCGATGCGGGCTTCGCCCATAATCCCAAGCTCTACACGATCGCGTGGTAACGATGAGCCTGGCTTTCCTCGGGGTGGCAGACCATCCGCTTTTACAAGCCGGCGCGACGGCGCGCCATGACGCGAAGCCAGCGGTGTCTTCGCGCGGGGCGGCTGAATCAGGGCCTTCGGCCGGCTCGGAGACGCTGGCCGCCGGTTCCGTGCGTTTCGAGGGGGTCGGAAAGGTCTACACCTCGTCTGCCGGCCGCGTCGAGGCGCTGCAAGAGATCAGCATCGACATCGCCGCCGGCTCGGTCTTCGGCATCATCGGCCGCTCCGGCGCCGGCAAGTCGAGCCTGCTGCGCACCATCAACCGGTTGGAGCAGCCGACCGTCGGCCGGGTGCTGGTCGATGGCGAGGATATTGCGGCCTATGGGGAAAGCGCGCTTGTGGCGCTCCGGCGCCGCGTTGGCATGATCTTCCAGCACTTCAACCTGCTCTCGGCCAAGACCGTGTTCGGCAATGTCGCCCTGCCGCTTCTTGTGGCCGGTGTCGGCACGGCCGAGATCGAAGCGCGGGTGGGGGAGGTGCTGAAGCTCGTCGGCCTCGAAGGCAAGGAGAGGACCTATCCATCCCGGCTGTCCGGCGGCCAGAAGCAGCGTGTCGGCATTGCCCGCGCGCTGGTCAGCCGCCCGGACATCCTGCTCTGCGACGAGGCGACCTCCGCGCTCGATCCGGAAACGACGCTGTCGATCCTCTCGCTGCTGAAGGACATCAATCGCCGTCTCGGCCTCACCATCGTTCTGATCACCCATGAGATGAGTGTCATCCGCGAGATCTGCGACGAGGTGCTGGTGCTCGAGGCCGGCGGCATCGCCGAGACGGGGCCTGTCTGGCAGGTTTTCGGCAATCCCCGGCACGAGGCGACGAAGGCGCTGCTCGCGCCGCTGACACGCGGCCTGCCGGAGGAGATCGCCAGCCGAATGACGTCGTCGCCCGCAAGTGACACGGCGCTGGCGCTGATCGATTTCACCTATACGGGCGAGGGCGGCCGTGAACCGGATCTCGCACGGCTTGTGGCGCTACTCGGGTCCCAGCTACGCATCGTGCAGAGCCAGCTCGACAGGATCGACGGGCATCTCAGCGGCCGGCTGATCGTTTCGGCGCCGGCAGCAGGCGATCTGCCCTCCCGTCTTTCCGGCCAGGATCTGGCTCATGGCGCAAGGATCATCGGTTATGTCCCCGCAAATGCTTGACCGCCTCTGGCAGGCCTTTCTCGACACGCTGACCATGGTCGGCGTTTCCGCTATCATCGCCCTTGTCGTCGGCGTGCCGCTGGCCGTGTTTCTCGTGCTGTCTTCGCCCGGGGGCCTGATCAATGCCCCGCGCACCAACCGCGTGCTCGGCGCCGTTATCAACGGTTTTCGCGCCGCGCCTTTCATCGTTCTGCTGGTCGCCCTGCTGCCCTTCACGCGGCTGGTGACGGGAACGACGATCGGCGTCTGGGCGGCCATCGTGCCGCTGTCGATCAGCGCCACGCCCTTTCTGGCCCGCATTGCCGAGGTCAGCCTGCGCGAGGTCGAGCATGGCCTGATCGAGGCGGCGCAGGCGATCGGCTGCCGGCGCTGGCACATCATCCGCCATGTCCTGCTGCCGGAAGCGCTGCCCGGCCTCGTCGGCGGTTTCACCATCACCGTCGTCTCGATGATCGGCGCCTCCGCCATGGCCGGCGCCGTGGGCGCCGGCGGGCTCGGCGACATGGCGATCCGCTATGGCTACCAGCGTTTCGACACCACGGTCATGGTCGCGGTTCTCGTGGTGCTGATCGCCACCGTCTGCCTCGTCCAGTTCATCGGCGACAGCGCGGTGCGACGGCTGCGTGCCCGCTGACCGTCTCCCTTCACATTCTGAACCAGAGTAATGCCATGACCCGCCCGCAGGCCCAGACCGTGCCCCCTGCCACCGAAAGCGAGCGTGAGCGCCGGCGCTCCGGGCCACCGCGTCCGGTGCATCGCATCCGGGAGGATGGGGAAGCGCTGGAGATCGCCCATCTGCTCGCCGAACGCTTCCAGGCCGGCGCCGCAGACCGTGACCGGGAGCGACGCCTGCCCTGGGACGAGATCGAGGCCTATACCGAAAGCGGCCTCGGCGCGATCACCGTGCCGAAAGACTTTGGCGGCACGGGCGCGCGCTACGAGACCCTGGCGAAGGTCTTCGAGATCCTCTGCGCCGCCGACCCGGCGCTGGGGCAGATCCCGCAGAACCATTTCGGTGTGCTGGCCCTGGTCCATGATATCGGCACGCCGGCGCAGAAGGCCCGCATCTATGCGGATGTGCTGGCCGGCCACCGCATCGGCAATGCCGGGCCCGAGCGCAAGACGCGGCTGATCACCATCGCCACGACCCGGCTGGAAGAGACCGGCGAGGGTCTTCGCCTCACCGGCGAGCGCTTCTATTCCACCGGCTCGATCTTCGCCCATTACATCCCGACAAGGGCGGTGGACGCGCAAGGGCGGGCGGTGCAGGTCTGGGCGCGCGGCGATGCCGAGGGGGTGACCGTCATCGACGACTGGAATTCCTTCGGCCAGCGCACCACCGCAAGCGGCAGCGTGATCTTCGATCGCGTGGCGATCGATCCGCTGCTCGTCTTTCCCGTCCATGCCTTTGCCGATCGTCCGGGCCTTGCAGGGCCCGCTTCGCAGCTGATCCAGGCGGCCATCGATGCCGGCATCGCACAGGCGGCCTTCGACGATGCCTGCCGCTTCGTACGGGAGCGGGCGCGCCCCTGGATGGATTCAGGGCTGGAGCGCGCGACGGACGATCCGACCATCCTCCATTCGGTCGGGCATCTGGCAACGGAGCTGCATGCCGCGCAGGAAATCCTCTACGAGGCCGGCCGCGTGCTCGATAGGGTCTCGGCCGCGCCGGTCACCGCGCAGAGCAGCGCGGAGGCCTCCGTCACCGTTGCCGAGGCGAAGATCCTCACGACGGAGATCGCGCTGGACGCCAGCGAAACGCTGTTCGACCTCGCCGGCTCCGCCGCCACCCGCGCGGCCCACAATCTCGACCGGCACTGGCGCAATGCGCGGGTGCACACGCTGCATGATCCTGTGCGCTGGAAATATCACCTGATCGGCAACCATGAACTCAACGGCGCGCTGCCGGCCCGCCATCAGTGGAACTGAGCGATGACCAACCGCCATCCCGCCCAACCCGTTCTCGCGCGGCCGGCCGCTCCGCCACAGGCCATCCCGCATCGGATCGCCTCGGATGCCGAGGCGATCGCGGTCGCGCAAGACTTCGCCGAGACGCTGCGGGCCGGCGCATCGAAACGCGATGCCGAGCGGCATCTTCCGTGGGACGAGCTGGACGCCTTCGTGGCGACAGGGCTCTGGGGCATCAGCGTGCCCAGGGCCTATGGCGGCGCCGGCGTTTCGGCCGGCACGCTCGCACGGGTCACCGCGATCATCGCGGCCGCCGATGGCTCGCTGTCGCAGATTCCGCAGAACCACTATTATTCGCTGGAAGTGCTGCGCGTCGGCGGCAGCGAGGCGCAGAAGCGGTTCTTCTATGACCGCGTTCTGGCCGGCGAACGCACCGGCAATGCGCTGGCCGAAATCGGCCAGAAGGATTTCAAGCGGCGGACCCGGCTTTACCGCGAAGATGGCGGCTGGCGCGTCGATGGCACCAAATATTACTGCACCGGCGCGATCTATGCCCATTGGATCCCGACGCTCGTCTCGGTGGAGGAAGACGGGGCCGCGCGAACCCAGATCGTCTTCATCCCGCGCACCGCGCCCGGCGTCAGCATCCTCGACGATTGGGACGGCTTCGGCCAGCGGGTGACGGGCAGCGGCACGGTGCATTTCGACGCTGTGTCCGTCGAGCCGGAATGCATCGTGCCGTTCCAGTCATCCTTCGAGCGGCCGACCACCATCGGTCCGGTCGCGCAGATCATCCACGCCGCCATCGATCTCGGCATCGGCGAGGGCGCCTATCGCGACATGCTCGCCTTCGTGCGCGAGCGGGCGCGTCCCTGGATCGACGCGAAGGTCGAGAGCGCGGGGGAAGACCCGCTGACGCTCAGCGAAATCGGCAAGGTGCGGGTGCGCCTGAGAGCGGCCGACGCGCTGCTGCGCAAGGCGGGCGAACGCGTCGATGCGGCAATGGCGAACCCGACCGAGGAGACAGTCGCTGCCGCCTCCATCGCGGTCGCCGAGGCGAAGATCCTCGCGACGAAGGCCGGGCTTCTGGCCGCCAACAAGCTGTTCGAGCTCTCGGGAACCTCCGCCACCATGGCCGAGGACAATTACGACCGGCACTGGCGCAATGTGCGCACCCATACGCTGCATGATCCGGTCCGATGGAAGTACCAGGCGGTCGGGCAGTATCACCTCAATGGCCGCCATCCGCCCCGCCACGGCGCGATCTGAGCGCGTCCGCACGTCTTCAGAGCATCGGACTGAAAATCATACGCGGACCGATGCTCTAATTTTTTGTTTTGCATCGGATTTTTCCGAAAACCGGTTCCCACTTTTCGGTCCGATGCTCTAAAAATCGAAATCAGACATGTCCAAGCGAAAACAGATCCTTCTCAACGCCTTCAGCATGAATTGCGTCGGCCACATCAATCACGGCCTGTGGACGCATCCGCGTGACCGCTCGGCGGACTATCGGCGCCTGTCCTACTGGACGGATCTGGCCAAAACGCTGGAGCGCGGCCTGTTCGACGGGATCTTCCTCGCCGATATCATCGGCGTTTACGATATTTATCAGAGCTCGGTGGATCTGACGCTGAAAGAATCCATCCAGCTTCCGGTCAATGACCCGATCCTGCTGATCTCGGCCATGGCCGCGGCGACGCAGCATCTCGGCTTCGGCGTCACCGTCAACACCAGCGTGGAGGCGCCCTATTCCTTCGCGCGGCGCATGTCGACGCTCGATCACCTGACCGAGGGGCGCATCGGCTGGAACATCGTCACCGGCTATCTGGATAGCGCGGCCCGCGCGCTGGGGCAATCTGGCCTTGGCGAGCACGACAGCCGCTATGACCGGGCGGATGATTATCTCGACGTGCTCTACAAGCTCTGGGAGGCGAGCTGGGCTGAAGATGCCGTCAAACGGGACAAGGCTGCCCGCATCTTCGCGGACCCGGCCCGCGTCCGGGCGATCCGGCATGAAGGCCCCTATTATCGCAGCGAAGGCTATCACCTGTCGGAACCCTCGGCACAGCGCACGCCGGTGCTCTACCAGGCCGGCACTTCCGGCCGCGGCCGGCAGTTCGCGGCCCGGCACGGCGAGTGCATCTTCATCGGCGCCACCGACAAGGCGGCCGCCGCGCGCACGGCGCGCGCCCTGCGCGAGGAAGCCGTTGCGGCCGGTCGCGCGCCCGACGATATCAAGATCTTCGTCGGCATCACCGTCGTGCCGGGCCGGACCACCGCCGACGCCGAGGAAAAGCTCGCCGATTATCTCGATCATGCTAGCCCCGAAGCGGGCCTTGCGCATTTTGCGGCCGGCAGCGGCATCGATTTTTCCCGCTTCGATGCCGACGAGCCGATCGACTACGGCACGGGCAACGCCATCCAGTCCGTCAACCAGCTCGCCCGCCAGAAGGGCTGGACCAAGCGCCAACTGCTGAAGGAGCTCGCCATTGGCGGGCGCTACCCGATTGTCGTCGGCGACGGCGCCAAGGTGGCCGAGGAGCTGATCGGCTGGATCGACGAAGGCGGCATCGACGGGTTCAACCTGGCCCGCACCGTGGTGCCGGAAAGCTATGTCGATTTCATCGACATCGTCATCCCCGAACTGCAGGCCCGTGGCGCCTACAAGACCGCCTATGCAGACGGAACGCTGCGCCACCGCCTCTTCGGCCGCGGCGACCACCTGCCCGAAAACCATCCCGGAAGCCGGCAGGCGCGGGCGCAAGCGTGGTGACGGCGGATCGGCGCCACTCTGGCTTCGTGACCGCAGGAGCGGCATCCTCTGAACGTGCCGTCGCGACGCGCGCCACCATTCGGCGACGCTGCCCTATACCTCTTCAGCCTTTACCCACCGGTAAGGGTCGCGCTGCACGGCGCGATGCCCAACGATCTCATGCGTTTGCGCTGCGGCTGACGCCATAGGTCAGCGCCAGCGCGCCGACGAGGACGGCGCCCTTGACGAAGTCCTGGGTGTAATAGGGGGCGTTCAGCATGGTCAGCCCGTTGAGCAGCACGCCGACGAAGACGGCGCCGACGGCGGTTCCGAGCACGTTGGGCCTGCGCAGGCCGAGAACAGCAAAGCCGATCAGCGAGGCGGCGACGGAATCCATCAGCAGCGAGGCGCCGGAGGAGACATCGCCGCGACCGACGCGCGCGGCCACGATGATGCCGCCGAGCGAAGCCAGCGTGCCGGAGAGCACATAGGCCAAGGCCTTCAGCCGCGCCGTATTGGCCCCCGCCAGCCGGGCCGCCACCTCATTGCCGCCGATGGCGAACAGCAGGCGTCCGGTCCGGGTGTGCTCGGTCAGCACATGCAAAAGCAGTGCGGCCAATAGCATGAGCAGAACGGGCAGGGGCACCAGGCCGCCCAGGCTCGAACGTCCGATGAGCAGAAAGGCGGCATCCACCTTGCCGGTCGCCTTGCTGCCATCCGGCAGGACGAGCCCGGCGGAGATCGAGCGGCCGGCCGTCGGGATCAGCTGAAGCCCTGTCAGCAGGAACATGACGGCAAGCGTTGCCAGGAGATCGGGGATCTTCAACCGCACGATCAGGAAGGCGTTGAAGGCGCCGACGAGCGCGCCGAAGGCAAGCACGAGTGCGACGGTGGCGCCGGCGCCGAGATCCAGCACGATCATCGCATAGCTGGCGGCCATCACGCTGGAGGCCGCCACCGCGCCGACCGACAGATCGAAGCCGCCAATGGCGAGCGTCACCGTCACGCCCGCACCGATGATTGCAACCACGGCGACCGCCTGCAGGATGCTCATGAGATTGCCGATCGTCAGGAAGGCCGGCTGCGCGATGCTGAAAAGCACGAGCAGCGCCGCCAGCAGAATGAATACGGCCCCCCGCCGCGCGGTCTCCTGCAGAAGGCGCAGGCCGGAGGCAGCGGCAGCGGGCGGCTTTGTCTGTTCGGTGACCGTCGTCATGGGGCAGACCTTTCGAGCAGGAAGGCAGGCGCGGGGGCGGGGGCGAGCGCAGGGCGGGGGGCAATGCTGTGCAGGCTGTGCTGGTCCATCACGAAGACCCGGTCGGCAACCTCATGGGCCTCCTCCGGATCGGAGGTGGCAATCAGCGTGGCGCGGTCGCGGTGGCTGCGGATGGTGGCGATGATGTCATGGCGCGCGCCGACATCGACGCCCTGAAAGGGTTCGTCCAGAAGAAGAAAACGGCCGGGGACCACCTCCCAGCGGGCGAGAACCGTCTTCTGCTGGTTGCCGCCCGACAGCGACCAGACCGAGGCATCCGCGCCGGCCGCCTTGATGCCGAGACGCGCGATCGCCCGGTCCGCCTCCTGGCGCTCGCGGCCGGACATCATCAGATCGAAGGGATACCAGCGCCGCAGATGCGGCAGGCTGATCGTGGCGGCAATGCTGGAGCCCGGCCAGTCGCGCGGCATCAGCGAGGAGCGGTGCCGGTCTTCGGCCGCAAGTGCCACGCCGCGCGCAATGGCATCCGCCGGCCCGGTTGGACGATAGGGTGCCCCGTCTAGCGTCGCTTTTCCGCCCGCAAGCCTGCCGATGCCGAACAGCGCCGAGAGCAGCCGGCTCTTGCCGGCGCCGAGAACCCCTGTGATGGCCACCACTTCGCCGGCATGCACGGTGAGGTCGAAGGCCGGCCTGTCCGGCAGCAGTCTTGCGCCGGTGAGGCTGAGAACGGGTGGGCCGAGATCCGCGCGCTGGGTCGGCCTCGCCCGCGCAAGCGAACGCCCGATCATCGTTTCCACGGCCGCGTCCAGATCCAGGGGGCGGCGAAACGCGCCGGCATTGCGCCCGCCGCGCAGCACCTCGACCCGGTCGGCAACGGCAGCGAGATCGGCCGTCCTGTGGGAGATGAGGAGGATGGCGAGACCGCGCGCCTTCAGGCTCAGGAGGATCTCGTAGAGCCGGCGGCACTCCGTGCCGGAGAGGCTCGCCGTCGGCTCGTCCAGGATCAGCACATCGGCCTTGTCGGACAGCGCGCGGGCAATGGCGACGAGCTGGCGTTCTGCCGCGCCCAGCTCGGCGAAGTCGCGGTCGAGCGGCAGGTCAAAGCCGGCATGGGCGGTAACGCGGCGCGCGGCGCGCAAAACGGCCGACCTTGAGAGGAAGTAGGGCATTTTGCCGGTGACGTAACGGTTCAGGAGCAGGGAGTCCGCAACGCTGAGGCCGGGAATGCCCACGACGTCGGTCGACTGGTGAACGGTGACGATGCCGCACCGGGCCGCCTCCGCCGGGCTCTTCGGCGCGATCTCCCTGCCATTCAGCCGCACTGTTCCCTGATCGGCCCGTTCCACGCCGGAGAGGATTTTCACCAGTGTGGATTTGCCCGCGCCATTGGCGCCCATCAGCGCGACGATTTCGCCGCGCTCCAGCACGAGGCTCGCGCCGGCGAGAGCCTGGGTGGAGCCGTACCGGCGAAAGATCTCATGTGCTTCCAGCAGTGCCATGGCGGGTGAACCGTTCCTGTCTGCCTGTGTCCTAGCGCCTGGGCCAGACAGCTCAAGGAATTAGATCTCTTTATCGATAGACAATATAGAAATGTGTTCCTGGCGCTGATCGCGCGCTTGGCCGCAGCGGCTTTCTCGTGAGGTTGGGGCCAGTCTCGCACACGCTCCTGCAGGGAAACAAAGCGGCTGCGCAGGCCCGCCAGCGTAGCAAAATTGTTTCCAAAGCGGGCGGTGCCGAACGAGCATCAATCTACAAAAACTATATACTATATATGATGCTGGAGGCATCCACCCGAACGCTTCCGGAGCCCCTATGAGACCCTCTATGCACCTCGCCACACTGACCGCGTTTTCCCTCCTCGCTGCGGCGCCGGCCGTGCTGGCCGCAGGCATTTCCGGTGCGCCGGCCCCCTTTGACAAAGGCGGCGTCAAGCTGGCGCTGGTCAGCTATCTCTCCGCCGGCGATTTCTTCCAGGCCTATCAGGCGGGGGCCGAGGCCCAGGCAAAGGCGTTGGGCGCGGATCTTAGGATCTTCCCGGGCCGGCAGAATGCGGCCGAGCAGCGCGAGCAGATCCTACAGGCCATCAATCTCGGCGTTCAGGCCATCATCGTCGATCACGGCCTGCCGGAATCCCTGGCGGATGTCGTCCAGCAGGCGCTCGACAAGGGCATCAAGGTTGTGGCCTTCGACGTCAATCTGAACAATCCGAAGATCACCCAGATCGAGCAGTCGGACCACAAGCTGGCCGAAAGCGCGCTCAATCAGGCGCTGAAGGACAATGGCGCGGCCTTCAAGGCGGGTTATGTCTATGTGGCCGGCTTTGCGCCGCTCGACCGGCGCAATGAGGTCTGGGACAAGGTGAAGGCCGCCAATCCCGGCATCGTCGAGGCCGCCCGCTTCGGCGTCGTCAGCGATACGACCGCGACGAGCACGGCCGATCAGGCAAAGGCGGCACTGCGCGCCAATCCCGATATTTCCGTGGTGTTCGCGCCCTATGACGAGTTCGCCCGCGGCGTGAAGCTCGCCGCTGTCGATCTCGGGATCGCGGATAAGCTGAAGATCTATTCGGCCGATATTTCCACCGCCGACATTCAGGAAATCGTCGAGCCGGGCAGCCCGTGGGTGGCGACCGCCGCGACCAATCCCGCCGTCGTGGGCGCCGTCTCCATTCGCGCCGCCGCCCTGCAGATCGCGGGCGAAACCTTGCCGCAGACGATCGTCGTGGAACCCGTTCTGGTGACGCAGCAGCAATTGCGCGACGCCGGTGTCACTACCATCGAAGACCTCGCCAAGAAGATCCCCGCCTTCTCGACCAGCGCGGCCGCGACTGCAACCTGGATCCCGCTTGCCGCCTTCTAAGGGCGTTCTTCCTGGGGCGTGATCTGAGAACATCCCAAAGGGGCGATGCGCAAAATTGCGTTTCGCCCCTTATACCAAGTGTCGATGATAGGGACCTATAGGATGGCTCAGCTGTGGTTTCTGGCTAGGCGCGATGGGCAGCGCGATGCTGTCGCATCGGGCAAGCATCGCAACGACGCCAGAGACCAGAGCTGAGCCACCTTCGGCAGGCTTTCCGGGCCTTCTGGCGTTGTCGAGGCTCTTGACCGATGCGACAGCATCGATCTGCGAACCTCTCCTAGCCAGAAAGCCCGGAAAGCCTGTCCTATAGGTTCCTATCATCGACACTTGGTATTATGCCTCCGGAGCACCAGGTAAGAAGTCCTTAGGACCATTTTGGACTTTTGAGATTTCTGGCAAAGATGATCAGGACGAAAGAGGACTTTGCGCGTCCGCCAAGACGTTCCAGACAGCGCGAAACGATCAACGGGATTTTGCATGACTTGAAGCCTGATCCTGTCGATCCCGGTGTCACTCCGGTGGGATCGTACCCTGGCCGAGCTTTCCCGTTTGCCCGCTATTGTCGTCAAGCCTGGCGCTCTGGACGAGTTTCGCCAGCCAGTCGACGAAGACCCTGACCTTGTTGGAAAGATGTCTGGTGTGCGGATAGACGATGTAGAGCGGCAGGGGCTCGCAGCGCCAGGGCTGCAGAACCTCCACCAGTTCTCCCTTTTCCAGCGCATCGCGCACCAGGAAGCTTGGCGCCTGGGCGACGCCAAGCCCTGATATTGCCGCATTGACATAGGAGCGGGCGTCGTTGACCGAGACGACATAATGCGGATCGACCTCGATCCTCTCTTCGCCCTTCTCGAAGGCGATCGACATCACCCGGCCGGCGGTCGCGTTGAGATAGCCGACGCAAAAATGGTTTTGTTCAAGATCCTGCGGATGGACCGGCGCCCCGAATTTCTGGATGTAGGACGGGGCGGCATAGGTCTGCATGGTCATCTGCCCGACCTTGCGGGCGATCAGCGACTGGTCCGTCGGGGTTCCACCGCGTAAGGCGCAGTCGACGTTTTCGGCGATATAATCGACCAACCGGTCGCCGACGCCGATATCCAGCCGGATCTTCGGGAAGCGATCGTGGAAATCGCACAGATTGGGCACGACCAGCAGATCCGCGAAAGCGCCGGCCATTTCCACGCGCAATCGCCCGGAGGGCTGGGTCTGCGAATTCGACATGCTGCCGTCGAGCTCGTCGAGTTCGGCCAGGATCTGCTGGGCCCGCTCGTAATAAAGCGCGCCGTCGGTCGTCACCATCACGCGGCGCGTGGTGCGATTGAGCAAGGTCGCGCGCAGATGGGCCTCCAGTCCCTGCACCATATTGGTCACCGTCGTCTTCGGCATGTTCAGCGTCGCGGCCGCGCGCGTGAAGTTTCCGGTCTCGACGACCCGAAGGAAAACCCGCATCGCCGACAGCTGATCCATCAAGCCACCTCCTGCTGCAATGCGCTATTGTCCAAAATTTCGGAACAGTGATGTCCGCCTTGCCGACTTGCGCTATTTTCTCCGAACAATAATATCATACGCAGAGACAAAGACAAGCATGCCTTACGTAAGGCGAGAGTGAGAGACTTTGGCCGAGCGTTGGGAAAATATCGGGGTCAACGGCCCGCTGACGCCACCCATTCCCATGCGGTTGTATGGGGAGATGGCCAAGGCCAAGGGCGCGCCGATCATCCTCTATTTTCGCGGCGATGCCTTTCAGGGCAAGGCCATGACGCAGGCCGAGCGACCGGTGGGCACCGCCCTGGCCGCTGCGGGCGCGACCGTGGTCGAGGCTGACTATGCCAGAGGATCGGACAATCGCTTTCCGCAGGCGATGGAACATGCCTTCATGGCGCTTGCCTATCTGAGCACCAAGCGCAAGCTCTATGGTGGTCTGACCCGCTCGCCGCTCTTCGTCGCAGGCGACGAGGCGGGCGGCAATATCGCCGCGGGCGTCGCGCTCAAGGCGCGGGACGTGCAGCTCGGCGATCTCTCGGGGCAGATCCTGCTGTCGCCGCTGATCGACCCGATGATGGCGTCGCAGTCGATGCGCGAAGCCGGGGAACAGTCGCTGCGCGAACGCTGGGCCGAGGGCTGGAGCCACTATTTGCAGGCGGGCTGCGGCTTTCAGCATCCCTATGCGGCCCCGTGCCTGTGCTCGCGGCTTTCGGGTGTCGCGCCGGCCCTGGTCGTGACATCGCAGGACGATCCGCTGCGCGACGAAGCGAGCGGCTATGCCGAAAGGCTTGCCGCTTCGGGTGTCGCTGTCAGCAAGACGGTTTTGCCGGCGCGTTGCGGCTGGACCGGCATCTATAATGGCGCAGACGGCCCATGGATGGCCGAATTGCGCGAGGAGTTCATTCGTTTCATGCAGCAGACGAGCGCTTAAGATTTCGCATCATCGAGAGCATCGGACCGAACCCTGATTTCGCTCTGATGCGCCCGAGCAGACGACCGGCCGTATGCCAAGGCCGTAAGGAGAGTAACCATGACATCGAAGGCAAAAAACTGGGCCCTGTGGGGCGCCGGGCTGAGCACGGCTGCGCTCATTGCAGCGGCCTCGGTCTATCTCGAACTGCCGCGCGACGCCAGTGCCGCGCCCGCCACGGCAGCGGCACCGCCGCCGGCCGTTCCGGTGACGGTCGCTGTCGTCAATCCGCGCAACATCACCACCTGGCAGGAATTTTCCGGCCGGCTGGAAGCCGTCGACCGCGTGCAGATCCGCCCGCGTGTGGCCGGCGTGATCCAGTCGGTGCATTTCCGCGAAGGCGGTTTGGTCAAGGCGGGTGACCTGCTGATGACCATCGATCCGGAGCCCTACAAGGCCGAGGTCGCCCAAGCCCAGGGGCAGGTCGCCTCGTCAGAGGCCAAACTGGACTTTGCCACCACCGAACTTGCGCGCGGCAAGACGCTGGCCGCCAAGAACATCATCTCGCAGAGCGACCTGACCCAGCGCCAGAGCGCCCAGAGCGAGGCGCTGGCCAACCTGCAGTCCGCCAAGGCCACCTTGACGACGGCGCAGCTCAATCTCGGCTATACGCAGATCCGGGCTCCGATCGCCGGGCGCGCCGGTAAGCTGGAAATGACGGTGGGCAATCTCGTGGCCGCGGGCTCCGCCTCCACGCCGCTGGTGACGCTGGTTTCCAGCGATCCGATCTATGCGAGTTTCGATGCCGGCGAGGAGCTGGTGGCGAAGATCCTCGCCGATCTGCCGGTTGAAAACGGCGTGCCGGCGATCGATCGGGTGCCTGTCGAGGTCAGTACGCTTGCCACGGACGCACCGGTGCGCGGAAAGCTGCAGCTGATCGACAATGAGGTCAATGCCGCAAGCGGCACGATCCGCGTGCGCGCGGTCTTCGACAATCCCGGTTCGCGGCTCATCCCCGGCCAGTTCGTTCGCGTTCGCATGGGCCAGCCGAAGGCGCAGGATCGCCTGATGGTCAGCGAAAAGGCGGTCGGCACCGACCAGGACAAGAAGTTCGTCTTCGTGGTCGATGGCGAGAACAAGGTGGGCTACCGGCAGGTGGAGCTGGGGTCGGCCGTGGACGGTCTGCGGATCGTCGAAAAGGGCCTGAACCCCGGCGACCGCATCGTCGTCAACGGCCTGCAGCGCATTCGTCCGGGCGCGGTGGTGGCCCCGCATGAAGAAGCCGAGCTTGCCAACAAGTAAAGGGCCGACCGGCTCCTGAAGCAGCGGACCGAAGAATAGCAACCGGTCCTCGGACAAGCCCGATGCTCTGACGCCGGGCCCGACCCCAACAGTGCAGTCTCCCTGATCCCCTGCGGCCAGCTGTCCGCGGGACGGGGCTTTTCGTTTCCAAAATGCCTCTGGAGAGAGGGTAACGACATGAATATTTCACGCTTCTTCATCGACAGGCCGGTCTTTGCCGCCGTCCTGTCGATCCTCATCGTGGTGGCCGGCCTGATCGGCATGCGATCCCTGCCGATTTCCGAATATCCGAACGTGGTGCCGCCTTCGATCGTCGTGCGCGCCACCTATCCCGGCGCCAATCCGACCGTGATCGCCGAAACGGTGGCGACGCCGCTCGAAGAACAGATCAACGGCGTCGAGGACATGCTCTACATGTCGAGCCAGGCCACATCCGACGGCGTGCTGAATGTCACGGTCACGTTCAAGCTCGGCACCGATCCGGACAAGGCGCAGCAGCTCGTGCAGAACCGCGTGTCGCAAGCCGAGCCGCGCCTGCCGGCCGAAGTGCGCGCCCTGGGCCTGACGACGGTGAAGAGCTCGCCCGACTTCATCATGGTGGTCAACCTCGTCTCCGACGTCGACCGCTACGACATCACCTATCTGCGCAACTATGCGACGCTGAACGTCAAGGACCGGCTGAACCGCATCCAGGGCGTCGGCCAGGTCCAGGTCTTCGGCGCGGGCGATTATTCGATGCGCGTCTGGATCGACCCGCAGAAGGCCGCCGAACACGGGCTTGCCGCCAGCGATGTCTCCAACGCCATCCGCGGCCAGAACGTGCAGGCGGCGGCCGGCATCATCGGCGCCTCGCCGAGCCAGCCGGGCGTGGACCTGCAGCTCAACGTCAATGCGCAGGGCCGGCTGCGCACGCCGGAGGAATTCGGCAACATCATCGTCAAGAGCGGCGCGAACGGCGAAATCACCCGCCTGCGTGATGTGGCCCGCATCGAGCTCGGCGCTGCCGATTACACGCTGCGCTCGCTGCTCGACGGCCGTCCCGCCGTTGCCGTCGCCGTGCTCCAGGCGCCGGGGTCGAATGCGATCGAGATCGCCGACAATGTCAAGGCGACCATGGACCAGCTCCAGGCCGCCATGCCGCAGGGGGTCAAATACGAGATCGTCTACGACACCACCAAGTTCGTGCGGGCCTCGATCGAGAAGGTCGTCGATACGCTGCTTGAAGCGGTCGCGCTCGTCGTTCTCGTCGTCATCCTCTTCCTGCAGACCTGGCGCGCCTCCATCATTCCGCTGATCGCGGTTCCCGTGTCGATCATCGGCACCTTCGCGGTCATGTATGCCTTCGGCTTCTCGATCAATGCGCTGACGCTGTTCGGGCTGGTTCTGGCGATCGGCATCGTGGTGGATGATGCGATCGTCGTGGTGGAAAATGTCGAACGCAACATCGAAAACGGCCTCAGCCCACGCGATGCGACCTACAAGGCGATGAAGGAAGTGTCCGGGCCGATCATCGCGATCGCGCTGGTGCTGGTCGCGGTCTTCGTGCCGCTCGCCTTCATCAGCGGGCTCTCCGGGCAGTTCTACCGTCAGTTCGCCCTGACCATCGCCATCTCGACGGTGATCTCGGCGCTCAATTCGCTGACGCTGTCGCCGGCGCTCGCCGCTCTGCTGCTGAAGGGCCATCACGCCAAGAAGGATTGGCTGACGCGCTTCATGGATGCGATTTTCGGCTGGTTCTTCCGTGGCTTCAACCGCGCCTTCGGCGCCGCGTCCAATGGCTATGGCCGCACGGTCGGCGGGCTTCTGTCGCGCAAGAGCCTCGTCATGATCCTCTATCTGGCATTGGTCGGCGCCACCTACAGCATGTTCCATGCTGTGCCGAGCGGCTTCGTGCCGGCGCAGGACAAGCAATATCTGATCGGCTTCGCCCAGCTGCCCGATGGCGCGACGCTCGATCGCACCGAAAGCGTGATCAAGCGGATGAGCGACATCGCGCTCAAGCAGCCGGGCGTCGAACACGCCATTGCCTTCCCCGGCCTGTCGATCAACGGTTTCACCATCGGCTCGAATGCCGGCATCGTCTTCGCCGTGCTCGACGACTTTGAAAACCGCAAGACGCCGGATCTGTCGGGCGGGGCGATCGCCATGGCGCTGAACCAGAAGTTCGCGGGCATCGAGGACGCCTTCATCGCCATGTTCCCGCCGCCGCCGGTCAATGGTCTGGGCACCACGGGCGGCTTCAAGCTGCAGATCGAGGACCGCGCCGGCCTCGGCAACCAGACGCTCGACGAAGCGGCCAAGGCGGTGCTCGCCAAGGCCTATCAGACGCCGGAACTGGCCGGCATCTTCTCGAGCTTTCAGATCAACGTGCCGCAGCTCTATGCCGATCTCGACCGCGCCAAGGCCGAACAGCTCGGCGTGTCGGTGACCGATGTCTTCGAAACGCTGCAGATCTATCTCGGCTCGCTCTATGTCAACGACTTCAACGCCTTCGGGCGGACCTACAGCGTGCGGGTGCAGGCGGATTCGAAGTTCCGCGCCAAGCCGGAGGATATCGGCCAGCTGAAGGTGCGGTCTCAGTCCGGCCAGATGATCCCGCTTTCGGCCCTGTTGAAGGTGGATGCCCAGACCGGACCGGAGCGCACGACGCGGTATAACGGCTTCCTGTCCGCCGACATCAATGGCGGTCCCGCGCCCGGCTTCTCGTCGGGCCAGGCGGAAGCGGCGATCACCAGGATCCTCGAGGAAACCCTGCCGTCCGGCCTTGCCTTTGAATGGACGGATCTGACCTATCAGCAGATCCTTGCCGGCAATTCGAGCATGTTCGTCTTCCCGCTCGCGCTGCTGCTGGTCTACCTTGTTCTGGCGGCGCAATATGAAAGCCTCGTCCTGCCGCTGGCGATCATCATGATCGTGCCGATGGGCGTGCTGGCGGCGCTGACGGGGGTCTGGTTGACCGGGGGCGACAACAACATCTTCACCCAGATTGGCCTGGTGGTGCTGGTGGGACTTTCGGCCAAGAACGCGATCCTGATCGTGGAGTTTGCCCGGGAGCTGGAATTCGAAGGCCGCACGCCCTTCCAGGCGGCGGTGGAGGCCAGCCGTCTGCGCCTGCGCCCGATCCTGATGACCTCCATGGCCTTCATCATGGGTGTCGTGCCGCTGGTGCTGTCCACCGGCGCCGGCGCGGAGATGCGCACCGCCATGGGCATCGCCGTCTTCTCCGGCATGATCGGCGTGACCTTCTTCGGCATCTTCATGACACCGGTCTTCTACATGCTCGCCCGTTTGCTGACCGGCGGCCGCCCCTTGCGGCAGCATGGTGCGGAGGATGCCACTCCGGCTCTCTCTCCAGCGGAGTAGGCGCGCCTCCAGCCCGCGCGGGCTCTCCCACCGGAGCCCGCGCGGGTGTTATCAAAGCCTCGCTTGCGCGGGAACCCCGCCATTGCCACAGTCTTCCTCCATCAGACTGCCCGCGATCGTCCGCCATTCCCACGGCAGCTATCGAGCACATTCGACGTCAATCGACTCGAAGACAACGCGCCCTATCGGTCCTTCGCGGCGTTCTCCAGGTACAAGGGGTGGCGCGGCTCGTCATGCGGCGTCACCAGATAGCGGCGAAAGATATCGCCATAGCCATTGTACAGAAGGCCGCCATTGAGGGCGATCAGGGCCTGCCTGTCGCGCCTGTAGAGCGCGGGGAGGCGATACCAGGGAATGCCCGGCCGGCGATGATGCAGCACATGAAGATTGTTGTGCAGGAACAGGAGCCCCAGAAAGGGGCTGTTCTCGACGATGGCCGTGCGCTCCTCATGGTGATCGGCATAGCGATGCTCGGCATAGGAGCGGATCCTGCTGAGCGAGGCGCCGCCATAAACGAAGCCGAGCAGGTAAAGCCAGAGCGGCATGCCGCAGATTGCGACCACCCAGACCAGGACGATGGCGACTCCGGCGCCGTGGCGCAGCCAGAGAAGCAAACGCGCGCGATCGCCCTTGCGCAACTGCATCGCCTCCTGCGCCAGAAATGCCAGGATCATCACCGCAGGGCCGATGGTGAGGCGGCCCAGCAGCGTCGTGTTCCAGGAAGCGAGCCGGCGGCCGGTGGCGCCCAGTCTTTCCCAGGCCTGGCGGGTGAAGTAGGAGGATTCCGGATCTTCGATCGGGTCCGTCAGAAACTCGTCGCGGTGGTGCAGCATGTGGCTTTCGCGGTAAAGCGCATAGGGCAGCCAGAGCGAAAGCGGCGGCCAGCCGAGGCCATCATTGATCCAGCGCAGACGGGTGGGATGACCATGCATCACCTCGTGCTGAAGCGACCCGTGCCAGGCGATCAGCCAGGCGCCGGCGACGATCACCAAGGGAAGCGGCAGGGAGGCCCACCACCACGTCACGGCCAGATAGCCGCCATAAATGACACCTGCGAGCGCGACGGTCGGCCACTCGATGGGGGCAACCGTCTGGCCGTGTAATGGTTGTATCTCTGTCCCCGTCATCCAGCGTCTGCCTTTCCTGCCTCTCGCTGTGGTTGCTCTTTCTGTCATTCTATGCAATTTCAGGATAACCGAGCCGTTGCGCCTCGCGCTCGAAGTCGCGCAGCCTCTCGTAGTGGCTGTCATCGAGAAGGGCGAAATCCCGGATCGCCAGCGTCTCGCGCAGATCCGCCGTGGACGGATCGTCCACGAACTGACGCAGCGCCTGGCGCAGCGCGGCGACAAAGGCGTCGGACGCCGA
Source organism: Xaviernesmea rhizosphaerae (assembly GCF_001938945.1). Lineage (GTDB taxonomy): Bacteria > Pseudomonadota > Alphaproteobacteria > Rhizobiales > Rhizobiaceae > Xaviernesmea > Xaviernesmea rhizosphaerae. The sequence continues at coordinate 88,407 of NZ_MKIO01000031.1, forward strand.
TCCCCGCGTGATCAGCGGCAGACCCGGGCCGATCGGCGTGCGCGCGAGGATCCGCACATTGGCGACCTCTTCCGGTGCAAAGCGGCGGAGATGTCCGAAGGTGACCGTGTCGATCGCCGCGATATCTGCCCTGTTGCCGGCGACGGCGGCAAGGCTTGCCCGGTGCCCACCCGTTTCCAGGCAGGCGGAGAAGAAGCGGCCCTTGATCGCATGGGGTGCGATCATCAGCCGGAGCAGATTCATGCCGGAATTGCTGTCTTTCCCGTTGATCGCCACCCGCGAGCCGAAAAGCGCGCCGATGTCGCCGAAGGCCGCATCTCTACGCACCACGATAAGGCTGCCGGAAAAGGGGCCGTAGCAGCCTTCATAAGCGTAGCAGGGTGTTGCCACCAGGCGCACCCGGCCTTGGAGCTTATTGACATAGGGATAGCCGCAGGCCTGCGCGAGAACGAGATCGGGCCGGTGCCAGGCCTCGTCATAGCCAAGATCGGTGTCCAGCGTTTCCGGCAGGGCGGTCACGCCTGTTGCGACCAGCCTCGCGCGCAGATCGGCCCACCAGGCGGCATTGGCGGCAGCCACCGGTTCCGGCGCGGCATACATTGCGAGGCTTGCGACAGGCAACGGGGCCCTCCCTCTTCGATGTCAAGCCCGGTATAGCACGGCAGGCTGGCTCAACGGTTGCGCCCCGGATCGGCCCAGGGCACGAAGCGCCGCTCGATGAAGCGGGCCAGCCATTCAAGCGCGAAGGCGACGGCAGCGATGACCAGGATGCCGGCGATCACGATGTCTGTCACGAGGAACTGGGCGGCCGACTGGATCATGAAACCGAGGCCGCGCGTGGCCGCTACGAGTTCAGCCGCCACCAGCGTCGACCAGCCGGTGCCGAGCGCGATGCGCATGCCGGTGAGGATCGAGGGCAGGGCGGCCGGCAGCAGCACGCGGGCCAGAAGCTGCCTGCGCGTCGCCCCGAAGGCGCGGGCAGCATTGACGAAGTCCCGGGGCACGCCGCGCACACCGGCGCTGGTCGACAGGATGATCGGCGGCAGCATGGACAGCGCGATCACCGTCACCTTCGAGGCCTCGCCGATGCCGACCCAGATGATGATCAGCGGCAGATAGGCCAACGGCGGCAGCGGGCGCAGAAACTCGACGATGGGATCGAGAATGCCGCGGCCGACGCGGCTGATGGCGATCAGCAGGCCGACCGGTACGCCGATGACGAGGGCTGCGGCAAGGGCTGCGAGCACACGCCCGAGGCTTGCCGCGAGGTGTTGCAGAAGGGTGGAATCGACGAAGCCCGTGGTGACGAGGCTCCAGAAGGAGGTGGCCACGGCCGCCGGGGAGGGAAGGAAGACCGGCGAGACGACGGCAAGTGCGGCAGCAAGCCACCAGCTGGCGATGAGCGCTGCGCCGGTCAGGAGCGAGATGGCGAGCGTCGGCACGCGCAGGCCGCTCCGGGCGCCGGCTGCCGGGCGTGGCGCCGGTTGCTCCGCTCCCGCGCGATCGGCTTTCCGGGTGTCTGCTGCGCTGTAGCTTTCGGCGAGCATGGTCATGCGGCAAGCTCCTCATGGGCGTTGTCATGGATGAGCGCGGTCAGCCCGTCATGCATGCTGCGGAAGAGCACGGACTGGCGCACCTTGCGCGGGTCCGCGCCGGAGAGAATCTCGCCGGCAAAGCCGCTGTCGAGAATGGCGCCGATGCGGCCGGGCGCCGGCTGCAGCACGACGATGCGGGTGGCGAGCAGCAGTGCCTCGTCGATGCTGTGGGTGATCAGCAGCGCGCCGGCCCCGCTCGTCTTCCAGATGTCGAGCAGGAAGAGTTGCAGCTTGGATCGCGTCAGCGCGTCGAGCGCGCCGAGGGGCTCGTCGAGCAGGAGAAAGCGCGGCTCGGCCGCCAGTGCCCGGGCGATGCCCACACGCTGGCGCATGCCGCCCGACAGCTCCCAGATGCGCCGGTCGCCAGACCCGGCAAGGCCGACGCGTGCCAACAGTTCCTCGGCCGCCTTGCGGCGCGCATCCTTGGCCACCCCTTTCAGCGCCAGCGGAAAGGCGATGTTGTCGCGGGCGTTGAGCCAGGGATAGAGCGCATCGTCCTGGAAGACGACGGCACGCTCGGCACCGGGGCCGGAAATCGGCTGGCCATCCAGAAGAACCGCGCCGGCGGTCGGCTGCTGGAAGCCGGCGGCGAGGTTGAGCAGGCTCGTCTTGCCGGAACCGGACCGGCCGATGACGACGACGAAGTCGCCGCTCGACACGGACAGATCGATCCCTTCCAGCACGCGGGTGCCGGAACTGCCGCAATCGCGGTCGGGATAGGCGAGGCTGACGGCGTCGAAGGTGAGGCGGCTGGTCATGGGCGCGGTTCCCGAAGCAAAGGCCGAAAACCGGCGCGCCGTTGCCCGCCGGTCGTGGTTATGGGTATCTGATCTCAGAAGGAGAGCTTGGCGGCATCCTGCACCCAGCGCGGCGAGACATAGGCGCTGTAATCGTCAAGCGTCGCCGGGATCTTGCCCTGCTCCTTGAGGAAGGCGGAGGTTGCCGCCACGGCCTTCACCGTGCCGCCGCCGAGAAGATCGGCGCCGGCCTGCTCCTGCAGCGTCGGGAATGTATAGCCCTTGAGCAGCGCAGGCACTTCGTCCTGCTTGGCGCCGGTCAGGCGGGCGATCTTCTCGGCTTCCGGCGAGGTGGCGGACCAGGCGTCGGGATGGGCGCGATAGGCGGCCGTGGCATCGCCCGTCACCTTGACGAAGGCAGCCACGAGATCGGGATGGGCGTCGGCGAAGCTCTTGCTGACGATCCAGGCATCGAAGGTCGGGCCGCCCCAGTTCGCCACATCGGCCGAGGTCGCGAGAACCGTTCCGGTCTTCTTGATCTGCGAGAGCACCGGATCCCAGACATAGGCGCCGTCAATATCGCCACGCGACCAGGCGGCGGCGATTTCCGGCGGCCGCAGGTTGAGGATCTCGACCGACTTCGGATCGATGTTCCAGTGCTTGAGCGCCGTCAGCAGGCTGTAATGCGCGGTGGAGACGAAGGGCGTCGCGATCTTCTTGCCGGCGAGATCCTCAGGCTTGGCGATGTTCCGCACGGCCAGCGCTTCCGCCTCGCTGATCAGGCCGACGAGTGCGATGGTCTCGATCGGCAGTTGCCGGCTTGCGGCGGCGGCGAGCGGCGAGGAGCCGACATAGCCGATATCGAGCGAGCCCGAGGCGATGGCCGCGATCACATCCGCCCCGCCATCGAACTTCTTCCAATTGATCTTCGCCTTGGTGGCCTTCTCATAAGTGCCATCGGCCTGGGGCACGCGGGAGGGCTCGACGATCGGCTGGTAACCGATATTGATCGTGGTCTCGGCGCTCCAGGCGGGCGTTGCCGCAAGCGGCGCAAGAAGTGCTGCGGCGCTGAGAAGAAGCGTCACAGCGCGTCGGGAAAACAGGGTCATCAGCGTGCCTCCATTTGAAATTTCCTGCTATAAATTTATGTAATCGATCAATTTAATGGAGATATGAGCAGGCCTGAGCTCCGCCTTCTTCAGGCTGTTCTTTCTAAATTATCGGCATTTGAAGGCAGGAAAATCCGCAAGCAGCGCGGCTGCTCGTTGAGATGGCGGACAAATTGACCGAGATCGTCTTGCGACACGACGGCAAAGTCCGTGCCGCCAGCCTGGCCTGGCCTGGTTTGTTTTGCAGCTTTACCAACAGGGACCCTCTCCGGTAAAAGCGGCAACCGATCGCAGGAAAGATGACGCCGTGTCCCTAGTTCGAGAGCCTGTAACCAGTCCGGCAACGTTCACCTCGAGCGCACGCGCCGTCTTCAAACGCCTGATCGCCGTCGGCCAGGCGACACGTCCACAATTGTGTGAAGACCTCAATCTGTCACGTCCGACATTGTCTGCGGCGATGGCCGAATTGAGCAGATTCGACTATGTCGAGGTGATCGGGCAAGCGCAGGGCCATACCGGCCGCACCGCCGCGATCTACCAGATTGGCAAAGGCGCGGGCCATACGATCGCTGTCGACGCGGGCTCGACGGTCATTCGGTATCGCGTGGCCTATCTGGACGGACGCCTGCTTCTGGCCGGGACCTACGCGCTGTCTTCAGGGCAACGCCATATGAGTGCCGAGATCAGCCGCATGGTCGACCAGGCAATCAGCAAGGCACTGAGCGCTGCCGCACCGGATTGGGGCCCGCTGCGCGCGGTCGGTGTGGCCGTGCCCGCCCGTGTCACGGGACAATCCCGGCTCATGCAGCCCGGGCGCGAGATTTTGACGTTCGACGGGTTTTCGCTGCCTGCCGGCGTGCCCCTCGTTCTGGAAAACAACGTCAATTGCGCTGCGATCGCCGAGTACAATTACGGTGCTGCCATCGGGCGTCCTGACTTCGCCTTCGTGCAGGTCGGTCTGAAGATCGGCATGGGAATGGTGCTGCGCGGCGAGTTGATCCGTGGCCGCAATGGGGCCGCCGGAGAGGTCAGCCATCTCCCGTTTCCCTGGAGCGCGAGCGAGACACCGCAGCCGGAAACGCTGGAGGATTATCTCGGGGTGGAGGCCTTCATGGCGCGCGTGCGGGCGGATTGGCCTGATGACGACATCCCGCGCGACAGTGTCGATCTCTTCGACCGGGCGAGCAAAGGCGACGCGGCGGCAACGGCGCATATCAGGCGGCATGGCCATGACATCGGAAGGCTCGTGAGCGCCGGCATTGCGGTCATCGATCCCGGCTTCGCCGTGCTCGGCGGGGGCGTCGGAAGCCTGCCGCTGTTGCTCCCCTACGTTCGGGAGGAGGTCGCGCGACTGAGCTATTCGACCGACATCGAAACGAGCACGCTGGGTGCGGATGCGACGCTGCTGGGGATCGGCAAGCTGGCAGCCGCACGGGCTCAGACGGATCTGATCGACACCGTCAACGGCTGATCTCCTTTGTCCGAACATGCGAAGGAGCGGCCGGATGACCGCTCCTTCTCGTCAATGACGGGGACCGTGCTGTTTACGCGGCCTGGATCTTGGTGTCCGTCTGCCGGTAGCGGAATTTCGTATCCGTCAGACCGGCAGCATCCGAAAGGGTCGCTGCCAGCAGCTGGGCCGGCAGGATGTCGAGAATGCCGCGGGCAATGCGGTTGACCTGCGCTGGAACCCGGATGACGACGAGGTTTTCGGCATCCGCCACATCTTCCGCGGTGATCAGCACCACGCCGCTGCCGATGGCGGCCATATCCTGTGCCAGCTTGATTTCACGTCCATCGCCGATGATGACGACGCCCGTGGAAGCGTCCATCGGCTCCATCGGTCCATGCAGATAGTGGAGCGTATCGGAGGGACCTGCGGGAATGCGTGCCGCTTCCCGAATCAGGAGGGACGCGCCATCGGCCGTTCCGAACGAGGAGCCGGCACCGACGCAGTCGATCGCCCGCCGATCCGCAAAGATTGCGGCGGCGGCCTCCATCCGGGTGCCCGCATTTTCCAGAACCTCGGCCGCAAGCGCGGGAAGCGTGGCCCAGTCGAGCGAAGCGGCTCCGGCGACCTTATCTGCCAGAAGGCCTGCAGCCACGAGCGTGCCGGTGTAGCCGGTGCTCGATGGCGTCGCATCCGATCCACTGGCAAAATGGATATGCGCGTTCACGGCCGAAGACAGCGGATTGTTGCCGTCCTTCGTGATCCCGAAGGAGGGGCGGCCGGGGTGCGCCTTGATGGCGGAAACCGGCTCGATGCTGCGGCCGCCGGCCGACATCGCAAGGATGCTGTCCGCCATGTCGCCGCCGTGTATCAAATCGACGGCCCGAACCGCATGCGCGCGTCTGCCGATGCGCTGGAACTCGCCTGCCACCACCGTCGCTGCGGCAAAGCTCGCACCGATCCCGGTAATGCCGATCAGGCCTTTCTGAAGGGGGGAGATGTCGATCTGCTCGAGATCGGCGCTCGCAGCGGCGATGCTGTCGCGCAGGGAGTCGGGCTGGCGGGCGATTGTGGCTCTGTAGCTCACCGGAAGTCCTTTCGGTTGGGAGATACCGGCCTCCTGCGGCCGGCGTGGGTTGGGGCATCGGAGCGAAAAGTCGGAACCGATTTTCGGGAAAATCCGATGCAAAAACAGATCTGTAGAACAGCAGACTGCGTCTGGTTCTTCAGTCCGGTGCTCTAGGCTGTCCGGCCGGCCCGTTCGGGGGCGGCGGGGCGAGGCATGGCGGCTGCAAGCGCCTTGGCGATGTTGCAGGCGCCTTCGACAGGCGGGCCGGGATAGATCGAAACGGAGAGAGAGGCGCCGAAGCGGGCGTCCATGGCCTTCAGGAAGGCATCGGCCAGGCGCGACTGTGCTACGATCACGCCGCCGCCGGCGACAACGCTGCGCGCTTCGGCACCCAGCATTTTCAGGCGCTCGACGAGATCCACAAGCGCTGTCGCCCCCTCGTCGATCACGGTCTGCGCGATTGCCGAGCCCGCGGACGCGGCATCGAAGATCACCGATGCATGACGCCCGAGGGCCGCGGCACCGCCCGCATTGGCGACCTGACTGCCGATCCGGGCTGGATTGTCGATGTCGAGGGCGGCAAAAAGCGCCCGGACCAGCGGCTCGTCGCGAGAGCCGCCGCAATCCAGATAGCGGCTAATGGCACGCCCGGCCTCGCGCACGAGCCCCGCGGCACTGCCTTCGTCCCCGATGACCCAGCCCCAGCCGCCGGCGGCAAGCATCCGGCCGTCGGCATTGCGCGTCACCGCGATCGAGCCCGTTCCGGCGACAACGCCGATCCCGTTGATCGCGCCGATCGAGGCTGGGATCAGCTCGGCATCGTTGACCACCGTCACGGGGATGGTGGTCACCGCGCGAAATCCGGCTTCGAATGCGTCGCATTCCTCCTGGTTGTCGCAGCCATGCGCACCGACGGCGATGGCGCGGATCGGCCGGCCCGCTGCCAGCTTCTCGGCAAAGGCCAGGAGGGCGCGCGCGTCCCCGGTCCAGTCCCGCAGCCGCCATTCGACACTGGGCACGACCAGATCATCGGCATGACCTGCCGGGTCATAGGCGCGCAGGTGCGTTTTCGTCCCACCGATATCGATCCCGACGGTGATCCCGTTCATGGGTAGTCTCCAGAAAGTCTGTTCATGTGATGAGGGGAGGCCCTGTGGTCCTGACCCTGGCGCCGCACCGTCAGAGGGCGGCCGACCGCAGGCGCCTGCCGGACGTGTCAAACACCAGCGCCTTGTCCGCCGCGATGTGAACGGATGTCTCCATGGCGCCCTGATGCCGCCGCCCGTGGCTCTGGGCGACCAGCCTCTCGCCGTTCGTCAGAACCGTATGGACGGAGGTGAGGTCTCCCAGCTCCTCCACCAGCGTGACCTTGGCCCGAAGGCCGGCGGGGGTCGCGGGAGCGGTTGCTATCGTCGCATGTTCCGGCCGGATGCCCAGTTCGACCGTGCGGATCGACGGATCGAAGCCTTTGAACGGAATGCGAAGGAAGCGGGCCTCCGGGTCTCCGCCGAGCCCGGTGACGACAACATGATCCTGCGCTACCTCGGTGACCTGCGCGGAGAGAAAGTTCATGGTCGGCGTGCCGATGAAGCCGGCGACGAACTTGTTGTCCGGATCGTCATAGAGGTCGAGGGGGCGGCCGACCTGCTGGATCTTGCCGCCATTGAGCACGACGATCTTGTCGGCAAGCGTCATGGCTTCGACCTGGTCATGGGTGACGTAGATCATCGTGGCGCGCAGCCGGGAATGAAGCTGGATGAGTTCGGCGCGCATCTGCACGCGCAGTTCGGCATCCAGATTGGACAGCGGTTCGTCAAACAGGAAGATCTTCGGCTGACGAACGATGGCGCGGCCAATGGCGACGCGCTGCTTCTGGCCACCCGAAAGCTGCGCCGGACGACGGTCGAGCAGATGCGTCAGCCGCAGGATTTCCGCGGCGCGCTCCACCTTCTGCTTGCGCTCGGCCATCGGCGCGCGCGCCATGGTGAGGCTGAAGGCCATATTCTCGAAGACGGTCAGATGCGGATAGAGGGCATAGGACTGGAACACCATGGCGATGCCCCGCTTTGCCGGATCGACATCGTTTATGACGCGATCGTCCAGGCGCATTTCGCCTGAGGTGATATCCTCGAGCCCGGAAATCATGCGCAGCAACGTCGATTTCCCGCAGCCCGAAGGGCCGACGAAGACGACGAACTCGCCGCTCGCTATATTGAGATTGATGTCGTTCAGAACCTGGACGGTGCCATAGGCCTTGGCGGCATTTTTGACTTGTAAGCTGGACATGGCGGTAACCCTGTTCATGGCTGGTCGCGCCGCAGCTGGCTGCGGTCAGAAAGGAGCGGTGTCGGCTGACCATCGGCGCGAAAGGCGGTTTCCGGTTTTCGGCAAAAACCCGATGCAAAAACAAAATGCCGGGCCATCGGACTGCGTGTGACGGTCAGTCCGATGCCCGAGGCGCGCAGCGCCTAGCCCTTGGTGCCGGAATGGGCGATGCCTTCGACGATCTGACGCTGGAAGATCAGGAAGAAGACGAGCGGCGGCACGGCTGCGAGCAGGTTGGCCGTCATGACGATGTCGACCGTGGTGTGGGAGTAGGGCGCGTTGAACAGCCCGACGACCTGGCCGACCGTGTACATGTGCGGGCTCGGCGCGACGATCAGCGGCCAGATATAGTTTCCCCAGGTCTTCATGAAGGTGAGGATGGCGAGCGTGATCAGCGCGTTTTTCGACAGCGGCAGGGCCACGTGCCAGTAGATCTGGAAGTGGTTGGCACCATCGAGCCTGGCCGCCTCGATCATTTCCGAAGGAATGTTCTTCATGAACTGGATGAGCATGAAGAGGCCGAAGGCGGACGCCAGCCCCGGCACGATGAGGCCCTGCATGGTGTTCAGCCATCCCAGCTGCACCGTCAGCAGATAGGTCGGGATGATCGTCACCGCCGTCGGCACCATCAGGGACAGCATGACGATGCCAAAGAGGAGCTTTTTGCCGGGAAACTCGAACTGCGCGAATTCGAATGCCGCCATCGACGAGAACAGAAGGATGCCGGCAATCGTCAGCAGGGTGTACATCACGGAGACGTAGTAGGCCCGCAGGTAATCGGTTTCGGTGAAGATGATCAGGATGTTGTTCAGCCCGGCGCCGAGCGATGTCGGATAGAGGCGGGGGTTGATGGAAATCGGGACGCCCGGTTCGGAAAACACGACGTTGAACATCCACCAGATCGGAAAGACGGCAACGATGGCGATGCAGACCGCCAGGATCCATTTCAGCACCGTGGCAAAGGATGGCGATCGTCTGCGGGCTTCGCTAAGGGCGGGCGAGAAAGACGTGGTTTGGGCGGAAGTATCGATCGTGCTCATGCGTCACCAAATCTTTTGCGCAGGGCGAACATCACGGCGGTCACGCAGACGATCAGAATGGTCAGCATGAAGCCGTAGGCGGAAGCCTGTCCAAAACGAACGCTGCCGAAGCCGCGGCCCATCATGTCCATGACGGGGAAGAGCAGGGTGTTGGCGCGGCCGCCATATTCCGCAAAGGACGAGCCCGTCAGCAGCCAGGGAATATCGAAGACCTGAAGCGCTGAAATCAGGCCATAGGTGATGACGAAGAACAGGACGGGCCGGATGGAAGGAAGCGTGACATGGACGATCTGCTGGAACGTGCTTGCTCCGTCGAGACGCGCCGCCTCGTAGTAGTGGCGCGGAACGTTCTTCAGCCCCGCCAGGAGAATGACCATGTTGAAGCCGGCGGAAACCCAGATATCCACGGCGATCATGGCATAGAGCATGGTGCCGGTGTCAGTGAGGAACTGGACGGAGGGCATGCCGAACCAGGAGAGCACGGTGTTCATCAGGCCGAAGTTCGGGGCGTAGATCCAGCGCCAGATTGTGGCGGCCAGGAAGAGCGGCATGACCACGGGGATGAAGAAGGCACTGCGGAAGAATTTTGCCCAGAAGCCGCTGAAACTGTCGACCAGCAGGGCCAGCCCCAGGGCAACGAAAATACCGAGCGGCACGGTGATCGACACATAGACGAGCAGGTTCCAGGTCGCCTTCTCGAAGCTGCGCGATGTAAAGACCTTGGTGTAGTTGGCAAGCCCGACGAATTGCGAGCTCTGCGCCGCATTCCATTCGAAGAACGAATAGAAGAAGCCGCTGACGATCGGATAGAGAAAGAACACTGCGAAGAGCAGCATGAAGGGAGACAGCATCAGGTAATGCGCGATGCTGCGCGTCGTTTTCGATGACATGGCATGTCCTTCAGGGCGAGGTCCGTGGCAGCGGGCGAACCCGCTGCCGGGAAGGCGCGACGGCTCAGTCGTCCGCAAGGATCTCGTTCAGTTCCTCGACAAGGTCGGCGGCCGCCTCGTCCGGGGTCATCTGACCGTCGGCCACGGCCGATGCGTTGTCAGTGATGGCCGACCAGTAGCTGTTGGGGAAGGTGCCGAGGAAGAAGGGCGGCTTGTTGTACAAGGCGGTCCTGGCGGATTGCGCCGTGGCCGCCAGAAGCGGGTTACCGGAAACGGACGGATCCGCCAGCGATTCCACATTGCTGTTATAGCGGCCGAGCGCCGCAGCCCAGCGGATCATCTGCTGCTTTTCGGTCACGAAGGCTGCAAACTCGAAGGCGAGCTTGGCATTGGCCTTGGGCGCGACACCGATGAACTCGTAGCCCTGCACGCCAGCCTTCTTGCCTTCGGTGGCGCCGGGCACCATGACCCAGTCATATTTGAGGCCGGACGCCTTGGCGGCCTGCTCCAGGGGCGGATTGACCCAGGGGCCGTTGACGTAGAAGGCAAGCTCGTTGCTGATGAAAAGGTCGCGCGTGGCCTGATCATTGACATTGGTGCCGGTGGAAAACGGCTTCAGCTTCTGCAGGAAATCGGCCGCCTTGGCATATTTTTCCGGATTGATCAGCGTCTTCTTGGTGTCGAAATCGGCACCCCACTCGCTGGCCTCGGCAACGCCGGAGTAGATGTTGAGGAAGGACGCCCAGTTTTGCGCCATGTCGGGCACGCCGTACTTGCCTGAAGCCTTCACCTTTTCCATCTGCGACAGCCAATCGGCCCAGTCCCTGATCGGCGCCTTGGTGTCGACGCCGGCCTTCTCGAGAACGGTCAGATTTCGAAACATCAGGGAGCCGTAGCCGGTGTAGGGGATGCAGTACATCGTCTCTGGCTTCGGCGTGCACATCGCGATCAGGTCCTTGTTGAACTGAGCGCGGAAGCTCTCCGGCGTCGCCATCCACTCGGCATAGATGTTCTTCAGCGCGCCGGCCTCGACGAGGGAGGAGCCGGCGGAGGTCGAGTTCATGAACACGTCAGGGCCGGTTCCGCTGGCAGCGCCGGCAATCTGCCCGGAGAGGAGATCATCATCACCCTTGCCGGCGATGTTGATCGTCACGCCCGGATGCTTGGCCACGAACTCATTGATAAATGTCTGTTGGAGCTTCAGCGCCTCGCCCTGCGCGAAATCCGAATAGACCCAGTATTCCAGAACGACGTTCTCCTGGGCGTGAGCAACGCCCGTCGTCACGAGCATGCCGGCCAGGACCGGTGCGATGGAGAAGCTGGCTTTCAAAAACATGATGATCGTCTCCCGATGCAGTTTGCTGTTCCACAAGGCGCCCTTTCGCGGGTGTCCTCTTATTGTTAGGCAATTTAACAAACAAACTCGAAGGCGCAACCGGTTTCGGCGGGGCAGGGCCAGATTTCCCGACGCCGATGGCGAAAGATCATTGCTGGATAGATCAGCAGGGCGGCTTGCGAACGGGCAAAACAGCGGCGCCGGGCATGGCGCACGCTGCGCCGCGAGGAGCGTGACGGCGCGGACGGAGCCGCCGCTCCGCCCGTCCTCATGAGGCTGCGAAAGCCAAAGGCCAATGCTACGGAAGACTTGGGGCCGGCTCCCCGTCCGCTACGCCAGGCGGCGCGGCAGCATCTCGTCCGGCCCCGCTGCGGGGCGGGTCGTGCGGTAGACCTCTTCAAGGCTCATCATCGTTGAAAGGTCGATCTGCATGGGGGCGGGATGGCCGAAGGCGCCGCGCATCAGGCAGGTCTGGGCGGCGGCGTCCGCAGCCTTCTTCAGGATTGCGGCGGGCTCGAGCGCATTCAGCAGGCCGACGAGAACATTCGCGATGTAGGTGTCGCCGGCCCCGAGCGTATCCAAGGCATCGACAGGCCTGGCAGGCGCTTCGACGATCCCGCATGGGCCCGCAAGAAGCGCGCCTTCGATGCCGCGCGTCACGAGGCTCCAGCGGGCGCCGGCTGCTCGGGCTCTCTCGGCAAGCGCGAGCGCCTCCTTGCGCGACGTTCCGCCGGCGGAAAATGCGATCAGGAAGCAATGGGGCGCGACCTGGGCGATCCGCTCGGGATCGTGAACGGTGGCGAAATCATAGGAAATCTTGGTCGCCCCGGCAAAGCGCGGCAGCCAGGCGTCGATGTGGCTCGACCGGCCGGTGTGGACGGCGTCGAACGCGGAAAGCCTGGCGATGTCCGCCTGTGACGGTGCGATGATCGAGACGCCGAGATTGGCGCCGACAAACTGGCGATCCCCATCCTGCGTCTCGATCACGCAATAGGCCGTCTGCCCCGTTTCCATCCGCAGAGACGTGATATCGACACCTTCCTCGACAAGCGCCTGGCGGATCAGGCGTCCGGCATCATCATCGCAGACGGCGCCGGCATAGGCGGTTTCGGCGCCGGCGCGGCGGGCGAAAACGGCATGATTGACGCAGTTCCCACCGGGAAACATCAGGTTCTGGTCGCGGTAGCAATCAACGACATTGTCGCCGAAAGCTAGGATTCTGGCAGGGCGCGGCATCGGCAAGCTCTCCTGAGATGAAAACTGAGAACGTTCTCATTTGCAGAGCCGCGCGAGAAACGCAAATGGTTTCGCGCGTCACGCCCTTCGGGGAGAGGAGGAGAAACTGCGTCAGCGCGATCCTGGCGCCCGCTTCAAGCGCTGTGGGATCACAGCCGGGCGACGGAGCCGCGTTCGATCAATTCCGCAGGCATCAAGACAGTGCGCGGAGGATACTCCTCGCCGCGAATGCGCTCCAGCAGCATGCGTGCGGCGGCCTCGCCCATGGCCAGGCGCGGCTGGGAGATTGTGGTGATTCCGGGCCGGTGAAAGCTCATCCAGTCGAGATCGTCGAAACAGATGATCGACACATCCCCCGGGATCGAAATCTGCAGTTCGTTGAGGGCGCGCATTGCACCCTCTGACATGGTGCCATCGGTGGTGAAGAGCGCCGTCGGCGCTTCGGCGGCGGCCATGAGGCTCGGCACGACCGCTTGCGCGGCTTGAGCGGAATAGCTTCCGGCCCTCAATGTCAGCCGCGGATCGACGGACAAGCCTTCGATGCGGTGGGCTCTGACATAGCCCAGAAGGCGCTGCCAGCTTGGATAAAGCGTCTCTGTTTCGATCGGATCTCCGGCGATGGCGCGGTTGAGGAATGCGGCCAAGCCGCCACCGTCTTCATCCACGAGTTCTGCCACAATGCCGATTCGGCGATGGCCGGCTGCGATCAGATGGCGCACGGCGTGTTCGGCGGCGGCGATGTTGTCGGTGGCGACGCGGTCCACCATCAAGCCTGCGACGGCGCGATCGATGAGGACGAGGGGAACGCCCATGGCGCGCAGATTGTGCAGATGCCGGGCCTTTCGCGTATCGCTTGGGGTGACGATCAGGCCGTCCACCTGCTTCTGCGCCAGAAGCTCGACCGAGCGCACCTCCTTGGATTGCGCTTCGTCGCTGTTGGTGATCAGCAGTCCGAACCCGTTGGCTTCCGCCACGTTGGAAATGCCGCGCAGAACCGAGGCGTAGAACGGGCTCTGGATATCGCCTGCCACCACGCCGAGCGTGCGGGTCTTGCCCGTGATGAGGCTGCGCGCCAGCGCATTGGGTCGATAGCCTAGGCTTTGGGCGGCCTTGAGGACCTGTTCCTTCTTGTCTTCGCTGGTATGGCCATAGCCGCCGAGCACCCGCCCTGCGGTTGCGGTGGAGACGCCAGCGGCCCGCGCAACATCGGTGATCGTTGCCTTGTTCTTCGGCACCACTGGCAATCCTCTCACACTTCTCGCCGCCAAAATTGAGAAATTATCAGATTTCGGCTGGCATGAAATATTATGTCTTCCGCAGCGTTAGACCGAATGAAGATGGTTTTCAACATGTCCGACCTGCTCAATGTTGCCCTACGGTGCTTGACGCCCGGCCCATCTCCGTGTCTGATGTGTGAGAACGTTCTCTTAACCGAAAACAGGGGAACCAGAGAGCGCTGCCGAGCTCACAGGCTCGCCACAACCAGGAGGTCGTCATGTTGAAATCCATTTTCGCCGGATGCGTTCTGAGCATTGCGCTTGCGATGCCGGCGCTGGCCGAGGTCATTCCCGCTCTGCACGATGCACTGCCGCAGGAATACAAGGACAAGGGCATCAAGGCGGCGGTCTTCAACGACTGGGCGCCGGATGAGTTTCAGGATGCCGATGGCCAGCTGAAGGGGTGGAGCGTCGATCTCGCCAAGGAAATGGAGCAGCGTCTCGGCGTGACCTTCACCTTCGAAGGCACGAGCTTCGATGCCATCATTCCCGGCCTGCAATCCAAGCGGTTCGACGCCGGCTTCTCGTCTTTCGGCCCGACGGCGGAGCGGCTGAAGATGCTCGATTTCGTCTCCCAGCGCCGGATCGGCACCTCCTTCGCCTATCCGAAGGAGAGCAAGCTCGACATCAAGTCGCCCTCCGACGTCTGCGGCCTGACGGTCGCCGTCCTCAACGGCGCCTGGGACATCGGCATTCTCGAAAAGCTCAACGCCAATGAGTGCAAGGACAAGCCGGTGATCATGCAGACCCATGGCTCGCAGGCGCAGGCCGAGCTTGCGGTCCGCTCCAACCGGGCGCAGGCCAATATCGGCGGATCGGTCAAGCTGGCCTATATGGCCAAGCAGACAGGCGACCTGAAGGTCTCCGAGCTGGCGCTTTCTCCGGTCAACAGCTGCATCGGAGTCCGCAAGGGCGATCCTCTCGGGCAGGTGCTGACCGACGCGATCCAGTCCATGATCGATGATGGCACTTATGAGAAGATCATGGCCAAGTGGGGCCTGAACGACAGCGGCATGCTGAGCAAGGCTCTGCTGATCACGGAAGAGCGCCCGGCCGATCTCTAACAGTCTGTCCGACAATCGCCGTTGGCCGCCTGCAAATGGCAATGTCTGTGCTTCCGGTGCTCACGGCCCTTAAGGACGCTGCGCTCCGGTTCTCGAAATCACCATTTTCGGCAGACCGACAGCCATTCTTGAACAGCCTGTAAGGCGATACCGGCCCGAGGCATGCTTCGGGCCGGCGAGACAGCCCGGACGGTCGCTGGAGCCTGCAGGCGATCCCCGCATCACCATCAACGTTCCATGCCTTTGTTTTTGCTGCATTGTCCTAGGTTGAGGCGATCACGCTCCGGCCGGACATGCCCTTGGGAATGACAATGTCTGAAAAACCATTTTCGCGCCCCTCGATCCATGATGTGAAGCCCATCGCGGTGCCGAAGATCGGACACTGGATCGGCGGCGTCGTGCTGGCGATCCTTGCCCTCGTGCTGGTGCAGGTGCTTGTCACCAACAAAAATATGCAATGGGGCGTCGTCGCCGCCCACATGTTCAGTCCTGCGATCCTCGCCGGGCTTGGCATGACGCTGCTTCTCACCGCGCTTGCCATGGTGCTGGGGCTGGCGATCGGCGTCTTGCTTGCCATCATGCGCCTGTCGGCCAGCAGCGTCTTTCAGGCGGTCAGCTGGGGCTGGATCTGGTTCTTTCGCGGCGTGCCGCCGCTCGTGCAGATGATCTTCTGGTACAATCTGGCGCTGCTCCTGCCGGAGATTTCACTGGGGATTCCCTTTGGCGGGCCAAAGCTTGTGTCGTGGAACACCAATGAGCTGATCAACCCCTTCAGCGCCGCCATCATGGGGCTTGCCTTCACCGAAAGCGCCTATGCGGCCGAGATGATCCGCGCCGGCATCCAGGCCGTCAATGCCGGCCAGACGGAAGCCGCTGCCACGCTCGGCATGACGCGCGGCCAGACACTTCGCCGCATCGTCCTGCCGCAGGCGCTGCGTATCGTCATTCCGCCGATCGGCAACGACACGATCTCGATGCTGAAATTCACCTCGCTCGTTTCCGTGCTCGCGCTGCCGGATCTGCTCTATTCCGCGCAGATGATTTATGCGCGCACCTATCAGACCGTGCCGCTGCTGCTGGTGGCGACCATCTGGTATCTCGTGCTCACCACGATCCTGACTGCCGTCGAGCATGCCATCGAGCACCGTTTAAAATCCGAAGACCGCGCGGGCTCTGGGAAAAGGGCGGGCTTCCTGCCGTTCCGCCTCTTTGCGCGCCAGCAGGAGGCCCTGTGATGAATGACGTGATGAACGATCCCGTGCGCGGCGAACCCCTGTTGAAGGTCGAGCGCCTGCGCAAGAGCTTCGGCACCCATGAGGTGCTGCGCGGCATCGATGTCGCGGTGATGCGCGGCGATGTGACCTGCATCGTCGGCCCTTCCGGCTCCGGCAAGAGCACATTGCTGCGATGCCTCAACTATCTGGAAAGGCCAACGGGCGGCGCGATCTTCCTCAATGGCGAGCCGGTCGGCGTTCGCTGGAAGGGCGAGCGGCTCTATGAGATGAGCTTCAACGAACTGGCCCGCCAGCGCCAGCGGATGGGGATGGTATTTCAGGGCTTCCACCTTTTTCCCCATAAGACCGTGCTCGAAAATGTCATCGAGGCGCCGGTTCTGGTCAAGCGCGTTGCGCGCGCCGCAGCGGTCGAGGAAGCGATGGTGCTTCTGGAGCGCGTCGGCATGAAGCAGCGGGCGAGTTACTATCCCGCCCAGCTTTCCGGCGGGCAGCAGCAGCGCGCCGCCATCGCCCGCTCGCTGGCGATGAAGCCTGATGTGATGCTGTTCGACGAACCGACCTCGGCGCTCGACCCGCAGCTTGTCGGCGAAGTGCTGGCCGTCATGCGTCAGCTTGCCGATGATGGGATGACGATGGTCGTCGTAACCCATGAAATGGGCTTTGCGCGCGATGTCGCCGACCATCTGATCTTCATGGATGGCGGGGTGGTTGTGGAGGAGGGGCGGCCGGCGGATGTGCTGACGCGCCCGCAGCATGATCGCACGCGCGCGTTTCTGGCGCGCGTTCTGGCGGCGTGATCAAGACAGGCGCTATGCCAGACTCTCCGGTTTTGTAGGATAGGCCAATCGCGAATGAAGCACCGGACCGATGTCGCTTTCGGTCCGATGCTTCCTCAAGACTATGTTGCGCAAATCTCTGCAGCGTTTCTGCACAATAAGCGGGAACACCGAAACCTGGCGCAGGATCTTGACCCTGCGCCCGTCGCTTCAGGCAAGGGTCTGCGACAGGGCCGATGCGGTGAAGAGATCAAGATGCGCGCCGCCGTTGTTCTTGAACACGGTGATCTGGTCGGCGCCGGTGCGGCCCTCGCTCTTTCCCTGAATCAACTCGAAAAGATCGGCCTTTACCGCGTCCCAGCTGATGGAGCCCGATGCAACGGCCTGCGAAAGATCGCCACTGCTTTTCATGTTGTTGCGGCTGTCGACGAAGATCGTGCCGCGTGCGAGCGCCGTATCGTCGGCTTCGCGGAGCGTGGGCAGATAGGCGCCGACAAGATCGAGATGGGTGCCCGGCCGCAGCAGGGCGCCCTTGACCAGGGCCTTGTCCGACATGGTGACGCAGGACACGATATCGGCGCGGGCGACGGCGGCGTCGAGATCCTCGCCGACTGCGGCGTCGATCTCCTGTTGTCGAAGCTCGGCGGCAACAGCATGCGCGCGGGCGGCCGTCCGGTTCCAGATCGTGACCCGCCGGAGCGACGGGCGCGCGGCCAGATGTGCCGCAACGAAATGCGGGGCCAGCGCGCCGGCGCCGACGATCAGCAGTTCCTCGACATCCTCCCGCGCGAGGATGCTGGCGCCGAGCGCGGAATCGGCGGCGGTTTTGCGCGCCGTCATGGCCGCGCCATCGGCAATCAGCAGCGGACCCCCGGTCTTGCCGTCAAACAGCGCGACCAGCCCCTGGACGGCGGGTTGCGGCGGCTCGAGCGCCGCGTTCTGCGGAAAGACACCGACCATCTTCACCACGATCGGGCCACCGGGTGCCCAGCCTGGCAGCGTGACGAACTGGGCTTCGCCGCCGGCCGGATCAGACTGCACGACAACATCGGATGCCGGCGTCTTACCGAGATGCGCGTGCCGCAGCGCCTCGATCAGAAACGGCCAGGGAAGTGCCGCGTGAACGGCATCAGCGTCGAAAACATGCATGGCGGACCTTTCAGGTCTTGATCGTATAGGTGACCAGATGGCTGGGCGTGACCAGTTGCGACAGAGCCAACGGGCGCCCGCCGGCGTCTGTCACGATCTTCTCGATGCGGTAGACAGGCTGGGTGGCACTGACGGAAAGGATGGCGCGTTCCTCTGATGTGGCGAGGCCGACGTCGATCTGCCGCTCCGCATGCGCCGGCTCGATGCCGGCCTCCTCGCGCAGGGCCGCGAAGAAGGAGCCGCCGGCGGCCACCGGTTCGACCACCTCGGGAAAACGATGGGCATCGAACCAGAGGGTCTCCAGCGTCATCGGCCGGCCATCGTCTTCGAGCAGCCGGTCGAAGCGGATCAGGGCTTTGGCCTGCAGCCGGTCGCGGATGACAGGCGTATCGGGATTGTCGACGCGCGCGAGAATGCGGTGCCCGGCCTTCCGGCCGAGCCCGTCCATGGTTTCAGAAAAGCCGGAGAGAGACACCAGCGTCTGGCGCACCTTGCGCGGCATGACGATGGTGCCGCGGCCCTGCTGTCGCTGAAGGCGGCCATCGGCACAGAGGTCGCCGATGGCGCGCCGCAGCGTGATCCGGCTGACGCCATAGCGGTCCATCAGGTCCGGCTCGGGCGGCAGAAAACTGCCCTCGGCGAACTGGCCGTCATCGATCCCGGCGACGATGGCACGCCTGACCTGTTCATAGAGCGGCAAGAGGTTTGCTTGATCGTCCATCCGCTCTTCCAGGCTTTCTCACAGTCTGTTCAAGACTAGCTGTCGGTCTGCCGAAAATGGTGATTTCGAGAACCGGAGCGCAGCGTACTTGAGGTCCGTGAGCACCGGAAGCGCGGAAATTGCCATTTGCAGGCGGCCAACGGCGATGATCGGACAGACGGTCAGTAGCTGATCTTCTTCATGTAGCGCCGCCCCTCAAGCATTTCGTGCTTTCGCAGGTCGGCGATCTTATAGGCGAAACGCCAGAGCGTGTCGAAGAAGATCAGCGGCACGACATTGCCCTGGAACTGCGGGTCGATGCCGGAGAGATCGAGTTTCTCCGCATCGAGAACCAGGATGCTCTCGGCCGAACCGAAGCGGTGCAGGAATTCGTCGGCGCGCTGTTCCAGCGGGCGCGTGCTGTCGAGCCCCTTGAGGAGGATGAAGGCGCGGTCCTTGTCCAGCACCTCGAAGGGGCCGTGGAAGAACTCATTGGCATGGATCGCCTGGCTGTTGATCCACTGCATTTCCATGAGCACGCAGATGGAGAAGGAATAGGCCGCGCCGTAGCTTGCGCCGCTGGCGACCGTATAGATCACGTCTTCCTTCGCGAAGCGCGTCGCGTAGTCCTCGAACATCGGGGCGAAAGCGCTGTGCGCCCGGTCGATCGCGGTCTGCAGGGCTGCCAGGCTGCGGATCAACGCCTCCGTCAGATCCTCCCCGCCGGTCAGCGCCACGAGGCCCATGACGATCTGGTAGATCCTGGCATAATTGCTGTTTTTTGCGTCGATGGGAACGCCGGTCGTGTAGGGCGCTTCGAAGGAGACGACGTGATCGACCGCCTTGGCGAGCGGGGAGGCGGGCGCGATGGTCATGCCGATGGTGGTGGCACCCTTCGACCGCGCGAATTCGGCCGCGGCGGTGGTCTCCTTTGTGGTGCCGGTCATCGAGCAGAGAATGACCAAAGAATTGCGGTCGAGCGACCGGGGCGCGCGGGCCACGAATTCGGCAGCGTTGTAAACATCCGAAGGCAAGGGCGCATGCTGGTCGAGCAAGAACTTGGCCGGATGCATGATCGACAGCGAGCCGCCGCAGGCGACGAAGAAGACATGCCTGACCGATGTGGCATCGAAGGCGGACAGCGCGGCGACGACGCCGGGATCAAAGGCGAAGGGAAGGGGCATGACGTACCTTTCTATAAGACGTCATAATACGTATTATATGCCTGCCAATCGCGTCAAGCGGGCTAAGCCGTCTCAGGCAAAGATTTTGAGAGCGTTCTCATTCCGGGGCAAAAGTGGTGCTGGTCTGCCCAATCCATGCTTTCCAGTTATAATTTGATCGCTATCCTGGTCATAATCGCTCCGCTTTCTCAAAAGTCGGAGCCTCAGGCCGGCCCGAGGCGGTTCAGCGCGCCGGTTTGAACTCCTTCAACAGCACCGGGACAATTGAGAGGTGGTTTGATTTTTGCGACAAACACCGAATGAAAATCCGTTTGATCGAAAACGTCCATGAATACGCGATTTCTTGAGACCTTCATCTGGGCCGCGCGCCTGAGCAGTTTTTCCGCGGCAGCGGAAAGGCTGCACACCACGCAGGCGTCGGTTTCCAATCGCATCGCGGCCCTGGAGCGGGAGCTGGGGGTGACGCTCTTTACCCGCGATGTGCGCTGCGTAAACTTGACGCAGGCCGGGCGTCTGGCGCTGGAGCATGCTGAAAAGATCGTCAGCCTGACCGGCGAGTTCCGCCAGACCGTCAGCCGCCGCGAGGCGCTGAGAGGCACGATCCGGCTGGGGGCCGCCGATACGATCGTCTATGCCTGGCTGCCCCTGCTCATCCGGCGCATGAACGAACAGTATCCGGGTGTCAGCCTCGATCTCAGCATCGATACGAGCCTGAAGATCTCGCAACGCATCCAGGGCGGCGACATCGATCTGGGCTTCATCATGGGGCCGGTGCTGGCGCCGGAAATCTACAGCGCGCCCCTTTGCATCTTCGAGTCCTGCTGGGTCGGGGCGACCGGTCTGGATCTGCCGGAAGGCAGCCTTACGCTTGACGATATTGCGCATTTTCCGCTTCTGACCTTTTCGGCAGGCTCGCAACCGCATCAGGCGCTGCGCGCCATGCTGGATGCGCATGGCCTCTCCGACAGCCGGATCTACAATTCCAACTCGCTGTCGATCATGACGCGGCTTGTCGCCGCCGGTGTCGGGGTCGGTGCCTTGCCGCGCGTGCTCGTGGAAGACATCATCCGCTCCGGCGAGGCGCGCGTGCTGGCCATTTCGCCCGTTGTCCCGCCTCTGATCTTCCACGCCGTCTACCAGGATCGCGGCGACAACGCACTGGCGCGCGCCATCGCCCAGATGGCCCGCGAGATCGTGGCGGAAACGGTCAATGCCTGGATGACGGCGCTTGCCTAATTTTTATACTGCACTGCAAAATGCTTAATCTATAAGCTTTCCTTATGGGTGCCGATAGAGTTTTTCCGTTTGTCAATCAAACCGGCGCGGCCCTTAATCCCTTTCGCAACACGAGAGGAAATCAACGTGAGAGTTTCACTTGTTCAGATGAACTCACAGGACGACAAGGCGGAGAACCTTAAAACTGCCGCTCGTCTGATTGAGGATGCTGTCAGATCGGACAATCCGGATCTTGTCATTCTTCCTGAATACTTCGCATTTCTTGGCGATAACCCCGCGGAAATGCATGCGAGCGGCGAAGAATTTCCTGGCGGGGAGGTGTATACGCTCCTCTCCGGCTTGGCGAAGCAGCATGGCATCACACTTCATGCCGGCTCCATCGTGGAGAAGGAAGGCAACAACTTCTATAACGCGACGCTGGTCTTCGGTCCGGACGGGCAGCAGATCGCACGCTACCGCAAGATCCATCTGTTCGATGTCGATACCCCGAACGGGATCAGCTACCGCGAGTCCGACTCGGTCGCCCGCGGCGAAGAGGTTGTGACCTACGCAGTCGGCGACCGCACGGTCGGCTGCGCCATCTGCTACGACATTCGTTTTCCCGAACTGTTCCGCGCCCTGCGCGACAAGGGCGCCGATATCATCGTTCTTCCTGCCGCCTTCACGCTGATGACCGGCAAGGACCACTGGGAGGTGCTGGCCCGCGCCCGCGCCATCGAGACGCAGACCTATTTCATGGCGGTCGGGCAGATCGGCACGCATGCGGCCGGGCGCAAGGCCTGCTGGGGTCATTCGATGGTCATCGATCCCTGGGGCCATGTCGTCGCCCAGTGCTCCGATCGCGTCGGCTTCACCAGCGCTTCGCTCGATTTCGATCACACCGCCACCGTCCGCGCCAATGTGCCGGTGGCCCAGCACCACGTTCTTTGATCGGAAGCAGATCCATGTTCGTTATCAACTCCATGCCTGAACAGATCGACGCCGAGCTCGTCGATCTTCTCGAAAAGGTCGAGGTCGCCACGATCGGCCATGTGCTGCATTCCGGCTTCGTCGATCCTGACATCAAGTCCGTGCTGCCGAACAAGCGCGTGGCTGGCACTGCGGTCACGCTGCGCATTCCCAATGCGGACTCGACGCTGCTGCACTACCTGACGCAGCACGTCCGTCCGGGCGACATCGTCGTCATCGACCGCTGCGGGGATCGCCGGCACGCCTGCTGGGGCGGCGTGATCACCAATGCGATGAAGCTTGCCGGCGTGAAGGCCGGTGTCATCGACGGCCCGGCGACCGACTTTTCCGAATTCACCAAGATCGACATGCCGATGTGGTGCCGCGGCCCTTCGCCGATCACCACCAAGCTTCTGGGCCTCGAGGGTGCCCTTAACGTGCCTGTGAGCGTCGGCGGACAGACGATTCATCCGGGCGACGCCGTTCTGTGTGATGAAAGCGGCGTGGTCGTCCTGCGTCCTGCCGAAGCCCGCGCCATCGCCGAACGCGCCATCGCCATGCAGGAGGCCGAAATCGTGCTTCTCGATCGCCTTCGGGCCGGGGAGAAGCTGCCGGATATTTCCGGCGCCAACAAGCTCGTGGAGGCCAAGCGCAGCGCCTGATACGCCATGACCGGCGGCGGCTGCGGCCGCCGCATTGCCTTCCGATAGACACGCAATCCCATAAAAATGAAAATCAATGAGGAGAACAGGATAGTGAAGACGGCAATTTTTCTCAGCGGCGCCCTTCTGCTCGCCACGACCGCGCTCCCGGCCCATGCCCAGCAGACCGTGACCCTGCTTGCCTATAGCGGCCTATTCCAGGAGCGCTATACCAAGGCGGTCATCGAGCCCTTCATGGCGGCCCACCCGGATATCAAGGTCGAATATTTCCCGCAGCCCGGCTCGGCAGCCATGCTCGGCGTGCTGCGTGCGCAGAAGGCGGCCCAGCAGACCGATGTCGCGATCATGGATGTCTCCGTTGCCAAAACCGGGACGGATGAAGGCCTTTTCGACAAGGTCGACGAGAGCGTGACCAAGAATTACGCCGATCTTTATCCGAACGCCAAGTTCGAGGGCGTCGCGGGCGTTGGCGTCACCTTCGACAATCTCGTCCTCATCTACAACACCGACGCCATCAAGACGGCCCCGACCAGCTGGAACGCGCTGAAGGATCCGGCGCTGAAGGGCAAGGTGGCGATGATGAGCGCGCCGGATATCGTCGGCATCGGCACGACGATCATCATGGACCGCATGAATGGCGGCAAGGATTTCATCCAGAACATCAACGCCGGCATGAACGCCATGGCGGAGGTCGCGCCCAACGTCCAGACCTGGGAGCCGAAGCCGGAGGTCTATCCGACGGTCATCAACGGTCAGGTGTCGCTGGGCGTGGGCTGGAATGCGCGCAGCCAGGTCAATGCCGACAAATCCGATGGCAAGATGAAGGTGGCCCTGCCGCAGGAGGGCACGATCCTTCAGGTGAACACGATCAACCTCGTCAAGGGCGGCCCCTCATCGGATGCCGCGCGCAAATTCGTCGATTATGCGCTCAGCCCTCAGGCCCAGTCCGCTTTCTCCGCCGCCATGTATTACGCGCCGACCAATTCGGCGGTGAAACTGGCGCCCGACGTCGCCAACCGCACCGTGATCGGGGCCATGGACAAGGTTATCCCGGTGGACTGGATCGCTCTGTCGACGGTGCGGGACCGGATCACGCAGGACTGGCGCCGCAAGGTCATTCCGCTCAGCCGCTGACGTCTTCGGCGGTCAGCGTCCACGAGGCCCGTGCCCATGAGGCAAGCGCCCATGAGGCTCGACGCATCGTCGGCGCGGGCCGCCGCCAAGGCATCGAACAGGCGCGACGTCTTGCAAAGCCATCGGGGCTCCGCAATCGTGAAAGCGCAATGACACCGGCAGTGCGATGCGGCATTTCGCGCCGGCTGCCGCAACGACAGGCACAAGCCATAATGGGAACCGCACAGACCATGCAGCCGGGATTCCTCTCGATCCGTTCACTGACCAAGCGTTACGATACGATGGTCGCCGTCGACACTCTCACCCTGGAGATCCCCAAGGGCGAACTGGTCGCCTTTCTCGGCCCTTCCGGCTGCGGCAAGTCCACGTCGCTGCGCATGATTGCCGGTCTTTGTCCAGTGACGTCCGGGACCATCTCCATCGACGGAAAGGATGTCACGCGGCTGGCCCCGTACCGGCGCGATATCGGGCTGGTATTCCAGAGCTACGCGCTGTTCCCGCATATGACGGTGCTGAAGAACGTCATGTTCGGTCTTGAAATGCGAAAGGTCCCTGTGGCGGAAGCCGAGCGGCGGGCCCGCGAGGCGATCGCGCTGGTGCGGCTCGAGGGCCGCGAGGACCGCAAGCCCGCGCAGCTGTCTGGCGGCCAGCAGCAGCGCGTGGCGCTGGCCCGCGCGCTCGTCATCCAGCCATCCATCCTGCTGTTCGACGAGCCGCTGTCCAATCTCGACGCCAAGCTGCGCGACGAGATGCGGGCGGAAATCCGAAGAATCCAGAAACGTCTCGGCATCACCTCCATCTTCGTCACGCAT
The DNA here is from genome assembly GCF_001938945.1 of Xaviernesmea rhizosphaerae. GTDB lineage: Bacteria > Pseudomonadota > Alphaproteobacteria > Rhizobiales > Rhizobiaceae > Xaviernesmea > Xaviernesmea rhizosphaerae. Next base: position 113,371 of record NZ_MKIO01000031.1, read on the forward strand.
GATCAGGTGGAGGCGCTGAGCATGTGCGACAAGGTTGCCGTGTTGAACGGCGGTCGCCTGGAGCAGATCGGCACGCCGGGCGATCTTTACGAGCGGCCGGCCACTGCTTTCGTCGCCTCCTTCGTCGGCCGCACCAACCGGCTGAGCGGGGTGGCAGAGGGCGACCGCATCTCGGTCGGAGGAGCTGCCTTGCGCGCGCCCGGTTCGCGCCGGGGCAATGTGGACCTGATGGTGCGCCCGCATCGCATGATCATGACGCCGGCCGGGGACAAGGGCCCGGATTTCGACGGCGAGCCGCTCAACAGCATCGGCGGCGAAATCCGCGATGTCTATTACGCCGGCGACATCCTGAATTACGAGATCCAGGCGGGCGACCAGATCATCTCGGTGGAGCGCGCCACCACGGGTGGCGAAACGCCGATGGCGTCGGGCAGCCCTGTTACGCTGACATGGCGCGTTGCCGATACGCTCGTCTTCGGAGCAGGCCAATGAGCGCCGCGGCCGCCGCCACCACGCAGCCGGCGAATGCCGCAGGCGAAAGACCGGGATCCGGCATGGCGTCCACCGTCGCTCTCGCGACGCTCCTGCTGGGCCCGATCATCGCCGTCAACGGGCTCGCCTTTCTCATGCCCGTCTTCAACCTGTTGCTGCTGTCCTTCCGCGAAAGTCTTGGTGGATCGACCATCGGAGAGGCCTATACGCTCGCCAACTGGTCCTCCACGCTCTTCGACAGCTACTATATCGAGCTGATCGTGCAGAGCATCCTGACCAGTCTGATGATCACGGCGCTGACGCTCGTAGCGTCCTATCCCATCGCACTCTATCTGCACCGCTCCAAGGGGCGCTGGCGGACCTTTCTTCTCGTGCTGGTCATCTCGCCGCTTCTGACCTCGGCCGTGGTGCGCACCTATGGCTGGATCGCGATCCTGGCCGATGACGGCCTGATCAACAACATGCTGAAGGCCTTCGGTGTGGAGGCGATGCGGTTGATCTTCAACAAGGTCGGAGTGGTGATCGGCCTTACGGAAATCCTGATGCCCTACATGATCCTCGCGCTGCTCGCCGGTTTCGGCCGGCTCGACCCGCGCGTCGAGGAAGCGGCCGAAACGCTGGGCGCCTCGCCGTGGAAGGTCTTCTGGCGCATCGTCGTGCCGCTCACCATGCCCGGCGTCGCGCTCGGCTGCCTCTTGTCCTTCGTCCTGGCGGTCAGCTCGTTCATCACGCCCAAGCTGCTCGGCGGCGGCCGCGTCTTCCTGCTCGCCACCGAAATTTATGACCAGGCGATCGTGACGCTGAACTGGCCTCTCGCCGCAACGCTGTCGATGATCGTTCTCGTTATCTTCGGCGCCGCGCTGGTCCTCTATTCAAGGCTTCTCAGGGCCGTCATCTGAGGTTTCCGGCTGCGGGGCGCCTTGGTGGCCCGCCGGACAGGATGCAAAGGAGTTTGATCATGGAAGACCGCCCCGTTTCGCCCGCGCTGAAGATTGCAGCCTTCGTCATGTTCGCCTTTCTGCTGGCGCCCGTCCTTCTCGTCGTCCCGATCTCCTTTTCGGCTGACAGCTATATGAGTTTCCCGCCTTCGGGCTGGAGCCTGCGCTGGTATATCGAGCTGATGGACAATTCACGGATGATCGGCGCGCTGGGCACGAGCACGCTGCTCGCCGTCATCGTGATGGTGCTCGCCATGGTCATCGCCCTGCCGGCCGCCTATGCGATCGTGCGGATGCGGGTGATCGGCGGGGAGGCGCTTCTGGCGCTTTTCACCGCACCGCTGCTCCTGCCGACCATCGTGCTCGGACTTGCCATCCTCATCGTCTTTGCCGGGGCGGGCCTGCTCGCGACGTTCCCGGGCCTCGTGATCGCCCATCTGATCATCGTGCTGCCCTATGCCCTGCGTGTGCTCACCACGTCGCTGTCCGGTCTGCCGATCATCATGGAGGAAGCTGCCTCCACGCTCGGGGCTTCCCCGCTTACCGTCTTCCGGCGCATCACCCTGCCGATGATGATGCCCGGCATGGTGGCGACGGCCGCCCTGTCCTTCCTGGTCTCCTTCGACGAGGCCGTCATCTCCCTCTTCCTGACAGGCCCCCGCATCACCACGCTCCCCGTCGCCCTGTACCAGCACGTCGAAAACCAGGCCGATCCGCTCGTGGCCGCCGTCTCCGTGCTGCTGATCGTCCTGACGCTCGCCGTGGTTCTGATTGTCGACCGGACGGCGGGACTCACGAAGACGTTCGTCAAGTGACCGCGGAGCGCAGCGTTTCTGCGCGCCATTGCGGGTGGCTGCTTTCGGCAACCCGTTCTGCTGGATGGCAGGTGATCAGCAGGAAAGCCGGCGTCCGGCTTTTCACACCCAGTTTGTGGAACAGGTCTTTGGTGTGCGATCTGACCGGATTGAGGTTGATCTCCAGGCGCGGGGCGATTTCTCGGTTGGACAGTCGCCAGCGCATGCGTTCCAGCACGTCCTCCCGGGAGGTCAAGCCCCGTATAGAGGCATCCGGGGAGAGCGGCTTGCTCCGGTTCGCCGCGCTCGATGCAGTCGCATCGCGCTGTATCTCGAAATAGATGTTCATGAGATGGCTCGGTTCCGAATGTGCCGGCGTGGCCGGAAGGGATCGATTTCCGGTTCGTGTATTGGCGCATCACTTTGCCGCTCGCGCGGCGCGCCCAGGCTCTAATACCAGGTGTCGATGATAGGTCCCTATCATCGACACCTGGTTATGACACATGCCCTGATGCAAGCTGCGCCTGGCAAGGGACGATCAGGATTCAACCCACTCATGCATGTCGATGGGCGGGATCTTGATCATCGGCTCAGGGGCCACGCCGCTGTCGATGATGGAAAACACGGTGCGCAGCATGGCCGGGACGTCCTGACGGACCATTTCAATGCCGCCGCCGAGCAGAGTGACGAAGGGATCCCAGTCGAAGCAGCCCATGACCGGCATATCCTGCCCGGCATGGCCCGCGCGCTTGAGCCAGTGCACCACGCCTTCAAGCGAGATGGTGGAATTGACGAACATGCCGCGCGGCATGGCAAGCCCGGCGCTGCGGCGCGCTTCCAGCGCCGCCTCGGCCTTTTCCGGTGCATAGCCGCAGGGGAGAAGGAGCGTGGGATCGACGGCCAGACCGGCATCCTGATGGGCGGCGGTAAAACCGCGCAGGCGCTCGGCGGTATTGTGGTCGCTGGCGCGACCACCGACGAACATCAGCGGGATCGTCTCGCCAAGCCGTTCGCGACAATTGTCGAGGATCCGCCGCGTCAGCCCGTAAGCGCCGGCGAAATTGTCGGAGATGACCGATGGCGCGCGCGAGCCCGGCAGGTCGAGATTAAGGCTGCGCACGCCGGCGCTCAGGCAAAGATCGGTGATCCTGTCCGGATCGGTGGCGCCGGTGGCGATCAGCCATCCCACCTGATAGGCCAGCATCTCGCGCGCCGCCTCCACCTCCAGTTCCGGATCGCGCCGCGTGCAGGTGACGATCGGGAACAGGCCGCGCTCGCGCGCCATGGTCTCGAAGGTCTCGACGATCGAGCCGAAATAGCGGTTGTCATACTTCGGCACGATCATGCCGAGAATGCGCGAGCCTTCCCGGCGCAGAAGGCTCGCCTGCATGTTGACGGCGTAGCCCTGTTCCTCGGCCAGCCGCGTCACCTTCTCCGCGAGCTTGGCGCTGATGCGCCGCTTCTTCCACGTCCCGTTCAGAACCGCGCTCACGGCGCTGGCCGAGGTGCCCGCCAGTTCGGCAAGGTCGTAAATGGTCGTCTTTTTGGTCTGGCGGGTCGGAAACGGCACGCATCTTCTCCTGTTCAAGATGTAGCTTGACATCAAATCGGGCGCATGGCAATCAATGCTCCATCGATTGCGCAAACATGCACAATCGATGATACAGGCTGGCAGTGGAGGGCTGGCCGGGAGCATTCCCTTCTGAAGACGGTGACGGGTCGCCAGGTCCGCGGCGCAAGCGGCGGTGCGGGCGCAGCTTTGTCGTCCTGTCCGGGAGATGGCGTGCGGGAGTGCCCTCGAACGATAACGGGTTTGAATTCCCACGGAGGAGACAATGAAGATTAGCACTGTCCTGATGGCATCGGCCGTCACGCTTTCCGCCGTCTGCGGCGCATCCGCGGCGAGCGCTGCCGACACGGTGGCCTTCCTGATGCCCGACCAGGCGTCCACGCGCTATGAGCAGCACGACTTCCCCGGCTTCAAGGCCGAGATGTCCAAGCTTTGCGCCGCCTGCACCGTGATCTACCAGAACGCCAATGGCGACGCTTCGCTGCAGCAGCAGCAGTTCAACTCGGTGATCGCCCAGGGCGCCAAGGTCGTCGTCATCGATCCCGTCGACTCCTCGGCCGCTGCCGGCCTGGTCGAGATCGCCCAGTCGCAGGGCGTCAAGGTCGTGGCCTATGACCGCCCGATCCCCGGCAAGCCGGCTGATTACTACGTCTCGTTCGACAATGAGAAGATCGGCTATGCCATCGCCAAGTCGCTGGTCGATCAGCTCAAGGCAACGGGCGTCAAGGAAGGCGCCGGCGTACTGGAGATCAACGGTTCGCCGACCGACGCGGCCGCCGGCCTGATCCGTGACGGCGTTCATCGCGCCCTCAAGGAATCCGGCTTCAAGACGCTGGCCGAGTTCGACACGCCGGAATGGGCGCCGCCGAAGGCGCAGGAATGGGCCGCAGGGCAGATCACCCGCTTCGGCGCCGAGATCAAGGGCGTGGTCGCCGCCAATGACGGCACCGGCGGCGGGGCCATCGCTGCCTTCAAGGCCGCCGGCGTCAAGCCCGTGCCGCCCGTGACCGGCAATGACGCGACGATTGCCGCGCTGCAGCTGATCATCTCCGGCGACCAGTACAACACGATCTCCAAGCCCTCGGAAGTCGTGGCCGCCGCTGCCGCGAAGGTCGCCGTTCAGCTCGCCAAGGGCGAGAAGCCGGACGCCAAGACGACGCTCTACGACACGCCCTCCGAACTCTTCGTTCCGGCCGTCGTCACCGCCGAGAACATCAAGGCGGAGATCTTCGACAAGAAGATCCAGACGGCCGCAGAAGTCTGCACCGGCGAATATGCGGCGGGCTGCAAGAAGCTCGGCATTCAGTAAATCGCGCCAGAGCCGCCCGGCCGCCCCTCTTCCCGAAGAGCGCGGCCGGGCGGGTCCGATTGATCAGGAAGGCTTCCCGCCATGACCCAGACCCAACAGGCCAAGCCCGCGAAAGGTGAAACCATTCTGCGGCTGAGCAAGATCTGCAAGAATTTCGGCGCCGTCTCGGCGCTCACCGATATCGACCTGGATGTCAGGGCCGGCGAAGTCGTCGCGCTGGTCGGCGACAACGGCGCCGGCAAGTCGACGCTGATCAAGGTTCTGGCCGGCGTTCACCAGCCCTCGTCCGGCACCATCGATTTCCTGGGCAAACCGGCGACGCTGGACAGTCCCGGCAAGGCGCTGGAGCTCGGCATCGCCACGGTCTTCCAGGATCTGGCGCTGTGCGAAAACCTCGACGTGGTGGCCAATCTCTTCCTCGGCCATGAAATGTCGCCTTGGGCGCTCGACGAGGTGGCTATGGAGGTACGCGCCTGGACGCTGCTGCGCGAGCTTGCGGCCCGCATCCCCTCCGTGCGCCAGCCGATCGCCTCGCTTTCGGGCGGCCAGCGCCAGACGGTGGCGATCGCCCGCTCGCTGCTGCTCGATCCCAGGATCATCATGCTGGACGAGCCGACGGCCGCGCTCGGCGTGGCCCAGACCGCCGAAGTGCTGAACCTGATCGAGCGCGTGCGCGATCGCGGCCTCGGGGTCATCATCATCAGTCACAATATGGAGGATGTGCGCGCGGTCGCCGACCGCATCGTCGTGCTGCGCCTCGGCCGCAACAACGGCGTCTTCACGCCGGATGCCTCCAATCAGGAGCTTGTGGCCGCCATCACCGGCGCGACCGAAAATTCGGTCTCCCGCCGCGCGGAGCGCAAGGCCGGCCACGCACAGGAACAGCCCGGGAGCCCAGCATGAGCAAGCCAGCCCAGTCCACCCCGTCATCCCCCCAGGCGCCGCTCGACCGCAGCGACGTGCGCATGCGCCATGATGACAGCATCGCCGATATGCTGCGCGCCTCGCTCGACAAGATCCGCTCCGGCGATCTCGGCATGCTGCCCGTCGTCATCGGCCTCATCGTCATTTCCGTGGTCTTCAGCGTGCTGAACCCGGTCTTCCTGCTGCCCAACAATCTGGTCAACCTGCTGTTCGATTGCGCCACCGTCGGCATCATCTCGCTCGGCATCGTCTGCGTCCTGCTGCTCGGCGAGATCGATCTTTCGGTCGGCTCGATGAGCGGCCTGGCCTCGGCCATGATCGGCGTGCTCTGGGTCAATCTCGGCCTGCCGCTGCCGGTCGCGCTCTTTGCCGGGCTCGCCGCCGGCGCCTGCGTCGGCGCGCTCTATGCGGTGCTCTACAATCGCCTGGGCATGCCGAGCTTCATCGCCACCCTGTCCGGCCTGCTCGCGCTTCTCGGGCTTCAGCTTTACATTCTCGGGCCGACCGGCAGCATCAACCTGCCCTTCGCCTCCGTGCTGGTCCGCTTCGGCCAGATCTATGTCATGCCGGGATGGCTGTCGCATCTGCTGGCGCTCGTTCCCGGCGCCGTCATCGTGCTGCGGGGGCTGCGCACGCGCGCCGGACGTCAGGCCGCCGGTCTTTCCGCGCCGCCGCTGAGCGCGCTGTTCCTCAAGGCCGGCCTTCTGACCGTTGGTCTGGAATTCGCGGTGTTCTATCTGAACATCGGCCGTGGCGTGCCGTGGATGTTCGGCCTGCTGATCGCGCTCGTGGTGCTGCTCGACTATGCGCTGACCCGCACGCAATGGGGCCGCTCCATGTTCGCCGTCGGGGGCAATCGCGAGGCCGCCCGCCGGGCAGGCATCAATGTTCGCCGCGTCTATATGAGCGCCTTCATGCTCTGCTCGACGCTGGCGGCCCTGGGCGGCATGCTTTCGGCGGCCCGTCTCGCCTCCTCCAGCCAGCAGGCCGGCACGGGCGACGTCAACCTCAACGCCATCGCGGCGGCGGTCATCGGCGGCACCAGCCTGTTCGGCGGTCGCGGCAGCGCCTATTCCGCCCTGCTCGGCATTATCGTCATCCAGGCGATCTCCAATGGTCTCACGCTGCTGAACCTCAGCTCGTCGCTGCGCTACATGATCACCGGCGCGGTGCTGGCCATTGCCGTCATTGTCGACTCGCTCGCCCGCCGCTCGCGGGTCAGCCACGGCCGCGCCTGATCGAAAACCGCTTCGCACAGGTCTGAGAGCGTGTCGCAGGAGACGCTCTCAGACCCTCTCAACGGGGCGCGGCCATGGCCAACGCCCGGCTCAATCTCTTGGAATTCATGGAGTCCGTCATGTCGCAATCGCTGAATGGAAAGGTCGCGGCCATCACCGGCGCTGCCTCGGGCATCGGTCTGGAATGCGCGCGCAGCCTGGTGGCCGCAGGCGCCACCGTGGTGCTGATCGACCGCGCCGAAGACCGTCTGAAGACGCTGTGCGCCGAAATCGGCGAGCGGGCCAAGCCCCTGGTGGTCGATCTCCTCAACGGCCCCGAGGTCTCCGGCATGCTGCCGCGCATCCTCGACATCGCCGGCGGCCTCGATATCTTCCACGCCAATGCCGGCGCCTATGTTGGCGGCCCGGTCGCGGAAGGCGATCCCGACGCCTGGGACCGCATGCTGAACCTCAACATCAACGCCGCCTTCCGCAGCGTCCATGCGGTGCTGCCGCACATGATCGCGCAGAAGGCGGGCGACATCCTGTTCACCAGTTCGATCGCCGGCGTCGTTCCGGTGATCTGGGAGCCGATCTACACGGCATCGAAATTCGCCGTGCAGGCCTTCGTCCATTCCACGCGCCGGCAGGTGTCGCAGCATGGCGTGCGCGTCGGCGCGGTTCTGCCGGGTCCCGTCGTCACCGCGCTGCTCGATGACTGGCCGAAGGAGAAGATGGACGAGGCGCTGGCCAATGGCAGCCTGATGCAGCCGAAGGAAGTGGCCGACGCCGTGCTCTTCATGCTGACGCGCCCGCGCAACGTCACCATCCGCGATCTGGTGATCGTGCCCAACAGCGTCGATCTTTAACGACGTTCCTTGATCTGCGGCTTACACGCAGCCGGGCGCGCCGCGCGGTCGCTCCGCCCGTCCGGGCAGGCGGAGCGGGGGATGGCGCTGCCACGGTCCCGCCGATGACGAACCCGCCCGGACCCTTGCCAAGCGAGACATGACCATGACAGACCAGCGACAGCACCCGTCAAACGTCCCCTATGTTGTCGGCATCGATGTCGGGACCGGCAGCGCCCGGGCCGGGCTCTTCGCGCTCGACGGCACCATGCTTTCCACGGCCAAGCGCGACATCACGCTGTACCGCGAAGCCGGCGACATCGCCGAACAGTCGAGCCGCGAGATCTGGCAGGCGGTCTGCGCGAGCGTCCGGGAGGCCGTGGCGCGCTCCGGCATCGATCCGGCCAGCGTGGTCGGCATCGGCTTTGACGCAACCTGTTCGCTGGTGGTGCTTGGCGAAGGCGGAGCATCCCTGCCGGTCGGAGGCAGCGAGGACCCTGATCGCGATATTATCGTCTGGATGGACCATCGTGCCGTCGCGCAGGCCGAACGCATCAATGCAACGGGCCACCCGGTGCTCGCCTATGTCGGCGGCAGGATCTCGCCCGAGATGGAAACGCCGAAGCTGCTTTGGCTGAAGGAGAACCGGCCGCAGATCTTCGACGCGGCCTGGCAATTCTTCGATCTCGCCGATTTTCTCACCTGGCGCGCCACGGGCGATCTCGCCCGCTCGACCTGCACCGTCACCTGCAAATGGACCTATCTGGCGCATGAGAAGCGCTGGGACGCGGATTATTTTCACAAGGTCGGCCTCGGCGAGCTGGCCGATGACGGCTTCGCCCGCATCGGCCAGACGATCGTCGAGCCGGGCTCGGCGCTTTCGGGCGGGCTGAGCGCGGCGGCGGCGGCGGAGCTGGGGCTGAAGCCGGGAACGGCGGTTGCCGCCGGCATGATCGATGCCCATGCGGGCGGCATCGGCACGGTCGGCTATGGCGGACGGCCGGAGGAGAACATGGCCTATGTCTTCGGCACCTCCTCCTGCACCATGTCCTCCACGGCTGAGCCGGTGTTCGTGCCCGGCGTCTGGGGGCCCTATTATTCGGCCATGGTGCCGGGCATGTGGCTGAACGAGGGCGGCCAGAGCGCGGCCGGCGCTGCGATCGACCAGCTCCTCGCCTTGCATCCGCATGCGCCCAAAGCCGCGGAGCGCGCGGCCGAGCGTGGCGTGCCGCTGCCCGTCCTGCTCGCCGAACTGGCACAGGCCAGCGTGGCAGACCCATCTCAGGCGGTGCATCTGGTCAAGGGCCTGCATGTCGTTCCCGAATTCCTCGGCAATCGTGCGCCCTTCGCCGATCCCCATGCCCGCGCCGTCATTGCCGGCCTCGGCATGGACCGCGATGAGGAAAGCCTGGTCGCGCTCTATGTCGCCGGCCTCTGCGGCATCGGCTACGGGCTGAAAGAGATTATCGACGCTCAGGCACAATCCGGCGCCGACATCGCCCGTATCGTCATCAGCGGCGGGGCAGGACAGCATGATTTCGTGCGGCAATTGCTGGCCGATGCCACGGGCAAGCCTGTCGTGGCGCCTGAAGCGGGCGAGCCCGTGCTGCTCGGCGCCGCTCTTCTGGGCGCGCTGGCGGCCGGCAGCTTCGCCGATGCCCGCAGCGCCATGCATGCCCTCTCAGCCGCAGACCGCGTTTACACGCCTACCGACGGCGCGGTGGCTGCTGTGCACGCAGCGCGCTACGAAGCCTTCCGGACGTTGCAGGAGGCGGCACGGACTGTGCGCGGCTGCTAGGGTCAGGCCCCATGAGCATCGGATCTGCCGCCGGCAGAAAGAGGATCTCAGTCTGGAGCCGCTTGAGATGTGAAAAATAGCCGCCATCAGGCGGCTGCAATCCTGCTGGAGGCCTCCGCGTGCCGGCTTTGCCGCCGACGGGAATGGTGGCCTTGAAACGCAGAGCCTCCGCCAAGGGTCTTAACCCTAGAGCATCGGACCGAAAAGTGGGAACCGGTTTTCGGAAAAATCCGATGCAAAAACAAAAATCTAGAGCATCGCACTGAGGACTGTTTTCAGTCCGATGCTCTAGATCGTTGTTCTCAGCGGATTTTCTTGATGCTCCGCGTCACATCCGTCCGTCAATCACCTTTCGTTCGGCGCTTCTCGTCTGGGAAAGCGTTATGGCGGCGCGGATGGCGCTCGCCGCCCGGTGCCAATCGTTCTGGTTTACCGCATGCAGCGTACAGAGCGGCTTGTCCTTGTCGACCTTCGTTCCGACCTGCGCAATGCCGGAAAGACCGACCGCATGGTCAATCGCGTCCCCCGGCCGCTTGCGCCCGGCGCCGATGGCGACGAGGGCAAAGCCAATGGCTTGGCAGTCCATGGCTGCAACATACCCCTCCATGTCGGGATGAACCGGTGCGATGATCGCTGCGCGCGGTAGGTGGGCATCCGGATCGACGATGAAGTTGTCCGGCCCGCCCAGTTTTTGCACCATGGCGGCGAAGCAGGCCAGGGCGCTGCAGTCATCGAGCCGTGTCATCGCCATGCGCCGCGCCTCCGGGCGGCTCTGCGCGATGGCGCCCATCAGCAGGATCTCTTCCGACAGAGCGAGCACGGTCTCCAGAAGGCGCCGTTCGCGCGCGTCGCCACGCAGGAAGGCAATCACCTCGCGAAGCTGAAGGGCAGAACCGACGCTGTCGCCCAGGATCTGCGAGAGGTCGCTCAGAAGCGCCGTCATCTTGAGTCCGGCGCCCTTGGCCACAGCGATCAGGCTTTCGGCAAGCGCCATGGCGTCGTCTTTATCGGCCATGAAGGCGCCCGAGCCGTACGGCACTGTCATCACCAGGCCGCTGATACCGGCCGCAAGCTTCTTCGACAGGATCGAGCCGGTGATCAGCGGAATGCTCTCGACCGTCGCGGCGACATCGCGCACATAGTAGATCGGCCGGTCCGCCGGCGCCAGCTCGGGCGTCGGGCCGATGATCGCGCAGCCGATCTCCTTGACCGCTTCCATGAACAGCGCCGTGGGCGGCGCGATGTCGTAGCCGGGAATGGCATCCAGCAGATCGACCTCACCACCGGTATAGCCAAGGCCGCGCGCGGAGATCATCGGCATGTGGATGCCGCAGGCCGCAACCAGGGGCGCGACGATCAGGCTCACCTTCTCGTCTCCCACACCGCCGCTCGAATGCTTGTCGATCAGCGTCGCACCGGAAAGCCCCACCGCGCTCCAGTCCAGAACCCGGCCGGAATCACGCATGGCCAGGGCATAGCGTACCCGCTCGTCCGCAGTCATGCCGTTGAGATAGACGGCCATAGTGAAAGCGCCGATCTGGCCTTCGGAGACCGATCCGTCAACCGCGCCGGCCATGAACCGGCGAAAATCCTCCTCGCCGAGTTCCTCTCGGTCTCTCTTCTTGCGGATGACGGCCTGCGGGAGGAACGGCTCGTCGCTGACGCTCATGTCCATGGGCTCCGTTCGGAAGAGATTTTTCAGGGAAGGCGGGCAAGCCGCTGGGTCAGCAGCGCGTAAAAGGCATGGGCGTCGATATCGTGCAGGAAATCGACATTCGGGACGCGATCGGTCACCCGCCACCAGTCCACCACGCTCATGCCATAGGTCAGCTCGCCCTTCAGCTCGATGCCGACATGGACCTTGCGACCGGTGAAGATGTCCGGCCGCAATAGGAAGGCGATAGCGCAGGGATCGTGCAGCGGCGCAGCCTCCCAGCCATATTTCTGCATGTCGAAGGCCTCCGAGAAGGACAGCATCTCTGCCGCAGCCACCGCCGCGCGATTGCCCAGTGCGCGAAGGGCATCCAGTCGCGCCTTCGTGCTGAGGCAGCGATGGGTGACGTCCATCGGCACCATGGTGATGGGCAAACCGCTGCGCAGCACGAGGTCGGCGGCTTCGGGATCGACATATTCGTTGAAGGCGGCGGCTGGCGTAATGTTGCCGCCTTCGAGACGCGTGCCGGCGATCATGACGATGCGGCCGATGCGGGCGGCGATATCGGGCGCCTTGACCAGCGCCATGGCGATGTTGGTGAGCGGGCCGAGCGTGACCAGCGACAGTTCCCCAGGCGTGGCAGCGCGAAAGGACTCGATCAGGAAATCGACGCCGTGCTTGTCGCGCACCGGCATGGTGGGAACAGGAAGGGAAGGTCCGTCCAGCCCGGTCGGCCCGTGCACATGCTCTGCGGTCACCAGATCGCGCCGCATCGGCCGGGCCGCGCCTGCATGGAGCGGCACGTCGGTGCGGCCCGCCAGCTCCAGCACCTGCCGGGCATTGTAGGTCGTGCGGTCGAGCGGCACGTTGCCCGCAACCGTGACGACGCCTTCGACCGAAAGCTCCGGCGAGGCGAGCGCCAGCAGCAGGGCGACCGCGTCATCCTGGCCGGGATCTGTGTCGATGATGATTTTCTGCGGTAGCATGGTCGACTCCTTCATCCGTGCCGCCAGGACGGCATGTCGCCGGCATAGCGCTGCATTCCGATATCTTGCGCTGTGGCGCGGCGGTGGATTTCCTGCATGAACGGCTCGAGGACGCGGTTCTGCGCCTCTACGCGCGCGTGCTCGGCCAGGAGCGGCGGCACGGTTTCCGCTATCTCGGCAAGCACGGCATCCTCATCCACGGTCAGGAGCTTACGGTCGCGCATGACGATCTTGCCATCCACGACGACGGTCTCCACCGAGCCGCCGTTTTCGGCGTAGACCAGATGTTTCTCGACATCGTTGAACGGCAGGAAGGAGGTGCTTCCCATATCGAGCAGGATGAAATCGGCGGCCTTTCCGGCCTCCAGCGAACCCGTCACTCGATCGAGCAGCGCGGTGCGCGCGCCGCCAAGCGTTGCGGCCTGCAGGATCTCCCGCGCGCTCAGCCAGTCCTGCGGATCCGGGCCCGTGGCGGACTGCACCAGCGCCGCCACGCGCATCACGTCGAAGATGCGCGCCGTGTCGTTGGAGCTGAGACCATCCGTGCCGAGCCCGACCGCCACGCCGGCATCGAGCAGCCTGCGCACCGGCGCAATGCCCGCGCCGAGCTTGAGGTTGGAGACGGCATTGTGCGCCACCGCGACGCCAGCCTCGCCCATCAGCGCGATGTCGGCATCGCTGACCCAGACCGAATGGGCGATCACCATGTTCGGCCCGAGCAGGCCGAGATCGGCAAAGTAGTGGATCAGGGATCTGCCGTAGAGATCCGGGCCGGTCACGGCCTGGGTCTTGGTCTCCAGAACATGCGTGTGATAGGGCACGCCGTGCCGCCGGCTGAGCGCGTGAAGCGCTGTCATCAGTTCGGGCGTGCAGCGCTGCGGTGCCGACGGCGCCAGCATGAAGCGCAGACGGCCATTGGCGCGACTATGCAGCCGGGAAAAAACGCGTTCGCAGAATTCGAGACAGGCCTGGACCGAAATCGGCGTGAAGGCGTCGAGCCGGGCGGCGAGGTCGCGCGGCACGATCTCGCGGGCATAGGGCAGGGCGTCGAGCGCCGGAACGTTCATCACCGCGCTCGAAATGTTGGCGCGGATGCCAGCGTGGTCATAGGCGTCGAAGACGAGGCCGAGACGGTCGAGATCGTGGCCGGGCGTTTCGAAAAAATCGTCCGACAGCATGGTCACGCCGGATTTCAATGATTCCATCGCCAGCAATAGCGTCCGGAGGTAGAGCAGGCGCGGCGGCACCGGACGATTGTCGAAGAAGGGATAGGCATAGAGCAGCCAGATCTCCAGCGGCATCTTCTCGTAGCGGCCGCGAAAGAAGGTCTCCGACGAATGGGTGTGGGCGTTGACGAGGCCCGGCATCAGCAGCCTGCCGCGTCCTTCGATGATCTCTGCCCCGTCCGGCGGTTCTATTCCCTGGCCGATGGTCTCGATCCTGCCGTCGCGCACCAGCATGTCGCCGGCAAAGGCGCCGGTCTGGCCCCGTGCCATGGTCAGGATCTGCGCGCCGCGCACCAGAAGCGCGGTCATGGCAGGCGGCCCACGCAATGGGTCAGCAGGTGGTAATAAGCCACCGGATCGCCGTCGCGGACGTAGAAGACGTTTTTCGGCCGCTCCGTAATGCCCCACCAGTCGGCGGCGGTCATGCCCAGCGTCAACTCCGAGCCGGTTTCGACAGAGACGTTGATGCGGCGGCCGGAGAATATGTCCGGCGCCATCATGTAGGCCGGCACGCAGGGCCCGTGCAGCGGAGCGCCCTCCCAGCCATATTTCCTGAGGTCGAAGGCTTCCGAAAAGCGCAGCATCTCGGCCAGTGCCGGCCCGCAACGATTGCCGAGTGCTGCAAAAGCACCCAGCCGCTGCGGCGTCGAGAGCATTTTGTGCGTCACGTCGAGCGGAAGCAGCGTCAGGTCAAGACCGGCGCGCAGCACGATATCGGCAGCTTCCGGATCGACATAGACATTGAACTCGGCCGTCGGCGTAATGTTGCCGACCTCGAAATAGGCGCCCGCCATGGCGACGACCCGGCGGATGCGACCGGTGATTTCAGGCGCTTCTATGAGTGCCATGGCGAGATTGGTCAGCGGCGACAGCGAGACGATGGTGATCGTATCAGGCGGGTTTGCGAGAATGGTCTCGATGATGAAGCGCACGCCATGCCTCGGATCGGCTGACATCCAGGGTTCGGGCAAATCCGGTCCGTCAAGGCCGGTCGGCCCGTGCACATGCTCGGCCATGACGAGCGGGCGCCGGATCGGCCGCGGGCAGCCTGCAAAGACAGGGATGTCGGTGCACCCCGTCAGCTCCAGGAGCTTCAGGCAATTGCGCAGCGTGTGGGCGAGATCGATATTGCCGGCCGTGGCCACCAGGCCGAGCACCTCGAAGACCTCGGGCGCACCGAGCATCATCAGGATGGCGGCGGCCTGATCCTGCCCGGGATCGGTCAGGATGATCACGCGTTCGGCCATGTTCACGCTCCTTCGCCGGCGTTGAGCGCGCCCGGCGCGCCGCCGGGGAGCCATGCGTAAAGCTCCCAGATCTCCCCGTCTGGTCCGGCGAAATAGGCGCAGCGCGCATTCCAGACATAATCGCGTGGCGGTGCGGTGAAGACGACACCGGCGGCAACGAGTTCGGCATAGGCCTCGTCGAGCGCTGCAAAGCTGTCGAGACGCACCGCGATCAGCAGGCTCGCCGGCCTTGCCTCGGTCACCTCGACGCCAGCATGCGCGTGAATATGAGTCCCCTCCCACAGGGCCAGCGTCAGGCCCGCGCCGGAGAAATCGGCAAAGCCCGGCGCGCGGTGCAGCAGGCGGAAGCCGAGTCGGTCGCGATAAAAGGCGATCGACGCCTCGAGATCCTTGACCAGGACGCAGATGTCGCTGATCGCGTGGCGTTGTGCGAAAGGGTGCATAAGATCCTCAATAATCGCGGAGTTCGGAAAAGCCGTTGGCACCCTTTGCGCCGCCGCGCAGGCGACCGGAGATCCACACGCCGAGAACGGTCGCGAGATAGGGGAGGGCCAGCAGGAGATCATGCGGCACGGCATCGCCGAACAGGATCTGCGCCCGGATGCCGATGGCACCGACGAGCGAGAAGAACAAGGCAGCCAGCGCGGTCCAGACGGGATGGGCCGCACCGAAAACGACGGCCGCAAACCCCATGAAGCCGCGCCCGGCCGTCATGTTCTGCGCGAAGATCTGCAGACTGCCGGACGCAAGTTCCGCGCCGCCGATGGCGCAGAGCACGCCGCCGACGCACAACGCAAACAGGCGGATGCGCTCAGGGTCGATGCCGAGGCTGCGCGCAGCGAAGGGATGTTCCCCGCAGGCCGCAAGCTGCAGCCCGAAGCGCGTGCGCCTGAGGAGTACCCACAGGAGTGCGACGACCGCGGGCATGGCGGCGACGAAGATCGACAGAGAGGCGAAGGCGCCGAAACTGTCGCCGAGCCGCGGCGCACCGAAGGGCGCGGTGACCGCCGCCTGGCTGCCGAAGATCGACTGCGCCGCGAGCGCCGTTCCGCCAACGCCGAAGCCGGTCAGGCCGAGGCCGGCAATGATTGGGTTGGCCTTCAGTTTTTCGATGACGAACCAGAGCAGCATCGAGGCGAGGATGCACAGGACGCAGGCAATGAGGATCGCCAGCGCATAGGAGCCGGTCAGCACGATGCCGATGATCGTGGCGCAGCAGCCGATGATCATGATGCCTTCCAGGCCGAGATGCCAAAGCCCGGCCCGCTGGGCGATCATACCGGCCAGCGCGACATAGACCAGCGGGGTGCCCGAGCGCAGGACCGCGACGATGAAATCGATCATGGCGTCTTCCCCCTGGCGCTGAACATCCGGTCGATCATGCGCGACTTGGCGGTGATGAACAGGGCGATCGCCGCGTTGATGATGTCGATTGCCGCCGAGGGAAGGCCGGCCATGATCGGCAGGTAGAGAGCCGCGGAGGCAAGTCCTCCGAAGAACAGGGCAGCCACCGCTGTTCCCGTGATCGACAGATTGGCGACGAGCGCGATCAGAACGGCGGTGAAGCCATGCGTCGGCAGGAAGCCCCCGACCAGCCGTCCATTCGGTCCGAAGACCTCAATGGCACCAGCCAGGCCGGCAAGCGCGCCCGACACCATGAAACTCGCGAGCCCGAATTTCCACATCCTGGCGCCCTGCCAGCGCAACATTTCCGGGTTGCGCCCGGCAAGCCCGCCGAGCACGCCGAAGGCCGTGCGGTTGATCAGGAGCCACATGCCGATGCCGACGACGAGACTGATGGCGATGATCGTCGGCGACAAGCCCATCGAGTTGGAGATGCGGTAGGCGGCAGCCAGCGGCTTGCTGGAGGATTGCTGGCCGGAGCCCGACGGGTCCTTGAGCGGCCCCGTGGTGACATAGACGAGGATGAGGCCGGCGATGAAGTTGCCCATCAGCGTGGTGATCACCTCGTCCGTGCCCCAGCGGAAACGCAGGATGCCAGGCCACAGCGCCCAGAGCGCGCCGCCGGCCATGCCCGACAGGATCGACACCGGCACCAGCACGGCGACCGGCATGCCGTTGAGCCAGCTTGCCATCGCCGTGGCGGCAATTGCGCCCATGTAGAATTGTCCCTGCGCGCCGATGTTGAAGAAGCCGCAGCGGAACGACAGCACGACGCCTGTGGCGGTAATGAACAGCGGCAGCGCCCATCTCAGGCACTGGCTGAGGCCGCCCTTTCGCAGGAAGGCGCCATCGAGAATGCTCGCGAACATATCGAGCGCGGAGTATCCCGCAGCCTGGAAGATCAGGCCGCAGAGCGCCAGCGCGACGAGAATGAAGATCGCAGTGCGAAGCAGAATCGTTAACGTGGCACTCATGGCCTTGCTCCGGTAAGGGGCTCGGAAAGCGCCTCCGTCACCGCGCCGGTCATGGCAGCGCCCACGCGCGCCATATCGTAGGGCGGGCGAAACTCCGCGACGACGCGGCCTGAGAGCATGACGATCAGCCGGTCGGCAGTATCGAAGAGTTCATCGAGATCGGAGGAGATCATGAGCACGGCCGCGCCCGTATCCCGGGCCTCGCGCAGGGCTTTCCAGACGAAGGCGGTGGCGCCGATATCAAGCCCTCGCGTGGGCTGCGCGGCGATGATCAGCCGCACCTGCCCATCGAGTTCGCGGGAGAAGATGACCTTTTGCGCATTGCCGCCGGAAAGCGCGCCGGCCGGCTGTGACGGGCCGGCATATCGCACGCTCCAGCGATCGAAGGCGGCGCGCGCCTGCGCCCGCAACCTCTGAGGGCGGATATAGGAGAGCAGCGGGCCTGCGAGAAGCCGGCTTGCCGCCCAGTTCTCCCAAAGCGCGCTCGACAGGCTGAGGCCTTCGGAATTGCGCTCGAAGGGGATGACCCTGAGACCTTGCTTTCGCCGCTCACCCAGGTCCTCCCGGCTGATGTCGCGGCCGCCCATCATGATGCGGCCCTCCTTCAGTTTCGCCAGGCCGCAAAGCGCTTCCACCAGACTGCGCTGGCCATTGCCCTCGACCCCGGCGACGCCGAGGATTTCCCCGGCATGAAGCGCAACGGAGGCATGGTCGAGCGCCGGCGCTTCTGCTCTGCCTTCGGTCGTTATGTCTTCGAGGCGCGCGATGGGCTCGATTGCTGCCGTCTGACGGGCCACAGCGTGCTCGGCCGGGGCGCCTGCGGCCAGCCCGACGGCAGCCTCCGCGCCTTGCGCAGCGGGGCCGCCGATGATGAGGTCCGACAGCGCGACCGGATCGAGCGCCTGCCGCGCAAGGCCCGCCGCCACCAGCCGCCCGCCGCGCAGGACGGTGACGGTGTCTGCGATCGCCAGCACTTCGCGGATCTTGTGCAGGATCAGGATGACGGTGACGCCGCGCGCCTTCAGCCGGCGGACGCGTTCGAACAGGCGCTCCACCCCCGAGGGCGAGAGAACGGCGGTCGGCTCGTCGAGGATCAGGAGGTCGGCCTCCGTCACCAGCGCCCTGGCGATCTCCACCCCCTGCTGGGTTTCCACCGGCAGATCGCGGATCCGCGACCTGACATCGGCAGTCACGTCCAGTTCCGCCAGATGCTGCGTCCAGCGGCGGGCCAATCCCGATGCGGTAAAGAGCTGTCCATGCTTGCGCGTGCCGAACTCCATCGCCTCGGCAATGGTGAAGGAAGGTGGCAGGGCAAAACTCTGATGCACCAGTTCCACGCCGGCATCGCGCGCCGCACGCACCTTGCCAGGCTCGATCTCCAGGCCATCAACCAGGATCTGCCCCTGCCTTGGGCGCACGATGCCGGCGATGGCGCGGGCGAACGTGGTCTTGCCCGCCCCGTTCTGGCCGACGACAGCGTGTATCCGGCCTCGTTCGAAGCCGACGTCGATGCCATCGAGTGCGATGAAGTCGCCATAGGCGACCGTCATCGCCCGGCATTGCCAAGCCGGTGGCGCAACCGATCCGCTGTTCATGCGTTCAAAACCCCTTCGAGACGAAAAGAGAGCGCGGGCGCGCCGCCACCGGATGGCCTCACAGCGTGGTGTTGAAGGGAACGGCAAGTGAGCCGTCGAGAATCCTGGCGCGGGCTTCCTCGATCTTCGGCCAGACCTCCTTGGCTTTGGCCACCAGAGCCGGATCGCCCTGGTCGACGAAAACGGGCGACAGGATGAAGTCGATGACCCCGGTTCCAAGACCTGTCTTGGTATGTCCGCCCTTCCAGCCGTCCTTCAGCGTCGCGGCAACCTCGTTGTAGAGCGACTGACCGAAGTCGAGCGACACGATGGCAGCGACGGATTTCGGGCCGAGCTTGTATTGCGCCGGGGAAATGCCGCTGACGAGCTTGCCGGGAATTTCATTGGCGGCGGCGATGATGCCGGCATCGGTCGCGGCGGAATCTGTCTGGATGTAATCGACGCCGTTCTTGTACATCTGCGTGGCGATTTCCTGGCCCTTGGCAGGGTCCTGAAACGAACCGGCAAAGGCCACCGTCAACGTGGCATCGGGCTTCACCGTCGTCATCGCCGCCTTGATGGCGTTGGCGTCGGCATTGAGCGGCGGCAGCGAGATGCCGCCGATATAGCCGAGCTTGCCCAATGGCGACATCATCGCGCCGAACAGGCCGGACAGATAACAGCCGAGATAGTAGTCATAGGAAACTGTGACAACATTGGGCAGCGACGGCTCGATCGGATCGCCGAACAGCTGGATCCACTTGGTATCCGGATATTCGGGCGCAAGCGCCTTGAAGGCCTCCGCCACCTCGTTGAAGGTGGACACGATCACGGCGGCGCCGGCATCCCCGAGTGTGCGGAAGATCGTCTCATAGGTCGCGGCATCGGACGCATAGACGATGCGCGGGGTAAATCCCCTCTCAGCGGCGATGGCGTTGAGCTTGGCGATCATCGAATCGACAGGGCCGTTGTCACCGGCGGCCTGCGTGTGCACCAGCGCCACGATCGCGCCTTGCGCCAAGGCGAGCTGCGGCAACAAGCCGATGCCCGCAACGGCGACAGCGGCGCCCTTCAGGAAATCCCGGCGCCTGAGGCCGTTCGGGGAAGACGATATCGCATCATGAATCTCGGTCATGTCTGTTCCTTCCTCTGGCTCGGCGCCGCGGTTTCGGGGCGCTTTGATCATGGGGGAAGAGCGCTAGCGACAGGCCAGCTGAGGTCGTCCGTCCCGAAGGCCGGTTTCGTTCCGATCACGCTGTCTTCTGATTTGCCGTTCACCCCGAGCCGTCTTGTTCTTGTCCCGGCCCTTGAAGAGAGGTTAAACAAAAGCTGACCGAAGTGTCAATTTATGGGAGGCGGAATTATGACCATCCGGTCAAAAAAATTTGCAAACCAACCCACTGAAATATATTGATAACATAGGCGGCTTAAGAGCGTAAAAATTGCGCAGTTCGCGCCTAATTCGGCGGCAATTTGATAAAAATTTGGAGATGGACGGCGTCTATGGCGAAGAAGGCGGGGCCCCGAGCGAAGGCGGGCGAGCAGGCGGGGGCGGCCAGGGGGGAGGAGCGCATTCGACAGCGCAACGAGAAGGCAATCCTGCGCGCCGCGACCACGCTCTTCGCCAAGAAGGGCTTCGACGGCACGCGCGCGACCGAGATCGCCGAGCGGGCAGGGCTGCCCAAGGCCAATCTCTATTATTATTTCAACACCAAGGAAGAGATCTATCGTGCGGCAATCCGGCACCTGATCGCCGGCTGGGACAAGGCCTTGCGCCACATCAGGGCCGACGCCGACCCTTTCGAGGCGCTTGAAGCCTATGTCCGCGAGAAGCTCGACTATGCCCGCAAGAATGCCGACGAATCCCGGATGTTCGCCAACGAGATCATTTCAGGCGCACCATTTCTGTCCCGGGCGGATCGCAAGCATATGCATGATATCACTCTTGAGAAGACCTTGATCATCGAGCAATGGGTCGCCGAGGGGCGCATGCGGCCCGTCAATCCACGTCATCTCTTCATCGTGCTCTGGTCCACAACGCAGTTCTATACCAATTTCGAGAAGATCACCTGCGATACGTTGGAGAAACCCAGGTTGTCGCCCTCTGATTATGAGGATGCTGCCCGCACAATCGTGGAAACGGTACTGCGAGGCCTGAGACCGGGAAAGGCCTCTTCAGATCCTTGACGGTTGCTATCGGTTGAAAGCTCTAGACAGTGCCGGAAAGCGGCGATGGACGGCATGGGTTTCCTGAAGGTTCGCCAGTCTGCGCTGCAAAAGGGTGGCATCGACGCCATTTCTGACGCGCATTGCTTTGAGACAGAGGCCGCCAGTCCTTGCTATCCGGCGTGCCCCGCATATCCAGTGTCGCGGCGTCAGACTTTCTGCGGCCTGGCGCCTAGGGTCAGGACCCATTAAATTCATGTCATCTGCGGGACGGATTTTGTGTCTGGCAAGGAGGGAAGCCGCAGGAAATGTGGGGCATTTTCAAGGATTTCCGACGCAGTCCAGGCGCAAAATCCGTCCCGCCCGAAGGGTTCGCGCGCATGGGCCGGCTGATCGCAAACAATGCTCGACAAGGCTGAAAGCCTTGCCTTGCGCTTGTTTGCTTCCATCCAATCCCATGCGCGCGAACAGATGGCATGAATTTAATGAGTCCTGACCCTAGCCCCCAAGCGCCTCCAGCCTCAGCGCCGCATCGCCATCGATAATGAGGCCGCTGACCATGCCGCTGCGCAAAAGCGCACGTGCGGCCTGTGCCTTTTCCTCGCCCGCGATCAGCAGGATGACCTTCAGCCGCTTCAACTCCTCGAAACCGAGCGCGATCGTCCGGTCGTTCAGATCATGTTTGACCTGGCGCCCGCAGTCGTCGAAGAAGATGCCGTTGGTGTCGCCGACCGCGCCCGCCGCATGCAGGCTGTCGAGATCGGCCCGGCTGATCATCCCCTGGCGGCGCAGGAGCGACTGCTCGGTCAACTCGCCTGCGCTGATGAAGCAGACGGCAGCGGAGCGGGCGATCTCCATCGCCTTGACCACGGAACGCTGCGAAACAAGCACTTTGCGGTCCTCCACTGAGTCGGCAATGAAGGGCACGGGCAGAAAGAAGCCTTCTCCGCCCGTGCGCCGGGCGAGCGTGTGAACCACCTCGAACGGGTTATAGGCATTGTTTGCCGTGAGCGAACCCATCATCGAGATGAAGCGGGCATGGGGCGCGCGTACACCTGCCAGCTGTAGCGTCATCTGCTCGATGGTGCGGCCCCAGCCAGTGCCCACGGTGATGGGGTCGTTCTCCTCCAGAAGCCGCTTGAGGTGGTTCGCGGCCGCCACGCCGACGGCGCGAAGGGCAATCTGCTGGCGCAACTCGGCATCCGCTTTCATCGCGTCGAAGCCGAAAGCCGGGGTGGAGGTGCAGAATTCCAGACCGAAGCGCTGCTCTATCTCGGTTTCGACCGGCATGACCCCGACGCGCTGGTGATCGATAGAGATGCTGACCAGCCCGGTTTCGCGCGCTTCGCCCAGCATCTTGTTGACGCGCGCCCGTGTCAGTCCGAGGCGAGAGGCCGTCGCCTCCTGGTTGAGCCCGCCGACATAATAGTACCATGCAGCCCGCACCATCAGCTCTTCGTCCCCGTCACTCATTTCCGCATCCTCTCAGTACAAATGTAATTTTGATTGACAATTGTAACAGGCATCCTATCAATAGGCCATTCGCGTAGGGAGCGCGGATGAGGAGGCGGGTCAATGACAGCGCCCGTGACGGAGGAGGAAAAAATGTCTGGAATGTGGAGGAAGACGGCGATTGTCGCCGCCGCTCAGCTGCTGCTGGGCGCCATCAGTGCCCATGCCACCAACATCGCCTGGGTGCATGCCAATGCCGCCGCGCAATCCGAGCAGCGCGTCAAGGCCGGTTTCGATGCGTGGCTGAAGTCCTCGGGCAAGGACTGGAATGTCAGTGTGCTCGACAGTGGAGGATCGGGCGAGCGCACCGCATCCAATCTGCAGGACGCCGCTTCGCGCGGTGTCGATGCGATCATCATCACCATGGCGGATCTGCGTGCCTCGCGTGCCGCGCTCGATGCGGCCGTCGCCGCCAAGATCCCGATCGTCACGGTGGACAGCGGTTATGTGCCGGGCGTTCTCGCGGACATCACGACCAACAACTGGGCCATGTCCGCAGATGTCTCGCCCTATCTGCTGAATGAGCTTGGCGGCAAGGGCAACATTATCTTCCTGCGCATGGCCGAGCACCATGGCACCCGCAAGCGCGGCGACGTCATGGCGACCATTCTGAAGGAATATCCCGACATCAAGGTGCTGGCGGAGCACAACATCAAATATACTGCCTTCTTCGAGGACACGACCTCGACCATGCAGGATTACGCCTCGCGCTTCGGCGATCAGATCAATGCCGTGTGGGCGCCCTGGGACGAGCCGGCGCAGGCTTCGATCAATGCACTTAAGGCCGCCGGCCTCAGCAATGTAAAAGTCATCGGCATCGACGGCCATCCCAGTGCGATCGCCGAAGTCTGCAAACCCGATGGCATGATGATCGCGACGGTCTCGCAGCCTTTCGAGAAGATGGGTGCGCAAGCCGGGGAGTGGATCGAGGATATCGTCGTGAAGAAGGAGGACCCCGCCAAGGTCATCCCGTCCAAGACGGTCTATCTCGACGCGCCTTTGGTCACCAAGCAGAACTGCAAGGACTTCCTCCCGAAGTGACCGCCGTCGGCCGGCCCCGGATGCGGGCCGGCCGTTCCGCCGCGCGCATATAACGCGCGGTCTTTGACCGGACAGCATGCGGGGAGGCACGCCATGACCGTCAGACTAGCGGATATCGTCATGCAATATCCGGGCACGCGAGCGCTCGACCATGTCGATGTCGATTTTCTCTTTTCCGAGGTGCACGGGCTGATCGGCGAAAACGGCGCCGGCAAGACCACCCTCGTCAGCATTCTCGGCGGCAGCAAGCAGCCAACCTCCGGCACCATCGCAATCGCCGGCGTGGAAACCGTGCTGGCGAGCGCCGGTGATGCCCTGGCCAAGGGCATTGCGCATGTCTCGCAGGAGGGCAGCCTGGTGCCGGGTCTCTCGGCGGCCCAGAACATCCTTTTGGGCGACGAGCCGCGCCTCGGCCTCGGCATCATCGACACGCGCGCCCTGAGGCGGCGGGCGGCGGAGCTTCTCGACCGCTGGTTTCCGCAGGTCGCAATCGATCTCGATGCCGCTGTCGATACGCTGCCGATGGCCGACCAGAAGGTGATCGAGATCGTGCGCGCGCTGCGCGGCGAGATCCGCTTGCTGATCCTCGACGAACCCACGGCGACGCTGCCGGCACGCGAGAAAGAGAACCTGTGGCGCATCATCCGCTCGCTGCCGCCGCGCGGCGTCGGCGTGGTGCTCGTCAGCCACTTTCTCTCGGAGGTCAAGGCGCTGAGCGACCGCATCACGGTCCTGCGCGATGGCCGGCATGTGACGACACTGCCGTCCGCAGAGGTCAGCGAAGCGCAACTGGTCGATTTCATGCTCCAGCGCGCCGGCAAGACTGCAGTGGCCATCGGCGAGAACGGCGATGGCGCACGTGCGGCCGGCGAAACGGTCATGGAGATCGCCGACTGGCATGTCGGCGGGGTGCGCGTCGATCGCTTCGCGATCCGCGCCGGAGAAATCGTAGGCTTGATCGGATTGACCGGCGCCGGCCATTTCGGCTTCGCGCGCTCGCTCTACACAGGCGAAGGCTTCCTCTCCGGCAGCACGGTCTTTGCCGGTCAGCCGCTTGCCCGCCCCGATGCGCGCAGCATGAAGGCGCGCGGCGTGGCCTTCATTCCCGACCACCGCATGGAAAATTCGCTGATCGGGGAATGGAGCGTGCGCGAGAACCTCGCCATGGTCCACCCGCATGCCGGCGCACATGCCGGCGTGCTCTCCATGGGCTTGGAGGAGAAGGCGGCCCGTGCCGCGATGGCGCTCTTCAATGTGAAGGCGCATTCCCCCGAGCAGCGCATCCAGGATCTGAGCGGCGGCAACAAGCAGAAGGTCTCGATCGGCAAATGGCTCTATGGCGCTCCGGAGCGCTACCGGCTGATGATCTTCGTCGAACCAACGGAAGGCGTCGATATCGGCGCGAAGCGCGAGATCCACCGCCACATCCATCGGCTGGCAGCTGAAGGCACCGCCATCATCGTGGCCTCCAGCGATCTCATGGAGGTGGCCGACATCGCGGACCGCGTCGTGCCCTTCGTTCAGGGGCAGGCAGCCCGGGCGCTGAGCCGGGCCGAGTTTTCCGAATCGCGTTTCATCGCAGCCATGGCAGGAGATCCAAAATGACCGCGCAGGCGCGTCCCCTCGTCGAGGCCAAAGAGGCCTCATCCCGCAAGAGCCGCGATCAATGGCTTCTCAAATACAGCACGCTGCTGGCGCTTTTCCTTCTCTTTGCAGGCTTCGCGCTGACGGTCGACCGCTTTCTCACCGCCTCCAATCTGCTCAACATCGTCCAGCAGATTTCGATGCTCACGATCGTGGGCGCGGGCCTGACCTTCGGCTTTGCCGCGCGTGAAATGGACCTGTCGGTGGGCTATACGGTGGGCCTGAGTGGCATTCTGGTGCCGCTGATGCTGATCTCCGGCGTGCCTCTGCCGATCGCGCTCCTCGGCGCGGTGGCCGCGGGCTTCGCCGTGGGTGCGATCAATTCGATGCTGGTCACGCTCATCGGTATTCCATCGCTGATCGCCACGCTGGCGACGGGCTCCATCCTCTACGGGATCAATTTCATGAGCACCGGCGGCCGAGCGATCTATGGCGGCCTGCCTGACGGTTTCCTCTTTCTTGGCCAGGGGCAGATCCTGGGCATTCCGGTTCTTGCCTATGCCATGGTGCTCTTTGTGCTGGTTGCCTGGTTCCTGATGGAACGCACCATCTTCGGCCGCTACATCTATGCCGTGGGCGGCAATCTCAAGGCGGCCGAGCTTTCGGGTGTCAACGGCCGCTTCTACCGCTCGGCGGCGCTGGTTGTCTGCAGCCTTTTCGCCGCCATGGCCGGCGCGCTTCTGGCCGCCCGGCTGGGCTCCGGCCAGCCGAATGCCGGCGAACGCTACCTGCTGGACGGTCTGGCGACCGTCTTCATCGGCATGACCATGATCCGGCCGGGTACGGCCACCGTCACCGGCACCTTCTTCGGCGCCCTGTTCATCGGCGTCATCAACAACGGGCTCAATCTCGTCGGCATGGACACCTACGTTCAGAGCATCGTGAAGGGCCTGATCATCCTCGTGGCCGTCGCCATCGTCTCCAGGACGACGAAGCTGAAGCTTCTGTGACGCATCCCCAGACCTATTCGGGAGTCCCTCATGACCCTCACTGCCAACAGCCATCTCGCGGAGCTTTACCGCACCATGCGGCGCATCCGCACCTTCGAGGAGCGCGTCGGCGAGCTTTTCGTGCGCGGCCAGTCCGCCGGCTCGATGCTGCATCTGTCGATCGGCGAGGAGTCTAGCGCCGCCGGCGTCTGCGATGTCATGAAACCACAGGATACGTTCACCACCCATCATCGCGGCCATGGCATCTTCCTGGCGCGCGGCGCCGACCCCAAGCGCATGATGGCCGAGATCGGCGGCAAGGAAACCGGCTATTGCCACGGCAAGGGCGGCTCGATGCATATTGCCGACATGGCGCTCGGCCATCTGGGCGCCAATGCCATCGTCGGCGGCGGCATTCCCGCCGTGGTGGGCGCCGGGCTTTCCAGCAAATATCTGAAGCAGGACGCCGTTTCGATCGCCTTTTTCGGCGACGGGGCAATGCAGCAGGGCATCCTCTACGAGAGCATGAACATGGCCGCGCTCTGGAGCCTGCCGGTTCTCTTCGTCTGCGTCAACAACCAGTATGGCATGGGCACGCGCATCGATCAGGCCACGCGCAACACCGCCTTCGACGAGCGCGCCCGTGCCTTCGGGCTGAACGGTGCGGTGGTCAACGGGCTCGACGTCGAAGATGTGCGCGATGCCGCGCGCTGGCTCATCGACGAGGCACGTGCTGGCAAACCGGGATTCCTCTCTGTCGAGGTCTATCGCTTTTTCGGCCATGCCCGCATGGACAAGAGCCCCTATCGGGCCGAGGCGGAGGAGCTCGAAGGTCGCAAGAAGGATCCGGTGCTCTTTGCCCGCGCCAAGCTGCTCGACAGCGGCCTGGAAAGTGAAGCGGCGTTGGATGCGCTAGACCGCGAGATTGCCGCGGAAATGGATGCCACCATCGACTTCGCGGTCGAATCTCGGGCGCCGGCGCTCTCCTCCATGTTCCGCGACGTCTATGCCGTGGGCGAGCCGGAGCCCGAGCCCGTGCGCGCCCGCATCGACCGTGTTCTAGCCAGGGAAGACGTCTAATGCCTGCCATGACCTATCGAGACGCGCTGCGCCAGGCGCTTGACGACGCGATGACCGAGGACAAGTCCATCGTGGTGATCGGCGAGGAAGTCGGTCGCTACGGCGGCGCCTACGGGGTGACCAAGGATCTGATCAAGGTGCATGGCCCGGAGCGGCTGATCGACACGCCGATTTCCGAACCGGCGATCATCGGGGCGGCCGTCGGCGCGGCGATGACCGGCCTCAGGCCCGTGGCCGAGCTGATGTATATCGACTTTCTCGGCATGACCATGGACCAGCTCGCCAACCAGGCGGCCAAGATCCGCTATATGTTCGGCGGACAGATCGGCGTGCCCATGGTGCTGCGCACGCAAGGAGGCACCGGTCGCTCCGCCGGCGCGCAGCACAGCCAGAGCCTGGAAGCCTGGATCATGCACACGCCGGGCCTGCGCCTGGCCATGCCGGCCACGGTGGCCGATGCCTATCACCTCCTGCGCCAGAGCCTGACAAAGCCGGATCCGGTGGTCTTCATCGAGCACAAGGCCCTCTACACCCGCAAGGAGGAGGTCGATCTGTCCGCCGATCCGCTGCCCTGGGGCAAGGCCGCCGTGCGCCGGCACGGCGACGACCTGGTGATCGTCACCTATTCCCGTCAGGTTCTCTACGCTCTGGAGGCCGCGGAGGCTTTGGCCAGGAACGGGATCGAAGCCACAGTCATCGATCTGCGCACGCTCAATCCGCTCGATTTCGACACGATCCGCACCCATGTCGAACGGGTCGGCAAGGCGATGGTCGTCAGCGAAGGCGTGATGACCTCGGGCGTGGCGGCGGAGCTTTGCGCACGGATCTCGGAGGAGTGCTTCGATTTCCTCGAGCAGCCGGTTATCCGTGTCGCTGGCGAAGATATTCCAATTTCCGTTTCGCAGGAGCTGGAATCGGGCAGCGTGCCCTCCGCCCGCATCATCGCCGAGGTGGCGGAGAGGCTGACGGCATGACCAACCAGCGCTTTCTCAAGATGCCGCGTCTCGGCGAGACGATGGAGGAAGGCAAGATCGTCGGCTGGCTGGTGAAGCCCGGCGAGGCCTTCTCCCGTGGCGATCCGATCCTGGAGATCGAGACCGACAAGACCATCGCCGAATTTCCGGCGCTTGGCGACGGACGGCTGAACGAGATCCTGGTGGGGCTGGACGAAACCGTCGAGGTCGGCCATCCCATCGCCAGTATCGAAATCGGCACCGGACCAGACTGGACGGCGGACGAGGGGGGAAGCGAACCGGCATCGGATGCCTGCACCCCGTCCGTACCAGTCGTTCAGGAGGCCGGCCTGGCAGAAACCGACCTGACGATGCCGCGCCTCGGCGAGACCATGGAGGAAGGGCGCATCGCCAAATGGCTGAAGGCCGAAGGCGACAGCTTCGAGCGCGGCGAGGCCCTTCTCGAAATCGAGACCGACAAGACCATTGCCGAGTTTCCGGCCCTGTTCGCCGGCAGGATCCTGACCCTTCTCAAGGGCGAGGACGAGACCGTGGCCGTCGGTGCGCCGATTGCGCGCATCCTTGCGCCGTCCGAAACCGCGGCCGAGGCCGGCACGGCGGACCTTGCGGCGCCTGCTGCAAGCGACCGGCCTGCGGAACAGGTGCGCCCGGCGCAGCAAGGGCCAGCGCAAACCACCCGGCTGCGCGCCACACCGCTTGCCCGGCGTCTTGCCCGCGCGCGCGGGATCGATCTCGCCCAATTAAAGGGCACGGGACGGCGCGGCCGGATCGAACGAGACGATGTTCTCGCCTTTGCCGGGCAGGGCCGGGCGGAGCCGACCTTGCAGGCAGCGAGTTCGCTGGCGGATGACGTCTCCATGGCAGCGCTCACGCGCGGGCGCATGGCCTATGTTGACAGCGCTGCGGGGCAGGGCGTGCCCTTGCTGCTTCTGCATGGCTTTGCCGGCGATCACACGACCTGGGCGACCATCGCAGCCGGATTGAAGCGCGCCGGGCGGCGGGTGATCATCCCCGATCTGCCGGCGCACGGCTTGACCGAGATCAAGGAGAGCGATCCCTATGGGCTCGGGAGCGACCTCGTCGAATTTCTGGCCCGCCTGGGCATCGATCAGGTCTCGGTTCTGGCACACTCCCTCGGCGCTGTCGCGGCTGTCACTCTGGCAAAGGCCGCGCCCGACCGCGTGCGCGCGCTGACCCTGATCGCTCCGGCAGGTTTGGGACGCGAGATCGACACCGGCTTCATCGATGGTATGGCTGGGGCACAGCATCCTGGCGAGGTGGCGCACCTCCTGCGGCGGCTCTCGGTGCATGGGATGGCGTTGTCGGAGAATGCGCTTGTCAAGCTGACGAAGACCCTGTCAGCTGGGCGGCTGAAAGCGCTCGCCGGCAATCTCGCGGGCTCGTTCGGCCAGAGGATCGACACAATCGGCCTGTTGCAGGCGCTGCCGGCGCAGTTGCCGGTCCGCGTGCTCTTCGGGCTCGACGATCGCATCATTCCCTGGACACAGGTGGCGGCTCTGCCCCCACGCGTGGCCATCCATCTCCTCGCTCGGGCCGGGCACATGCCGCACTGGGATCAGACCAGGGAGGTTCTCGATATCATCCTGTCGCAGGGAGCCAGCCGATGAGCGACGCGCGCCAAAAGCTGAAGGATGCGCAGGGCCGCATTGGTCTGCTGGCCAAGGCCAGCCCCGATCTCTTCGCCGGCTTTACCAGGGTCAGCAAGGCCGCCGCCGCGTCCGGCCGCATGACGGCGGCACAGAAGGAGCTCGTCGCAGTGGCGTTGGCGGTGTCGAAAGGATGTGAGGACTGCATTCTCTACCATGTCGATGCGGCTCTCAGGCATGGGGCCGAGGAGGCCGATCTGGTCGAAGTGCTGGATGTCGCGGTGGAGATGGGCGGTGGTCCCGCGGTGATGTACGGGGCCAAAGCCCTGGAAGTCCTGCGCGCGCTTCGTGAGGGCAGCAAAACGTGAGGCGGGGCTGGCTTTGGATAAATGACGCAAAGACAGAACAGCAGTTGATGGCAGCGGATTCCGGTTTTCGGCCCGATGCTCTAGTGTCAGGACCCATTAAATTCATGCCATCTGCAGGAGGGATTTTGTGTGTGGCAAGGAGAGAAGCCTCAGGACATTTGTGCGTTTTCAAGGGCTTGCGACGCAGCCCAGGCACAAAATCCGTCCTGCCCGGCCCATGTGCGTGAACGGATCGCGTGAATTTAATGGGGCCTGACCCTAGCAAGATAAGATGCAGGCGCCCGGGAGGAGAGACGGGCGCAGGAGGAGACAGAGATGGGCTATTTTCTGACGGCCGATGGCGGCACGGAGAGCCTGCGCGCGCGCGTCTATGATCTGGACGGACGTTGCCTCGGCAGTATCGCCGTCGCCTATGAGACGAGGTTTTCCGCTGGCGCCAGGGCCGAGCAGGACCCGGAGGACTGGTGGCGCGCCTTCGTCTCCGCCGCCACAGGGGCAATCACCGAAGCGCGCATCGACCCGCAAGATGTCGAGGCGATCTGCCTGGCGACCACCAGCTGCACCGTGGTGGCGCTGGATGCCGATGGCAGGGCGCTGCGGCCTGCGATCATCTGGATGGACGTGCGGGCCAATCGCGAGGCCGATGCCGTGCTGGCAACCGGCGATGGCGCCTTGATCGCCAATGGCGGGGGGCAGGGTCCCGTTTCGGCCGAATGGATGATCCCCAAGGCGCTATGGATCGCGCGCAACGAGCCGGAGATCTTCGAGAAGGCTGCCACCATCTGCGAATATCAGGATTTCATGACGCTGCGGCTGACCGGCGAGCGCGCCGCGAGCCTCAACAACGTGACCTTGCGCTGGCACTATCAGACCGATCGCGGCGGCTGGCCAACAAGCCTGGTCGATGCGCTTGGCCTGTCGGTGCTGTTGCGAAAGTGGCCTGAGCGGATCGTGCCGCCCGGCGGCGTGATCGGGACGCTTTCGAAAAAGGCGGCTGAGGAACTCGGTCTTCCCTTTGCCGTCAAGGTGGTGCAGGGAGGCGCCGACGCGCTGATCGGCATGATTGGGCTTGGCGTTGCCAAGCCGGGCCAGCTCGCGCTCATCACCGGATCCTCGCATCTCCAGTTCGGTGTGACGGAACAGGCGGTCCATGCGCCCGGCATCTGGGGCACCTATCGCGATTGCGTCTATCCCGATCGCTACATTGTCGAGGGCGGCCAGACCTCCACTGGCTCCGTCATCGCCTGGCTCGGCCGGCTGATGAACGGCACGATGGATCTGGAGGAGATGAACCGCAAGGCGGCCGCGCTCGATCCGGGCTGCGACGGGCTCCTGGTGCAGGATCACTTTCAGGGCAACCGCACACCCTATACCGACCCGCTTTCGCGCGGCGCGATCGTCGGACTGACGCTCGCGCATGAGCCGCACCATATCTTCCGCGCGATCATGGAGGGGATCGGCTTCGGCACCCGCGCCATTCTCGATGCCATGGCGTCGGCCGGCTATCGGGGCACGGAGATCACCGTGGGCGGAGGTGCCGGTGCATCTGATCTCTGGCTGCAGATCCATGCGGACACCGCCGGCCTGCCGGTCTCGGTTCCCGCCTCGCGCGATGCGCCCTCCGTGGGCGCTGCCGTTCTGGCCGCTCATGGCGCGGGCCATTTCCTGTCGATCGATGAGGGCATCGCGGCCATGGTCAAGCCCGGCCGCCGCATCGAGCCGCGCCGGCGCGAGGCGGCGCTCTATGATGAGATCTATCAGCGTTATCTCGCGCTCTACCCGGCGCTGAAGGCGGTGGCGAACGCAGGACGGAGCGCAGCATGAGCGATGCGTTTCGTCTCGATGGCAAGATCGCGCTCGTCACCGGCGCGGCGCGCGGCATCGGTCGCGCGATTGCGGAGCGGCTCGCAGAAGCGGGTTGTACCGTTATTCTGGCAGACCGCGATGCGGAGGAGGCTGATATCGCCGCAGCCGCAATTTGCCACGCGGGCGGCCAGGCGATCGGTATGATGCTCGATGTCACCGACCGCGCAGGCGTCATGGCGGCGGCAGACGGGCTCCACGCCCGGTTTGGCGTGCTGGACGTGCTGGTCAACAATGCCGGTATCGTGCGCAATGCGCCTGCCGCCGAGATGACGTTCGAGGATTGGCAGGCCGTGATCGATATCGATCTCACAGGCGTCTTCACCTGCGCGCAGATCTTTGGCCGCGCCATGGTGCAGGCCGGGCGCGGCGCCATCGTCAATATCTCCTCCATGTGCGGGGAGATCGTCGTGCAGCCGCAGCCGCAGGCTGCCTATAATGCGGCCAAGGCGGGCGCCAACCTGCTGACCAAGTCGCTGGCGGTCGAATGGGCAGAGGCGGGCGTACGGGTCAACGCGGTTGCGCCGGGCTATGTCGCCACCGAACTGACCTTGCGCGGCCGCAGCAATACGGCATGGTTTACCGCCTGGATGGCTGCCACGCCAATGCGCCGCCTCGGCGAGCCGCGCGAAATCGCAAATGCCGTTCTCTTCCTCGCTTCTCCTGCCGCCAGTTTCGTCACGGGTACGGTCTTGTCCGTCGACGGCGGCTATACCGCTCTCTGATCTGAGGAGTTTCCCTATGCCGACTATCCATCGAACCGTGCTCGTCACCGGCGCCAGCCGCGGTATCGGTCGCGCCATCGCTATCGGCCTTGCCCGGCGCGGCTATGATGTCGCCGTCAACGATATCGACCGCCAGCGTGCGGCACTTCAGGAGGTCGCGGCCGAGATCGAGACGCTCGGCCAGCGGGCTTTGCCCGTCTTTGCCGATGTCAGCAGCAAGAGCGATGTGGTCGCGATGGTGGAAACGGTCGAAAGCGCGTTCGGCCATATCGACGCCATCGTCAACAATGCCGGTATTCTGATCTCGGGCGATGTGGCGGGGCTGAAGGAAAACGTCTGGGACAGCGTCATGGACGTGAACGCCAAAGGGACGTTCCTCGTGGTGCAGGCGGCCCTTGCCGGCATGAAGGCCCGCAAATATGGCCGCATCGTCAACATCGCCTCCATCGGCGGCAAGCATGGCGCACCGGAGCAGGCGCATTACTCAGCCTCCAAAGCGGCGGTCATGGGCTTTACCCGCGTGCTGGCGCAGGAGGTGGGCGTGGATGGCATCACGGCCAATTGTGTCTGCCCCGGCATCATCCTCACGGATATGGGCCGGGTCAATCTCGACGATGCCGCAATCCGCAAGGCTTGGCAGGAAAAGACCGCGCTGCGCCGCATCGGCGATCCCGAAGACGTTGTCGGCGCCGTCGCCTTCCTGGCGTCCGATGATGCCGCTTTCATCACCGGACAGACGCTCAATGTCGATGGCGGTATCGTGCTGAGTTGAGGTGAAGGCGCTAGCCGCAGCATCGCGACTGACGAATTATGATGACCTTGCAACGGTTCAGGTCTGCCATACGGAATCCGGTTGATCGCTTCGCGATATCTGGAGCTTCGTGGCAGACGCGCAAACGCCTCGTTACGTCATGCTCGGGCTTGTCCAGAGCATCTGCAAACGCAAGCGCAGCTTAAGTTCCATAATCATGATTATGTGATCTGATTGTGTAGCCGGGTACATTCTATTTTCAAGTGCGACACGCCAAGGATTCAAGAGCGTCATTTTGGAGATTGTGGCCTGTCGCGATGCCATGCCCACTTCACCCTCGCCGATCGCTGCCGCCTCCATCCGTTCATCGAGCAAAAGATCCCGATCAGCGACATGGCGCGCCAACTTGGCCGCCGGCGCTCGGCCGTCTACCGGGAAATCAAGTGCAACACATGTCGCGATTGTGATCTGCCCGACTACGACGGCCCGCAAAGAGAACGGCGAATTGGGTTTCTCTCACCTGGGCCAAACCGCTCATGGTTCTTGCCTCAAATATGAAGCCAAAGCGCGGGCTGGAAAAAGGGTCGCGGCGTTGCCCCTGAACCCAATTCATCTGTTGTTGAAATACCGCAGTTGCCATGCGGCGATGCCCTGCCCAGCCCCATCCTCTCCCGCTCCCGCCTCGTGCCTGCTATGAGATTGCGTGAAGAGCTTGGCGCATCACGAGGTTGGCTTTGCCTAAGTAAGACCCGGTCTCACTCCAGTTTCACCCAGAGGCGCGCGACGCAAGGTCGTGGCCTTGAACCATGTTCGTCGGGTGGTGGCGAGAGACCGGTCTGGCATTGTTTCCGTGCCATGCGCAGTCTTCTCTGCCGCAGCTCTTCACACACCCGCAATCCGCCATTCCGTGCCATTAAAGGCTGTCTCGCGCATCCCCTGGGGAACTTCCGAACGGAAGACCAGGACTTATGTGCACAATCCTTCGGGTCCGATGGACCCTGACGCCGCTTGCCGCGCCCCGGCCATGGCTTGCCTGCAGCGGATGCGGCGTGCCGCGCGCTTTTGAAACAACCGGCAAGATCCGCCTCAACGCCAATGGTCGCAAGCTCGATGCCTGGCTGATCTATGCCTGCACCAGCTGTGAGAAGACATGGAACCGGCCGATCTTCGAGCGCCAGCCGCTCCGTGCCATCGAGCCGTCGCTTCTGGCGCGGCTCCAGGCCAATGACCCAGAGCTGGCGCGCGCCGAGAGCTTCAACCTCGATGCCCTCAGGCGCAAGGCCCTTCGCATCGAGGAAAGCGCCGACGTAGCGATCGACAAACAGGTGGTGGATGAGATGCCGCGCTGGACCCGGATCGAAATCGCGATGGTCGCGCCCCATCCGGTCAATCTCCGGCTGGACCGGCTTCTCGCCCGTGAACTTCCGCTCTCGCGCAGTGGGCTTCCGGAACTGGAGCGACAAGGCCGCTTGCGCATCGCCCAAAGCCGCGGCGGCGCGCTGCGCCGGCGCATCGGCCAGGGGCTCGTCGTGATCCTCGATATCGCCGATGCCGCCGAACGCGGCGGCCTCTGGCGCGCAGCGGCGGCAGGCGCGTCGCCATAGCCTTGTGCCTGGAGGCCCGGCTCGCCGGGCCTCCAGCAGATCTCAGCGCGCAGGCGCCAGGACGGCTTTACGCCCTCACGCCGCCTCAGGCTTCCCATGCGTATAGGTCGCAATCGATTCCGGCCTCATCTCGATCGAGAAGCCGGGCAGCGAGGGCGGCATGTAGGCGGCGTTGCGGATTACGCATGGGTCGAAGAAATGTTCGTGCAGGTGGTCGACATATTCGATCACGCGCCCCTCCTTTGTGCCGGAGACGGCGATGTAGTCGATCATCGAGAGGTGCTGCACATATTCGCAAAGGCCCACGCCGCCGGCATGCGGCCAGACCGGCTTGCCGAATTTCGCGGCCAGTAGCAAGACGGCCAGAACCTCGTTCAGCCCGCCCATGCGGCATGAGTCGATCTGGACGATATCGATCGCGCCTTCGGCGATGAACTGCTTGAACATGATGCGGTTCTGGCACATCTCGCCGGTCGCCACCTTCACCGGCGCGATGGCCTCGCGGATCTTGCGGTGGCCGGCAACGTCGTCGGGGCTGGTCGGCTCCTCGATGAAGAAGGGCTTGCAGAAGGCGAGCTGTTTCATCCACGCGATCGCCTGGTCCACTTCCCAGACCTGGTTTGCATCGACCATCAGATAGCGGTCGGGGCCGATCACCTCGCGGGCGATGGTCAGACGGCGGATATCATCTTCCAGATCGCGACCGACCTTCATCTTGATATGGTTGAAGCCGGCATCGACGGCCTCCTGCGCGAGACGGCGCAGCTTCTCGTCGGAATAGCCGAGCCAGCCGGCCGAGGTGGTGTAGCAGGGATAGCCTTCGGCTTCGAGCATGGCGATGCGCTCGGCCTTGCCGGCCTCGGCCTTCTTCAGGATCTCAAGCGCTTCCTCGCGCGTCAGCGCGTCGGTCAGGTAGCGATAGTCGACGATGTCAGCGATCTCCTCCGGGCTCATGGTCGAGACGAATTTCCACACGGGAAGGCCCGCTTCCTTGGCCATGGCGTCCCAGAAGGCGTTGACCACCGCCCCGGTCGCCAGATGCATGGCGCCCTTGTCCGGGCCGATCCATCGCAGCTGGCTGTCGCCGGTCAGCTTGCGCCAGAATTTGCCGGGTGCGGCGCGCACCTCGGCCAGATCGGTGCCGACGACGAGATGGCGCATCGCCTCGATCGCCATGCAGCAGATGTCGTTGCCGCGGCCGATGGTGAAGGTCAGCCCATGGCCCGACAGATCCGGCCTGTCGGTTTCGAGAATGACATAGGCCGCCGAATAATCCGGATCCGGGTTCATCGCATCGGAGCCGTCGAGGCTGGCGGAGGTGGGGAAGCGCAGATCGAAAACGCGAAGATTGGTGATGCGGGTCATGGCGGTCTCCGGCAGCCTGAGGCCATCGCCTTTACCCAGGGTGCGATCCTGTCAGGCCATGGCACAATTTGAATGGTTTTCTGTCGGGGGTGACAGCTTTTCCGGACACGACGCCATCGCACGGGTCTGCCGGAAATTCTAAAAGCTCGACAAGGTCGCAGAAGCGACCATGCCGATGAGGATGACGAAGGCCAAATGGCTTGCTGCCGTCATGCTCTGGCCTCGCCCGAGCATCTGCAAGGATCGATGGGATCGAGCTCGGCAGATCCTCGGCACAAGCCCGAGCATGACGTCGCAGAAAGGGCCTGTTTGCAGGAAGCCTGACCCCGCCCGCTGATCAGCGGTCGGCGACGAAGCTCTGCTTCTGCGTGCCCAGGCCCTCGATGCCGAGCTCGACGACATCGCCGGCCTTGAGGTAGCGCGGCGGCTTCATGCCCATGCCGACGCCGGGGGGCGTGCCGGTGGAGATGACATCGCCGGGATGCAGCGACATGAACTGCGAGAGATAGGAGACCAGGAAGGCGATGCCGTAGACCATGGTGGCCGAGGTGCCGTTCTGCATCGTCTCGCCATTGACCTTCAGCCACATATTGAGGTTCTGCGGGTCGGCCACCTCGTCCTTCGTCACCAGCCAGGGGCCGATCGGGCCGAAGGTGTCGCAGGACTTGCCCTTGGTCCATTGCCCCGCGCGCTCGGTCTGGAAGGCGCGCTCGGACACGTCGTGGCTGACGCAGTAGCCGGCCACGTAATCCAGCGCTTCGGCCTCGCTGACATATTTGGCGGTCTTGCCGATGACCACGCCGAGCTCGACCTCCCAGTCGGTCTTTTCCGAACCGCGGGGAATGATCACATTGTCATTAGGGCCGACGATCGCCGAGGTCGCCTTCATGAAGATCACCGGCTCGGGCGGAACGGCCATGCCGGATTCGGCAGCATGGTCGGAGAAGTTGAGGCCGATGCAGATGAACTTGCCGGTGCCGGCCACGCAGGGGCCGAGGCGCGTTCCGGCATCCACAACCGGCAGGCCGGAGAGATCGATGGCGGAGAGGCTGGCCAGCGCATCGGGCGCGAGTGCTGCGCCGGAGAAGTCGGTCAGATGACCGGAGAGATCGCGGATCGTGCCGTCATCGGCCAGAAGGCCGGGCTTTTCAGCACCGGGGGCGCCAAAGCGGAGGAGTTTCATCGTTCAATCCTTGTCAGCAAATTCAGTTCAGAGCGACCAGCCGCCGTCGATGCAATAGGCCTGGCCCGTCGTATAGGTGGCGCCGGCCAGATGCACGGCGAGATCGGCGATCTCCTCCGGCGTGCCGAGCCGGCCCATGGGCTGGCGGGCGATGAAGGCGGCACGCGCCGTCTCGTAATCACCCTGGGCGCGCATGCGGCCTTCGAGCGAGGGGCTTTCCACCGTGCCTGGGCAGATTGCATTGCAGCGGATGCCCTTGGCGACGTAATCGGCGGCCACCGACTTGGTCAGGCCGATCACGGCGGCCTTGGTCAGACCGTAGGCGCAGCGGTTCGGCACGCCCTTCACGGAGGAGGCGACCGAGGCCATGTTGATGATGGCGCCCTCGCCGCGCTCCAGCATGCCCGGCAGCACGGCCTGGATGGTGCTGATCATCGCACGCACATTGAGATCGAAGGCGAAATCCAGATCCTTGTCGGTGATCTCGAGCACCGAGCCGTTGTGCACCACGCCGGCGCAGTTGAACAGCACGTCCACCGCACCGGTCTCGGCGAAGAAGGCGGACACGGCCGCGCCGTCGAGCACGTCGAGCTTGCGCGTCTTGATCGATGCCTCTTCGGCGAGGCTCGAAAGCGCCGCCTCGTTCACGTCGGTGGCATGGACCGTGGCGCCGGCGCGGGCGAAAGCGAGCGCGCTGGCGCGGCCGATGCCCTGGCCGGCGGCGGTGATCACCACGACCTTGCCTTGAAGTTTGTCTGTCATTGCTTGGCTCCTCACTGCCGCCTACGGCCCGCTTTGCCGGCCGGTCACGGCGCGTGCGACTATTGATGATCAATCCGAAACATTCCACCGGATAAGGCCGGGGCGCGGCAAATATTGCCTGCGCCCGGCCCTGCCCGCCTCAATCCATATGGAAGACTTCATCCATCATCGCCCACCACTCGCCCTCTTTGCGCGTGTCGAGCGGCTTCTGGCAGGGAATGCAGAAGGACCACCATTCCTGGTTCTTGGGGTCGGCCGCCATCTTGGCCATGTCGGCCTCGAAATCGGACCCGTGATATTCCCAGACACCGAACAGCAGGTTCTCGGGCTCCCGCAGGAAGATGGAGTAGTTCTTGATGTTGCAGCGGGAAATCAGGTCGAGGATCTCCGGCCAGACCGCCGCATGCAGCCGCTTGTATTCGTCCACCTTGCCCGGCTGCAGGCCGATCATCATGCCCATTCTCTGCATGTCCGTCTCCCTTACAAACGATAGAAGCGGCGGGCATTGCCGCCGAAAACCTGCTCATGCGCCGCCTCGGGCACGATGGCGCGGCACTGGGCAAGCCAGGCGCCGTACTCCGTGACCAGGCGCAGCACCGGCCAGTCGCTGCCCCAGATCAGCCGCTCGGGGCCGAACAGGTCGAACAGCGTGTCGGCATAGGGGCGGATCGCCTCCGGCCGCTGTTCGCCCGCCTCTACCAGGAGACCGGAAAGCTTGCAGCAGACCTCGGGCAGAGCGGCGAGCCGCTCCATCGCCCGGCGCCAGTCGGAATAGCGTCCTTCGGCAATCAGAGGCTTGGCGCCGTGGTCGATGACGATGGGCAGGCGCGGATGGCGCTCGGCAAAGGCGGTGAGCGCCTTCAGCTGGCGCGGCAGCACCAGCGCATCGAAACTCAGCCCCGCCTCCAGCATGGCCGAAACCGCCGGGTCGAGCGCGGGATCGTCGATCCAGTCGTCATCGGGCAGATCCTGCAGCATCGGCCGCAGACCCTTCAGCTTGGGCGCGCGGGCGAGTTCGGCGATCCGCGCAGGCGCATCCGCCGCCTTCATCTCCACCCAGCCGACCACGCCGAGGATGAAGGCGTGGCGCTCGGCCAGGTCCAGCATGAACAGCGTGTCTTCGGCGCGCGGCAGGGACTGCACGATGACGGTGCCGTCCACGCCCGATGCCTTGAGATCTGGGATGAGATCCTCAGGCGCGAAATCGCGATAGATCGCCGCCATCTCCGGCGGCGGCCAGCCGCCGGCGCGCTCGGCCAGGCGCCAGAAATGCTGGTGCGCGTCGATCAGCATCAGGCAGCCCCTGCTCCCGCAGACACAGGTGCGGTATCGATCGGCGTGTCGGGCGAAATCAACCCGCGCTCCTTCAGCCGCGTCCAGAAGGAGGCGGGAATGGTCTCCTGGAACCAGGCGATATTGGCCTCGATCTGACTTGCATTGCGGGCGCCGGAGACGACGGTGACGACGGCCGGATGCAGCATCGGAAACACGAGCGCCGCCGCCTGCAGGCTGACGCCTTCCTCGGCGCAGGCTGCCTCGATCTCCTCGACGCGGGCCATCAGTTCGGCCGGCGCGTCCTTGTAGTTGAACTTGCGGTTGCCGGCGAGGATGCCGGAATTGAAGGCGCCGGCGACGACGATGCCGACACCCTGCTCATGGGCGCGCGCCAGCATCGGCAGGCTTTCCTGCTCCAGCAG
Source organism: Xaviernesmea rhizosphaerae (assembly GCF_001938945.1). Classification (GTDB taxonomy): domain Bacteria; phylum Pseudomonadota; class Alphaproteobacteria; order Rhizobiales; family Rhizobiaceae; genus Xaviernesmea; species Xaviernesmea rhizosphaerae. The sequence continues at coordinate 153,597 of NZ_MKIO01000031.1, forward strand.
CGTATAGCGGCCGGCCAGCATGGCGGCGTCGATGTCGAAGACGTCCATCGCCTCGGCCACGGCCTGCCATTCGTTGACGCCGAGGCCGACGCCCTTGATCAGGCCCGCCGCGCGCAGCTCGCCCAGCGCCTTGAAGCCGCCGCCAGAGGTCAGCTGCGCCCAGTAATGCTCGTGCTTCTCGCCATGGGTGACGCGGCCGATATCGTGGATGTAGAGCAGGTCGGGCTTCAGGATGCCGAGGCGCTGCTGGCTCGCCTCGAAGGAGCGCAGGATCGCGTCATAGCTGTAATCATAGACCGGGCGGAACGGCAGCGGGCGGACATAGGTGTCCTCCTCCTCGCCCACGGTCTCGCCCGGCTGCATCAGGCGGCCGACCTTGGTGGAGACGACGTAATCGTTGCGCGCCTCCTCCGTCAGCATCGTGCCCAGCCGGCGCTCGGAGCGGGTATAGCCATAGAAGGGCGCGGTATCGAAATAGCGGATGCCGGCATTCCAGGCGGCCTGGAAGGCGCCGAGCGATTCGGCATAGCTCGTCCAGCGGTAGAGACTGCCCATCTGGGCGCAACCGAGGCCCATGGCCGTGAAGGAAACATCGCGATGACGCAGCTTGCGCCTGTCCGTGACGAGCATCGTCCCATCCGTTCAAGAATTGGAGCAGATCAGAGGCGCGGGCACGAGCCGTGCCTCACGTTCGGATCTGCCGTGAAAACAAGGAGATCGAGCGCCTCGGCCGGGACTTCCGTCCGCCGGCGACGCTCAAGGTCATGAGAAGGCGCGCGGGGTCGGCCCCGCGCGCCTCCGAGATCAGGCTCAGTAGAGAACGTTCTTGGCTTCCGGCTTGTCGATGTTCGACTTGGTGACGACGACGACACCGGTGTCGATGAACTTCTCGACCTTTTCCTTGCCGAGCAGCTTGACGAGCGTGTCGACGCCCTTTTCGCCCATCTGGTAGGAGCCCTGAACGATGGTGGCTTCCAGCGTGCCATCCTTCACGAATTCCTGCAGGTCCTGGTTGCCGTCGAAGCCGATGGCCACGATCTTGCCAGCCTTGCCGGCCTGCTTGATGGCGCGGCCCATGCCGATGGCAGTCGGCTCATTGGCGCCGAAAATGCCCTTGAGATCGGAATTGGCGGCCAGAACGTCGGTCGTCTGGTTCAGCGCGGTGGCCATCTGCGACTGCGAGTAATAGGGCCCGACGATCGTCAGCTTGGAATGCGCCTTGATATAGTCGGTGAAGCCACCCACGCGGCCGATTTCCGAGCCGGCGCCGGCGACGTAGGACATGACGGCGATCTTGCCTTCGGTGCCGACCTTGTCGATCATCGCCTTGGCGGCCAGCTCGCCGGCCTTCTTGTTGTCGGTGGCCAGGAAGGCCTGGTAATACTTGTCCGCATCCTTGGCGAGCATGGAGTCGATGATGACGACGGGGATACGGGCTTCCCAGGCGCGCTTGACAGCCGGCACCAGCGCATCCGGATCCGACGGGGCGAGCAGGATGGCGTCGACCTTCCGGTTGACGGCATTTTCGACCATGTTCACCTGATCGGCGATGGCGGATTCCGAGGCCGGACCCTGGAAGGTCATGGTGTGACCCTTGGCCTTGGCGATGGCCGCGTCGGCGCCCTTCTGCACGTTCTGCCAGAAAGTGGAGTTCACCGTCTTGACGATGACGGCGATTTCGCCGGCCGAAGCGCTGGATGCGCCGGACAGGGCGGCGACCGAAGCGGCGAGCGCGAGAACGAGTTTACGCATGATTTCCTCCTCATTGACCGGGACCCTGCCGGGGCCCCATGCGGGGGAAGGCTCCTCCCCTTCCCGTATCGTGAAACCTGTTTTCCAGGCATGCTCCCGGCTTCCTGAAAAAGCTGCCGGGGCTGTGTGGATGCTCGGGTCAAGCCCGAGCATGACGCATGCTGTCAGCGGCGGTTGCGGATCTGGTCGATCCAGACGGTGACCAGGATGACGAGGCCGATGATGATCTGCTGGATGAAGGCGGAGACGCCGTTCATGTTCAGACCATTGCGCAGGATGCCTATGACGAAGGCGCCGATGAAGGTGCCGGAAATCGTGCCCACGCCGCCGATGAGCGAGGTGCCGCCGATGACCGCCGAGGCGATGGCATCGAGTTCATAGGCCACGCCTTCGTTGGGCTGGGCGGTGACGAGGCGCGACATCAGCACGCAGCCGGTGAGCCCCGCCAGGGTCCCGGAGACGAGATAGGTGAAGGCGGTGACGCGGGTGACATTGACGCCGGAGAGCCGGGCGGCATCGGCATTGGAGCCGATGGCATAGATGTGCCGGCCGAGCACCGTGCGGTTCAAAAGGAAGCCGGCGGCAATGGCGATGACGATCATCAGCACGACCGGATAGGGAATGCCGGGGAAGCTGACCACCGGAAAGCCCTGGTCGTCGATCGATTCGATGCGGAAGAGCGAACCGTTGCCGAGCACGCCGAAGGCTTCGCCGAGGCCGGAGACGGCGCGCGCGCCCGTGATCTGCAGCGCCACGCCGCGGGCGATCAACATCATGCCGAGGGTGGCGATGAAGGGCGGCAGCTTCAGCCTCGTGATGACGAAGGCATTGATCAGGCCGCAGGCCGAGCCGGTGAGAATGCCGATCAGCATGCCGAGCCAGATCGGCGTGCCGAGATCGCGCACCGCCAGCGCCGCGACCACGCCGGCCAGAGCCAGCACGGAGCCGACCGACAGATCGATGCCGCCGGTGATGATGACATAGGTCGCGCCGATGCCGAGCAGCGCGATGGAGGTGACCTGCAGCGCGATGGTCATGCCGTTGTTGACGGTGAGGAAGGCGCTGGAGGTGGTGGCGAAGACGGCCGCGAGAATGACGAGACTGCCGAGCGCGGCGAATTTCTGGATGATGTCCTTCTGCCGGTCGCTCAGGCCCCGTCCGGGCGGGGTCTGGCGGCTCTGGATCGGCTCTTGCGGCTTGCCGCTGGTAATGTCTGCCATGATCTGTCGTCCTTATTCGCCGTGCCGGCTGCGGCCGGAGGCGTAAAGCATGATGTCTTCCTGCGATGTCTCGCGCGTGGAAAGCGTGGCGGTGATGCGGCCCTCGTGGAACACGGCGACGCGGTCCGACAGGCCGAGGATCTCGGGCAGTTCCGAGCTGATCAGCACGATGCCGATGCCGCGCGCGGCCAGTTCGTCCATGATCTGGTAGATCGCGAATTTCGCGCCGACATCGATGCCGCGCGTCGGCTCGTCGAAGAACATGATCTTGGGCTCGCGAAACAGCCATTTGCCGATGATGATCTTCTGCTGGTTGCCGCCCGACAGAAGCCGCACGGGCTGGCCGAGCGACGGCGTCTTGATGCTGAGCAGATCGACATAGCGCTGGCTGGCGGCGCGGTGGCGCTCGCGGTCGATCACGCCGGCGCCGCTGGCCACGGCTTCCATATTGGCCATCATCAGATTGGCATCAACAGGCATCTTCACCGCCAGGCCCTGGCCCTTGCGGTCTTCCGAGAGATAGGCGATGCCCGCCTCGATCGCCGAGCGGGGATCGGAAATGGACAGCGTCCGCCCGTCGAGCGTGATGGTGCCGGCATCGAATGGATCGGCGCCGAAGATGGCGCGCGCCACCTCGGTGCGACCTGCCCCCATCAGCCCGGCAAAGCCGAGGATCTCGCCGCGGCGGATCTCGAAGCTGATGTCGGAAAACACGCCGTGGCGCGTGAGGCCGGAGACGGAGAAGAGCACGTCGCGGGTCGGCTGGCGCGTCGGCGCGGGAAACTTCTCTTCCAGCGGGCGGCCGACCATGCGGGCGACGATGGTATCGACGGTGATGGCGGAAAAATCGTCGGTCGAGATATAACGCCCGTCGCGCAGGATCGTGACGCGGTCGACGATCTCGGCCATCTCGTCCAGCCGGTGGGAGATATAGACGATGCCGGTGCCTGCGGCCTTGAGATCCCGGATCACGCGGAAGAGCAGCTGCGCTTCCTGCTCGGTCAGCGAGGAGGTCGGCTCGTCCATGATCAGCACGGAGGCATCGAGCGACAGCGCCTTGGCGATCTCGACCATTTGGCACTGGGCAACGGACAGCGTGCGCACTTGGGCATGCGGGTCGATATCGACACCGAGCCGGTCGAGACAGCGCTTGGCGTCGGCAAAGAGCTTGCGGCGGTCGATCAGGAAGCCCCGGCGCGGCTCGCGCGCCAGATAGATGTTTTCCGCCACGCTGAGATGCGGCACCAGGTTCAGCTCCTGGTGGATGATGGCGATGCCGGCCGCCTCGGACTGGAGCGTCGAGGTGAAATGCACGGTCTGACCCTTGTAGACGATCTCGCCGGCATCGCGCTGATAGACGCCGCTGATGATCTTCATCAGGGTGGACTTGCCCGCGCCGTTCTCGCCGCAGACCGCATGCACCTCGCCGGCGCGCAGATCGAAGCTGACGCCCTGCAAGGCCTTGACGCCCGGGAACTCCTTGGCGACGCCCTCAAGGCTCAGCAGCAGACGCGCGGGCTCAGGCTCGCCAACGGCAAGCGGCAGTCTTCCCATGACGATGTCCTCCCTGGCGGCGCACGGCCCTCCAAGACCGTCGCATGCCTCTTCCTAAAGCGAGGCCCGCGTTTTGGTCAAGCCAATTTTTAAGATTATCTTGCTTAGGCAGATATTTTCGGGATTAATGCCCTAAAGAAACGACCTCATTTCATATTGGCCTGACCAGATGACCGACACCCGCCGCCTCTACCAGCAAATCGCCGATCAGGTGCGCCAGCTCATGCAGAATGGGCAATATCCGCCGGGCGCGCGGCTGCCGGCCGAGCGCGAACTGGCGCAGCAGCTCGGCGTTTCGCGGCCCTCGCTGCGCGAGGCGCTGATCGCGCTGGAAATCGACGGGTCGATCGAGATCCGCATGGGTTCGGGTATCTATGCGACCAGCCCTTCCCGGCCGCTGCCGGCCAACCGGTCGCTCGGCGAAAGCCCGATGGAGCTGATGCAGGCGCGCGCGGTGATCGAGGGGGCGGTGATCGTCCAGGCGGCCGCCGCCGTCACGCCGGAGGCTTTGTCCGGGCTCACGGATATTCTGGTCGCGATGCGCCGCGAGATCGACGAGGGGCGCAAGCCGATGGAGCAGGACCGGCAATTTCACCTGGCCATTGCCGATTGCGCCGGCAATGCGGTGCTGGGCGCCGTGGTGGCCCAGCTGTTCGACGAGCGCCACAGCCCGATGTCGGACCGCATGCGCGGCCGCTTCGAAACGCCGGAGACCTGGCGCGCGGCGCTGAACGAGCATGAGGCGATCCTGGCCTGCCTGGATGCCCGCAATCCGCTCGGCGCGCAGGCGGCCATGCACGCCCATCTCACCGCCTCCGGGCGGCGCTGGCTGGAAAGCTGAGAGTGGGCGTCCGGTCGGCCGCCTTTTGGTCGACCGCTTCCGTGGGCATCCTGTCATGCCGGCGGCCTGACAGTCTGTTCAAGACTTGCTGTTGGTGTGACGAAAATGGTGATTTCGAGAACCGGAGCGCTGAGCACCGGAAGCGCAGACATTGCCATTTGCAGGTGGCCAACGGCGATTATGGGACAGACTGTGAGCGTCAGAACTCTTCCCAATTGTCCTGCGCAACGGCTGCGGCACTTGCGGCCGCGCGGCGCGGCGCGGCGGCGCGCATCGGCGCGGGGCGCGCCTTGACCGACGCGGCGGTTGCCGCCATGCGCACAGGCGCCGGCGCGCGTGGCGCAGGTTGGGCCGGGGCCGCGGCAGGCGCAGCCTCACCCAGGCGGAACTGCGCGAGTAGGGCAAAGAGCGCCTCGGCCTGCTGCGCCAGGCTGTGGCTTGCGGCCGTCTGCTCCTCGACCATGGCCGCATTCTTCTGCGTGCTCTGATCGACCGTGTTGACCGACTGGTTGATGTTTCCAAGCGCAAGGCTCTGCTCCCGCATCGCCTTGACGATCGCATCTACATCGCCGCGAATCTCGCCGACCGAGCCGGAAATCTCCTGCAGCGCCAGGCCCGCCTTGCTGACCAGCGCCACGCCATTGGCCACATGCGCGCTCGATGCCGAGATCAGCGCCTTGATTTCCTTGGCGGCCGTGGCCGAGCGCTGAGCGAGTTCGCGCACCTCCTGCGCCACCACGGCAAATCCCTTGCCGGCCTCGCCTGCGCGTGCGGCTTCCACGCCGGCATTGAGCGCCAGCAGATTGGTCTGGAAGGCGATCTGGTCGATGACGCCGATGATGTTGGAAATCTCGCGCGCGGAGGTTTCGATCTGGTCCATGGCGTCGATCGCCTCGCGCACCGTCTCGCCGGAGCGTTCGGCATGCGCCGTGGTGCGCGCCACCAGCGTGCCGGCCCCTTCGGCCCGCCGGCTGGAATCGGCGACCACCGTGGTGATCTCTTCCAGCGCCGCCGCCGTTTCCTCGACGGAGGCCGCCTGCTGCTCGGTACGGCGGGCAAGATCGTCGGCCGAATGGCGGATCTCGTTCGAGTTGCCGGAGATGACCTGCGCATTGTCGGCAACGGTCAGCATCGCGGCCTTCAGGCGCTCGCTGGCCGCGTTGAAGTCCGTGCGCAGCTTTTCCAGCTCGGGGATGAAGGCCGTGTCGATCCGCCCGTTGAGATCGCCAGCGGCCAGCTCGTGCAGAGAGGCGCTCAGCCGCTCGACATTGTTGACCCGGCAGCTGACATCCGTGGCGAATTTCACCACCTTGACGATCCGGCCCTCGGGGTCGAACACGGGATTGTAGGAGGCCTGGATATGAACCGTGCGCCCGCCCTTGCCGATCCGCCTGAATTCGGAGGCGATGTACTCGCCCGCCATCAGCTTCGCCCAGAACTGCTTGTAATCCTCCGAGGCGGCATAAGACGGTTCGAGGAACATGCGGTGATGGCGCCCGACGACCTCGGATCGCTCGTAGCCCATGGTCTTCAGGAAGTTGTCGTTGATATCGACAACCGTGCCGTCGAGAGCGAATTCGATGACCGCCTGCGCCCGGCTGATCGCCGCAACGCTGGCGCGGCTGTCGATCGCCGTCAGGGTGGCAGCGGTCACGTCATTGGCGACCTTGACGATCTTGACGACCTTGCCGCCGGCACCTTTGATGGGATTGTAGTTGCCGCGAATATAGATCTCGCGCCCGCCCTTGCCGATGCGCCGGAACTGGTCGCAGTCGAACTGGCCGCCGCGCAGCTTGGCCCAGAATTCGGCATAGGCGGGGGAGGCCGCATAGGACGGGTCCAGAAACATCCTGTGATGCTGGCCGACGATCTCGGCCGGCGTATAGCCCATCAGGGAACAGAAATTGGCGTTGGCCTTGAGGATGGTGCCATCGGCATCGAACTCGATGATCGCCATCGACAAGTCGAGCGCCGCCATCATGTGATCGGCGCCGGAGGAGAAGAGACTGCGCAAGGAGACCTCCCGGAATCAAGACGCGCAAGCGCCGCAGCAGCGGACGATCAAAAGCATCTTCTTGAACGATGACTGCCGCCGCATTTCCCACCAATGCCGATCGTCAGCCCTGGTCACTTTATGTAAGCCAAGGGTTTAAGGACGGGTGAAAGCGCGCCCCGGAAATTGACCAGTTTATTGATATTTCTGCGATTATTTGAAGTTCACTTATATAGCATCGAGGAAATCGCGCGCCTGCGGCCGGTCGAGGCAGGGTCGTAAAACCTGTGAACGGAGAGTTCGGGCGCATATACGCGCACGGCCTTTTCCCGGCGCCGTCCGACGGAGCAAAATAATCTACAAAATGACTAGGCAATGGCGCAGCGTCCCTGTGCACCGGGCGGGGCCGCTGGCATCATCGGCCGGTCGACCACAGCTCCGGAACGCCTGCCATGTCGCTCTCTGCCATGTCACCTTCTGCCACGCCCCTGTGTCCGCTCTCATCCGAGACCCTGATCCTTCCCGGCCTGTTCGGCTCTGCGCCCGAGCACTGGCAACGCCAGTGGGCGCGCGACCGGCCGGCAAGCCGCGTGGTGGAGCAGGCGGATTGGGACCACCCGCAGCGCGACGCCTGGCTGTCACGCCTGGAAGGTGCGATCGCGGCGGCCGGCGAGGTCTGGCTGGTGGCGCACAGCCTCGGCTGCCTCCTGGCCGCGGCGCTCGCCGAGCGGCCGCTGGCGGCAAAGGTGTCCGGCGCGCTCCTGGTCGCACCCTGCGATCTGGCGGTGGCAGAAGAGCGACATCCCGGCGCGATCGATTTCGGCGCCATGCCCGCACGCGCCTTGCCCTTTCCCTCGCTCGTCGTGGGCAGTCTCGATGATCCCTATATGTCGGCGGACCGGCTGCAGGAGACGGCGGATGGCTGGGGCAGCGGCTTGGTCGTGCTCGGGAAGGCCGGCCACATCAACATTGACAGCGGCTATGGCCGCTGGCCGGGCGGCTATGCCCTGCTCGACCGGCTGCGCGGCGCGCAGACGCAGAACCAGGCCCGTCGCCACCTGCCGCCACGGGCAAACATCGCGTCCTGGAGCGCTGCCGCGCCATTAGGGCGGGACTAAACAGGCGCCGATCATGGACACCTGCTCTTGAAGCACAGCAAGCGAATCCAAGTGTTCGCGGCGCGCTTTGGCTTCGCGCTGTTTCATGGGTCTTTTCAGAAGTCCGAAATGTCGGTCTGTCTCCTTCGGTCCGATCGCGCCAATCAGGCGAGCCCGGTTTCCGTCAGCGGCGCGCCGACGCGCGAACAGATCCAGAGGATCTGCGCGCTCGCCTCCGAGGCCGAGACCAGCGCGTGACCCATGGTGCTGTCGAAGTAGCAGCTGTCGCCCGCATTCAGCACCGTCGGCGCATAATGCTCGGTGTGGAGGACCACCTGGCCCGAGAGCACATAGAAGAACTCCTCGCCATTGTGCCGCACCAGGCTCGGAAAATCCGAAAGCGTGCCGGCCGTCACCGTCGTCAACAGCGGAATGAACTGCTTGCCGGAGAGCTCCGCGGCCAGCATTTCATAGGAATATTGCTCGGTGCTGCGCACGATTCCCTGGCCGGCGCGCGTGACCGTGCGCCGTCCGCCGACATCATGCGAGGCCGCGCCGGTGAAGAGGTCCGCCACATCGATGCGCAGGCCCTGGGCCACGCGCAGGATCGTGTCATAGGTCGGCGACATCTGGCCGTTCTCGATCTTGGAGAGGGTCGAGGAGGCGAGGCTGCAGCGATCGGCCAGTTCCTGCAGCGTCAGCCCGGCCGAACGGCGCAGCCGGCGCAGGATCGCGGCAATCGGTTCGCCGGCGGGCGGAGGCGGCATGTCGATGGTGGCGGATTTCTTGGCCGGCTTTCCGGATGCGGACATGATCTTTCCTTTAGGAAATACGACCCCGTGACAGGGCGCTGCAACAGTTCGACCTCAGGCGCCTGGATCCCTGCGGAACCGCGTCGCCTGCGGCGTCCCCGCCGCCACAACAGGGGGAATCCTTTTGGAATACGGGCAATATCCGGCAACATACAACCCCTATCTTCAGCGATGCGTCGGGTGCTGACACAGCGGAGCTTATTCCTGTCCTTTTGCTTCGGCAAGTTTTCGTCGTATAGGAAATATTTTTCTTGACTGTAAAGGCCATTAGGGGAAGTCTCCCTGCGACACCGTCGTCGATCCCAAGCGGGGACGGGTCGGGCCGCGACAAGACGGCTTCCAATCAAGAGGGGTTCCGATGAACATCAAGGCAGGTTTCATGGCTTCGGCCATGCTGTTGGCGCAGCCTTTCCTTCTGGGTGCCGCCGCCCATGCCGAGCGCGTGCTCCGGCTGGACGAGGCCCCGATCGGCGAGATCGATCCGGCCAAGGCCACCGATTATGCCGATACCGTGCTCGCCACCAACATCTATGACACGCTGGTCTATCCCAAGGCCGGCGGCCCCGGCGTCGAGCCGCTGCTGGCGACCGAATGGAGCATCGACGGCACGAGCTATACGTTCAAGCTGCGCGACGGGGTCAAGTTCCACTCCGGCAACGCGCTGACGGCCGACGACGTCGTCTTCTCGCTCAACCGCATGGTGGCCATGGGCCAGGGCTTTTCCAGCCTGTTCGCCGGCCGCGTCGCCAAGGCGGAGGCGGTCGATCCGCTGACGGTCAAGTTCACGCTGAGCGAACCCTATGCGCCGTTCCTGGCGGCCCTGGTGCGCCTGCCGATCGTCGATTCAAAGCTGGTGATGCAGAACAAGGCGGATGGCAAGCACGGCGAATTCGGCGATTACGGCGAAGCCTTCCTCTCCGCCCATGATGCCGGCTCCGGCGCCTACAAGGTGGACAGCCAGAACCCGCAATCCGAAACGGTGATGGTGAAATTTGCAGGCTATTTCCTGCCCTTTGCCGAGAAGGCGCCGGATCGCGTGCGCTATCGCTACGGCATCGAGGCGCCGACCGTGCGCGCGCTGATGTCACGCGGCGAGCATGACATCGCCGATCTCTGGCTGCCGCCGGAAGTCATCCGCGCCGCCTCGGCCGAAAAGGGCATCAAGTTGGTGACCGAGGCCGGCGGCGCCACGGGCGAATATATCAAGCTCAACACCGCCCGCGCGCCGCTGGACGACGTGCATTGCCGCCTGGCGCTGACCTATGCCTTCGACTATGCGACGACGCTGAAGATCCTCAAGATCAACGACAAATATGCCCAGGGCATCGCCATGAAGGGCCCGCTGCCGAGCGGCCTGACGGGCTATGACAAGGACCTGCCCGACTACAAGCAGGACATGGCCAAGGCCAAGGAAGAGCTGGCCAAGTGCAAATATGATCCCAAGACCAGCCCGATCGACATTGCCTGGATCGCCGAAGTGCCGGCACGCGAGCGCGTGGCGCTGTTGATGCAGTCGAGCTTCTCCAAGCTCGGTTTCCCGGTCAAGGTCATCAAGACGCCTTGGGCGCTGGTCTCCGACCAGGTGACCAAGCCGGCCACCGCGCCGCATGCCGTGGAAATCGCGGTCGCCGCCGTCACGCCCGACCCCGACTCGCTGCTCTACAACATGTATTCCTCCAAGGTCCCGCCGACCTGGATGTCGGCCGAGCACCTGAAGGACGACAAGGTGGATGCGCTGCTGGAAGCCGGCCGCACGGAGACCGACCCGGCCAAGCGCGACGTGATCTACAAGGAGCTCAACAAGACGCTGCGGGATCTTGCGCCGGCGATCAACGCCTATGAGTTCACCGGGGTCTATACGGTGCGCAGTGCGATCACCGTGCCGAAGCTGGAAGACAAGTCGAAGCAGACGCTCGACAACTTCAACCTGGTCTTCCGCGACATCAGCGTGGCCGAATAAGCCCGCGCCTCCCGGCGCAGGTCCTGCGCCGGGACGGTGGCTCGCCTCGGCCGGGCACTTGGCGGGCGCGGAAAGCTGTTCCAAGAGATCGCGACGTGCCTTAGGGCCGCCCGGCCGGCGGCATCGACCGCGCGCGCATACGCCTGCTGCCCGCGCCCTGCCGGTCCGGCCCTTTGCCCGACGATCCGCCATCCCATCACCCCGCCTGCCCGCAGTCCGGGCATGCCCCTGAAACGACAAGGCGCGCACCGGCAAGAAGCCGGGCGAGCGCCCGGAGCCGGGGAAGACGCGCATGAACTGGAAATTCACCCTGCCCCGCATCGGTGCGGCCCTGATCGCGCTGATCGGCATTTCCATGCTGATTTTCGCCATTGCCCGGGTCATGCCGGGCGACCCCGCCCGCATCGCGCTAGGGCCGAATGCGACCGAGGAACAGGTGGCCACCTTGCGCGCCGAGCGTCATCTCGATGCCGCCCTGCCGGTGCAGTACTGGGAGTTCGTCAAGGCGCTGTCGCGCGGCGATCTCGGCCGCTCGCTCTACACCAACCGGCCGGTGACCACCGACATCGCCCAGTTCCTGCCGGCCACGCTGGAGCTGGTGCTGGTCTCCGTCATCATCATGGTGGTGGTCGGCCTGCCGCTGGGCGCGCTCTCGGCCCATTTTCGCGGGCGGTTTCCCGATCATCTGGGACGGCTGATCGCGCTCCTGGGCATCTGCACGCCCGCCTTCGTCTGGGGCGTCATCCTGCAGCTGGTCTTCGGCTATTTCTATCCGATCTTCCCGATCGAGGGCCGGCTTCTGGAAAGCACGCCGGTTCCGCCCACGGTGACCGGCTTCTATCTGATCGACACGCTGCTATCGGGCAATCTGTCGGCCTTCGGCGATGCCCTGCACCACCTTATCCTGCCGGCAACCGCGCTGGCGCTCGCCGGCATCGGCCAGACCGCGCGCCTCACGCGCTCCAACATGATCGAGGTCTATGCCAAGCCCTATGTGGAGATGGCGTCTGCCTATGGTTTCCGCCCCTGGCGCATCGCCACGCGCTATGCCTTCCGTCCGGCTTTCATCCCCACGCTGACGATCCTCGGCCTGGAATGCGCGGCCATGCTCGGCAATGCCTTTCTGGTGGAGAAGGTGTTCGGCTGGCCCGGCATCTCGCGCTACGGCGTGGAGGTGATTATCCGCAAGGATCTGGACGCCATCGTCGGCACGGTGCTGATCATCGCCGCCGCCTTCCTGATCATGAACATCCTGGTCGACGTGCTGGTCTCGATCATCAATCCCCGCATCCGCCTGTCCCAGAGGAAAAGCTGATGGCCGCGCCCTCCGCTCCCGCCGGCGGCAACAAGCCGCGTTCCAAGGCGCTGGCCGCCTTCTTCGGCAATCCACTCTCCGTGCTGGGGCTGGCCATCGTCACGGTCATCGTCCTCCTCTCGGTCTTCGCCGACTGGCTGACGCCCTATCCCGAGCATGTCGGCCCGATCGGTGATTTCGCCGCGATGAACATGCCGCCGGACGAGACCTACCGGCTCGGCACCGACACGATGGGCCGCGACCTCTTCACCCGCATCGTCTATGGCTACCAGCTCTCGCTGATCATGGCCGTGGTGGTGCTGTCGATCGCCACCCCCGTCGGTGTCGTCGTCGGGCTGGTGGCGGGCTACAAGGGCGGCTGGATCGACTATGCGCTGATGCGCATCACCGACATCTTCCTGGCCGTGCCGCCCCTGGTGCTGGCCATGGCGATCATGGGCTTCCTGCAACCCACGCTTATGAACGGCATGCTGGCGATCACGGCCATGTGGTGGCCCTGGTATGCGCGGCTGATCTACAACGTCACCCGCGCGGAGGCGCAGGAAGGCTATGTTCTGGCGGCCGAGACCGTCGGCGCCTCCACCGCGCACATTCTCTTCCGCGAGATCCTGCCAAATTGCTGGCCCTCGATCCTGACCAAGATGACGCTCGATATCGGCTTCGTCATCCTCATGGCCTCCTCGCTCTCCTTCCTGGGCCTCGGCGTGCAGCCGCCCACGCCCGATCTCGGCTCGATGGTGGCGGAAGGGGCGAAATACATGCCCGATGCCTGGTGGCTGTCGGTCTGGCCGGCCATCGCCATCCTCATCGTGGTGCTCGGCTTCAATCTCGTCGGCGACGGCCTGCGCGAAGCCTTCGAGGCGGAGAGCTGAGATGACGCGTGAACCCGTTCTGACCATCCGCGACCTTCACCTCGCCTTCGGCCGCTGGGGCCGCAAGAGCAATGTTCTCCATGGCATCTCGCTGCATGTCGGCGCGGGCGAGAAGGTGGCGCTCGTCGGCGAATCCGGCTCCGGCAAGTCGGTGACCGCGCGGCTCGCCATGGGCCTCCTGCAGGAGTCCCGCGCCACCCATGCCACCGGCTCGATCCGCTTCGACGGGATCGAGGCGGTGAAGGGCGGGCCGGAGATCGCCCGCCGGCGGGGCAACCGCGTCGCCATGATCTTCCAGGATCCGACTTCGGCGCTGAACCCGACCTTCAAGATCCGCGGCCAGTTCCGCGAGGTGCTGCGCTCGGCCGAACCGCGCCTGTCCGATGCCGAGGCCGACCGGCGGGCGGAGGCGGCGCTGGCCGAGGTCAGCATTCCCGATCCCGCCCGCGCCCTGGATTCCTACGCCTTCCAGCTCTCGGGCGGCATGAACCAGCGGGTGATGATCGCCATGGCGCTCGCCAACCGGCCGGAACTCCTGATCGCCGACGAGCCGGGCACGGCGCTGGATGTGACCGTGCAGGCGCAGACGCTGAAGCTGATGGGCGATCTGGCTGCCACACGCGGCACGGCGGTGCTGCTCATCTCGCACAATCTCGGCGTCGTCCGCGAATTCGCCGACCGCGTCTATGTCATCTATCGCGGACGGATGGTGGAGCACGCCACCACGAAGCAGCTCTTCGCCGCGCCGCGCCACCCCTATACCCAGGCGCTGCTGTCGGCGATCCCGAAGATCTCCGGCGGCGGCCTGCCAGACCTGCCGGAGCGCAGCCCCGATTTCGAACGCCCGCTCATCGTGCATGAAGGCTGCGGCGAGCCGGCGGAGGTGGTGTGATGTCCGAACCGATCCTCGAACTGAACGGCCTCGGCAAGACCTTCGAGGCGGATGGCAACCGCGTCGTGGCCCTGTCGGATGTCTCGCTCACCTTCGCGCGCGGCGGCTGCCATGCCATTGTCGGCGAATCCGGCTCGGGCAAGACCACGCTGGCCAATCTCGTGCTCGGGCTGATGGCGCCCACGGCCGGCGAGATGCGCTTCAACAGTGTGGCGCTGCCGGGAGACCGCGGCAAGGGCCACCGCCGCGCCATCCAGCTGGTGCAGCAGAACCCGCTCTCCGCGCTCAATCCACGGCGCACCATCGGCGCCAGCGTGCGCCTGCCGCTCGACGTGCACGAGATCGGCACCTCATCGGGCCGGGCGGCCCGCGTGGCCGAGCTTTTGCAGGAAGTGGGGCTGGAGCCGGACTATGCGCAGCGTTCGCCGCGCGGCCTCTCCGGCGGCCAGCGCCAGCGCGTGGCGATCGCCCGGGCGCTGGCCTGCGAGCCCGAACTGATCGTGCTGGACGAGCCGACCTCGGCGCTCGACGTGCTGGTGCAGGCCCGCGTGCTCAAGCTTCTCGAACGGCTCAGGGTCGAGCATGGGCTGACCTATCTGTTCATCACCCATGATCTCGCCGTGGTGCGGGCCATCGCCACCACGGTCAGCGTCTTCCAGCGCGGCCGGCTGGTGGAAAGCGGGCCGGTCGAGGCGCTCTTCGCAGCACCGCAGGCCGATTACACCCGCCAGCTGATCGGCGCCGTGCCCGTGGTCACGGAAGAGGAGGCGCGCCTGCGCGATGCCATCCGCGCCGGCGCGCCCATGCCGGCAGCCGGACCCGGCGCCTAAGGACATTCCATCATGCCCCAGAACACCCCTTCCTTCATCGCCTATGACGCGCTGGTCGATCTCCTGCAGGCGGTCTTCACCCGCGCCGGCACCTCCGACAGCGTCGCCCGGACGCTCGCGCAGAACTGCGCGGGCGCCGAGCGGGATGGCTCGCTCAGCCACGGCCTGTTTCGCATTCCCGGCTATCTCGGCTCGCTGAAGAGCGGCTGGGTTGATGGCCGCGCGGTGCCTGAGGTGGAGGATGTGGCGCCCGGCTTCGTGCGCGTGGATGCCTGCAACGGCTTTACCCAGCCTGCGCTCGCCGCCGGCACGCCGCTGCTCCTGGAAAAGCTTGCCGAAAATGGCGTGGCGCTGATCGCCATCCGCCGCTCCCACCATTTCGGCGCGCTCTGGCCCGATGTCGAGCCTTTCGCGCGGCGGGGGCTGGTGGCGCTGTCCATGGTCAACAGCTTCGCTTGCGTGGCGCCAGTCGGCGGCCGCAAGCCTGTTTACGGCACCAACCCGATCGCCTTCGCCGCGCCGCGCGCGGGCGACGATCCCCTGGTCTTCGACCAGGCGGCGAGCGCCTTGGCCAATGGCGATGTGCGGATTGCCGCGCGCGAGGGCCGCATGCTGGCGCCCGGCTCCGGCATCGACCGCGAGGGCCAGCCGACCGGTGACCCTGCCGCGATCCTTAATGGGGGCGCGCTGCTGCCCTTTGGCGGGCACAAGGGCGCGGCGATCGCGCTGATGATCGAGATCCTCTCGGCGGCGCTGACCGGCGGCAATTTCTCCTTCGAGGTCGACTGGTCGAAGCACCCCGGCGCGGAAACGCCTGTGACCGGCCAGATCCTGATCCTGATCGATCCCGAGCGCGGCACATCCGGCGGCTTTGCCGCCCGGGTGGAAACGCTTCTCGACCGAGTGATCGACGCGGGCCAGCCGCGCCTGCCGGGAGACCGGCGCTACGCGCTGCGCCGCGCATCCGCCCGGGACGGCATTCCCGTGGACGGCGCACTTCTGCGTGACCTGCAGCGCATGGCCGGGCGGTCGCCGGCCGAGCCCCTCTTCGAGGTCCCACTCCAGGCCGGCGCCGAGGCAAACGCGGCCACAGCAACAATTTGAACAACGAAAGCAGGAGCTGAAGCTCATGGCGACACGCATCGGCGTCGATATCGGCGGCACCTTCACCGATCTCGTCTATTACGACGACGAGACCGGCGAGACCGTGGAGGGCAAGGTGCCCACCGTTCCCCATGCCCCGGAAGAAGGCGTGGTGGCCGCCGTCAGCGGCCATGTGCCGCGCGCGGTGATCGAGAAAGCGGAGTTCTTCCTGCACGGCACCACCGTCGGCCTCAACGCGCTTCTGGAGCGGCGCGGCGCCAAGGTCGGCCTGATCACCACCGAAGGCTTCCGCGATGTCTTGGAAATCCGCCGGGGAGACCGGGCGGAGATGTACAATCTGTTCTGGAAACAGCCGGAGCCGCTGGTGGCGCGCCATCTGCGGCTGGAAGTGGGCGAGCGCGTGCGCGCCGACGGCACGGTGTTCCGCCCCCTGGACGAGGCGAGCGTCGCGCCGGCGCTGAAAGCCCTGATGGACGAGCGCGTCGACACCATCGCCATCTGCCTGATCAATGCCTATGCCAATCCCGCGCATGAGCTGCGCGTGGAAGCGCTGCTGCGCGAAGGCGGCTTTACCGGCGGCATCTCGCTGTCGCACAAGATCTCCGGCGAGTACCGCGAATATGAGCGCACCTCGACGACCGTGATCGACGCCTTCGTGCGCGCCCGCATGTCCAACTATCTCAAGCGTCTGGATGCGCGCCTGCGCGAACTCGGTTTCAAGGGCACCTCGCTCATCACCCGCTCGGGCTCCGGCTCCATGACCTTCACGGAAGCCGAGGAGCGCCCCTTCGAGACGATCATGTCCGGCCCCGTGGCCGGCGCGCAAGGCGCGAGCGAAGTGGCGAAGATGCTGGGCATCGAGGCGCTGATCACCGCCGATGTCGGCGGCACCTCCTTCGACGCGGCGCTGATCCTCAATGGCGAACCGCAGGTTCTCTATGAGGGCACGATCGACAACATGCCGATCCAGACGCCCTGGGTCGACGTGCGCTCCATCGGCTCGGGCGGCGGCTCCATCGCCCATATCGATGTCGGCGGCCTCATGCGCGTCGGCCCGCGCTCGGCGGGCGCGGCCCCGGGTCCCGCCTGCTACGGCAAGGGCGGAACCGAACCGGCGATGACGGACGCCGCAGCCTTCCTCGGCATGCTCGGCCCAGGCCGGCTCGCCTCCGGCATCACGCTCGATTTCGCCAAAGCCGAAGCGGCGATCGCGCCTGTCGCAGCCGCCATCGGGCAGGAGGTGGAAGCGACCGCGACCGGCATCCTGCGCATCGCCGCCTCCTCGATGGCGAACGCGATGCGCGAGGTCTCGGTGGAACAGGGGCTGGATCCGCGCCGCATGGTGCTTCTGCCCTTCGGCGGCGCGGGCCCGCTGATGGCCACGCTGCTGGCCGACGAGCTGAAGATGACGCAGATCGTCGTGCCGCCGCTCGCCGGCAACTTCTCCGCCTGGGGGCTGCTCGGCGCCGACATGGTGCAATCGGCCGCGCGCACCCGCATCATGGACCTCGGCGAAGAAGCGGTCGCCAGCGCCAATGCGCTTCTGGCCGCGCTCTTTGCCGACATTGCCGGCCGGGGCGAGCATGGCGCGCGGGAAACCGTGCTGAGCGCCCGGCTGGACCTGCGCTACAAGGGCCAGGAACATTGGCTGTCTGTCGAGGTGCCGCTGTCGGGCGAGGCGATCGCCGCCACGGCTGAAGAGATCGCGGAAAGCTTCGAGGCCGAATATCGCCGCGCCTTCGGCGGCGTCATGAGCGAGGCGATCGAGATCGTCTCCGTGCGCGCCACCCTGCGCGCCCCGCTGCCGCGCCGCGGCCAGAGCACCAGGCCGGCGGCAGAGGAGGGCGCGGAGGAAGAGACGATCCCCGCCTATTCCTTCGAGCGCAAGACCCGCCTGCCCTTCCGCGTCGTGCCGCGCGCCACGATCGCCGCGCCGCTGAAAGGCCCGGCGATCATCACCGAAAGCACCACCACCCTCTATCTCGATGCCGAATGGACCGCCGCGACCGGCGCCCATGGCGAGCTCGTGCTGACCCGTTCGGAGGCCTGACCCATGATCGACCGCACCCCCGTCACCCACCGCGCCGGCGTGGCGCGCTCCGGCAACGCGGCCGAGGCCGACCCGATCACCACGGAAGTCGTGCGCCATGCGCTGAACTCGGCGGCCAACCAGATGAAGCGGGCGCTGGTGCGCACCGCCTTCTCGCCCGTCATCTACGAAGTGCTCGATTTCGCCGTGGCGATCTACGATCCGCAGATGCGCCTGCTCGCCCAGGCCCCCAGCCTCCCGATGTTCATGGGCACGCTGAACTTCTGCGTCGAGGAAGCGGTGAAGAATGTCGGCGGGGTGGACAACCTCTTCCCCGGCGACATGATCATGTACAACTGGCCCTATGGGACCGGCTCGCATCCGCAGGATCTGGCGGTGGTCAATCCCGTCTATCTCGAGGATGGCGAACTGATCGGCTACACCGCGATCAAGGGCCATTGGCTCGATATCGCCGGCAAGGACCCCTATTGCACCGATACGGTCGACGTCTTCCAGGAAGGCACGATCTATCCCGGCGTGAAGATCTACAAGCGTGGCGAGCTCAATGACGACATCTACCGCATGGTGCTGGCCAACAGCCGCGTGCCGAAATTCGTCGCTGGCGATCTGAACGCCCAGGTGGTCGGCTGCCGCGTCGGCGCAGCAAGCTTCCTCGATGTGGTCAAGCGCTTCGGCCGCGAAGAATACCGCAACGCCGTGGAGGCCATGTTCGACCACGGCGAGAAGGTGGTGCGCTCCTATTTCGAGACCATTCCCGATGGCCGCTATGTCGGCCATGGCGAGATGGACAGCAACGGCATTACCGAGGACAGGATCCCGTTTGAAGTGGTGGTGGAGATCAAGGGCTCTGATGTGACGCTCGACTTCTCCAACGTGCCGGAGACGCAAGGAGGCCCGGTCAATTGCCCGGTGCCCTCGACGATTTCGGCAAGCCGCGTGGCCATCAGCATGCTCGCCGGCTATGGCGAGGCGCCGCATGAAGGGCATTTCCGCGCGGTGGAGGTAGTCACCCGCCCGGGCACCATGTTCCATCCGCTGCCGCCGGCCCCCTGCTTCCTCTATGGCTGGCCGGCGCTGCAGGCGATCGAGGTGATCTACAACGCCATCGCCAAGGCGTTGCCCAAGGCCGTGCCGGCGCAGAGCGGCGGCTGCATCTGCTCCGTGGTCTATTGGGGCACGCGCGCGGCCACGGGCGAACCCTGGGCAGACGGCTCCCCGCACCCGACCGGCCAGGGCGCCTGGGACGGCGGCGATGGCGGCACCATGCTGCACATCTCCGAATCCGCCACGCGCTTCTCGCCCGTGGAGGTCTGGGAGGCCAAGAACCCCTGGATCGTCGATCGCATGGCGCTGGCGCAGGACAGCTGCGGCCCCGGCCAGTGGCGCGGCGGCCCCGGCATCGACTTCCACTTCCGCATGACCGAGGACACCTTCATCACCACGGCGGTGGAGCGCACCAAAAACGAGCCCTGGGGCCTTGGCGGTGGTGGTGGCGGACGGCCGAACGGCGCGGCGGTGCGCTTTGCCGATGGCCGCAAGGTTTCCGTGCCGAAGACCACGCGCTTCCTGGTGCCGAAGGATGCGGTGGTGGAGCTTTCCACCGGCGGCGGCGGCGGCTTTGGCGATCCGGCCGCGCGCCCGAAAGAGGCAGTCGAGAAGGATCTCAAGGCCGGCTATATTTCACAAAGCTTTGCCCGCAAGCATTATCCACAGGCTTTCTGATCCCGATCTTCCAAAAAGAGGTCAGACCGGACAGGCTCCGGTTCGACGATCGCGACCATCCTGCCGGCGGCGCGCCCGTCGCCGGCCCTGGATGAGATCAGGCGAAAAAAGGGAGACCCTGTTTTGCCAGAGATGCGACAAAACAAAGATTTAAAGCAACATGGTAAGCGAATCTGAAAATCGTGGTGCGGCTTGGATATGGCCGCAGTGCGGTGGGTCTTCGCTGCGCGCTTGCCCTCCGGGCTCAGCGCTTTGCCACGCAGGCTGTTGCCATGCGCCGGCTGACGTCGCGGGTCCGGGGCGGACAATATTTTCTCACCCTGAATTATACGCGTCACCGGCGAAGAAACTCGTGAAGTCTGCACGCCGAACCATGCTTACGGCAAGCAACCTCCCCACTCCTTGAAATAACGCTTCATCTTGTATTAATTGATGCGTGTTTACGTCGCTTTTTGAGAGCGGCCATGGGCGCGCGCCGTTGGCAGGATGGGGCGGATATCCGCGCGACAGAATGCCATGCACTGACCGCGCGGGACCCTTGCCGATCGTCCGGCTTCTCCATGCCGGCGACGGGAGAAGCGGGCGATAGACCCCGCCGGGCCTTGGGTGAGGAAGGACAGCATATGGTGGTTCGCAGAGCATTTCTATTCGGCCTCGCGGCCAGCCTCGGCATCCCGGCTCTGGGTGCCGCATCGGCACGCGCGGATGAGACGATCCTCACCCTGCGCGACGAAAAGGGCACGCGCATCGCCGCGCAGACACTCGCCGAAATGGACGCCCTGCCACAGCAGAGCTTTCGCACCACAACTCCCTGGCACAAGGGCGTCGTCGAATTTTCCGGCGTGACGCTGAAGGCCTATCTCGATGCGGCCAAGGTCTCGCCGGAGAAGATCCGCTTCGTCGCGCTGAACGACTATGTGGTCGATGCGGATGTGGCTTCGCTGATCCGGGGCGGCGCGCTGCTGGCCACGCGGCAAAATGGCGTGCCGCTGCCGGTCAGCGACAAGGGGCCGGTCTTCGTGATCTTCGACTTCGATGCCAATCCCGAGCTGCATCACCAGTTCTACCTCAGCCGCGCGGTCTGGCAGCTGGCCGAGATCGATATCAGCCAATGATCACACGCGCGTCGAGCGAGCTGCCAGGGAGATTCAAGCGGCTGCGGGTCGTTCTGGTGACGATCACCGCGGCGCTCGCCGTCTCCGCCGTGCTCTGCTCGCTGCTCGCCGTCCAGTATCAGGAACGGATCATGACGGCGTCGCGCTACAACGACGCCTTTGACCTGTCTCAGACCGCCGTCGAACTGCTGCGCCTGCAGTCGGCGGTGCAGGACTTCGTGATCTCCGGCGATGGCAAGGCGATTGCGCTGCGGCTCGACATCTTCAGGAGCCGCGTCACCACCATCGAGGCGCGCGAGGATCTCAAGGATGCCGAGCGTGTGGCCTTTCTCGACGGTCTGCGCGGGCTTCTGGCCGAAATCGGCGATGAATTCGCGCGCGATCCCAGGCCGGAGGCCGCTCTGACAATCCTTCGGCTCATGAGTCCGCTGGTGCCGCCCTCCGTGCGCATGGCCGCACGCGCCCATTCGACCGGCGGCGACGTGGTGCAGGACAATCAGACGCATCTGAAATATATCTTCGCCAGCCTGTGCAGCGTCATCGTGGCGCTTGTCCTGTTCGGGGCCGTTCTCGTCACCTTCGTGCTCAACCAGAACCGCCTTCTCGACCATTTCGCCCGTCTCGACGGGTTGACGGGCCTGCTGAACCGCCTCGGCTTCAACGAAAAGGTCTCGCAGGTGAAGGACGAGATGATCGCCGTCATTCTGGTGGATGTCGATCATTTCAAGGAGCTGAACGACACCATGGGCCATGAGGCGGGCGACATGGTGCTGGCCGAGCTGGCCGTCAGGCTGAAGGCCTCGGCGCCGGACGCAACGGCCATTGCGCGCCTCGGCGGCGATGAATTCGCCCTGCTCTATGCGGGCGCGGACGCGCAGGCGCGCAGCTGCGCGACGGCGGAGAGGATTCTGGCTTCGTTGAAGGAGAGCATGGTGGTCGATGGGCGCGACGTGATGATCGGCGCCACGCTCGGCCTGTGCATGGGCAATGATGCCCTCACCCGCGCGGTGATGCTCAACAATGCCGACATCGCGCTTTACCGCGCCAAGGCCGATGGCCGCGGGCATTTCCGGGTGTTCACGCCCTCCATGCGCGACGAGCTGCTGCGCCGCAAGAAGCTGATGAACGCGCTGCGGCTCGCGATCGTCCATGACGAGCTGTTTCTGCTGTTCCAGCCCATCGTCGATACGACGACCGGAAAGACGCGCGGCTTCGAGGCGCTGCTGCGCTGGCGCCATCCAGAGCTCGGCACGATCCCGCCGTCGGAATTCATCGACCTTGCGGAGCTGAGCGGCCAGATCGTCGCCATCGGCGCCTGGGTGATCGACCAGGCCTGCCGCGAAGCCGCTTCCTGGCCGAGCGACCTTTTTATTTCCTTCAACGTCTCGGCGCGCCAGCTGACGGATAACGCGCTGATCGCCTGCGTCGCCAAGGCCGCCGCCACCCATGGCATCGCCTGCGAACGCATGGTGGTGGAGATCACCGAGAGCACGCTGATCGACAATGACGCCGCCGCCCTGTCGGTTCTGCACGAACTCCAGGCCATGGGCTGCAGCATCGCGCTCGACGATTTCGGAACCGGCTATGCCTCGCTGAGCTATCTCCAGCGCTTCCCCTTCGACAAGCTGAAGATCGATCAGTCCTTCCTGCGCAAGCTCGACGGCGAGAACTGCGACGACGCCAAGATCGTACGCGCCATTGGCGAACTCGGCCGGCAGATGGCGCTGACGATCGTGTCCGAAGGCGTGGAAACGCCGGAACAGCTGGCGCTGGTGCGCAGCGCGCGCTGCGCGCTGGCACAGGGCTATCTCTTCGACCGGCCGCTTAGCCCCAAGGCGGCGCGCGATCGCCTGCGACAGGAAGGCGCCACCGTGCTCGGCATCGCCTTCGAGCGCCCCACCACCGCGACCGGGCCGGGATCCAGAGCGTAATCCGAGCGGAGTGAAACGGGGGCGATCAGATCATGCTTCGATTAAGTGGATCTGGATCGAACGGGCCCCACCTTGAAGCGTCCACTCCGTCAGCTTGTTCGACTGTCGGCGCGGCGTGAGGTGCGGGTCAGCAGTCTGGAGAGGACGTTGCGCCGGCGGCTGTAGGGGCCGAGGTCGACGTCGCTGACCAGCTTGGCCCCGCCCTCGCGCCGCTCCAGCGTGATCTTGCGGGTGTGGAAGGCCTCCAGTTCGGCACGGTGGGCGACGCTGAGGATGGTGGCGTCGGGCAGTTCCGCGATCATCATCTCCATGATCTTGTCCTGCGTCTTGTCGTCGAGCGCCGAGGTCGCCTCATCCAGCACGATGATGTCGGGATTGTGCAGGAGCAGCCGGGCAAAGGCCAGGCGCTGCTTCTCACCGCCCGAGAGCGTGTGATCCCAGGGCGCCTCTTCCTCGATCTTCTCCTTGAGCTGACCCAGCCCGACCTTGTCGAGCGCGCTGCTGATCTCCTCGGGCGACCAGCTGTCGGCGCCGCGCGGATAGGCCACCGCCCGGCGCAGCGTGCCGGAGGGGATATAAGGCTTCTGCGGCAGCATGAAGAGGCTCTTGTCGGCGTGGAAATCCACCCGCCCGCCGCCCCAGGGCCAGAGGCCGGCAATGGCGCGCACCAGCGTGCTCTTGCCGGAGCCGGATTCGCCCGCCACCAGAACGCGCTCGCCGGGGCCGACTTCCACTTCGGTCTCCTTGACCACGGCCGTACCGTCGCCGAGCGAAACCGACAGATCTTCCAGCCGGAGCATGATCTGATCGTTGGTCTCGCCGCGCTTGATGCGGCCGAGCTGGTCGCTGTTCTCGGCATTTTCCAGCCCGTCCAGCGACATCATCAGCGAGGCCACGCGCCGGGCGCAGGCATTCCAGTCGGCAAGGCGCGGATAGTTGTCGACCAGCCAGCCGAAGGCACCCTGCACGATGGTGAAGGCGGAGGCCGCCTGCATCACTTCGCCGAGCGACATGCTGCCGGCAAGGAATTTCGGCGCGCAGAGCAGCACCGGCACCACGGGGGCGATCAGCATCGAGCCGTGGGAGACGACGGTGGTGCGCATGTGCTGCAGCGCCAGCTTGCGCCATTGCTTGCGCACATCGGCAAAGGTGCGGTCAAGATCGTTGCGCTCCTCCTCCTCGCCGCCGAGCAGCGCGATGCTCTCGCCATTCTCGCGCACGCGGGTGAGCGTGTAGCGGAACTCCGCCTCCACCTGGTTCTTGGCCTCGGAGACGCGCACGAAATTGCGGCCGATCACCGCGATCGAGGTGGAGGTGATCGCCGCATAGAGCACGGCCGCGATCACCAGGAAGCCGGGAATGGTGATGCTTTCGCCGGCGATCGGCAGGGTCAGCGCGCCGCCGATGGTCCACAGCACGACGATGAAGGTGGAGGCCGAGACGAAGGCGGAGATGACGCCGGAGACGAAATCGACCGGCGCCTCCGTGGCAATCCGCATGTCCTCGGAGATACGCGCCTCCGGATTCTTGTGGTCGCCGTCGATCAGGTTCAGCTGGTAATAGCGACCATGATCGAGCCAGCGGCCGATCAGCGCCTTGGTCAGCCAGGAACGCCAGCGCCGCTGGATCAGCATGCGCACGAAGACCTGGGTGGTGACCAGCAGGACGCTGCCCAGCACCAGCGGCGGAAACAGCGCGCCGAGCGAATAGACCTGCCCGGCATTCTTCTGCTCGATCGCATCGAACAGCCCGCGATTCCACACGTTGATGCCATATTGGAAGGCGACATTGGCGCCGATGAGCACCAGAAGCCCGATGCAGCAGGGCCAGGCCAGCCGGTCGCCCTGCCGCGACCAATATCCCCGCGCGCTGGTCCAGAAGCGCTTCAGCAGATAGGCCTTGCGGGCCTCCTCCGCCTGTTCGGGCGTCAAGGCCGGGTCATTGCCGGCGATCGCGGCGCCCTCATCGGCTTGGGTCATTGTCTCTCCTGCGCACACCATGCTGTGACGACGCTTGGCCCCGGCCCGAAGGCGGCGAGGCCTTCAGGACAAATGCGCGCGAACCGCCAAGGCCCGAAGGAAACGGGCTTATCAGCATGACCTAGAGGACTGGCGCAAAGGACAAGAGCGCGGCGGCATCCTTGATGAAGATGCGGGAGAACGGCATCCGGAGAACGATTTTTACTCCATTGATGCAACCGAAACCTGTCCTTTCGCGCAGACACCCGACGCGGGTGATCAAACGCTACCAACGGGCACGCGGCGCGGTCTTGTGAAGGCACATGACAATTTGATGACGAGATTGGAAGGGCAGTGGAAAGCGCTGTTGCGGGGCTGACATGCGCACGTCCTAGAGAGGCGGCAACGGCGCGCCGGAGCGCGCCCGGTTTCAGACCGGAGAAGAGACTCAATGAAACTCATTCAGATTACCGATACCCATTTCAGCCCGACCAAGCGGCATTTCAACGGCAACTGGGCGCCACTCCTGGCCTGGCTTGAAACGGAAAAGCCCGACCTCATCATCCACACCGGCGACCTGACCATCGACGGCGCGGACCAGGAGGAGGATATCGCCTTCTCGCTGGCGCTGATGCGACAGGCATCTGCACCGATGCTGATCCTTCCAGGCAATCACGATGTCGGCCATCTGCCCGGCTCGCCGCAGCCGGTCGACCGGCGCCGGCTCGACCGCTGGAACGGCCTCGTCGGCGCCGACCGCTTCGTTCACGATATCGACGGCTGGCGGCTGATCGGCTTCAACAGCCTGCTGCTCGGCATGGGGGATGCGGCGGAAGAGGAGCAGCTGGACTGGCTGGCCACGGCCATGGCCGGCGCCGGCACGGGCGGGCAGGCGCGCCGCATCGCGCTGTTCACCCACAAGCCGCTGTTCGTGGATGCGCCTGACGAAGGCGATACCGGCTATTGGAGCATCCGCCCCGCGCCCCGCGCGCGCCTTCTGGCGCTGATGGAGCGGCACGATGTCGGCCTGTTCGCCTCCGGCCATCTGCACTGGGCCTGGCAGGGCCACTACCAGCGCACGGCGCTGACCTGGGGGCCTTCCGCCGCCTTCGTCATCGACAAGATCGAGCGCGAAATGCCGGGCGAGCGCCTCGTCGGCGCGGTGGTGCATGAATTTTCGGGTGCCGCGCTGGAAAGCCGGATCGTCAAAGTGCCCGGCATGGTCGCCCATGTGTTCGACGACGTGATCGACGAGATCTATCCGCGCGCCGCAGCGCCGGCCCTGGAGGCCGCGTCATGAGCACGCTGACCCTTTCCGGCATCACCAAGTCCTTCGCCGACAACGACATCCTCAAAGGCATCGATCTGCAGGCGCATGAGGGCGAGTTCATCGCTCTGGTCGGTCCTTCCGGCTGCGGCAAGAGCACGCTGCTGCGCATCGTCGCCGGCCTGGAGCAGGCGACGACCGGATCGGTCAGAGTCGCCGGGCGCGAGGTGACGGCGCTGGCGCCGGCCGAGCGCAACGTCGCCATGGTGTTCCAGTCCTATGCGCTCTATCCGCATCTGACCGCCGGGCAGAACATTGCCGTGCCGCTGGCCATGCGCCAGCTCTCCCGCCTCGGCCGCCTGCCGCTGATCGGCGCGCTGGCGCCTGGGCAGAAGGCGATCCGCAGGGAGATCCAGGCCAAGGTGCGCGAAATGGCGCGGTCGCTGATGATCGAGCATCTGATCGACCGCAAGCCGGGGCAGATGTCCGGCGGCCAGCGCCAGCGCGTGGCCTTGGCCCGCGCCATGGTGCGCCGGCCGGCCCTGTTCCTGATGGACGAGCCGCTCTCCAATCTTGACGCGCATCTGCGCGTCCATGCCCGCACCGAGATCGTCGATCTGCACCGGCGCGCCGGCGTGCCGACGCTCTATGTCACCCATGACCAGGCCGAAGCCCTCTCCATGGCCGACCGGGTGGCGGTGATGATCGGCGGGCGCCTTTTGCAGCTCGCCCCGCCGCAACAGATCTATGCCGACCCGCGCCATATCGAGGTGGCCCGCTTCATCGGCCAGCCGCGCATCAACAGCCTGGCAAGCCGCGTGACCGAGGAGGGCATGGTCCGCTTCGGCCCGGCCGCGCTCTCGCCCGCCGCCGCACTTCGCGCCGGCACGGCCGTCACGCTCGCCATCCGCCCGGAGCATCTGCGCGTCCTGCCGCGCCAGACGGGCGTCGAGACGGGCGGCCTGCCGGGGCAAGTGGAACGGCTGGAATTTCTCGGCTCCGAGGTAATCGTCTCCGTAAGGCTCGACGGCATGGGCGAGACGCTGCTGGCCAAGCTGGCGCCGGCCGAGGCCGCCCGGCTTGCAACCGGCCAGCCGGTTGGCCTGCTGCCGGAGGCGGACCATCTCCTGGTTTTCGACGTGGCAGGTCATCGCATCGATGCCATGCCGGTTCTGGCGCAGCTGAGGGAGAATGCCCATGGCTAGCATCGCCTCCACCCCCGTCGTCCTGATCGATCTTGAGGCCGAGCGCCAGATGCGCACCGGGCTTCTTCTCGCCGCGCCGGCGATCCTGCTGATCCTCGTCTTCATCGTCGCGCCGATGCTGGCCGTGCTCGTGCTGGGCTTCACCGATTTCGAGCTGGGATATGGCAGCTTCCGCTTCGTCGGCCTGGAAAACTATGCCGAGCTGTTTTCGGACCGCACCTTCCTTGCCTCGCTGCGCAACACGGCGGTCTATACCGCGATCGTCGCGCCGGTCTCGCTCCTGCTTGGCCTGGGGCTGGCACTGCTGATCGAGAGCGAGCCAGTCGGCCGGTCGTTCTTCCGCACCGCCTTCTTCCTGCCGGTCGCCTCGTTGCTCGTGGCCATGGCCACGGTCTGGCAATATCTGTTCCACCCCTCGATCGGGCCGATCAATGCCGCCCTGCGCCTTGTTGGCGTGGCGGGGCCGAACTGGCTCGGCGCGTCCGACATGGTGCTGACCAGCCTCGCCATCATCGGCATCTGGCAGAGCGTCGGCTTCAACATGGTGCTGTTCCTCGCTGGCCTCACCGCCATCCCGCGCGACCTCTATGCCGCGGCGGAGGTGGACGGCGCGAAATCCGCACGCGACCGCTTCTTCCTCGTCACCTGGCCGATGCTCGGGCCGACCACGCTCTTCGTCATCACCATCAGCATCATCAATGCGGTGAAGGTGTTCGAAACCGTGAAGACGCTGACCGAGGGCGGGCCGAACAAGGCCTCCGAAGTGCTGCTCTTCACCATCTACCGCGAAGGCTTCGTCTATCTGCGCGTCGGCTATGCCTCGGCCATGACCATGGTCTTCCTCGCCGTTCTCGTGGTGCTGATGATCGCCCAGTACCGGCTCCTCGACCGGGAGGTTCACTACGGATGACCGCACTCCAACTCGCCCCGATCACCCCCGGCCGCGCGCTGCGCTTCTGCGTGCTGGTGCTCACCGCCGCCCTCTTCCTCGCACCCTATCTGTTCATGATCTCGACCGCGGGCAAGGCCCAGAGCGAGATCTTCACCTCCTCGCTCAGCCTGATCCCGAGCGAGCCGCATTTCCTGGAGAATTTCGCCAAGGCCTTTTCCCGCGTCTCCATGCCGCTGCTTCTGTGGAACGGCGTCATCGTCTGCGGGCTGATCCTTGCCATTCAGGTCGTCATCGCCGTGCCCTGTGCCTATGCGCTGGCCAAGCTGAAATTCCCCGCGGCGCGGCTGATGATGGCGCTGATCATGCTGGGGCTCCTGGTGCCGATCCACGCCACGGCTTTGCCGATCTATGTCGCCTTCGACAGGATGGCCCTGCTCAACAGCTACATGGCCCTGGTGGCGCCCTTCAGCATCTCGGTCTTCGGCATCTTCCTGTTCCTGCAGTTCTTCCGCTCCCTGCCCGACGACCTGATCCATGCCGCCCGGCTGGACGGGATGTCGGAGCTCGGCGTGGTCATGCGCGTGGTCGTGCCCAATGCCTGGCCGGCAATCACCGCCTTCTCGATCTTCTCGGTGGTGGCGCATTGGAACGATCTCTACTGGCCGCTGATCGTGGTCTCGAACCAGGCCTATGCCACCCCGCCGCTCGGCCTCCTGTTCTTCCGCGCGGCGGAAGCGGGGGACGATTACGGCGCGCTGATGGCCGCCACGCTGATCATCACCCTGCCGCTCCTTGCCGCCTTCCTGCTTGCGCAGAAGCGCTTCGTCGAAGGCATCACCATGACCGGTCTCAAGGGATGACCGGTTTCCTCTCCCGCAACGCATGTCCCACAGCCCCCTCCCAAAGGACCCTCGCCATGCTCAATCTCAAGACGCTTCTGTCGGCCGCGGCCGTCACGCTCGCCATCGCCCTGCCCGCCCGCGCCGATACGGTGCTGACGGTGCATTACCCCATGCCCGGCTTCTTCAAGGACGTGATGGACACGATCTCGAAGAAGTTCATGGAAGAAAATCCTGACATCAAGGTCCAGTTCGCCAATCCCTCGCCCACCTACGAGGAAGGCATCCAGACGATCATGCGCCAGGCCGGCACGGCCGAGATGCCCGACGTGACCTTCATCGCGCTGAACCGCCTGCGCATGGCGGAGGAGCGCAGCATCCCCGTCGATCTCGCGCCGATGATCGCCAAGGACAAGCAGAGCATGGCGGATCAGGGTTTCTCTGACACGATCCTCAAGCTCGCCCAGGTCAATGGCAAGCAGGTCGGCCTCGCCTTCGCCACCTCCAACCCGATCATGTATTACAATGCCGATCTGGTGAAGGCCGCCGGCGGCAATCCCGACAGCCCGCCCAAGACCTGGGACGAGGTGATTGCGCTCGGCGCCAAGATCAAGGCGCTCGGCAATGGCGTCGATTCTATCGACTTCCGCTGGCAGGGCGATGACTGGATGTTCTCCGCCCTGCTGTTCGGCGCCGGCGGCCGGATGCTGAGCGAGGACGAAAGCAAGGTCGCCTTCAACGGGCCGGAAGGCCTGAAGGCCATGACCGTGATCGACCGCATGGTCAAGGAAGCCGGCATGCCGGTCTTCACCAAGGCCGCCGGCGAGCAGGCCTTCGTCGCCGGCAAGGTCGGCTTCGCCTTCCAGACCACCGGCGCGCTGCGCAACACCATCAAGAATGTCGGCGGCAAGTTCGACCTGCGCACGGCGCAGATCCCGCTGCTCGACCCCGTCAACGGCAAGCTGCCGACCGGCGGCAATGCCGTGGTCATCCTCACCCATGACGGCGAGAAGCAGGCCGCCGCCTGGAAATTCGCCAAGTTTGCCGCCGGCCCCTATGGCGCCTCCGTCGTCGTGCCCGGCACGGGCTATGTGCCCAACAACGAGCTGGCCGCCACCTCGCCCGCCTATCTCGGCGATTTCTACAAGCAGAACCCGCTGTTCCGGGCCGGCCTGTCGCAGATGCCGCGCATGATCCCCTGGTATGCCTTCCCCGGCTCCAACGGCGTGCGCGTCACCCAGACCATCGTCGACAACATCTCCCGCGTGGTCGACCAGTCCGCCGGCCCGCAGGAAGCGCTCGACGATGCCGCCAAGGAGGTCAAGCGCCTGCTGCCGCGCAGCTAGAGCATCGGACCGAAAAGTGGGAACCGGTTTTCGGACAAATCCGATGCAAAAACAAAAAATTAGAGCATCGGACTGCGTCCGATTTTCAGTCTGATGCTCTAAGCCTCCTGTTTGCGCGCGGAAGCGGGTCGATGCCGATCCGCTTCTCGATCTTTCGCAAAGCCCGCCGCCCCAGGCGGCGGGCTTTGCGCCTGCGCCATCACACCGCCCGCGCCGTGCCCCCTGCCCGCAGCGAGAAGGCGAGCTGCAGATGGCGCGCCACGGCGGCGTTTTCCGCCATGTCGAGCAGGAGCGAGGCGGCCACCGCGCCCATGCTGGCATCCGGCATCTCGATCGTCGTCAGCGCCGGGGTCATCATCTGGCCAATGGCGATGCCGTCGAAGCCGGCCACGGAGAGATCCTGCGGCACGCCGAGGCCCTGCCGTCTGAGGGCGCCGATGACGCCGAAGGCCAGAAGATCATTGGAGGCAATGACCGCCGTGGGCGCCTCCTGCGCCAGGATGGCGGTCAGATCCAGCTGATCATAGGAGCCGATGAAGGGCACCTGCATCGGCGGCAGCGGCGCGACGCCGCGCCTGGCCAAGGCGTCGAGATAGCCCTGATGGCGCAGCCGGGCGCGATCGGACGCGGCGAAATTGCCCGAGACGAACAGGATGCGGCGATGGCCGAGATCGAGAAGATGGCCCGCCAGCGTGGCACCGGCCGCGCGGTTGGGCACGGTCACTGCCGCCGGCTGGCGCGGCGTGGGCGGATTGTTCAGAAGCACGGTCGGCGGCAGCGGCAGGTCCAGCACGCGGCTGGATTCCGGATCGCACAGTGTCAGGATTAGGCCGGTCGGCCGATCATTGAGCAAGGCATGGACGGCGCTCACCTCTCGTTCGGGATCGTAATGCGACTGGGCGATCAGCACGCCATGGCCGGACAGCAGCATCCGGTTCTCGATGCTCGAGAGCGAGGCGGCAAAAACCGGATTGGTGATGCTCGGAATGAGAATGCCGACCACCGGCCGGCGGGTGGAGCGGGAGGTGGCGGCAAGCCGTTCGGGTCGGTAGCCAAGCTCGGCGGCGGCCCGGCGCACCCGGCGCGCCATCTGTTCGCTCACCGGCCCGCTGCAGCCGAGCACGCGGCTGGCGCTGGCCAGCGAGCAGCCGGCCCGCTCGGCCACCTGCTGCAATGTCGTCATGTCGCCTCCCCGCGGTTGGGCTTAGAACATCGGACCGAAAAGTGGGAACCGGTTTTCGGTCCGATGCAAAACCAAAATTCTAGAGCATCGGACTGCGGACGAGTTTCAGTCTGAAGCTCCGGGGCTGCGAAGCTCGCCCCTTGCCGGTTTTCCCGATGGGCCGCGACGCTTTTATGACAGGCCGCTCCATAAAGGACCGCCCGCCGCCGGGCTCTGGGAGGAGAGCCGGACGACGGGCGGCGCATGCGCCCGGGAGGAAGGCGCGGTCAGGACATCGGGCTAGAGCATCGGACTGAAAACAGTCCTCAGTACGATGCTCTAGATTTTTGTTTTTGCATCGGATTTTCCCGAAAAGCGCCCGCTTTTCGCTCCGTTGCTCAGTCCTCTTCCTGGAACACTGTCTCGCGCTTGGCCCTGACGCTGGGCAGGAACACCGCGACCAAAACGCCCAGCGCGATGAGCAGCAGGACGGCGCTGATCGGGCGGGTGACGAAGGTGGACGGGTCGCCGCGCGACAGGATCATGGCGCGACGCAGGTTCTCTTCCAGCAGTGGGCCGAGCACGAAGCCGAGCAGCAGGGGCGCCGGCTCGCAGCGCAGCTTGGACAGGAGATAGCCTGCCAGACCGAAGCCGGCGACGGCATAGAGGTCGTAGACATTGCCGTTGACGCTGTAGACGCCGATGGCGCAGAAGGCCATGATCGTCGGGAACAGCACGTAGTAGGGCACGGTCAGCAGCTTCACCCACATGCCGATCAAAGGCAGGTTCAGCACCACCAGAAGCAGGTTGCCGATCCACATCGACGCGATGATGCCCCAGAACAGCGCCGGCTGTTCGGTGGCGACATTCGGGCCGGGAACGATGCCCTGGATGATCATGGCACCGACCATCAGCGCCATGACCGGGTTGGCGGGAATGCCGAGCGTCAAAAGCGGGATGAACGAGGTCTGCGCCCCGGCATTGTTGGCCGATTCCGGCCCGGCGACGCCGGCGATCGCGCCATGGCCGAATTCTTCCGGCCGCTTCGACAGCTTCTTTTCCACCGTATAGGAGGCAAAGGCCGCGAGAATGGCGCCGCCGCCGGGCAGGATGCCGAGCGCCGAGCCGATGCCGGTGCCGCGCAGGACCGGGCCGACCATCTGGCGGAAATCGTCCCTGGTCGGCATCAGGCCGGTGACCTTCTTCATCAGAACGGTGCGGCTGACCTCGCCTTCCAGATTGCGCAGGATCTCGGCGATGCCGAAGACGCCGACGGCAAGCGCCACAAAGTTCAGCCCGTCGGCATATTCCGTAATGCCCAGCGTGAAGCGCGGCGTACCGGTATAGATGTCCGTGCCGACGAGACCGAGCAGGAGGCCGAGCGCCACCATGGCCAACGCCTTGATGATCGAGCCATGGGCCAGCGCGATCGAGGAGACGAGGCCGACCACCATCAGGGAGAAATATTCGGCCGCGCCGAATTCCAGCGCCACGGCGGTGAGCGGCGGGGCGAAGATCGCCACCAGGAAGGTGGAGACCGTGCCGGCGAAGAAGGAGCCGAGCGCGGCGATGGCGAGCGCGGCGCCCGCCCGGCCCTTGCGCGCCATCTGGTAGCCGTCAATCGCCGTGACCGCCGAGGAGGATTCGCCCGGCATGTTGATCAGGATCGCCGTGGTCGAGCCGCCATATTGCGCGCCGTAATAGATGCCGGCGAGCATGATCAGCGAGGAAACCGGCTCCAGCTGGAAGGTGATCGGCAGCAGCATGGCGATGGTCGCCGTGGCGCCGATGCCGGGCAGCACGCCGATCAGCGTGCCGAGCAGCACCCCGATCAGGCAGAAGAGCAGGTTGGCCGGCGTGGCGGCGGTGGCGAAACCGAGGACGAGATTGTTGAACAGATCCATGGATGTTTCCTCCTAGAACCGCAGCCAGGGGCCGAAGCGCTCGAATGGCAGGCCGAGCGCATAGCTGAAAACGGCGACGGAGAAGACGGTGATCGCCGCCGACAGCGCCAGCGCCATCAGCGGATTGAGCTTCTGCGAGGCGAAGGAGGCGACGAAGGAGGCGATGAACAGCGCCGGAACGAAGCCGAGCCCCTGCACCGTCATGCCGAAGAGGATCGGCGCCGGCAGGATGAAGAGGATGCCCCGCCAGGCCAGTTTGCCGAAGGGCTCGCCTTGCTTGTTGAAGGACTGGAACAGGATGACCAGCCCGAGCAAAGTGAGAATGCAGGCAAGGACGAACGGGAAGTAGCCCGGCCCCATCCGGAAGGTCGTGCCCAGATCGAGCGCGAGCGACTGGATGGCGAAAAACAGGCCGAGGGCAATGAACAGGCCGCCGCACAAGGCGTCGGTCCTGTCGAAGCGTGATGACGTCATGGTTTCCCCCTGGGGCAGCGCTGGCGTGATGGCGGGACGGCCAGACGCTGCGGCACGAACGGAAAGATCGGCAGATGATGAAAGGATGGCTGAAGGGGCCCGCCACGGCGGGCGCCTGAGACTGTGCGGCAGACGTTCATTTAAGCGATGACGCGGGGATCGCAGGCGGGGCGGCCGGACACGTTAGGACATCGGGCATTTCCGAAAACCGGTTCCCACTTTTCGGTCCGATGCTCCAGGCCCATGGCCCGAGCTGTCCTGCGTTCCCGCCGGCTCTCGCTGTCCTGCCTTTACCGCGCGACCCGCCTGATGACGGGGGCCTGCAAGAAAGGCGAGGCGCTCCGGCAGCCCTGCGCGCTTGTATGCGCGGGCTGCCGGGTCAGTCGGCCTGCGGGTCAGTCGGCGTACTGGCCAGCGCCCTGGATGATGGGCTTCCAGCGCGCCACCTCGGTTTCCAGCTTGGCCTTCAGCGCGGCAGGCGTCGCATCGGCCTCGGGCGAGGGCAAGGTGCCCAGCTCGGCGAAACGGCTGACGACATTGGGATCCTTCAGCGCCTTCTGCAGGGCGGCGGAGAGCTTGTTGACGGCCGCTTCCGGCGTGCCCTTGGGCGCGTAGATGCCGTGCCAGATGCCGACCTCGAAGCCCGGCAGGCCGGCTTCGACAGCGGTCGGAAGATCCGGGAAGATCGCCAGGCGCTGGGGCGAGGTGACCGCATAGGCCTTGATGGTGCCGCCCTGGATCTGCTTCGTGGTGTTGGTGGTCTGGTCGCACATGACATCGACCTGGCCGCCGAGAAGGTCGGTCATGGCCGGGCCGGTGCCCTTGTAGGGCACGGTGACCAGCGGCGTCTCGATCGCGCTCATGAACATCATGCCGCACAGATGCGAGGCGGCGCCGATGCCGGCATTGGCCACCGTCACCTTGTCCTTGTTGGCCTTGACGTAATCGATCAGGCCCTTGAGGTCTTTGGCTTCCATGGTCTTGCGCGTGACGATGGCCATGGGCACCTCGGTGACGAGACCGACATAGTCAAAGGAGTTCAGCGTATCATAGGCGAGCTTGCGGTAGAGCGTGGCGCTGGTGGCCATGCCGATATGGTGGAGCAGAACGGTGTAGCCATCCGCCTTCGAGCTGGCCACGCGGCCGGCGCCGAGCGTGCCGCCGGCGCCGCCGACATTTTCGATCAGGATCTGCTGGCCGAGATCCTTGGACATGGATTCGGCCACGAGGCGCGCCACGGTATCGGTGGGGCCGCCGGCCGAGAACGGAACGATCATGGTGATGTTGCGCTCGGGATAGTCGGCCTGCGCAGCGCCGGCCACGAGGCTGGCGACGATGGCGGTGGCGGCAAAGAGCGACTTGAAGAGTGTCATGAGTACCTCCCTCTGACTTGACCCGGCCGTCAGGGCTCCTCCCATGCGGCACGTGGATGTCAGGATTTGAGGTCTCGGGGGCCTTGCGCGCAATTCGCCGCGCGCAAGAATCTGGTTACCATCAGCGGCTTTGCGCTGCAGCATGGGTGGATTGCGCCCCATCCGCCGAAGCGATGTGTCGAAATCCACCCAAGAGATGCTTACTCCGCAGCCTGCGGCTTGCGCGTCTTCACCAGGCTGAAGACCACGCCGCTGGCGATGATGGCGAAGGTGACGCCGAGCGAGATGGCGGGCGGGACCTTGTCGATGCCCAGCAGGTCGGCAGCAAACACCTTGGAGCCGATGAAGATCAGCACCACCGCGAGCGCGGGCTTGAGATAGTGGAAGCGGTGGATCATCGCCGCGAGCGCGAAATAGAGTGCGCGCAGGCCGAGAATGGCGAAGATGTTCGAGGTGTAGACGATGAACGGGTCGGTGGTGATGGCGAAGATCGCCGGCACCGAGTCGACGGCGAAGACCAGATCGGCGATCTCGATCAGCACCAGCGCCAGGAACAGGGGCGTGACGAACAGCACGCTCTTGCCAGTCTTGCTGTGGCCGGTCTTGCTGTCCGGCAGGCGCACGAAGAACTTGTCGCCATGGTGCTCGTCGGTCACGTTGAGCCGGCGGCGCAGGAAGCCGAGCAGCGGATTGCTGGCGAGATCGGGCTCCTTATCGCCGACGAACAGCATCTTGATGCCGGTGATGACAAGGAAACCGGCGAAGAGATAGAGCACCCAGGAGAATTCGTTCACCAGCGCAGCACCCAGGCCGATCATCAGCGCGCGCAGCACGATGACGCCGAGAATGCCCCAGAAGAGCACGCGGTGCTGATAAAGACGGGGAACGGCGAAGAAGGAGAATATCAGCGCGATGACGAAGACATTGTCCAGCGCCAGCGTCTTCTCGACGACGAAGCCGGTCACATAGTTCATGCCGGCATCCGGGCCGAGATACCACCAGACCCAGCCGCCGAAGGCGAGGCCGAGCGTGATATAGAGGGCGGAAAGCTTGAGGCTCTCACCGACCTCGATCTCACGGTTTTCCTTGTGCAGCACGCCAAGGTCGAAGGCGAGCAGCGCGATGACGAGACTCATGAAGCCGAGCCACATCCACAGCGGCTTTCCGAGCCAGTCCACGAAGAGAAATGCAAAGTCCATAGCAATGTCCTGCCAGCGCGGTGAGCGTTGACGGTCCGACATCGCAGGAGCGCTGGCGTCTCCATACCAGAGGGGCCCGGACCAGGGGTGGGCTGACCGGGGAGATAGAAGCGGGGCTCGGCGGTTTCAAGCGACGGGCATAAGCCCTTGCGTTCACATGCATGTGAGCGTCAGGTGATGTGCTGGTTTTCGGCCCGCCGCTCTAATCCTCGCCGTCGCCCGAGAGCAGGCGCTTGTCGAGGCTGAGCTTCTGCATCTTCTCGTAGAGCGTCTTGCGGGAAATGCCGAGCTGCTCGTAGACCGGGCGCAGACTGCCGCCATGGGCGGCGATGGCGCCGGCGATGATGCGCCGCTCATAGGCGGCCACGCGGTCAGCAAGGCGCAGGGTTTCCTTCTCCTCGGCGGCAATGGTCCCTGTGCCGGGCAGGTCGAGGCCGAGCACGAAGCGGTCGGCGGCGTTGCGCAATTCGCGCACATTGCCCGGCCAGTCGCGCTGGCCGAGATCGACCAGCACTTCGGGCGGAACGCTGATATCCTCGCGGCCGTAGCGCGCGGCCGCCTCGCGCACCAGCTGGAGAAACAGCAGCGGAATATCCGCCTGGCGCTGAGCGAGCGCCGGCACGCGCACGGTGACGACATTGAGCCTGTAGAACAGATCCGCCCGGAAGCGCCCTGTCGCCACCTCCACCTCCAGATCGGTCTTGCTGGTGGCGATGAAGCGCACGTCGAGCGGCACGACTTCATTGGAGCCGAGCCGCGTGATGGTGCGCTCCTGCAGCACGCGCAGGAAGCGGGCCTGCAGCTCCACCGGCAGGGAGGCGATCTCGTCCAGCACGATGGTGCCGCCGCGCCCATGCTCGAACTTGCCGTAGCGCGCGCGCAACGCGCCGGGAAAGGCGCCGGCCTCATGGCCGAACAGCTCGCTCTCGATCAGCCCGCTCGGCAGCGCCGCGCAGTTGATGACGAGGAAGGGCCGGCCGGCGCGAGCGCTGAGATCATGCAGCGCGCGGGCGGCGACCTCCTTGCCCGCCCCCGTCTCGCCGATAACAAGCGTATCGGCATCGGTGGCGCCGATGGCGCGCAGCCGGTAGCGCAGGTCGATGATGACGGGCGTGCGGCCCGGCATGCGCGCTTCGAGATCGTCGTCCTTGCCGGCAACGGAGCGCAGGCGCCGGTTTTCCAGCACCAGGCTGCGCCGGTCCAGCGCGCGGTTGACGATACCGGCCAGCGTCTGCAGCGAGAAGGGCTTTTCGAGAAAGTCATAGGCGCCTTCGCGCATGGCCTTGACCGCCAGCTGCACCTCGCCATGGCCGGTGATGAGGATCACGGGGATCTCGTGGTCGATCTCGCGGATGCGCTGCATCAGCGTCAGCCCGTCCATGCCCCGCATGCGGATATCGGTGACCACCACGCCGCGAAAGCCATAGGTGATGCGGCTCAGGGCATCCTCGGCCTGGGCCAGCGCCTCGACGCGGTAGTCCGAAAGCTCCAGCGCCTGGGCGGTGGAGCGGCGCAGTTCCTCCTCGTCATCGACAAGGAGAACAGACAGGGTGCTCATTGGGCGGCCTCCTTCTGCGGCACGGCCAGCGGAATGACGATGGAAAACACGGCTCCGCCCTCGGCATGGTTGGCGACGGTGAGATCGCCGCCGAAGTCCTTGACGATATTATAGGAAA
The DNA here is from genome assembly GCF_001938945.1 of Xaviernesmea rhizosphaerae. Classification (GTDB taxonomy): domain Bacteria; phylum Pseudomonadota; class Alphaproteobacteria; order Rhizobiales; family Rhizobiaceae; genus Xaviernesmea; species Xaviernesmea rhizosphaerae. The sequence goes on from NZ_MKIO01000031.1 coordinate 191,952, forward strand.
TCGACAGGCCGAGGCCCAGCCCCTTGCCCACGCCCTTGGTGGTGAAAAAGGGATCGAAAATGCGCGCGGCAATGGCCGGCGAGACGCCGTCGCCGCGGTCGCGGATCTCGATCACCGCATTGTCTTGCGCGCGCCGCGCCGTCAGCGTGATGCGCCGGTCGTCCTTCTCCTCCACCGCATCGGCGGCATTGGTCACGATATTGACCAGCACCTGCTGCAGGCGGATCGGCCCGGCCAGCACCACCGGTGCCGGTTCGCCCAGATCCACGGTGACGGTGGCGCGCGCCGTGGCAAGCCGCGGGCGCACGATCTCCAGCGTATCCTCCAGAACGGCGTCGAGCGACACGGGGTCGAGCCGCTCATTGGGCTTGCGGGCGAAGTTGCGCAGGTGCTGGCTGAGCGAGGCCATGCGGTCCACCAGCTTGCCGATGCGGGCGAGATTGTCGCGCGCCTCGGGCAGCCGGTCGCGGGAGATCAGGAGCTCGGCGCTTTCGGCATAGTTGCGCACGGCGGCGAGCGGCTGGTTGAACTCATGCGAGAGCGCGGCCGACATCTGGCCGAGGCCGGCGAGCTTGGCGGCCTGGATCAGGTCGGACTGGGTGTCGCGCAGCTTGCGGTTGACATAAGCGAGATCGGCCGTGCGCTCGGCCACGCGGCGCTCCAGCTCCGCCTTGGCCTGGATGTCCATCAGCATGCGCTCGTCGCGCCGGGCCTTGCGCTGGATCAGGACGAAGAAGACCAGAGCGGCGAAGCAGATCGACAGGACGATGGCCGCCAGCGCGGTGCGCCACTGATTGACCGCCGAGGCCGTGTCGGTGAGCACATTGACGGTCCAGCCGGCGTCCTCCACCGCTTCGGACAGGAGCAGATAATCGCGCGTCGCGCCGGCGGGGCCCGGCATCGTCAGGATATCATGGCCTTCCACGCGGCTGCGCGTCACCGGCAGTGTGTGCGGCAGCTTGTCGGCATAGCGGCGCGAGGCGGCGGTACGCGCCAGGCGATCCGGGGTGAGCGGCACGAGGCTCGCATAGAGCCAGTCCGGATTGCCGCTCATGAAGATGATGCCTTCGGGATCGGAGACGAAGATCTTGTAATCGCTGTCGCGCCAGCTGGCCTCGATCAGGTCGACATCGACCTTGAAGACAATGGCGCCACGGATCGCGCCCGCGATCCGGACGGGGGCGGAGAAGTAATAGCCGCGTTTGGCCGAGGTGGTGCCCAGCGCATAGAAGCGCGCGGTCTGTCCGGCGATCGCCTGCTGGAAATAGGGCCGATAGCTGAAATTCTCGCCGACAAAGCTGGTCGGCGTGTCGAAATTGGATGCGGCGATGGTCTCGCCATCCGGCTTCATGACGTAGATCTCGGAGGATTTCAAAAGCGCGTTGATCGCCTTGAGATAGAGATCGGCCGTTTGCCGGAGTTCTGGATTGCCGGGATCGGCGAGCAGATCCTGGATGTCGTCGTGATCGGCGATCAGCGCCGGCAGCGCCTCGTAGCGCTTGAGATGGCCGTTCAGCGCCGCAACGGCAAGCCGCAGCGCGCTCGCCGCCTGCGAGGCGGCCTCGTCCATGAAGCTGCGCTTCAGGATCGGCGTGGCGATCCAGACAACGGCAATGGTGACCAGCCCCGTGACGCACAGCGCCAGGAGACTGCGGCGTGTCCGCTGCAGCAACCCGCTTCTCCTCCTCATCCTCCACGGCCAAGGATAAGCATGAGCGGTCGCTTTTCCAAGCGGGATCGCAGGAAATGCCGGGAGGTTGATGGGGAGAGGAAGTGGCCGGCTCTGTTCATGCGCATGCCGCATAAGCAGCCAGGAAGCACGCAACGGAAAAGCGGGGGCCTTAAAACCAGAAAAGCCTGCCGCGGGAGGAGGTGCGGCAGGCTTTCCAAAGGGGGAACAGGCGGCCCTGGGAGGAGGAGAGCGGCCGCTGTTCGGGCCGACGAACCCATGGGAGGAGGAGAGGGTCATCGACAGATCGAAGCGTCGCGGGAGGAGGAAGCAACGTTTCGATGAACAAAGATATAATCGATTTAGCAGGATTGTGCCAACCCATTTTGCTGCAGTGCAGCCATGCATTTTGCGCGGGGCTCGCAAGGCCCTGCCTTTTTAAAGGGCAGGAACGGATTGCCCGGAAAAGCTATGCAGGAGGCTTTGCTCCCCGGCCTCGGCAAAGCGGGCGGAAAGATACGCCTTGCCCGCAGCGATCGCCATGGGCAAATCCTGCCCGCTGGCAAGGCCCGCAGCAATGGCGCTCGCGAGCATGCAGCCGGTTCCCCTCATGCTTCCGGCGTGGCGGGGCGCACGGAAAATCAGGGGCTTGACACCGGGACGCAGGAGCCGGTCCACCGCCTCGCGGCCCTCCGCATGCCCGCCCTTGATCAGCAGCGCGCGGCAGCCCTGCGCGAGGAGGCGGGCGGCGGCATCGTCTGGGTCCAGCCCTGCCCGCGCCGGGTCGGGCGTTCCCGGCAGCGCGTCGGCGAGGATCGAGATTTCAGGGAGATTGGGGGTGACCAGCGCCGCGCGCGGGAGAAGCCGGGCGAGCAGGAGGGCGATGCCCTCCTCGCTGATCAGCGGCCGGCCGGAAGAGCTGGCGATGACGGGATCGAGCACCACAGGCAGATCCGGCCAGTCCTCCAGGCATTCCGCCACGGCGGCGACGGTGTCGGCCGTGGCCAGCATGCCGATCTTCACGGCCCCGATCGGCCCTGCTTCCAAGGCCGTGCGCATCTGCGCCGCCACCAGTGCGGGCTTTAGGATCTCGACCGCGCGCACCTCGGCATGGGTCTGCGCGGTGACGGCGGTCACCGCCAGACTGGCCGAAACGCGGAAGGCCGCCAGCGTCTCCACATCCCGCGCGATGCCGGCGCCGCCGGAGGAATCCGTGCCGGCCACGACAAGCACGCGCGGGCGCAGTTGCGGTGCGCCTGCCACGCCGCCAGCCGCCTCAGCCATGATGTTCGGGCTCGGAATGCGGAGCCTTGGCGCGATAAGGCTGCGTCGCCGCGATCCATTCCAGCGTCCGTCTCTCGGGATTGGCGTTGCGGGTGATGTCGGTCACCACGGCGGCGCTGTCGGCGCCTTGGGCGAAGACCCCGGGCAGCCGCTCGACCGTGAGGCCGCCGATCGCCACCAGCGGCACGGTGCCGGCTTCGGCCCTCCACTCGGCGATCCTCTCCAGCCCCTGCGGCGCCCAGCGCATGGCCTTGAGGATGGTGGGATAGACCGGGCCGAGCGCGACATAATCGGGCCGGGCGGAGAGCGCCGTCGAAAGCTCGGCCGGATCATGGGTGGAGAGGCCAAGCTTCAGCCCGGCGGCGCGGATGGCGGAAAGGTCGGCTTCGGCGAGATCCTCCTGCCCCAGATGCAGCCAGTCGCAGCCCTCTTCGATCGCCAGCCGCCAGTAATCATTGATCACCAGCGTGGCGCCATGGGCGGCGCAGGTCGCCTTGGCTCGGCGGATCTCGGCCGCGATCTCGGCCTCGCTGCGATCCTTGATGCGCAACTGCACCAGCCTGACCCCGAGCGGGATCAGCCGGTCGATCCAATCGGCGCTGTCGACGATGAGATAGAAGGGATCGAGCCTCATGCCACGGCCCTTCCGGTCGAAGCGGGGAGATCGGGCGGCAGGTCGAACACGGCCTTGCCGATGACGGGCGTCGAGGGCACGGCCATGTCGCGGGGGCTAAGCGGATCGGCGAGATAGGCCATGCGCCCGGCGGCGATCGCCTGGCCGAAGGCTTCCGCCATGGCGGCCGGATCGCCGGCGCCCGAAACCGCCGTGTTGAGCAGCACGGCGTCATAGCCGAGCTCCATCACCGCCGTGGCATGAGAGGGACGGCCGATGCCGGCATCGACGATCAGCGGCACCTCGGGGAAAGCGGCGCGATAGGCCCGGAGTGCTGCGGGATTGACCGGCCCCATGGCCGAGCCGATCGGCGCGCACCAGGGCATCAGCACCTTGCAGCCGGCGGCGAGCAGTTTCTCGCCGACCACCAGATCCTCCGTCGTATAGGGGAAGACCTGGAAGCCTTCGGCAATGAGGATGCGCGCGGCCTCCACCAGCGCGAAGACATCCGGCTGCAGGCTGTCGTGATGGCCAATCACCTCCAGCTTGATCCAGTCGGTGGAAAAGACCTCGCGCGCCATCTTCGCCGTCAGCACCGCTTCCTCAACCGAATGGCAGCCGGCGGTGTTGGGCAGCACGCGCACGCCGAGCGCGCGGATCATCTCGAAGAAGGCCCCGCCCCTGTTACGGTCGCCGTCCTTCTTGACGCCCGCCATCTCCCGGCGCAGCGAGACGGTGACGATGCCGGTGGCGGAGCGGCGCACGGCCTCCTCCAGGATCGCCGGCGAGGGATAGCGCGCGGTGCCGAGCAGCAGGCGCGAGGCGATCTCGGTTCCGTAGAGCGACACCATGACCTCAACCTCCCTGCATGGGTGACAGGATCTCGATCCGGTCGCCCTCGGTGAGCGCGAAGATGGCCCTCTCCTCGCGGTGCACCAGCTCGCCATTGACGGCGGTGGCCAGCCAGTCGCCTTCGTAATCAAGCCGCGACAGAAGCTCGGTGAGCGTGGCGACCTCGAGGCTCTCGGCCTCGCCATTGACGATCAGTCTCATGCGACCTCTCCCTGAAGAAAATGCCCAAGCTTTTCGGGCCCAGACGTTTCGGGCGCCAGCGTTGCGGGCGCGGGCGTTTTGGCGAGGCGCGCGGCCAGCGCTTCGGCGATCGACGGTGCCAGCAGGAAGCCGTGGCGATAAAAGCCGTTGATCTGAAACTGCCCGCCCTCCCCGGTGATCGCCGGCAGATTGTCGGCAAAGGCCGGACGCAAGCCGGCGCCGGTCTCGGCCAGATGCGCCTCTCCAAAGGCGGGATGCAAGGCATAGGCGGCGTTGAGAAGCTCCATGACCGAGCGGGCGCTGACGAGCCCTTGCGTCTCGCTCTCGATCATCGTCGCGCCCACCATGAAGCGCCCGCCGGCGCGCGGCACCACATAGAGCGGATGGCGCGGATGCAGGAGGCGCACCGGGCGTGACAGGGTGACTTCGGGCGTTTCCAGCATCAGCATCTCGCCGCGCACGGCGCGCAAGCCCGGCAGACGCCCACGCGCGGCCGCGCCGGTGCAGTCCACAACGCAGTCGTGGGAAGCAGGCGAAAGGCCGGCCTCGCCGACCTCCATCCCGAAGCGAATGACAGCACCTTCCGCCACCAGCCGGTCGCGCAGGGCAAGGAGCGTCCTGCGCGGATCGAGATGGGCTTCCTCCCGGAAGAACAGGCCACGGCGGAAGCGGCCGGCGAGCGCTGGTTCCAGGGCCGCCACGCCCTCGGCATCCAGCCATTCGAACCCACGCGTGCGCCGGGCGAAACGCTCCAGCTCGCCCTCGTCGCGCGCGGGCGCCACCACCAGCGTGCCCGCGCGGGTGACCGAGCCGGGCACCGCCTGCGCCCACCAGTCGGCAGCGCCGAGCCCGTCCGCCAGCACGCGCTCCGGCGCGCTTTCCCGCTCGCAATAGGGCGCCAGCATGCCACCGGCGAGCCAGGAGGCGGCGGCGGAAAAATCCGCCGCCTTCTCGCAGACGGTGACCTGATGGCCGGCGCGGTGGAGCGCGAAGGCGGCGGCGAGACCGCCGACGCCCGCGCCCTTGACCAGAATGCGCATCAGTCGCCGACCTTCATATAGAGGTCGCCGCCCTCGCGATATTTCGCCGCCATGGCCTCCATGCCCTCCTTCTGCGCCTCGGCGCGGATATCGTGGGAGATGCGCATGGAGCAGAATTTCGGCCCGCACATGGAGCAGAAATGCGCCACCTTGTGCGCCTCCTTCGGCAGGGTTTCGTCATGGAAGGACCGCGCCGTTTCCGGATCGAGCGAGAGGTTGAACTGGTCCTCCCAGCGGAATTCGAAGCGCGCGCGCGACAGCGCGTCGTCGCGCAGCTGTGCGGCCGGATGGCCCTTGGCGAGATCGGCGGCATGCGCGGCGATCTTGTAGGTGATGACGCCGACCTTGACGTCGTCGCGATCCGGCAGGCCCAGATGTTCCTTCGGCGTGACATAGCAGAGCATGGCCGTGCCGAACCAGCCGATCATCGCCGCGCCGATGCCCGAGGTGATGTGGTCATAGCCGGGCGCGATGTCGGTGGTCAGCGGCCCCAGCGTGTAGAAGGGCGCCTCGCCGCAGGTCTTCAGCTGCTTGTCCATGTTCTCCTTGATCTTGTGCATGGGAACATGGCCGGGGCCCTCGATCATCACCTGGCAATCCTTCGCCCAGGCGATCTGCGTCAGCTCGCCCAGCGTTTCCAGCTCGGCGAATTGCGCGCGATCATTGGCGTCCGCGATCGAGCCGGGACGCAGGCCGTCGCCCAGCGAGAAGGACACGTCATAGGCGCGGCAGATGTCGCAGATCTCCTCGAAATGCTCGTACAGGAAGCTCTCCCTGTGATGATGCAGACACCACTTGGCCATGATCGACCCGCCGCGCGAGACGATGCCGGTCACACGGCTGACGGTGAGCGGGATATAGGCGAGCCGGACGCCGGCATGGATGGTGAAGTAATCCACACCCTGCTCTGCCTGCTCGATCAGCGTGTCGCGGAAGACCTCCCAGGTCAGGTCCTCGGCAATGCCGTTGACCTTCTCCAGCGCCTGGTAGAGCGGCACGGTGCCGATCGGCACCGGCGAATTGCGCAGGATCCAGTCGCGGATATTGTGGATGTTGCGGCCGGTGGAGAGATCCATGACCGTATCCGCGCCCCAGCGGATCGCCCAGACCATCTTCTCGACTTCCTCGGCCATCGAAGAGGTGACGGCGGAATTGCCGATATTGGCGTTGATCTTCACCAGGAAGTTCCGGCCGATGATCATCGGCTCGCTTTCGGGATGGTTGATATTGGCGGGGATGATGGCGCGGCCGGCGGCCACTTCCTGGCGGACGAATTCCGGCGTGACGAAATCGGGGATATGCGCGCCAAAACTTTCGCCGTCGCGCGCCAGCGCCTCCTTGGCGGCCTTGCGGCCGAGATTCTCGCGGATGGCGATGAATTCCATTTCCGGCGTGATGATGCCGGCGCGGGCATAGGCCAGCTGCGTCACCGCCTTGCCGTCACGGGCGCGCAGCGGCTGGTGGCGCACGGGGAATTCCGGCGTCAGCCGCTCGCCGGTGACGAAGCCATTGTCCTCCGGCTTCACCATCCGCCCCTCATAGGCCTCGACGTCGCCGCGTGCCAGGATCCAGTCGCGGCGCAGCTGCGCCAGGCCCTGGTCGATGGCGATGGTGGCGGCCGGATCGGTATAGGGGCCGGAGGCGTCGTAGACATTTACAGGCGGCTCACCCGAGGTCGGATGCAGCGCGATCTGGCGCAGCGGCACGCGGATCTCAGGGTGGATCTCGCCGGGAACGAAGATCTTGGTGGAGGCCGGCAGCGCGCCGGTGGTCACTTCGGGCCGGGGAAATTGCGGGGCGATATTCATCGTGGAGCTCCAAGTTTTTAAGGTTGGAGACCCAGTCACGTCAGCCGGAATGATGGAAAAACGCCTAGGGATGACAAATCTGCGCCCTCCTGAAAGAAGGCCCGCCCACAGCGCTCGCACCGTCCCTACGCCAGTATGAACTGGATCAGGTTCAACGGGTCACCGCGCTGCTTGCCCTTCATCGGGGAAAGCCCAGCAGAATCTCAGCCCCTTGCGGGACACCCCTGGTGAATGCGCCAAGTGTAAAGCCGGCTTGACGGTCACGTCAAGGCCGGGTGGAGCATTGGGGCACGACGCGAAGGTTCGTCGGCTCAAGCAGCTCATGAGAGGATTCTCAAGGGCGCTCGATCAGACCTCTGACAAAGCGCGAAATTTCTCGGCCGCCATCCTCGGGCTTGTCGCGAATGTCAATTTTTAAAAACGATTACCGCTGTGATCATGGATGCTCGGGCAAAGCCCGCGCACGACGAAACGAAGGCTTTGTGCCTCTGCCAAGACGCTCCGGAGAGCGCGAAGCGATCAACCGGATTTCCTATCAGCCGTCGCAGCGCGGTGCCCGCGCTCGATCTCCAACAGCTCCTGCAGCACGGCCTCGCGGTCCTGGTCGAGATGGGGTGGCGCACGCTCGAAACGCACGGGCGTCGCCGACATCTTCAAAGGGTTGCCCAGGAGACGGACGGCCTGGCCATCCGGCGCCTGCATCTCGACGACCATGTCCCGCGCCAGCGTGTGTGGATGGGCCATGACCTGGTCGATAGTCGCCACCCGGCCTGCGGGAATCTCGGCCGTCACGAGGCGCTGCTCCCAGCTTTCAGCCGTATCATCGCGCAGGGCCTCGGTCACGATCCGCTCCAGCGCATCGATGTTGACCACACGGTCGCGGTTGCGGGCAAAGCGCTCGTCGTCCGCCAGGTGTGCAAGGCCGATGGCGGCGGCGAAGCGGATGAATTGCTGGTCGTTGCCGACGGCAATGGCGATCTCGCCGTCAGCGGTGGCAAAGGTCTGGTAGGGGGCGATATTGGGATGGCGGTTGCCGATCCGGCCGGGCCTGCGGCCGGAGACCAGATGATTCGTGGCCGCATTGACCAGCCAGGCGAGCTGGCTGTCATAGAGGGCGAGATCGATGGACTGGCCCTCGCCCGTCCGGTCGCGGTGGCGCAGCGCCGCCAGGATGCCGACCGTCGCATACATGCCGCACATTACATCGGCAATGCCGACGCCGACCTTGAGCGGCCGTCCGCCGTCGCGGTCGCTCTCGCCTGTTATGCTCATGATGCCGCCCATCGCCTGGATCAGGAAATCATAGCCGGTGCGATCGGCAAAAGGACCCGTCTGGCCGAAGCCGGAAATCGAGCACCAGATGATCTCCGGCTTCACCGCGCGGATCGCCTCATAGCCGAGCCCGCGCCGGGCAAGGTCGCCGGGTTTGTAGTTTTCAACGATGACGTCGCAGGTCGCCGCCAGCCGCCTGACGAGTTCGACACCCTCCGCGCTCGAAAGGTCGATGGCGATCGACTTCTTGTTGCGGTTGGCCGCCAGGAAATAGGCGCTGAGATCGCTGTCCGCCCCGTCCTTGCCCGTCAGGAAGGGCGGGCCCCAGCCGCGCGTGTCGTCACCCGCGGCGGGGCGCTCGACCTTGATCACCTCGGCGCCGAGATCGGCCAGAAGCTGGGTCGCGGTCGGCCCGGCGAGGATCCGGGAGAGGTCGAGGATGCGCAGCCCCTCGAGGCTGGTGGCGTTGCAGTCGTCGGTCATGAAGGCCTCAGGCGAGCAAGGGAGAGGTTTTGAACCAGCGCACGAAATAGGCCGTCGCGATGAGCGTGGCGATCCCGAACAGATTGCCCGCCACTTCGGCCGATGCGGTGCGCCCGGCCAGATCGAGCGCCACGCCGATCGGCTGGGCGATCACCATGCCGGTGATGAAGACGGCGAGCGATTGCTGACCCACCACGGCGAGCAGGCGGGCGCCGGGCCCGCGCAGCCGCGCGCCCCGCTCCCCGGCCAGATGGACGACGATGTAAGCCAGCGCCAGGAAATGAACGAGACGCAAGATGCCGAAGTCGCTCTTGTCCGTCAGCGGCGCGAGCCAGTCGGCGGCCTGCTGGAACACAGGATGCGCCTCGTGAAACCGGACCCAGGCGAAGGGCACGGTGACGAGCACGAGGACGCAGGCGAGCCCCATCAGCCGGCGGTCATAGCCTGGAACAGGCAGCACCCCCCGCTTCATGAAGAAGCCGATGAAGAACAGCAATTGCCAGCCGAAGGGATCGAAGAACCAGGGCCGGTCCGACCAGGGCTCGGCCGGCAGATGCGTCAGCCCGCCTTGCGCGGCGAGCCAGAGGACTGCCATCAGCAGAAGCGGTAGAGGTCGCCAGAGCCGGGCGGACAGGATCATCACCGGCATCAGCGCCAGGATGACGATATACATTGGCAGGATGTCGAAATAGTTCGGCACATAGGTGAGCGTCAGCAGGCCGACGAGCAAGGGCCCGGGATTTTCCAGGAAGGGCACGAGGTTCAGGCTGTCGACATAGGTCACGCCGTCATAGCGGGTTCCGGCGATCACCATCAGCGCCGCCACGACGACGAAGACGGCGATATGCGCCCAGAAGATCTGCCAGATGCGCCGGGCGACCCTGGCGATCAGGGCAATGGCGCCGTGGCGGTCATAGGCCGCGCCGAAGGCGATCGCCGAGGCGACGCCGGACTGGAACACAAACATTTCCGTGGCGTCGGAAAAGCCGAAGCGCGCGGGAATCCACAGGGCCCAGCCATCATCGGGAATATGCGCGATGAGGATGATCAGCATGCCAAGGCCGCGGAACACGTCGAGACGCGGATCGCGCGGGCGCTTTCCCGCGCGCGCCGGCGCCTGCGGCTCCTGCCGTGCCTCAGAAGGCGCCGTCATAGGCGCTGGCGTCGAAGCGGCAGGCGATAAGGCTGAAACCGGGGCGGTGGCGGCTTGCTTCAAGCGCGTAACGGAACGCATCCATGCTCTCCACAGTGATCCCATCGCCGCCGAAACCGCGGGCGATGGTGGCAAAATCGGTTTCGCCGAGCGCCACGCCGGCCGGCGCCAGGCCGGCGGAGGCCTGTTTCATCGCGATCAGCGCCAGGCTTCTGTCCTGAAAGACGATGATGGTCAGCGGCAGGCCGAGATCGCGCACGGTGGCCAGCTCGCCGATCCCCATTTCGAGGCCGCCATCGCCCATCACCGCGAAGACGCGGCGCGCGGGATCGGCGACCTGGGCGCCGATAGCCAGCGGCAAGGCTGCATTCATCGTGCAGAACCCGGCCGATTGCAGCAGCGACAAGGGCCGCGCTGCTTCCCATTTCTGCGACAGGAGAATGCGGTGCGCGCCGCTGTCGACCGTCACCAGCCCGTCTTCCCCGGCCGTTGCGTTCAGATGCTCGACGATCGCATGCGGACCCCAGTCCGCCGCGGTCGCAAAAGCGCGGCGCAGCGCTGCCCGCGCCGCGTCCGGCGCGCCGCCTGGCCAGCTGCGGCGCAGGGGCAGGAGGCCGGAAAGCGCCTCCAGAATATGGGCCGGATCGCCTGAGACCTGGGTGCCGGCATGGTGCATGCCATGGTCAATCGCGACCGGGGCCACCTCCACCAGCCGCGTCGGATCGGTCACGAAATCCAGCCAGCCCAGGCGCATTTCGATCGGATCATAGCCGAGGCAGAGCACAAGATCGGCGTCGCGCACCAGCGGCAGGAGGATGCCGTCGGCCAGCGGCGAAAGACCGGCCGATCCGAGAGACAGAGGATGGTCCTCGGGCAGAAGGCCCTTCGCCTTGTAGGTGGTGATGACGGGTGCGCCGAGGGTCTCCGCGAGATGGCGCAGAGCCGGGCCGGCGCCGCTGCGCGCGGCGGCAAGGCCGGCAATGACCAGCGGGCGCTCGGCGCCGGCAAGCCGCTCGGCCAGCAGGCGGATAGCGGGGTCGGCGCTGGTGGCAAGCGGCGCGAAACGGGCCGGCGGCGCGGGAATGGGCGCGTCCGCAACCATCATCGCGGCAACGGCTGGCGAAAGATCGAGATGCACCGGCCCCATCGGCTCGGCCATGGCGAGTGCCAGCGCGCGGGCGACGGTCGCGCCCGCACTTTCCGGCTCGATCTCGAAGGAGGCCTTGACCAGCGGGCGCAACAGCCGCGCATGATCGATAACCTGATGGGTGTAGCGCGCCCGGGTCGCGCGGTCGACCACGCCGGAGAGAACCACCAGCGGCACATGCTCCTGGGCGGCATCGGCAATGCCGTTGACCGCATTGGCCAGGCCGGGCCCGACGGTGGTCACCAGAAGCTCCGGGCCGCCGCTGATCGCGCTTGCGCCAGCCGCCATCAGCGCGGCCGAAGTCTCGTGGCGCGCCAGATGAAAGGGAATGCCGGCCTGCTGCAAGGCATCGATCAGCGTCACCACCTCGCCGCCCGGCACGCCGAAGGCATGGCGGGCCCGATGGGCGTGAAGCGTGCTGGCGACGATGTCAGCAACGCGCCGGCTCTTGAGAAACTCAGTCATCGTGTCCTGGCCATTCTTTCTGGCGGATGGTGTCTTTTCGGGCGGATGGGGCGAGGCATGATCGGGCAATGACCTGCGCTGTCACGCGCAGGTCCGTGAAGGTTCTTCGTGAGGCAAGGCTTCGCCTTCAACGCTCCATAAGCCGCACGACGAAGGCAACGACGACGCCGAAGAGAATATGGCCGAACAGCGAGGCCCAGGTCAAAGCGATGAAGCCGAGGAAGGCCGGCAGACCGGCAATCAGATGCGCCATGACATAGAGGGCAAAGACCCAGAGGCCGATGCCGAAGCCGATGCCCGTCAGAAGCAGGGGCAGCGCGGGGAAGATCAGCCGCTGAAGCGGCCGGGCAATGAACAGATAGCCGATCGGATAGAAGACGATGCCGACAATGGCATGAATGGCTTCCGCCAGCAGCAGGCTGTCGAAGCCGAAAACGGACTGGACCAGCGCCGCCGGCTCCAGCGGACCGCCGACCAGAAGCGGCGTGATGAGGCGCGCCCAAACCTCCCAGGTGACATCGGCGGCAAGGCCGGCCACGAGGATCGTGCGGATCAGGCCATGCTGAATCTGCGGGAAGACGCTGGTCTTGGGCATGTCGATCATGGTCATCGGAACTGTCCTTCTTGGAGTTGACCTGTGATTGCCGGGCTTCGGCCGGCGCCAGGTCGGGGGTTCAGGTCATGCGCGGGGAGCGGAAGGGATGGACCGGCGGCAGAGGAGCGGCATCGGCTCTCCGCTGACGCCTTCCACCGAGGCAATACGGGGCGCAGCGCGGATAAGGACTTGCACAAGCCATCGAATGGGCGGGCGGCGAGCAGAGTGGGCGCCGGCACGCCCGCATGGCCACATGACAATACCGCCACATGGCCGCCGAGCGGAGCGCTGACGCCAATCCGTTATTTTCTCCGCCATGCCCGCCCCCGCCAGCATCCTGCTTCCGTCAAAACATCGGACTGAAAACCGACATCCGTCCGATGGTCGAAATTCTCGTACATGCATCGGTTTTATCCGAAGACGGGTTTGCAGCCGTCGGTCCGATGCGCTCAGGCGGATGAGCATCGCCGCCTGATACGAAGCTCTACGGGGAGGCAGGCCGGTTCGTTACAGCCGTCCGATTTTTTTGAGGGATCGCGGCGAAGGCTCGATGCCCTGGCGAAAGTTGAGAGCGTCTTCTCCTCGCGGAGGCAGAGGAGGCGGAGCGCGCCCGGCACAACGATGGGGATTGGGCACTCAGGCGCGTGAAACGATACATTCCCCTTGAAAAGGGCTGGATCGCGGCGAAAGCCACGACCGCAGCGTTATTGGCTTGATCGCCGCAACATCTTCAAGTTGATCATGACTTTCCCAAGCCAATCCGACCTATAGAACGAGACGCAGTTTTTACAACGCCCCTGATTGCTCAAAATATCGAATAACAATCTAAGATATTAATTCGTATTATTATTTTAGGTAACGAGCAATTAACTGCCATAGGCTAATTATAGCCTTCATCTATGCTTGGAGGGAGAGGGATCCATGCTGCGGCATATTCGTCTGGTACCAAAAATCGTGGGCGTGTTGGCGTGCCTGGGCATCTTCGGTCTCGGTGGCGTCATCGTGAGCGGCATCCAGATGCAGGCGGTCGATGCCAACTATTCGACCATCCTGGCGAAGGACCAGCAGGGCGTGCTCTATACAGTGCGCGCCAATCGGGCCACGCAGACATTGCGGGCGCTGACGGCCGAAATCATCTTTTCCACGGATCCGGAGCAGATCAAGGTGCTGCAGGCCCAGATGGAAACGACGCGGGCCGATCTGGTGAAATTCTTCGATACCGCGCTCGCCGCCGTCCCCGAGGACAAGGGCATACAGGCGCTGAAAGCGGAAGCTTACAAGATTGCGTTCGAGACCTGCGTCCCGCTCGCAAACCGCGGTGCGCAGGCCACCACCGCGCGGGCCGTCGATGCGGTGGCAGCGGATTACTTCAAGACTTGCCAGCCGGAACTCGTCAGGCTGACGAAGACCTATGCAGAACAGACCACACGGCTGGTCGAGGGCGCGAAAGCGCAATCCGCGCAGCAGACAGCCTCCGTGCGCAGCATGACGATGTGGCTCGTCGGCTGCATGACGCTGGCGACGCTGGCGATTGTCGGCCTTGCCATCCTGCTCGTGCGCAAGGGCATTACCGGTCCTCTTGCGGACCTGCGCGAATCCATGCGGCGCCTTGCCGGCGGAGACCTGTCAACCATCGTCGCCGAAACCGACCGTCGGGACGAAATCGGCGACATGGCGCGCACCGTCCAGATTTTCAAGGACCAGGCCGGACATGCCGAAGCCCTGGAAACGGAGACCCGCAAGGCGCGGGAAGTGACCGAGGAGGAGCGCGCCCGCAATCAGGAGCGTGAGAAGCGGCACGCCGAAAGCATGGCCGTCGCCACGCAGGGCATCGACGAGGCGCTGCAGCATCTGTCGCGCGGCGACCTCACCTTCCGTCTCGAGCGGCCCTTTTCCGAGGAGTTCGAAGGGCTGCGCCAGAACTTCAACGCCGCCATCGCCCAGCTGACCGAAACCATCCGCGCCGTCAGCCATGCGACGGCCTCCATCGACGGCGGCACGCAGGAATTGTCGGCATCGGCGAATGATCTTTCCAAGCGCACCGAGCAGCAGGCTGCCGCGCTGGAAGAAACGGCCGCAGCCCTGGACGAGATCACCTCGAATGTTGCCTCCTCCACCCGGCGCACGGACGAAGCCCGCGCCAAGGCCGAGCAGGCCAATGAATCCGCCCGCCACTCCGGCGCGATCATGACGGATGCGGTCAATGCCATGCAGCGCATCGAGAAATCCTCCGCAGAAATCGGCAACATCATCTCGGTGATCGACGAGATCGCCTTCCAGACCAACCTGCTCGCGCTCAATGCCGGGGTCGAGGCCGCCCGCGCCGGGGAGGCCGGCAAGGGCTTCGCGGTGGTCGCCCAGGAAGTGCGCGAACTGGCCCAGCGCTCCGCCAAGGCGGCCAAGGAGATCAAGGAACTGATCAGGACATCCGTGGACGAGGTCTCCACGGGCGTGCGGCTGGTCACCGAGACCGGAGCGGCCCTCCAGGTGATCGAAAGCCATGTGGTCGATATCAACGAGCAGCTGAACGCCATCGCCACGGCCGCCAAGGAACAGTCGGTCGGGCTCCAGCAGGTCAATTCAGCGGTCAACCAGATGGACCAGTCGACCCAGCAGAACGCGGCCATGGTGGAAGAAACCACCGCCGCCAGCGCCGGTCTCGCCCACGAGGCCGAACGCCTGCGCAGCCTCATCGGCCAGTTCCGCATCGACGGCGATCCGGCCCGCGCCACCGCCCGTCCCGCCCAGGCCACCGCCGCCTCCCCGGCCCGCCAGATGATGAACCGCGTCGCGAACGCATTCACGCCGAAGAAGCGCGCAGGCGGCGGCTCCAAGGACGGCTGGGACGAATTCTGAAGCGGGGCCGCAGACGCCCATCCCCCGCCAATCCCGGGCCAGGACCCCTGCGTTTCCCGCCATACTGGCCCTTGAGCATCGGACTGACGACGGCATTCGGTCCGATGCATCAGCCTGCGGCGACACACTCAATCGTCGCAAAGCGCGCCGCGATCGCTCGGATCTGCTTCCCGCCCCGGAAACTGTGATGTCATTCCTTCAGGAAGTGGCCCTCAAAAGGCGTCCAAAAACGAAAAAAGCCCGCATTCGCGGGCTTTTCGACTGGTCGGAGTGGAGTGATTCGAACACTCGACCCCCACGTCCCGAACGTGACATTCCAGTTTTTTAAATCCCTGCATATCCAGACCTAACAATTGATCTAATTGAGCTTTTTTGATTCTCGGGCAATTCCAAGTCAAACCAAGCAATTCCGTTTCTGTCAGTTTCTGTCAGTTTCTGTCCGATGTTTTGCGCGCCTCTCGCGGTCGTATGACCCGCATCCAGGAACGCGTCGGCGACCTTGTCCAGGTCCTCTTCCCGGTGCTTCGCGTAGACGTTCACCAGCGTCTCGGTCGTCATGCCGAGATAGGCCGCGATAGCTACGAGCGGAAGATGCGGCTGTTGGCAAAGCTTGGTCGCACAGGTGTGCCTGAAGGTGTGGATAACGGCGTCGGTGTCCTCCCCGAGGACCTCACGAAAGCATTTCCGCATGGACTTCTGAAGTTCGCCGGGTTCTTCCTTGCCGTTCGCGCTGTACGGATACATGCAAGGATACCTTAGCCCCTGTCGCTTCCATTTCACGCAGTACCGAACCAGCAGGCTTGGCATCCGAATCTTGGGAGCGCTCTTGTTGCCGTATTCGATTTCGTCGTCGCCGAGGCGGTGTAGCCAGCCCTTCCAGACCAGTTTCCCGGAAGCGTCGCGAACCTGCTTCAATTCGATCCAAGGGCGATCTCCCTCGTCCTCGAAGGAAGCCAAGGACATGCGGGTTTTGCGCGAACCGGTGAAATAGGCCAGCAGCATGAACCTTGCCAGATGCCGCCAGATGAACACCTGCTGTTTCGGCCGCTTGCCGATCCATCCCATGCCGCGTTTGAAGTGCGCATGCGTGATCAGTCTGATGACCTGCTCGTCCGTAAATACGGTCGTGCGGGGATCGTACTTCCCAGTAAGCGGAATTTTGACGTGGATGCGCGTCAGCCGACGCTCGTAGGCGCAGGTCAGAGCAGAGTTCAGGTCCTGGAGGTAACGCAGCGCGGATTCGGGCTGGAACGGAACCTCGGATACATCGAACGGTTCAGGAGCGACAGGAGGCTTCCGCTTCAGCTCCCTCACGACACGCCCACTCTTGGCGCGAGCGAGTGCCGCGGCGTCCCATTTCTCTTTCTTCTCCAAGTACGCTTCCACCTTGCGGGCATGCGTTGCCCTAGCCCTTGCTCTCGCCTTGTCGCGCAGGAAGCGTACGAAATCATCCCGGGCATCCACATCGAGGTCGTCGAGGCTCATCTCACCGAAAAACTCGAGAACGGTCTTCAATCGGCTGAGGGCCTCGTGTCCGCGTGCGACTTCCTTCTTCTTCTTGTCGCTCCCGGGAACGAAATTGATGATGCGGACATCGGCGTACTTTCTGATCGCATCCGCGACAAGAACTTCCGAACTGTCCTGATTTCTGATGACGACCTTCGCGGCGACGTGCTTCTCAGCAATGTACTTCGCGAGAGCCAACTCGACTTTCGATCCGTGATCTGGCTCCTTCTTTCCGAAGCCCAGACTGAACTTGATAGCTTTGCCGTCCGCGTCGATGTCGCGAATGAAGTAGGTGTCGGTCTTTTCGTCGTGCCAGTGTCGGGCACCTTTACGCGGTCGAGCCATGCTACGTCCTACTTCCTCTTCTGCTTCTTGGCATTGAGCAGCGCGGCATCAAGGATCGACATCGTCGAGATCGCCGCACCGGTCTTACGCTCTTTCTCCCGGGCCGCGACAGCCGCCTCGGTGCGGGGCGAACGGGTAGTCTTGGTCGGTTCGGACAGTCCCCCAAGGGCCAGCCACTCACGAAGCTCTCGGATGGACACCGTCAGCTTGTTAGCATCCTTGCGTCCCGCCAGATGACCGTGCCTGATCGCCCGCTCCAGCGTGCTGGCCTTGAACGTCGGGCTGGCGAGCCGTTGTCCGTTCCGCAGCACCTCGCCGCCGAGGGTGGGAAGGAACACGGCGTCGACCAGCTTGTGACGAGTGTCTTCGTCGAAAGGCCTCGCCGTCATGCCCATCGCCTCGCCGCGCGCTTCGTCCTGCGCCCGGTGGAGACCTGCAAGAATGCCCTGCGCGCCGAGTTCGAACTCGACCGACATCGCGTCCAGGTCGGCCATGGCCCGCCGGCTCAGTTCGAGCATGTCGAGGTCGTCGTCGTCCCTGTGATCCATCCAGCCGTCTCCACGTCGTTTCTGTGAGCCGCGCAGAAACACGATCTCAACGCTCCCTGTCAACACAATATTGCAACCGGCGATCAACATTTTTTCATCGGCATCAGCGAGCGTAAGTATGTGATTTTTACTCACCACATCAATGACATAACCAAGTCTTTAATTCGACATCTAGCATTTGATACATCTCCGACCAGAAATATAAGAACTCAACTATTACGCGTGCATTCGAGTTCTTGAATTTCGATGCCGCCCTAGTCGTCCATCCCCTCCGAGCCGTTCCGCACCTTACAAAGTCGGCAAATCCTGTTGCCGATCCAGTCGCTCATAAACGGCTTTCTGCATGAGATGCAGTCCCGGATTCCTTCGTGTCTCGGATTTCGCGTCTGTTGCCGAGTATCGCGACTGGTTACCCGACGTCCTTCGCAAAGACGCTGCAACCGGAGCCGGATTGGTGATGATTACGAGAGGGACGCCGATCGACGCCGCCTTTGACATGACAGCGCCCTCGGAGCGGTTTAGTGTTTAGTTCAGCGGCGATCTCTGCCGTTGACTTCCCGGCTTCCTTGAGCGCCCTTACCCTCGCGATCTCGGCATCCGTCCATTTCGTTTGACGAATATGGGTCTTTGGGCGTCCGCAACCCTTCTTATTAACTCTGGTCTGCGTTGCCCTTAGGTCTTTCCGAGCGCTCTCGCGATGCCCAACACGGACGCACCAGCGCCTCGCATATTCAGTAGCGTAACATCTTCGGCAGCTGTCCACCGCTCTCTATTCGGTGTTTCGGTTATTGATATCGCCCCCTCATTGTTGCTGACATCAATGGCGGGTTCGGAATTCCGCCGGCGCTAATCGCCGGCGGCGGGGTCTTCCTTTTCCCGGGCTTCTCGTACGAGCCTCGTGGCTTCCTCAAGCATTCCGATTTCGGACGTCCATGCGTCAGTCCCGCCAAAGCGCCCCTCGGCCGCAATGGCATTGGTAGCCTCATCAAATCGGCGTTGGGCGTCCGCAGAGAGCCATTCCCTGACCGCGTCCGTAAAGGCATCCTTGTCGGTGGCTGCCTGGTAGGCCGGCACGGCGACGATGATGTTACGTAACGGGAACCGACGCCCATGCTCCGTGCAGACGTCGAGATACTACTGAGCCGCCTGAGCTACATCATTTGACATCAGGCAGCTCCATGTTCTTCGTCAGCTCGGTAAAGCTACGCGGAGTGAACGCGACGTCTTCGACGTCGACGCCAACATCGCGGCTCAGGCCGTAGCCAGGGAGCCGGCCGTGGCTGTGACCGTAGAAATGGATCGCACCGTGGTGCTGCGACGGCCAAGTTCGTCCGGCGTAATGGCTCATGTAGACGTCGCGGCCACCGTCCCGTGTCCGCAGAGCGTGTTCTGGCCGTGCCGCCCAATCGAGTGCGGCGAGCGTGGGATGCAGGTCGCCCTTCTTCGTGACGTCATGATTGCCGATGATAAGGTACTTCCTCCCCTTCATCCTGCTGAACAGTTCTCGCACGCGATCCCCGTTCCTCGACAGTGCGAAGGCAAAGTCACCAAGGTGATAAACGTGGTCATGATCGCCGACGACAGAGTTCCAGCACTTGACGATATGCTCGTCGTGTTCCTCAATCGACAGAAATGGACGAGGCTGCATATCGAGCAGGCGCTCGTGAAGCAGGTGGGTGTCAGACACGTAGAACTTTCTGACGAACATCTGACCCCTCCTCAGACCGTGAGCGATAGCTGTGCCGGTGCGCGCGCTGCGCACGACGTCATCGTGTCCGCGACAACAGCGCCGTCGAGGCGTCTGCGGAGGATGAGAAGCTCGATAAGCTCCTCGACGGCCTCCGCATGAGCCTCGAGGATTTCGCGAGCCCGTTCGGCTTGCTCATGCAGCACCTCATCGACATGGCGCTTGAGAGCTGGGTCGTACATCCTCGCCGTTGCCAAAGCCTCGGGATCGACATGGCCGTCGGACGCGAGCGTGCCTCCCATCCCTACCGAAACCAGAGCGAAGGTTACCAGGTTGGTCGCTTCCTGGAGATCGACGACAACGCCGTCAGCATGTTCGCCGAAAACCAGCGTCTCGGCCGCTAGCCCGCCGAGCAAGTGTGCGGCACGATCGAGGTACCACTCCCGATCCCGGCGTCCAGCGAGGGGCGCGATGACGGCAGCACCCGCGACTTCGGCACTGAGCGCCGGATCGCGGTCACCTCGTACGAAAACCTCCTGCACCGTTGCCCCAAGGGCGGCCGCCACGACCGCATGCCCGATCTCATGCACGGCGATGTGGCGGAGTTCGGAACGAGTGCGCGGCTCGCGACGGGGAAACGCCTTCGCAACATGCGTATGTCGCAGTTCCGCCCGCTCGCGACGAGCAAGACGTCGCGCATCCCGGGCGATTCGTTCCAGGTCCGCGCCGCTCATGCCTTCAGTGTGGTGAGTGAACGCCTTCAGGGCGAAATCCTCACCGACGCCGAGGTGCTGACGCAGGATCGCGAGCCTCGCCTCGGCATCAGGCAGACCGATCTTCACATGCCGATCCAGCCGACCCGATCGGCGGATCGCAGGGTCGACGGTGTCAGGGTGATTGGTGGCACCGATCACGATCACACCGGTTCTGTCGAAACTGCCATCCAACAGTTCCAGGATGCCGTTGACGACATTCCGGAGATAGTCCGAGTTCTCCTTGTCACGCGCACGGTCCATGAAACCATCGATTTCATCGATCAAGAGGACAGACGGAGCGCAGCGCACCGCTTCGTCGAACGCCGATCGCATCGCCGCCAACATGTCGCCTTGATGTCCATGAGCCTGCCAAGACGCATACGAGCCGGCGACGAAATGGCAGTTGGCCGTCGTCGCGAGGGCGCGGGCGAACGAGGTCTTGCCGCAGCCGGGCGGACCGCTGAGCAAGATGCCGCCGTCGACGTCATCCCACCGGATATCGCCGTTCACGAAATCCATGACGTCGCGAGCCACCTCAAGACCCCATCCCTTTGCTTCTCCGTAGCCATGGAGGTCTTCAAGGCCGACACCGGTGGGGACGCTGCGAGGGCGCTCAGTCGTGGTCTTCTTTTTGTCCGCTCGTGTGACCGTGCCGGCAGCCTTCAGGGCCGCTTCCTGCTCAAGCGTGATCAGATGCAGCTCGTAGCTCTCAGTGATCGCCCTCCCGGACACCAGTGCGAGGCGTCGGTGCCGACGGGGCATTTCGGCCAGCAGTTCGGCCTCGTCGATCGTCACAGGACGCCCGACGTCGGCGGCCGCCTTCTGCACGAGTTTCGGGTCAAGGTCGATGTAGATCAGATTGTCGGCCATCCGCACGGATGGATGGCGGAGATCGGCATGGCCGTGCTCGGTCACGTAGAGCGTGCAGCGTGCGGTCGTCCGGCCTGCGAACAGCCCTTCGGCAGTCAGGAGGTTGATGTCGTACGGCTCGACCTTGATGCCCGCGTCCACGGCGTCTTCCAGATCAGCCGAGGCGTTACTGGCCACTTCGCGGATGTCGCGGAAGTACGTCAGTGCCGGCGCGACCCACACTTCCGCTTCCGTCGTCGGCGGCACTGCGAGGATGTAGGTGCCCTGCGGCGCGGAACCGATAGTGGCGATGAAATCGACGATGTGATGGTGAGCGATGCGGCCTTCGAAAGACGGCGTGGTGTCGTAGCGAGACATCGAGAAACTCCTGCGAAGTAGAGATAGCTTCGCCGTCCGCGGTCGCGGCGGCGTGGGGGCTATCGGGCTATTCGCAGTGTCGCGTTCATGTCCTTGGTCTCCTGACTGTCCCTGATATGCCGGGCACGGCGGCTGCAGTCAACGGCGTCACGTGCCGGGCGACCGGTTCGGTTAATATTGTGCGATCGCTCGTCAACAAAGTATTTCTTGAAACATTACTGACCGACAAGCACGATCTATACTTGTGAGATGGAGCCGGAATTCTGTCTCGATAAGACCGGGATAGATCAATGCTTGATTTCGAACAAATACAAACCGATCTGCCGACTTCGGCAATGAACGGCTACGATGACCACTGGCTTCAGGACCCCAATCGCGACCGTCCACTCAGTCACCGCTGGAAGATGGCAGAGATCGAACTCGCCAAGGCGCTCAGACTTCCAAAAATGAAGACCAAGACCGCCGATGACGTACTTCACCTTATCGCCGCCGACATCATCATGAGCGAACGAATGCACCCAGGACGTCGCATTTCGTATTCCCGATCAGATGGCTTCTATAAGAAGCGGCGTCAATACACGCCCGAAGGCTTCAATCTGGCGAACGTAACTGCCGCGATCGATCTCCTAGAGAAACTCGGTTACATCGTTGATCACGAGAGACGTCCACCCGGGCGTCGAGGCACCCAGTCGTCTTTTCGACCGAACCCGTCGCTTTCCATGCTCCTGCTCCCCGCCGTCGCGCTGCCTCTGAAAAACGAGATCATCATGAAAGACCGCGATGGCAACGTCGTGTCCTATGAGGACACGGGCAAGTCAGATGGACAACGTAAAGGACCATCGTTTTCGGGTCGCGTTCATGACATGCGGGCCGTCGTCCGCAAGGTCAACGAAGTCCTTGCTGACATCGATATTGTGTTGGACGCCGAGGGCGTCGTCGCTGACGGGGAATGGCTGCGCAAGGGTGACTATGTCATGTATCCCGGGCTCAAGTCCCTCTACCGTGTTTTTAACGGAGGCTGGCGTTTGGGCGGCCGGTTCTACGGCGGCTGGTGGCAAGGAGTGAAGTCTGAAGACCGACGGTATTTCTTGCTCAACGGCGAGCGGACCGAGGAAATCGACTATTCGCAGATACACCCGAGAATCATCTACAAGGAAGCGGGGATCGAGCTTGTCGGCGATGCCTATGAAATTCCCGGATGGAGCGGTACGAAACAACTGCGCGACCTGTGCAAGGCTGCGTTCAACATCTTGGTCAACGCGGCTTGCTACGATTCCGCGCGTGGCGCACTGGCCCGCGACATGGGCGGAGACCGCCAAGGAGCCGCAGAGCTGATCGAGGCGATCAAGGCGAAGCACCGCGACGTCGCCCACTATTTTCACAGCGCCGTTGGCGTCAGGCTTCAGGGTCTGGATTCGAAGATGGCCGAGATCGTCTTGGCCGAAATGACCGTCAAGCGCGGCATTCCGGTTCTACCGGTGCACGACAGTTTCATCGTCGCTGAGAGCCATCGCGAGACCCTCGTCAGAGTGATGAAGGACGCCTTCGAAAGGGTTGTCGGGAAGACTTCGAACAGAGATAAAATCGTCAAGTCGAGTGTCGGGAATACGCCTGTCAAAACATCGTCTTACGGCTATACGGACTACAAACAGAATAGAGCTTCCTCCGCGGCCCCTGGGTCCTCTCCTCTGGTTCTGCCGTCAATTCTTGATTCCGACCTTTCTTCTGTCTCCGCCGTTTCCGCCGCCGATAGCTCCCCGGTCCCCACTGTTGAGTCCTTCACTTTCGGAACTCCTGCGGTCGAAAGTCCGAAGCCTGTTATTCGTCGTCCAGCGCCGGCATTCCTACGTGCCGGCCCGAGTGAAACCATAGACTGGGAGGCGAAGTCGGCAGCCAAGGACGCCGAACGAGCGTCAAAACGGGCGCAGGCGTCGCCCTGAGGCACATGAATCGGTTTCAGATGACCCTAGCCACATCTGAAACCGAAATCGGTGTTCTACGGCCCCGCCTGACGATCTCGAAAATCTCGTGATGGCCCCTTGCTTGATGCTCCGCCGACAGCAAGAATCTAATAGTCAGACGTCGCCGCCATCCCGGTCCCGACGTCTCGAAAAGGGGGGACTTCCGGCGTCGCCCCTTTTCCATGTCCGGGGTTCACTATGTCTAACATCTGATACACAAAGCGCACTTACGTACCATTTGTGAGACATAGCGCCGAAACTCTGCACTACATGTAAAACGGAAATCGACATCACGAATTACATGTAAAACATGTTGTTCGACGCTCCGCCGGCAGGCACCCTTGTCATAGACAACAGGGGAACGGAAATGTCTGCACTAGACCTCCATTTGCTATCCATGCTGATCGATCAGCGGCCGCCGACGGTTAGGGAACTTCCGAAGGCAATGCGCCAGAAGTACACCGCTGACGGGGTGGAGCGTTACCGTGAGCGCATCGCGACGTCGCTCGAGAACGGTGTCGTGGAACCGACGGCGGCGCACGTCCGTCAGGCCCTGGCCGACGCTGCCATACATATCGTGAGGACCGGTGGACCTGGTAGCGAGGAGGTCATGCGAGTTCTCGAGGCGGTTTTCGCTTCGCATGCCGGCACCCCGCTGACAGTGAAGTGGCGGATCAAGCAGGGTCGCATCAGGCCGAAGTTTTTCAAGGCATCTTGATTTGCGAATGGGACAGTTCAGTCCCATCCAAGATTTTCCGTTCTCGGCGTCCTTGGTATCTCCTTGGACGCCGTCGTGGTGTCTTGCATCATCACGGCGTTACATAGCCTTCTATCACGCCGTTACGGGGAAACGCTTATGACGCAAGGACTTCAAAAGAAATTCAAGACGTCGCCACGTCGCCGTGAACTCTCGGCCAACACGAGGGCAAACAGGAAGGCAGCAGGTAAGCCGGTGCAGCCGAATATCGTCGACGAGGCGATCTCCGCAGCTGTCCAGGCGGCGTCGGTTCGCAACGTCAAGGCCACGAAGTCCGGCAATCCTACACCACCCCCGATCCTTCGCGTCTACGACAGCCTGCTCGATGCTGCCGTAGAGCACCTTGTTACGGTACGCGGTCTGGATCGCGATCAGTGCAAGCTGGCCCTTCAGTCTCGGCTTTACAAGCGCCGTCGCTATACCGACCCCGATCTCAAAAAAAGATGATGCTCGGGTCATCCAGACTCGACTTTGCTCTCCTACGGGCTTCCCTGCCTCCGTTTTCAGCGCGTTACACCTGTTTCCCCCCATTACTTCCTCAATTTGAATCGATTTTCCGCAAAATCACGCCGTTACCTCGTTCCTTGCATCGCCGGCACAGAAAGTCCCCTCAGCAACAAAAACCATCTGAGGGGATGGGAAAATGGCAAGAGTATCCGGAATTGCAGAGAGTCTCGACATAAGGCTCAAGAACGCCGTCAAGGCTTACGACCTCAACATCAACGATCTAGCCGGCCGCACGCTGTCCGAAGGGTTCCTTCGCTACTGGCACGTCGGCATGGGCGAAGCTCCGATCCAGCTCAAGGGCGGTGAGCTTTTCGCGCAGGACGTCCGCGCGACGTCCGACGCCGACATCACGACAGTTCATCGATATCTCCCCCACGAGTTTCTGAAGGGAAGCGCCATCATCGCAGGCTTCCTGCGTCGCGAAGGCATCGAACTTGAAGTCCTGTCAGAGCCGAAGCTCATCGACGTCGGTCACGGCGATCCAGTCACCAGGTGGAAGCTTCGCGGTCTCGTCGGCGGCGTCAAGGCCACCTCTCAGATTGAGTTGACCTATGGCCGCGGACCCGACGCCTTCTCGGCGGTCAACGTGTTCCGCGAAATACCGTCTTTGATTTCGAAGGTCCCGTCTCTCCTCATCAACTGCCAGCCACTCGAGGCTGCGGCGGCCGAAAAGCTCCTGGCAGTCATCAATCAGCCCGACACTGACATGCGGGTCAAGCACGTCGCCGACATGCTGGACGAGCGCCTTTGGGAAGGCGTCGACTGTGGCCTGATCGCTAGGGAACTCCAGCGCGTCTGTCGGCACCGAGGCATCGACCCGACTTCGCTCCCGGACACGCTCGCCGTCGAGACATACGAGCGGCTTCGGGAAAACTGGACCAAACGCTTCCGCCCTGGCATGCCAACGGTGGGCTTCGATCAGGCGATCTCGAATGTCGACTACCTGTGGTCCGAGGTTCAGGACTGCATGACGCCTTCGATGCGCCCGCTGCCGACGTCCGCACCGGTTGTCGCCGAGCGCCGTGTCGGAGGCATGCGATGAGCAAGCTGACGGCGCACTCCGAATTCGGCGCTGCGGCGTACCAGTTCATCCGAGAACTCGACGTCCCCGCACACCTCCAGATCGCCCTGACGCCGCTCATCATGGCGAGCCTTATCAGAGTGCATTTCCGGTTCTGGCTAGCTCAAAACGTAGAGGACGCCGGGTTCATTCCCGATCCAGACGCGCAATTCGATCACGATCCGCAGTGGTTCCAGATCGACGGCTGGCCCGAAAAAGGTGGCAGCGCCGAGGACGTCCTCGCTCGGAAATGGTCGGAGCGCGCTCGGTTGACGATGCGGTGGTACGGGGTGCACGTCTGGCATGTCATAGACTGGCTCACCGTGGCCGAGGAAGCGGACCATGCATGGAGATATCGCCTCGACGACGACGGATATCCCGTCAAGCTGACCAAGTGCAGCGACCTCGCCCGGCTTGTCGCCGAAGCGACCAAGGGCTTGCGGGACCGTAACGAGAAGATCGGTGGAGAGATCGTTCTAGGACCGCGCGAGGAAGAGCGTGTCGCTGATCTCGGAGTCGGCTACAGCCTTGTCCAGATGCACACCCCCGCGGCGCTCCGTCGCGAGGGCTATCGCATGCACAACTGCTTGAAGTCGGGCGATTACGGGAGGAACCTCATCGACCAGGACTTCTCGTATTTCAGCGTGCGAAACCCACAGGACAAGCCTGTCGCCACGATCGAGGTCGAGAGAAACGACATCTCGCAGTTCTTCGGCCCCTGCAACGCCAAGCCTGCCGACCATCTGATTGATCTGGTCTCTCCCCTCGCGGGCCTTTGGCAGACCCTATCCAACCGCGCCGCCGGCCGATTTGCGGCCGACGGACCTGGACCACAGAACAATGACAACCGCCACGTTCGGCGGGTCTGAGGGAACATCATGACTAGCACCATCATCCAAGCCGCCGTCGTCAACCGCGACTCGGACATGCTCGTCGGCATCGGCTGCGCTGCCACCGTCCCCGACGGCCTGCGCAACGCAATGCTCTCATACCGCGCCGAACGGGCCAGCGTCGGGGAGTTCGCGATTGAGGTCTACGAAGTCGAGTTCGGCTCGCCCCTCAACAACGACGATTTCGATCCCGACGTCATAGGAGTTCTGGCAGATGCAGCATGACATCCAGTCCCTGACCGCTCGCGGTCTCAAGCTCCACGACAAGCTCGGCATGCTCGACAACGCCGAGCGCTCTCTTGTCCTCCCGTATGTCGCATGCCTCGAGCTTTTCCTCGACGACGTGTGCCCCAAGCCCGCCGTCGAAATAGAGACGTCGAACATCGTGTCATTCGAGGACGTCACGTCCCGACGTGTGCAGCGCGCAGAGATCGCCCAACGCCGGACGACCGCCGAGCCTCGTCGTGGGGTCAATGTTTTCGGCGACGACATCTGGAGCGACTATGACTGACGACCATCTGGAGACTTGGGACGACGTCGATCTCGGAATTGAAGACCCCGAGCCGGCCGGTGTGCCGCCCATCGTGTATCGATGGAAGGAAGGCCCTGAGCATCGCGCTTGGGTCGGCGGCGGCACCTGGCGGCTGACGCCAGTCGCGATGACGCAGGACGAATACGAGCGGAGGATCGAGGCGCAATGGGCCGCCGACGTCGCCGACGCCACGGCCGCCCCGCTGCGCCTGTAATCTCGAATTTGTGCGATATCGATACAAGTCTAACCAATCTTGCAATCTGCCTTTCAGAGTCCACCGCGTAAGAGCCCCACACCGGAACAAACGCAGTCGGGGGTGTGCAGCAGTACGTGAGAAGTACTTATCGTGACGGATCGGACAAATAGGAAGTCTACCAGGACATCTCTGGGACCTCCTCCCTTTGACGGGTCAGCCGCCGTTCGGCTGGTGTCACGAAAGGATTCGACATGGTGTCGAAAACTTACACTACCCGGCCTGCAGGGCCGGCTATCCCGGTTACTCCCACAAAGGTGTTCCCGGAAAACTACTGGCCGGGAGAGGAGAAATTCCGCTTCTGGCACGTGCCGGAAATCGCCTACCGACACAGGCTCCGCGGCTGCGTCCGCGAGTTCATCGTGTTCGGTGTACGCGGTTGGCGTGACGGTCCTCGGACCTCGCGTCTTCATCTCTCCCGGCACTTCGATCTTCTCCTCTTCGTTAACGAGGACAAGAAGATGACGGTAGAGGCAGAGGTGCTGCTGACTTCGGTCTCGGCGCGGATTGCCAAGATGGATCAGCCTGAGCGCGGCGCTGTCGTCTCGTTCAAGTTGTCCACCGAGGAGGAAGACCGCGAGGTCCGCCTCCAGCGCCGCAACATGTTGCGTCTCGCTTCATGGACGGCCAACCGCCTTGGTCCCGCCTTCGAGGAATTCCTCGCGGACCAGGGACTGTAAGACCAAGCCCCCGACGTCCAAAACGGCGTCGGGGGTTTTCTCGTTGTTGACACTCCCGCACCGTCGACGGATAACAGTCAGACGGATGCAGTTCTGAACGCTGTATTCTTTCCGGAGAGCGGCGGGGGTTCCAAAAATGACCTGCCGCTCTTTCCTTTTCAGCAGTACATCCTGACGATCTAATGATATCCACTTGTTCCATTCCGCCGGTCGACCAACGCTATTCTTACAGCAGTTGGGGAACGGCTCGTGGCATGCAAGAAGCAACAAACGAAGACCGTCGACTAACGCGACCTCGGCTCAGTCGAGAAGCTCGCAGCACTTGAGGCGGTACTCCACAGGCGGTTCTCTGTTGCCCCCGCAGAGCCATCAGGGAGGTTTGCCGCCGACCTGACCAACCACCTCGCCGACTACGGCGAATGGTGCGTTGGTGCCGGTGGACAAGACACGGTAGATAGGATTGCCCAGTTCATTACGGACTGGACGTCGGGGGAACATCATCAGCAGCAGGCGGAAAGCGCCCGGGAGAAGGCCGACTTTCATGCCGGCATCAGATGGCTCGCCGATCGCGCAGAACCACGTCTTCGCGGACGTTACTTCAAGCGGATCGACCCATGAGCTTCTCCATCCAACTCGAGGCAGCCGGTAGGGAGCTGCACATCGACATCCGCGGCAGGCTCTTCATCGTCCCCGTCGACGACGGCGTCGTGCAGCGTCGTGATGTCATAGACGTCGCCTGCGACGCCCGCCTCGAAATGCAAGAACTCGGCGCTCTCTACCGGCACATCGAAGGCTTTGGCGTCACGCTCGACGGCCCAGTGTACACCGTCCGCGTCTAAGGCCGGCCGTGTATTCGCCGAGACTAGAAGTGTTGGCAACGCATCGAATACTTCCCGTCTTCATTTTCGTTCATTTCATTTAATTCAAGAACTCGAAACAAGTTCTTGAATTAAAAATCTTACCTGCTTATATAATTCAAGAAGTCATAAATATAGACCCGAAAGATACTGAATTTTTATTTGAGATGGTGGTTGTCCCGGTCGCCGGAATGGGCAATGATACTTCCATGAGCAGAGACAAACCCACTGCTCAGCCCGCAGGAACCGGGCAACATGGAAGGAATAAGCTCATGAAGACCGCAACTCAGAACTTCGTAGTATCAGCCAACGGCTCGGTATTCGGTGTTTACGCTGGCCCCGATCGCAACGCCGCTCTTCTCGCTTACGTGCATGACGCTGGATATACGAGCGTCGAAAATGCCGCCGCCGCACTCGAAAAGTCTGTCGAGGAATTCGTCGACGGAACGAAAGTCGAACCCCTCGCACCGCTGTTCGCACGCATCGAGATCGTCAATGCCGCGGTCGTCATCGACGAGAACCCGCACGTCGCCTTCGACATCGCAGTAGACGGGAACGTCGTTCACAGCACCCTTGAGTGGCTCGACGCCGATCGACGCGGCTTGGTCGCCAACGACTGCCACCTGGACGTCAGCAACGATTACCTCGATGCGGTTGAGGCAGCGCTCGGCGACGACGGGGAACTCTATGACCAAACCAGTGACGACGCCCGCTCCGGTGTCCTTGGCGACATTGCCCACATCGTCTGGGAAAAGCTGGTCGCCGTCGTGCGCGAATTGAAGAAAAGCGCCCCTGAAGCCGCCTGATGCCGCATTCTGTCAGCACCTTTCGCGGTGCTGACATTGGGCCGCATCCGACCCCGCCGGCTGGAACCCGGCGCTATCTCAACCAAAGGAAGAATCAAATGTTTCAGACTGTTGTAGCCACCGTTTCCCTCAAGAAGCCCGTCTGCCTCGCGAAGATCGAACACCAGACTGGCCCTCTCGCCAACCCCGTCTGCACCGTCTCGCTGGCCCGCCGCCCGACGGTGTCGCTGGCTAAGGTGCTGCCGACCGTTTCCCTCGCAAAGCGCCCGACGTCCGTCGGCACTGCCACGGAAGCACTTTTGGCTTTCTTCGGCAGCCAGGACGAACTGCACCGCGCTCTCGGCCGCACCGACGCCGACGCCGCACGCGATATCGCAATGTCCTGCATCGAGATGGAGATCGCCGCCGGCGACTACGAGCGCCTCAGCGGACGTCAGCTCAACACCCGAGCTGCCATCCACGCCGCGTTTGGATCGCAGGACATCAACAGGGGCACCTGGCGCATGGACGGCGGCAAGATCGTGACGTTCAAGGAAGCAATGGAAAGGGTTATGCGCGCAGCGTGATGCACTTCTTCGACGGCACCTCATGTGGGTGCCGTCTGGGAGGGGCATCTGGAACCTGCCGCCTTGGCTGCCGGAAGCGGTCGATATCAATCAGCCCAATGGGGGCGTCTAAGGAAAGAGTTATGCTTCAGAAGACTGTGAGGACGGTAGACATAAACAACCCGGCGTTCATCATGACGCCGTTCGACAAGTGGGCCGAGGCGGTTGCTTACGTTCGCGCGGAGATCGCGTGGAGTAACCCCATCTCGTCGATTCAGGCAGCGGTTGACTTCGCTATCAAGCGCGGGATCGCCGCCAAGGAGACCGCCTACGAGCGGCGCGAGGCGCTTCAGAACATTATCCTCGGAACGGGCTGGCACCTCGACCGCAAGAACCGCGTCAGGAGGCTGTCGGCACTTGTGTCGATCGTAGAGCCTTCGCTGTCCGATGAAGGCGGCAGGCCATGCGTTCGCTTCAAAATCGGAACGACGATCGAGGGCGGCAAGACGTCCTTGTCTAGGGAAACCCTGGAATGGCTGGATGCCGATGGCAGCGTTGTGGCAACCGGCCGTCACCTTGACCGCAACGTCGAAGCAATCGTGGAAAGTTCGAGGGCTCTCGACGCGTACATGACGGACGTCGAGGCGGCGGTATACCGTGACCTCGCGTTCGCGGTCGAGGAACTGCGTCACAAGCGTGTGTCCATTGTCATCACACGGGCGTCGGAGAATAGCCTTCGCGTTGTCTTCGAACTCTATGTTGAGCGCAAATGGGTCAGCACGAGCGTCGGGGCGAGGCTCGTTTCAGCCGACTGCGTCAGGATCGCCGCATTGGACGCCGACGCAGACACGGCGATCAAGAAGGCGGCGCGCGATATAGACGTCAGCCCGGAAAGCTTGTCCGAGTACGTCCGCAAGAAGCTGGATGCGGCATTGTGCGATTACGAATACTGGAACCGAGACGAGGAGCTCGAGCAGGCTGAATTGGAGGGGAAATGCCGATGATCGATCGATCCACGCTCTACGTGACGCCCGACGGTCGTCCGATGAACACACAGGAGCAGCTCGCGCTGCTCCTTGACATCGGCGGCATCGACGCCGCAGAGGCTGCCGCGCTGACTGGTGCGACACGCCTCAGCATCGAGACGTATCGCAAGCCCAGCTTTAAGCGCGCCGTGCCGGCCGCCATCATCATGGTCCTCGAGGACCATGTCCTTGCCCGCCTCGCCAGGATCGCCCAAGCCGCTGGCTACGAACTCCGCCCCAGAGCCTGATAGGAACGAAGATGACAACCTACACCGTTTCCCACATCGACGCCGTCTCCGGAGGCGAGCGCCCCGTATTCAGCTCCATGCCGGCAACCGTGTCCCTTCGTGACGTCGTACTCAATCATCTGGCTTGGCATCTCGACGACCTTGACTTTACGGACGGCCATCTCGACGAAGACACGGTGCTCAGTGTCCTCTCGGGCGATTTCGTCGCCCGCGACGGTGACGTCGTCGTCGAGGTCGTCAACGCCGAACAGTTCCGGCATACGCGGGAGATCGGGGATGCAGAACCCGGGGCGTTCTTCATTGATGGTGAAGGCGCTGCGTGCGAGTTAAATCGCCTACCTTGCCCGCCGTACTTCGATCCCGATGGCATTCCGTTCTAGCACAGCACCTCGCAGCGCCATTTCCAGGGTTTTAGCATCACCATCTCGATTTTAGTTTCCGCGAGAAACGAAATTTGCCGCCGGCCGGTTCGAGCGATAGGCTAACAAAAAGCCGAGGAAACCATGAAAGCCCACTCTGTCGAACAGATCATCGACGCCGCTCTTGATCAGTATGTGCCCGGGATAGAGAACGATGCCTCACGTTTCCAAGCACTGGTGTTTCAGAGAGCCTTGAAGAGCTTTTTGGCCATGGGAGCAAGCGGCTATCCATGTGACGGATGCAATCATGTAGGCTCTCAGCAGCTGAGACAGCGGGCCGTTGCGCTTATTGAGAAAGCGCGGAAACAGCAGATAGTTGATAGCGGGTTCGTCGTTGACGATGGCCACACTTCTGGGCTTCGAATTCTTACCGCCCTCAAGTGAAATTACGTGTGGCTTCGACAGAGCTTGCGGCTGTAGATGCAGGCCGACTCGTTGTTCTTTGGCCCTTTGGTTACCTTATTCATATGGAAACCAACTCAGATAGCTTCGTCCTCAGGATGACCTTGCCTCTCTTCCTGGTTGCCTAACGCACTATCCGCCTCTGCAAGTGAAATATCATTCCAAGCATTCGCGAGTTGGCCACCATGACCGGAGGCATCGCCGCCATGTTTAAGACCCCATTCAAAACGAGTTCTTCGATTCCAGCGGTAAATGAAGAACTCGACCTGAATTATGTCAAAAGAGTTCTTTAATTAATTATTTCAATCGCTTAGTCGGCACTCCCCTTGGCGCACGCTCCTTTTCCTGTATCATCTGTCTCGTAAGCCAATCGACTGACAAGAGACAACAAAGCCTGAATATGACGCGGAAATGGAGAGGCACATGTCTGACAATCCTGATGAGTATCGCAAAGTGCTTAGCCTCGACGAGCATCGCGCCAAGCGACGGCCCGCAAAAGCGGTGGATGCGGACAGCGACGACGACGATGTCGAGGACGACGGCGAGCGTTTCGTTGCCACGTTCCAGGGGGACCCCGACGAGATTTTCGATCAGTTCGTCGAGTTCTTGGGCGGCGACCCCGAGATCGGCGGCGTCATTGCTGTCCGCCCTCAATTGCTGATCCTCGAAGATGAACCCGATGAGGATGTGCACGGCAGATACGATGACGCCGTCTGGGAAGAAACTCTCCCGATGTGGGATGTTGACGGCGACGACGGAGAGCCGCGCGGACCGTTCGACGCCTCGGTTCTGCTTGAGTTGATCAGGACACATCCTGACGACTTCAAGGCCATGCTAGGGTCAAAGGAACCCGTGCTTGGCAGCGGGAACTCATTCCTTGAGGCATTCTATCAGTACTGATAGCCGAGCATATCAAGACCCCCGGCGTCGGCTCTGGGGTCTTGCCAGCGTGGTAGTTGAAATGTCAATTGTCACCCGCGCTGAATGGGATTCCGCGTCCGCGTTTCTGAGGAGCGACCCATGGCAGGCATCGCCGTACAACCCAATACACCATACCTCGGCATGCTCGTGGCAGACACTCGTCGCTGCCAACCCGACGTTCAGGCTAATGTCGGACGGCCTGCCTGATGGCCGTCGCCAGTATCTACGCGATTACCTCGACAGCCCTACGGCGTTCGCCACCGCGTTATCGAGGCTTCAGGACGAGTACGCCGAGCAAGGAAGAGACTGGGAGAAAGTCCTCGAACATTGCGCGGCCGAGCTGAAGAAGATGAAAGGATTGAATCTCGACGTTTCTGCCATGCAGCAGACCGTCGCCATCGCGCCTCAGCCCCCGAATAACACGACCGCTGGGGTCAGACCGTTGTCGTGGTCGAATCCCAAAGGCGTTCGATGACGGCCTCCTCAATCTTCTTGAAAAGCGGTTCGCCCTCGGCCTTGAGCTTGTCAGCGCCTTCACGCATGCGTGGACGGACGTCGTGTTCCAGGTTGATCTGATGCTCGATGACCGCCGAATGGATCAGGTCTATCAGGGTCTTCATATCCTTGCGGATATCGGGTAGGACGAAGATGCCGTGTTTGGACAGCGAGACGTTCGCCTCGCGTAGCTTGTCCATGGCGTCCGCGTAGCGGTATCGCTCAAGCGTTCCGATGTAAGTCTTCTGCTTATCGGACGCGGTCTTGATCTCCCGTTTCTGACCCTCAGAAAACCGGGTGCCCGCGAGGAATTCGTCGAGGTCCGCTTCGTTCATACGGCCGATATCGGCATACTGCTGGAACGCCGCCATGTAGCCACCGGCCCAATCCCTAGCATCGACGAGCTTTGCCCAGATGTCCGGCAACACCTCGAACTCTCGGTCGTGAAGGCGCTTGGTCCTATCGAACACCCCGTTGATGCGGTGACGCAGCCTTTCGAGTTCCCGGGTCTGCTCGGACTTGTAGGCCTCGAGCTGTTTCGCGAACTTGTTGTCGATCCATTTCGAGCCCAGATATTTGAAGAAGGCGTAGGCCGCACCGATGATCGCGACGATCGAGATGCCGATGAGGCTCAGGACCGCGAGGATCGTTTTCAGGCCTTCCCACAGTCTCAGTATTTCCGCGAACAGTTCGGTCATGACGTCCCCCGTTACCAGACGGCGTACAAGTAATGTGTGGCCATGAGCGCCGCAACAATTTCGCCGGGCCTCACAAGTTCCTCCTGAAGTCTCCTGCAAGAATTTCAGGAGTGCCAGATGCTCAAGCTTTTCAGATCGACATCCGACCTCGGGCAGCCTTGGACTATCGAGCAGTCGGCGATGAGTGCGAGCCTTGGATGGATGTGACTGATCTTCAGGACAACGCTGCAGCATCGATGGCAAGAATGCGCCAAAAGCGGTCATATTGAGCTCAACTTATCGTGCATCCATTAGATGTTTTTCTAGGACGGGCATCTGGGGTTGGGAATTGGCGAGATCATAGGACCCGATGCCCCCCTTAAATTGCTATACAGTGGCGCTGTGCAACATCACTTTCCTCGCTTAAACTCATCACAAACATTCGGAAAAATCGATTGTTGAACTAGATTAGCCCGAGACTGCGATCCCCATGACTTTAGACCAGTTGCGCATCTTCGCCGAAGTCGCCCGCCATCAGCACATCACCAAAGCCGCCAAGTCGATGCACATGACACAGTCGGCCGTCAGTGCGGCAGTCATCGCGCTTGAGGAGCGGCATGGCGTGGCGCTGTTCGACAGGATCGGACGTTCGATCGTTCTCAACCAGACGGGAGCGATCTTTCTCGAACACGCGCTTCAGGTGCTCGCGGAGGCCAAGGCGGCCGAAGCCGCGCTCAGCGACCTGGCGGGTTTGTTGCGTGGAGAGCTATCGGTGATGGTCAGCCAGACCGTTGGAGCTTATTGGCTACCGTCACGGCTCGCCAGGTTCCATGCGCTCTATCCCGGTCTCGGTCTTGATGTCGCAATCGGCAATACGGAGGCGGTGGCGGATGCTGTCGAGGCCGGGCGGGTCGAGCTCGGTGTGGTCGAGGGCGGGATCGATCGCTCGACCTTGTCCTCACGCGTGATCGCCACGGACGAGATGATCATCGTCGTTTCACCAACCCATCCCTGGGCTAAAGGCAAAAAGCTCGGCAAGGCGGATTTTGCCGATGCGACATGGGTGCTGCGCGAACACGGATCGGGCACGCGTCTCGCCTTCGAGGCGATGATGGCCAAAGAAAAGCTGAAGCTGCAGGCTTTGAAGATTGCGATTGTTTTGCCCGGGAACGAGGCGGTGCTCGGTGCAGTCGAGGCGGGCATGGGCGCAACTCTAACCTCGCGAAGTGCGGCCCAGACAGAACTCAATAGCAACATGCTGGTCGAGGCCAACCATCCTCCGCTTCCACGTCCGTTCTTCCTGATCCGGCACAAGGAACGATATCGCTCGAAGGCAGCCGACGCGTTCGAAACGCTGCTATCGGAACAGGTCTGATGACCTATCGCGGGCCTGAGACACTCTGGCACGAGCACCGCCGCGACGAGCGGTTGGCCGCACTCGATAGACCGCATATGCGAGCACTGAATGACTACCGAGACCGCCTTCAGCTTGCATCCGGCCGGGATGTGCCGAACTTCGATCCATTCGATGGCGGCGTCCACGCGAGACTGCTGATCCTCCTCGAGACACCCGGGCCAAGTGAGGTCGAATGCCACCGCCGCTTCGTCTCAATCGATAACCCGACCGGCACGGCGAAGAACCTGCGACAGGCGCTGGCTGAGACCGGCATATCGAGAGATAACATCGTTCTGTGGAATGCAGTCCCGTGGGTCCGTGCGACGAGAAAGTCGATCACGGCCAGCGAACGGCGCGACGGCAAGGAGAAACTTTCTGGCCTCTTACCGCTGCTGCCGGACGTCGAGGTTGCCATTCTCGCTGGATCGGTGGCGAGTGCAGCGAGGGAACTGCTCGAGAATTTCGGTATCAAGGTGATCCTGTCGCCTCATCCGAGCCCGACGCTGATCAATACCTCGACGACGCAGCGTCACCGTCTGCAAGAGGCCCTCGAAACGTCGTCCGCAATCCTCAATCAATCGAAAATGTCGATAGAAACATCCTGAACTATGCGTTGGAACTGATTGACGTGGTCACGTATTTTCTCCTCAATGATCAGGAGAGAAGCCATGCAACAGGTTGTTGCCACCAATAAGCCCATCACACACGTCGCAGATGTGCCTATGCAGGGTAATATCATCCGCAACTTTACCCCGAACTGGTTCGCCACCACGATGGGCACCGGCATCCTTTCGGTCGCTCTCGCCCAGTTCCCGGGGCATTCGTGGCTATTCGCCACGGGTCAGGCGCTCTGGCTGTTCAACATCCTGCTGTTCGCCACCTGCACGGCGCTCTACGCTGCAAGGTGGACGCGCTATTTCCATGAGGCAAGCCGGGTCTTTTCCCATTCGGTCGTATCGATGTTCTTCGGCTGCATCCCTATGGGCCTCGCCACGATCATCAATGGCTTTCTGATTTACGGCATCCCGCATATCGGCGACACGGCGGTAGCGATCGCAACGACGCTGTGGTGGATTGACGTCTTGATGTCGCTTGCCTGCGGCCTCGCCATCCCGTTCATGATGTTCACCCGCCAGTCGCATTCGATCGACCAGATGACCGCAGTCTGGCTGCTGCCGATCGTGGCCAGCGAGGTGGCGGCCGTCAGCGGTGGTCTGCTTCTGCCCCATATCGCCGACGCCCAGACACAGTTGACGGTGCTGATGACCAGCCTGGTTTTGTGGGCCTGTTCGGTCCCGCTCGCCATGAGCGTCTTGGTCATCCTTTTCTTGCGCATGGCCGTCCACAAGCTTCCGCATGTCAACATGGCCGCCTCCAGCTGGCTGGCGCTTGGCCCGATCGGAACCGGAGCTCTCGGCCTTCTCGTCATGAGCCAAACCGGCCCCGCTGTTCTCTCGGCCAATGGATTGGCAGGCGTTGCTTCGGCCTTCGGCGGAGCCAGTTTCCTCGGCGCGATCCTTCTGTGGGGATATGGCATCTGGTGGCTGGCCACCGCGGTTCTGATCACCCTGCGCTACCTTCGCGAAGGCCTGCCATTCAACATCGGCTGGTGGGGCTACACCTTCCCGCTTGGCGTGTTTTCCGTGGCGACGCTTCGTCTGTCGACGATGGTGCCAATGTCGGCCATCGCAGTCTTCGGAGCGGTTCTGGTCGCTGGCCTTGCCTGCATGTGGCTGCTGGTTGCGGCCAAGACGATCAAGGGTGCCGTCGACCGCTCGCTCTTTGTCTCGCCCTGCCTCAAGGCCGACTGAATATCCAAGGCACTCGGGCATCCGACGATGCCGAAGTGCTCTTACTTAACCGAACAGGAGAAGACATGACGTTTCGTATGATGGCCGTGATCGTCAGTGGTATTGCGTTGGGATGTATAGGGTCCGCCAAGGCTGCGCCCGTGCAGGGCTTGATGAACCCGACCGTATTCCAGGACAGTTTCGTCGGAAAGAACACGGCTCCGGTTACGCTGGTCGTCTATTCCTCCCCGACCTGCAGCCACTGCATCGATTTCCATGAAAATGACTTGCCGAAGTTGCAGGAAACCTATGTCGCATCGGGCAAGCTGAAGATCGCCTATCGGCCCTTCGTGCGAAACTCCGTGGATGCCGTCATCTTCATGCTCGCGAACGCGCGGGGGCAGGACAAATTCGATGAGACGGTATCGACCTTCATGTCGAAGTTCGACGAGATCGCTGCCGCCTCCAACGCCGAGGATGTGCTGCGCGAGATCGCCGCCAGCATGGGGGTCGACCGTGCGGGCTTCGATCGCGCTATTGCCGATCAGACCTACCTGGACAAGCTGAATGCCGCGACGACCGAGGCCAGTCAGAAGTTTGGTGTGGCGGGCACGCCATCGTTCTTTGTCAACGGGGAGCGGGTCGAAGTGAAGCGCAGTTTCGACGAAGTCTCCGATGCTATCGCCGCCGCACAAGACGGCTGATCAGAAATGCCGGATGCAGAGCACTTGGAGCTCAGTAACGGGAACGTGAGC
The DNA here is from genome assembly GCF_001938945.1 of Xaviernesmea rhizosphaerae. Lineage (GTDB taxonomy): Bacteria > Pseudomonadota > Alphaproteobacteria > Rhizobiales > Rhizobiaceae > Xaviernesmea > Xaviernesmea rhizosphaerae. Next base: position 230,434 of record NZ_MKIO01000031.1, read on the forward strand.
ACGGATTGCCCGTCACGTGGGAATGAATCGCGCCTCCAGGGGTTCTAACCCACTCTTGTCGAAAGGAAGACCTTATGCGCGCCAGGATCACCGTTCTCATCGCGACGGCGTTCGGGATAGGCCTCGGTTCCCTTAGCCCCGCCTTGTCCGAGCAGCAGCACCAGCACCAGCATCACCAGCCCGAGCCGGCTGGCAAGAGCGAAGAAGCAAAGGCGTTCTCGGGAAGCATGAAGGCTGCAATGGAAAAGATGCATGCCGGCATGATGTCGGTTCCGGAGAGCGGAAATCCGGACAGGGATTTCCTGGCACAGATGATCCCGCATCATCAGGGCGCTGTCGATATGGCCAAGGCGGTTCTGGTCAGCACAAAGGACCAGCAAATTCGAAACCTCGCTCAATCGATCATCACCGAGCAGACCTACGAGATTCAACTGATGCACGCGATGCTCGACCAGTCGGGCAATCAACCTGCCGCAACTCCGGAGACCGTAAAATGAAACGTTCCATCCTGGTTCTGATGTCCGCACTCGCAGCATCCCCCGCCCTGGCTCTTCCAGAAGCCAAAGACCGGGTCTACGCCGCCGACCAGAACAGCAACACGGTCTCCGTTATCGATCCCTCGACGAACACGCTTCTGGGTTTGATCAAGCTGGGTGATCCAAGGCCGAACGTCCTGAGCCCTCTCTACAAGGGCGAGGTCAATGTTCACGGTCTCGGCTTCTCGCCGGACCATAAAACCATCGTGGCTGTCTCCACCGTCACAAATTCGGTGACCTTCATCGACACCGCGACCAACAAGGTGAAGGGGGTGACCTATATCGGCCGCAACCCGCATGAAGCCTTCTTCACGCCTGATGGCAAGCATGTCTGGGTGACGGTGCGCGGAGAAGACTACCTGTCGGTCATCGACGCCAGCACCTTTAAGGAAACCGATCGGATCAAGACGGAGAGCGGCCCGGGGATGACGATCTTCGCGCCCGACGGCAAGCGCGCCTTTGTCGCCAACAGCTTCAATCCCGTCGTTCAGGTCTTCGACGTGGCGTCGAAAAAGCTGTTGGCGGCCATCCCGGTCGTGTCACCCTTCTCACCGTTCATACAGGTCACGCCCGACGGTAAGGAGGCCTGGCTGACCCACAAGGACGTCGGCAAGGTAACGCGGATCGATACCAAAACGCTAAAGGTGAAGGGTGTCATCGATAGCGGCCCGATCACAAACCATTTGGCCTTTGCCAAGACACCCGCTGGCACCCTCGCTTACGTGACCATTGGCGGCGAGAATGTCGTGAAAGTCTATACGCTCGACGATGACGCCAAACTGGTCTCGACCATACCGGTCGGTGCGCTTCCGCATGGCATCTGGGCCTCCGGAGACGGCAGCCGCGTCTATGTCGGACTGGAGAACGGCGACGCGGTCGACGTCATCGACACCGAAAAGCAGGCGAAGATCGCCCATATCCCGTCTGGCCAAGCCCCACAGGCGCTGATCTATGTTCCCAACGCAGTCGCAAGCGGCGATGGCCGCCAGAACCTCGAGCCGCGGAAGGATATGCCCGAGAACGTCACCCTCATGCTCAAGCCCGCAGAGAATATGGAGGGCAGCGGCATGATCGTTTCGCGCAATCTCGGTTTGATCGATATCGTCGACGTCAGCGTTTCCAAGCTGAAGCCGGACACCACCTACACGCTGCTCTTCGAAGGCCAGCCGGAACCGATCGTCGCCTTCAAGACCGATGCCAAGGGGGCCGCGATGGCATCCGCAACCAGCCCCACACGCGCGATCGTCAAGGCGGGCGAAGCGTCAGCCTCTCCAGACGTCATCCTAGTCGAAGGTGCCGAAGCTTCCATGGATGCCGTTTTGAAGTCTCGATAGAATTGTCGGTTGGATAGCCGCAGGCGTAGTGCTGTTTCGTTAAACGCGCTGCGCCTGCCATTACTTGCTCAAGCAGACGTCCGCTTTGGGCCGATAGCGGTTCTCAAGCATTTAATGACAAACAAAATCTCGACGGCCCTTTGCCCAAAAAAGCTAACGATTGCTCGTCACGTAAACACATGACGGCGTCGTTGAAGTGGAGTGGCAATAACTACCAATCTCATTGATTACCGAAAACCGGCCTGACTACCGATAACATTCCTTATCGGAAACTAGCAATTTTCCCGCAGCTGGATTGCTACCTTCACCACTTTTGCGGCCACGATGCGCAGGGAAGCCGACATCACGTGCACTCTATCGCAGTGCGAACTGCCGTGGGCGAATAATCAGAAAGGTGTTGACGCGATGACAGCAGACCGCGCTGCATAACCCAAGGTGTAAACGACATTGGATTATTATCGCTAACGTGTCGCCGAAGCCGACGAAACACGCTAGAAACTCAGTGAGTATAATGCGCTGGAGTCCATTGCGAATGCGTCGATGCTTGCTTTCTGTACCTATCTTGTTCGCCCTTTCATCAGTAGCTTACGCTTTGACCGGCAGCGTCGATGGTAGTTCGAAGGAAAATTACGAAAAATCCTTGAAAGCCATGGCTGACCAGTTATCATCTGCCGACAAAGAAGTCTTCTCAAAAGGCCTCATCAATCTCATGATCACCCGCTACCCACCGGCAGCCGGGGCCGAGGGCCTGATGCTCTTGCAATTCATGCCGCAGGCCATTGAGGCTGCACCGGTCAACATGAATGGAGTGACGGCTGACGAAATCATGGCGCGTGGTCGGGAGCTGGTGGCGCAAGCCCGAGCAGCAGGGGCACTCACCACCCCCCCTGACGCTAACGGAACTTTGGCATGTGTTCGCAAAAAAGTGGCGATCGCTTCGGCGACCTTCGAGAAAGGTGACTATAGCTTAGGGTCTCGGTTCAGCGTAACCAACAACCTGCCGTATGCAATTGCCGGAATCTGGATCGACTACAAGATCAAGTCTGACAATCGCTCTGTGCCATGGGCCGAAGAAGACTTCGTCATGGCAATTTCCGGCGGCATCGAACCTGGTGAGACACGTCAGCTTAGCACCAGCTTCAGCTTGCTGTCGAGAGAGACGCCGATGACGGCGAAAGTCTTCATGACTGTTCGGGACGTCGCTGACCCCGATAAGAAGCTGGTAGTGAAGGCCGCCGGTGGTGTGTCAGGCTGGCCAACCGACCGCTCGCCGAAGGGCTGCCAACTCTAACCTTATTATCATGTAAGAGTTTCACATGTTCCTCTCTCGCAAGCCGAACTACGACAAAATCTTCTCGTCTACATCTTCCATCTTCGATCATCTCTATTCCGACCGTTCGAAAACGGCTTCGATCTTGGCCGACAAGGACTTCCTAGACGCTTGGCTCGAAAGCGCGCATGTTGGACAAATCACAGGCGTCATCCGTGGTGAAGCAGTTAAAGGTGATTTGCCATCGATCAAGCAGATGATTTGGGTGACTGACCTTTATTTCCAGAATGCGGACAGCTTTTCTAGCAATCCTGACGAACGCAAGAAGATGAAGACCCACTTTTTGCAAGAGCGAGTATTGTTCGCAGAGAAGGCCGTTTCCCTTGGTCTGAGAGATCGCTCTTATCAGGCTATGGTCGCGAGCGTTAATCTGTATCGCCTAATTTCCAGTCCGAGTTCGAAGCCAACGGACGTTGACATTCGAACTGCACTGAACGGGATTATCACTAACGCAAATACTTATCTTTCGTTGAAAGATGATGACGAAGGCATGAATGAAGATGCCAGGAACGTGCTTGAGGAATTCGGCAAGTATGTCGATATTATCAACGCATTTAATCGGTATAGCTAGTCTTCGAGTGGATTGCACTCAAACCTAGTGCAATTGAGCGACCTCGCCAGTTGAGGTTGTCTCCCGGCAAGACGGGAACCGGCTGCATCCGAGGAACTTGTTGTCGTTTTGCCCGCGGCGCTCGACCATGAACCCGGTTTCGCAACGCTTGCATTTTTGCAGCATCACACCATCGACGGTTTCGTAGCGTAGCCCGCCCGTGGCGACTTTCTCCAACTCTCCGATATAACGGGAAGGATTACCTTTGGAACTCAGGATGAATACGCCGCGGCTCGCGCGCGTCAACGCGACGTAAAACAACCGACGCTCTTCGGCGTAAGGGAAGATTTCCGGTCGTGGAACTACGAGATGGAGCAGCTCGTCGTCCTGAATCATGCTAGGCACACCGTACTCCCCCTCCGTGACATCAAGGAGTAAGGTGTAGTCCGCTTCAAGACCCTTGGACCTATGAAAGGTCAGCCCCTTTACTTCTATGTGGGAGAACTTCCAATCATCTATGATCCGGGGTATCGTCCTGTTGTAGCGAGCCAACAAGAGCACGGTCAGTTTCGGCTTCTCATTCGTCTGCCAATCTGCCGATCTCAGTTCGGCGAACTCATTCAACCGCGACAGCATCGTCAGACAGGCGTTCTGCAGGTCCGGCTTGTCGCGTCGAATGGTGATCGGGACGACCCTGATGGATTGCGGCAAAGCCGGGCGTGACGAGTGCACCGTCTTCTTCAATTGCGCTGGATTCTGCTGCACGAACCTGGCAGCAGCCTCCGCGATGAACTGATTGCTCCGATAGGTCTGTTCAAGTCTACCTACCCAGCTCGTGCCAAAGTTCTTCTCGAATTCGGTGAAGATCGTGACATCCGATCCCGAGAAGCGGTAGATCGACTGCCAGTCGTCTCCAACTGCAAAAACCTTCGTATGCTGCTTTTGATACCTCAGCGCCTTAATCAGCTTCGATCTGGATTCCGAGATGTCCTGAAACTCGTCAACGAGAATAAGCGAGTACGGACTCCTGTACCGTCCTAACTCGATGTCGGCGACGGCGTCCGCGATCATCGAGTCAAAATCGATGCGACCGGCCGCATCCAGGTCTCTCGAATAGCATTCCGTTATGTGCCAGATTACCTTAGCGAAGCGCTTCGCTCGATTTGGATCACGAAGGGTCTTTGCGCGTTCAAGGAGCATTTCGAGTGTGAGACCGCTTGCACGAATGTGCTTAATGCAGATTGAAACGATGTTGTGGTAGCGCTGAATCACCGTTGGTTCTAGCGCCTTTGCAATCTCCGCGTAGTCGCGCGGTCGCGGCTCCACGCCCCGACGGGTCAGCTGGTTTTCCAGCTCGTCCAACAGGATATCTTGGCTCTCCATAGCGGATGACGTCTCGAAGAATTTGGCCTGGGCTTCTTCCATCGCCTTTCGTTTTGCCACTGCAAGATCGACATATCCCTCAAACGGTGATGTCCCATCCTGATTGATCGCAAAGTGTTCGTGATAAGTGTCGATAGACGGATAGTAGAAGTCGGGGGTTAAGTATTTTGCCTCTTCGTTCTCATCGAGGTATTCAAACTGCTTCTCGTATTCGAAATCGATGGAATGCACCCATAGCCAGTTGGCGATCTTTCGCTCTTGAAGCGACCTCACCGTCTTCTTTGAAAGGCTTTGAAGTGTCGCTTTCGCACCACTGGCTCGCGCCTCCCGGTACCGTTGCTCGTCCTCGGCGGCGTCTATGATCTCGTCGCCAGAAGACGCTGTAGGAAACAGAGTGAGCATCTCGATCCACAGGCGTCTAAACTCTTCATCCTTCTCGATCTCGGCTTTTATCAGGGTATCCAGGAAGCGAGCCTCGGCCGATGCATTTTCGATCCATTCAGCAAGTTGCGGTGGTTTCCCGCGCACTTCCTTGATGATACTCAGTCCAAGGGCATGGAATGTTGTGACACGGCACCTCAGTTCACCCACCCCCACACCAAGCTGGCGTGCAAGCCTCTGGCGAAGCTCGGCCGCAGCATTGGCGTTGAAGGCGAGGACCAGAATTTCTTCGGGCGCATGTATTCGCTTGTCGAGGACATATGCGACCTTAGCCACCATTGTCGCCGTCTTGCCGGAACCGGCCGATGCCACAAGAAGGTTGCTGTCTTCAAGCCGAATGCAGGCTTCTCGTTGTTGCAGTGACAGTGATAGGCCAGCAAGCTCGCTGAAGAAGCGATCATAACCTGCCAGCTCCTTGACGACAAAATCCTCGTTGTACTGACGCCGCTTGTTGGGATCAGTCAACATTGACAGGTTCTTCGGAAGCAAGGCGGCGAGCTTCGGAGGAACTCTCGCTGGGTCAAATAGCGGATGCGCCAACGCATTTGCCGCAGGACCCGCCACCCGGTTGATTGCTGCGCCGATATCGGAGTGAGCGAGATACTGACGTGCTTCTGATGTCACGGCTGCAATGGCCTGGTCGACGGCAGATAATCGCTCTCGGTCTCCCTCGATTGTCGCTCCAAGATGTTTGTTTACGAAATCCAACAGACGGTTCGAAAGATCATCCGCCCCTCCTGCGGTGAGCCCTTCTAGCCTATGAGTCCGCGTCTTCGAACGCACTTCTATAGTATGCCAGAGCAGGCCTCTCGAGGTATGGATGCTCGTGAGATCGAAGCAGGGCAGGAGAACATCGATTTCGGTGGTTAGCTTGACAGCATCAGGGCGGGAAGCATCGATAACGAGACGCCATTGTGTTCGCAGAAAAAGACGCGCAAATAGATTGGGTCTGTATGTCTTTCCTCGCCCAAACACGCCGATCTCCAAAGTCTTTTCCAAAGCGAGATTGGGAGATACGGATTGATTATTCGTTACTTATCTGACGGTGCCGAGATTCCCGCGATCCAACAATGTGGCTAGCCAAATCTACCAATGATTCAGGGCGCAATGCAGAACGGCATCGACGGGCTCAATTTGGAACGGCACCACCTACTAAATTTAGCCGTCACGAACCGAAAGGCAGTTTAGCCTTCGCAGAAGTCCACGCCTTCTCCGCTCTCTTCCCCGCAGATTTCGCCTTGGGTGGCTCTGACGTCATGATCTCCAGCAGGTCGTGCAACTCCGCCTCCACGGCGAGAGGATGGACCTTGGCGGCGTCCATGGCGGAAAGATATGCCCTCGCGCGCTCGGGCTGGCGGAGGCCTGGGAGGACGACCTCGAGGTCGTATGCCACCTCCCGTAGGAAGAGTATGTCATCCGCAAAACGGGCATCAAGCCAGCCTCTAACGGTCGGTGCTGTATCAGGGACCTGAGCGCGCTTTCCCTCGAGCATCTCGATCTTCGACTGGATCGCCGCAATCGTCACAGTACGGAAACGTGCGGCAGCAGCGTCGAGGTCGGCAAGCCATTCCGAGGATAGTAGCCTGCTTGCCTGCTCACGAGCCCAGCCAGCGCCCGCCAACGCACCGACACCTCCTACGCCGCCAAGCACGAGCGCTCCAGCGGGTCCGAAGGCCATCAGGCCGATAAGCTTTCCCGACATGCCTCCGATCGCGGACAAGCCGCCCTTGACGGAGACATCCATTGCCACAGACAGCGGAAGGTCGGACATCGGCAACCGACCGCGCCAGACGCGATAGAGTGTTCGTGCCGATGACGCCGCGACGGCGAAATACGGAACGTTCATGTCGCCGAGTGCCTCTCCGGCTTCCACCGAGGTCGTCATGATCAGGTCGGCGATCTCGCGGTCGAATCCATCCACATAGAAAACCATCTTCTCCCAAGGCGCACCAATCTCCATGACCGTATCGGCGAGTTCCGAGTTGGCGTAGACGGGCATGTTGGGATACTTCTCGAAGTGCCTCCGTAAGCCATCTACGCTCATCAGGCACTTAACCTGGAACGGCATCCCGTCCACCAGCAGGTCGAACCCCGGGTTGTTTGCCGTCTCGGGAAACGAAACGACGTGACCGCTTCCGACCAGTCGCGCCGCAACGAGCTGCTCCGACACATACCCCCTGAGATTGTTCTCCGCTCCTGCCGCCGCCGTCGCTGCCATCGAGCCGACACGATCGGCGAAAGCACCGAACTGGAAGATCGTGCCGATATCTTCTGCACGTGAGAAGTCAGCCGCCGATACCACCATGGGATCAATGGAGGCCGCATTGTAAATGATATCGCCAGCGGTCAATGTGGCGACGGTAGCGATTTCCGCCGCGTCACCCTTGCTCCGGGACAGAACACCTTCGAGCAAAATGCGCCGTCGGTCGGCCGTAGAGTTGGAGACCGCGAGATCGCCGAAAGCAATCGGCATGCTGCCGCCCATTGTCTTCGCCACCTCGCGTTTCCGCGATAGCGCGGCAGCCACTAACCCGGACGGAAGCGAAGCGAAGTCGGCCTCTGTCGCTGTCCTGAAATCGTTGAGAACTACTGCCAGCCCTTCCCGCTCGGATGACAGGCCGCGCAGGGCCAGCTGGACGGCGACGACGCCCGCCAGCTTTGCGGCCTGCCCGCCGTTCACATGACGGTTAGCGAGATAGCCAATGCCCACGACAGCGGGAATACTGAACAGCGGGTTCGCGAGCATGAATAACGTCGAAACCACTGCTGGTCCGCTCATGAACGGGATGAATGCCGACGCCTGAGCGGCGAGGATGTAGGCGCTGAAGCCCGCGAGGTTCACGCCGACGCCGATGGAAAATGCTGTCGTCCCTGTCGCCAGCAGAGCGAGCGTCGCCTTGTCCGCCGATGTCAGGGCCTTCTGCATGGCCTCATCGCGAAGTTCAGGCGGCAGGCTCCTGATGTGATCGCGGATGCGCTCGTCGAGTGCGCTTTGCAGTTCCTCGGACATCTCGCCAGACTTCGCTGCCTCGGCGAGCTCCCTGGCAACCATCTCGGCCTGGTCAGCGACAAGAGCTGAGAAATCCTGATACTGTCGACCTCGGATCGCCTTGACTGTCTTCAATGCTCGCTGGAACGCGGTCTGCTCTGCGCTTTCTGTATCCTCCGCGATTGGGACGGCCATGATCGCCGCCGCCTTGAAAGCCGCGCCCGCGCCGACCGCGCTGGCCTTCCTCGTGGAAAGCGGGAGAACCGTATCGATATCGAGGGCGTCGGCCATTCTCGTCCACAGTCGAACGCGAAGCGCTCGATCCGTCGAGGTGGACGAGAACAAGGCGTCGGCAGTCTCCTCCAGGCGGCGAGCGAAGGCTTTGGTCTCGGTCTCCCGTGCGTCCTTCTGGAAACGGGCGACCATGTCGGAAACCCGAGCCATGGACATCGATAGCAGGGTCGTTGCCTCGAAGCTGGCGATGAGGTTGCAGAGCTCACGGCGATCTAAAGCCCCGAGACCCGCGAAAATCGTCCATGACGGTACGTACAACTCGATCCCCCATCCAGCACAGCAGGACACATGCCGCATAATCCGGTGTGTGTCGAACCTTTTCCATAGCTTGCGCGGTATGCTCGCATCAAAAGCGAATAGGCTCGATTAAAGGCTCTTGAGCTTTACGGTAACAACTTTGCTCTGCTCGCCGGCACGCTCTACCAGGAGAATGCCCGAGGCTTCAGCCAGATCGCTCAACCTGGCGTAACCATAATTTCGCGCATCGAAGTCAGCAGACTGTTTCGCGAGATGCGCGCCCACACGGGCGAGGTTAGCGCGGCCATCCTCTTCCTCGGACGCCTCCACGGCCTTGCGCAACATCACGAGTGCCGCTTGATCCAGCTTTCCGCTTGCCGCTCCCCCTTGGGTCGCCTGGCCTTTCTCCGGCTCAAGCTTAAACGTTTCCACGACAGTTTCCGCTTGTGACTTTCCCTTGGACGGAGAGGCCAGCGTCGTCTGGTCTGCTTCTTTCACGCCGCCCAGTACATCCACGTAAATGAATTTATCGCAGGCCGTGATAAATGGACGCGGAGTTTTCCGCTCTCCGAACCCGTAGACCGTGATGCCTTGTTCCCTGATGCGGGACGCCAGCCTGGCAAAGTCGCTGTCGCTGGAAACAATGCAGAACCCCGAGAACCGACCTGTATAAAGCAGGTCCATTGCGTCAATGATCATCGCACCGTCGGTAGCGTTTTTACCCGTTGTATACGCGAATTGCTGAACTGGCTGGATCGAGTGTTCGAGAAGGCATTCCTTCCAGCCGGCGAGATTTGGCTTCGTCCAATCACCGTAAATGCGACGTACACTGGCGGTTCCGTAGTTCGCGATCTCGGCAAGAAGGCCCGCGATGTTCTTGGGCGATGCGTTGTCACCGTCGATAAGGAGCGCAAGCGTATCCGTTGCCATATCTCAATCCCTCCCAATTACTTCTGTCTGACGTTTTCGACGCCATAAGACCGTATTATTGAAGACCCGATGCGACCCGCATGAAATCCGCGATCGCGGCGCGCGATCCAGCTAAACTGTACCGACCGACCTCGGCACCGAAGCTGTTGAAAATAGTCAACTGCGTCCCTGCGTTGAAAGCCGCCCAGAATGTCTTGGCTTCGACAGGATCGACAGGTAAATCGAACGCATAGGCGTTGGATTCGATGTCGGCGTTCACGTAAATGCTGAAGGGCTGATCTTTCCCATGCGCGAACCGAAGTTCCAGTTTCGTTGTTTTCCCCGAGATGCTCCCCTCGGGGACCATGATCTCTACGAAAGTCTGGGAGCGATGCGGGTAATGCGCGATGCGCAACAGAGGCTCCATGTTGCTGCTTTCCAAGGCTACGAAGGGCTGGTTCGTGTGAGTGTTAATGAAGACGCCGACGAGCCAACTCTGGCGCAACCACGTTTCGACAGCGAGAAGGTGGGGTATCCCGATGGCTTTGCTTGCGTCCCGGATGTTGATGGAGTTGCGCTCCAGTTCCTCCGGAGAGAAGACGTACATGTCGCTCGGAGGCGTTCGCAACATGCGAGATACGAGATAGCTCGGTGCATTGAAGGTCACCAGGTCTTCGTAGATGCGCCCGATCGCCGTCTGAGTGAGCGATGGATCGTTGACCCCTGACACCTGATGAACCCCAAGTTTCCCCTGTGCCACTCGCTCCTTGCCCGCCAAAAATATCAACGCGCAGGCGGAGTAGCATTCTTCTCCCGACGGTACCGAAGTCATCAGGCCGCTGGCATTGATCGTTCGCGCGATCTCTAGCGCCGGGAATACTCTTCCGCCTGGACTGTTCAGGCTAACGGTTTTCAGTTCGGGATGGCTCTTCATAAGCGCAGCGAACAGGTTCGCGGAATCCGAGGTGATTCCTCCGTCGATCCTTATTGCTGTGTCTGCGACAGTGACCGACGTGGATGATGCGTCCTGCGCTTCGGCCGCCGCCGCGGTGAAGAAAAGAGAAAACGCCAGAACCGTAGAAAGGCCGGCGAACGTTAATCGCCACCTCCTCAAGCAGCTGCCTGTCCAAGTCGATGCCTGCAAGATTACCCCCGTCATCACATTGTCTACTATGCCCACCGGGCGACACTACCATCTAACCAAGTATTTGCACGCGCGGACTTGCATCGAAATCGAGCTGATGCTCAAACGGACTGCGTTTGAGGGTCGACGATGCGGCACACTATTTTCGTAGCAGCCATGCTCTTATCGCTCCCCGCGAAAGCCGCCGATATCAGGCGGGACAGCGGCTCCGGAGGAATCGACCTGATTTCCGTCAGCGGAACTTTCACCGAAGGTGACGACAGCGCGTTTCGCAAACTGGCCGCCGCCACTGATCGCGCGGTGGTCGTATTGAACAGTGGCGGGGGAAACCTCCAAGCAGGACTGGAAATTGGGAAGGCGATCCGGTTACGAGGGTTCGCTACAGCCGTGCCACCCGACGCCCTATGCGCCTCGGCATGTGCCCTTACATGGCTGGCGGGGACACCGCGCCTGATGGATGCACGATCGAAACTTGGCTTCCACGCAGCCTATCGCCTCGTCAACGGCAGGGCCTCCGAGTCAGGAGCGGCCAACGCACTCGTCGGTGCATACCTCAATCAACTAGGCCTTAGCGACAAGGCCGTTGTCTATGTCACGTCGGCTCCTCCTGAGGGCGTCGAATGGCTGACCTCACAGACAGCGGCATCAGTCGGGATTGGATACGAGACCATTACCGTTAAAGCGCCTCGCGCCGTGGAAACTGAAAAATCCGTCCCCTACGACCCGATCTTTGCCGCCACGGCGTTCTATACAGCTTTGTCCGCCGCCGATGGAGAGGCTGCCGCCTCTCTCGTCGTGCCGGAGAAGCGAGGCAAGGGTCCGTTCAACGAGCAGTCGATCCACACGTTCTACGGAGCGATGTCTGCAAAACTGAAGCTCACGGGGACATCTCTGTCAGGTAAGGACACGGTGCGCGTCTCGTACGAATACAGAACGGACCAGGGACGACAATGCCGTGGGCGGGCGGACGTTCAGACCGTTTACACTTACGGCCGCACCTTGATTTCAAGGATCAAGGCGCTGGACGGGTGTTGAGATCATGAAGCCACACATAACCTACCTTACATTCGACACCATAACTCGCGTCGACGAGATCGTCACCGATGTCCTGGCGATGGACCTCCTCCACAGCTCCCGCGATTTTTTGGAGTTGGTTCTAAAGGTTACCGGAGAAGCAGAGAATGCTACCCCCGTCGCGATCCGGCGATCCGTTGCCGAAACCTCGCTCGGCGAGACTGATATCGAATTGGTGGTGGAAAGCGATGGAGGAAAATGCGGCATCCTTATCGAAAACAAGGTTCGCTCGCCATTGATGGACCGTCAGTTCGCCCGCTATCGCATGCGCGGCGAGGCAGGCGTCCGCAATGGCCAGTGGCAGTGGTTTAAGGTCATCCTCATGTCGCCACGGTCATACTTCGATACATTGGCGGTCGAGCATTCCTCCCATATCGACGCTAACCTGTCCTATGAGGCTGTAGTCGAGTTCCTAGCGGACCGCCCCGAGTTTGCCTTCAAGCGCCATGTCTTCGAAAGCGCAATAGCCGATTTCAGGAAGGGATACGTGAAGTCGCCAGATGTCGCGATGATGGAGTTCTACCAAAACTACTGGGCAGTCGCCTCGTCTCAGTTCCCGCAACTCCGCTTACTCAAACCGGACGTCGTCGGGAAGGACGGAAGCTGGATTTACTTCCCTCCCCTATATGGCGGCAACAGCGTCAAGCTGATCCACAAGTTCAAGGGCATCGGCTGCGAGCTTGCAGTCACGACCAAGAAACCGGAGGAGCTGGCTGAATCGTTGGGACCACTCCTGCAACCCGACATGATAGTTCGACCGATGAAATCTGTGGCGTTCATCAATGTGCAGACCCCTGCGATCAACCACCTTATCGACTTCGACTCGATTAAAAGCAACGTCGTGGCCAGCCTCCACACTCTCGAGCGCCTTCGGAAGTTTGCAATGGATGAGCAGGTGAGAAAAATTATTATGGCAGTATTTTAGAGCCTTACTGCGATGACGAGTTTCATATTCAGTTCAAGTTCCGGCTTGCCAACACGACAACGCCGATTGACGGCACTGAGATCGTATATCTTCATCAGGGTAAGATGTATCCACTGGCTGGAGTGGGGTCGCGGGCTTGCGATATGCTCAACCTGAGCCGGTCACAAGAACGTGCTTTGACCAAGCTCCTGAGGCTCAAGCTGGCGTCGATGCCTTTTCCGACGGGAGACGAGCCGGCTCAGACCTGGTCCTGAAACTGATGCAGGTGCGTAGGATCAACCTGATGTAGATTTTCTGTTTACCCACATCCTTATGTTTTCTCTCACAACTTGCCTGTTACCACATCACGTGAATTTAAGTGATCTGGGGGCTTTAATGCGGGTTGTTGAACTATTCTGTGGCGCGGGCGGCATGTCACTAGGCTTGTCGAGGTCTGGCATGAACGTTGTCGGCGCATTCGACTGGATGAAAGACGCGGTCAACACCTATCGTGCAAACCTGGGTGATCACGTTCAGAAGTTTGACTTGTCGGACGTGCTCGCAATCGTGCCTAAAGTAAGGTCTATGTCTCCCGATTTGATCGCCGGAGGTCCACCATGCCAAGACTATTCGGCGGCTGGTCAACGAATTGAAGGAAAGAATGCGAGACTTACACTCGCATTTGCAATGGTAATCGTGGGTGTCCGCCCAGAATGGCTCGTTATGGAAAATGTTGTGCAAGCAGCAACTTCCGACACGTGGGCAGAAGCAAAAGCGATTTTGAAGCATGCCGGTTACGGAATTTCTGAGAACAAGCTTTCATTCGACCAGTGGGGCGTTCCTCAAGCTAGGAGACGTCTCGTCGTCGTAGGCAGACTTGGCGAACGCGATAATTTCCTCAACAGTTCCTTAGCTGCAAAGGCTGGTGGGAGCATGCCGTTGAGAGAAACCTTTACTATTAGAAATGCAGGCAACATTGCCGGCTCCGAAATATGGTCGCCTGAAATCGCAAAGCTCATATCTGGCAGATTTGTCTTTTCGCGCCCACAGCGCGCCGGACGAGCCGTGCGTACGGTCGACGAACCATACACAACAATCGTTCGAACATCTGGTGAAAAGCCTTCCCCGAAGTTCCGAGCTAAGTATCAGGCGCATGCGCGAGACCCCGCAACTTTGGATGAAGCTAGCGTTCTCTCCCCGAAAATCCTTTCGATGATCCAGGGCTTCCCTGCCAGATGGAAGTGGGTTACGAGAAATAAACGTCAGAAGATGATCATGATCGCAAACGCAGTTCCCCCGCCAGCGGCGAAGCGGATAGGCGAGGTTATACTTGCACGGGCGAAGGGGCGCACGGCTCCGGCCATAGAAGGAAACTTCCGGACGTGGCTCCTGCGAGGCGGTGGTCGTAGCCGAGAAACAGCCAACAACATCGTTTCGAACGCCCGCCGAGCAAGAAAACTCCTTGGCGGACGTACATTTTCTGATCCAGCGATCGAAATGGCAACACTTCTCGCCAATCCGATTGTTGAAGCGATGCGGTCCAACACCAGGTCCGACCTTTGCCAAGCGCTGCGCCACTACGAGGCCTATCTTGATTACAAAAACAGCCTCAAGAAGAACCCCGATTGTGTTAAGGTGCGGCGCATCGTGATCGAACGGCCGCCGACGATCGATCTCGCCGAGCTCATGGCTAGACTTCCCGCACGACAGTCCGAGGCTGTTGAAGAATTGTATTGAGTAATTTCACGTGAGTTGCGGTCAGATCGATCCGCAACTTATTGTCACGCCGCATACGATAGGGTGAAGCAGCAGCGGCCAAACCCTATCGTCTTTTGTGGCTTGCTTTGCCCTGGCGAATGATCGACCTGCGACAACAACCGCGGGAACGAACATGAAGGGAATACTTGCCGCCATCGCGCGGGCTTTCCAGCTTATTGGGAAAGGAGCCGACTGGCTCATCGACCTGCCATTCGCCGCCGTGCGTAGCATCGCGGGAACGCCTCGATACGCGCCTGGACATACACTGCCGGATTTCACGCCCAAGACCGACTTCGCCGATCTCGAGGGGGTCTATGCTCAGACCAAAAAGAGCGCGGATGTCGTCGCACTCAACAAGTTCGCATTCGACACCGTGAAGGGCTACGTCAAAGCCGCCGAGCATGCGCGTCCCGACATCGACCTTTCGGCATTGCCGGATGAGGTGCGGATCACGCTCCTCTCGATGGATGACAACGAGTGCAAGGCGCTGCGGGACGCAGGTGACGCCGCGCTCCACAAGTTCGCGGGCGGACGCGACCACCGCGTCCATGGCGTGCCCGCCGTCGGCTCAGTCAGGCCGACACTCAAGTCCAAGGTTCGCCGCGAGAGGACAAATCACCATGCATGGCTCGAAGAGGCCAGGGCCTTGAAGCCTACACAATCGAGAGCCTTCGGTCTTTGACCGAGGGCTTCAATGCACCCGCAATTTGCGGACGATCTCGACCAGATGCTGGCAAATTTCGGGGGTTTCGAAAACGATATCCCCGAACCGATCCCTCAGTTCTCTGAACTCGTAGTCGGAGATCGTGGCCAATACCTTCGGGGGCTTGCTCTCAGACGTCTTCATGCCATCCGGCTCCGCAGGACCTGAATGACCTCCTGCCGCTGCGCGCATGCCGCCTGCAGGCTCGCAACCTTTGCCTCTAGCTCGGCGCAGTAGCGAACGGCCTCGACAGCGATCTCGCCCATACGGTCGGCATGATCTGTGGCCGCCGCCAGCGCATCTGCGTAGCGGTCGATCATCCGACCTTCGCGTGCTGCCGCAATGCCATCCAGACTGTCATTGATTGCCGTCATGAGACCGACAGCGCCGCCGGCGATAAGCATCATGCCGCCGAGATTTCCGAGCGCCGCGCTCATTGCCGGGTTGCTATTCGGATACGCCATGCCAACCTCCATCGTTCTCAGACACGAGGTATGCCGGGCTCAATCTATCCCGGCAAGCGGGCAGACGCGGATATCGCGATCGGATCGTTAACGCGTCAGATTTCAACGATTTTGCACATGTCGAATGCCGGATTTTCAACCGACCTGCCGCGATCGAAATTATCTCGGACATAGCCCCTCGGATTACAGACGACCCTCGTCTTGGTGTCCGGCACGACGTAATCGAAGCCGACGTGCGTGTGACCATGGACCCAGAGTTCTGGCTGGAACTCCTGGATTTCCGCGTCGAGGTCCGACGCGAAGGACGGCGTCAGGTCATCGTCGCGATACTTGTCCGCAACGGAGAGATGATGCGGACAGTGATGTGTTACCACGACCGTCGGGCCGTCGTGGGTCCGGCACAATGCCCCTCGGAGCCACGCTCGGCTCTCGTGGTGCAGCGAGCGTGTTCGCTCGGGCTTCCATGGCTGTAGATGACCGACCGCGTTCATGTCGCGGATATGAACGAAATCATTCATAGAATGATGCGCCACGTCCATCGCACGCTTCATGTCGCCGTAGAGTTCGTAATCCGTCCACAGGGTCGCGCCGAGGAACCGGACGCCGTCGATGACGACCTCGTCGTTTTCGAGAAAATGGATGTGGGGAAACTCTTCGGCAGCGCGGCGACCGCTTTCCATGCTCTCCGAATAGATTTGGCTGTAGTAGTCATGATTTCCGGCGACGTAGATCGTCGGCACCCCGGGAAACCGCTTGTGCAGCCATGCCATGCTTTTGCCGACGGGCGCACTGACATCGCCCGCGACGATCAGGACGTCGGTCCCGTCCGGCAGGTCGACCGGATCGGGAAAGCTGAATCCCAGGTGGAGATCGGAAAATACCACAGCTCTCATGTCCACCCTCCGACCTTAAAAGCCATGTATGCCGGGCTCGATCTTCGCCATCAAGCCAACGGACGCGGATATCGCGATCGGATCGTTAACGTCCCATCATCAGGAACGCGATGACCAGGACGACCGGTGCGCCGAGGACGAGGCCACACGTGCACCAAAACTGGTGAGCGCGATGGACAGCGTTGACGACAGCGATGTCCTTGGGCGTCTTGGCCTTCGCGATCTCGTAACGCATCCACCAGTAGTACCAGGGCCAGACGACCCTCGCGAGCGATCCCATTTGACTTGAGCCGAAGATCGCCTCGAATTCCTTCTGTGTCGGCTTCCGACCCTTTTGCGCTGCCATGCCTGCCTGCCTTTCGTCGGCAGCCATATACCGAGATTCGGGCGATCAGGCGATCGCTACAGGCAGTTCGTCGATCCTCGTCGTATAGCGCGGCGTCCTGTGATCGAACTTGGTCTCATGCTTCCGACGAAAACCCTCTGACGCGATAACCATGGTCTTCTTCCCGAACTTGTCGTTGACGGCGTCGAGCGCGGCCGACAGACGACCTTCCTTCACCAGCTCCTCGGCGAACAGGTCTTTGGGTGCCAACTCTTCGGCGACAAGGTCTTCGAGGATGACCCCAGCCTTCGTGTACGCGAACCCGTTCCCGGTGCGGGGTCCGCGATATCCCCGTTCGGCGGCCGACAGGGCGGCGCGTACCAAAGCGAACGTCGAGTTAGAGGGCGGCGACAGCGTGGCCGCTCGGGAGACGGAACTCTTGGCCGATCCGTTATGCGGGTTGGTATGGTAGAAGACCGACATGTGGCCAGCGACAAGGCCATGGTCGCGCAGCTTCTGCGCAGCGCGCGTTGCATGCGCCGTGAGCGCTGCCGTCAGCGTATCGAGATCGGTCATCGGCGTTCCCGAAGACCTCGTCACCGCGATCCCCTTGCGCTGAGGCTCGACGTCTTCGATTTCCATACACCTGACGCCCTGAAGTTCGGCGACCGTCCTTTCGAGGACAACGGTCCCTAACTCCCTCGCTAGTTCCCGCGGCATGTCGCGGAGCTGGGCGACCGTATTGATGCCGAGCGCCCTGACTTTGGCCTGTGTCGCGCTGCCGACGCGCCAGACTTCACCGACGTCGATCCGATCCATGCACCATTTGGCGATATCGGAATCCATGAAGTCAGCGACACCCGAGAACAGCGGGTTCTTTTTCGCGGCATGGTTCGCCAATTTCGCCAACGTCTTGGTCGGCGCAATCCCCACACATGTGGGAATGCCGGTGGCCTCTCTCACGGCAGCGCGCATGGCCGTCGCATGGCCGACCATTCGATCGCCGAAACCGCTGAGATCGACGAACGTCTCGTCAATACTGTAGACCTCAATCGAGGGGCTGAAGTCGTTGATCGTCGAGACGACGCGCCGCGACATGTCTCCGTACAAGCAGTAATTCGACGACAGGACGCGAACGCCCATGTCCTTCACCCTCGACCTGAAGAAGTGCGCCGGCTCGCCCATCTTGATCCCGAGAAGCTTGGCCTCCTCGCTCCTCGCCACCGCGCAGCCGTCATTGTTTGACAGGACGACCACGGGCTTGCCGACGAGCCGCGCGTCGAACGACCTCTCGCAGGATACGTAGAAATTGTTGCAGTCGATGAGCGCGATGGGGTCAGGCATGCCGACCTCAATCGATATCGGTTTTCCTGGCGACGCCCGCGAGGACGCCCCAGATTTCGGTGGCCTCGGTGCATACGATCGGAGGGTATTCTCGGAACGACCGGGCTTCCAGAATGAAGCGGCCGTCCTGTCGCTTTCCGAGAACCTTCAGCGTCACCTGGCCATCGTGCAGTGCGAGGACAACACGACCGAGCCTCTTCTTGGCCGTCCTGTCAATGGCGACCAGGTCACCGTCGAGGATGCCGATACCGGTGAGGCTGTCACCGCTGACCCGCCACCAGAACGTGGCCGCCTCATGCCTGACAATCCATGCGACCGGATCGATGACGTCCTCAAGGTCGTCACCTGCCGGGCTGGGAAAGCCGGCGGGGACTGGACAGGGCGCAAGGCGGACCTCGCGGCCGCTATAGACGACCTCGACATATTGCATCAGAGAACCTTTTTGGTTTTTGTTCTCTAATTGTTCTCATCTGGGCGGAGAGTCAAGTCACATTGCGTGTTCGGGGTCGAGGTCTTCAGTCTTCTTCCACATCGATTCTTGGTGTTGCTTCACGACCGCAAACCTCTGGAACGCGAGCCTCGCCTTCGTCAACTCGACATTCTGGAGGTCACCAATAGCCGCCGTCACCTGGTCTCGAGTGATGTCGCTCTCGGCTCCGACGACGACCTCCGCCAAGCGTAGAGCAGGTTCGAATCGGTGGAAATAGAGCCCGTTCTCCACTTCTTCCTGGTCGAGTTGAAACACCATCCTCTTCTCAGCCTCATACGCCCAGGAATCGAACTTAACGAACCAGGTCCGCATGTAGTCGAGGGTGTCGATGTCGTCGATCTGCTGGACTTTGAAGTCCTTCTCGGCGAGTAGGTGCGGTGTGTACTCGATCGGGATAATCGGACGGGCGCTAACGACATCGAACCCGAGACACACCCCGCGGTGCCGGTCCGCATAATGCGACCACATCATCGGATGCTCCCAGCTCGAAGTGAAGCACACGATCCCGTACTCGGAGTCCGCAAGTCGCTTCATCTCCCGCATGCCTTTACGCAGAGCCCGATCCCCCATGAGCGGTATAAACTCATAGGGGTCATTCAGGTCTTTGATGCGTGCGATCTTGATCCGACGGCGGCGGATATTCTCGAGACCGTGTTCGGGTTTTGTGAAATAGTAAAGCCGCATCAGTTCCTGATCGCCTTGAGCGCTGCCGACTGCTCGTCGAGGCAGTGTGACATCATCACCCAATCGGTCCGATCAGCCTTGTCCTTCCACTGCATCGAACACTGCGCCCAGATGACAGTGTTGTCCTTCGACTTCATAGTGTCGAACTTCTGCGCCTTGTTTCGAGCAACGTTATTCTCGTCGATGCAATGCTTCTGCATCACGAAGTCCGTTGGCCACTGGCCGGCACAGAAGTCCTTGATCTCCGAGCGTTGATTGGCGTGGAAGTCGCCCATGATCGCATCGACGGCCTTCGATCCCGATTTTTCGTTGTCTTCCTTTGGCCGATATCCCGGAGCCGAGACCTGAGCGAAACACCAAACCTTCGGATAGCTCGACAGAACGATGCGGTTCCCTTGCTTGGTATTCGCCCACACGTAGTTGCTGCTGCCAGTCTTCTCGTCCTTGCCTTCAGGCTTTCCATGCTCGGCGGTCAGGGCTTTGCGAACAGCTTGGCAGTCGCCAGTTCTCGGGAAGTCCAGCTTGACGGTGTCGAGCTTCGAATCCTTGGAGAAGTTGAATTTTGCCGTTCCCTTGATCTTGCCTATCGCGGCCGGTGCGCTCAGCAGATGGCGTATGTTCGCATTGTCATAAGTATCGGCCTTGGCGGGTTTCTTGGCACTGCCCTTGGAAGCCGTGCCGACCTGATCGGGCGACATGCCCCAGTCCGTATATTCCCATCCCGCACTAGCGGTGGTTGCTAGCAGAAGGGAAACGGCGACGCCCGCCGTGAGAGCGATGACTGACTTCATGATGCAACCCTCGTGACGTCCTCATATAGCGTCACGGGGTTGTGGTTCGTCAATCTGACTATCGCATGCTGTTAGCTGGTGAAAAGTCCTTCTCGCCTGGCCGCCGAACCCAGACATCGAGCCAGGCGTTCCGTGAGGTGCCGTCGGCGACGTGTTTCACCCATTGCGAAACGGAGCCATAGGCCCCTTCGCCTGACGTCACCATGTCATGGACGATACGGGCATATGCCGTCTTTGCCTTATACTGCATCCGCAACTCGGTCCCGTTGCGAAGGAAGAGCGGGTTCCAGAGGTGTCCCTTGTCGGGATCGCCGTAGTCGGCCGCAATCTCCGGCTCCTCGTCCGCGAAGGCACCGAGACCTTCGTCAGTCCAGAAATTGGGGTCGTGGCGATTGCGATCCACGAACTGCTCCACCTGCGAGACGGCCAGAGCCACGGGGTCGAGGCGGCCGCCGGAACGGATGACGATCATGTCGTAGAGGTCTTTCGGGAAGGGTATCGAGATATCCATGCGACGTCTCCTTGGTGAACCTTAGAGGCCATAGACACAAATCTACTATATAGTAGTCAATAGGTCTTTGCAGGCTATATGCACTATTTCGAGGCTACCTTGTCGTCCCAACCTGGCGACGTTAGAAATCGACAACTGCATCAGGGGCGACAAACGTGATCCGAAAGACATTCGAAGATGTAACGCAAGGCCTGGAGACAAAGTCAGATATGATCCGTGCTTTGGCTCGTGCCGGCTATCTGAGAACCGAGATCGCGTCGCTTATGGGCATCCGATACCAGCATGTAAGGAAGGTTCTAGTCGACGCCGGGATTACCGAAGGCTTCAAGCCGCGGGAAGAGGTAAGGCTTGAGCGCGAACCCGTCGTCGTCGAAGTCGGGGACGAGGACGACCAAGAAGGATCGTCGGACACTTCTTGGGAGGTGCTGCTGCGCGCCGGCTTCCGTTTCCTCGGGGAGTGGAAGGGTGAGAATGAGGACTTCCAGATCGACGCCAAGGCACCTGCAGATGCAGGCGTCTATGCCTTCGTAGTGGACGATGTCGTTATGTACGTGGGCTTGACGCAGCGCGGACTGCGGGCGCGCCTCGACGGATATCGCCGAGGCTACGAAAGGCAAAAGACGAATGCCCGTGTCAAAGCGTTGATCCTGGAGGCCTTGGCGTCCGGGAAGCGGGTGAAGGTGTTGGTCGCAGTCCCCGAGCCGGGTGAATGGAACGGTCTGCCCGTCAACACATCCGCTGGGCTCGAAGCTGGCCTTATTTCGATGATCCAGCCCACCTGGAACATACTCGGCGTTTCTGGGGGCTGAGTCTCTGCCGGCTCTTCTGTCTCGCGTCCGATCCCGGCATCGTGAAGGTGCCAGCTAGTTCCTAAGCGGCAAGCAGGCCTTTTGGCGGGGCGCTATTCCCTGCCTTCGCGGTTCGACGTCGAGATAGCTCTCGGCTCCGGAGCGCGGTTGCGCCGTGGTGTAACGGTAGCAATCCGAAGACATTCGGCAGTCCGGTTCGATTCCGGCGGCGCAACGAGGGTAACGACGCGTCTCAAGACAGGCGTTTCTGTCAGAGTATCTGTCAGAAGGCTTGATTTTGGGGTTGGAAACGCTTCGAAAAATTCGGGAAAAAGCGTTTAAAATCAAGCTGGTCGGAGTGGCAAGATTCGAACTTGCGACCCCCACGTCCCGAACGTGGTGCGCTACCAGACTGCGCTACACTCCGTGACCAGTGGCGTCTCTATAGAACAGCTGATTTTGCGCTGCAAGCACCTTTTTTGAAAAATTTCACAAGGCTGTCACGGCCTGTGGACAGCGAAATTTCGTTGGAATTTTCGGGCGATGCTGTAGAGCCTTCAGGTCAAGCGACAGCCCTGCAACAGCTCGCCGGGTCATGGTCGCGGCACCAGTTCCCGTTTCCGTCCGGCGTGGCCGGACCCTTGCCAAGGACCGCCCGATGATTGCCCGTCTGATTGCCTTTTCCGCGCTCGCCGCCATGCTGGCCGGCTGCGCCACCACCACCACGGCGCCGGTGTCCATTGCCCGGAGCAATGCGGTGGAAGCCCGCTGGAAGGGGCAGTCGGCCGGGCCGTTCTTCGCCCAGTTCGGCCCGCCGGCCTCCGACACGGTCAGCGGCGACCAGACGCTCTATACCTGGCGCGGCGGCCGGCGCGAAAGTCTCGGCAATGGCAAGCGCGGCCCCTGGCAGAGCTGCAGCGTTCAGCTGACGGTCTCGTCCGACTACACGATCCGCGCCGTGCGCATCCTCGGCGACCGCCCGACGAGCAAGGGCCGCACCTTCTGCGAGGACTTCCTCGCCCCGCAACAGCAGGGCTGAGCCTCGCCCGGCGGCCACCGGCAGCGCGCCGTCGCGCTACCGCCACGTCTTCAGCATGACCGGGCTTTCCGCGGCAAGGCGCCCTGCCCGCCCGACAAACCGCGGCCGGAAACCCGCACGCACCCTATGCGCAGGCGCGCCTGTAGGACGCGCCAGGCGGGGGGCCCGCGACCCCTTGTTGTCGACCATGGAGCCTTCACCCGTGACCATCCTGATCTATCAGGACAATGTCAGCGCCAATGGCGCGCTCTATACGGCGCTGTGCCGCCTGTTCGGCAAGGCGAGCGTGCATCTGGTTAATGCGCATGAGGTGATCGGCGGGGCTCTGGACGGGGAGGTGTCGCTCTTCGTTATGCCGGGCGGCGCCGCACGCTACAAGGCAGCCAAGCTTCAGGGCGCGGGGCATGCGCGCATCCTCGACTATGTCGCCAGGGGCGGGGCCTATCTCGGCATCTGCGCCGGGGCCTATTACGCCTGCACGTCGATCGAATGGGCCCGCGGCACCCCTTACGAAATCCGCACCGCCGACACGCTCGCCCTCTTCAATGGCCGCGCCATCGGGCCGATCGATGCCTTCTCGCCGGCCGGCAGCTATAATGGCAGCGCCCCGCGCCTCATCACGCTCGACATGAACGGCAAGCGGTCGCGCACGCTCTATTGGGGCGGTTGCCACTTCCAGGCCGAGCCGGGCAGCACGGCCGAGATCGTCGCCCGCTTCGCCGACCTGCCGGATGCGCCCGCCGCGATCGTCGCCGGCGGGCATGGCAAAGGGCGGTGGCTGCTCTCCTCCCCGCATATCGAATATGATGCGCAGGCACTCGACCTGATCGACTTCGACGTGACAGCCAATGATTACGCCGAGATCCGCACACTTGGCGACTGGAGCGACCTGACGCTGCACACCTTCGAGACGCTGCTCGCACGCTATCTCTTGTAACCCGAATCGAGCGGCAAAGGCGTCGCGGCAAGCCTGGCGCCGCACCGACAAGGACGGCGTGGCCTTGCCCTCGCATCCCTGCGGCAAGAGACCGAAATCCGTATCCTTAGACTTACCTATTGGGCGCCGCGAAGCGGCTGGCGGCGGGGCGGGCATTAACCCTTTGGAAACCAAAAACGGGCCTGATCTTGACCACGGACGTCTTGCGATCCAGAAATTTAGGCGCTAGACGGCGCTTCCTTCGGCAGGCTGTCCAGAAATTGGCCAGGATTGGCCGGCAGGGGAAATGTGCTGCGGCTTTTTTGCGGTTGCAATGATGCACCGCACAGGGCCTCGGCCCCGTGGCACATGCCCGCGACCGGCGGCAACGGCCGGCGCGGTTTAGTCAGCTCAGGTTCATCTTGGGCATCATAGATTGGCGCATCGGACCCGGACGGCCATCGGCTTTCCCGGTTCATCCGATGAACTGACGATAGCTGGAGCGTCGAGCCGAGAACAATTTTCGGGTCGAGGATCCAAAGGCAAGGCCGGAGTGCGGGGGCAGATCCGGCGTGAACCAGAACCCCTGTCCACGAGACCGCGCGGGATGCTTCCCGGCGTCTTGGCGGGCGGAACAGGAGAAAACACCATGTATGGGGCATCCGCTGCCAATAACGGCATCCATTATATCAGCACCTTCGACTTCTACCGGCTGGTGGACGAGAAGATGCGGGCCAAGGGGTGGGACGGCCGTCTCTATGACGAGAGCCTGAACCAGAGCGTCATGGAAACGCTGCTGGTCGACTACAAGATCTGGCCCGAATGCTGGAAGTCGCTGCTGGACGACGAGCAGCGCGACAGCCTGATGAAGGAAGCCGCCGCCGCGCGCAGCCAGCGCCGCGCGAGCTGATCGGACCTTTTCCTCAGGCGTCAGCGCCCGGCCCGGTGTCTGCCCGGGCGGGGCATCATCCATTGGGCGCAATGCCGACTGCCTTTGTGCGCAGCGTGGCGGCATAAGCGGGCAGCCTGTCGCGCATGCCGGCTGCGGGTCTTGCGTTCACGCCCTGCGCCGCGACCGGGATTTGAAGCGGGCACGCCAATCCGAAAAGCGCGATGCGCTGACAGCGCCCTTCGACCTGACGGCTGAGATCGGCGCTCCAGGCTCTTTCTCTGGGGTGCTGCACGGCCGCCCGTTTGCGGACCGGCGGGTGAGCGCCCGGCCGGCGCCACTGGTCATCGACGGACCCGTTCCAGCGCAGCAAACTCTGCCACAGCCCCCCGCGCGCGCCGGCATGCTGCAACTGGCCTCCGTGGCGCGGCTGCCCTAATGACCTTCGTCGCTTGCCGGTGCACAGGACAATTCGGGTCTGTGCAAAATCACGTGGTTTGTGCGCATGTCGTGAGTGAGACGAAGCGAGACCGTCGGATCACGCGCGTCCGATCGGCTGCGAAGCGACGCAGTGCCCGACCGCATCCCCAACGCCGGACCTACGTCTTCCACCGCCCCGCTTGACAGGCTAACCCTCTCTCTTCTACTAAACGTAACGTTATAACGTTTTTTTGGAGATTGCGATGCCATCCTCCCCCGCCGACAGGCGCCTGCCCGTCACCGTGCTCTCGGGCTTTCTCGGCGCCGGCAAGACCTCGCTTCTGAACCATGTGCTGCACAACCGTGAAAACCGCCGCGTCGCGCTGATCGTGAACGACATGAGCGAGGTCAATATCGATGCCGACCTCGTGCGCGAGGGCGGCGCGGGCCTGTCACGCACGGAGGAGAAGCTGGTGGAGCTGTCCAATGGCTGCATCTGCTGCACGCTGCGCGACGATCTCCTGGCCGAGGTGCGCAACCTGGCAGAAGATGGCCGCTTCGACTATCTCCTGATCGAGAGCTCCGGCATTTCCGAGCCGCTGCCGGTCGCCGGCACCTTCTCCTTCCGCGACGAGAGCGGCCAGAGCCTGTCGGATGTCGCCCGACTGGACACCATGGTCACCGTGGTCGATGCCGTCAGCCTGCTGCACGATTACGGCTCGCATGAGCTTCTGGCCGATCGCGGCGAGGTCGCCGGCGAAGGCGACGAACGCAGCATCGTCGATCTCCTGGTCGAGCAGATCGAATTTGCCGATGTCGTCGTCATCAATAAGGTGTCCGAGGTCTCGCCGGTCGAGCGCGGCCAGGTGCGCGCCATCATTCGCGGGCTGAACGCCGATTGCCGCATCGTCGAGACCGATTTCGGCCGCGCGCCGCTGTCGGACATTCTCGACACCGGCCTGTTCGACGAGGACAAGGCCGAGCGCCATCCCATGTGGTTCAAGGAGCTCTATGGCTACAAAGATCACGTGCCGGAAACGGAAGAATACGGCATTTCCAGCTTCGTCTACCGTGCCCGCGCGCCCTTCGATCCCACGCGCTTTGCCGCCTTCATCCAGTCGACCTGGCCGGGGCTGATCCGCGCCAAGGGTCATTTCTGGCTGGCGACGCGGCCGGACTGGGTGGGCGAATTCTCGCTGGCCGGCTCGATCGCCCGCACCACGCCGCTGGGCCGCTGGTGGGCCTCCATCGACAAGCGCGAATGGCCCGACCATCCCGAATGGCACCGCCATCTGATGAAGCGCTGGGACGAAAGCTGGGGCGACCGCCGCCAGGAACTGGTGTTCATCGGCCATGGCATGGACGAAACCGCGCTGCGCGCCGCGCTCGACAGCTGTCTTGTCGAGAACGCGCAGGACTTCCGCCCCGCCGCCTGGGCCCGCCTCCCGGACCCCTTCCCGCGCTGGGGGCGCAGCGAGGCGGCGTAAGATCACGGCTTGAAGACAGGGCGGAAGGCCGGGGACGCTTGGCGTTGCCGGCCGCTGTGACGGGAGGATTGCCCCTTTGCGATGTCGCCCGCCTGCCGCAGCCGAGCCTTCCGGCTCCCGCTTCCGGTCTGAGCGGCGGCCTGGACCAAGCAGGAATCGCGCGCCTCGCGCGATCCGGTGTTCGCCATGGCGCGTAAGGGGCCATGCCTCTTGCCTCCCGAAGGGGTCTCACGCCCGGAGCCCGCCGATGAAAGCCGCCCTCACCGCCTACGCCGCCACGCTCGTCACCTTCCTTGCCATCGATGCCGTGTGGCTCGGGCTGGTCGCGCGCACCTTCTATCGCGACCAGCTGGGCGAACTGATGCTGCCGCAGCCGAACTTCGTCGCAGCCGCCGTGTTCTACCTTTTCTTTGCCGTCGCCGTGGTCATTCTCGCGGTCATGCCGGGCCTGCGCGCCGGCTCGATCCTTGTCGCCATGGGCTATGGCGCGGTGCTCGGCCTTGCCGCTTACGGCACCTATGACATGACCAACCTCTCTACTCTCAAGGGCTGGCCGACGCTGATGTCCTTCGTCGACATGGGCTGGGGAACGATCCTGACCGCGGTTTCGGCCGGCGCCGGCGCCTATGCCGTACGTCTGTTTGCCGCCAACGGCTGAGATCGGGAGCGCCGGGCCGGCCGAGGCCGGCGCGTGCCTGCTCGTTGGGAAATGCGGCAGGACGCGGCTCGCCGCCGATTGCTCCTCCGGGCAAAATGCCCGATAAGGCAGTCCCGCCCGGAGGATCACCGCTCCGGACACTGTCTTTCGGAGTCGCCGAGCCTCATGTCTGCCTTCCCGCGCCTGACCCTGCTGGCCCATAGCCTGCCCGCCACCGTTCCCTTTGTCGGGCCGGAAGCGCTGGAGCGGCGCATTGGCCGGGCGGTGGTGGCGCGAATCGGCGCCAATGAGAGCGGATTCGGCCCCGCCCCTTCCGTGCTTTCGGCGATGCGGGCGGCGGCGGACGGCATCTGGCAGTATAATGATCCCGAAAATTTCGCGCTGAAGCAGGCGCTTGGCCTGCATTACGGCATCGCGCCGGAGCACATCGCCATTGGCGAGGGCATCGATGCCCTGCTCGGGCAGATCGTGCGGCTGGTGGTCGATCCCGGGCAGGCGGTCGTCACCTCGCTCGGCGCCTACCCGACCTTCAACTATCATGTTGCCGGCCATGGCGGGCGGCTGGTCACCGTGCCCTATCGCGATGACCGAGAGGATCTCGACGGCCTGCTCGACGCCGTCAGGCGCGAGACGGCGCCGCTGGTCTATCTCGCCAACCCCGACAATCCCATGGGCAGCTGGTGGCCGGCAGAGGCGGTGGCGGCTTTTGCCGAGGCGCTGCCGGAGACGACGCTCTTGGTTCTGGACGAGGCCTATGGCGAGACGGCGCCGGCGGGCACGCTGCCCGAGATCGATAGGCTGATCGCGCGACCGAATGTCATGCGCACGCGCACCTTTTCCAAGGCCTATGGCCTGGCGGGCGCGAGGGTCGGCTATGTCTTATCGACGCCGGAGAATGCGAGCGCCTTCGACAAGATCCGCAATCATTTCGGCATGAACCGCATGGCCACGGCCGGCGCGCTCGCGGCGCTGGCGGATCAGGCCTATCTGCAGGATGTGCTTGCGCGGATCGCGGCTGCGCGCGCCCGCATCGGGCAGATCGCCGCGGCCTCAGGCCTTGCTGCCCTGCCGTCGGCCACAAATTTCGTGGCGGTGGATACCGGGCGCGATGCGGCTTTCGCCCGCGCCATCGTCGATCGGCTGATGGCCGATCACGGGGTCTTCATCCGCATGCCGGGTGTGGCGCCGCTCAATCGCTGCATCCGCATCAGCACCGGGCCCCAGGCCGAGATGCAGCGGCTTGAAGAGGCGCTGCCGCAGGTGCTGGCCGCGCTCGGCTGACCTCTTTTGCCCGGACGGTGCACGTGGCGCGCCTGCGTCAGTGCGTGGTCATCCATTCGCGGGCTTCGCGCAGCGCCTTGGCCAGTTCCATCTTGGACATGGACGAGGACAGTTCGGCCCGAAGCAGCGCGGCACGCTCGGAGCCCCTGATGGCGGCAATGTTCAGCCACTTGTGCGCCGAGACCAGATCGATGTCACAGCCGCGACCGGTGGCATACATCAGCCCCATTTCGCAGAAGACCTCGGCGCGGTTGTCGCCGCCAGCCGGTGCGTTGAAGACGGTATCGAGATCGAAGCGTGCCATGGTCCTGTCCCTTGTTTGAACGCGCTATTGCCTGAAATATCCCTGTTTGCGGCCCTTCATGAGCCCCTTCCCCGCTCGCCGTCTCTGCGGCTTCGGCGGACAAGGCCCGGCAGGTTTGGCCTGCTCCGTGGATGTCCCGACCCTAGCCGGCGCCCTTCAATGCGCGCTTAAAATGCGTCCTTAATTTGCGACAAACAAAGCGCAAATTGTTCGTAAACGGCTGATTTTGTTAAGCATGCAAGGTCCGGTCTCCATTGGGAAATCGGTACCAGGGAAAGGCCTTGCGCAACTCAAAGCTTCAACCAAACGCTAACCATCCCGGCGAAGCGCTGAAAATGGCGGCCTCCTGGCCTGCCCGACACACGGCGCATCTTGATTTACGTTTACGTGCGCGTAAACTCTTCACGCCGCGACCGGGAGGACGCTCGCGGCGTGGAACGCCGGCCGGCCTATCGCCGTCGGCACGAGGAGGAGAGACAGCATGACCGCGAAAGCACGGATGGGCCTGGCCGCTTTTGGCAGCGCCTTGTTGATCAGCACGGGCCTGATCGCCACAAGCCTGACAGCCGCAGATGCGCGCGCCGCCGAGCCGATCGTCGGCAACTGGAAGACGGCAAGCGGCGAGACGGCCGCAATCGCGCCCTGCGGCGGCAATTTCTGCATCACGCTGAAAACGGGCAAGCATGCCGGCAAGAAGATCGGCACGCTGACCGGCAGCGGCGCGGCCTATACCGGCGAGATTACCGATCCCGCCAATGACAAGACCTATAGCGGCTCGGCCGCCGTCGGGCCCGGTTCGATGAAATTGCAGGGCTGCGTGATGAAGGTGCTGTGCCGCTCGCAGAGCTGGACGAAGCTGTGACGCAGTGACAGGCCGGCGCGCCGGGCAGAAATGCCCTGCGCCCGGAATCAAGAGGGCGATCACGCGGTCACTGGCGGGTTACCTCGCCCACGAAGATGAACGCCTTCGTTCAGAAACCTCGGGCTTTTTCCATAGGACGATCATTCGCCGAGGTCTCGCAGGCCGAGCGCAGCAGGGGTGCGCCTGCATCTTGAGGCGGTTGTCGCGCGTGGCGGATTGACGCAGCGTCGGGGCGCCCCTTGCCGGGCAGGAATTTTTGCAAATGCGAAGAAAGACTTAGCCTCGCGCCCCGCCCTCCGGCCTGCGCCAGACACAACCTGTGGAGGAACCCCCTCGGTCAAATGCAGGAGGCTCGCCGTCCCAAAGATGCTCCACGCTTTTCCACAGCTGAAGCCGAAGATGAACGGGAGATGAACCGATGTCTCAGGACGCGTTCAGTTTGGTCCCGCTAAAACGTCATTATCGATTTCAACCGGTTCAAAACGAACCAATTCGGGACATCAGCAATGGATATGCTCGCGCGCCGCCTCACCATCATCAGCATGCTCATGGTTGCTTTCGCCATGTCGCTGGCCGTCGCCGTCAGCGCCGATACCGAACGCCGCCGTGAAGCTGGCAATGGTCTGGCCGACTGCACCGCACACACTGCCCAGTTTTGCCAGGCCCGCCTTCACATGATTGACGAAGCCAAGCTGTAAAGCAGGAGCATCGCCCGTCCCGGGCAGGGCCGAATCACCCTCGGCAGTGCCCGGGTCGATGTCTGCATCGGATGGAAACGGCAACCGGCGTTTCATCCGATGCGCCAGAGGAGCCCGGCCATGACCTACATGCCCTCGTTCGCAAATGCCATGCGCGCCCTCGTGCTCGCCGCATTGATCGGCGGACCCTTGGGCCTGCTGGCGGTCACGGGCGGCGACGCCAACAAGCTCGGCAATGGCGCCGGGCTCGTCCTCTTCGTCACGCTGCAGCGTCAGGCGATGAGCTGACGCCGCTGCCGGCGGTCTGCCTTGGCCGGATGTCGCCAGCAAGCCAACTTCCGTTCACATCAGATTAGGGCGGCCAGCGGGACATCTTGTCGTTTGCTTGTCAAAGGCGCCATCCTATACTGCGCGCATGAACGCACGAATCCTTCCCCTCGCCTCGCTCGCGCTCTCCACGCCCGAGCCCTTCGCAGCCCAGACCTTCGACGATCCGGTCGCCGCCGTCGATGCGCTCGAAGCGCTTTATGCGCGCAACACCGGCTTTCTGACCGATGCCTTCGTGGCGCTGGGCAAGAGCGGAAAAGCGAACACGCGCTACCGCGCCTGCTACCCCCAGGTCAGCATCGAGACGACGAGCTACGGCCACGTCGATTCGCGCCTGTCCTATGGCTATGTCAGCGCGCCGGGCGTCTATACGACCACGATCACACGGCCGCAGCTGTTCCGCCATTATCTGAAGGAGCAGCTCGGCCATCTGATCCGCAACCACAATGTCGCGATCACGGTCTCCGAATCGGCTACGCCGATCCCGCTGCACTTCGCCTTTGGCGAAGGCGCGCATGTGGAGGCGACGCTGGCCGAGAACATCGAGGTGCCGCTGCGCGATCTGTTCGACGCGCCGGACCTGACCACGACCGATGACGAGATCGCCAATGGCTCCTATGAGCCCGGCCCGGGCGAGCCCTTCCCGCTGGCGCCCTTCACCGCCCAGCGCATCGACTATTCGCTGGCGCGGCTCGCGCATTATACGGCCACCAGCGCCACGCATTTCCAGAACTTCGTGCTGTTCACCAACTACCAGTTCTATATCGACGAATTCTGCGCCTGGGCGCGCCAGCAGATGGCCGAGGGCGGCCATGGCTATACCGCTTTCGTCGAGCCGGGCAACATCATCACCCACGCCGGCGCCGACAAGCCGGAGACCGATCTGGCGCTCGCCCGCCTGCCGCAGATGCCGGCCTATCACCTGAAGCGCAAGGGCCATGGCGGCATCACCGTCGTCAATATCGGCGTCGGCCCCTCCAATGCCAAGACGATCACCGACCATATCGCCGTGCTGCGCCCGCATGCCTGGCTGATGCTCGGCCATTGCGCCGGCCTGCGCAACAGCCAGGCGCTGGGCGACTACGTGCTGGCCCATGCCTATGTGCGCGAGGATCACGTGCTGGATGACGACCTGCCCGTCTGGGTGCCGATCCCGGCGCTTGCCGAGGTGCAGGTGGCGCTGCAGGACGCGGTGGCCGAGATGACCGGTTATGAGGGCTACGACCTCAAGCGGATCATGCGCACAGGCACGGTGGCCACCATCGACAATCGGAACTGGGAACTGCGGGATCAGCGCGGGCCGGTCAAACGCCTGTCACAGTCGCGCGCCATCGCGCTCGACATGGAATCCGCCACCATCGCCGCCAATGGATTCCGCTTCCGCGTGCCTTATGGGACGCTGCTGTGCGTGTCAGACAAGCCGCTGCATGGCGAGCTGAAGCTTCCGGGCATGGCCACGGCGTTCTACAAGAACCAGGTGAGCCAGCATCTGCAGATCGGCATTCGCGCGCTGCAGAAGCTCGCGGCCATGCCGCCGGAAAAGCTGCATTCGCGCAAGCTCAGGAGTTTCTTCGAAACGGCGTTCCAGTGACAGGACCGTGACACGCGGCCTGCAACCCTTTCGTGAGTACGTTTTCTATTTATTAAGAATATGTTTCACTGCTCCTGCAGCATGAGGCTGCTTTGGAGAGGTGACGAAATGCCGAAATACTCTCTGACTACCCCGCTTGGCCCGAACCGGGCCAAGCTGAACGGTGCGCTGTCTGGCGCGCGCAACAAGACCATGCTTACGCTGATCGGCAATCCGCGTGGCAATTACTCCGACGACTGCCGCTGGCCTACCAACAAGAAGGTTCTGGATCTCATTATCCAGAAGAATGTCGGGCCTTTTAAGGTATCGGGACTGAAGCCGGCGGTCGAGACCCTTGAGCTGATCTTCGCCGATATCCGGGCGCATGAGCCGGAGATCTATGCCGTTCTCGGCACCGCCGGCATGCTTTGCTGCCGCTATGTGCGCGGCAGCACCACCTCGATCAGCAACCATTCCTGGGGGACGGCAATCGATCTGACGCTCGAAGGGGTGCTGGACAAGCGCGGCGACGAGCGCGCCCAGGTCGGCCTTCTGTCGATCTACAAATATTTCAACGCTCATTCCTTCTTCTGGGGTGCGGCCTTCCCCACCGAGGATGCGATGCATTTCGAAGCGTCGGAGCAACTGATCCGGACATGGTCGGCGCAAGGCCTGTTCGGCGCTCATCCGCCGCCGCTCTCCGACGAAATCTTCGAACTCGGCGACCGCGGCCCGAACGTCAAGGAACTGCAGGAACTGTTGAATCATAAGCTCGGCCTCGATCTCGATGCCGACGGCATTTTCGGCCCCGCCACACGCGCCGCGGTGATGGAGTTTCAGCGCGAACAGGGCCTGCCGATTACCGGCGCGCTCCTGCCGGCGCAATTGGACAGGCTCGCAGCCTGACGGTCCTCCCCCCGCCGCTCAAGGTGAGGGTTCAATCCCCTGGGGGCCGACCAACAGCTTCAGTTCTCCGGCATGGACGCGCAGATCGACATCGCCGCGCAGCGGCAGGAGCTCGCCGTCCATCACGCAATTGATCTTGTGATTGGCCTCCGGGAAATGCAGCGTCACATGGGTGACGCTCATTTGGGTAATCAGCGGGCTTTCGCGGAACTTGCCGCGCAGGATATCGAAGGTCAGCCGCGCCACGCCGGCCGATGTGAGCGGCGGCGCGGTGTAGAAGCCCAGATGCCCGCCATCAACGCTGTCGGCATACATCAGCGAGTTCGCGCCGAAGTGGTTGTTCGACACCGAAAGCGCCGAGACCTTGCGCCGTTCACGGACACCGTCCACCTCAAAATCGATCTTGAACTTCGGCGGATTCAGGATGACGCCGAAGGCAGCCCGCGCGCTGGCCGAAATCTTGCCGAGCCTTGAGGCGAAACTGTAAGATTCCCTGTAACGCACCATGCGTGCATGCAGGCCCATGGAGAACTGGTGCACGAAAGCGCGCCCATTGGCGCTGCCGATATCGGCAGCCATCACATGGCCATCGGCCAGCACGTCGAGCACGCGCCAGATGTCCAGCGGCAGTTTCAGCGTGCGGGCAAAGAGATTCATGGTGCCGGCCGGCACCACGCCGAGCGGCATGCCGTTTTTCCAGGCAAGGGCCGCGGCCGCCGAAATCGTGCCGTCGCCGCCACCGGCGATCATGGCGTCCAGATCGTCGCGGGCGGAGGTGCGCTCCAGCGCCGCCTCGATCTCCTTGCCGGAGATCACCGACACCTCGATCTGGTGTCCGGCTTGCGTGAAGATGCGCTCCATCTCCTGCGTGTAGCGGTCCATGTCGGTGGTGCGAAACGTGCCCCCGTCGCGGTTGAGAATGGCCTTGATCTTCATCCGTCGCCTCACACGTGCTGTCGCCGTCCTCATATAAGTCGGCACGCGGCAAAATCATCGCCGGATTGCGCAAGAAAAGAAGAAGAAGATCAGGCCGGCAGGCCCCTGCTTTTCGCGATGCGTTTCAGGATGCCGTGGGACGGGCCGGCGCGGCGCGCGGTGCGAGAAGCAGGCTGAGGAGCGTGCCGGCGGCAGCCGAGACCAGAACCATAAGATGGGCGTTGACCGCCGCCTGACTCAGGGCGGACAGCGCAGGCTCGCCGGCCGGAGCGCCAAAGGCGAGCGCGCCCGCAACGATGCCGGCCGGATAGGTGCCGACCCCGCCCGGCGCATGCGCCGGCAGAACAGAGGAGAGTTCGCCCCCCAACGCGCCCCCAAGCGCGGCCGCGAGCCCCGGCGCCCCCAGAAGCGTCAGGATCCAGGCGATGGTCGCCACCTTCACCGACCAGTTGACCACCGTCATGGCCCAGGCGCGGAAGAACGGCGCCCAGGATTGCGGCAGGCCGGACAGCACGCTTTCGGCCAGCCGGGCGACCTTGCCGGGAAACCGGCGGCTGACGACGGAAAACAACGGCCGCTGAAAGGCAAAGCCGGCGATCGGCAGCAGGCAATAGGCCACCCACGCCGCCCAGGCGAGGAGCGGAAAGGGCGCGGCGGCCACCAGCCCGATCAGGCCGACGGCGAGAAGCGCATGCAGGTCCAGCACCCGCATCCACAGGAGCGAGGCGGCGGAGCGCGCCATCGGCATGGAAAACTCGCTGCGCATCAGCACGAAGAAGGAGGCCTCGCCCGCGCGGAATGGCAGCAGGATATTGGCGAGATTGTGCACCTGCGTGACCCGGAACAGCCGCAGGAAGGCGCCGGAGAGATCCTGACGGAAATAGTCAAAGACTCTGAGGCAGCGCACCAGATGGGTGACGATCATCAGCCCGAGCGCCAGCGCGACCGGCCCGGCGCCGATCGCGCCCCAGGCGGCGAGAATGCGGCCCCAGCCCCACATCCACTCGATGAAGGCGCAATAGGCCAGCACGGCCGAAAGGCTGATCAGCGCTGCCGCATGGCGGCGCAGGAAAGAAGCCATGCCCCGTGTTTCCTCGTCCGTTCCAATCTGTTGCGTCACCGGCCGCTTGCCTTTCGCGCTGTCATGCCCGGAGCCCCTTCGCAGGCGGCTGGCAGGATTCGAGTGCTTGTCGTCCTCATCGTGCCATGCGATAGGAGGCCCGCATCTTTTTAAGACGGGATTAAGGCATCGTGGACGTGACCGCAATCGCAGGGCCGTACGACACGCCGGTGGAACTTTCGCTGGTCGTGCCCTTGTTCAACGAGGAAGAAAGCGTCGGCCCGCTGATCGCAAGGATCATCGAAGGCATGAGCGCCTATACCGGCCGCTGGAATCTGGTGCTGGTGGATGATGGCAGCACGGACGCCACGCTTCTGCGCGCGCGCGAGGCGATCAGCCGGCCCGATCTGGAGGCTGTCGTCGTCGAATTGCAACGCAATTTCGGCCAGACCGCAGCCATGCAGGCCGGCATCGACGCCGCCGACGGGCGGCTGATCGCCACGCTCGACGGCGATCTGCAGAATGACCCGGCCGACATTCCCCGCATGGCGGCAGAGCTGGAGGCGCGCGATCTCGATCTGCTGGTCGGCTGGCGCAAGAACCGCAAGGACGGCCTGTTCCTGCGCAAGGTGCCCTCCTGGTGCGCCAACAAGCTGATCGGCCGCATCACCGGCGTGAAGCTGCATGATTACGGCTGCAGCCTGAAGCTCTACCGCAGCTCCGTCATCAAGCAGGTCAAGCTTCTGGGCGAGATGCACCGCTTCATTCCGGCCTGGGTGGCGGCCGTGGTGCCCAGCTCGCGCATCGGCGAGATGGCCGTCAACCATTCGGCACGCGCCTATGGCACCTCGAAATACGGGATCTCGCGCACCTTCCGCGTCATTCTCGATCTGCTCTCGGTTCTGTTCTTCATGCGCTACCGCGCGCGGCCGGGCCATTTCTTCGGCTCGCTGGGGCTGGGCATCGGCGCGATCAGCCTGCTGATCCTCTTCTTTCTCGCGGTGGAAAAATACGGCTTCGGCGAGGACATCGGCACGCGCCCGCTTCTGATTATCGGCGTCATGCTGTTCCTGTCCTCGGTGCAGCTGATCACCACGGGCATTCTCTCGGAAATGATCGCCCGCACCTATTTCCAGAACAAGGACACCGGCAGCTATACGGTGCGCCAGGTCTTCCGGCGGGCGGAGTAGCGATGTTTGCCCGCCTGGCCGAGGCGCTCGAACAGAGGCCGGGGCGCATTCTGGTCCTGATCCTCGCCTATCTGCTGATCAATATCGCCGTGCGCCTGTCGCTGCCGACCTCGCTGGAAATGGACGAGGCGCAGCAGGCATTGCTGACGCAATGGCTGGCCGCCGGCTATGACAGCCAGCCACCACTCTACAACTGGGTGCAATATGGCGTCAGCGCACTCGCCGGCCTGTCGCTCAGCACGCTTGCAGGGGTCAAGGCCGGCTTTCTGCTGGCGATCTATGGCGGCTATGCCATGCTGGCGCGCGAATGCCTCGAGGATCGCGCGCTGGCCGCGCTGGCGCCGCTCGGCCTTCTGACCATTCCGCATATCGCCTGGGAATCGCAGCGCGATCTCACCCATTCGGTGGCGCTCAGCGCCGTCTCCATCCTGTTCCTCTGGGCGGTGATGCGCACGCTGAAGCGGCCGAGCCTCTTGAGCTTCACTCTGGTGGGGGTGACGGCCGGGCTCGGCCTGCTGGCGAAATATAATTTCGTGCTGCTGCCCTTCTGCTGCCTTGTGGCCATGGCGAGTCTGCCCGAGACGCGCCGCCGGCTCGCGGACTGGCGCATTCTTGTCGCCGCGGCCTTCGCGGTGCTGGTCTTCCTGCCGCATGGGCTCTGGCTCTGGCAGAATTCCGGTATCGCCGCCGCCGAGACACTGGGCAAGCTGGAGGATGACGGCGCGCCCGTCAGCATGCTGGCGGATCTCGCCGGCGGCGTGCTGTCGCTTGCCGGCGCCACGCTCGGCTTCACCGGCCTGACGCTGCTCGTCTTCGCGCTCGCCGCCGGCAAGGCGGACGGCGCCAGCGCTTTGCGGGCGCAATCGCTGCCGACGCGGCTGATCGGCCGGATGATGCTGGTCTTTATCGCCATCCTGCTGATCACGACGCTGGCCACCGATGCCGACAGTTTCAAGGAGCGCTGGCTCTCGCCGGTGCTGATTTTCCTGCCGCTCTATCTCTGCCTGAAGGCCGAGGCCGCCGGGCTGAACGGGCGCAGGCTGCTGGCGCGCATCCTGCCGGTCGCCCTCGTCATCGCGGTGCTCGTGCCCTCGATCCTGTTGCTGCGGGTGACGGCGGCCGGCTGGACCGGAAAATACAACAAGCAGAACGTGCCCTATGCGGCGCTGTCGCGCCTGATCGCCGAGGCCGTGCCGGAGGCCCCGGGGGCGGTCATCCTCAGCGCAGACCGTCAGCTTGCCGGAAATCTGCGGCTGAACTTCCCCGCCGCTGCGGTGGTGACGCCGGACTATGAGCGCTTCGAGCGCGCGGCCTTCGACACCGCCAACCGCCCGGTTCTCGTCGTCTGGCGCGGAAACGCGCCGATCGACCCTGCGCTGCGCCAGCTGGCCCTGCGGCAGGGATCGGAGCAGGAGGGCGTGAAACGCGAGGCGACGCCGGTCGGCGGCATCGTCTCGCTCGGCTATCTCTATGGCCGGCCTGGTGACCGTGTCACCTTCAGCTACCAGCTCTTCGCCAACCCGTAAGCAAACTCTGAACGGCGCCCATTACAGGGCGGCGAAGCTTTCCGCCGGATGGCTGCCCTGGATGACGATGACCTGCCCGCCGACCTTGGCGCGCTCATAGAGGTCGATCACATCATGGTTGAGCATGCGCACGCAGCCCGACGACATGGCCTGGCCGATCGACCAGGGCTGGTTGGTGCCATGGATGCGGAACATCGTGTCATTGCCGCCGCGATAGAGATACATGGCGCGCGCGCCAAGCGGATTGTTGAGACCGCCCGGCACACCGGCGGCATAGCGCAGGTTCTTGTGCGGATCGCGGCGGATCATGTTCGGCGTCGGCGTCCAGGACGGCCATTCCGCCTTGCGGCCGATATAGGCATTGCCCGAAAGCGCATAGCCGGCCCGGCCGACGCCGATGCCATAGCGCATCGCCCGGCCTTCTCCCAGAATGTAATAGAGCCGGCGCGCGCCTGTATCGACCACGATCGTCCCGGCCTTGTAGGGCGCGGGATAGGCCACCTCCTGCCGGCGCAGCTCCGGGGCGATCTTGTCCAGCGGCATGGCCGGCAGCGGAAACTTCTCGTCCGCGATCGGACCGTAATTCAGCGCAGAGGTCTGGATGAACGGGCTGGGCGTGGTCTGGCTGCAGCCGGCCACAAGACCGGTGGCGCCGAGAAGAAACGCGCGGCGGGAGAATGTCATGAAATGGCCTCGGATCGGGTGATTCTGTGGCCATGAGCATGCGGAATTTATGGTTAACGGCGGGTAAAGACAGGCCCTCGCGGGTCAGGATCCGTTAACCATGATCAGGGCATGGAGCCGAGGTTTTTGCGCAACCACACTCACCCTGGCCTCTCCCTGATGGGGAAAGGAGGCCAGTGGCGATGGCTCAGCCCTTGTCCAGCGAAACGTTTGAGAATGCGAGCGAGCGCTTGACGCGAAGTCGCTTCTCCCCGTCCAGGCCCCGATGAAGGGGCCAGACGGAGACGCTCTCACATGTTCGGATAGACCGGCCCTTCGCCGCCCTGCGGGGGGACCCAGGTGATGTTGCCGTTCGGGTCCTTGATGTCGCAGGTCTTGCAGTGGACGCAGTTCTGCGCGTTGATGACGAAGGTCGGCTGGCCGTCCTTTTCCACCCATTCATAGACCCCGGCGGGACAGTAGCGCGAGGACGGGCCGGCGAAGACGTCGTGCTCAGAGCGCTTCTGCAGGCTCATGTCCTTGACCTTCAGATGAACCGGCTGGTCCTCTTCGTGATTGGTGTTGGACAGGAAGACCGAGGAGAGCCGGTCGAAGGTCAGCACGCCGTCCGGCTTGGGATAGGCGATCTTCTGGTGCTTTTCGGCGGGCTCCAGCGATTGCGCATCATTTTTGCCGTGCTTCATCGTGCCGAAGAAGGAGAAGCCGAAGAGCTGGTTGGTCCACATATCCAGCCCGCCCAGGCCGACGCCGAGCACCGTGCCGAAGCGCGACCAGAGCGGCTTGACGTTGCGCACGCGCTTCAGGTCCGTGCCGATGGCGCCGTCGCGCCAGTCGCTTTCCAGCTCGACGATCTCGTCATTGGCGCGGCCCGCAGCGATCGCGGCCGCCACGCGGTCAGCCGTCAGGAGGCCGGAGAGAACGGCATTGTGGCTGCCCTTGATGCGCGGCACGTTGACGAAGCCGGCGGAACAGCCGATCAGCGCGCCGCCGGGGAAGCTGACCTTCGGCACCGACTGATAGCCGCCCTCGGTGATGGCGCGCGCGCCATAAGAAAGGCGTTTGCCACCCTCGAAGGTGCCGCGGATGCTGGGATGCGTCTTGAAGCGCTGGAATTCCTCGAACGGCGAGAGATAAGGGTTCTTGTAGTTCAGGTGGACGACGAAGCCGACGGCGACCAGATTGTCCTCCAGATGGTAGAGGAAGGAACCGCCGCCCGTCGACAGGTCCAGCGGCCAGCCGAAGGAGTGCTGCACGAGGCCCTGCTTATGGTTCTCCGGCTTCACCTGCCAGAGTTCCTTGATGCCGATGCCGAATTTCTGCGGCTCGCGATCCTTCTGCAGGTCGTATCTGGCGATCAGTTGCTTGGCGAGCGAGCCGCGAACGCCCTCGCCGATCAGCACATATTTGCCCATCAGCGCCATGCCGCGCGCGTAATTCGGCCCGGGCTCGCCGTTCTTCTCGATGCCCATGTCGCCGGTGGCGACACCGATCACGGCGCCGGCCTCGTCATAGAGCACTTCCGCGGCGGCGAAGCCCGGATAGATCTCGACGCCCAGCGCCTCGGCCTTCTCGGCCAGCCAGCGACAGACCAGGCCGAGCGAGACGATGTAATTGCCGTGATTGTTCATCAGCTTCGGCATCAGCGCGTTGGGCAGGCGCAGCGACTTGGTCTCGTTGAGAACGAGGAAATGATCGTCGGTCACGGCGGTCTTGAAGGGGTGGCCCTCCTCCTCGCGCCAGCCAGGCAGAAGCTTGTCGATGCCAGAGGGATCGACGACGGCGCCGGAGAGGATATGCGCGCCCACCTCGGCGCCCTTTTCCAAGACGACAACCGAGAGATCGGGATTGATCTGCTTCAGCCGGATTGCCGCAGACAGGCCCGCAGGCCCCGCACCGACGATCACGACGTCGAACTCCATCGACTCGCGTTCGGGCAGCTCCATCTCGCTCATTCTTTCTCGCTCCGCTCGGGCCTGGTCCCTCCGGCCATCGGACGACTATGGCCGTCTGTCCGATCCCATAGGGCTTTCAATCCCTTCCTTCTCAAAACAAACCCGGCTTGTCGAGCCAAGTTGCGACAGGCGCTGGCTCATTCTCCCGGCATGATGAGACAGACTATATGACGTTTACGTTCACGTCAAATTTCGGCTGTCATATCCCTTTTCCACCATCGGGATAAACCTTGCCGAATGGGACAGGCAAGACCGCGCACCACCGACATCCGACAGGCGACAGATCAGGACATCGAGGCCCTGCGCGCCATCGACCCCCTGCTCCTGCGCGAGGGCGACCGGTCTCGTCATCTCGTGCACGCCGTGGCCGCGGGCCAGTGCCACATCCTGCAGGAGGGCAGCGCGGCCTGCGCCTATGGCGTTCTGACCGATCAGTTCTTCCATCAGCGCTTCATCGCGCTTCTGATCGTTGCGGACGAGCGCCGGAACCGAGGGCTTGGAACGATCATGCTCCGGCATCTGCGTGCCCTGTGCCCGACCGCGAAGCTCTTCACATCGACCAATCTCTCCAATGTCGGCATGCAGCGGCTCCTCCTGCGCGAGGGCTTTATCCAGAGCGGTGTCATTCTCCATCTCGACGAGAACGACCCGGAGCTGGTGTTCCATTCCCCGGCCTGCAGCGCAGGTCCCTTCAAGGCGCCGGAAGACGGTTTTTGATTATGCGTGCCCTTGCCTTCTCGGCGTCGGCATGTCATCAGCGCCGTCCGCATTTCACCGCCCTTGCAGATCCTCCTGCCCAAGGGCCGCATTTTTTTCCGGAGCATGGCTCCGCTTCTCGTCATCGCGATAGTTAAACAGGGAGCACGATCATGACGCGCGCGCTCGGGCTCGATTTCGGCACGACCAACACCGTCCTCGCTCTGACCGATCCGGCCAGCGGGGCCAATGCCACCCGCTCGATGGCCTTCAACAGCAGCGC
The DNA here is from genome assembly GCF_001938945.1 of Xaviernesmea rhizosphaerae. Lineage (GTDB taxonomy): Bacteria > Pseudomonadota > Alphaproteobacteria > Rhizobiales > Rhizobiaceae > Xaviernesmea > Xaviernesmea rhizosphaerae. The sequence continues at coordinate 271,994 of NZ_MKIO01000031.1, forward strand.
CGGCACCACCGACAGCATGCGCACCGCGCTGTCCTTCATGAAGGAGCCGGGGCTGGGCGCGCAGGCGCTGAAGGTGGAAGCCGGGCAGGCGGCGATCCGCATGTTCATCGACAATCCCGGCGATTGCCGCTTCCTACAGTCGATCAAGACCTTCGCCGCCAGCGCCGCCTTCCAGGCCACCCAGGTCTTTGCCCGGCGCCAGAGCTTCGAGGATCTGATGGAGATCTTCCTGCGGCGTCTCAAGGCCTACGCCGGCGAAGGCTGGCCGGGAGAAGTCTCCAGCCTCGTGGTCGGCCGTCCGGTGCAGTTTGCCGGCGCCAATCCGGACGAGGCGCTGGCGCTGAAGCGCTATCAGGCCGCGCTCGAACGCTTCGGCTTTCCGGCGGTGCATTATGTCTATGAGCCGGTTGCGGCCGCCTACTATTTCGCCCAGTCGCTGACCGCAGATGCCAATGTGCTGGTGGCCGACTTCGGCGGCGGCACGACCGACTACTCGCTGATCCGCTTCGAGCGCCATGCCGGCCGGCTCAATGCGATTCCTGTTGGCCATTCCGGCGTCGGCATCGCCGGCGATCATTTCGATTTCCGGCTGATCGACAATCTGGTCTCGCCCGAGATCGGCAAGGGCAGCCATTTCAAGAGCTTCGACAAGCTCCTGGAAATCCCGAGCGGCTATTACGCCAATTTCGGCCGCTGGAACCAGCTGTCGATCTTCAAGACCACGCGCGAATTCGCCGATCTGCAATCGCTGGTGCGCTCTGCCACCGAGCCGGAAAAGCTCGAACTCTTCGTCGATCTGATCGAGCATGACGAAGGCTATCCGCTCTATCAGGCGGTCTCGGCCACCAAGATGGCGCTGTCGGCGCAGGACGAGGCGGAGTTCAACTTCGCGCCGCTCGGCGCCGCCGGCCGCAAGACCGTGCGCCGCGCCGATTTCGAGCGCTGGATCGCGCCCGATCTCGCCCGCATCGAGGCGGCGCTGGACGAGGTGCTGGAAAAGACCAACACGCCGGCATCGCAGGTGGACAAGGTGTTCCTGACCGGCGGCACCTCCTTCGTACCCGCCGTGCGCCGCCTGTTCACCGAACGCTTTGCCGCCGACCGGGTGGAAAGCGGCGGCGAGCTTCTCTCCATCGCCCATGGTCTGGCCCTGATCGGCGAGAGCGGCGAGGCCGAGCGCTGGGCCGCGTGAGGAAAGAGAGGACGCGGGGGACGCAGGGAAGAGTCGCACCCCCTCTGCAATTGCTCTAAGGTCGTTCCATGATCCCAGCCGACAGCCTCGCCCCCGCGGAACTTGCCGCCCTCCTGCATTTCCATGCGGATGCCGGAGTGGAGTGGCTGGTTTCGGATGAACCTGCCAATCGCTTCGCGGAGTTCCAGGCGCAGCTCGCCGCCCGCCGGGCGCTCGCACAGCCGGCCTCGGCACGCGACGAGACCCCCGCGCCGGCAACGACACAGGAAGCTGGGACGGCGCGCAGAGCCCAGCGGCCGGACAAGGCGACGCCGCCGCCGCGCCCGGCAGCACCGGTCGCCATTCCCGACGAACAGGCGATTGCCGAGGCGCAGAGCGCGGCCAGATCCGCGTCCTCGCTGGCGGAGCTGAAGGTGGCCATGGAGGCCTTCACCGGCTGCAATCTGAAGAACAGCGCCCGCAATCTCGTCTTTGTCGAGGGTTCGCCCTCGCGCGGCCTTCTGGTGGTCGGGCCGATGCCGAATGGCGACGACGACCGCGACGGCCTGCCCTTTTCCGGCCGCAACGGCGCGATGCTCGACCGGATGCTGGGCGCCATCGGGCTTGACCGGGCCGAGATCATGCTGGGCAATGTCATCGGCTGGCGCCCCCCGGGAAACCGCGTGCCCTCACCGCGCGAAACCGAGATCTGCCGGCCCTTTATCGAACGTCAGGTCGAACTGATCGCGCCGCGCCACCTGCTCGTGCTCGGCAATTTCGCCGCCCGATTCTTCTTCGGCGGTACGGACACCATCCATCATCTGCGCGGCAGCTGGCGGGAGATCAGGGTCGGGAACCATGCCGTTCAGGCCCTCGCCACGCTGCATCCGCAGGACCTCTTTGCCGCGCCGGTCTGCAAAAAGCTGGCCTGGGAAGATCTCCTGACCTTCCGCAAGGCGCTCGACCGCGGCTGACGTCAAGGCGCAGCGGCGCGGAACACGACACCGTCGGCGCAGCTTACGCTTCTGTTTTCACGATGGTTTTGGCGAGAACGGCGGGAATTGCCGAAAGTTGGCGCTGACCGACCGCGTCAGCCCAAATGAACAAACCATGAAAAAAGCCATGCGAATTGCGCATAGCAGGCTCCTGACGGCCCGCCTTGCTGAAAAGCTGTTGCATTGCAATATAGCGTTAACGGGAGGAATGGATACAAGGACTTGAATCATGACCGCCCGTTTTCGCCCTCTGCATAGCGGCTTTGAAACGCTCCGCATCGCCAGCGCACCGCGCAATGGCGGCGCCCGTGGCCGTCCCACAGCGGCAAGCGAACAGCTCACGGCCATCGCCTATTCCCAGTTCGGCCGGCCGAGCCAGATCTTTTCCGACTTCGTTCAGCGCTGAGACCGGCGGTTTCGCCTGTGGCTCAAAAAGCCGGACCTGATGGGCCCGGAGTGCCCGGGCAACTGTCGCCTGCTTGAATTTCAGGAGATGAACATGTCGAAGAACATGATCCGCACCGTCCGCGACGTTTTTACCACCATCGGCGTTGCTGTCGATGCTTCGGTGGCCTATCGGCACCTGTCGCGGCGCCGGATGGCCGGAGCGGAAGGCATGGACCTCCTCTCGGGGATTGGCCAGCGCTGATTGCGTCAGGTCTGATTGCGCGATGTCTGATTACGGCAGGCACGCGCTCGTTCTGGGCCTGGCGGCAGGCAGCGCATGCGTCGAGCAGGCCGCTGATGCCGTGGTGCGTAACAGGGTGAGCAAGCCGGCCCGCGACGGCATAATCCGTTCCAAGTGAAACGACGATCGATCAGGTTGTGCATCAAGCAAATTGGGTCTGAGCGCCGATCTGATTCAAGTCATATCGGATAGCGCTGTAAAAAGCCGGATCGCCCGTCGGCTACATCACCCATCGGCAACAGTGGCTTGTCCGCGATCGAACTCCGTCCAATCCTCTCTTAATTTTACAGAAAAATCTAATCCGATGTTCGTGCGGACGAAGTAACGTCAGGCTCGTGGTGTCGGAGCCGACACTTGCGGGACCAATTGCCTGGGGCGAGCCGGCAACTGGGGCCTCAAGAGTAGCCGTGCTCCGAAAATGGCCGCCCCCTGACAAACGCCACAAAGTGATCGCATCAACCCGGCCGCCATGGCCCGGACAGAACTCCATGATCGACAGAGAACGTTAAACCGTGACGTTGTGACATCCCATCATTGCTGCAGCCTCGCCGGCGCAAGCGGCGAGGCGCCGCCAAGACCGATGGGCTTGCGGCGCAGGCGCCCCCGCCATGCGTCTTTGTCGACCGTCGGATGGAAAATCCGGAAGCGGATTTTGGAAAATGCCGATGCAAAAACAAAAGCCTAGAGCATCAAGCTGCAGATGATTTCCACTCCGATGGTCAAGGCACCATCCCGTTGTACCACCCTGAAAGTGCCGCCAAGCCGGATCGGCCTGCGGCCGTTTGCCCCTGCGCCTTTCCCAAACCAGGGTCCGGCACTTTCCCTCTCAAGGACGTGAACCCATGAAAACCGTCAGTGCCCATGATCTTGCCGATGCGACCCCCGTGCCGCAGGGCGTTCAGTTTGAAGATGGCTTCCAGCAAGAGCTGCAGACCCTGTTCCGCTGGCGGCGCGATGTCCGCCGCTTCCAGCGCCAGCCCCTGCCGGCCGGCCTGTTCGAGGAGCTGATCGCCATTGCCGCCCAGGCGCCCTCGGTCGGCCTCAGCCAGCCCTGGCGCTTTGTCGAGGTCGAAAGCCCCGTTCGCCGCGCTATGGTACGCGCCTCCTTCGCCCGCTGCAACGAGACGGCGCTGGCCGCGCAGGAGGGGCAGCGGGCGGAACTCTATGCCCGGCTGAAGCTTGAGGGGTTGAGCGAGGCGCCCTGCCAGTTCGCGCTCTTTGCCGATCGCGCCACGCAGCAGGGCCATCGCCTGGGCCGGCAGACCATGCCGGAAACAATCGATTATTCCGCCGTCATCGCCCTGCATACGCTCTGGCTTGCCGCCCGTGCCCGCGGGATTGGCCTTGGCTGGGTCTCGATCCTGGAGCCCGAGGTCGTCACCGCCGCGCTCGACGTGCCGCAGGACTGGCATTTCCTCGGCTATTTCTGCCTTGGCTATCCCGCCAGCGAGGATGACGTGCCGGCGCTGGAGAGTGCCGGCTGGGAAGCGCGCGCCGAGCCCCAGTCCATGATCGTGCGCCGCTGATCGACCAGCCCGATCCGGACTCGATGAGGCCGGAGTCGTGCCGTAAACGTCATGCGAGGTCGCAATCGACCGCGCATGACGCCTGCAAATGGGAGGATGCTGAGCCTGTTCATGCCCTTGCCTAAGGGCAGCGGGGCCATGGATTTCGGTGCATGGCGGCGGTTTCGCCTTTGAGCCGGCCGAGGCCTGTGGGATGCATGGACCTTTCCCTGACGGCGGCGCATCGGCCGCGGTCACCTTGAACAGGTTGCCGGCATGTCGCGATCACAGCATTGGCCCGAGGCATCGCCTCTTTTGCATCGGACGGAAAACCGCCCTCGGTCCGGTGCGCCGGCTTTTGGTTCCGGCATCGGCTGCGTTCGGAAGCCGGCTTGCGGCTCCCGGTCCGGCGCTCTGGCAGGCCGCGCCATGCAGGGAATCGCGTGATGTCGTCAGGCTTTCTCTCCGTGCTGCCCTTGATGCTCTCGGTCTTCCTGATGATGACCGGCTTTGGCCTGGCGGGCTATGTCATCCCCGTGCGTTCACTGGCGGAAGGCTGGTCGACACTGACCATTTCCGTGATCGCCACGGGCTACACGCTCGGCTTCACGCTCTCCTGCATCATTACCCCGATCTTCGTGCGCCGGGTCGGCCATATCCGCGTCTTCTCCGCGCTCGTCACCCTGCTCAGCATCGCCATCCTGCTCTGCGGGCTGGTCGTGGACTGGCGGGCCTGGATCTTCTTCCGCGCCACGCTCGGCTTTGCCATGTCCGGCAGCTATCTGGTGATCGAGAGCTGGCTCAACGAGCGGGTGACCAACGAGAATCGCGGCATGCTGTTCTCGCTCTATCTGATCACCACCATGATTGGCACGGTCGCCGGGCAATATCTTGTGCCGCTGGGCGATCCCAAGACCTCCGCTCTGTTCATGCTCTGCGGCATCATCTTCTCGCTGGCGCTGCTGCCCACGGCTTTGTCCACCTCGCCCTCGCCCGCGCCGCCGTCACGCGCCAATTTCAATCTGCCCGCTCTGTTCCGCCGTTCGCCGGTGGCGGTGGTCGGCAGCCTGCTTGCCGGCGCCATGGCCGGGGCCTGGTTCAATCTCGGCGGCGTCTTCACCCAGAAGATCGGCCTGACGACGGCGCAGGGCGCGACCCTGCTCGCCTCGCTGCTGATCGGCAGCGCGATCTCGCAGATCCCGATCGGCCGCGCCTCGGACCGGATCGACCGGCGCAAGGTCATGGTTGCCTGCGGCGCGCTGGGCGTGCTGTCCTGCCTGGCCATGCTGGCCTTCTCCTCGGCTGGCGCGCCGACGGTCTATGTCCTCGGCGCCTGCGTCGGCGCCATGGTCTTCCCGATCTATGCGCTTAACGTCGCCCATGCCAATGATCTCGCCGATCCGGACGATTACGTCTCGGTCTCCTCGGGCATGATGATCACCTATGGCCTGGGAACGGTGAGCGGGCCGCTGATGGTGGGCCCTGTCATGGACCGCTTCGGGCCGAATGCGCTGTTCTTCATGCTGGGGCTCTACTTCCTCGCCTATGCCGGCTATGCCGGCTGGCGCATCCTGCGCCGACGCGAGGAGGTAGGCCTGGTCTCCAAGACCGAATTTCAGGCCAACACCGTGCCCACCCCGGGCCTCGATGTCGCCACCGCCATGAGCCAGCCGGCGCCTGTTCTGGAGACATCGGAGGAGCCCGACAGGTCGCCGGGCGTCTGACGGGAGCGGACCGATCCATCGGCCGAGGGTTGAGGCGGCTTTATGCCCTCACCCCTGCGGCGTCATCAGCTTGCGCGCGCCGCGCCGCTTCAGCCCCAGCCGGTGCTCACGCAGGATGATGACAATACCAGCGGAGATGACGAGCGCTGTGCCGGCCAGCATGGTCGGCGTGGGAACGTCGCCGAAGAGCGCATAGCCGAAGCCGAGCCCGAGCACGATCGAGGTATATTCAAACGGCGCGATGGTGGACATATCGGCGAAGCGGTAGCTTTCCGTCAGCAGCAATTGGGCGATGCCGCCGCAAATGCCGGCTGCCATCAAGAGAAGGAAGGCGCGCATCGAAAGCGGCTCCCAGCCGAACGGCAGGCTGACCAGCGAGAAGACCGAGGCCGACAGCGAGAAATAGAGCACGATCGTCTGGGTGCGCTCGGCATGGACGAGCTTGCGCACCAGGATCATCGCGATGGCGCCAAGACAGGCCGAAAGGATGACCGCCAGCGCACCGGCGGCCTCGCCCGCGCCCATGTCGCCGGAACGCAGCAGCGTCAGGCGCGGCCAGGAAATGACGATGACGCCGACAAGGCCGATGCCGACCGCGGTCCATCGGAACAGCCGCACCGTCTCCTTCAGGAACACGGCGGCAAAGATCACCGCGAAGATCGGCATGGCATAGCCAATCGCGATCGCTTCAGGCAGCGGCAGGTGCTGCAGCCCGTAGAAGCCGCAGCTCATGGCCAGAATGCCGACAAAGCCGCGCAGCAGATGGCCAATCGGATCGCGGGTGTGGAGCGCGGTGCGCAACTGCCCCCGCCAGACCAGGAAAATCACGATGGGAATAATGGCGAAGACCGAGCGGTAGAAGGTGATCTGCCCCGTCGGGATCTCGTTTCCCGCCGCCTTGATGAAGGTCGACATGCAGACGAAGACCAGCACGGAAAGGACCTTGAGGCCGATGCCGCGCAAGGGGCGCATCTGGCTGGTGTCGGTCACGGTTCATTCCTTTCATGCCGTGGAAGAGGCCGGCAGGGGCTTCTGCGGCGCTGGCGCAGCAGCGCAGGTTTCCTCAAGCGCACTGGGAGAGAGCGCTTGAGGCGGGGCCGGCGCCCGCCTCATAGCGGAGATTCGCGCTTGCGTAGGATCACATTTCGTGATGCGGCGTGTTTTTTGTGTGATCAAATGATCGTTCATTCTGTCCATGCACTGGATCTTTACGACCGTTCGAAGAAGAATAGCCTCCTGTGCAGCGCCGTTCTGTCCTGAAAAGACACAGGATTCAATGATTGTTAGGGGCGACTGCTTAACTGTGTGACGATTTCCACCGGCAGCCGTTCACGCACGGGGAGCGTGTAGAGGTATAGCCGCAGTCCATGAGGCGATAATGCGCACTGACACCGGCGAGACTATTCGCCTCGAAGATTATCGTCCCACCGACTTCGTGCTGGAGCGCGTCGATCTGACCTTCGAGCTGGACCCGGCCGAGACCAAGGTCGAGGCGCGGCTGATCTTCCATCGCCGCGAGGGCGTGGATCTTGCAGCGCCGCTGGTGCTGGATGGCGACGAGCTGTCGCTGACGGCGCTGCATCTCGACCAGAACGAACTCGACGCCGCGCTTTATGACGCGACCGATGAGCAGCTGGTGATCCGCGGCCTGCCGGAAAGCGCGCCGTTCGAGATCATGATCGGCACGGTGATTGCGCCCGAAAGCAACACCACGCTGATGGGCCTTTACCGCACCAGCAATGTCTATTGCACCCAGTGCGAGGCTGAGGGTTTCCGCCGCATCACCTATTTCCCCGACCGGCCGGATGTTCTGGCGCCCTATACGGTGACGATCGTCGCCGACAAGGCCGCCAATCCACTCCTGCTCTCCAACGGCAATTTCCTCGGCAGCGGCAATTACGACGGCACGAGGCACTTCGCCGCCTGGTTCGACCCGCATCCCAAGCCCAGCTATCTCTTCGCCCTGGTCGCCGGCGATCTCGGCGTGGTGGAGGACAGCTTTACCACGGCGTCGGGCCGCGAGGTGGCGCTGAAGATCTATGTCGAGCATGGCAAGGAGCCGCGCGCGGCCTATGCCATGGATGCGCTGAAGCGCTCCATGCGCTGGGACGAAGAGCGCTTCGGCCGCGAATATGATCTCGATATCTTCATGATCGTCGCCGTGTCCGATTTCAACATGGGCGCGATGGAGAATAAGGGCCTCAATGTCTTCAACGACAAATATGTGCTGGCCGATCCGGAAACCGCGACCGATCAGGACTATGCCAATATCGAGGCGATCATCGCCCACGAATATTTCCACAACTGGACGGGCAACCGCATCACCTGCCGTGACTGGTTCCAGCTCTGCCTGAAGGAAGGGCTGACGGTCTATCGCGACCATGAATTCTCCGCCGACGAGCGCTCCCGCCCGGTCAAGCGCGTGGCCGAGGTGCGCCACCTGAAGGCAGAGCAGTTTCCCGAGGATGGTGGTCCGCTGGCCCATCCGGTGCGGCCCACGCGCTATCGCGAGATAAACAACTTCTACACCACCACCGTCTACGAGAAGGGCTCGGAAGTCACCGGCATGATCGCCACGCTTCTGGGCCGCGAGGGCTTCAAAGCGGGGATGGATCTCTATTTCGAGCGGCATGACGGCCAAGCCGTGACGATCGAGGATTTCGTGCGCTGTTTCGCCGAGACCAGCGGGCGCGATTTCACGCAATTCTCGCTCTGGTATCATCAGGCCGGCACGCCGCTGGTCACCGCCTCCAGCGCCTATGACGCCGCCCGCCAATCCCTGACGCTGACGCTCGAACAGATGGTTCCGCCAACACCGGGCCAGAGCGAAAAGGCGCCGATGCACATTCCCCTGCGCTTCGCCCTGATCCTGCCGGATGGAACGGTGGCCACACCCTCTGAGGGGACGGGCACCGATGTCACCGGCGAGGTGCTGCATCTCACCGAACGGCAGCAGAGCGTGACCTTTACCGGCCTGCCCGCCAGGCCGATCGTCTCGCTCAACCGCGGCTTTTCCGCACCGATCAACCTGCATCTGCAGCAGAGCGCCGAAGACAAGGCGCTGATCGCCCGTTTCGATCCCGATCTCTTCGCCCGCTGGCAGGCGCTGACCGATCTGGCGCTGGCCGACCTGGTGGCTGCGACGGCGGCCGTCAAAGGCGGCACGGCGCATACGGTCAGTCCGCTCGTGGTGGAAGCATTGCTCTCGGCGATCGGCGACGACGCGCTCGAGCCCGCTTTCCGCGCGCAGATCCTGGCTCTGCCCAGCGAATCCGACATCGCCCGCGAAATCGGCAAGAGCAACGATCCCGATGCGATCTGGACCGCGCGGCTCGGCGTGCTGCACGCCATTGCCGAGGCCGGACGAGCGACCTTTGAAAAGCTGGTGGCCGAGATGGCGACCGACGGGCCCTTCTCGCCCGATGCGGCAAGCGCCGGACGGCGGGCGCTGCGCAACATCGCGCTGACCTATCTGGCCCATGCCGAACAGAGCCCCCTCAGGGCCAAGGCGGCCTTCGACGCCGCCGACAACATGACTGACCGCGCCCATGCGCTGGCGCTGCTTGCGCATGTCTTCCCGGATGCTGGCGAAACGCTGGTGGCGCTGCAGGCCTTCCGCACCCGCTTTGCCGACAATCCGCTGGTGCTGGACAAGTGGTTCTCGATTCAGGCGGCCGCCCCCGGCCATGGCGCTCTGGAGCGGATCAAGGCGCTGATGGGGGATCCGTCGTTCAATCCGCTCAACCCGAACCGCGTGCGGGCCCTTGTCGGCGCCTTCGCCTTCGGCAATCCGACCGGCTTCAACCGGCCGGATGGCGAGAGTTACCGTTTCCTGGCCGATCAGGTGCTTGAGATCGACCGGCGCAATCCGCAATTGGCCGCCCGATTGCTGACCGCGATGCGCTCCTGGCGCTCCCTGGAAGAGGGCCGCGCTGCGGCCGCACAGGCAGCCCTTGCCCGGATAAAGGAAGCCCCTGGCCTCTCGGCCGATGTCAGCGACATTGTCGAACGGACGCTGAAGGGCTAGGACGTAAACGCAAGCCATTGAACCAAAAGGAATTTTCTGACGGAGCAGTCGGGGAACCAAAAAGTTCCCTTCGGCAAGCTGCGACTTCCCACTGACAAGAATTGGTTAACGCCCGTTCATGCTTTTGGCTGGACAAGAAGGGGTGCAATTGATTCATTGAGGTCAGATTCGGGCGAGCGGCGTGCCGGGTCAGACGAGGTTCAGATAGTGGCGAAACTTGCGGAAGCGCAGCAGGCGGGCGCGGCCGGGGCGCGCATGCGTCCGGGACTCCCGATCTTTTCCAGCCTGGAAAAGATTGCCCTCTCGCAGGCCCGGCTTTTCGCCGCGCCGACCAGCCGCCGGCTGCAGCGCGCCGAGCCGATGCTCAAGCGCTCGATCCCCATCCTGATCACGGCCTTTCTCGTCATCGTCGCCATCTCGCGCATCAGCGGCCTGATGGGTGACTATATGCGCATGGACATGGCGCTGCGCCAGGCCACCATGCTGGCCGCCACCGCCGCGCGCGAGGCGATGACGGCCGATGCCGCCGATCTCTTCGACAATGCCCGGACCGACGAGGTGACGCGGCGGCTGCAGCGCGTGCTGACGCCGGACATGCTGCCGCAGGGCGCCTTTGCGCTTGCCGTGCGCAATGACGGGCGGATCTTCGCCACCACGCCGGAAGGCCGGCTCTATGCCATGCGCACGCTGTCCAGCATCGCGCCGGAGGCGGCTGCCTTCCAATATTTCGGCGAGCGCTTCACCGTTGTCAAAACCGAGATCGGCGGGCGCACGCATCTGATGACCTTGTCTCAGGTCGGCGACCGCGCCGGCACGCTGGTGGTCGCGGTGCCGCTCGACAAGTCCGAGAAGCGCTGGCGTGACGAAGTCTCGCTGAATGTCACGTTGTTTGCCGGCATCTCCGCCATCCTGCTGGTGGTGCTCTACGCCTATTACATCCAGGCCAAGCGCGCGCGCGATGCCGACCAGATCTTCGCCGAATCGAACATGCGCGTGGAAACCGCGCTCCTGCGCGGCCGCTGCGGCCTGTGGGATTTCGACCTGAACACCCGCCGGCTGTTCTGGTCGCGCTCCATGTATGAGATGCTGGGGATGACGCCGCAATCGAGCGTCCTGTCCTTCGGCGATGCGGCGCGGCTGATGCATCCCGACGACAAGAGCGTCTATCAGGTTGCCCGCCAGATCGCCCGCGGCTCCGAACGCCAGATCGACCATGTGTTTCGCATGCGCCATGCGGAGGGGCACTATGTCTGGCTGCGCGCCCGCGCGCAGATCATCGAGACAGGCAGCGACCGGCTGCATCTGATCGGCATCGCCATGGACGTGACCGAGCAGCACCGCCTGGCGCAGCGCTATGCCGAAGCGGACCAGCGCCTGGCCGACGCGATCGAAAGCACGTCCGAGGCCTTCGTGCTCTGGGACAAGGACGACCGTCTGGTCATGTGCAATTCGCACTACCAGCAGGCCTATAGTCTGCCGGCCCATGTGCTGGTGCCCGGCACCGAGCGCATCGTGGTGGCCGCCGCCGCCGCCCGGCCGATCGTCGAGCGGCGCATTGCCGATCCCGATGGCTCCAACCTGTCGCAGACGACCGAGGTGCAACTCGCCGACCAGCGCTGGCTGCAGATCAACGAGCGGCGCACTCATGATGGCGGGCTGGTTTCCGTCGGCACCGACATCACGCTGCTGAAGCGCCATCAGGTGCGCCTGCGCGAATCCGAGCGCCGGCTGATGGCCACAATCGGCGATCTCTCCGCCTCGCGCATGAAGCTGGAGCGGCAGAAGGCGGAGCTGTCGATCGCCAATGCCAATTATCAGGCGGAGAAGGAGCGTGCCGAGGCGGCGAATCGGGCGAAATCCGAATTCCTTGCCAATATGAGCCATGAGCTGCGCACGCCGCTCAATGCGATTCTCGGCTTTTCCGAGATCCTCAAGCACCGCATGTTCGGCCCGCTGGGCTCGGAAAAATACGAGGAATATACCAAGGACATTCACGATAGCGGCAAGCATCTGCTGAACGTCATCAACGACATTCTCGACATGTCGAAGATCGAGGCGGGGCAGATGAGCATCACTCGCGAGCGCATCGATCTGGCGCCCTTGGTGGAAGAGGCGCTGCGGCTGATCAAGGGACCGGCGCAGCAGAAGGACATCGTGGTGTGCCAGGAGATCGCCTCAGGCCTGACGCTGCATGCCGACCGCAGGGCGATGAAGCAGATCCTGCTCAATCTCCTCTCCAATGCCGCCAAATTCACCAACAAGGGCGGGCGCATCGCGCTGCGGGCGCGCAAGGTGGCCGGCGCCGTGACACTGACGATCGCCGACAGCGGCATCGGCATTCCGCGCACAGCGCTGGAAAAGATCGGCCAGCCCTTCGAGCAGGTGCAGAACCAATATGCCAAGAGCCAGGGCGGCTCCGGTCTCGGACTGGCGATCTCGCGCTCGCTGACGGCGCTGCATGACGGGCGGATGAAGATCCATTCCGTCGAGAATGTCGGCACGATCATCTCGGTGCGCATTCCCGACAACGGCTGAAACGCCGCGGAGGCGCGCCGGCACCGGATGCATCGGACCGATGCCGGTTTTTTCCTGTTCTCTGTTCTCTGGGATCAGCCCACTGGCTTGCCGATGGCACCGGTAAAGATCGCCCGCACCGTCGCCGCGCGCTCGCGCAGCTCTGCCTCCAGTACCGAAAGATCCGGCGCCGCCGTGGTCCGGCAGAGCCGATCGACGAGGCCGGCCGGTGCAGTCTTCGGATCGAACGGGCCATCAAGGCAAAGCCGCAGCACCTGGGCGATCGTCGTGTGAAGCGAAAGAGCCGCCAGCAGCTGTCCGGTCGCCTCCTGGCCCAGCCGGGCCGGCGCCAGAGCCTGCAGCATCTCGGCCGTACTGGCGCCCGCAGCCGGGCGGGCAAGGCCCCGGCTTGCGGCAGCCACCATCAGATCCTGGGCGATGAATTCGATATCGACAACGCCGCCCTCGATCAGCTTCACATCCCAGATGCCCGCGGGATGTTTTTCCCGGGCGATCATGCCGCGCATCTCGGCGATATCGCGATGCAGCTTGGCGAGGTCGCGCGGCTGGTCCAGCACGGCGGCAATCGCCTCCTGCGCGGCGGCCACCATGCCGGCATCGCCCGCCACGCCGCGGGCGCGCGTCAGCGCCATATGCTCCCAGGTCCAGGCCTCTTCCCGCTGATATTTCGCGAAGGCAGGCAGGCGCGTGGCGAGCGGCCCTTTGTTGCCCGAGGGGCGCAGGCGCATGTCGACGGGGTAGAGCACGCCCTCGCTGGTCGGCGCGGACAGGGCGGCAATCAGCCTTTGCGCGAGTCGGGCGAAATAGCGCGGCGCGTCCAGGGGTCTCGGACCATCTGAATCCGGCAGCTCCCCGTCATGATCGTAGAGAAGGATGAGATCGACATCGGAGCCGGCCGTCATCTCGCGGCTGCCGAGCTTGCCCAGCCCGATCACCGCCACGCGCGCGCCGGCAATGCGGCCATGGGTCTCCGCCAGCGCATCCTGCGCCACATCGAGCGCGGCGGCGATGGAGAGGTCGGCGAGATCGGTGAAGGCCGCGGCGGCATCCTGCGCGTCCGCAACGCCGGTGAGCAGCCGCACGCCGATCAGGAAGCGTTGCTCGGCGGCGAAGATCCGCAGGCGATCCAGCCGCTCCTCCACGGCCCGCGCGCCGGCCAGAAAGAGATCGAGGCGCCGCGCCATTTCCTCACGCTGCGGCAGCTCGGTCAGCTGGCGCGGATCGAGCATGCCGTCGAAGACATGCGGGCGCGCGGCGACGATATCGGCGAGACGCGGCGCGGCCGACATGATGGTGACGAGAAGGCCGAGCAGACCCTGATTGTTGGCCATCAGCGAGAAGAGCTGGATCCCGGCCGGCAGGCGGGCGAGAAAGGCATCGAAGCGCATCATGGCTTCGTCCGCCATGCGGCTCTCGCCGAAGGCCTGCAGGAGACGCGGCGTCAACTCGGTCAGCCGCTCGCGCGCTTCGGCCGATTGCGTCGCGGCATAGCGCCCGGCATGCCAAGTTCGAATCATCCGGCAGATGTCGGAGGGGCGCGCGAAGCCCATGCGCGACAGTGTCGCGAGCGTCTCGGGATCGTCGTTCTGGCCGGTGAAGACCAGATTGCCCTGCCCGTCGGAAAGCGAGCGCTCCCGCTCGAACAGCGCGCCATAATGGCGCTCCACCGTCTTCAGCCGCGCGGTCAAGGCTTCGGCAAAGGTGGCCGTGTCGGCAAAACCCGCCATCAGCGCGATGCGCTTCAGCTCGGCCTCGGTCTTGGGCAGCGTATGCGCCTGCTCGTCATGCACCATCTGAATGCGATGTTCGACATCGCGCAGGAACCAATAGGCCTCCGTCAGCGCTTGCGCCGTTTGCGCATCGATCCAGTGCGCCTCGCTGAGGGCGGCCAGCGCGGCCTCGGTCTCGCGGGCGCGCAAGGCTGGCATGCGTCCGCCAGCGATCAGCTGCTGGGTCTGGGCGAAGAACTCGATCTCGCGAATGCCGCCCCGGCCGAGCTTGACGTGATGGCCCTTGACCGCGATCGCGCCATGGCCCTTGTGGTCATGGATCTGCCGCTTGATCGAGTGGATGTCGGCAATGGCGGCGTAATCGAGATATTTGCGGAAGACGAAGGGCGTCAGCTCCTTCAGGAAGCGCGCGCCGGCGGCGAGATCGCCGGCGACCGGCCGCGCCTTGATGAAGGCCGCCCGCTCCCAGTTCTGCCCCCGCCCCTCATAATAGGTCATGGCTGCGTCGACCGAGATCGCCAGCGGCGTGGCGCCGGGATCGGGCCGCAGGCGCAGATCGGTGCGAAACACATAGCCGTCGCCGGTGCGCTCCTGAAGGATGCGGATCAGCCGGCGCAGCAAACGTCCGAGATCCTCGGCGAGATCAGGCCGGCCGGCCAATGCCGGAGTTTCCGGATCATAGAAGACGACAAGGTCGATATCGGAGGAGTAATTAAGCTCGCAGGCCCCGTGCTTGCCCATGCCGAGCACGATCAGCCCCGAGGCCCGCGCCGGCTCGGCCGGGTTTTCCAGCCTGAGCTTGCCCGCCTCGTGCGCCGAGAGGAGCAGATGGTCGACCGTGGCCGAGACCGCCGCATCGGCAAAGGCGGAAAGGCGGCGCGTGGTCTGGCGCGCATCGAACAGGCGCAGGAGATCGCCGAGCGCCAGCACGAAGGCTGTCTGGCGCTTGGCTTGGCGCAACCCTGCCATCACGATGCCGTCGGCACGGGCCGGCTCGCCGGGCGCAGGCTGCCAGCTGCTCCGCGCGGCCTGGCAGGCGGCGTCGAGAAGCTCTTCCAGCGGCCGGGCGATGAGATCGAGCAGAAGGTCGGGATGGGTGCGGGCGAGATCGGCGAGATAGGGAGAGAGCGTGAAGGCGGCGATCACGGCGTCACGTGCCGCGCTTTCCGCGGCCAGCCAGCGCGCCAGAGGCGGCCGGTCGGCCGCCAAGGCCTTCAAATCCGCCAGCACTGCTGCTGCCGCCTTGCGGCTGAGCGGCCGCAGGGGATTGTCTTGGAGATCATCGAGCCGATGAGGGTCCAGCCTGTCCATTCTGCCTCCCTTCGGAATGCGCTTTGCGGACAGGACAGTCCTTCAGGCCTGATCCCTTCCGCCGGCATTCTCGTCTTGCGCCGCATGGTCGGCGCTTGTGCCGGAAGCTAGCCGGAATGAGCGGGGCTGGGAAGGGCAGTGCCGACAGGCAGGGCGAACAGATCCGTCATGGCGTCAGCAGGATTTCCGAAGGATCAGGTATCCAGCCGCGGAAACACCATCGACACGGTCAGGCCGCCGCCCTCCGTCTCTGTCAGTTCCAGCGTGCCGCCATGAAGCTCCATCACCGCGACCACCAGCGAAAGGCCAAGGCCGGTGCCGGGCTTCGAGCGGCTTTCGTCGAGGCGGACGAAGCGCTGCAGCACCGCCTCGCGCTTGTCGGCGGGAATGCCGGGACCGTGATCGGCCACCGAAACCAGGATCGCCTCCGCGCGCGTCGCCAGTCGCACGGTGATGACCGGATCGGTCGCGCCTGCGGCATATTTGATCGCATTGTCGATGAGATTGCCGAGCGCTTGGCCGATCAGCTCGCGATTGCCGTGGGTGACGATACCCGGCAGGATCTCGCTGGTCAGCGTCAGCGCCTGCTCCTCGGCCAGAGGCTCGTAAAGCTCGACGCAGTCCTCGGCACTTTGGGAGAGATTGACCAGGCTCATCTCTGCCACCGCCGAGCCAGCCTCCACCCGCGAGATCATCAGGAGGGCATTGAAGGTGCGGATCAGCTGGTCGGATTCGGCGATCGTGTTTTCCAGCGACGCCCTGTAATCTTCCTCGCCGGCACTCTGGGCAAGTGCCGCCTCCGCGCGGTTGCGCAACCGGGTCAGCGGGGTCTTCAGGTCATGCGCGATGTTGTCGGAAACCTGGCGCAGCCCTTCATTGAGCTTCTCGATGCGCTCCAGCATCGCATTCAGCGATTCCGAAAGACGGTCGAATTCATCGCCTGAGCCGTTGACCGGCAGACGCTGCGAGAGGTCACCCGCCATGATCCTGGTCGTGGCATGCGACATGCGGTCGATCCGGCTCAGCGCATTGCGGCCAATGACGAACCAGATGACCAGCGCGCCGACACCCATGATGCCCAGCGCCACCATCAGCGCATGACGCACCAGACCGCCGAATTTCTGCGGCTCCTGCATATCGCGGCCGACGAGCACATGCAGGCCGTTGGGCAGCACCATCACCTCGGCCAGCGCCAGATGCTTGTCGGCGTTCCCCTCCTCGGAATAACGCTGATAAAGGAAGGGCTTGCTGCTCCAGCCCTCGGAGTCCAGCAGCCCCGGCTCCAGCCAGGCGACATTGCCGGCCAGGATCTCGCCTGCGGGGCTGGCGATCACATAGAGATTGGCGCCGGGCTGGCGCGCGCGCCGTTCCAGCGTGCGCAGAACGCCGGCAATGCCGCCCCTGTCATAGATCGTCTCGATCTGATCGACCTCGGCGGCCACCGCCTCGCGCGTCTGGTTGGTCAGGAGGCGCTGCGACATGGCCGTGACATAGACCACGAGAAGCAGAGCGCAGAGCGAGAACAGCAGAAGATAGAGCGCCGACAGCCGGACAGCCGTCGTGCGCCACAAAACCCTGAGGCGGCTCATGCCTCCGCCCGTCCCTCATCCTTGATCATGTAGCCGGCGCCGCGCACGGTGCGCAGCAGGGGCGTGTCGAAATCCTTCTCGATCTTACCGCGCAGCCGCGACACATGCACGTCAATGACATTGGTCTGCGGATCGAAATGGTAGTCCCAGACATTTTCGAGCAGCATGGTGCGGGTGACCACCTGCCCGGCATTCTTCATCAGATATTCCAGCAGCCGGAATTCGCGCGGCTGCAGCGGAATTTCCCGTCCTTGGCGACGCACCGTATGCGAGAGACGGTCGAGCTCGAGATCGCCGACACGGTAGACCATGTCCTGCTCCGGCCGGCCCTTGCGCCGGCCCAGCACCTCGACACGGGCCAGAAGCTCGTTGAAGGCATAGGGCTTGGGCAGATAGTCATCGCCGCCGGCGCGCAGACCCGTGACGCGATCATCGACCTGGCCGAGCGCAGAAAGAATGAGGGCGGGGGTATGAATGTCGCTCGCGCGCAGCTCGCTGATCAGCGAAAGACCGTCGCGCCGGGGCAGCATGCGATCGACCAACAGCACGTCATAGCTGTTTTCCCTGGCCATGAAGAGGCCGCTCTCGCCGTCGCTGGCATGGTCGCAAAGGATCCCGACCTCGCGGAAGGCTTTGGTGAGATAGGCCGCTGCCTCGAGGTCGTCTTCAATCATCAGGATTTTCATGTGCGCGACCATAATCGTGTCCCCTTGCCCATGACAACGGGCAACCGCCCGTATTGAACCAAATCGCCATGGAAGCGCCGCGGAACCAGGCGGTTCCGCGGCGGCATTGCCGTCTAGGCCTCGTCAACGGCCGTCATCGTCGCACCGATCAGCCCTGGTTGATCGGCAGAGCGATGAAGCGGCTGCCCTTCTCGGCCTGGATCTGGAAGAGCGCCTTGGTACGGCCTTCCTTGCGGGCGGCATCCATGGCCTTAAGAACGTCATCGGCCGACTTGACCTCGCGATTGTTGACCGAGACGATCTTCTCGCCTTCCTTCAACCCCTTGTCGCCGGCATCGGAGTCGGGATCGACGGAGGAGATCGTCACGCCTGCGCCATCGTCGGAAGGCGTCACGCTGATGCCGAGATTGGCGAGCGCCTTTTCGCTGGAGGGCTTGCGATCCTCGTTGCGGCCGGTCTGGTCGTCCGCGGCCTTCTCGCTGTCGGCCGGCGGCAGGGTGCCGACATTCAGCTTGACGTCCATGCTCTTGCCGTCGCGCCACAGGGTGACGTCAGCCGTGGTGCCGGGCTGCATGCCGCCGATCTTGCGGGCCAGTTCGCGCGGACCCTTGACCGGATCGCCATTGACGGCGGTGACAACGTCGCCCTTGCGGATGCCGGCCTTCTCGCCGGGAGAACCGGCCTGCGGCTCGACAACCAGGGCGCCGGAGGCATCCGACAGGCCGAGCGATTCGGCGATATCCTTGGTGACCGGCTGGATCTGAACGCCAAGCCAGCCGCGCTGGACCGTGCCGTCCTTCATCAGATCGGCAATGACCGTCTTGGCGGTCGAGGCCGGAATGGCGAAGGCGATGCCGACGCTGCCGCCCGAGGGCGAGAAGATCGCGGTGTTGATGCCGACGACTTCGCCCTGCAGGTTGAAGGTCGGGCCGCCGGAATTGCCGCGGTTCACCGCTGCGTCGACCTGGATGAAGTCGTCATACGGGCCGGAGCCGATATCGCGGCCCCGGGCCGAAACGATGCCGGCTGTCACCGTGCCGCCCAAGCCGAAGGGATTGCCGACGGCCACGACCCAGTCGCCCACCCGCACCTTGCTGTCATCGGCGAAGCTGACATAGGTGAACTTGCGCTTGGGGTCGGTCACCTTCAGCAGCGCCAGGTCGGTCCGGCTGTCCTTGCCGACCAGCTTTGCATCGAGTTCGGTGCCGTCATTGAGAACCACGGTGAAGGCCGCGCCGTCATTGACCACATGGTTGTTGGTGACGATGTAGCCATCGTCGCTGATGAAGAAGCCGGAACCCTGGGCGGTGGGGCGCAAATGCTTGGGGCCGCGGTCGGCATGGCGCTCACCGCGCTCGCCGCGCTGGCCGCGCTCGCCATTCTGGCCGCCGAACTCGCGGAAGAAGCGCTTCAGCGGATGATCATCCGGCAGATCGTCGAAGCCCTGACCCCCGAAGTCGAAATTCATGCCATTGCCGTCAGCGGCAGCCGGCTGCACCTGCGACTGGACGCGCACCGAGACCACGGCGGGCGAGACGGCATCCACCACATTGGCGAAACTCGGAACGCCGGGTGCCTGGACGGAGACGGGAGCGGCGAAGGAATGGGTGATGGTGGCGGGAACGCCTGTGGTGACCATGACCGCCGCGAGGCCTGCCAGCGTGGAGGCCTTCAGGACCGTCTTGAGAGACGGGCGGTAAAAGGAGGTCTTGTTCATCGTCAGAGCCTTTCTCTTGAAGGGGCCGGCCGGTGCTTCGCCTTGGCCGTTGATCAAGAGATAGGATCTTGCACCTTACTCCGGTATTTCCAGCGGGTGAATTTTTCGTAATCTTCTCAAGGGGACTGAAGAGCGGAGATCGCGCGATGCCGACAGACCCGCCGAGGCGGCGGTTTCGCCCGGCGGCGTTGGCGGCCCAACGCCTCGAGAAACGCCTCTTGCGTGGCGTTAATCCTGGGCCCGCAGGATCGCATCGAGCCGCGCCGCCTCGGCCTCGCTGAGGCGCTCCGTCTGGCCGACCCTGCGCCGCCGCCGGGCCGCCCAGAAGAGGCCGCCCGCGCCGACGACAAGCAACAGAGCCGGCGCACCCCAGAGCATCAGCGTCTTGCCCTCCAGACGCGGCTTGAGCAGGACGAATTCGCCATAGCGCGATACGACATAGTCGAGCACCGCCTGATCGCTGTCGCCGCCAGCCAGGCGCTCGCGCACGATCAGCCGGAGATCCTTGGCAAGCTCGGCATTGGAATCGTCGATTGACTGGTTCTGGCAGACCATGCAGCGCAGCTGTGCGGACAAGGCCCGCGCGCGGTTTTCCAGCACCGGATCTGCGAGACGCTCCTCTGGATTGACGGCGCCGGCCGGCCCGGCGAACAAGATACCGGCCAGCAGCAGCGCGGCCAGACCGTAACGCGGCGAGAGGGTCATTCGGCGGCCTCCGCAGAGAGGCGAGGCCTTGAGGGCGCTTTGGCGGGCACCCCGATCCGCAGCCGGCGATCGCTGAGCGAGACGGCCCCGCCGACCGACATCAGCAGCGCCCCAAGCCAGATGCAGAGAATCCAGGGCTTCCACCAGATCCGCACCACAACGGCGCCATCATCGCGGGCATCGCCCAGCGAGACATAGAGCTGGCTGAGACCGAAGGTGCGGATGCCGGCTTCCGTGGTCGGCATCCTGCGGGCTGTATAGAGCCGCTTGGACGACCAGACCTCGCCAGCCGAAACGCCGCCCTGCCGCAGCAGGAAATGGCCGCGCTCCTCGGTGAAATTTGGTCCCACCGCCGGGCGCAGCCCGTCAAAGGTCAGGCTGTAGCCGCCGGCCTCCACCGTCTCGCCCCGGCGCATTTCCAGAATATGCTCGGTTTGATAGGCGGTTGCCGAGACGATGCCAATCAGTGTCACGCCCAGACCGAAATGCGCAAGCGCTGTGCCGAAACTCGCGCGCGGCAGGCCAATGAGGCGGCGCAGCGCGACGGAGAAGGCGAGCTTGGCAAAGCCCGCGCGCGTCCCGAGCTCGGCCAGGGCGCCCAGCATCAGGAAGACGCCGAGCCCCATCACGAAAGGCGCCAGCACCGGGCCGCCCCACCGCAGATAGAGCATGACGGCCGCAGCGACCAGCGACAGGAGCGCCGCCGCCATCAGCCGTTGCGCCGCGCCGATCAGATCGCCGCGCTTCCACGCCAGCAGCGGACCGAAGGGCACGGCAAACAGGAGCGGCATCATCAACAGGCCGAAGGTCAGATTGAAGAACGGCGCACCGACCGAGATCTTGTCGCCGGTGAGCGTTTCCAGCACCAGCGGATAGAGCGTGCCGATCAGCACAGTGGCCGCCGCCGTTGTCAGCAGCAGGTTGTTGAGCACGAGCGCGCCTTCGCGCGAGATCGGCGCGAACAGGCCGCCGGCCTTCAGCGCGCCGGCGCGCAGCGTGAAGAGCGACAAGGCGCCGCCGATGAAGATCACGAGAATGGCGAGGATGAAGACGCCGCGCGTCGGATCGGTGGCGAAGGCGTGGACCGAGGTCAACACGCCCGAGCGCACCAGGAAGGTGCCGAGCAGCGACAGCGAGAAGGTGAGGATCGCCAGCAGGACGGTCCAGATCTTCAAGGCTTCGCGCTTCTCCATGACCAAAGCGGAATGAAGCAGCGCCGTGCCCGCGAGCCAGGGCATGAAGGAGGCATTCTCTACCGGATCCCAGAACCACCAGCCGCCCCAGCCGAGTTCGTAATAGGCCCAATAGGAGCCCATGGCGATGCCGAGGGTGAGGAAACTCCAGGCCATCAGCGCCCAGGGCCGCACCCAGCGCGCCCAGGCGGCATCGAGCCGCCCTTCAATCAAGGCGGCGACAGCGAAGGAAAAGCAGACGGAAAAGCCGACATAGCCGAGATAGAGCAGCGGCGGATGGATCGCCAGGCCGATATCCTGCAGCACCGGATTGAGATCGCTGCCCTCGCCGGGCGCGGGATCGAGCCGCAGAAAGGGGTTGGAGGTCGCCAGGATGAACAGCGCGAAGGCCGCGGCCAGCGCGGCCTGCACCGAGAGTACCAGCGCCTTCAGACGCTCGGGCAGATGCGTTCCGAAAAAGGCGACGAGCGCCGAGAAGAAGGAGAGGATCAGCAGCCAGAGGAGCATCGACCCTTCGTGATTGCCCCAGACGCCGGAGAAGCGGTAGATCAGCGGCATCTGCGAATGCGAATTCTCGAAGACATTGGCCACCGAGAAATCGGAGGTGACATAGGCGGTCGTCAGCGCACCGAAGGACAACAGCGTCAGGCCGAAGCCGGCAAAGGCGGCATTGGTGCCCGTACGCATCAGCGCCGAATCAGACGACAGCGCGCCGGCCAGCGGCAGCAGCGCCTGCAGGATCGCGGTGGCCAGCGCCAGGACCAGGGCATAATGGCCGAGCTCGACGATCATCGGATGGTCTCCCCGCCGCCGAGCGAGACGCCCTGCGCCTTCAGCCGGTCGGCCACATCCTTCGGCATATAGGTCTCGTCATGCTTGGCCAGCACGGTATCCGCGACGAAGCTGCCATTCTCCGCCAGCCGCCCTTCGGCCACGACGCCCTGCCCCTCACGAAAGAGATCCGGCAGGATACCGTCATAGGTGACCGGAACGGCGCCGATCGTATCGGTCACGGTGAAATGGACCAGCGTGCCCGCGCCGCGCTGCAAGGAGCCGGACTCCACCAGCCCGCCCAGGCGGATGCGCGTGCCGGGTGCCAGATGTGCCTTGGCCAGATCGCCCGGCACATAGAAATAGGCCACGGCCTGGCTGAAGGCGAAGAGCACGAGCAACACCGCAAGCGCCACGAAGCCGACGCCGCCGGAAATCAGCGCAAGACGCTTCTGTTTGCGGCTCATGGTCCCTCCTGCGAAAGCCCGAGCGACTTCGCCAGTGCAATCAGCGCCTGCCCGGCCTCGCCATCGGCGGGGAAGCGGGCAAGCCCCTCCTTGAGCGCGCTGCGGGCTTCCTCGGGCCGCCCGAGAACCATATAGGAGCGGACGAGCCGCTGCCAGCCTTCGGCATCGTCCGGCCGGGCCTTCAGCCGTGCGGCCAATCCGCCCACCATGTCCTCGATCATCCGCCGCCGGTCTTCCTCGTTCATCGCGGCCGCGGCGGCAATCTCCTGCTCGCCAGGCCCGGGCGCGGTCACCGCGGTCGAAGGCGAGGCATCCGCCGGGCCCAGCCGCGCCAGATGCTGGCGCACCAGGGGCAGCCAGGGAGCGTCGACAGGGGCGGAGGCGGCCAGCTTGGTGAAGGCGTCGCGGGCAGCTGCAGCCTGGCCGTTCTGCTCCAGACCCAGCGCCAGATAAAAGCGGGTGCGGGGATCATCGGGCGAAAGCGCCGCGCTTCGTTCAAGCGCTTGGCGCGCCTCCGGCACGACCTGGCCGCCGGCCGCGGCGATCAGGGTCTCGGCAAGGCTCGTCAGGCGTTCGGGCGTCTCGCCGAGATATTGTATCGCCTTGCGATAGGCCTCGACCGCCTCTGGGAAACGTCCGCGTCGAGCATAGACGGGAGCCAGAACCTCCCAGCCCGCGCCATCGGCGGGATTGGCGGCGAGCGCGGCCTCGACACGCGCGATCAGCACTTCGACATCGCCATCCGGGGACGCCAGCCGTGCGGCGAGCGGCTGGTCCGGCAGGTCGGGGCTGCCCTTGGAAAGATAGATCCCGAGACAGAGCGCGGGCAGGAGAAGCACGATCACAGCCTGCGCAGCCTTGGCTGCCCGCGGCCGTCTGTCCGAATTCGTCTGGCGCGCCTGCGCATCCGTTGCGGCGATCAGGCGGCGGCCGATCTCGGCGCGGGCGCGCTCGGCATCCTCGGCAGCGATCAGGCCTGCGGCCCTGTCCCGCTCGATCTCGGCGAGCTGATCGCGATAGACGGCGATGTCGCCGCGCATCTCGATCCCGGACGCAGGCCGGCCGCGCAGCAGAGGCATCAGCAGCGCCATGGCAACGACAGCGGTGAGAAGCGCGACGAGAACCCAGAAGATCATGCGGCAGTCATAGACCGGTTGGCGTGCGCACTCCACGCATGGCGGTGCGCCTCAAGCAAACGTGACGCGCGAGCAGCCGTCACAACGGTGTCCAAGTCCCGTCGCCATTGCGGCAGGCCACGCCGCGCGCCACCTGCTCGCGGTCGTCAATGGTGACGGTGTGGGTCAACTGCCGGCAGTTCTGCGAGCCGACCTGATAGGGTGCCGCGGCAACGATGGTTCCGCTTGCCCCCTTGCCTTCCCATTCGACCTCCTGGCCGCTGGGTGTGCCCTCAAGAGCGCGATACTCTGCCGTCAGCGCTCTCTGATGATCGGCCGTCGAAAGCTTCAAGCCCTTGATCTCCCCGACGATCCCAGGACCGAGCGCGGCGAGATAGGTCGAGGCGGCCGCGGCCCCCGTATTGACGCCGACCAAGGACGACTTGTTGGCGCCGGCCCCGCAGCCCGACAGTGTCAGGCAGAGGCCGAGAAACGGAAAGAGCGAAAACCCGGCCGGGCGCAGCGCCCGGACGTGCGGGGCCGTCCCGGTCGAAAACAGATTTCCCGCCGTCGCATTCTGCCCGATCGTCACGTCCTGCAACCTCATTGTCAATGTCCTGCGCCTTGTCGCATCTGTTGGCGGCGCAAACAAGTTGCGCGCACCAGAAGATACAGGCCCATGCCTGCCTTCCGGGCGTTCCGCAGGCCGCCTGTTTCCCTTTCGCAACAGAGGCTTGTCGTCTTGCGGCCGGCGCCTGCCGGTCACGACACGCCCGGCAGCACCAGCGTCGCCTTGAGCCCGCCGCCTTCTCCGCGCGCCAAGCCGAAGGCGCCGTGATACTCGCTGGCGATCTCGCGCACGATCGACAGGCCGAGCCCGGTGCCGGGCTTGCTCTCATCGAGGCGCTTGCCGCGCTTGATCGCCAGCGCGATCTGCTCGGTCGTCAGCCCCGGTCCGTCATCCTCCACGTCGATCACGATCCAGCTGCGCCGCGCGCTGTCCTGGCCCGCCGGGGCTTCCGGGGCCGGCATGGCAGTGATCCGCACCTCATTGACGGCATAGCGGGCAGCGTTTTCCAGGAGATTGCCGACCGTCTCCTCCACATCCTGCTGCTCCATGGCCAGCGTCAGGCCGGGGGGAGACACGGTCAGGACGAAGCTGCGCTCGGGATTGAGCCGGCGCATGACGCGCACCAGACGCTCCAGCGCCGCCTCGACATCCGTGCGCGCCAGCACCGATTCGCGTTGCGCGGCGATGCGGGCGCGGTTGAGATAGGTCTGCACCTGCGTCTGCATGGCATCCGCCTGCGCCCGTAGGAGCTCGCCATGCGGCGCCTCCAGCACGCGCGCCTCATTCATCAGCACCGCGATCGGCGTTTTCAGCGAATGGGCGAGATTGCCCACCTGCATGCGCGCGCGCTCGACAATGCGCCGGTTGCTCTCGATCAGCGCGTTGATCTCGCTGGCTAGAGGCTGGATCTCCCGCGGAAACTCGCCATCCAGCCGCTCGCTCTCGCCCGCGCGGATCTTTTCCAGCGATCGGCGGGCCTGATCGAGCGGGCGCAGGCCGAAAAGGATCGCCAGGGCATTCATCCCAAGCCCGCCGAAGCCGAAGATCGACAAAGCGAGATAGAGATTGCGGTTGAAGTCGTTGATGTCGCTTTCCAGCACATTGCGGTTGCCCGCGACACGAAAGCGGGCGGTGTGCCCCTGAATGTCGAGCACGACCTCGGTCTCGGCCACCTCCACCTCGTTGTTGAACGAATCGCGGGTGGTGTAGAAGCGCTCATAGCGGATGTCGAAAGGCACTTTGTCGACGCTGACGATCGGCAGCTTGCCGGTGCCGAGCGACGTGGAGACGAGCGGCGGCGTATTGAACTCGCCGATCGGCTCGACGATCCAGTACCAGCCCGTCTGCGGCTGGGAGAAGCGCAGGTCGCCCAGCTGCGGGCTGCCGGCCAGCTGCTGGTTTTCATTGACCACGATGGAGTTGATGACGTTGTAGAGCTGGGCGCGCAGGAGATCCTGGAAGCCGCGCTCCGAGCCCTGGCGGTACAGCGCCGAGATGACGATACCGATCACGACAAGCGACGAGACCGCCCAGATGGTCGAGACGAGCAGAACGCGGGCAGTGAGCGATTGTGGGCGCAGCATCATCGGCGCAGCGCTCCGCCCGTCCGGCCCCGGCGCGCTGACGTCACGGTCTGGCGTCCTTGCCGGCCGCGCCCGGCGCCTGCATGCGATAGCCCAGACCCCGCACGGTTTCGATCAGATCATTGCCGATCTTCTTGCGCAGTCGCCCGACAAAAACCTCGATCGTATTGGAATCTCGGTCGAAATCCTGATCGTACATATGTTCGACAAGCTCGGTGCGAGAGACGACCTGACCCATGTGATGCATGAGATAGGAGAGAAGGCGGAATTCGTGCGAGGTCAGCTTCAGCGCCACGCCGTTCATCGTCGCCTTGGAACCCTTCGTGTCGAGCCGCACCGGGCCGCAGACGATCTCGGAGGTGGCATGGCCGGCCGCACGGCGAATGAGCGCGCGGATGCGGGCCAGCACTTCCTCGACATGGAACGGCTTGGTCACATAGTCGTCAGCGCCGGCGTCAATACCCGCGACCTTGTCGCTCCAGCGATCGCGTGCCGTGAGAATCAGCACCGGCATGACCTTTCCATCCGCCCGCCACTTTTCCAGAACGGTGATGCCGTCCATTTCCGGCAGGCCGATGTCAAGAATGATGGCATCGTAGGGCTCGCTGTCGCCAAGATAATGCCCCTCTTCCCCGTCGAAGGCTTGGTCGACGACATAGCCCGCTTCCTTCAGGGTATCGGCCAGCTGGCGATTGAGATTGGCGTCATCCTCGACGACCAGAATACGCATGGCGGAACTCTTCTCTTCATGTCGGCGGCCCCTGGCCGCCCGGTGCCACCGCAAGGGAGGCGTCAACTAAGCTATAAGGTCGCGCGGCGGAATTGGAAGACGAAAAGCCTGCCCTCACATCGGCACGCGCACGGTCATCTTCTTCGGCCGGCCGCCATTGCCGGGAATGAGAACGGTGATGATGCACTTGCCGTCGCCGGTCGGCTGTGCGGACAGAAGCTCACCGCCGGTTTCCGAAATCACCTGGGCGGCAGCCGCACTGCAATCGGAGGCCGAGACCTTGAGGATCGGCGGCGGCACGTCGACATTGTGCGGCGGGGCACCGGTAAGGCCCGCGGCAAGCGTCGCGATGAGCAGGGGAGACGACATGAACGCACTTTCCACGAAGGGCCGGTTTATGAGGATTTGATAGCGAAACCTGTCTGAATGGCAAATGAATGTGGAATGATCCTCTCGCCGCGATGCTGTTTCCGACCCCGCGCAGCTTTCCCGCGCGAGGCCGGATCTGGGACTCGGGCGTTTTGCGACAAGCCCGCCCCATGCGGAGATGAGAGCGCTAGACAAGCCGATGGCGCGCCCGCACCCGCCCGTAGAGCGCCAGAATTCCACCGGCCGCGCCCGCCAAGGTGCTCAGGCCATCCACCAGGCCAAGCTGATCATCCGCCTCCAGCGTGTAGCCGGCAAGATGCGCGACCGACGCCAGGATGGCGACGATCCCGCCCCAGACGGTGCGGGAGGCATACCAGTTCTTTTCCTCTGTCATCATGTCACTCCTTTGTGAAACACGCATTTGTGGATCTCAGGGAAAAAGCACGGCCTCGGCCGGCAAGCCGGCGGAGACGACACGCCCGACCTGCCGGATGCGCAGCCGGAGCCGGTCCTGCCGGCCGCTCCAGTCGGCCAGTTCATCGGCCTGGCTGTAGAGGAAGGCCGGGGTCGTCACCGTCACCGTGCGGCGCAGTGCGCCCTCGTCCGACAGCAGCTCCACCCGGTAGCGCTCCTGGGGCTCATCGAAAGGAATATCGCCATCCGCCCAGGCATCCCCGTCCAGCCGGCCGCAGCGAATCCAGCTGATCAGCACGTCGCCATCGGCTTGGCGCTCGGCGCGCAAATGCACCGGCGCCAGCGGCGTCGAGGCACGCAGCCCGCCGGTGAAGGAGAAGGGCGCGGGGGCGGCGGAGGCGGCGCCCAGACCATCGGCCACCCACCAGAGCGGCCGGCCGACCTCGTCGGCCGTCAGGCCGCAGGGCGGCACTGCGGCGTCCAGGCGAATGACGCGGGCGCCGGCGGAAGCGCCCGCCGCCATGGCATCGGTGCTGCCGCCCAATCCACGCAGAAGGCCGGAAAGCTGCCAGCGGCCGGCCGCGACTTCTTCCGCCGTCAGAAAGGACAGGACCTCCCAGGCGCCATTGCGCGCCTGGACGGCAAGCCGATTCGCACCGTTCAGGAGCGCGAGCATGACGACCGATTCGCAGGCGCCGGCGCGCAGGTCGATGGTCATGGTCGTCGGCATCAACCGGCCCGCAACGCCGGAGGGCAGCGGTTCGGCGAGGCTGCCGAGCGTGGCGGGCCGGTTGAGGTTCTGGCGGACGGCGAAATCCTCGCGCACCGGCGAGACGGAAAGCACCGCGCGCCGCCAGGGCCGGGCGAAAACGGCGATGCGGGCGAAATCCTGCGGCGCACCGGGCTCGAAGGGCGGCAGGTCCATGGGCACGACCAGCGGCGCATAGCCCCGGGCCGCATCACGGCCGGAGGCCGCGCGCCGCTGCGGCCGCTCCGGCGCACCGGGCTTGGCAGGGACAAAGGCCCTGGTATCGACGCGGCGCACCGCGCCGTCCTCGATGCGTTCGATGCGAAAGACGCCTTCGGGCCCCGGCGCAAGGGTAATGCAATCGCCCGGCTCCATGGCCAGAACATTCGGGCCGAGCGCAAAGCTCAGCCGCCGGCCGGAGGCCTGATGATCCCTCAGCGCCATCTCGACGGCGGCCGCGGCCGCTTCGGCATGCAGGACCCCGGCAACGGACAGCGCCAGCACGCGCGAATTGGCCGCCAGCGGCGCCAGCGCCCGAGCCGTGCCCCGGCCGTAACCCGTATCGGGATCGAGATAGTCCAGCACCGCCGCGCCGGAGAGTTCGCTGTCATGGGCGCGGGTCTCGATGAAGGCCGGCTCGTCCGGCTGCTCGGCCAGCACGTCGAGCGTCACGGGCGGCCCGGCGCAGAGCAGCCGGCTGCGGAAGGCAAGACGCTCGCCCCGCTCGACCGCATCCAGGCAGAACGCCGCCATCAGCGGCTCGATCAGCGTCCGCGCGGAGCCCTGCTCGGCTTTGACATAGCCGATGAGATCGCCCGAGACCGCCTCTGTATCGGCGGCATCGAAACCATGATCGGCCAGGAGCACTGCGAGGATATCGGGCAGCGTTCCCGCGCCCAGACGGCCGTTCAGCCAATGGCCGGTGCGCCAGTTGTCGCCATCGGCAAACAGCGCCGTCTGCTGCGGAAAGGCCGGGAAGGCGCGCGCATCCCAGGTCCAGAGAAAGATGTGGGCGGGATCGACGGCGCGGGGGCCAGGGCGGCCTGCCCAATAGGCCAGATGCGCCTCCAGAAAGCGGCGCTGCGTCAGGTCATCACGCCGGCCGGTGGAAAAATAGGGAGCAGCGCTTTCGGCCGATTTCGGATCGAGGAAAACATTGGGCTGGTTCGCCCCCTTGTCGATCGCCGGGCAGCCGAGTTCCGTGAACCAGATCGGCTTCATGCGCGCCACCCAGGCGGTAGGCGCGGCGACCTCTTGCCCGTTCACGCGGTCATAATGCGCGCTCGCCCACCAGGCCTCGATATCCTTGACGCGGAAAGTCCAGGGCTTAGCCGCGCCACCATCCGTGATCGGCACGCGCCGGCGCTCGCGCCGCGCCGCCGCATCGGGATAATACCAGTCGAAGCCTTCGCCGCCGGCAATCATCGCCGTCATCGCCGCGCGGTCGGCGGCCAGCCGGAAGCCGTCGGGATTGCCTTGCGCCACATCCTCGTCGCGCCAGTCGGCGAGCGGCATGTAATTGTCGATGCCGACCGCGTCGATCATGGGCGATGCCCAGAGAGGATCGAGATGGTAGAGGACGTCGCCGGATCCATCCTGGGGATGATAGCCGAAATATTCCGTCCAGTCGGCGCCATAGGTGAGCTTAACGCCTGCCCCGAGCACGGCGCGCACATCGCTCGCCAGATCGATCAGCGCCTCGACGAAGGGAAAGGCGCCGGCACTGTCGCGCAGCACCGTCAGCCCAACCAGCTCGGAACCGATCAGCATGGCCTCGACGCCACCGGCGCGTTTGACCAGCATGGCCGCATGCAGCACCATCCGGCGATAGCCCTCATCCTGCGCGCTGCAGCGGATCTCTCCATCGACGATGGTGAAGTCGCTCGCGTCCGCCGCCCCCATGAAACGAACAATTTCGCCGCGCAGGGCCGCCGTGCCGTCCGTCGTGCCCGGCCGGCCGGGCGCAATGGCGCTGGTGATGCGCCCGCGCCATGGAAAAGCCGCCTGCGCGCCCGCGCCATAGGGGTCCGGCAGGTTGTTGTTCGCGGGGATGTCCATCATCAGAAAGGGGTAGAGGACGACTTTCAGCCCGCGCGCCTTGAGATCGGCGATGGCAGCGATCACCGAGGCATCCGATGGCGTGCCGCCATAGGCCGGACTGCCGCCGGCCCCGGTGATGGGATGCGCCTGTGAGCGCGTGAGGCCCGCCACGCGCCAGGCCGAGGATTCGCCCTCCCGCTTCGGA
The DNA here is from genome assembly GCF_001938945.1 of Xaviernesmea rhizosphaerae. Taxonomy (GTDB): domain Bacteria; phylum Pseudomonadota; class Alphaproteobacteria; order Rhizobiales; family Rhizobiaceae; genus Xaviernesmea; species Xaviernesmea rhizosphaerae. The sequence continues at coordinate 302,583 of NZ_MKIO01000031.1, forward strand.
GTCTCCACGCCGGGAAGGATGCGGCAGACGCCGGCCCTGAGATCGGTGCCGAACCAGGAGACGACGAGCGCCACGCGCTCCAGCTTCGGGCAGAGTGCCTGCAACTCGTCCAGCGACGCGGTCCAGTCGCTCGATGCCTGGAACACATGGCGGTTGACGAAACGGCTTTCGCCCTCGCCGAGGCTCTCGCTGACCGAGTTCGGATCGTAGCCATGCTCGGTGGCGCCGGGAATGAGCGTCACGGCCCGGATCTGGCTTTCCAGCGTACCGACGCTGCGCAACACCTCGGCCTGGATCGCGGGAAGGCGGTTGCCATAGGCTTCCAGCGGAAAATGCTCGAACACAAGATAGGCAAGACCGCGGTAGGCCGGCGCCATGCCCTCCCCCTGCTTGGCCTCGATCAAGGGATCGGGAAGCTGGCTGCGCGTGCCGAGATAGACCCGCATCTCGATCGTCGTCAGGTCCAACTCGCGGCCATCGGCCCAGACGCGGCGCACGGCGGCGATCGGCCCCTCGCAAAGGCCAAGGGCGAAATTGGCGTGGTAGCGATAGGTCTCGAGCCGAGGGCCGCTGCCCTTGCCGCCCTGGCGTTCCACCCGCGTTTCCTCCTCGAAGCGCGTGGCCCAGATCAGCGTTCCGCCCAGCTTGACCGTGCCATAGGCGCGCGGCATGGCCGTGCCCTCTTCCGCCCCCACCAGCCGCGCATCGCCGAGCCGCGGGCCCATCGATTGCGTCTGGCCGAACAGCGCCCGGTCGATGGCGGAGCCGGCCATGGCGCCAGCCGCCCGGCCGATGATCGAGCCGACAGGACCGAAGACGCTGCCGAGCGCCGCGCCGGCCGCCTGAAGAAGAAGGGTCGCCATGAAGCCTCACAGATCGGGAAAACGAAAGCAGCCAGCGATGCGCCGCGCCCAGCCGGGCGCGAGCGGCGAGACGATGACCGCCGCCTTTTCATAGGCATGGATGAAACGCTGCCCGCCGGCATGGATACCGCAATGCCGGGCCGGCAGATCCGGCCGCCAGCGAAACAGCAGAAGATCGCCGGGCGCACAGGTGTGCCCCGCTTCGCGCGGCTGGAAATGGCGCCTGGCCGCCTCGGTCAGGCGATCCTCGCCGCTGCGCTCGGCCCAGTCGCGGCCATAGGCCGGCAGGGCTTCCGGCTCCGCGCCATAGAGGTCCCGCCAGATGCCGCGCACCAGACCAAGGCAATCGCAGCCCACGCCCTTCATGCTGGCCTGATGGCGATAGGGCGTGCCGATCCACTCTTGCGCGGCGGCAAGAACGCGGGCACCGATGTCCTCTTCCGCGCCGGTCATGGCGCGTCGTCCTGATAGAGCGGCCGCCCGTCATGCTCGGTGTCGCCATCGGCATAGCCATAGGCGAAGTCGAGGCCTGGCATATGGGGAAAGCCCTGGAAGTTCACCCCGTTGCCAAAGCGGTCGCGGCAGGTGGAAAAGCGCTTGTCGCAGCCGGCCGTCAGCGCCACACGGTCGCCGACGCTGATGGCAACCGGCGGCGCCAGCCAGAGGGTCAGCCGCGTGGATCCGTCCGGCTCCGCCCGCTGATCGGCGATCTGCGCCTGCCAGCCAGCCGCCGCGCCATCGAGGACGGCAAGGCGGCCCAGCCGCCAGTAGAGGGAGGATGGCGGCGCCGGCGCGGCGACAAGGATGTCCAGAGCGCCGGCGACGGCAACCACGCGCCGCTGCGCCAGCAAGGGCGGCGACGTCGCATCTATCCCGCAGCGCGCATCGCCGAAATCGGCATCGCAGCATCGCCCGTAAAGCCGGCCCTGCACCTGCTCCAGCCGGTGGGTGATGCGGCGCAGCTCGGCGCGGAAGCTTTCGCCCGCGCGGGTCACCTCGCCGATCTCATGGACGGAGAGGAGCAGCAGCTGAGCGGTGTCGGCCCAGTTGACCCGCAAGAGTTCGACCCGCGCGCCATCATAGCGCCCGGCGGCAACATCGGCCTCGGCGATCGCCTCGCTGGAAAAGCCGCCCGTCACCTCACCGGCCTCCACGGAAAGGCCAGCGGCAAACAGAGCTTCGGCCGAGGCGAAGCCGCTCGCGGCGCGATAGAGGAGACCGCCGAACGCCAGGTCCTCGTCATGATCGGTAAAGCCGATGCGCACGCCATCGCGCCGCGTCACGCGCCAGGCATGGCAAAGCGTGGTGGCGTCGCCGGCCAGATGCGCGGCCAGCGGTGCGGAAATCTCTCTCATGGGCGGATCTCGATCAGCGGGATGGTGGGAATGCGGCCGGCCTGGAACTGGGCCAGATCCACATCGATCCGATCCGTGTCGAAGCGAACGGGAACGTCGAATTCGAAGCCAGCGGTGATGATCGCCCCGGCGGCCGGCGCCTTGCCAGCGGCGAATTCGAGCATACCGGTCGCCGGATCGCAGCTCACCTCGGCTGCGGGAACGGGGCGGCCGTCGACGGCAACGAGCACGGAGCCCGCCACCGGTTTGGTGATTTCACGTTGAGTGGCGCCGCCGGCATCACCATAGGTCTTGCGCAGGGAAAAGCGCAGGCGCGCGCCATCGCCCGTGCCGAGCGTCTGGTCGCCCGCCTGCGGTGTTCTGCCAGGCGGGCAGGAGCGGAAATCCACGGGATCGCGAAAGCGAAACCCATGCAGCCTGCCCGCCCGCGCCTCGAAAAAGGTGAGAACGGCGTAGAGATCCTCGATCGAGCGAATGCCCGATCCGGCATCATAGCGGCGCCGGGCGCGGGCCCAGCGCTGATTGCGCGTCTCCCGCCCGTTGGACAGGCTGACGATATCGGTGCGCCGCTCCGGCCCGCCGCTGGTGCCAAGCGCCACGCGCAGGGGAAAGCGGATTTCATGAAAACCCATCGGCCATGCCTCCTGAAAAGGGTCAAATGCGCGAGGAGCGAGGCAGAGTTAAAGACCGCGCCGGCCGCGCAGCACCGTCCGGCTCAGCATCGCCGCGATCTGGCCCTCGGACCGGCGGAAGCTCGCGGCATCCTCGGTGCGGATGTTGAACACGACCGAGGGCGCGGCAGGCGCCGCCGCGCTGGCCGGCATGCCGGCGGAAACGGGCTCGGACAGGCCCGGATCGCGCGCGCTTGCGGCCTGCCGGAGCAGGGCCGGCGTGGCGAACTGACCGTCGGCCGTAAAGGCGCTCGCCGCCGCTGCGGCGAGCGGCGAGGACGCGGGGGCAGCCGCCGCGCCCCTCTCGCCCGCCGCGATGGCCAAGTTCGGCGAGCTTCCGGGCGTCAAGCCCGGCGTCGCCCCGGCCGCCTTGCCGAGACCCTCGATCAGGCTGCTGGCGGTCGCACCGACCAGGTTCTGCAGCGGCTGCAGCCCGGCCTGCAGGGCGATATCAGACAGGCGCAGAGCGGTCTGGCGCAGAACGTCTTCCAGCGAGCGGCCGTCGCGCAGGCCTGCGGTCAGCGCGCCCGTCAGCGCCGTTCCGAAGCTGCGCGCGCGCCTCAAGACCGTCGAGCACCTCGGCAAGCGACCGCCCCGCCTGGGTCAGGTCGCCCAAGCCCTCGACACCCGCCGCCGTGGCGCCGCCTGTTGCAGGGCTCGTTGTCACATCGCTCATTGCGGTTCTCCTGCGAAAAAGGGCGACGAGGCGGCGTCACCGTCAAGACCCGCCGAGGAAGGCGCATCGGGATAGGCGGCCATCAGCGCCGCCAGATCGTTGCGCGCGGGGACCGCCTCTTCCGGCGCGAAGGCGCCTGTCGCGGCAGCGAGTTCCACCGGGGTCAGGCGCCAGAAGAGGTCGGGATGAAGCCGCAGCCGGCACAGGCCCGCATGCATGAGCCCGGCCCAGGAAAAGGGTTCGGGCGCGCTGCCGGCTGCGGCGCTCAAGGGTCCTGCGGAGGGTCCGGCACAGGGTCCGGCGATGTCTCCGGCGATGCAGGCAGGCCGAAGGCAGCGGCGAGCAGAGCGGAGACGGCGTCGGCCGCCGGGGCCAAGCCGCCATCCATCGTCATCGCGGCCACCTCCTCGTCCGAGATGTCCGCACCCGCGCCGCGCAGGCCGGCCCCGAGAAGGTGGATCAGGTCGCGGGCGGCGAGCTGCCCCTGCCCGAAGCGGGCGGCAAGCGCCGCCAGCCCGGCCACGCCGAAGGCGGTTTCCAGCTCCGCCAGACTGCCGAGCGTCAGGCACAGCACCCGGCGCTCGCCGCCGAGAACGGCCTCGATCTCGCCGCGCTGCCGGTTGGCGCGACGCGGGTCACGGGACGGCGCGCCCATCACAACGCCACGAAAGTCAGTGCGCCCGCCGATTCCAGCGCAATGTCGAACTGCACCTCGCCATTATAGGCGCCGGAATAGGTGAGCCCGGCAATCTGGAACAGGCCGGTGATCGTGCCGAAATCCGGCAGGATCAGCTGCCAGGACAGAAGGCTGCCGGCGAAGAACGCCGTGCGCACCAGCGCATCCGCTTCCTGGTCCTTGAACAGGCCCTGGCCGGAAACGGCGGCGCGCTGCACGCCGGCCCCGCCCAGAAGCTCGCGCCAGCGGCCGGAGGATTCCGAATCGGTCACGTCCACCAGCTCCGCATTGAAGGCGAGCCGCTTTGCGCGCAGGCCGCCAATGGTGACGAAGGCGCCTGACTTGTCGATCTTCAGCAGGAGATCCCTGCCCTTCTGCACGGCCATGATCTCTGGCTCCTGGTTGTTTTGAACTAAGGGGAAGGCTCACGCCGGCTCGGTGACGGCGCGCAAGGTGAGTTCGGCCACATGGCCCTTCAGCGTTTCGTCACGGCGAATGCGGCAGGACTGGCAGGCAAGGCTCGCCAGGTGGTGGCCGTTAAGCGTCAGCGCGGCATTGTCCAGAAGCAGCCGCAACCGGGCGGCGACGGTCTCGACCACGCGGTGTCCGCCCTCCGGCCCCACCACGAGCAGGCGCAGCCCATGTTCCCAGAGGGGCATGAGATCGCCCGAAATGTCGCGGCTGTCGATGTCGAGAATGCGCAGATAGGGCCGTGGCGTCGTGGCCGGCACCAGCCGGTCGCAAATGCCATGTGCGCCGATCAGCGCGGTCAGAGGCGCATCGGCGGAGAGATAGGCGACCAGCGCCGCCTGCAGAGGACCGGCCGCGCTCATGACACAAGCTCGCGCGCCTCGGCCACCAGCATGCGGCGCGTCTCGTCCGGATCATGGAGGCTGAGGAGGGTAAACAGCCGCGCGCCCAGACGCAGCCGGTCGCCGGCCTTGAGATCGTCGCGATGGCGCAGCCAGATGCGGTGCGTTCGCTCGGCGCCGGCCTCGTTGCCCGCCTCCTCCCACCGCGCCTGCACGGGCTCGATGCGGGCCCAGAGCGCGCCGGCAGTTTGATAAGCGATGGAGACGCCGCCCTGTCCATCCGGCGCTTCCACCGGATGCTCCCAGGCAAGCCGCGCGGAGAGCGCGCCGGGATCGAGATTGGAGAGCATGGCGATCATAGCCTCCACATGCGGTAGGGCGCGAGCAGACGGTCGTAGCCGAGCGGCACGCCGGCCGGCTGGTCCTGCGGCGCCACCACCCCGCGAAAGGCGAAGAGCAATGCCAGGTGCTGCAGCATCGCCCGCTTCAGCCCATCCGGCACCGTGGCGCCCGTGGGGCCGAAGCCGGCGGTAAGGTCGATCTCGATGCCGTTCAGCGGCTGGTCGGGCGAAGGCAGGACCGGCGCGAGCAGCCGCGGCGGATAGGCCCGGCCATCGAGCACGAAACCGGCCGCGCCGATCTCGCTGGGATGCCCCTCGGCATCGTAGAGCGTCACGCCGTCTACGGCGGTCACGGGGCCGACCGGAAGGGAGATGATGCGTGTGTCGGGCCAATCATCGAGATAGAGCCGCAGGCTGCGGGTGATCAGCGCCAGTCCGGTCTCGCGCTCCAGGTGCTGGCGCACCGTGCGGATCAGCGCGGTGACGAGCGCATCCTCATCCGCCGTCTCCAGGCGCAGATGCGCCTTCGCCTCGGCCAGCGTCAAAGGTTCGCTGCCGGGCGGTGTCAGTTCTGCAAGGGTCATGGAAAAATTCCGCAGGTTCCGGCATCGCGGCGCTCAGCCGGCGGTGCGGTGAAGAGATCAAAAAATCATCGAGAGAGGTCGGGCGGATGCGGGTGGGAGGGGCTCCCCGCATCCGCCCGCGCGGCCTTCATCCATCGCCATCCCGCGCCGACGTTGCAGGCGCGGGGCGACGGACGGGCCGCAGCCGCGAGAGAGCAGGACTGGAAACCGGAACCAGTCCGAGTCTCTGGAGGCAGGAGCGGCGCTTAAGCCTCGGACGGCCCTTCTCGCTGCCGACCGGTCGCATCTGGGCGATGGCAAGCGCCGGCATGGCGACATCACGGCCGCGTGATCCAGCAAAGGGAGAAAGGGCTGCCCGGTGCAAAATCAAGAGGCGGCGAATTTGATCAGCTTGATCGCCTCGAAATTCTGCACCCCGCCGCCCACGCGCTTGGTGGTGTAGAACAGCACATAGGGCTTGGCGGAATAGGGGTCCCGCAGCACGCGCACGCCGGTGCGGTCCACCACGAGATAGCCGGCCGCAAAATCGCCGAAGGCGATGGCCAGGCTGCCGGCGGCAATATCCGGCATTTCCTCGGCTTCCGTCAGCGGGAAGCCCATCAGGCTCGCCCGCGCTTCAGCAGAGGCCGGCGGCTGCCAGAGATAATGGCCGGTGGAATCCTTGAGCTTGCGGATTTCGGCCTGCGTCTTGCGGCTCATGACGAAACCGGCATTGCGGCGATAGCTGGCCTTCAGCGCATAGATCGTGTCCACCAGCGTGTCCGAGGCGCCTGCGGGCGAAAAGGCGCCGGCCGCGCCCGTGGCCACATAGCCGAGATTGCCCCAGCTCCAGGCGCTGTCGGCCACGGTGTCATAGCTCAGGAAACCCTTGGGCTTGTTGACGCCGTCGCCGGTGACGAAGGCCTGGCCTTCCTGCAGGCCGAAGGCAAGATCGACCTCCGCCGCGATCCAGCTTTCCACATCGACGGCCGCGTCATCGAGCAGGGCGGCGGTCGCCGCCGGCATGGCGTAAAGCTCCATGGTGGGGAAGGAGAGCTCGGCCAGCTGCGGGGACGCCGTCTGCGGACGCGCCGCCGTTTCCGCCACCCAGCCGGTAGCCATGCCGGCCAGCGCGAAGGGCTTCTTCAGCACGGCGCCGGTCACCTGCCGCACGGTGGCCAGCCCGCGGATCGGCGAGACCACCGCCAGGCGCCGGCCGATCTCGCTGTCGGTTTCCCGGGGCACCAGATAGCCGCCATCGGCGGCCGAGCCGACGCTCATCGCCTTGCTTTCCATCTCGCGCAGGCCCTGCTCGTCGCCCTTGCGCAGATAGGCCTCGAAGGCGGCCTTGTGTTCGCGCATCTCTCCGGCCGAGGCATCGCCGCCGCCGATCGCCGGGCGGGCCTTGCGCAGGATGAGCTGGTCGAGCGCGCGCTTCTGCTCGTCCATGCTGCGGTTGATGCGCTCCATCTTCTCGCGCGTCAGCACGTCGGACGACAGCTTGGTTTCCAGCTCGTCCAGACGCCGGTCATTGGTTTCCTTGAAGGCCTCGAAGGCGGACATGAAATCCTCGAAGGCGGCGGCCACGGTGTCCGGCGTGGTCTTGATTTCCGGCGCGGTCATGTGGTCGGCGGCCTTCGTCTCGGGATGTTGGGTCTCAACAGTCATGAAAAGCGATCCTTATGGTCTGGTTTTCATCATGCGGGCCACCCGGCGCAGACCGCGCACGAGCTCCGTTTCCTTGTCGCGGAACCACCGCGCATCCTTCACATTCGACACGCGCGCCGAAGGCAGCATGGGGAAGGTGACGATCGAGATTTCCCAGAGATCGGCCTCCAGGATGCGGCGCACGCCGGTCTTGGCGTCGGTGCGGGCGCGCAGCGTCTGGAAGCCGATCGAAAGCCCGTCCAGCGCGCCATTGGTCAGCAGCGCATGCACCTCGCGCGCCCGGGCCACGCCGGTGGCGAGCTGCCCCTCGACGAAGAGGCCGCGCTGGTCCTCGCGCAGCGTCACCCAGCTGCCGATCGGCTCGGCCGGGTCGTGCTGGAAGAGCATGCGCACGCCCTCGGCTCCGCGCCGCGCCAGCGAGCGGGAAAAGGCGCCGGGCTCGATCATGTCCTGGCCGAGGTCCACCTCGTTGAACAGGCTGGCATAGCCGGAGAAGCGGCCCTGGCCGCTGACGCCCGAAAGCGTCAGCCGCGCAGCCGTCTTCGTCTGCCAGGCCCGTGGTCGGTCTGTCATCTTGCTTGTCTCCGCGATAATCGGATGGTTGCGAGGCCAGGACGGGTTCGCGCAATCCCCGGCCTCTGTTCGTCTCGCCGATGAACGGCGAGCGTCAGCGCCCGTTCGGCGTGCCCCGGCCCAGCCGGTCGGCCAGCCGGGCGATGGCGCCGAGCCCCCACCAGGCGCCGAGGCTGGCGGCGGCCGAGCCCGTCAGCAGCATTTCGCTGGCCGACAGCGCCGGGGCGATCTCCAGCTTCCGGCTGAGCCACAGACCGGCCGGCCCGCCGAAGACGAGGCCGCAGGCAAGCCCGGTGAGGAAGCGGATGGCCGCCTCCTGCGCGCTTTTCGGCAGCATATAGACCAGCGAGACCGAGGCGCCGGCGAGCGCGCCCAGGAGACGCGCCAGCCAGACATCCGAAACGCCATTCCAGTCGGCCATGTCGCCGTCCTTTCCCTGGCCAGCGCGGGGGAGCCGGCCGTTTTGTCCGTTAAGGCGCACCGGATCGTTCAGATCCGCTTTCTCGCGCTATAAGTCTCTGTTTTCTCGAAGGTCTCACCGCGAAACCGGTGAGCCGTCCGCGGCGGCATGCGTCAATAGCCGACGGCCTGGCGCTTTTCGGCTTCGGTGAGGAAGTCGGCCTCACTCAGCCGCTTCCACAATTCGCCGCGCTCGGCCGAAAGGCCGGCCACGGCATCGAGATCCGGCCGCAGCGACAGATCCTCCCCGAAACGCTCGCCGAACCAGACAGACAGCGCCGCCAGCGTCCGGCCGATCATCGGCAGCACGGTCAGGCGGAAAAAGGCGCGGTTCGCCTCCTGGTAATTGGCATAGGTGTTGTCGCCCGGCAGGCCGAGCATCATGGGCGGCACGCCGAAGGCGAGCGCGATGTCGCGCGCCGCCCCGTTCCTCGCCTCGACAAAATCCATCTCCCGGGGCGAGAGCCCCATGGGCTTCCAGTCCAGCCCGCCTTCGAGCAGCAAGGGCCGGCCTGCGCGCGCGGGGCCGGTATAGCCGTCGTCCAGCTCGCTCTTCAGCCGGTCGAACTGCTCCGGCGGCAGGTTGCCGCCCTCCTTGGGCTGATAGACCAAAGCGCCGGAAGGGCGGGCCGAATTGTCGAGCAGCGCCTTGTTCCAGCGCGCCGCCGCGTTGGACAGATCGAGCGCGGTCTGCGCGGCGGCGAGCGGCGGATAGCCCAGATGATCGTCCAGCGGGTGGAACAGCCGCAGATGCAGGAGCAGGCCATCGGCCGCGCCATGGCGCCGCACGCGTCCGCCCAGCCGGTATTCATAGGCGTCCGGCCAGCCATCCGCGCCCTCGACAATGCGGATGCGGTCCGGCCGCAGCAAGTGCAGCGCCCGCAGCCGCCCGTCGATCGCCACGCCCTCGACATAGGCATTGCCTGACAGAAGCAGATGGCCATAGAGGGTTTCGAGAAAGTCGATGCCCGACTGCCGCTCGTTCGGCCGCGCCAGCAGGGTTAGAACGGGGTGTTCCGTCAGTTCCTGCTGACGGGTATAAAGTAGGAGCGGCACCGCGCCCGCCGCCTCCGCCACCAGGCGCACGCAGCGATAGGCGACCGGATTGCGCAGGAACCCTTCCCGCGCCAGCGCGCCATAGGAACGGCCGGTCCATTGCGCCGGGGCCCCGGCGGAAAGTGCCGCCAGGATCGCCGCGCTCTTGGCCTCGTCCGGCCGCGGCGCGCGCGGAGCGGGCGCCTGCCCCGCCTCGTCAGGCAAGCGGCGCGCGCGCAGTTTGAAGAATGGGCGCATGGCGCTCTCCTTGGTCTCTTGCGGGTTGTCTCATGCAGGTTGTCTCTAGCGGGATGATTCGCTTGCGGGCGGTTGACGGGCAGAGAGCCCCGCGCGGTCAGAAACCGCCGGCCAGCAGCGCCGCCTCATAGGCGCGGGCATAGCCTGCGATCAGCTCGGCCCGGTCTGTGCCGTTCACCGTGCGGCGCGCGCCACGCCAATCCACGGCGCCGGCCCGCAGATAGTCGCCGAGGCGACGGCCGGTGAAGAGCCCCTCGACCAGCCCGGTGACGAGGATGGTCGCGGCCGGTTCGCTCTGCAGCGCCAGATCGGGATTGCCCAGGAGATCGAGGCCGGTGGCTTTCGACAGAACGGCATAATTGGCGCGGTGCGTCAGCTGGACGTAACCGCGCCCGAACCAGCTTCGGCCCTCGGCATCCGTGCGCCAGTAGGGCTCCGTCACCTGCGGCAGGCGGCCGCGGCGATAGGCGCGCTCCAGCCGGGCAATGGCCTGCGCGTCGCTTGCGGCAAAGGTCTCGCGCACCGGCTGCATCAGCCGGCCGGTCTCGTGATGCGCCGTCGCAAGACCGTAAGCCACGAACCGGCGATCTACATGCGGACCCAGGCTGCGCCAGCGCGCCAGAATCGTCTCGATGCCCGCTTCCTGGTCTGCCGTCATCTTACCGGCGAAAAGCGCGGCACGGGCTGTCTCAAAAAAGGACGCTTTGCACAAAGGTCGTGCTCCATTTTGCTCATGCATAAAATGACCTGTTTGACTCAACCGATTTAGATTTTTTAAACCGATTAAATCGTTGAAATGCCTATTTACTTCGAAATGCTGCAATGCAATCGTTCATGCCATAACAACCATTGAGCAGGAGCGGCCGATGAGCATGATCGAGACCAAGGTGCGTCCCGCACAGACCGAAACCATCTCTCAGAAGATGATGAACCGCATCGAGAACGAATGGCAGCAGATGCGCGGCGCGCAGGCCGCCCGCCCAGGAATCAATTTGGCCTTCCGCGCCTCCAGCAAGGGCTGAGACGGGCGCTGAGGGAAGGTTCGCCGGATAAGGATGGAACCAATGTTCCGCCAGACCGTTAGCCCGGCCGAACCCCCAACAGACATGCCGGAAGACTGACCATGACGATCAAGACCATTTCGCAGAGCCTGTTCGAACGCTTCGAAAACGAATGGCGCGCCATTCGCACCACCGGATCCAAGCCGGTCAAGCCGTCGCAGCCTGCCGCCAAATAGGTCTTCGCAAAGCGTCGATAGGACGCGCCGGGCCGCTTGGCGCATCCGCGTCCCCAGTTTCAAGACGAAAGCCTTTATACTTGGGTATATTTCATGACGAGAGGGCGATCGGGCAACCGGTCGCCTTTTTCGTTCTTCCGGCGCGCGGCGTGATCTCCATAGTGTCAGCGCTGCAAGGCGAAAGCCGGGCCCCACGTTCCAGTCCGATACTCTAGAGGCTGCGCACGCGCGGCAGTCCTTGCCCGTCGATCAAAAGCGCCGTCAGCGCCCAGACCAGCGCGTCGAGCCGGTCGGGCGAGCGGCCGGACGAAAGGCCGTCGGGGCCGAAGTCGCACATCTGGTCCTCGAGCGCTGCGAAGGCGCCGGCATGCAGCACGCGGCCCTGCTCGTAGAGCGCGGCGACCGGCTCCGCCCGTCGCCATTTGCCGCGCGTCGCGCGCACGCTGGTCAGCGGCAGCGCCGCGTCTATGCCCTTCAGCAGCGCCGCCACCATGTCGCCGCCCTGGTTGACCTCGGCCACCAGACGGTCGGCGGAAAAGCGGTGATAGGCCTCCACTGCCGCCCGCGCCCAGCCGGCCGGGCTGCGGCTTTCCACCGAGGCATCGGCCAGCACCACGGCCTGTCCCGCCGCGTTCAGCCCGGCGACGACAATACCGCAGCAGCTGTGGCGGCCGGCAGCCGCCGGCGGATCGACCGCGACGAGAATGCGGGTGAGCGCATCCGGTTGCCGGCAGCGCAAGGCTTCCAGCTGGCTGCGCGACCAGAGCGCATCCTCGCGATCGGCGATCAGCTCGCCCTCCAGCTCCTGCCGGCCAAGCCGCGTGCCGCCATAGCGCTGCGCCATGGCCTTGAGGAAGCCCGGCGAGAGATGCGCCTGATTGTCGGCCGTGCGAATGCGGGCGATGACGGTGTCGGGATCGGCCATCAGCGCCTTCATCAGCGGCGTCGGCCGCGGTGTGGTGGTCACCAGGCTGCGGGGATTTGCGCCGAGCCGCAGCGCGAATTGCAGCATGTCGAAGGTCTCCTGCGCATGGCGCCATTTTCCCAGCTCGTCGCACCAGGCAAGGTCGAATTGCGGCCCGCGCAGGCTTTCAGGGTCTTCGGACGAAAACAGCTGCGCGATCGTGCCGTTCGGCCAGACCAGCCGGCGGCGCGAGGGCTCGAAAAGCGGCCGCGCCCGCCGGGCGATGCGGATGATGCCCGAGACGCCGTCGATCATCACCTCGCGCGCATCGCCCAGCGTCTCCGCCACCAGCGCGATGCGCAGCGGCGCTCGTGCCGCACAGGCATGCTGATGCACCCATTCCGACCCCGCCCGCGTCTTGCCGGAGCCGCGTCCGCCCATCAGCAGCCAGATCCGCCAGTCGCCCTCCGGCGGCATCTGCGCCAACCGCCCGGTCAAGGCCCAATCCTCGCCGAAGCGCTTCAGCGCGGCAAATCCCGGCGCGCGCGCCCCGGACATCGACAGCGCGTTCACAGAGCCGGAAATCCCGTCGCTGGCACAGTCTGCGCCTTCAGAAATGGATCCGCTCGAAGACGCCACGCTGTCACACTTTCAGTTTGCTCAACCATTTCGGCCTGCACCGTCACGGGGAGACGCGGGAACGACGTTCGCACGATGCCGAAATAGAAGATCGGGTTTCGGATGGCTGTCCGTCCTTGCGTTAGACGTCTCAGGCGACCGCGACCGAAGCCGCCGAAACCGCATCGGGCCCGAGCTGGGTCCGGCTGGCTCGACGTCCAGACCGTGGCCTGCGAACCATCTCAGTCGGGCGACGCTTTCGCCGGGGCGGTCTTGGCCGTTCGTTTGCGCGGCGCCGCGCCGCGCGCCACTGTGGCAGGCCGACACGCCTTGCCGCGTGCCGCCAGCTCGCGCGCCCGCGCCTCCACCCGCGTCTCGAAGAGCGCCACAAGCGCGGCGTAATCCGCCTCGCCCTCGGCAGCGTCCCGGTCGCTGCGCGCCTCGGCCAGCGCCCGCTGCAGGCTGTCGATCTTTTCCAGTGTCCGCACGATCAGCGAGATCGCCTCGATCTGCGCCTTGGCATCGGCCTGAACCAGCTTGCGCTCGACGCCCGCTCCGTCCGCCGTTTCCGTCACCAGCCGGCCGAGGCTCTGCAGCAGTTGAACCTGCCCGCACAGCTCCCGCGTCAACGCCCCCAGGATCAGCGGCAGATCCTCTCCCTGCACCTCGCCGAGGCCCTTGAGATCGAGCCCATTGTGATCGAGGTTCATAAGATCGAGATCCACGCCGCCAGAGAAAGGATATTTTTCCTCATTCCACCCGAGGCCGCCATCGTAGGCAGCCGGCGCGGGACGGCAGGAAAACAGGCTGGTCTCGATGGTGTCAAAGTGCATCGGCTCATCCGATCATGAAAAAGGCGCCTCCCGCTCTCGCAGGCAGCGCCTTGATTTTCTTCCCTTGTCGAAGGCCGACCCGTCAGAGGGGATCCTTGATCCACCGCCCCGGCCCACTTCTTCGACGATGCCTGAACCCTATCAAAGCACCGTCACGCCGTCAAGGACTATTTTCCTATATTTCTATTTTTCCTTGCCGTCGGAGGGGTCGAGCGGCCAGTCCACGACATAGTCCTCGAAGTCGTCGAGATCGACCTCATCCTCGGACACCGTGCGCCCGCGGGCGGAAATGCCGGCCTGGTGCACGGTGTCGGGATCGCCCGAGACGAGCGGGTGCCACCAGGAAAGGTCCTCGCCGTCGCGCACCTTGCGATAGCCGCAGCTCGGCGGCAGCCAGGCCAGCGTGCGCACGGCCTCCGGCGTCAGCTGGATACAGTCCGGCACGGTCTCCTGCCGGTTGGGATAGTCGCGACAGCGGCAGCTCTCGCCGTCGAGCAGCGTGCAGTGGATCTCGGTCCAGGCGATCTCGCCCGTCTCCCAGTCCTCCAGCTTGTTGAGACAGCACAGGCCGCAGCCGTCGCACAGGCTTTCCCATTCGCCCTGGTTCATCTCCTCGAGCGTCTTGGTCTTCCAGAAGGGAGGCTCGGCGCCCTGCTGCCCTTCCCGGTGCCAGTCCCCCGCAGGACCGCTATCCCCGCCAGGCTTGGTCAACGATCTGTGGATTTCATGCGACATGACGGCAGGGGCTTTCGGCTGTTAAGAGGCTGGGAGACAAAAGGGGCGTAGAATAGATCCGCCCGACGTGCAACATTTGGGCCGGCTCCGCCGCCGAAACAAGCAGGACGTGCCCTTGCCGCAGATGAACGACGACGACAGACCCAGAAAGCGCCATATCTTTCTGCGGATCGACGCCTGGATCGATTCCACCGTCTGGGCCGCCGGCTTCCGCTTTGCCGAATGGTGGGAAGACATCACCATCTTCTTCCGCCGCTTCCGCATGCGCGGCTGGAAGCGCTGGCTGTTCGAACTGCTGGGCGAAGGCATGACGTGGGGCACGGTCGGCTCGGTTCTCCTGCTTGCGCTGGCCCTGCCCGCCTTTCAGGAGACCAAGGGCAACTGGCGGGCGCAGAGCGATTTCGCCGTCACCTTCCTCGATCGCTACGGCAACGAGATCGGCCATCGCGGCATCATCCATGAAGATTCCGTGCCGGTGGACCAGCTGCCGGACACGCTGGTCAAGGCGGTGCTTGCCACCGAGGACCGCCGCTTCTTCGATCATTACGGCATCGACTTCCTGGGCCTCGCCCGCGCCCTGACGGAGAATGCCCGGGCCGGCGGGGTGGTGCAGGGCGGCTCCACACTGACGCAGCAGCTCGCGAAGAACCTGTTTCTCTCCAATGAGCGCACGATCGAGCGCAAGATCAAGGAGGCCTTCCTCGCCCTCTGGCTGGAAAGCAACCTGACGAAGAAGGAGATTCTCGGCCTCTATCTCGATCGTGCCTATATGGGCGGCGGCACCTTCGGCGCGGCGGCGGCGTCGCAGTTCTATTTCGGCAAGCCGATCACCGACGTCAACCTGGCCGAATCGGCCATGCTCGCCGGCCTGTTCAAGGCCCCGGCACGCTATGCGCCGCATGTGAACCTGCCGGCCGCGCGCGGGCGGGCCAATGAGGTCCTGACCAATCTGGTCCAGAGCGGGCTGATGACCGAGGGGCAGGTGATCGCCGCGCGGCTGAACCCAGCCACCGTGGCGGACCGGGCGCGCCGGCTGGAAGCGCCGGACTTCTTCCTCGACTGGGCTTTCGAGGAGGTGCAGCGCATCGCCACGCCTTTTGCCCAGCACTCGCTGATCGTACGCACCACCATCGACATGGGCCTGCAGAAGGCCGCGGAGGATGCGGTGGAAACGGCCCTGCGCGAATATGGCGAGAGCTACCGCGTCAAGCAGGGCGCGCTGGTGATGGTGGAGAATGGCGGCGGCGTTCGGGCGATGGTCGGCGGGCGGGACTATGGCGAAAGCCAGTTCAACCGCGCCACCAAGGCGCTGCGCCAGCCGGGCTCTTCCTTCAAGGTCTATACCTATGCGGCGGCGATGGAGAAGGGCTTCACCCCCGAAAGCGTCATTAGCGATGCGCCGATCACCTGGCGCGGCTGGTCGCCGCAGAATTACGGTCGGTCCTATTCCGGCAAGGTGACGCTGCTGACCGCGATCGCCAAGTCGATCAACACCGTGCCGGTGCGCCTGGCCAAGGACGAGCTGGGCATCGATCGGATCGTCAAGATGGCAAAGGACATGGGCGTGGAAACGCCCATTCGCGCCGACAAGACCATTCCGCTCGGCACCTCGGAGCTGACCGTTCTCGATCAGGCGACCGGCTATGCCGTCTTCCCCGCCGGCGGCGTCGAGGCGCGGCGCCACGGAATCAGCCAGATCCTGAACTATGACGGCGACATTCTCTACGACTTCAACCGCGACGCGCCGCCGGCCCGCCGGGTTCTGAGCGAGAAGGCGACCTCCAGCATGAACCGGATGCTGACGCAGATCCCGGTGATCGGCACCGCGCGCAAGGCGGCGCTCGACCATGTGCTCTCGGGCGGCAAGACCGGCACGACCCAGGCCTATCGCGATGCCTGGTATGTCGGCTTCACCGGCGATTACACCACGGCCGTCTGGTACGGGAACGACGATTACACCTCCAGCAACAACATGACCGGCGGCTCCCTGCCGGCCATGACCTTCAAGCGGCTGATGGACTATGCCGAACAGGGCATCGAGCACCGGCCGATCCCCGGCGTGGACATGCCCGCGCCGGGAAAGAAGGACAAGACGCCCGCCACGGCAACGGTGGCCGAGAGCGAGGCGCTGCCCGCCATTCCGCTGCGCCCGCGCATGCTTTCAAACGAAGCGACGACGCTTCTGAAGACGCTCGCCGACCGCTTCACCGCAGCCCCGGCGCTCCACCCCGTGCCGCTGGCGCCGGGCAAGGTCGCGGCGGCCCGGCCGTGAGCGCGATGGCACAGCGGGAAAGGGCACCATTGCGGGTGCCGGTCTGGCAGGGGTTGAGACCGGCCGGCAGCGGCCCACAACAGCTGAGCTCCGAGAGGGAGCGCTGTCAGCCGGCGCCTTCGCACGACCATCTCATCCCGGCCGCAATCGCCTGCTTCATCCCCTCAGCCTCTCTTTCCCTGTTCTAAAGGCGGCCTGTTCCCTTGTTTCGCGTCCCGTTCCTCGTTGCCCTGGCTCTTAGCGTCGCCTTCGGCCTCGGCATCGCTTCCGCGGTGCAGGCGTTGAAGACCACGGTCGGCTTCGGCGTGATTGCGCTCGGCCCATGGACCGCCTTTCCCAATGCCCAGACAGCATCGGCGGACCCCTATGCCCGTGCCCACCGCGCGCGCCAGGGCCGCCTGCTCTATGGCGGGGCGGAAGGGCTGCAATTCATCGCTTCCGTCGACAGCGCCGGCGCGCCGCTCGAAGCGGCTTGCGCGTACGAGATCGCCGGCCAGACGCCGGTCGCCCGGTTCTGGACGCTCTACATGACCGATCTGCAGGACCGCACGCTCACCGCCGCGCCCGAGCTGCCAACCGCGCTCAACAGCTGGACGGCCCTGCACGAAGGCGACGGCGTGATCCACATCCGCCTGTCCGCCGCCGCGCAGCCCGGCAACTGGCTGGCCTTGACGGCGGCGGGGCCCTTTCGCCTGGTGCTGACGCTTCTGGACACGCCGACAGCCGGCTCGTCCGGTCTCATCGATCTCGGCATGCCCGCGATCCGCAAGCTCGGATGTGGCTCCCATGCGTAGTGTCGCCTATGCCATCCTGATCGGCCTCATCGGCGCGGCCATGCTGCATATCGTGCTGGTGCTCGGCCTGCCGCGCTTTTCGGCGGAGGACGCCTATAGCCGCGTTCTCGGCCTGTTCGAGATGGACAGCTTCTTTCGGCTCACCCGCGCGCCGGGCACAACCGGCCTGTCGGATGACGATCCGTTCCTGCGGGTGGCGGTCTGCGGCTTTTCCGTCGCTGGTGGCCCGGTGCGCTTTTCCGCCGGAGGCGATGTGCCCTTCTGGTCCTTCGCCGTCTATGACAGCACCTCCAACGAGGTGTTCAGCATGAACGACGCCACAGCCGTCCAGCGCAAACTCGACGTCATCGCCGCCACGCCGCGCCAGCTGACCGAGCTGCGCAAGCTGCCTTCCGATGCGCTGGGCGCGGCAATCCTGGTGGAAATGCGCGATCCTGAAGGCTATGCCGTGGTGCGCGCCATGGCGCCGACGCAGAGCTTCGAGGAGAGCGCGCGCGATTTTCTGGCGAAGGCGTCCTGCGAGACGTTCCGCGCTGAAAACTGACGCATGTCAGGGATCAAAGAGACGCCGGTTTTCGATAACGACGTGGGGGCAAATGGGGCTCAAGGTGTCGGGAGCTCACCCGGACCATCATAACGCGCTCAAGCGTCGGTCATCCCGTCGTCGGCCTGAAACCATGTCACCAGACAAATGGCCCGCGATCTTGTCGCCTTGCCGACAAAGTGCATGACCAAGGCGGTCTTTTCAAACCTGTTCAACAGGGCGCGATCCCAAGATGCCTCTCAGTGCGATGCGCCAGGCCACACGCCGGCAGCCCTGTTCACCAGCAACCGCTAGGGGCGAACAGGAGTCAATGCGTGGAGGAGGTATTCAGCGGCTGCGTCATATCGCGCGGCACTGTGGCCTGCTCGCCGATCCGCTCATACCGAATGCCTGTAAACATCAGCACTACGGCCTCGGAGCTGCCTTTGCCGTAATTCTGTGCCCGACGGCTTGCGCGCGCGGGGTGGTCCTTTAATCGGATTACGTCTGCCATTCTCGTCTCCAACACTGGGTTTGAGAGGGATGAATACGAAACAGATTTCACCCTGCCCTGTCCGGGCTGGTGTCGTGGCAGGCCGAGGCCTGACCGCACCGTCCTGGTTTCTCCTTTTTCCGGATCATTCCGGCTTTCATGCATTCGGTCTTCATGACCGTGACGTGACGGGTTCATCGTCGCATCTTCGGCATGATTTGGCCACAGCTTCGTTAACAGCCGATTAACGCACCTTAATGCTGCTATGACCAGAGATTTCATGGCCTTGGATCCAACCGGCTGAAACAGTCGCAAATGTGGCCTGCGCCGGGCTGTTTGCCGGCGCAGGCCCTGTCTTTCGTGTCCAGTTGTAGGCGCGGCTGTTCAAGCCGCGTTAACTTTTGACGCATCAGCGGCGAAAGAGCATGCCCAGCACGAAGGAGACGCCGGCAATGGTGGCAAGCGTCGAGATCGGCTCGGCGCGCACGCGTTCGCGCAGGCGGTCGGCCATGACTTCGGCTTCCGACTGAACGACGGCCTTGGCGCTATTGCCGATAGCGGAGACGGAATCGGTCAGGCGCGCAATTTCCGCCTTCAGATCGGCGATCTGCGCATCGAGATCTGCCTTGGCCGCGCTGGCTTCGACTTCGGAGATGTCTTCGTTCGTCACGGTCGCAAACTTCTTCTCAATCATGGGTCGGGCTCCTTGTAGCTGACGTGAGAACGCGCGGGTGCTGCTTTGGTTCCCGGCGTCGCGTGAGAAAAGACTGATAAGCCAGCTTGCCTGCCGGAGGCATACCTGTCTGCCGAGCCACAGCGGACTGCGCAGGGGGTTTCTGTGCAAAGTGCCCGCAATGCCTGCGGTTCCCGGCCGAAATGTCCCGCAACCATCAAGGCAACCTTGATCGCGCAGGGCCCTTTTCCGCACGCCTTGATTTTGACAGAGTGCACCGTGAGGAACTTCTTGAGGGCTGCACAGGTTTATTCACGCTTTTGCGCGATCTCGTGAAGCAGCCCCGGACGTCCTCGAAAGATGCTTTCTTTCGCCCGCGCCACGGGGAGGCCGCTGGTGAGAAGAGGCATGGTCAGGGTCACAGGGAGAGTTCAGTGTTTAACTCCGCTTTCAAATTTTCGGCCGCAGCGGGTGCTGCATTTCTGGCCGTCGGGCTGTTTCCGTCGCTGGCAGAGGCCGCGTCGGGCTATTCCACAGCCAATGTCAACATGCGCTCCGGCCCCAGCACGCGCTATCCGGCCGTCACCGTCATCCCGGCCGGCGCCTCCGTCGAGATCCATGGCTGCCTGGCCGAAGTGCCCTGGTGCGATGTCTCCTTTCGCTATGGCCGCGGCTGGGTGGCCGGGCGCTACCTGCAGACGATCTATCGCGAGAGGCGCGTCTATCTGGCACCGGAATATTACCGACCCCTCGGCATCCCCACGGTCACCTTCGACGTCGATACCTATTGGACACGCAACTATCGCAGCCGCGACTTCTACCGTGAGCGCGACTACTGGCGCGAATGGCGCGGGGGCTGGCGTGATGACCGTCCCCTGCCGCCGCGTCCGCGCTGGGAGCCGGATCGCCCTCGCTGGGAGGCCGATCGTCCCCGCTGGGAACAGGACCGGCCGCGCCGCGAGCCCGACCGCCAGAACTGGGAGCGCGATCGCCAGCAGAACTGGGAGCGCGACCGGGAAAACCGCGAGCGCGACCGGATGAACCGCGAGCGGGATCGCGAGAACCGCGAACTCGACCAGCGCAACCGCGATCTGGACCGCCAGAACCGCGAGCGTGACCGCCAGAATTTCGAGCGCGACAACCGCCAGCGGGAGTGGGACAACCACCAGCGCGACCGGGACCAGCGCGGCGGCGACCAGCGTGAGCGCGATTACCGCGGCGAGCGCGAGATGCGCGACCGCGACAGGCAGAACTGGGAGGGCAATCCCGAGCGGGACGGCGCCGAGCGCGCCCGGATCCGCCGCCCGGAAAACGGCGCCTGCATGCCTGGCGATCCCGCCTGCGCGCGCTGAGCAAGCGCGGCCGATTTCTTAAAACAGATGCAGCCGGCATGCTTCAGGGCATGCCGGTTTCTTTATGCGCCGACCCGCCCGGAAAGGCTGGATGATGGGGCACACAGTCCCTGGCTTCTTGCTGCCAAGCCCCGGCCTCGACCTGCCATCGGTCCCTTGTGGAAAAAGCACATATTGGCGGCCATCGGACCGCAAGAGGGCCAAGTTGCCGGAAAATTTGATGCGGAACCAAAATCTTAGGAATCGGACCGCGTCGGGTTTCTCGACCCCTGCTTCAGGCAGATAGACCGATGTATCTGCTGGGGCTGGCACCGACTGTGGCCGGATGGCCACAGTCGTACCGATTTATGACAGCAGATCTTAGTATCTTCTTTACCCTTAAGACCTCGTTAACCACGCCCTTCTAGACTGCAGTCTCAAGCGTGTCCGGAGACCTGTTCAGAGCAGGCCCGCCGGTCCGGCTGATAGATCAGCCGCCTTCTTCCTGTGTTGCGTGCAAGTGGGTTCTCATCATGTCTGATCGGTTCCGGGAATTGGAGAGAGCACAAGGCAGCCGGGTGAAGGATGTCGTCCTTCTGGCCACGGTCACCAGCTACGAGGCCTTGCGCCAGCCCCGCAAGGCCGATCAGCGCCAGTTCGAGGAACTCTTCGTTCCGCTCTTCGCCGCCTCCAGCAACGAGGCACGGCGCCAGGCGGCCTCGGCGCTTTCGCGATGCCAGCACGTGCCGCAGGCGGTCGCCTATCAGATCGGCAGCGCCCCCATCGCCATTGCCGCCCCGTTTCTCACAGCCTCGCCCGTCATCGATGATCAGACGCTGATCGCCCTGGTGCGCACCCAGAGCATCGAGCATGCCGAGGCCATCGCCCGGCGCGACAGCCTCTCGGCGCCCCTGATCGAGGCGCTGGTGGAACGCCGCCAGCGGATCTCGCGCGGCGGGCTCGACATCGCCACCGGGCGGCTGACGGAAATGCCAGCCCGCCAGGAAACCGCCGCCGAGGCCGACAGCCAGATGGATCGCGATCAGCGCCTGCGCCGCGAGCTGAAGGCCATGGTGCAACGCGTCCAGCCGCAGCCGGCAAAGGCCGAGCCCAGCCTGCCGGCCGTGGATTCCACCCATGCGGCCCTGCTCGTGCGCTTCGCCCGGCTCGGCGAGATCAACATGCTCGCCTCCTGCCTTTCGGCCGTTCTCAACGCCGATCTCGAAGTGGGCGAGCGTCTGGTTCTCGATGTGTCAGGCCAGCAGCTTGCAACCGCGCTGGTCGCGCTCAAGCTGCCAATCGCCGATCAGCTGACGATCCTCAGCTATCTCTATCCCTATCTCGCGGAAATGGTCGATGGCCGCACCCGCGCCGAGCTGCTGGTCGATACGCTGGTGCCTGCCGAATGCGTCGCCCGCGTGGCCGGCTGGCTGGAAAGCGCTGCCGGCAGCGCGCGCACCCCGCAGGCCATCAGCTATCTCGCCGCCAATCGCGAGAAGGATGCGCGCCGCCAGGGCAATTATGCCGCGCCGGCCAGCCGCCCCGCGCCACTGCGCGCCCGGACCCTTCCCGGCAAAGCCTGATACGCCATGAAGCAGGGCCTTACCCGTCAGAAGCGGCCTGCCTGAGCGCGGGCGGTCCCTGCACGTCAATGTCGATAATGCCGGTGAGGCAGCCGGCGCCGCCTGCGCCCCGCGCTCCCGCTCTGTCCCGCTATCCGCCTCAAGGGCCGAGGAGCGCCTTGATCAGGGCATAGGTCGCCCGCACGCGCGCCTCGATCGGAATGTTCTTGTTGGCGAGCATCACCACGCCGAGCCTTTCGCTCGGGACCATGGCGATATAGTTCCCGAAGCCATTGGTGGATCCGGTCTTGTTGAGGATCACCGGGTCGCCTGCGCGGGCTGCGGGATCGAGCGCCTCGACCGGCTGCGGCGTCATGATCATGTCGGGCCCATTGCCGGCCACCATCCGCTCCAGCCCGACCGGCCAGGGATATTGCTCCCAGATCATGTCCTGGGTGAAGAAGGCCGTGCGGTATTGCGGCTCCCGCGTCCGGGCAATGGCTTTGCGCAGCTCCTTGGGCGCATCGGCCTGCCCGAGTTCGACATCCAGAAGCTGCAGCATGTCGCGCGCGCTCGATTTCACGCCATAGGCTTCGGCATCGAGCAGGCCGGGATTGACGCGGATCGGCGCGCCGCTGCGCCAGTCATAGCCATAGGCATAGAGCGCCATCTGGCGCTTGGGCACGTCGATCCAGCTGTTCTCAAGGCCGAAGGCCGGGAAGAGCACGGTCTGGACCGCTTGCTTATAGGGCATATCCAGGGCTTTGCCGGTGACATGACCCAGCAGGCCGATGCTGATATTGGAATAGCTGCGCGCTCCCGGCTTCGGCGGCTGCCAGCTCTTCAGCCAGCGCGCCAGCCCGTCCACCGTCTTGACGCCATCAGGCACCTGCAAAGGCAGCCCGCCCGAGCGGTGCGTCGCCAGATCCATCAGCGTGAGATCGCCCGAGATCGTGCAGGCGCCGGCGCACAGATGCTGGGCGAGCGTGTCGTCAAGCCGAAGCTTCCCCCGCTCCTCCGCCAGCGCGGCCAGCGTCACGGTGAAGATCTTGCTGATCGAGCCGAGCTCGAACAGCGTGTCCGGCGTCACCGCGCGCCGGTCGGCTTTCGAGGCCAGGCCTGAGAGGTAAAAGCTGTGCTTGCCATTGCGGGTGATGCCGACGACGAGGCCGGGAATGGCGTGTTCCTTCACCACGGGCGCAAAGACAGCGCGCGCGGCCTCATTCCCATCCTGCGCTCCTGCAACGGATATCGCTGCGAAAAGGCTTGCCATCAAGCAGCCCATCAGGGCAATCGACTGTCTCATTTGCGGCTCCCACCTCCATCGTTCAGCAAGGGGATGCGGGGAGAAACCGGCATGTCTGAGGCAAAGCCATGAATACTCATCCTTTTTGCAAGGGCAGTCATGGCTGTGCGCAGCGACCGTTTCCAGCCGCTGCGCACAATTGCCTTTTCCACTTGTGTCCGCTCAGTCACCCAGAGAGCATTTGACCGAAAGCGGTGTGCGGTCCATTGCTCCAGCTTTCTGTCTTCGCATCGGATTTCTGCGAAAACAGCTTCCCGCTTTTCGGTCGGATGTTTTGCCTCAGGCGCTGACGCGGAAGTCGTCGTCATCCTCGTCCGGCCCACCCATATCGAGCGCGAAGCCTTTGACGCGGGCCTGCTGGGCAGCCACCGTCTGGCGGCCGGCGGCAGGGGCAGCAGCGGCGGGCTTGCGCTTGACCGGAGCCGGTGCTGTCGGCGCCTTTGCGCGAGCAGGGGCTGCGGCGGGACGTGCACCCTGCCGGGCGGCCGCCTGGCTCTGCTCGACCTTGAAGAAGGCGATCGAGGCCTGCAGCTCCTCGGCCTGGGCGGCCAGCTCTTCCGACGTTGCCGACATTTCCTCCGAGGCCCCGGCATTCTGCTGGGTCACCTTGTCCAGCTGCTGGATCGCCTCGTTGATCTGCGAGGCGCCGATGTCCTGTTCGCGGCAGGCGGCCGAGATCTCCGAGACCAGCTCGGCGGTCTTGCGGATGTCGGGCACCAGACGGTTCAGCATCTCGCCGGCCTCGGTCGCCACCTGAACGGTGTCACCTGATAGCGCCGAGATTTCGGCGGCGGCGGACTGTGAGCGCTCGGCCAGCTTGCGCACTTCGGAGGCGACGACCGCGAAGCCCTTGCCGTGCTCGCCGGCGCGGGCGGCCTCGACGGCGGCATTCAGCGCGAGCAGGTCNTCGGGCACCAGACGGTTCAGCATCTCGCCGGCCTCGGTCGCCACCTGAACGGTGTCACCTGACAGAGCCGAGATTTCGGCGGCAGCGGACTGCGAGCGCTCGGCCAGCTTGCGCACTTCGGAGGCGACGACCGCGAAGCCCTTGCCGTGCTCGCCGGCGCGGGCGGCCTCGACGGCGGCATTCAGCGCGAGCAGGTCGGTCTGGCGGGCGATTTCCTGGACGATGGAGATCTTCTCGGCGATGGTGCGCATGGCGCCGACGGCACGATTGACGGCCTGGCCCGAGGCTTCGGCATCCTTGGCGGACTGGCGGGCGATCTTCTCGGTCTGGGCGGCGTTGTCGGCATTCTGCTTGATGTTGGCGGCCATCTCCTCCATCGAGGCCGAGGCTTCTTCGGCGGAGGCCGCCTGTTCGGAAGCGCCCTGGGAGACCTGTTCGGAGGCGGAGGAGAGCTCCTGGCTACCGGAAGAGACATTGTCGGAAGCGGCGAGCGCGTCGCCGACCACGCCGCGCAGGCGGTGGACCATGGTTTCCAGCGCGATGCCGAGCGTGTCCTTGTCCGACATCGGCTTGACGTTGACGGTCAGGTCGCCATTGGCGATGGTTTCGGCAACCCGGGCGGTCTCGCGCAGGTTCGTCACCATGCTCTTCATGGCGATGCCCAGCGTGTCCTTGTCGGAGAGCGGCGCGACGTCGGTAGACAGGTCGCCGAGCGCGATCTCG
>NZ_MKIO01000031.1:327473-371415 GCF_001938945.1 Xaviernesmea rhizosphaerae
TCTCGCGCAGGTTCGTCACCATGCTCTTCATGGCGATGCCCAGCGTGTCCTTGTCGGAGAGCGGCGCGACGTCGGTAGACAGGTCGCCGAGCGCGATCTCGTCGGCGGCGTGTGCGCTGCGGCGCAGATTGACTGTCATCATCTTGACGGTATCCGCGAGGTCGCGGATCTCGTCGTTAGAGCGGATTTCGACGGTCTGCTCCAGGTTGCCGAGGGCGACGGCGTCCGCGACCTGCTTGATCTTGCGCAGGCCGGAATTGATGTTGAGGGCCAGCCAGAAAGCCGCGCCGACAGCGGCCGCAAGGGCAACACCGGCAATGAGCAGCATCCAGAAGCTGGTATCGCCATAGAGCGCATCGGTGTCCCTGTCCGCCTTGACCATGGCCTCCTGCTGGATCTTGACCAGGCGCGAGATCGACTGGCTCAAATCACCATAGACTGCGCGGATTTCGCCGTTCGACAAGGCCGTGGCGGCAGGCCGGTCGCCCTGCTCGAGCAAGCTGTCGACTTTCTCCGACTGCGACCGGAAGATCTTGCTCTGATCGATGACAGCAAGCCAAACGGGGCGGCCAGCTTCACTTGCCATGGCCAGTCCTTCACTCGCTCTGTCAACTGCCGCGCCAGCGCTTTCAGCGGAGAGCTGAAGAAACTTGCGCACCTCTTGCCGATCGTCGGTCAGCAGAGCATTCTTCTGCGCCCGAATACTTTCAAGGGCAAGGACGTTGACCTGATAGGCAAGATCGAGCCGTTTTGCGGGACGGTTGATCACCTCCGTGATGGCCGAATTAAGAAGGTTGAGGCTATGAATGCCATAGACAGAAACACCTGCCATAAAGGCGATGATGATGCCGAAAGACAGGGCAAGTTTCAGCTTTATGCTCATACGCATCCTGGGTGTCCTCTAGACGTTGCGGCGTTTTACTGATCGCCCGTTGCCCACACGATAACGAGTTTTTGGGGTTATTTCCGCTGCACTCAAATATCCAGCAGATAGAATTTGAATTTTCGGCAAAATGTTTAAATAACGGTGCACGCCGAAATCGCAAAACCGTGTGCCGGGTACAAGTCACACATGTTTTTGCGCGTCGATAGAGGTCCTAGACCACGGTGAGACTGTGAAAAATTCGAGAGGCAGCAAGAAATAGCTACCTAGAACGACCGATCCGTCAGAAGAAAAAAACGTATTTTACTTAATTAGATAATTAAAGGTATCTTCTGGGATGCTGAGGCCTGGGGCGAGCCAAGGGCGGTCGGGCGTCGAACAAGGCGTGTTTTCACGCTCGGGCCTCCGGCGCTTTTGAAAGCAAGATGTTTGATCGTGCATTTGGAGAACCGACCGACGGGCAAGAAAAGCCGCTTGACGGAAAGGAGACAGGAGCGGGCAGAGACGGGCGCATGTCGTGCAAAGACACAGCCTCGTCCTGGCCAGCCCCGGCCTACCGCTTCCAGACTTTAAGCAGCATGTCCACAAACCTTTCTGCGGCCGGGGACAAGGGCGCGCTGCGGCGGCGGACGATGCCGATGGTGCGGGTCACCACGGGGTCGATGATTGGCCGCGTCACCAGAAAGGGATGCTCCTCCTGCGGCGTCGCCAGCCGGGGCAGGACGGAGATGCCGAGACCGGCCTCGACGAGGCCGAGCGAGGTGTTGAGGTGGGTGACCTCGTAAAACCAGTTGAGGCGGAGATTGTGTTTGGCCAGTGCCCCGTCGAGCAGCGCGCGGTTGCCGCTTGAGCGGTCGACGACCACGAGGGGATGGCCATCGAGCTGGCGCCAGTGGATCTCGTCATATTGCGCCAGCGGATGATCGCGGCGCATGGCCAGCACGAAGGGATCGTCCAGCAGCGGCTCGAAGGACAGGTCCGGATCGGAATTGCCCATCAGGTTGATGCCGAACTCCACCTCGCCGCGCGCGACCGCCTGCAGCCCCTCATTGGCCGTGAGGTCGCGGATGCGCAGGCGGATATGCGGATAATCCTCGCCGAAGCGCTTGATGACCGTCGGCAGGAAGTAGAAGGCGGCCGTGGGCACGCAGGCCATGGTGATCAACCCGCGGCGCTGCGATCCCCCGTCCTTCAGCGCAAACAGCGAACCGTCGAACTCCTCCAGCATGCGGCGCACCAGCGGCAGCAGTTCCTGTCCCGTCGCCGTGGCCGCCACGTGGCGCGTGGTGCGGTCCAGCAGCGGCGCGCCGATGGCGTTTTCCAGCTTCTGGATCCGCCGCGTCAGCGCCGGCTGGGAAATGTTGAGTGCCTCAGCCGCTCGGTGGAAGCTCTCGAGATCGACCACCGCCTGAAAAGCGCGCAGATCGAAGATCTCACAATTGATGCTCATTTCGCAATAAAACCTCCGAAAA
The DNA here is from genome assembly GCF_001938945.1 of Xaviernesmea rhizosphaerae. Taxonomy (GTDB): domain Bacteria; phylum Pseudomonadota; class Alphaproteobacteria; order Rhizobiales; family Rhizobiaceae; genus Xaviernesmea; species Xaviernesmea rhizosphaerae. Next base: position 329,829 of record NZ_MKIO01000031.1, read on the forward strand.
TTGCATTTCACAAATAAACCGTCATTGCTCATAGTGCAACAACTGATCCGATTGATCCAGAATTTGCATTACTTGAGGGGTTGATGATGAACGATCTGACACGCATACCCTGTGTCCTGATGCGCGGCGGCACGTCCCGCGGGCCGTTCTTCCTGGAACGCGACCTGCCGGCCGACCGCGCGGCGCGCGATGCGGCGCTGCTGTCGATCATGGGCTCGGGCCATCCGCTGCAGATCGACGGCATCGGCGGCGGCAATCCGGTGACGTCAAAGGTGGCCATCATCGGCCCCGCCACCGTGCCGGGTGCGGATGTCGATTATCTCTTCGCCCAGGTGCGCACCGACCGTCAGACCGTGGATTATTCGCCCAATTGCGGGAACATGCTCGCCGCCGTCGGCCCCTTCGCCATCGAAGCCGGCCTTGTGAAGGCGCAGACCGCCAGCACGCTGGTGCGCATCCACAATGTCAACACCGGCAAGATCATCGAGGCCAAGGTGCCGACGCGTCTCGGCGAAGTGATCTATCTCGGCGACGCCTCGATCGACGGCGTTCCGGGCCTTGCCGCCCCGATCGCGCTGACCTTTCTCGATGCGGCAGGCGCCAAGACCGGCAAGCTGTTTCCCACCGGCAGGCCGATTGATGTAATCGACGGCATCGAGGTGACGGCGATCGACTGCGCCATCCCGATGGTTCTGATGCGCGCCGAGAGCCTTGGCGTAACGGGCTATGAAGAGCCGGCGGCGCTGACGGCGAACCGCGACCTGATCGCCCGCCTCGCCGCCATCCGCATCGAGGCCGGCCGACAGATGGGCATGGGCGATGTTTCCGACATGGTCATCCCGAAACCTGTTATCATTTCGCCGGCTCGCAAGGGCGGCACGCTGTCCGTGCGCTATTTCATGCCCAATGACTGCCATCCCGCGCTGGCCACCACAGGCGCCGTGGGCATTGCGACAGCTGCCGCGACTGTCGGCACGGTCGCAGCATTCCCCGCCGGACCGGCCGCCCTGCCCGCGCTGATACGCATCGAACATCCGAGCGGGCGAATCGACGTGCAGCTGGAAAAGCGGAACGGCACCACCGTCGCCGGTCTGGTGCGGACCGCCCGGCGTCTTTTTGAAGGCTATGCTTTCGCCAAGCCAAACGAGCGCGTGGAACACGCGGCTTAAAACGCTCCGGGGAGGACCGGAGCCATAAAGGAGGAGATTTCATGCGCAATCTGTTGATGGCAACCGTATTCGGCCTGGCCATGGCCACAGCAGCCCAGGCAGAGCCCGTGCGAATGAGCGTCGGCTCGTACAATCTGAACAACCTGCCCTTCCCCGTTGCCGAAAGCCTCGGCTTCTACAAGGAAGAAGGGCTTGACGTGACCATCGAGAACTTTGCCCAAGGCGGATCGAAGGTTCTGCAGGCGCTGGTCGCCGGCTCCACCGATGTCGCGGTCGGCTTCTACGATCACACGATCCAGATGCAGTCGCAGGGCAAGCACGTCATCGGCTTCGTCCAGCTCGCCCGCAATTCCGGCCTGGTGCTGGCGGGCAAGAACGACACGGATTTCGACCCGGCAAAGCCGGAGACGATCAAGGGCAAGAGCGTCGGCATCACCGCGCCGGGCTCTTCCTCGGATTTCTTCATCCGCTATTATCTCAAGCAGCATGGCCTGACGGACAATGACATCTCGATCATCGGCGTCGGCTCGGGCGCTGCGGCCGTCGCAGCGCTGCAGCAGGGCAAGATCGACCTGCTCGTCAATTACGACCCGGCGGCCACGATCGTTGTGGAGCGCGGCCTCGGCAAGATCCTGATCGATGCCCGCAGCGACGAGGGCGCCAAGGCGGTCTATGGCGGCATCTACCCGACCTCGGTGCTCTATGCCAACCAGGACTTCATCGACAAGCATCCCGAGGTCATCCAGAAGGTGACCAATGCCACGCTGAAGGCCCTGCATTGGATGAAGGCGCATTCGGCCGAAGAGATCGTCGCCAGGCTTCCGGATGACTTCGTCTCCGGCGACAAGAAGACCTACATCAAGGCCGTGGACAACGCCAAGGCGATCTTCTCCGAAGACGGCAAGTTCGTTCCCGCCGATCTGGAAACGCCGCTCGCCGTGCTCAAGAGCTTCAACGACAGCGTCGCGAAGGCCACGGTCGATCTCAACACGACCTACACGAACAAGTTCGTCGAAGCCTCAAAGCAGACGGTCCAGAACTAAGGAGAGCCGACATGTCCATTGCAGCAAGGAAAATCTCCGCCGTGTCACAGACCAGCCTGCCGCCGATGGTCGCCATCGACAATGTGACCATGGCGTTCGGCTCCTTCGTGGCGGTCGAGAACGTCAATCTGAAGGTCGGCAACGGCGAGTTCCTGTCGATCGTCGGCCCGACCGGGTGCGGCAAATCGACCATTCTCAACGCCATTGCCGGCCTCTTGAAGCCGGCAAAGGGCGCGGTGTCGATCGATGGCGCCACCGTTGGCGGCGTGCAGAACACTATCGGCTATCTCTTCCAGCAGGATGCGCTGCTTCCCTGGAAGACGGCCTATCAGAATGTCGAGCTCGGGCTGATGTTTCGCGGCGTTGCCGCCGAGGAACGCCGGGCCAAGGTGATGGCCTGGCTGGAAAAGGTCGGCCTGAAGGGCTTCGAGAGCCGCTTTCCGCACCAGCTCTCCGGCGGCCAGCGCAAGCGCGTGCAGATGGCGCAGGCGCTGATCACCGAGCCGAAGGTAATCCTGATGGACGAGCCCTTCTCCGCGCTCGACATTCACACGCGCCACCTCATGCAGAACGAGCTTCTGCGCCTCTGGCAGGAGGACCGCCGCGCCGTGGTGATGATCACGCATGATCTGGAAGAGGCGATCGCGCTTGGCGACCGCGTCGCCGTTCTCGCCGCCGGCCCGCGCAGCCGCGTCATCGAAAGCTTCCCCGTCGATCTCGAGCGCCCGCGCAACGTCTCGGAAATCAAACTCGATCCGAAGTTCATGACCCTTTACCGCGACATCTGGGCGTCGCTCCGGGGCGAAGTGGAGAAGTCCTATGCAAGCCGTTAATGTTCGTCTCATCCAGATCGCGCTGCTCGCGCTGATCCTCGGCAGCTGGCAGATCGGTGTCACCTCAGGCGTCATCGACCGCTTCTTCTTCCCGGCGCCGCTCGATATCGTTCAGCAGGTCATCAGCTGGGTGGCCGATCCCAGCTTCTACAAGCATGTGGGCATCACGCTCAGCGAAACCGTGCTCGGCTATGTCATCGGCACCGGGCTTGGCGTTGCCGCCGGCGTCTGGCTCGGCCTCAGCCCCTATGTCGCCCGCGTGCTGGACCCGTTCATCAAGGCCGTGAACGCCATTCCCCGCGTCGTTCTCGCCCCGATCTTCGTGCTGTGGCTTGGCCTCGGCCTCTGGTCCAAGGTGGCGCTCGCCGTCACGCTGGTCTTCTTCGTCACCTTCTTCAATGCCATGCAGGGCGTGCGGGAAGTCAATCCGGTGGTGCTTTCCAACACCCGCATCCTCGGGGCAAGCCGCTCGGACCTGCTGCGCCACGTCTATTTCCCGGCGGCCGCAAGCTGGATCCTCTCCTCGCTGCGCACCTCGGTCGGCTTTGCCGTGGTGGGCGCCATCATCGGCGAATATCTCGGTGCATCGGCCGGCCTTGGCTATCTGATCGCCCGTTCGGAAGGCAATTTCGATGCCGTCGGCGTCTTCGCCGGGATCATCATCCTCGCCCTGTTCGTTCTGATCATCGACCTTCTGCTCGACGTGGCGGAAAAGCGGCTGATCACCTGGCGGCCGAAGGCTGGCGAGGAACGTCCGGCCTGACGCAGAGGACCATTTGAACACGATGCCATGGGCGGCCGAGAGGCCGCCCATTTTGCGTTGAGGTGCGCCCAGGCACAGGTGGCGAAGGACGCCGCAGCTGAAGTGCCCGACAACCCGAAATTGGAACGATCCAATTTTATACGAACAGAGGGCTGCAGGCCTGCGCATTTAACACTTATTTTTCGTCATAAATATCAGGCTTATATGCCAAAATTTTGTAGATGCGCCGAGATCGGTGCATTTTCCCGCTTGTGTTTTTGGAACGTTCCAATAAAGATCGGCGCCAAGGGAAGCGCGGGAGAACAGGGTGGGAAACGTGAGGGTCACGGTCGTCGACATTGCCAAGGCGGCGGGCGTCTCGAAGTCCACCGTGTCGCTGGTTCTGCAGGGCTCGCCGCTGGTCAACGAGGCGACGCGCGCCAAGGTGACGGCGGTCATGCGCGAGCTCGGCTATGTCTATAATCGCGGCGCCGCCAATCTGCGCCAATCGGGGGCGAACTCGAAGATCATCGGCGTTGTCGTCAACGATCTGACGAACGGCTTCTTCGCGGAACTGGCGGTGGGCGTTGACATGGTGGTGCAGTCGGCCGGCTTCGTGCAGTTCCTCGCCAATACCAGCGAGAATCTCGACCGCCAGCGCGAGGTGATCGCCTCGATGCGCGAACACGGAATTTCCGGCCTGATCGTCTCGCCGGCGCGCGGAACCAAGGCGTCCGATCTCAAGCCGCTGGTTGCGGCCGGCATCCCGGTGGTCGTCGCGGTTCGCCAGGTGCCGGGGGCGAAAGTGTCGTCGATCGTCTCGGACAATCATGACGGTCTCTTTGCCGCCGTGCGCCATCTGGTCGCGCTGGGTCACCGGCGCATCGCCTTTCTCGGCGGCTTCCGCGACACGGCCGTGTTCATGGAGCGCCTGCAGGGCTATCGCGATGCCATGGCCGGCTGTGATCTGACGCCGGATGAGGCGCTGGTGATCGATGCCGGACCCTCGCGGGCCGGCGGGTTCGATGCCATCGGCCGGGCGCTGGCGCTCGCAGACCCGCCGACGGCGGCCGTCTGCTTCAACGACGCGGTGGCCTTCGGCGCCTGCGACGGATTGAGGGCGGCCGGCATCGAGCCGGGCAAGAATTTCGCGCTGATCGGCTTCGACGATGTGATCGAGGCGAAGACGGCTGTGCCGGCGCTGACGACCATCTCGGTCGATCCGCAGGGCATGGGCCGGCGGGCGGCACAGCTGCTTTTGAAGCAGATCAGCGCCGGCAAGCCGGAGGCGGAAGCCATCGTCGCCTCCGTGCGCCTGGTGGTGCGCGAAAGCTGCGGCGCGCCGGCAAGGCCTGAAACGGCGCAGGCACCGCAGGCAGGATAGAACGACGCAACCGAGGGTCCATCATCCCTGCGGCACGATCCAGTGCAAAGACGAAAGCCAGTGCATCGCATGCGATGTTTTTGATGTCGAATGGAAAGCTTGGAATGACCATGAGCAAGCACATCACGCCGGCTGAGGCCGCCGCGCTCATTCCGGACGGGGCGGTGGTCTCCGTCTCCTCCTCCAGCGGGCTCGGCTGCCCCGACCTGATGCTGAAGGCGATTGGCGCGCGCTTCGAGGAGACCGGCCACCCGCGCGAGATCACCACGCTGCATCCGATCGCTGCCGGCGACATGAGCGGCATCAAAGGCGTCGACCATATCGCCCGCAAGGGACTTCTCAAGAAGATCCTCGGCGGCTCCTATCCGTCGGGCCCCTCCACCGCCGAGCCGCCGCTGATCTGGCAGATGATCACCGGCAACGAAATCCCGGCCTATAACATCCCCTCCGGCATCCTCTTCGACATGCACCGCGAGGCGGCGGCCAAGCGTCCGGGTGTGCTGACCAAGGTCGGCCTCGACACCTTTGTCGATCCTGCCCGCCAGGGCTGCGCCATGAACGGGCGCGGGGCAGAAGAGCCCGTGGTCAAGCGCGTGACCTTCGAGGGCGAGGATTACCTGTTCTTCCCGGCCATCGTGCCCGAGGTCGCCATCATCCGCGCCACCACGGCGGACGAGCGCGGCAACCTGACCTATGAGCATGAAGGCGCCTATCTCGGCGGCCTCGACCAGGCGCTCGCCGCGCGCAACAATGGCGGCATCGTCATCGCCCAGGTCAAGCGCATCACCAAGCAGGGTTCGCTGAAGCCGCATGACGTGCGCGTGCCCGGCATGCTGGTCGATTACATCGTCACCGATCCCGAACAGAAGCAGACCACCCAGACGCTCTACGATCCGGCGATCTCCGGCGAGATCTTCCATCCGCTCGATGGCTTCAGCCTTCCGGAGTTCAACATTCAGAAGGTCATCGCGCGGCGGGTGGCGCAGGAGCTTCAGGCCGGCAGCTGCGTCAATCTCGGCTTCGGCATCTCGGCCAATGTGCCGCGCATTCTCATGGAGGAAGGCCTTCACGGATCGATCACCTGGGTGATCGAACAGGGCGCGGTCGGCGGCGTGCCCCTGCTCGACTTCGCCTTCGGCTGCGCTTCCAATGCCGACGCCTATATGCCCTCGCCCTATCAGTTCACCTATTTCCAGGGCGGCGGCTTCGATGCCTCGCTGCTCTCCTTCCTGGAGATCGGCCGCGACGGCTCGGTCAATGTCTCCAAGCTCTCCTTCCGGCCGCATGTGACGGCCGGCGCCGGCGGCTTTGTCGACATCACCGCGCGGGCCCGCAAGATCGTCTTCTCCGGCATGTTCAATGCCGGCGCCAGGCTCGCCATTGCCGATGGCCGGCTGGTGATCGAGAAGGAAGGCAAGCTGAAGAAGCTGGTCGAAGCGGTCGAGCATGTCACCTTCTCCGGCCGGCGGGCGATCGAGCAGGGCCAGGACATCACCTATGTCACCGAGCGCTGCGTGATGAAGCTGACGCCCGAGGGCATCACGTTGACGGAGATCGCGCCCGGCATCGACCTGCAGCGCGATGTTCTCGACCAGTCGGAATTCCCGCTCCTGGTCGCGGACGACCTCAAGGTGATGGATGCGCGCCTCTTCGCCGAGGCGCCGCTCGGCCTGTCGCTGCCGCAAAAGCCGGCGCGCCGTCTGGCCCGGACCGAGCAGCGGGCTCTCGGGGAGGCCGTCCATGCCTAGCGGAAGCGTCGATATCGCCATTGACGGCGCGGTCGCCGTCCTGACCCTTTGCCGGCCGGACAAGCTGAACGCGCTCGACATCGACATGCTCAAGGCGCTGCATTCGGCGGCGGACGCCGTCGAGGCCGATGCGCGGGTGCGGGTCGCCATTCTCACCGGTGCGGGCAAGGGCTTTTCCGCCGGCGGCGACATCAAGGCCTGGGGCGGCATGCGGCCGGAGGAATTCGGCCATGCCTGGGTGCGCCATGGCCACCGCGTGTTCGAGCGGCTGGCAACGCTGCGCATGCCGCTGATCGCCGCGCTGAACGGCCATGCGCTGGGTGGCGGGCTGGAACTGGCCGGGATCGCCGATCTGCGCATCGCCGAGGAGCAGATCAGGATCGGCCTGCCGGAAACGGGGCTGGGCATGGTGCCCGGTTGGTCCGGCACGCAGAGGCTTGTCAGGCGTTTCGGCGCGCAGGTCGTCAGGCGCATGGCGCTGGGCGGCGAGGTCTTCACGGCGCGCGAGGCCTGCGCGCTGGGGATCGTCGATTCCGTGGCCCCGACCGGCGAAGCCCTGCAGGCAGCCAGGGAGCAGGCGGCGCGCATCGCCGCACGCGGACCCGCCGCCAATGAGATCGTCAAGCTGATGATCGCAAGCGCCAGCGGGGAGGACAATGGCGGGGCCGTGGAAGCCCTGGGATCGATCCTGGCGGCCAAGACCGGCGATCTCAGGGAAGGCGTCGCCGCCTTCTCGCAGAAGCGCGCCGCAGAATTCAAGGGAGAATGGTCATGACAGTTCTGGTGGCGCCCAAGGCGCTGGCGAACCACGCCGCACGCGATTTCAGGATGCTGATCGACGGGCGCTGGGAGAGTGGCGAGGGTCAGCCGATCGAGCGCGTGGCGCCGAGCCATGGCGTCGTCGTCAGCCGCTATCCGGCCGGCACGGCCGCCGATGCCGAGCGGGCGATCGCCGCTGCGCGCCGCGCTTTCGATGACGGCCCCTGGCCGCGCATGACGGCGTCCGAGCGCTCGGCGGCGCTGCTCAAGGCGGCCGATCTGATCGCCGCCCGCGCCGAAGAGCTCGCTTATCTCGACGCCATCGAGGCCGGCAAGCCGATCTCGCAGGTGCGTGGCGAAATCGCCGGCGCGGTCGATATCTGGCGCTATGCCGCGGCCCTTGCCCGCGACCTGCATGGCGAAAGCTACAATACGCTGGGCGATGGCACACTGGGCGTGGTGCTGCGCGAGGCGATCGGCGTGGTCTCCATCATCACGCCGTGGAATTTCCCCTTCCTGATCGTCGGCCAGAAGCTGCCCTTCGCGCTCGCCGCCGGCTGCACCACCGTCGTCAAGCCGTCCGAACTCACATCCGGCTCGACGCTGCTGCTGGGCGAAATCCTCGAAGAGGCCGGCCTGCCGAAGGGTGCCCTCAACATCGTCACCGGCACAGGTCCCGCCGTCGGCGCGGTGCTGACCGCGCATCCCGAGGTCGACATGGTCTCCTTCACCGGCTCCACCGGCGTCGGCCGGCTGACCATGGCCAGCGCCGCGCAGACGCTGAAGAAGGTTTCGCTGGAGCTCGGCGGCAAGAATCCGCAGATCGTCTTTCCCGATGCCGATCTCGATGCCTTCATCGATGCCGCCGTCTTCGGCGCCTATTTCAATGCCGGCGAATGCTGCAATGCTGGCTCGCGGCTGATCCTGCACAAGAGCATCGCCGCCGATGTGGTCAAGCGTGTGGCCGAGCTCTCCCGCCAAGTGAAGGTCGGCGATCCGCTCGATCCGGCGACGCAGGTCGGTGCGATCATCACGCCGCAGCATCTCGACAAGATCGCCGCCTATGTCAGCGGCGCCACGGGCAGCGGCGCAACGATTGCGCAAGGCGGGCAGACGCTCGATTTCGGCATGGGCCAGTTCATGGCGCCGACGATTCTGGAAGCCGTGACGCCGGACATGGCCGTCGCCCGCGAGGAAGTCTTCGGCCCGGTGCTCTCGGTGCTGACCTTCGAGACCACGGCGGAGGCCATCGCGATCGCCAATTCGATCGATTACGGCCTCTCGGCCGGCGTCTGGAGCCGCGATTTCGACACCTGCCTGACGATCGGCCGCCGCGTTCGGGCCGGCACGGTCTGGATGAACACCTTCATGGATGGCGCCTCGGAGCTGCCCTTCGGCGGATACAAACAGTCCGGCCTCGGCCGCGAGCTCGGCCGCCACGCGGTGGAGGATTACACCGAGACCAAGACGCTGAACATGCATATCGGCGCCCGCACAGGCTGGTGGATGCCGAGGAAGGAACAAATGGCCTGACAGTCTGTCCAAGAATCGCCGTTGGCCGCCTGCAAATGGCAATTTCTGCGCTTCCGGTGCTCACGTACCCTCAGTACGCTGCGCTCCGGTTCTCGAAATCACCATTTTCGTCAGACCAACAGCAATTCTTGAACAGACTGTCAGGCGTCATCCGGCCGGAAAGAGGACCGGCCGGATCTGCTTCGACCATAAGAGCCTCAGGCGCCCGGCCGGTGGGACGGCAGGGCGCATCAAGGCGAGGAGACACCGTCTGAGGAGGCGGCTGGTCGGCTGCGGGAAGGGCCCGCGCCGATGGACACGTGCACTGGGAGGAACAGTATGCGCAAGTTGATGACATCGACCGCCATGGCCGCGCTGGCTTTGAGCGGACTGGCCATGACCGGCCTGACCACGACGGCGGCCGCCGCCGACAAGGAAGTGCAGATGCTGCACTGGTGGACCTCGGGCGGCGAGGCTGCGGCGCTCAACGTCTTGAAGCAGGATCTGGCCAAGGAAGGCTTTGGCTGGAAAGACGTGCCGGTTGCCGGCGGCGGCGGCGACGCGGCCATGACGGCGCTGAAAGCCATGGTGGCGGCCGGCAACTATCCGACCGCCTCGCAGATGCTGGGCTATACGGTTCTCGACTATGCCCAGGCCGGCGTGATGGGCGACCTCACGGAAACCGCGAAGAAGGAAGGCTGGGACAAGTCCGTTCCCGCCGCCTTGCAGAAATTCTCGGTCTATGAGGGCAAATGGGTCGCGGCCCCCGTCAACGTCCATTCCGTCAACTGGCTCTGGATCAACAAGGCCGTGATGGACAAGATCGGCGGCAAGCAGCCGAAGACCTTCGACGACCTGATCGCGCTGCTCGACAAGGCCAAGGCGGCCGGCGTCACGCCGCTCGCCCTCGGCGGCCAGAGCTGGCAGGAAGCCACCATGTTCGACTCCATCGTCGAATCCACTGGCGGCCCCGAGTTCTACAAGAAGGCCTTCAACGATCTGGACGAGGCGTCGCTGAAGTCCGATACGATGAAGAAGTCCTTCGATAACCTCGCCCGGATCGTCAAATATGTCGATCCCAACTATTCCGGCCGCGACTGGAACCTTGCCACCGCCATGGTGATCAAGGGCGAGGCGCTGGTTCAGGTCATGGGCGACTGGGCCAAGGGCGAATTCGTCGCCGCCAAGAAGAAGCCGGACACCGACTTCCTCTGCTACCGCTTCCCCGGCACCGAAGGCAGCGTGATCTACAATTCGGATATGTTCGGCATGTTCAACGTGCCGGCCGACCGCAAGGCCGCGCAGGTGGCGCTGGCCACCGCCACGCTGTCGAAGAGCTTCCAGTCGGCCTTCAACGTGGTCAAGGGCTCAGTCCCCGCCCGCACCGACGTGCCGGACACGGCCTTCGATGCCTGCGGCAAGAAGGGCATCGCCGACCTCAAGGCCGCCAACGAGAAGGGCACGCTGTTCGGCTCGCTGGCGCAGGGCTATGGCGCGCCGCCGGCCATCGCCAATGCCTATAAGGACGTCGTCTCCAAATTCGTCCACGGCCAGATCAAGACCTCGGAAGAGGCCGTGACCCAGCTCGTTCAGGCCATCGACGACGCCCGATAAGCGCGCCGACCCGCAGTACCTTTCCGCTTCGGCTTGCCCGGAGCGGAAAGGACAGACGACACCCTTAGAGCGCCATCCGATCTAACGACATCAGATCGGCGCTCTAAGCCTTTTTATCTGCAGCATAATCTTATCGATCCTCGTTTCACTCGGATCGGATCATGCTCGAAGAAGGGACAGAGCGCCATGAGCAGCGTCGCGACCACCGAACCGATCCTGACCCCCGCCAAGTCGACGCCGATCCGCACGCGGCTGCAGAACGCCCTGCCGCAGATCGTGCTGGCGCCGAGCTTCGCCATTACCCTGGTCTTCGTCTACGGCTTCATCGCCTGGACGGCCTATCTCTCCTTTACCAATTCCAAGACCTTCCCGTCCTACGCGCTGACGGGCACGCGGGCCTATGAGCGGCTCTGGCGCTGGACCTTCGAGAACGACCCGCCCTCCTCCTGGTACACCTCGATCACCAATATGGGCATCTTCGGCGTGCTCTATGTCGGCATCTGCCTGGCGCTCGGCCTGTTCCTGGCGATCCTGATGGACCAGAAAATCCGCGGCGAAGGCGTGCTCCGGCCGATCTTCCTCTATCCGCTGGCGCTGTCCTTCATCGTCACGGGCGTGGCCTGGAAATGGTTTCTCGATCCCGGCCTCGGCCTGGAGCAGACGCTGCATCATTTCGGCTGGACCAGCTTCCACTTCGACTGGATCAAGAACAAGGACTACGTCATCTACACGGTGGTTATCGCCGGCGTCTGGCAGGCCTCCGGCTTCGTCATGGCCATGTTCCTGGCGGGGCTGCGCGGCATCGACAGCGAGATCATGAAGGCCGCGCAGATCGACGGCGCCACCACAGGCCAGCTCTATCGTCGGATCATCATCCCGCTTCTGCGCCCGGTCTTCCTTTCGGCCTTCATCGTGCTCGCCCATATGGCGATCAAGTCCTACGACCTCGTGGTGGCGCTGACCTCGGGCGGGCCCGGCGGCTCGGCCTGGCTGCCATCGAACTTCATGTATGAATACACCTTCAAGCGCAACGAGATGGCCGTCGGCTCGGCCAGCGCGATCATCATGCTGATGACGATCTCCGCCATCATCGTTCCCTATCTCTACTCCGAGCTGAAGGAGAAGGCCCGATGAGCGCCGCGACCCTTTCCGCGTCCGGAAACCAGAACCGCTGGATCGGCCGCGTGGCGATTTATGGCCTGCTGATCCTCTTCGCCATTCTCTATCTCATGCCGCTCTTCGTCATGCTGGTCACCTCGTTCAAGACCATGGACGAGATCCAGAACGGCAACATGCTCTCGCTGCCGCAGGCGCCGACGCTCGACCCCTGGTTCAAGGCCTGGGGGGAGACTTGCGTCGGCCTCACCTGCGCCGGCATCAAGGGCTATTTCTGGAACTCGCTGAAGATGGTGGTGCCGGCCGTGGCCATCTCCACCATTCTCGGCGCGCTGAACGGCTATGTGCTGACCAAGTGGCGCTTTCCCGGCCACACGCTGGTGTTCGGGCTGATGCTGTTTGCCTGCTTCATCCCCTTCCAGTCGGTGCTTCTGCCGATGGCCACCATTCTTGGCAGCCTGGGCCGCTTCGGCATGGCGCTGCAGGACCAGATCGGGATGACGCTCGGCTTCGGCAATCCCACGGTCAATCTGGTGATCGTCCACGTGATCTACGGCCTCGGTTTCACCACCCTGTTCTTCCGCAATTACTACGAGGCCTTTCCCAACGAGCTGGTGCGCGCCGCCCAGGTCGATGGCGCCAGCTTCTTCCAGATCTTCCGGCGGATCATGCTGCCCAATTCGCTGCCGATCATCGTGGTCACCGTGATCTACCAGTTCACCAACATCTGGAACGACTTCCTGTTCGCCTCCGCCTATGCCGGGTCGGGCGAGTCCATGCCGATGACGGTGGCGCTCAACAACGTCGTCAACACCTCGACCGGCGTGGTCGAATACAATGTCAACATGGCCGCCGCGATGATCGCCGCCATGCCAACCCTCCTCGTCTACATCGTCGCCGGCCGCTATTTCGTGCGCGGTCTGATGGCGGGCGCCGTCAAAGGATAAAGCCATGGCCTTCCTGCATATTTCCGGCCTGAGAAAGCGCTATGGCGCGCTCGAGATCCTCAAGGGCATCGACATTGAACTGGAAAAGGGCGGCTTTCTCGTCCTGGTCGGCCCGTCGGGCTGCGGCAAGTCGACCCTGCTCAACACGATCGCCGGGCTGGAGACGATCACCGAGGGCGATATCAAGGTGGATGAGCGCAGCATTGCCGGTCTCCACCCCTCCAAGCGCGACATCGCCATGGTATTCCAGAGCTATGCGCTCTATCCGAACATGACAGTGGCGGGCAACATTGCCTTCGGCATGGAAATGCGCGGCGTGCCGGCCGACGAGCGCAAGCAGGCGATCGACAAGGTGGCCAAGGTGCTGCAGATCGGCCATCTGCTGGACCGCAAGCCGAGCCAGCTTTCCGGCGGCCAGCGCCAGCGCGTGGCCATGGGCCGGGCGCTGGTGCGCGATCCCAAGCTCTTCCTGTTCGACGAGCCGCTCTCCAACCTCGACGCCAAGCTGCGCGTGGACATGCGCACCGAAATCAAGCGGCTGCACCAGACCACGGGCAAGACCATCGTCTATGTCACCCATGACCAGATCGAGGCGATGACGCTCGCCACCAAGATCGCGGTGATGAAGGAGGGGATCGTCCAGCAATTCGGCACCCCCGCCGAGATCTACAACAACCCCGCCAATATGTTCGTCGCCGATTTCATGGGCTCGCCGGCGATGAACCTCCTGTCCGGCCGCATCACCCGGGCAGACGACGGCCTTGCGGTCGCTCTGGAGCGCGCCGGCGGCGAGGCGATCCGGCTGCCCGTGGCCGCCGCCCAGGCCGCGCTCGCCCAATATGAAAACCGCGATGTCGTGTTCGGCATCCGGCCGGAAGCGCTGACCGACCCCGAGGGCGCGGATCGCAATGCCAGCGCGCTTGCGGAGAACGACTGCCTGATCGAGGTGGTCGAGCCTGCGGGCTCCGACACCTTCGCCGTCACCAAGCTCGGCGGGCGCGAGGTCGTCGCGCGCCTGAGGGCCGATGCCCGGATCAGGGCCGGCGAGATGGCGCGGCTCGCCTTCAATCTGGACAAGGCGGTGTTCTTCGATCCGCAGACCCAAGCGCGCATCGCCTGAGGCCCCGCATCGTCATGAGCCAAACAGCAGATATCGTCATCATCGGCTCCGGGATCGGCGGCTCGACCATCGCGGCCGGACTGGCGGCCACGGGCGCTAAGATCCTGATCCTCGAAGCCGGCGATCATATCGCCGATCTGCCCGTCAACCGCGACCAGCGCGCGATCTTCCAGCAGGGCCATTTCCGCCCGAAGGAAACCTGGTACGAGGTGGACGGCACCGGCTTCAATCCCGGCAACTATTATTATGTCGGCGGCAATTCGAAGTTTTACGGCGCGGTGCTCACCCGCTACCGCAAGGAAGATTTCGGCGTGCTCCAGCATCAGGAGGGCGTCTCCCCCGCCTGGCCTTTTGCCTATGAGGAGCTGGAGCCCTGGTACAGCTGGGCAGAACAGCTCTACCAGGTGCGCGGCGCGCTGGGTGACGATCCGACCGAGCCGGCCCATTCGAAGCCCTACCCTTACCCGCCTGTGCCAGACGAGCCTGCGATCGCCGATGTCAGGGCGCGGCTGAAGCGCGCCGGGCTGCATCCGGCCTCCCTGCCGCTCGGCGTGGATATCGACAGCTGGCTCGCCAAGGCCAGGACACCCTGGGATGCGCATCCCAATTCCCGGGATGGCAAGATGGATGCCGAGACGACCGCGCTGGCGCTGGCGCTGCGCCATGTCAATGTCCGCCTTCAGACGAAATCCCGTGTTGTGCGGCTGGAGACGGGCGAAGACGGCCGGGTGAACCGGATCGTCTATGTCAAAGACGGCCAGACCGCCTCGATCGCGGCGAAGAAGGTGATCCTCTCGGCGGGCGCTGTGCAATCCGCCGTGCTGCTGCTGCGCTCGGCCAATGACCGCTTTCCCAAGGGGCTGGCCAATGGCTCCGATCAGGTCGGGCGCAATTTCATGAACCACAATTCTAGCGCCGTGATCGCCCTTTCGCCGCGCTTCCGCAACACGTCGATCTATCAGAAGACCTTCGCCTTCAACGACTTCTACCTGACGGATGGCGAAGGCGGGCCGCCGCTTGGCAATGTCCAGCTTCTCGGCCGCGTGTCCGGCACGATCCTCAAGGGCACGATGCCGCGCGTGCCGCAATGGGCGCTCGACCGCTTCGCCCGCCACGCCATCGATTTCTACGCCATGAGCGAGGACATTCCCAACCCGGAAAGCCGGGTGATGGTGGATGGCGACAGGGTGGTGCTGCAATGGCGCCGGACGAACTGGAACGCACATCTGGCGCTGGTGGCCAAGCTCAAGGGCGTGCTGAAATCGATCGGCTTTCCCGTGGTGCTCGCCAAGGCCTTCGACAAGCGCACGCCCTCGCACCAGTGCGGCACGGTGAGGATCGGCACGGACCCTGCGGAAGCACCGCTCGACATCTTCTGCCGCGCCTTCGAGCACCGAAACCTCTTCGTGGTCGATGCCGGCTTCCTGCCCACCTCGGCGGCGGTGAACCCGGCGCTGACGGTGGCGGCCCAGGCGCTGCGCGTGGCCGACCACATCGCGGCGACGGATCTGCGCGCATGAGGCCGGCGGCCCGCAATTTCAGCCTTTCCTGCCTTCGATAGGATCGCGACATGCATTTCGATTACATCATCACCGGGGCCGGCCCCGCAGGCTGCGTGCTCGCCAACCGGCTGAGCGAGGATCCGACGGTCAAGGTCCTGCTGCTCGAAGCCGGCGGCGGCGACTGGAACCCGCTGTTCCACATGCCGGCCGGCTTTGCCAAGATGACCAAGGGCGTGGCCAGCTGGGGCTGGCAGACGGTGCCGCAGAAGCACATGAAGAACCGGGTGCTACGCTATACCCAGGCCAAGGTCATCGGCGGCGGCTCCTCGATCAACGCCCAGCTCTATGCGCGCGGCAATGCCGCCGATTACGATCTCTGGGCCAATGAAGAAGGCTGCGCCGGCTGGGACTATCGCTCGATCCTGCCCTATTTCAAACGGGCGGAGGACAATCAGCGCTTCGCCGATGATTACCATGCCTATGGCGGCCCGCTCGGCGTTTCCATGCCGGTTTCGGCCCTGCCGATCTGCGACGCCTATATCCGCGCCGGCCAGGAGCTGGGCATTCCCTATAACCCCGACTTCAACGGCCGCCAGCAGGCCGGCGTCGGATTCTATCAGCTGACCCAGCGCAACCGCCGGCGCTCCTCCGCCTCGCTCGCCTATCTCGCGCCGATCAAGGACCGCCGCAACCTGACCGTCCGGCTGAATGCGCGTGTCATGCGGATCGTGCTGGAAGGAACGCGCGCCGTCGGCGTCGAGATTGCCGGCAAGGCGGGAACGGAGATCCTCCGCGCGGAGCGCGAGGTGCTGGTTTCGTCAGGCGCGATCGGCTCGCCGAAACTGCTCCTGCAATCGGGCATCGGCCCGGTCGAGCATCTAAGCAGTGTCGGCGTCAAAGTGCTGCACGACCTACCGGGCGTCGGCGGCAATCTGCAGGATCATCTCGATCTCTTCGTCATTGCCGAATGCACGGGCGACCACACCTATGACGGCGTGGCCAAGCTCCACCGCACGCTCTGGGCCGGGCTGCAATATGCGCTGTTCCGCTCCGGCCCCGTGGCCTCCTCGCTCTTCGAGACCGGCGGCTTCTGGTATGCCGACCCTGAGGCCCGCTCGCCCGACATCCAGTTCCATCTCGGGCTCGGCTCCGGCATCGAGGCCGGCGTGGAGAAGCTGAAGAATGCCGGCGTCACGCTGAATTCGGCCTATCTCCACCCCCGCTCGCGCGGCACGGTGCGGCTTTCCTCCTCCGATCCGGCGGCCGCTCCCCTGATCGATCCGAACTATTGGGCCGATCCGCACGACCGGACCATGTCGCTCGAAGGTCTGAAGATCGCCCGCGAGATCATGCAGCAGGCAGCCCTGAAACCCTTCGTCCTGGCCGAGCGCCTGCCGGGTCCCAATATCAGGACCGATGCCGAGCTGTTCGACTATGGCTGCGCCAATGCCAAGACCGACCATCACCCTGTCGGCACCTGCAAGATGGGCACAGGACCGGAAGCGGTGGTCGGCCTCGATCTCAAGGTGCACGGGCTGGAAGGCCTGCGCGTCTGCGACTCGTCGGTCATGCCGCGCGTGCCCTCCAGCAACACCAATGCGCCGACGATCATGGTGGGCGAAAAAGGCGCCGACATCATCCGCGGCCTGCCGCCGCTGCCCTCGGCGATCTTTGCCCATGAGCGCAACGACGCACGGCCGCGCGCACGGGCCGAGATCCGCTAGGGCGGCGAGCGGGGAAGGCGTCTCGGTGCACGACATAAAGGTTTTGCCGTTTTGCACACCCTCGTCCGCCGCGAACACTGGCTTCAAGCTTTCGGAACGCGATGCAAAAGCCGCGCTGAACGCGCGCAAAGGAGAACGTCATGACCGATGTGAGGGTAGCCGTGCTGGGCGGCTCGGGCTGGATGGGCAAGGTGCACATCATGGCCTACCAGACCTTCCCGCATTTCTTCGGCACATCCCACGGCACGGCGCGCGTGGTGGCGGTCACCGACCGGGACCCGCGCCGCGCCGGGGATCTTGCCGCCCGTGCGCCTGAGGCAAAAATCCTTCAGGACTGGCAGGCGGCGATCGATGATCCCGAGATCGATCTGATCGACATCTGCCTGCCGGACAACCTGCATTTCGAGGTGGCGCATGCCGCGCTCCTGGCCGGAAAGCATGTCTTCTGCGAAAAGCCGCTGGCCGATACAGCAGCGCAGGCGCGCATTCTCGCCGATCTCGCGCGCGAAAAGGGCGTGATCACCCGCGTCGGCCACGCCTTTCCGCGCAATCCCGTCCATGACCTTGCCAAGGAGATCATCGAGGCCGGCGAGATCGGCGAGATCACGCTGTTCAAGGGCTGCCAGCATATCGATGTCTTCGGCGATCCGCTCGCCCCCTTCATGTGGCGCGCCGATGGCGATCTGGCGCCGACGGGCATCGTCGGCGATACCGGCTCGCATGTGTTCAGCTTCATGGAATTTCTCGTCGGGCGCGTGACGTCGCTGATCGCCGACAACATCATCACCAGCCCGCGGCGGCCGGTGGTGGAGGGCTCGGGCCTTGGCGGGCAGGCGAGGCTCACGGGCGAGGAGCGCTGGGCCGAAGTGACCAATCCCGACGCCACCAACCTCCTCTGCCGCTTCGAGAACGGCGCAGCTGGCCTTGTCGATTTCAGCCGCGTGGCGACGGGGCGCAAGTTCCGCCAGGGCTACGAGATCTACGGCACCAAAGGAAGCCTCCTTTACGATTATGACGAGGTGAACCGGCTGCGCTTCTACAGCCATGTCGATCGGCCCGGCCGCGCCGGCTTCCGCGCCATCGATGTTGGCCCGGAGCATCCCTCCTACCGCGCCTTCCTGCCGCTGCCCAATTTCGCCCTCGGCTACAATGAAAGCAAGATCATCGAGGCGGCGGAGGTAATCCGCTCGATCACCACCAACACGCCGATGTGGCCGACCTTCGAGAGCGGCCACCACATCTGCCAGATCGTCGATGCCTGCATGGAATCCTCCCGCCTCCGGCGCTGGGTCGATATCCCGCTGGCCTAACGAAATGCCCTCTAAAGTGTCGGACTGAAAATCGTGCTCAGTCCGGTGCTCTACTTTTTTGTTTGTGCATCGGATTCATCCGAAAACCGGTTCCCACTTTTCGGTCCGATGCTCTAGGAGAGCCGCAGGATGACGCTTGACGTTCCGCAAACCGTTCTCGACGCCTTGACGGATGTCGACATGCCCCGGCTCGCGCCGGTGGACCCCGCGTCGGAGACGCTGAGGCTTGCCGGTTTCGACGTGCCGGTCTACCGCGCCGGCTGCGTCGTGATCGGCTCCGGCGCTGCGGGCCTGCGCGCCGCCGTGGAGGCGAAGCGCCGCGGAAATCATGTGGTGATCGTCAGCCAGAGCGCCTGGGGCGGCACGTCCGCCTGCTCCGGTTCCGACAAGCAGACGCTGCACACCGCCAACACCGCCGATCGCGGCGATGATTTCAAGGCCATGGCGCGGGCGATCCGGGCCGGCGGCGCCATGGACGAGGATACGGCCTATGTCGAGGCGGTCGGCTCGGCGCGGATGATGGCCTCGCTGCAATTCATCGGCCTGCCCCTGCCCCAGGATGCCTATGGCGGGACGCTGCGCTACCAGACCGACCATGACGAGGTGGGCCGCGCGACGAGCTGCGGACCGCGCACCTCGCGGCTGATGGTGCAGGTGCTCGCCCGCGAGGCGCTGCAGCTCGCCATTCCCTTCTTCAACCAGACCACGGGCCTGCGCCTGCTGACGGAGGGCAGCGGGGACCGGCGCCATATCGTGGGCCTTCTGGCCACCCGCGCCGCCGAGCGAAGCCCAAACAATCCTTACGGCTTCGCGCTGTTTGCCTGCGGCGCCGTCGTGCTGGCAGCCGGCGGGCCGGGCGAGCTCTATCGCGACAGCGTCTATCCCAACGGCTGTTTCGGCGCGCTCGGACTGGCGCTGCAGGCCGGCCTGATCCTCACCAATCTCACCGAAAGCCAGTTCGGCATCGGCACCCGGCGCGAGGGCTTTCCCTGGAACCTCTCCGGCACCTATGTCCAGGCGCTGCCGCATATCTACGCGCTCGACACGGAGGGCCGGGAGCATCATTTCCTTGCGGATTACTATCGCACCACGCAGGAAATGGCGTCGAACATCTTCCGAAAGGGCTATCAATGGCCGTTTCACGCCGAGCGCATGCTCGATTTCGGCTCCAGCCTGATCGATCTCGCCATTGTCAGGGAGACCGCGCTCGGGCGACGCGTCCTCATGGATTTCAACCGCAACCCCCTGCCCGTTCCTGGCGACCTGCCCTTTGACCTTGGCCGGCTCGATGAGGATGTCCGCGCCTATCTGGGAGCGGCCGGCGCTACCCAGGCAAGCCCGATCGAGCGCCTTCGCCATATGAACCCGCTGGCGATCGAGCTTTACCGCCGCTACAAGTTCGACATTGCCGAAGACCCGCTCGAATTCGCCGTCAACAACCAGCACATGAATGGCGGCGTGATGGTCGACATCTGGGGCCGCAGCACGCTCTCCGGCTGCTATGCCGTGGGCGAAGCCGCGGGCACCCATGGGGTGACGCGGCCGGGCGGCGCAGCGCTGAATGCCGGCCAGGTCTTCGGCACGCGCGCGGCGGAGCATCTCGACGCCACCGGCTGGGCCAGACAGCCTGCCGCCCACGACCTTGCCGCATCTGGCGGCGCGGCGCTGGAGCAGTGTCTTGCCGTGCTCCGGCCGGAAAGCCCGCTCGACGTGAAGACCCTGCGCACCGACATTCAGGCCCGGATGAGCGACAGCGCCGGGCTGATCTGCCGGGCCGACGAGGTCGCGGCGGCTCTGGAGGAAGCCCACCGGCTGAACACCGCCATCCGCGAAAACGGCATCGCCTATGACCGCCCCGCGGAGATCGGCCGCGTGCTGCAATGGCATCAGATGGCGCTGGCCTCCGAAGCGGTGCTGACGGCGCTCGACCACTTCATCCGCAATGGCGGCGGCAGCCGCGGCGCGCGCGCCATCTGCGATCCGCAGGGCGCCTTGACGCCCCACACCCGCTCCGGCCCGCTGGAAGCCTTCCGCTTTCGCGCCGAAGAGGAGGCCCACCGCGGCGAACAGATCCTCGTCTTTCACGACGGAACCCGCCTGCATGTGGCCACCCGCCCCAACCGCCGCTTCGACGAAGCAGCCAAGCCCTTCTTCGAGCGCGACTGGCCGGCCTGGCTCACGGGCGCGCTGTTTGATGTCGAAAGGGAGAAGGAAGTGGATATCAAGTCGGGCTGACAGAGGCCTGGTGAAGTGAATTGCCAATTCTTTCGGCTGACGTCGCACGAATTGATACAATCAGAGAGTATCGTATGCCCTGGTTTTATGCAATCAATGCGGAGCACATCCGCATGTGAGACAGGAGCAGGACATGGGCGTGACACTGAAAGTGGGGTCGGACTACAGCATCGACATGGGCAACTATGATTTCGGTGGTGCGCCCACGGGTCATGCTCACGTCACCTCCTACACCAAGACCTCGATCACCGGTTACATTGACGATGTGAACGTGGTCATCACCGGCAAGGGTTTCACCTACAGCAGTCAGGGGATTGTCGGCGGAACCGTCACGGGGCTCGTCGTGAAAGAGGGCAGCGCGCTCCTTGCTTCCGTGTCTGGCCTCAACCTTTCCGTGAAGACTCTGAACAAGCTTGCCAGCAGCGGAAGCGACGCTGACTGGAAGGCTGCGACCGTCAACGTCTTCTCAGGCGCTGACAATGTCTCCGGCAGCAACCACGCCGACACGCTGCTGGGCTATAAAGGAAATGACACGCTTTCAGGCAACAGCGGCGACGACACGCTATATGGTGGCGATGGAAACGACACGCTGCTCGGCGGGCTCGGTGCGGACAATCTCTATGGTGGAGCGGGGAAAGACAGCTTCATCTACAAGAGCGTGGGGGAGTCGAACGCTTTGAACGGGATCGACACGATCCATGATTTCTGGGGCAAAGCCGGCGACCGCATCAATCTCTCGGCCATCGATGCCAACAGCCTGACGTCGAAGAACGATGCCTTTTCCTTCATCGGCGCGAAAGCCTTCTCGGGCAAGGCCGGAGAACTGCGCGTCGAGAAACAGGCGGAAGACACCTATGTCTATGCCGACACCGATGGAGACAAGGTGGCGGATTTTCAAATTCACCTCGATGGCGCGCTCACCATGAGCAAGGGATTTTTCGTTCTCTAGGCCTCGGGACCGAGAAGCGGGGACCGCTTTTCGGAAAAATCCGATGTAAAACAAGAGCCTCAAGCATCGGACTGCGCGGATCGCCAGTCCGATGCGCGATGAGTGCCTGTTCGCCTTTCGGCGCGCTTGCGATCAGCTGATCACCCGAACCCAGCCATGGGTGTCGGCTTCGGTGCCGCGCTGGATGCCGGTAAGCTTGTGGTGGAGCCGCTCGGTCACGGGGCCGATGGCGCCATTGCCCATGCGCAGGCTGCCGCCCTCGAACTTGGCCTCGCCGATGGAAGCGACCACGGCGGCGGTGCCGCAGGCGAAGACTTCCCGCAGGCGACCGCTTTCGGAATCGGCCTTCCAGTCCGCAAAGGCATAGGGGCGCTCGGACACCTCCAGCCCCTCCTCCCGCGCGAGCGTCAGCAGCGACTGACGCGTGATGCCGGGCAGGATGGTGCCGAGTTCGGGCGTGACGATGCGGTTGTCGTCGAACACGAAGAAGATATTCATCCCCCCAAGTTCCTCGATCCATTTCTGCTCCGCCGCATCGAGGAAGACCACCTGCGCGCAGCCTTCCTCATAGGCGCGGGCCTGGGCGGCGAGGCTTGCCGCATAGTTGCCGCCGCATTTGGCCGCGCCCGTGCCGCCGCGCGCGGCGCGCGAATAATCCTCGGTGACCCAGACGGTGATCGGCTTGGCGCCACCGCTGAAATAGGGGCCGACCGGGCAGGCGATCACGCTGAAAATATATTTCTGCGACGGGCGCACGCCCAGAAACGCCTCGGAGGCGAACATGAAGGGGCGCAGATAGAGGCTCGCCCCTTCCCCCGCCGGAACCCAGTCCGCATCCACGCGCACGAGCTGCTCGACGGCCTCGAGAAACAGCGCCTCCGGGATCGGCGGCATCGCCATGCGCTCGGCCGAGGCATTGAAGCGGCGGGCGTTTTCTTCCGGACGGAACAGCACCAGCTGACCCTCGCCATTGCGATAGGCCTTCATGCCCTCGAAGATTTCCTGCCCGTAATGCAGCACCGCGGCGGCCGGATCGATCTCGAAGGGCCGGCGTGCGGCGACACGCGCGGAGTGCCAGCCGGTTGCGGCATCCCATTCGATAATGGCCATGTGGTCGCTGAACAGCGTGCCGAAGCCGAGATGTTCGAGCGCCTTCTGGCGCTCCGCGGGCGGCATGGGATTGGGATTGCGGGAAATATCGAACGTGAGGTTCGCGGACATGTTTCTGTTACCCGATAGGACTGAGCTCAGCCGGAAAGATCCTTTGCGATCATCCCGTCATCATGGTGCTGACAAGACCACGATCGACGGGACGGTGCAAACGGTCATTATGCTTCTATAGCACTGGGCGAATAGCTGCAAAGTGCCTGCCTGAACTTGGATATCAGCCGCGCATGGCCCTGCCCGCGGGATCATAGGGCGAAGCCTCGATCACCACGGCGCTGCATTCTTCGCCGACGATATGCACCGCCAGCGCATTGCCGGGCACGGCCTGCTCCCGGTCGATCAGCGCCATGGCCAGGCTCTTGCCGATCGTGTGGCCATAGCCGCCTGAGGTGACGGTGCCGACCAGCCTGCCATCCTTCCACACCGGCTCGTAGCCGGAAGCATCCGCATCGCCGGCCTTAACCGCGAGCGTGGCGAGGACCCTTTTCGAAGGAGCCGCCCGCTCGGCAAGGGCGGCCGCGCGGCCGACGAAATCGGGCTTATCCCAGGCGATGAACCGGTCCAGCCCGGTCTGGCCCGGCGTGTAGCCCTGCGTGAACTCCGCCGACCAGATGCCGAAGCTCTTTTCCAGCCGCAGCGAGAGAAGCGCGTTGAAGCCGGTCTCGCGCAGGCCGAATTCGGCGCCCGCCTCCAGCAGGATCTCGCGCAGCGTCGCCTGCTCCAGCGCGCCGCAATTGATCTCGTAGCCGAGCTCGCCCGTCACCGACAGGCGCGCGACCTTCGCGCGGATCAGGCCCACATCGAGCCTGCGGCAGGTCATGAAGGGCATGGCCGCGTTCGAGACATCCTGATGGGTGAGCTTCTGCAGGATCGCCCGCGATTTCGGCCCGAAGATCGCAAAGCCGGTGACGCTGTCGGAAATATCGCGCACTGTGACCGCGCCGCGCGCGAGATCCTCGCGCTGATGGCCGGCGAACCAGCGCATGTGCCATTCGCGCAGATAATAGGAGCCCATGATCCACCAGGTGCCGTCGCCCCAGTTGAGAAGCGTCAGATCGCCCTTGAGCTTGCCGTTTTCGGCGAGCATCGGGGCGAGCGCGGCGCGCCCGGGCGCCGGCAGCTTCGAGGCGAACAGCCGGTCGAGCCAGGCCTCGGCCCCCGGCCCGCTGACCTCGTAGCGCGAAAAGGCGGTGATATCGAGCAGGGCCGCCCCCTCGCGGGCCGCGCGGGCCTCCGCGCCGATCAGGTCGAACGCATTGGAGCGGCGCAGAGTCGGCGTCTCCTTGAAGCCCTCGGGCGCGAAATAGAGCGGCTGTTCCAGCCCCCAGCGCGCACCCCAGCGGCAGCCGGCCCCGGTCATGCCCTCATAGGCCGCCGGCCGTTTCAGCACCCGGCCGGCCGGCAGGGGCTCGTTGGGATAGCTCATGACGAAGCGGCGGGAATAGAACTGGCCGGTCGTCTGGCGAATATATTCGCGGTTGGAGGCGAACGCGCCGTAGCGCGCAATGTCCATGCCGAAGATGTCGGCCTCGGCCTCGCCATAAATCATCCATTCGGCGAGGGACTTGCCGACGCCACCGCCCTGGAGGAAGCCCGCCATGACGCCGCAGGCGACCCAGTAATTGCGCAGGCCCCGCAAGGGCCCGACCAGCGGATTGCCATCCGGCGAGAAGGTGAAGGCGCCATTGACCCAGCGCTTGACGCCCGCCGTCTCCAGGCAGGGGAAGCGCCGGAAGCCGAGCGACAGCTCGCTTTCGATGCGGCCAATGTCTTCCTGAATGAGCTCGATCCCGTAATCCCAGGGAGCGCCCTCCATGTTCCAGTGCTTGTGATCGACCTCGTAAATGCCCATCAGCAGCCCTTTCTGCTCCTGCCGGGTGTAGGTGAAACCCTCGAGATCGACCATCAGCGGGATTTCGCCCTTCATCTCCACCAGTTCGGGAATGGCTTCGGTGACGAGGTAATGATGCTCCATCGGCGTGACGGGCAGATCGACGCCGACCATGCGCCCGATCTGCTTGGCCCAGAGGCCGCCGGCATTGACGACATGCTCGGCATGGACGATGCCCTTTTCGGTCACCACGTCCCATGTGCCGTCAGGCCGCTGTTTCAGCGCGTCCACCTTGGTGTGCTCGATGATCTCGGCTCCGCGCTTCTTGGCGGCGCGGGCATAGGCGTGAACCACGGCGGAGGGGTCGATATGTCCCTCGCGCTCGCTGTAGAGGCCGCCGAGAATATCCTTGGTGCTGAGGACAGGGCAGCGCGCCTTGATCTCCTCGGGGCCGATGAGCTCGACATCGTTGATCCCCAAAGACTGAAACGAGCGATAGGAGGCCTTGAGCCATTCCCAGCGCTCGGGCGCGGTGGCGAACGAGATGCCGCCGGTCATGTGCATGCCAATATTGATGCCGGATTCCGCACCGACCTCGGAGAGCAGGTCGATCGTATAGGCTTGCAGCGCGGCAATGTTGGGATCGGCATTCAGCGCATGGAAGCCGCCAGCCGCATGCCAGCTGGATCCGGCGGTCAGAACCTCGCGCTCCAGAAGCGCAATGTCCGTCCAGCCGAATTTCGCCAGATGATAGGCCACCGAGGCGCCAACCACGCCGCCGCCGATGATGACAACACGATAAGCATTCTTCATGGGACAGCCTCCAGGATCTGCCGCAGACTGCCATGGAGGTACATATGTGTCCATATCGGCCCGGCGAAAATCCGGCGATCGGAAGCCTGAAGGACGCCCGACGCTGCCAGCGGGCCGGGGCCGGTTTTCCGGGTCCGGCGCCGAGGCGTGGATTAGACCGGCTGGAAATCCGGATAGACCTGGCGGATCTTTGCGTGCAGCTCGGCGATCTGCCGCTCGTCGGGCCTGTGCCCGGTGAAGGCGTGAATATATTCGGCGCTATAGGAGAAGCGGATATTCGGCGCCTCGACCGTCTCGAGCGTGTCATGGCCGATCTGGGTGAAATAGACGACCCTGGCGCGCACGGTCGCCTCGGTCGGCGGCGTGCCGTAGCGCAGGAACATCTTCGTCAGCGCCTCCACTCGCATGGCATCTGCCTGCTCGACTACGGCATGCACCACCTCGGAGCGACGCGCCCAGAGCCGGACAGCAATGTCCAGCTTCGGATCGAACAACTGGCCGTCGAACCAGCATTCAAAGACGGAAGAGAGGGCGCGCACAATATCGGGCGCAGGGCGCATCGCCCGCTCCATGATCGGGCCGGTATTCTTCTGCAGCCATTCGTCCAGCATGGCCCTGTGCAGCGCCTCGGTGCTCTCGAAATGCCAGTAGAAACTGGAGCGCGCGACCCCGAGTCGCTTGGCCATGACCTGGATCTTGACCCGGTCGATACCCTCGGCCACGAGCGTCTCGAGCGCCAGCGCCAGCCAGTCCGACCGCGTGAGGGTCTGCGCCCGCGCGCCCGTCTCCACGCCGGCACCCGCGATCTGGCCGGCCCTGTCGATCGGCTGATCCGCCATGACGTCACTCCCTGATAGGGCTCCTGTGTAGCGGATTCGCCCGCACCGGTTCAACCATGTCCAGCCATCAGCAAGGTCACGGGTAAGGGCTGGGCGACGGCGGCAGAAGGACGGTGAAAAAGGCGGAAGTGATGCGCAGGCGATGGAGGCGGTAGCCGCCCACATGTAAAGAGTACAGTCGTGTACTACGCTTGTTGCCGCGTCGCTTCCGCCACGACCTGCCAGAGAGATCGCCCTGAAAACAACGGCTGACGCCATCGCCTTCAACCAGCCTCGTCATTCGCCTGCGGGTGCCCCCCGCACTAAGGGATGCGCCGCGTTGTCACGATACCCCGCGTTGGATGCACATCACGGTGTGGCGTCCTCGGCAGGCGGGGCAGTTGCGTCTTCGGGCGCGTTGTCCGTCGGGGTGAAGACCGGAAAGTCCTGGCTTTCGCCCCCGCGCGTCATCACCATCTCCGTGCCGTCGAGCGTGGCGACGGTCCATCCGTGAAACGTCTCGCCAGGACTTAAGGAATGGCGCGTCTCGTCGTCGAGATCGAGCACGAGCGCCGTCAGGCCCTCGGGCGTGCCGACAATGCCGAGAAGCCTTATGTTCAGCGGCGGGTCCGGCTCGGCCGCAGGCGCCGCCTCGGGTTCAGTTTCGGGCGCGGGGACAGGCTCACGCTCCGGCGCGGGCGGGCGCCGGCGTGTGGGCGAAAACAGCGGCCGGTCGCGAAAGCCCGTCAGCGAGGCGGGATCGAACGTCGACAGCAGATTGGCACCCGGTGACACGGGGGGCGACAGAGGAGGCGACAGGCGAGCGGCCTCCTGCGCCAGGACAGGGCCGCCGGGGACGCAGAGGCCGCCAGCGAGGCAGACCAGCACGGTCCGAGCGAGAAGGAGGCGCGGGGAAGCATGTGCGAGCACAGTCATGGCGCGGCCTCGCCTGCCGGTTTCCAGCGGGCGCTGACGCTCAGGTCAACGCGCAGCATAATGGGCTGCGTTCCGCCGTCCGCCCCCGTGCCGGCCCCCTCTCCTGCCGCCCCTCCCGCGCTGGGCAGCCGCCGGATGGAGAGACTGGCGACGTCCATCAGCGGCAATCCGCTTTCCACGCGATAGAGCAGCGTCAGCAGGCCGTCATTGTCGATGTCGAGCGTGGTCCTGACCGTGACCCGGCCGGCATCTGCCCCCTCGGCGGCGGCCTCGTCTGCAGCCGCGGTTTCCAGCACCCGGCCGCCGGCCTGCGCGATGGCATCCAAAAGGGCCTGCTGTAGACCGGCCATGGCGGCGGTGCGCGAGCCTGCCGCGAGGAACAGGGCCTGATCCGGCGTGGCGGCGCCAGAGACGGGCCGGCCGATGCGCTGTTCCAGGGCTGCGGCCTGCAGCGCGCTCTGGCCAAGCCTGTCGCGGTCTTCGGCGGCCTGCAGAAGATTGATCACCCCGAGCGCAAGGCACAGGGCCGGCAGGCCGACAAAGACCAGAACGGATGCAAGGCGCAGGAGCGGCGGATGAGCACGGGAGAAGGTCATGGCACGCCCCCCTGCGACGCGGCCACCCCGGGCGCGCTAACCTCCGGAGAGGCAACATTTCTTGTCGCCCCGCCATCGCGGGAGGCCGTAATGTCGAACCGGTCGCGGCCATCCGCCTGCCGTGTCACCGGCGCGGCGAAGCTTGCCCGGGAGAGGCCGGGCTGGGCTTCGAGAAGCGGAATGAGCGCCGGCGCCGCCATCGAGCTGCCCGCAAGCCTGATGGCATCGGGGGTGATCTCCAGCGCATCCAGAAAGGTATTGTCCGGCAGGATGGTGGCGATCCGGTCGATCAGCACGAAGCTGGCGGTCTGCGGCGTCTTGGCGGCAAGCGCTGCCAGGTCGTCCTGCCGCGCAGCGCCCGTGCCGGAGGCGCCGACGAGGCGGTGGCGCAGGGCGCCCAGGGCCGTATCGGCCTCCGCAAGCTTCCGCGTGCTCACCGTGGCGACCATCGCTGTTGCCGCAAGAAAGGCGAGACTGGCGGCCAAGAGGATCAGGCTCGCGGCGGCGATCCGTCTGCGGCGGCCCTTGCGCGCCCTGTCGTTTTCGCCCTTGAACAGATCGACGCGCAGCGGCTGATCGACAGGCTCGGCAGCCGAGCCGACCCGGGCGGGCGCCACGCCGAAGGGGACGAGCCTTGCAATGCCGCCGGCAACGATATCGCGCGCCGTGGCGACGACATCCACGGTGACCTGACCGTCCGGCCCGGCCTGCCGCGCAAGGGCGAAGCCGAAGAGCAGCCGCTCCGGGTTCCACGGCGTCAGCCTGTCGAGGCGGCTCTCGACGATCTGGGCCGCAAAGCCCTTTGCCTCCACCGGCACCTTGAGCTGGGCAGCAATTACGCTCTCGGCCCGAAGCCGCAGCTCCACATCCGCCGACCGCCGGCGAAGCGCGCGCCGGACAGGCTCGGGCAGAGCGCCGCCCTTGCCGACAAAGACGGCGGCGCGGCGGGAGACGCGGTAGAAGGCGAGATCGTCATCGGCCGTTTCCACCGCGATCCAGCGCGTGCCGGGGGCGAGCGCGGCCACCAGCGGCTCCATCACGGCGACGAAAGCACCGAGAAGGGCGGAGAACGGCTGCAGCAGGCGCGAGCCAAGGCTGCTCATGGGCATGCGGCCTGCAAGAGCGGTGCTGCTGGCTTATCGCACAGAGAGCGGAAATCGACGCCGCAAGACAGAGGCAAGGTGTTGGCGTAGCCCCCCTCATCCGACCCTTCGGGCCACCTTCTCTCCGCTGGGAAGAAGAGACGTGCCGCCCGGTCCTTTGTCGTCTTCAGCCCAAAAGACAGCGGTTCAGGCACTGTTTTCCGCCGGTTAAATTGAGGCTGTGCCCCGCCGTCCTGGTCTCTTCTCCCCAGCGGGGAGAAGGTGGCCCGAAGGGTCGGATGAGGGGGGTCCAGGCGCACGGCGTTTCGCGTTGCATCCTGTGAACTGGAGGTGGTCACAGCCTCTTGCAGCGCATGGCTCGGCCCATCGAGTGCGGCGTCCCGTCTCATCCTGTCGCTCTCAGCACTTCGTCCATGCTCGTCAGGCCAGAGGCGCATTTGATCAGGCCGTCCTCCAGCATGGAGGTCATGCCGCGGGCGCGGGCCTCCTCAGCGATGATGTCGGGATCGGGATCCCGGCGAATGACGCTGCGAAGCGCATCATCGACCGGCAGCACCTCGAAAATGCCGATGCGCCCGCGATAGCCGCTCTGCCCGCAGGCCTCGCATCCCACGGGTCTGTGAAACTGCGCCGCATCCGGCAGCCGGATGCCGCGCCTGCCGGCAAGGGCTGCCGCCGTTTCATGCATGTCGGGGTCTGGCGCCTTGCAGCGCTCGCAGAGGCGGCGCACCAGCCGCTGGCCAACAATGCCGCGCAAGGCTGCGCCGAGAAGATAGGACTCGACCCCCATGTCGATCAGCCGCACCACGGCATCGCTCGCGGTGTTGGTGTGCAGCGTCGTCAGCACGAGATGGCCGGTCAGGGCAGCCTGGATGCCGATGCCGGCGGTCTCGCGGTCGCGCATCTCGCCCACCATGATCACATCGGGATCGTGGCGCAGAAAGGCGCGCAGGGCCGAGGCGAAGGTGAGCCCGATCGCAGGCTTGATCTGCGTCTGATGGATGCCGGCGATCTGATATTCGACTGGGTCCTCGATGGTGACAATCTTGCGGCCGGGATCGTTGAGCATCGACACGGCGGTGGCGAGCGTCGTCGTCTTGCCGCTGCCGGTCGGGCCAGTGACGACCACGACGCCATGCGGCTCGGCCAGAAGCGCCTCGAAGGCGCGCCGGTCGCGCTCGTTCATGCCGATGCGGCCAAGCTCCAGCAGGCGCTGGTCGCGCAGAAGAATACGCAGGACCGCCGTCTCGCCATAAAGCGTCGGCATGACGGCGACGCGCAGGTCGGCCTCCGCCCGGCCGATCCGAATATTGGCGCGCCCGTCCTGCGGCAGGCGTCGATCGGCGATATCGAGCCCGGCGAGGATCTTCACGCGCGAGATCACGGCTGCCGCCATGGCGAAGGGCAGGCGCTGGTCGCGGCGCAGAAAGCCATCGACCCGCAGCCGCACCTGCAGATGATCGCGCCCGGTCTCCAGATGCACATCGGTCGCGCCCATGCCGACCGCGCGCTCCAGAATATCGTCGATCAGCCGCACCACCGGAGCGCCGCGCGCCAGATCCTCGATCGATTGCAGGCTGCCGCCGGCGGCCGCATCCTCTTCCAGCGTCTCCACCACCGTCACGCCACCGGCCGGGACGGCATCCTGCGCGGCACGTTCGAACAGAAGGCCGATCTCTTCAAAGGAGAGGATGCACAGCGGCAGGCGGGCACCGAGCGCCAGCTCCACCGCATGGATGGCATCCTGCCGCCCAGGATCGGCCAGCGCGATTGCCGGCGAACCATTCTGGTCGAAGGGATAAAGGTGAATCTCCCGCAGATAGCGGCGGGAGAGGTCGGCCATCCGATGCGGCCGGCCGGCGATCTCCTCGTAACGCCCTCTCGCGATGCGGTGGAATTCGGCCAGACCGTCGGCGATCTCGGCGGCCGTCGCCAGGCCGCTGCGCCACATTTCCTCGGGAGGAAGGGCCTTCGCGGGAGCGCCGAGACCCGTGGCGTCAGCCCCTGCGGGTGCCGTCCCTGCCCCGCGCGCGGCCATGAAGGCCTGAAATTCCGTCACGCCCCGTGTCCGCGTCCCTGTCGAGCCCTCTGCGAGCCCCGCAGTCGCGGAAACGGCAACAGGCCTGCCCGCCCGGCCTTTCGCTTCGCCACGCGGCCACATCTGCGCCTTCTCCATCGTCGCGCCTGAACTCCTGCGCATTTCATCCTGAAAGACGATGCTGTTCAAGCGCGGAAACACCCTTGTGGAAAACAGTCGCCTGTCTGATGAGACGCCCTGGTTGTGCGGCCTGCAAACCGCGCGTGATAAGCCGCCTTTTGCCGGACACATCGCCGGCCCGCACCGCGTGCATGCGTCCAGATGCCGGAGCGCGCAAAGGTGGTACGGCGCGAAAGATCTGTGGTCAGAGGCTGCATCGGATAGTTTCGCACTTGCGCAACAATGCAGTTTCGTTTGAGGTGTGAGCGGACAGGGATGGATGAACGATCGGGGCGAGGATGAGACTCGCTTCGGTCCTCTCAATGCCTGCTCCTGCATCGGATGCCCCGAAAACCGGTTCTCACTTTTCGGTCCGATGCTCTCGTTGCTCCGAGGGGTAGAAAACGGCGTGCTGGCATCCTGGCAAATTTGCCGCATCGTTCTGTGCTGCGTTCTGATGTGCCTCGCAGGATGTCAGACCAGTGAAGGCGAAGGCGACTCCGAGTCGGCCTTTGCAGGCGGGGTGTTCAGCGACCTGCAGGCCCGCAATCCGAAGGGGCATCCGGATGTGACCTCCACCGGCACCGCGCGCCCGAGGGCCGGCAGCACGCAGACCTTCGGGCCGGATCCGGGCCTGACGCCGGTCGGGTCGGGCGACAGGGCGTCATCAGGACAATATACGCTGAATTTCGACCGAACCGACATCAAGGATGTCGCCCGCGCCATTCTCAACGATGCGCTGCATGTGAACTATTCGATCAGCGGCGATCTCTCCGGCCCCGTCACCATTTCCTCGGCCCGTCCGGTCAGCCGCGAGCAGCTTCTCTCGACGCTTGAGACCTCGCTCTCCTCCTTCGGCTTTTCGCTGAACCGCTCGGGCGGCGGCTATACCATCGCCGCGAGCGGTGTTTCCGGCGGCACGGTCGATTTCGGCAGCCGGACGCGGGCGGGCTTCGGCGTCTCCATCATTCCCTTGAGCTTCGTCTCGGCCGCCACCATGATGCAGCTCGTCTCCGGCTTCGTTGCCGAGGCCGACGGGCTGCGCGTCAACGCAGCGGGCAACACCATCATCGTGCGCGGCTCCGGTCCGCAGCGCGCCGAGGTCGTCGAAGCCGTGCTGTCCTTCGATTCCGATTTCATGCAGCACCAGTCCGTCTCGATCTTCCGCCTGGCGCAGGCCCGGCCGGAGCAGGTGGTGCCGGAACTCGACCGGATCTTCAACAGCCAGGGCCAGGGCGGGGCGATCCAGTTCCGCGCGGTCAACCGGCTGCGCGGCATCATGGCGATCTCGCGCAATTCCGCCCTGCTGAAGCGGGCCGAGAGCTGGGTGCGCCGGCTCGACCAGCAGGATGGCCAGTCCGGCAACAATGTGGTGGTCTACAAGGCGCGCTATCGCAAGGCGGCCGAGCTTGCCACCGTGATGAACAATCTGTTCGGCGGCGCGTCCGGGTCCTCCGCCGCGCCGAGCAGCCGCCAAGCGCAGTCGCAGCCGATGGGCGACCCCACCCGTCAGGGTGCGTCGGGCAAAGACAATCCGGCCACCTCGGAAGCGGAAGGCTCCGGCACGGCCGTTCTGGCCAACAACCGCGTGGCCTCGGCCTTCGCCACGGCCAGCGACGACACGATCGGCGCGGCCTATGGCGGCATTCCCAATGTGGTGGATCTGACCTCCGGCGCGCAGGAGACACAGTCGCCCATGCGCATCAGCGCCGATCCCTCCAACAATTCGGTGGTGATCTATGGGGATGCCGACCGCGCGAGCGAGATCCTGCAGACGCTGAAGCGTCTCGACGCCACGCCGGTGCAGGTGGCCATCAACGTGACGATCGCCGAGGTGCGTCTGTCCAAGGATCTGAAATACGGGGTGCAATATTTCATCAACAGCAAGCATCTGGGGCTGGGCAACAATAACGGGTCGGTGAGCCTCGTGGATGAGGCCAGCAATGTGCTGAAGAAGCAGATCCCCGGCCTCAATTTCGTCATCGGCACCAATGCCGACCCGGATGTCATCATCTCCGCGCTGGATGTGATCGGCGATGTCGAAGTGCTGTCCTCGCCCTCCCTCGTCGTGCTCGAAAATCAGACGGCGACGCTGCAGGTCGGCGATGAGGTGCCGATCACCACGCGGCAATCGCAGAGCCTGGAAAATGCGGTCGCCCCCGTCGTCAACCAGGTCGAGTTCAAGAACACCGGCATCATCCTCAACGTCACCCCGCGCATCAGCCAGAACGACGCGGTGACCATGCAGATCGAGCAGGAAATCTCCAGCGTGGCGAGCGGGGCCAATACGCTGACGCCGACGATCTCCAAGCGCCGGCTCGCCAGCCAGATTTCCGTCAACGACCAGCAGACCGTGCTGCTCGGCGGCCTGATCAGCGCCAGCACGGACAATGGCAAAAGCGGCGTGCCCGGCGCCAACAAGCTGCCCGTCTTCGGCGGCCTGTTCGGCCAGACGAAGAAGAGCAGCACCCGCACCGAGCTGATCGTCCTCATCCGCCCCGTCATCATCCGCGACGCGCAGGATGCCGCCAATGTGGCCGAAAGCCTGCGCGCGCAGATGTCGGTGATCGGCGCGCGCGGTGGTGGACGGCTGAAGTGAGCCACGGCGCAACCGCTGCGGCGCGCGCAGGCATCCTTGCCGGCCTTGCGGCCTGCTGCGCCATTCCGACCATGCCCCCTGCATCCACGCCGGTCATCGTGGTGGCAAGTCTCGTGCTGGCCGTCATGACCGGCTGGATCGTTTGGCAGGATGCGAGCGATTTCACCATCCCCGACGGGCCGCTTCTGGTGATCGCCTTGCTGGGCGTGGCCCTGCGCATGAGCGCGGCCCAGGGAGACTGGCGCGAGGCGCTGTCAATCCTCGTCGATGCCGGGCTTTGCGGCGGCGCGCTTCTGGCCATCCGCGAGGCCTATTACCGGCTGAAGGGCATGGACGGCCTCGGCTTCGGCGATGTGAAGCTGGCGGCATCAGGCGGCAGCCTCTTGGGCATCACGGGCTTTGCCCATGCGCTGCTGGCGGCAAGCGCGCTTGGCCTTGCGGTCGTGCTCATGCTAATGCTCATAAAGCCGGCGCGCCGGATCGACCGGCTGCCATTCGGCGCCCTGCTCGCCCCCGCCTGCGCCCTCGTCTGGGCCCTGTCTCTGGTTGTGGCGTACAGGTGATGCGTCAGGCCTTTGCCCGTAACCGCCTTTTTTAGAAGGGACAGCCGAGCGGTGGCCGTTTTTTCCTATCGAGCGCTCGGGGCAAGCGGCAAGCTGATCGTCGGCACCATGGAGGCGCCGACGCCGGGCGCGGTCGCCGAACAGCTCGATCGCGCCAACGCCACCCCGATTTCCATTGAAGAAACCACCGGCACGCAGGCCCGCAGCTGGCGGGACCGCCTGACGATCGAGCCGAGCGCTGAGGACATTACCGGCTTCACCGTCGATCTCGCCATGCTGCTGAAAGGCGGGATCACGCTCAACGAGGCGCTGGCCATCTTGACCGAGATGGAAACGCGGCGCTGGCTGGTGACGCTGATCGCGCGGCTTCATGCGGATCTGTCCGCCGGCACGAGCTTTTCCAAGGCGCTGGCCCGGCATCCACGCCTCTTTCCGCCCGTCTATGTCAAGATGATCGAGGTGGCCGAGGTTTCCGGCCGGCTCGAACAGGCGCTGAGCGGCATTGCGCGCGAACGCCAGCGCAGCGAAGGCCTGCGCAAGCGGCTGATCGGCGCGTTGGCCTATCCCGCCTTTCTCGCGGTCGCGGCGCTCGGCGTGCTCGCCTTCGTTCTTCTGTACATCATTCCCCAGTTCGAAAGCGCCATTGCCGGCTTTCGCGACCGGATCGCGCCCTCCGCCCTGTTCGTTTTCGAGCTGTCGGAGTGGTTTCGCGGGCATGTCGATCTCGTGCTTGCGACCATCGCGGTGCTGCTCCTCACCTTCCTCCTGGTCAAGCGGCTTGGCCGGCACACATCGCTGCTGATCGAGATCTGCGCCTTGCTGCCCTTCACGGCGCGCATCGTCACCGATCACATGACGCTGACCTTCTGCCGGACGCTCGAAATCCTGCTCGTCAATGGTGTCGATATCTCCAGCGCGCTGCGGCTGATCCGGGGCGTTTACGGCCACCCCGGGGTGGCGGCCCGGATCGACGGCGTGATCGCCGAGGTGCGCGGCGGCAAGCGCCTGTCGCAGGCCCTTGCCGCGCAGACCCTGCTGCCCGGCCATGTGGTGCAGATGCTGCGCGTCGGCGAGGAATCCGGGCAGCTGGCCGAAAGCGCCGGGCGCATTGCCGGCTTTTACGAAACGAAGCTCGACGCGGCGCTCACCCGTCTCACCGCCGTGGCCGGGCCGGTGCTGATGATGGGCATCAGCATGCTCATCGGCTGGATGATCCTGTCGATCATGAGCGCGCTGATGAGCATCAACGACCTCCTGGTCCAATAGACAGATGAAATCGGAAGCTCCTATGAAACCTAGAGGATTTGAGGACAGACGTCCCGCCCGGCGCGACCGCAAAGGCGGGTTCACCCTGGTGGAACTCCTCGTCGTGCTGGTCATTCTCGGCCTTGTCATGGGCCTCGTCGGCCCGCGCGTTCTGAGCTATCTCAGCAGCTCGCGCACCCGCGCGGCGGCGCTGCAGATCAGCGCCTTCAAGTCCTCGCTGGACCTCTTCTATCTCGATATGGGCCGCTATCCCACCAGGGCGGAAGGGCTTGCCGCGCTCGTCACCCGCCCGGGCGGCGCGCAGGGGTGGAACGGCCCCTATCTGCAGCAGCCCTCGGTTCCGCTCGACCCCTGGGGCCATGCCTATCAATACAGCGTTCCCGGCACCAAGGGCCCCTACCGCATCCTCTCCTATGGCGCGGATGGCGTGGCCGGAGGAACCGGCGCCGATGCCGATATCGTCAGCGAGTAGATCGCCCCGGGGAAAGGCCTTTGCCGGACGTGACCGGGCCGGCGGCTTTTCCATGCTGGAGGTGGTGTTGGCGCTGGTGGTGCTCGGCCTTCTGGCAACGCTCGGACTGCCCTTCGTCCGCCCGCAGAGCGGAACGGCCGCGCTGCGGGCGCAGGCGCAGCAGATCGCCGCCCTGCTGCGGGCGGAAAGGAATGCGGCCATCGCCTCGGGCACCGCCGCGACGGTTCTGGTCGATCAAAAGGGCGGCTCGATCCGCTCCGGGCAAAGCTCGGGCGTCATCGTGCTGCCAAAGGCCGTCTCGCTACGTCTCTCCCCTGCCAATGCCGCCGGCATCCGCTTCGATCCGGACGGGCAGTCCTCGGGCGGGCAGGTGCTCCTCCAGTCCGGCCGCGAGACGGTCGAAATCGAGGTCTCAGCCCCGACGGCCCTGGTGCGGATCAAAGAGGCTGCCGATGCGCGACGCTAGGGGAGCGGCCCGGACAGGGACAACCAGCCTTCGTCAAGGCTTTACGCTGATCGAGGTTCTGGTCGCCTTCATCATTCTGGCGCTCGCCACCATGGTCATTCAGCGCGGCGTGATGACCTCGGTCGCCTCGGCGCAGCGCGCCGATGGCCGCCTGCGGGCGGAGATGGTCGCCCGCAGCCTGATGACGGCGCCGCTGAAGGACAGCGCGGCCGCTCTCGCGCCGGAAAGCGGCGTCATGGACGGGCTGCCCTGGACCCTGCGCTTCGAGACCGTCGCGCTGCCCTTCGCCACAGCCACGGACGCGCAGGGCAAGCCGCCGGGGTGGGTGCCGGTGCGCATGGTCGTCACCGTCGCGCTTCCCGAAGGGCAGAGCCTGTCTCCTGCGGGCGAAATCCGCATCGAGACGGTTCGGCTGATCAAGGCGTCACCACCATGAGGGCGACGCTGACGGGCGCGGTGCGGCCGGCGCGGCAAAGGGCTGCCAATGCCGGCTTCCTGCTGGTCGAGGCCCTGACGGCCATGGCCATCGGCGCGCTGCTGCTGCTTGCGCTCGCATCGCTGCTGTCGCTCGTGCTCCGGGCGTCCGATCGCACCACGGCGGCAGGCACCGCGGTGGAAGAGCGGGCCCGCATCGTCAGCGCGCTGATCGCCCGGATCGAGCCGATCACCCCGCAGCGCTGGGCCGGCCCGGGCGCCGGATTCGTCTTCGAGGGCACGGAGACGATGATGCTCTTCGCGCGGTTTCGTGCCGGCAGGGACGGGATTTTGCAAAGCCGCCTCGTGCGCCTCGCCAGTGCAGGACAGGTGCTCAGCGAGGACGAACGGCCGCTGCCGCCGGATGCGCGCGACAGCACCGCCGTGACCGGCGGCGACAGCCCGGTGGTTCTCCAGGACCGCTTCGTCGTGCGCTTCGCCTATTTCTCCCGCCTGGCCGACGGCACGGAAGCGCTGACGGACAGATGGTCGGCCACCACCGCCATGCCGGTTGCGATCAGGGTGACGCTGGCGGATCCGGACGGCACGCCGCGCGGCAGCGTGCGGATCCCCCTTCGCGTGAATGCCGAGCCCGGATGCGCGGCCCCGGGGCCGGCGCTGTGCAGCCTCGCTCCCCGCGCCGCCGCACCCGGCCCGCCGCCGGAAAGCCAGGCGCCGAACAAACCCGACGATAGCGGCGGATAGCCTCCCCGCCTAGACCTCCTTCGCACACCGATGCTCCAGCGTCTTGTTTCAGCACCGGCCTGTTCCCAAGGCCTGAGACAAGAGCATCAGACTGAAAATCATACACAGTCTGATGCGCTAGGATTTTGTTTTCGCATCGGATTTTCCGAAAACCGTTTCCCGCTCTTCGGTCCGATGCTCTGATTCTCCATCCGATGTTCCACCAGCGCAGGCGCAAATCATGAGGATCCTCACCGGAAGGCCGAAGGGGGACGGCTATATTCTGATCTCGGTCCTGGCCGTGGTCGCGCTCCTGTCCGGTCTCGTCGCAGCGCTTCTGCTCGTCGGGCGGGCCGCGGTCGATACGGCGGGGCTGGAAAGCCGCGCCTTGCGCCGGGAGGCCCTGCTGCAATCCGCCGTGACGGTGGTCGGCTACCAGCTCTTCGTGCTGAAGCGCCCGGAAGATGCCGTCAACGGGCAGCAGCTGCGCCTTGGCGAGGGCGTCGTCACCGTCACGGTCGCATCGGAGGCGGGCAAGGTGGATCTCAACGGCTCGGGCAAGGCGCTTCTGGAGGCGGCCTACACCGCCGCCGGGCTGCGATCCTTGAGCCCAGCGAGCCCGGAAATGTCGAGCCCGCAAAGCTTGAACCCCGAAGCCTTCGCCAGCAGGGTGATCGCCTGGCGCAGCGCCGGTGGCCAGACCGGCGCCGACACGGCGCAGGCGTCACGCGATCCCGGTCTCGGCCCAGGTCTCGACCAAGGTCTCGGCCACGGGCCACGCAACGGCCCCTTTCGCAGCCTTGACGATCTGCGCTTCGTCGCGGGCATCTCGGCCGGTGCGTTCGAACGGCTGCGCCCTTTCCTCACGGTCTACAATGCCCCGGGCCGGCTCTCGGCATTTTCAGCGCCGGCCGCGCTGGTCGCGGCGCTGCCCGGCCTGTCCGCCGGGACATTGAGGGAGGTGCTGTCGGTGCGTCAGCGGCGCAGCGCGGCCAGTGCGCAGCGGCTATCAGAGCTTCTCGAAGGGCAGGCCTCCCTGATCGACACGGCAATGCCGCGCACCTACCGGGTCGGGATCGAGATTCACGCGGATGAGCGCCTGGCAGGCCGGCGCCTGACGGTGGTGCTCTCGGCGGGCGCCACGGCCGACTGGCCCTATCAGGTTCTGAATTGGACGGATGGCGGCTGACAGCGGGTCCGGCGCCGCGCTTGCGTCACGACACGATGACGCGGCTGCCGGTCTGCACCCTGTCATAGAGATCGATCGCGTCCTGATTGATCAGGCGCACGCAGCCCGAGGAGGCGGCTCTGCCGATCGTCTGCCATTCCGGCGAACCGTGGATGCGGTAGAGCGTGTCGCGGCCGTTCTGGAAGATATAGAGCGCCCTTGCGCCGAGCGGATTGCTGAGGCCGGGCGCCATGCTGCCCTCGTCCGACACGTAACGCGTCAGGCCCGGCTTGCGGGCGAGCATCTCCGGCGGCGGGGTCCAGCGCGGCCAGGCCTGGCGCCGCCCGATCACGCCCTCGCCTTTCCAGGCAAAACCGGCGCTGCCGACGGCAATGCCGTAGCGCATGGCGGTTCCGCCGGGCTCGACGAGAAAGAGCAGCCGCGCCTGTGTCTCCACCACGATCGTTCCCGGCGCCGCGCTGCCTGAATAGGCGACCCGCTGGCGGTGGAACCGCTGCGGGATCTGCCGATAGGGAATGGCCGGCACGAGGTAGCCGCCATCGGCGCGCGCCGCATAGAGCGCATCCATATCCGCCGAGCCCGGGGATCGCGCAGCGCCATCCAGAGGCGCGACAAAGGCGCCGGCGCGCGCCCCCTTCTGCGTCACCTGATCGCAGGCGGCGAGGATGGAGGCCATGCCAACCATCAAAACTGCACGTCGGCTCTGAGCGCTCAAGCAGGGGTCCATCGTTGCGGAATGGGTTTCAAGCTTCGTATTTAGAGCATCGGACCGAAAAGCGGGAAGCGCTTTTCGCCGAAATCCGCCGCGAACATCAGAATCAGGGCGGCAGGGACCGAAATTGCACGCAGACCGGTTCCCAAGGCATCGGGAGTCACCTCTTACATTTATCGGGTTGTATATTATGCGCTTACATGTGTTTTCGTTGGAGAAGCCCGGCCTGATGATGTCATACCCCGTCTCGCTGATAGGAACCCATAGGTTTCTACCAGTGAGACTGGGTATGAGGGACGGGAAGGAAGCAGCGGGGCCTATGCGGAGGTGAACTGCGCCCCTTGCGCGGCGGCATGCGGGCATCGATATGAGGCCGGCAGCCTTTTCCTCCCGGCGCATCCGCCGCCGCCAAACGGGATCGACGTCATGTCACAATCGCTTCACCTGACGGCCTTCATGCGTCCCGTCAGCCTTCACACCGGCGCCTGGCGCTATCCGGGCGCCTATGCGGATGCCAATTTCAATTTCACCCATCTGAAAGCCTTCGCGCAGGCGCTGGAGCGGGCGAAATTCGATGCTTTCTTCATGGCCGACCATCTCGCCGTGCTCAACATGCCGGTGGAAGCGCTGAAGCGCAGCCATACGGTGACCTCCTTCGAGCCCTTTACGCTGCTGTCGGCGCTGGCGGCAGTGACGGAGAGGATCGGCCTTGCGGCCACCGCCTCCACCACCTTTGACGAGCCCTATCACGTGGCGCGCCGCTTCGCCTCGCTCGATCATATCAGCGGCGGGCGGGCGGCCTGGAACATCGTCACCACCTCCAACCCGGATGCGGCGCGCAATTTCGGCCTATCCGACCATGTGGAACATGGCGAGCGCTACAAGCGGGCCCGCGAATTCTTCGATGTCGTCACCGGCCTCTGGGACAGTTTCGCCGACGATGCGATGATCCGCGATCAGGAGAGCGGCATCTTCTTCGATCCCGAGCGGATGCATGTTCTGGACCACAAGGGCGAGGAATTCAGCGTTCGCGGGCCGCTGAACATCGCCCGCCCCGTGCAGGGCTGGCCGGTGATCGTGCAGGCGGGCCAATCCGAGCCGGGCAAGCAGCTGGCCGCGGAAACGGCCGAGGTGGTCTTCGCCGCGCCGCGCGATTTCGCCACAGCCAGGGCGCTCTATGCCGATATCAAGGGCCGCATGCCGGCTGTCGGCCGCAATCCCGACCATCTGAAGATCCTGCCGGCCGCGATGATCGTCATCGGTGAGACCGTGGAGGAAGCGCGCGACAAGCGCGCCCGGCTGGACAGCCTGGTGCATTACGACAGCGCCATTGCCTCCCTCTCCATCGCGCTCGGCCATGATGCCTCGGGCTTCGACCCGGATAGCCCCCTGCCGGAGATCCCCGAGACCAATGCCAGCAAGAGCGGGCGGGCGCAGGTGCTGCGGCTGGCGGAAGAGGAAAAGCTGACCGTGCGGCAGCTGGCCCAGCGCTATGGCGGCTATGCCGGCCTTGCTTTCGTCGGAACGAAGGAGACGATTGCCGACGAGATGGAGCGCTGGCTGCACGAGAAGGCGGCCGATGGCTTTACCTGCGTCTTCCCCTTCCTCCCGCAAGGGCTCGAGGACGTGACCGGCACGCTGGTGCCGGAACTGCAGCGGCGCGGCCTGTTCCGCACGGACTATGAAGGCGCCACCCTGCGCGAACATCTCGGCCTGCCGCGCCCGGCCAACCGCTTCTTCCCGTAACAGTCTGTCCAACAATCGCCGTTGGCCGCCTGCAAATGGCAATTTCTGCGCTTCCTGTGCTCACGTACCTTAAGTACGCTGCGCTCCGGTTCTCGAAATCACCATTTTCGGCAGACCAACAGCAATTCTTGAACAGACTGTGAGTCAAAGACGGGGCGGTCAGCCTGATCTAGGCTCAGGACTCATAAATCACAACCAAAAGATAACGGTTGCAGCGATGCATATGCTTGAGAAGAAGGTATGCGCGC
>NZ_MKIO01000032.1 GCF_001938945.1 Xaviernesmea rhizosphaerae
AATGGGCTACCGCAAACTCTCGGCTCGCCCCAGGCATCATGCCCAGGATGCCGAGGCGGCTGAGGCATTTAAAAAAACTTTTCCGCCGCAGTGGCAGAGATCGCCGCCGGTTCCTCCAAGGGCAAAGTGATCGAAATATGGTATCAGGATGAAGCCCGTGTCGGGCAAAAGAACAAGATCACCCGCCGCTGGGCCAAGCGGGGATCGAGGCCATCCGCCCCCCAATGACCAGCGGACACGCTCGGCCTATATC
Source organism: Xaviernesmea rhizosphaerae (assembly GCF_001938945.1). Classification (GTDB taxonomy): domain Bacteria; phylum Pseudomonadota; class Alphaproteobacteria; order Rhizobiales; family Rhizobiaceae; genus Xaviernesmea; species Xaviernesmea rhizosphaerae. Next base: position 254 of record NZ_MKIO01000032.1, read on the forward strand.
TTCGGCGCGATCTGCCCCAGGCACGGCAAGGCCGCAGCCCTCGTCACGCCTTGGGTAGCGATACCCATGCCATGAACCAGCACCTGATCGAGATATCCCGCAACGTCGCGGACGATGGCCACGCTATCCTCATCATGGATCAGGCCGGATGGCACATGTCCAACAACCTCATCGTTCCTGAAAACATTACCATCCTGCCACTGCCGCCCAAGTCACCCGAGCTGAACCCGGTCGAAAACATCTGGCTGTTCATGCGGGACAACTGGCTCTCAAACCGTGTCTTCAAGTCATACGAGGAGATCGTTGACCCTTGCGGCTACGCCTGGCGAAAACTCCAGCAGCGGCCATGGAACATCATGTCCATCGGCCGACGCCAATGGACCCATGGGTTCTGATCAATGAGGGTTGGTATAACTCTTCGCAAAGGAACGTTATTTGCGTTCCTGCGCCCAGGATCAGGCGATATCGTGAAATCTGGAGAGGGAAAAGAAGGCTGCGGCCATCGCAACTCCGTCCCGTTTCGGGTCCTGCCGCGGCCTGCCGTTCGCGCAACGGCTTTGCCGTCCTCCACTTCGTTCCGGCCCTTCGGCTGGCGCCTGCGTCGCCCGCTTGGGTGCGCGACCGTCCCTCGCCCCCGGCTTCTGGACCCCCGTGACGGGGTCGCGATCGGCGCGACCTCCGTGAACGGAGGTTCTGGAAATGAAGAGAAAAAGCCAAGGCGCATGCCTGGATGTTTACAGCCGCATCACCGAAAAGATCGTCGCCGATCTTGAAAGGGGCGTTCGTCCCTGGATGCGGCCCTGGCATTGCGGACATGCTGCGGGCAGGGTGGCGAGACCGCTGCGCCACAACGGTTTGCCCTATTCGGGGATGAACGTACTGCTTCTCTGGTCGGAGGCGGTCGCGCGAGGGTTCGCCGCACCGATCTGGATGACGTTCAAACAGGCCGTCGAACTGGGCGGCGCGGTTCGCAGGGGCGAAGCCGGAACGACGGTGGTCTTCGCCAGCCGCTTCACGAAGACCGAAAAGGACGCTCATGGCGGTGACGTCGAGCGCGACTTCCCTTTCCTGAAGACTTACACCGCCTTCAACGTTGAGCAGATCGATGGGCTGCCGGAGCGCTATTACGGTCCCGCTGCGCCCGTCCAGAACCCGGCCGAGCGGATCGAACACGCTGACCGCTTCTTCGCCAATACCGGTGCGATGATCAGACATGGCGGTGACAAGGCCTTCTTCTCATCCGCCGGCGACTTCATCCAGATGCCTGCGTTCCAGATGTTCAGGGACGCGGCGAGCTATTATGCGACGCTCAGCCATGAGAGCTGCCACTGGGCCGGCGGCCCCAACCGGTTGAACCGTGATCTAAGCCGCTATCATAAGGACCGATCCGAACGCGCCCGGGAGGAGCTCATTGCAGAGCTTGGCAGTTGCTTCCTTTGCGCGGATCTCGGCATCGCTCCCGAGCTTGAGCCGCGGCCGGATCATGCGAGCTACCTCGCCTCATGGGTTAAGGTTCTATCGGACGATCGTCGTGCCATCTTCCAGGCCGCAGCCCATGCGCAAAGTGCGGTCAGCTATTTGCATAATCTCCAGCCTGCTCCAGCCGGCGAAAGAGAGGCCGCCTGATGACGACCTCGCTCTCCCCTCGCCCGCTGAGCCTTGCATGTTCATCGAGCAAGCGAGACGACCCGACATCCATGCCCGCAATCCAGCCTTATAACGATCCGCTTTGGCAAACGCTTCGTACCGCCGATCCTCATCGTGAAAAGGCCTAGGTCGTCTTCCTCTCCGCGACGCTCGGCTTCCGTGCAGCCAGCACCCCGATCGAGTTCTACGATGCCCGGATGGCATCCGACATTGCCGAACGCATGGAAGCCGGCAGTCTTGGAACCCGATGGCCGCGGATAAAAGCCCGCCGCCACGTAATGCCCGAAGGCGAACATCCCGGAATGCATATCGCATTGATGCCCGGCTATCGTCGCTGTTCGTTCAACGATGTCGCCCTGGCAGGTTGTCATCTCTATCTCGACGTCATGCGCCATTTCGCCGAGCTGTTCCGGGATGCGGCTATATCACCGCTGACTGATGCGCGGATCACCAAGATCAACGGTCCGGTCGGCATGATGCGCCGAGACCTGCGGACCTGGTTGCTCGGGAGCATATCTGATGATCCTCGATCCTTTAACAGAAGGGCAGGGCCAGGCGCCGTCCTCCATCCGACTGCGCGTGCTTCCGCTCCTCGCCGGAGCCCAGTCCACCACCCTGACGCCGTTGGCGGCGTCTGGCGAGATCGGGTCGAAGCCCGATTGCGCGATCTTCACGGATACCGGCCGGGAGTCCAAGCTCGCGTTACGATCACCTCGATCGCCTGAAGTCACCCAATGCTCTGCCGTTCCCGGTCCACATCGTCTCGGCCGGGAACATTCGCGGCAAACTGATCGACACGGCTGCTGGCCGGCGCTGGGCATCGCCCCCGGCTTTTGCAAAGCATGACGCCGGCTGGCACCGAAGCACCCGACATCGATGAAAGTGAGGATGGCAAACTGGTCGAGATCGTCACCCAGCGGACATCGACCGAGGCCACGTCCATCGGCATGATCCGCCGCGCCTGCACGACCGACGACAAGCTCGTTCCTACTTCCCGGAAAATCCGCGAACTGCTCGACCTGACGCGAAAGCGGTTTCCTGCCATTCCGGTCGTGGAGCAGTGGATGGGCATCAGTGCGGGTGAAGCGAGCCGGATAAAGCCGAGCTTCGAGGTTTGGCCGGTCAAACCCTTATCACTGATCGAGAAGCGGATGACGTAGCGCTATGGTCTGGCATGGTTGCGGCGGCACGAATATCCCGAGCCTCCGCAATCCGCCTTTATCGGCTGCCCGTTCCATGATGACATGCGTTGGAGCTTCATGTGCGGGCATGATGCCAATACGTGGGGGTCAACGCGGTCGAGATCGATCACAAGCTGCGTACCGGCCTGTGGGGCACCTGCGGCGAGATTTATCTGCACCGGTCCTGCCTGCCGCTCGATGAGGTCGATCTGTCGACAGCTGGCGACCAAGGTCGACACGATCTGTGGCCGAACAAATCCGAGGGGATGTGTGGTGTCTGATCATTCCTCCGAACCGGAGGTGTGGTCTCCTTCAGATTGGTCCTAAGCAACACGGCCGTTCCGGAGATTGCCGATGGATATGAAATCAAGCAGTACGTCCTGAGACACGATCCCGATTGAAGCGCGTGATGGTGCTGCAGGTTGCCCAGCTTTCAACTGGAACGGACTACCGGTTCCGTTGCAGCGTCCTGGAAAGCCCCCCTGATCCGCAGCAGTGGTTATTCCCTGGGCAGTCGATTAAAGACGCCTAATGACGGGCTGAGAGGCTCCGCCTTCCGGGTGAGGCCGGTAGTCTCCTGAAAACCTCCCACCCCGATCAGTTCCAATTCACCAATTTCCGCCATCCTGATCGCTCGGCCACATCGCAGAATGGAAGGTGCGTTGCGCGGAGATCATGAATAGTAAGGGTCGTGGAAACGTCGTGGCCGCCATCGCTCCTGGTTCTGGTTCCTGTCGTGCCGAGTGCCGCAGTACCGCCATGACCTGAAAGTCCGGGGTGACGCGGGAAGGAAGCCGCAGGAATCCAATGGACGTCGCCATGAAAGGCCGTGAAGACGGATCACGTCTGATTATGTCTCAGGCGGACGGTGAGATTAGCCGATGACCGCCATTTTCGACATCCTTTTCGATGCGGTCTTCATCGGGCGCGGCCACCGCGGCCTCGATTTGACATGTCTGACCGCAAACCGGCGTCGCCTCGATCGTCCTTCCGCAACGGCTGTCGGTGGCTTTCTTCCCCTGCCGGCTGCGCCGCCATTCCTCGCGGCTCAAGAAAGCCGTCTCCTACCGTCCTCCACTGCGTTCCGGCCCAGGGGTGCGGCCCGATCGTTCGCGATCTTGTCGACAGTCATCGAGGTCGCGATGGTCGCGGCCCGAACAAATCGAAAGGATCTCGAAAATGGCAGCCATCGGCGAATTCACCACCAACGGCAACACCATCGTCGGCAACGTTCGCACCCTTACGGTCTCCATGAAGGCGCGCCTGATCCCCATCGAGCGGACTTCCCGCGACGCTCCGGACTTCCGGATCATGGCGGGTGCGGCCGAAGTCGGAGCGGGCTGGAACAAGGTCTCAGGCGATGAAGAGGCATATATCTCTGTCTCCCTCGACGACCCGAGCTTCAATGCCCCGATCAACGCAGCGCTGTGGCCGAGCGAGAGAGAGGGCGACTACTCGCTCGTGTGGAACCGCCCGAAGCGCGAAGCCTGATAGAGACTACCGGCCCCGCCCGAACGGCGGGGCCTCGCCCTCCTTGTGACGGAAAAGGAGCAGGGCATCGAGCCCTGTCCCTTTCTGGGGGCGATACGGATACGAAAGGTCTGCTCAGACCGGCCGATTGTACAATGGCGAAAGATCGGCCTCAAGGACGAGCAGTCCCCCCAATTTTCAGCCATCCCCCCTTCGGGCGGCGTCAGAAAATCGGCTCCCCCACTCGCCGCCTCCAGCGGTCGCGTTCCGCGATCCTTGACCCCTCACCCCCACCATCGCCGGGATCATCATCTTTCTCATGCATCAGGAGATGACGACGATGACGATCGAACAGCACATTGAGGAACTGCGCGCTGAGCTGAAGAATGCCGTGGACGCTGCAGAGCGCCGCAAGGTCATGGCCGAGTTGGAACTTGCACAAGCCGAACTCGCCGTGCTGTTGGCGGAGGACGTCAACCCGCCCATCTGACAGGGAATGTCGCATTGTGAGCCCGCACCCCGGATCGACCGACGAAGCGGGCTTGCATCAGCAATAGGTCAAATGGCTGCAAGCGGTTCAACGATAAAATGCCAGACCTTCACTGACCAGGGACGGCAGGCTGGATCACCATCACAATGAACAATGCGACCGGCAACACGGTGCGTCTGGGATCGTTCTGGCATTCCTTAGTTCAGAATACGGTGACCCTGGGGCGGTAGCCTCGTCGACGCTTTTGCCGTAGCAGGTCAAGGAAAAGCCTTACCGCTTCCTCCTCGCGACCGAAATGGTGCTCCATCCTCTGACCGTTCGACCCAATCCGCCCCCATGTGCGCACAAGGCAGGCCTCGCCGAACAACGTCTTCTCCACGGACATTGCGTAAAACCGCGCCATGTTCTTCTCAGCGTCAATTCTTTCGATACAGATGCGATAGGGCTGGATGGTCATAAGCGCAGATTCGTTCCTGCAACCCATTCCGTCCAACGACAAATTTGAATCTGTAAGGCTATAACGATTCATTGGCGTGAAGCATCGGGCGGGCGACCTGATGGCTGAGCCGCCGCAGTCCATTCGCAGCGCCTGCGTGCGCTCACGAAGCCGCCGTCCAAAGTCTTCGCCTTCAGTCACGATCCCGGCCGCAAATGATCGAGGCTGGAGCGACCGGCCTCGATCATTCGCGGCCGGGATCTCTCTTTGACGTCCCATGATGTACCCGCGGCTCCAGCGTCAAGGACGAGCCGACCTCACTGGCCGCCGCAGGCGGTCGCGTTCCGTGATCCTTGATCCCCCACGTTTTCGGTTCGGGATCCTACCGTCAGAAGGACGAAAAGATTTTTTGATGACTCGGGACAACACCCTTTTGCTGATGGTGAAGCTCTCCGGCCTCAAACTGCTCGTCCGGATCACCAGGCTCAGCTGGGATACCGATCTAGTCCGTAACGTCCATGATGTTGTCACGGCGGTCCTTCATGCCTTCCGCATAGACCTTGAGGCGCTGGTCGGAACCTTTGCTGGATAGGACCGGATGCATCTGATGATCCCATGAACGAATTGTGCGCAAGAGGTGTCGATCTGCACAGCTATTGGCTCGACAAAGGTCAACCTTGAGCCGTTAGCGGATGCCTGCATGTCGTTAACGTCGGGGATTGCCGCACTGCGGACACGCACGATCTCGAACGTCATGGCTCATGGTACCGAGTGCGCGTGGTTGCCGAGCCCGAACTGTGAGGCTTGGCTCCTATCCTCGATCAACTGGCTGACGAAGCGGGACTGATCCGGCCGACTATCATCATCTATTACCTGCCGGATGCCGGTGTAAATCCATCCTAAACTGCGACTATTGGATCCGTATGCTGCGATCCCTCGGTGACGGCTGGATCAAGGACGGCGGCCACAGCGCCCTGCGATGACGGAATCGATTCTATCCGATTCCTGCGAAGACACATTTCCTCCGAATATCGATCGGCGAGAATTGTCAGCTGACAATCCCTGCAAGCCTTTGAAAAATCACGATATCGCCTAGAACGCAAAGTCGCTAAGACGCATTAACTAAAAATAGCTTGACGAGCCTACGCGCATGATCATCATTCACGCAAAATACCACGAATTTTTAGGATTGGCGTGAATGGCGAACAGGGCGGCAATTTCTGCAAAACTGGGACATAGCAATCGCGTTTCGATCGACGAAACGATTGGAACGGACTCTGCTGTCTTGAGTTCGAAGCTGCAAGAGCTGTTTGAGCGCTTATTCTCTCCAAGCTCTAAAAAGTCACTCCGGCGGTTCAGCAGCGGCGAGACCGCAAAGCTTCTCGGCGTCACAGACAGCTATGTCAGGCATATCGCCGCCCAGGAAGATGCGGTCACCTCAGAGAAGACAGCGTCGGGCAAGAGAACATTCGCGCTGCACGAGGTGCATACGATCAGGCAAATCCTCGGGCGGACGAAGCCCACTTACCTGCCTAATCGTCGGGAGCATGACCACTTACAAGTCATCGCTGTCACGAACTTCAAGGGCGGCTCAGGCAAGACGACGACCGCAATCCATCTCGCGCAGTTTTTGGCGTTGCGCGGTTATCGCGTGCTCGCAGTAGACTTGGATCCGCAGGCATCGATGTCGGCAATGCTAGGCTTTCAGCCGGAATTCGATGTCGACGAAAATCAGACGCTCTATGGGGCTATCCGATATGACGCGCATCGACGGCCCGTCTCAGAGATCGTCAGGAAGACGTATTTCGCAGGCTTGGATCTGATCCCCGGTAATTTGGAGCTTCACGAGTTCGAGCACGACACGCCGCGTGCTCTAGCGTCACGAGATGCTGACGATACCGATATGTTCTTCATGCGTGTCAGTTCGGCGCTGATGGAGGTGCAGGACAGTTATGATGTCGTCGTAATCGATTGCCCTCCGACGCTTGGGTTTCTCACCTTATCGGCACTCTGTGCCGCCACGGCCGTGCTGATCACTGTCCATCCGCAGATGTTGGACGTCGCTTCCATGAACCAATTCCTGTCGATGACAGCCGATCTTTTGAACGTTGTGAGGGAGGCAGGCGGGAACCTCGACTATGACTGGATGCGATATCTCGTCACACGCTATGAGCCGAATGATGGGCCGCAGGCGCAAATTGTCGCTTTTCTCAGGAGTATTTTTGGTGAACGCGTCCTGACATCGATGATGGTGAAATCGACCGCTGTTTCGGACGCTGGCCTTTCAAAGCAGACGATCTACGAGGCAGGCCGAGAAACGATGAACCGGCAAACCTACGATAGAGCCGTCGAGGCGATGGACAGTGTCAATGCTGAGGTCGAAGCATTGGTGCGCAATGCGTGGAGTAGAGCATGAAGGCCAGGGACGTCCTTAAAAACCTGATCAGTGAGTCTGGTCAGAGCACAGGCGGTGCTCCGGCCGCACCGCAAGCTCACAAACCAAGTGGCGCTGTTCGCGCGATGAATCTGTCCATGGAGCGCCTGAGTGGAGAGGCAGCGGCTGCTAAGGAGCTTCGGCAGGTGCTTGCCGCGGGTGACAAAGTCGTTGAACTCGACCCGGCATTGATCGACACAGCATTCATACAAGACCGCATCGAGGTACAGAACGATCCGGAATTCGATCGGTTAGTGCTGTCGATTTCAGAGAGCGGCCAACAGGTTCCGATCCTAGTGAGGCCGCATCCTTCTCGTCCAGGACGTTACCAAGCAGCATACGGCCACCGCCGACTGCGCGTTGCTGCGATGACAGGCCGCCCCGTCCGTGCGGTTGTCAAAGTGCTGTCAGATGAGGAAGTGGTTTTGGCACAGGGCCAAGAAAACGGTCCTCGTATAGATCTTAGCTTTATCGAGAAGGCGCTTTTCGCCCAGCGCCTGGACACGCACGGTTTCGATCGCGACACGATCGCGAAAGCCTTGTCTGTCGACAAGCCTGAAACCTCTCGTCTGCTTCAGGTCGCAGAAGGTGTGGGGCAAGATTTGATTTTGGCCATTGGCCCTGCGCCAAAGGTAGGTCGGCCGCGTTGGCTTGCAATCGTCGAACGCTTGAAAAATGCCACCGCAGCACAGCGGGCCCAATCTGAAATTCGATCTCTTGAGTTCCTCCAGGCGGATTCAAACACTCGTTTCGAGCGGCTTTGGAAAAGCGTTCAGGAGCCTGCTCCAACAAAGCCGAATCGAAAAGAGCCGATCCGGACCAAAGATGGGCGGGTCCTTGGAGCATTTGAGCACGGATCGCGCGCATCGAAACTCGCGGTGACGTCGAAAGAGTTTGCTGCGTTCCTATCGGACCGCATGCCGGATCTCGTTACAGCCTTCGAAAAGGAAATAGACGCGAAGGCAGACACTTAACCGAATTGTCAGCTGACAATTCAACGCGAAACTGGAGACGAAACCGCAAAAGAAAAAGGCCCCCAAACGACCTAAGTCGTGGAAGCCCTTCTCGTATTCTCTAGCAAGGTCGAGATTCGCATTTCCATGAATCGCTGTCAAGCCTTTAGCGCCGTTTTGGTGAGCGGATTTCTTTTGCCTTTTGAAAGGTGAAGGAAGATGCGGAGTGGAAGTGTGACGACGCCCTTTGGGCGGCGACCGGCGAAGCTTGCCTTGGTCAAGGCTCAGCTTCATGCGGCAGAAACGAAGCCGAACAAGCCAATCGGGAAATGGCAGGTCTTCCGAGATGCGTGTGAGGCACGGGAACATCTTGGACTGCAGGATCGGGCCTTGGCGGTTCTTCATGCCCTGTTGAGCTTTTATCCCAACGACGAACTATCCGAAGAGGACGGCCTGATCGTCTTTCCGTCGAACAGGCAGCTCTCGTTGCGTGCTCATGGTATTGCTGGAACGACCCTTCGCCGTCATCTCGCTGCCCTGGTTGACGCCGGGCTGATCCAGCGCCGCGATAGCCCGAACGGCAAGCGCTATGTTCATCGAGACGGGGACGGGGAGATTGAACGCGCCTATGGTTTCGATCTGACACCCTTGTTGACGCGTGCTGCAGAGCTTGCCGGCCTTGCACAGGAAGTCGTCGCGGAACGCAGACGTCATAAGCTGGCACGGGAAGCCCTTACCATCTGCCGGCGTGATGTGCGGAAGCTACTAAGTGCTGTGATCGAGGACGGCACGGACGGCGACTGGACCAGCATCGAGGCGCAATATATCGCCATTTTGACGGCACTTCCACGTAATCCGAGCCGGAGTAAAGTCGAAGCTGCCCTGGATGAGATGTCACTGCTACGTAGCGAGATCGTCAGTTGCCTGGAAAATCAGCTAAAAACAGAAAATACGGATGGCAATGATAGCCAAAATGAACGCCACATACAGAATTCAAAATCCGAATCCATCTATGAATTTGAACCTAGCTCCGGAAAGGAGCAGGGCGCAGCCGTTGCGACAAAATCGAGGCCGACGCAACCGGCGCTAAAGTCATTCCCATTGGGTTTGGTGCTGCAAGCCTGCCCGCAGATCAGCGATTACAGTCGCGACGGCAAGATTGCGAATTGGCGCGACCTCATGGGGGCCGCCGTCGTGGTGCGCTCAATGCTGGGGGTCAGCCCGTCCGCCTATGAGGACGCCTGCATTGCCATGGGGCAGGAAAACGCGGCAACCGCGATCGCCTGCATTCTCGAGCGGGCGGAGCATATCAATTCGGCCGGCGGATATCTGCGTGATCTCACCCGACGCGCTGAACGGGATGAATTTTCGCTCGGGCCGATGCTCATGGCATTGCTGCGCAACAGCAGCGGCAGCCAGCATCGATCTGCGTCGTAAATGCCCGAATTCCTATGGCAACCTCGCAATCAATCGAGCAAGGCATGATATCTCTGGACGGTGGTTTCGTGCGCCGCGATCTTCACCGGATCGCCGCGTCGGCTTCGCCTACTGTCGGCAATGATCTCCTTCAGGGCTCGGACATCGTAACCTCCCGCCTTCGCCCGCTTGTAGACACCGACCTTCCTAACGTTGAGTTCATTCGTGTCGTCCTCTATGTCCTCGATCTTCTCTACGAGTTCCTTCAGATCCGGGTCTTTTGCCATCGCGTTGGTTCCCTCGCGTGCGCGTGCAGGCACACGCGCGAGAGACCGTCATGTTTCGAGGTTGAGATACTGCCGCAGCGCCAGCTCGACGATCTCCGAAGGAGCCACCTTCCTCTGCAAGGCGGCGTGTTTGGTCGCGACAATGACGGCCGGGTCGATCGATATCCTGAAGCGTTCGACTTGGCTCTGGGCGGCGGTGTCGCGAGCAGGACGTCTGCGTTCTATGTCCGGGCGTTCTTGTTGGGGAGATGAAGAAGGCAGGGGTGAGCTCATCGGGGCGACGTCTGACTTACCGATCGAGGCATCGATCAGGGCGTTGAGGTCAGAGAGATCGCGGCCGGACCGGGGGAGAGAAGGGAACTGTGTCATTTGGCTTGGTCCTTTGTTGGGGGTGGGCTGATAGCAGCCGTGATGTCGCCAATGAGGCTGACGATGTTGGCGCGCGCTTTGGTTACCTGGTCGGATTTCGATGGGTCCTTGCCGATGCGTTCAAGCGAGCCGGCATCCCGAGCAAACTGTTCGTAGACCTTCCGTGCGCGAACAAAGGTCGATAGGGCAGGGAGCTGGTGTTCTCGGATCATCCGCACGGCGTCCTGAAACGCCGCTGTGTTCGTGTCGATACCTTCCACACGATTGAGCACCAGATGAAGGGGCGCGCGCCTGAGGTTGGTCTGCGCCCAATCGAAGAGTTTCACCGTTTCGACCATCTCCATGACATTGGCCTTGGTCGGGACCAGTGTGATGTCGCTTGCGACGATTGCCGCAATCAGCAGATCGTTCATCGAGCCCTGCACGTCAATCAGGATGATCTCGGCGTCGGTGCTCCTGAGCAGGCGTTTGAGATCCTCCGGCTTTGTGGCAATCTCGCCCGTGAGTGTGTTCGGCCGAGACCCGGCCAAGTGGCATCGCGCGATCCATTGCAGACAGGATTGCTGCTTCTGATCAGCATCGATGATGAGAACGCGCCGTCCGCTTTGGGCAAGCTCGGAGGCAATGAGAAGGCATAGGGTCGATTTGCCGACCCCGCCTTTGGAATGGGCAAAGGCAAGAATGGTCATAGCGACCTCTGATAAGTATTTTAATATCGTATATACGATTAAACATAAACTCTTGTCTGTGCAAGCCTATGCGACCACACCAGGTCGCAAGAGGATCGTTGGCCCATAAGCCCTCGGTGGCTTGGCGTCCATAAGGATCCGCATGGCCACCTGTCGGCATGCGAGCAACAGGGGCCCACGTGCTCCCCGGACCACGGGCATTACGACCAGTCGAGGCTATGCGACCATCATCGGCTGTATAGCCACTAAGGCCAATGCAGCGATGGTGGGTCGAAGCGCCATGTAAGCCACTGTTGGCTATAGCATATCACACGGTTTCGGCTATCGCGGCCACTGAGAACTCAAGAGCCTCAACGGCCACTACAGCCACAACCGCCATTGAAGCCCCTAAAGGCTGAGCAGCCACATAAGCCATTGAAAATAAATAGTTTGTCCTGTTTTTGGATGGCAGGATAGCAGTTTTGGTGATACAAAACAGGCATGTGCCCGAGACGGGCGAGGGGCGCCTCCCGGCAGTCGCTTGAAACCGACCGGGAGGCCAAGACCGGCGGCATCAGAGGGACGGGGATGAAGAAGGCAGTCCGTGGAAAAGTCGTGCATGTGCGCTTGAGCGAGGACGAGTTTCTCGCTCTGCAGGCCTTCAGTGCGAAAGCCGGATGCAGCGTCAGCGCGGTGCTTCGCTCCCTGTCGCAGCAGGCAGTGGGCCTTGGGGAGACGCGTGGACGAAATTCAGAAATTGCAATAAAGTCGTATATAGGTGAGTTAACTGCAATTCGCCTGTTGCTAGAAGCGATCGCGTGTGATTTGCAGGGACCGGAGGAGCCGCGATTTGACGTGCTGATCGATAGCATGTCCCGCCTCGCCCTGCTGTTGAGCGATCACGCCTCGGACGTCGAGGCTATGTGTGATGCTTCCCGCCATCGAAACCGAGAGGGGGTCGCCGGCGATGTTTGATCTCCAGGACTTTCTCGGCCTTCTCGATGCGGCCGAGCGTCAGCGCCGGACATCGTCTGTTGTCCGTCAGAGCGGTCGCCCCTGGACAGGTCCGACGCCGCAGCCAGTGCCGTTCGATGATGAAGCGCGGCGGCGCCCCGGCAGTGGCTCGGGGGGCCGAAGGGCCATTTCTGGCAGCGTTGGACGGAAGGGGCAGGATGGCGCCTGGGTAGACCAGACTGCGCCGTCGGATATGCCTGCGGCGTTCCGGCAGTCGATTGCGCGCGGATCGCAGCCCGCTGTGGTCAAGCTGGTCAGCTTCGCGGCCGGCAAGACGCGGGTTGGCAAGTTGCTCGGCTATCAGAGCCGCGATGGTGAGCTCTCCGTCGAGAACGAAACCGGCGAGACTGTTGAGGGCCGCGACTGGATCAAAGCGCTTGCGAACGAGTGGGCCGAAGAGGATGGCCGCAAGCCGTCAAAGGATGTGCTGCACCTATCTCTCACCCTGCCGCCAACGAGCTGCTTGTCGGATGACGAAGTCGGAGAGGTACTGAAGGTCGCACTCGCCGGCCACCGGATCGCCTGGCAGAGACACATGGCAGGTGCGGGAGAGGGGAGGCGTGTCGAGTTAGTGATCAGCGCTGCGCGGCGACGCCTGGCCGACGAGAAGCGAGCTGGCCGGATCTTCGATAATCGCAAGTCTCTGCGAGATCTTGAAACGAGGTTGAAACGGGCGTTCGGTGCTGAGGCGCGTGTCGATGTGCATGGCTTCAGTCATGGGGTCGAGGGCGTCGCCCGCGGTCTTGGCCAGCTCCAGAAGGATGGCCGCCATCCGATCATCGCGGTTCGCATGGATAAGGCAGGCGCCTTTGTTGCGCAGCACGAGGTCGGCGGCGAACGCTCGATCGCCGATGAGGCGAGGGACTGGAAGCAAGATCTCCGCTCGCAGCAGCGCCGCGATGTCGCCCATATCGTGCTGAGCGCCAAGCCGGGGACGGCAAAGGAGGCTTTTGTCGGCGCCGCCCGCGCCATGCTCGCCAGTGAGTTTTCTGGGCATCGTTTCCTGTTCACACTGCATGAAGATCGCAATCACCTCCATGTCCATGCGGTCGTGAAGATGGTGTCGGAGACGGGCAAGCGACTGCATCCGAAGATCGAGGATCTGCGGCGCTGGCGTGCTGTCCTGGCGCACGAGGCGCGTGAGCGAAATATCCCTATGGACGCCGTCAGTCGCTTCGAGCGGGCCAATCCGCCGGGCTTCAAAATGAAGGATATCCGTCGGGTTGAACGTGGAGAGGCCTCTGAGACGGTGATGCGCCGTGTCGAGGCTGTCCGTCAGCAGGCTGTCCATATTCCGACACGAGCGGAGGGGGTGAGACGCGCGATGGCGAGCGCAGCCGGCTGGAGTGGTCATTTACAGACCGCCGAGACCGATCCTGCAGAGCCGCCGCAAAGGCCGGGCACGACACGGTTGTACCGGGTGCAGCGCGACAACGACCGGTCCGCAGCGCCGCTGTTTACCGTCGATCGAGCTGCTGCGGCGCAGATCCTGGCCCGGCAGGGCGGAACGTTGCGCTACATTGACGTCACCTCAAAGCAGCGTCAGGACATACGGCCGTCCCGCCTAAATCCCGAAGCCGTCTTCGTCGTTCCACGCGAGCTGGCCGCGGAGAGCCAGATTTTGTCCGTCACGGCCTTGGAGACCGCCGGCCTTTTCCGGCAACGTACCCTTGATGCGGTCCTGAATGGTGCGACGGCCGCGACCGAGCGAAACGCCCGTGAACTCTTGACAGCAAAGGAGCCTGGCATGGCCGATCTTGAAACGATGTCCTCGGCGTTTGCCGAGATGGAAACCAACCTCGATACACTGGCAAAGAACCTGCCGCCAGAGCGGCTTGCGGAGTTCGATGGCCTTCGCCAAAAGCTGAAGGTGAACCAGACGAAAATGATCGAAGCCCAGACCGCGATCGAGGCGAAGCGCGGGCGGATCGAAGGGGAAACCTGGGTTCAGCCGGTTCCGCAAAACTTTGTCGGCTTCGTCGCCGAGAAGCGCGGCGAGGATATCCGTTACAGCCACCGAGCGCCGGAGGGCCGGATCGGCGCTGTGGCCTTCACCGATCACGGCGACCGCGTGGAGGTCAGCCGCTCTCGGGATCGCGAGACCGTGCTGGCGGCTCTCCAGCTTGGCGCTGAAAAGTGGGGTGCGGTGCGTGTCAGCGGTCCTGATCGCTACAAGGTGCTGGCTGTCGAACTCGCCGCGGAACACGGCTTCCAGCTCACCAATCCGGAACTCCAGGACAAGCTTGCCTCCGCGCGGGACCGGATCGCACGCGAACGTCCGGAGCAGGCAAGCGTCCTCGCGGGCGCGACGCCGACACTGACGCTGGCGGACCGGCGATACGTCGAGGCTGCTGACGCTGCGCATCTTGATCGGGCTCAGGCTCCCGATCGTCGTGACACTGTCCAGGCATCCTCGCCTGCTGCTGCAGCGCGACAGAAGCGTGAGGAACAGACGATTGTGCCGGAGGCGGGTGCGAAAGGCGAGGTGGCGTCCGCCCAGACGCTGGATGGACCGAAAACGCCGCTCGATAAAGGCGATAAGGTGAAACCGTCTGATCGAGATCGCGCTTCGATTCTCGAGGCGATGCAGGTCGCGTCTGAGAAGTGGGGTGTTGTCGCGGTCAACGGCTCGGAGCGTGACAAGACAATCGCAGTCGAATTCGCGGCCGAGCACGGCTTCAAACTGTCGAACCCCGAACTTCAGGAGCGGCTCGCAGCAGCGCGGTCGAAGGTCGAGGAGCGGCAGGAGAGAGAACGCGCTCGCGAGCGCAAGCAACTCGGCTTCGTCGATGGCGCTGAAGCGGCGCCGACGGTTCGCCGATCCGACGCGGAAATCGGGATCGCGCTCGAAACGGTGAAGGAGAAAACAGAGGCTGAAGCGGCTCGCGAGGTGAAGCAGGCAAAACGGACCGCACAGATCGGAGAGCGGCCGATCGATGGTGGCGGCGACGATCATACCTACCGCACGAAGGCAGAAGCCTCAGCCGCCGTTCGGGCCGAAAAATTCATCGAACAAAACCCCACCAAACCGATCCCGGCTGATGTTGCCCAGTCGCCCGAAATTGAGCGTCAGCGGCTCGATCAAAAGGAGCTTCTCTCCGAGAAGGATGCAAACCGTCAGACGCAGGTTCGGAAGCAGAAGCCGAGGCAGCGCCGTTAGGCAAGGACCCATCGGTTGATTGTGCTTGTCGACCTGAACCGCACCGACGTGAGTCGCCTATCCCACGCTTCTGCAGCTTATCGCCGGGATTTCGATACGAGCAGTTTCCCCGCCGCCATGGATGGAACGTCAGGGACCCTTTGGAAGGCTTTGCCAGGCCCAAGCTTAAGTCCCGGTCATGAATGCTTGAGGCGCCATGCATCAAGCGCTTCTACAATGCGAGGTGTCTCGTTCGCCATGGGCGAGGGGGCCGAGTCGGTATCCGCAAAAGCCCGTCTGCCGCTCATTGGTTACAGAACCAGCCGGGCGGCCCGCCCCATTTTACGCTCGCCACTGTTATCGTAGCCCAACGCTTGGGTGAGCGTTGCGACGTCTTCGTCTGTCAGCAGTATAGCGAGTTGGTCATGGCGATCGGATGGCAGGATCGCATGCAAAGCATCGAGCTCTTCGGCACGTCGCGACGCATTCGGCGACGTTGCAAGTGGAGACTTGATCGCACCTGTCATCAACGATCCTTCCAAGGATTGACGATCGCTAGGCCAACGCCCTCGAAATCGGAGACATTTCGGGTCGCGACCGAAGCGCCGCGCGATAGCGGCGATCTGGGCGTCGAACTGACTGATTGGTCGGCCGGCACTACGGCGATCAGTCGCGATGGTCGCATAGATGTCGGCCGCCTCACGATCAAACGGTAAAACGCGTCCAAACAGATCCTCGGCAAAAATTGGCAGGATCGCCGCTTCCAGGTCTTTGCGTCGGCGGCCTTGTGGCAAAAGTACGCAAGCCGTACAGGATCTCGGCTTCGGTAACCGTGGTGGTGAAGACCGACGAAGGGTGCTGCGCCGCCAACCATTCGGTCACGAGCGTGCTCGGTGATGGCGAAAGCAGTTCCGAAATGACGTTGGTGTCGAGAACGATCACGGGCCGAGGTCCGGCACGTCGCGGATCGGCTCACGGGCGGGCAGCTCGAGATGGACACCGCCAACATTCGTCAAGCGCACACGAACAGTTTCGGCGAGATTACGCGCCGGTTTTTCGCCAGCGGCCAAGGCGCTACGAAGGATATCACGGGCTTCGTCTTCCATCGAACGGCCGTGGGTGGCGGCACGAAGTCGTAGCCTTTGTTTCAGCGTTTCATCGATATTGCGGATGGTCATGCTCGCCATTTGCCTCTCCGTACATCAATGATGGCATTGTTGTCATTGATTGCACACCTTTCAACATGGCGCCGGCCGAGCCTACTGGGCACAGTCGGCTCGAATGTGTGAAAATGGCCACACGCGCCGCCTGGTGGCGGATCATGGACCTGTTCGATCGTTATGGCTTCCCGATCACCGTCTCGGCCTGCGGGCAGGCCGTGGCGCGGGTCGCCGTTTCTGGCGCGCGATGCCGTGGCGCGAGGGCACGAGGTTTCGGCCCATGGCTGGCGTTGGGAGAGCCATGCCGGCATGGAAGAGGCGGCGGAAAAATTGGCGATCGCCCGGACAGTCGAGGCGATCCGCGCGGCAACCGGCGTCCGCCCCATCGGCTGGCACACGCGATCCGCACCCTCATCGAACACGCGCCGCCTGCTGATCGAGGAGGGGGGCTTTCTCTATGACAGCGACGCCTATAACGACGATCTTCCCTATAATCTCGATGTCGCGGGCCATCGTCACGTGATCCTGCCCTATGCGTTCGATACCAATGACATGCACTACTTTCACACCCAGCGCTTTGCGGGCCGCGATTTCGCCGACTATGTGATCGATGCGGCGGACTGGCTTCACCGCGAGGGCGGGAGGATGCTGTCGATCGGGCTGCACCTGCGCATGATCGGGCGGCCCGGCCGCATCGGCGCGCTGGCGATGATCATCGATCATCTTGCCGCGAAACCCGATATCTCGGTCGCGCGGCGCGCCGATATAGCATGGCATTGGCTGTCACTTGCGGGGGAGGCGCCACGGTGAGGCCTAAACTGCTGATCGCCAATCCCAATACGTCCTGCTCGGTGACGGACCGCCTGGTCGCCGTGGCCCGGCGTCTGGCAGGACCACGAGCGGAGATCATCGGCGCGACCGCGCCATTCGGGGCCACTGCCTTGGTAACGACGCGCGATATCGAGATCGCCGAACTGGCCGTCCTCGCCATGGCCGGTGCTCATGAGGAAGTGGACGGCATCCTGGTCGCCGCCTTTGGCGACCCTGGCCTCTCAACCTTGCGGGCCATCAGCCGGGTTCCCGTTCAAGGGCTCGGCGAGGCCGGGCTGCTGAGTGCCGCTCAGGCAGGCAAGCGTTTTGCGATCCTGACGCTCGGCCCTTCCCTAAAAACGGCGATTGAGGAAAAAGTCCGCACGCTCGGTCTTTCATCCAGGCTTGCGGCCATCCGCTTTCTGGATTGCGGTGTCCTCGATCTCGCGGCCCAGCCTGCCCGCTATCACGACGACATCCTTCACAATGTCCGGTTATTGAAGGAGGAGACGCGGGCCGAAGCAGTACTGTTGGCTGGCGCGCCCTTCTGCGGCCTTGCCGGCGAACTTCGCTCGCGCGCATGCGCCCCGCTTTACGACGGGCTTGACGCTGGTATCGGCAGGTTCCTGCTGCCCTTTGTCTAAGGAGCTAAGAGGTTTATCATTTTGAACAGGGCTTTCTCTTGGCCGTTGACGAACAGGAGGGTTTGATAGCCGCAGCTTCGACGAAGCAAGCGTCCTGAGGACCATAACGTCGCTGTCACGGCTCCTGGATATCGGCCTGATGAACGATCGCGTCTCAAATGCTCACGTCCTTTTTGGTTTCACACTCGGCTTCTCCAACGTTCTGCTGGTCGTTATAAGCCCGCTGCTTTCGTCAAGTTCACGCGGAACCGGTCGCGCCGCCGCTGATACCGCCGCGTCATCTCGGCCGACGCATGCCCCAAATGTTTCTGCACATAGCGCTCGTCGACCTCGGCCGATGAGGCGAGGCCGGCGCGCAGTGAGTGGCCGGAGAACCTCAAGGCGCGCTCGATCTCGCTGAGATCGCCGCGAATGCCAGCCGCCATCGCCGTCCGCTTCACCAGCCGCGCCACCTCCTTGTCGTTCAACCGCTCGGAGCCAATGGCCTTGCCCTGACCCGTCACCCTGCGGAAGAGGGGACCGTGCGCCAATTTGGCGAACGTGATCCACATCTCGACGGCCGCGATCGGGCAGGTGGCGTCGGATGAGCCACGGCCGATCTCGACCTCGCGCCATCCGCTTTTGCCGCGCAGGGTGACGAGCAGGCCCTTGTCCAGGATTTCGATCCAGCCGCGCCCGTCCTCCGTCTGCTCCGCCTTCAGATCGAGACCGACGATCTCCGAGCGCCTGAGACCGCCGGCATAGCCGATCAGCAGCATGGCCCGATCGCGCAGGCCACGGAGTGTGCCGCGATCGAGCGTCTCGATCATGGCGATGATTTCGTCCGCCAGCACCGCTTCCTTCTGCGCGGGCGGACGGGCATGGCTCTTGCGGATGCCGGCCATGACGGTGGCGATATGTCTGTCCTTCCGATCGAGGATGAGACCGCGCTGGGCATAGTTCCAGCTGAGTGAGGACAGGCGCCGTTCGATCGTTGACACCGAATTGGCCTTCATGCCCCGGTCGGCAGCACCCGACGCACAGGCTGTGATGTAGAGCCCGACCGTCTGTGGATGCGGGGGGAGGGGAGAGAGGCCGGATCGGCGACACCAGGCGGAAAAGTGTTTCCAGTCGGATGCATAGGCTTTCCGGGTGTTGCTCGAGCTGGAGGCTTCGACATATCCACGCGCACGATCGGTCAGATCCTGCAAATGCTGCGGCAAAGGAGGGGAGGCTACGGCCTGCGGAAGGTCTGTGTCACCAACGCCATCTTCGCTGATCATCACGCCGCCTCGATATCCGTTTGTTTGAAGTCCTCCCCGATGAAGAGCAGGGCGTCATCGACACGTTTGGCCAGAGCGTATGAGAAGCAATCGGCGAAATTCAGTCCTGCCGGATGGCGGCCCTTGCCATAGGTCAGCCAGGCCTGGGTGGCCAGATCGAC
This sequence comes from Xaviernesmea rhizosphaerae, assembly GCF_001938945.1. Classification (GTDB taxonomy): domain Bacteria; phylum Pseudomonadota; class Alphaproteobacteria; order Rhizobiales; family Rhizobiaceae; genus Xaviernesmea; species Xaviernesmea rhizosphaerae. The sequence continues at coordinate 19,795 of NZ_MKIO01000032.1, forward strand.
AAGCTCTGCATCGACCGGAATGATCTCAGCTGCAATCTTTGACAGCCATAAGTCTATTTCGGCCAGCGCATGCTCGCCGCGCCGGCTGACCATAACCATGCGGGCTTCGAACACGCAGGTCGCCGGGATCAGCCGGATTGGGTCAGCGACGATAGCTCTCTCAAGCCGTTCTGCCTGCGGCTCGTCGCGCAGGATCGCAACCACGGCGGACGTATCGATGACCATCAGTTTGGAATTCCCTGGTCATCGAACCCGACGATCTCTTCGTCGGTTCGCTTTTCCAATTCCGGTAACCGTGCCAGTCTTTTCCGGATAGCGCGAAGTTCGTCCAGCATGTGATCCTTCGGGACGTCGCTGTACCCAAGCCGATGAAGTCGTTCGGTGAGCGCCTGATGGATCGCCGCCGTTTTGCTGATACCTTGGCGGCGAGCGAGTTCATCGACCAGCGCGACTGTTGCTGGGTTTTTGATGTTCAGGGACACGGGAATCTCCAAAAATCTACCTTTTTATCTGTTTCTACCGCATTCTCTGACCTCCGTCAAATAAGTCCGATAAGTCAACCTTATCGGACGTTTTTTTGCGGCCGACACGGCGTGCGGTTTATGAGGTTTGAGATAGCATCAACCGCACCTATCGTGTAACGTCTTCGACATGAAGTTGCCCGCCGCCACCCCTGCTTCGACCACTCGCCCGCTGGCCCCGTTGCCGGCCTGGGCTCTGCCGCGAGATCGCGCTCTGCCGGAAGCAGACGCCGCCTTTGCGGCCGGCATCGCTCTGAAATCCCTCGACGATCTGGTTCGTATCAACCCTGTCTGGAGCGGCGGCTGGCGGTCCCGGCAGGCGCTCACCTGCGCCGAGGCAGCGGTGCGGTGGATGGGCCGCAAGGAGGACAAGCAGGCGCTACGCGATGCCGTGCTGCTGACCGCTGCCCACGGCGATCCCGGCCCGGCCGGAAAAGTGCTTTTGGCCTATCAGCGGCTGGCCATGCGCAGGCCCGGCTTCTCGTCCCGGGCGATCATGGAGCTGGCAGATCTTCTCGGTCAGGCCTGGGACAACCGTCTGGCGTCGGCCGTCGATCATGCTGACAATGCCCTGCAGTCGGGTCGGCCGGCGCCGTTCGCCGCCGCGGCGCTGCTGACGGCGATTGTCGCGGTTCGTCCGGATGCCGAGCCGCTCGCCTGGGCGCTGGCCGATCTGCTGATCGCCTTGATGCTGGGGTGGAACCGGCCCGTGCCGCTGCTGATGGCCGAGCGTGATGGCCCGGCGTTCCGCGTGGCCGCGGGGCGGGGACGGGTGCGCCCGGGTGACGCTGATTTCGCGCGGGCGGTTTGCCTGGCCCTGGTCGATGGCGCCAGCAGCGCCCTGCGTTCGGCGAGCGACATTGCCCGACGCGCCGACACGCTGCTGGCTTGCGCAGCAAAGGTGCGGACCAAGGGCGCCGCGCCGGTGATCCAGGCCTTGCTTGATGAGGACGCCGTGGCAGCCTCGGCGCCCGGAAGCAACCTGTCGCGCTGGGCCGCATCCCGGCTGTTCGACCGGCTCGAGGGCTTTGGGGCCGTGCGCGAGCTCTCCGGACGATCCGCATTCCGGATTTATGGACTGTGACGATGGCTGAGACGGGCACGAGGAAGAAGCAGCGGACGGGCAACGTCACGTCCGAAAGGGATGGTCTCTACGACCGCGAGCTGGCCGACCTACCGCCGGGGCTGCGCTGGCGCGAATGGATGCTGCGCGTCGAAGCGGTGATCTTTGCCTCCGCCGAGCCGGTCGGTCGCGAAACCCTAGCGCGCGTGGTGGGCAAGGACTGCAGCATTGATCTGCTGATCGATGATCTGCAGGAGGAACTGAAGGATCGTCCCTACGAGCTGGTGTCAATCGCCGGTGGCTGGCAGCATCGCACCCGACCGCGCTTTGCCGAGACCATTCGTGCGTCGTCGGCGCCAACCCGAGGAGGGGCTGCAGCACTTTCGCAGTTCGAGACGATGGTGCTGATGGCGGTGGGGTATTTCCAGCCCATCACCCGTGGCGAGCTGTCGAAGATTTTTGGCAAGGAGGTCAGCCGCGACGTCATCGGCAGTTTGCGCGGTGCGGGGTTCATCGGCTCAGGGCCGCGCAGCCCGACGCCAGGAGCGCCGTATACCTATGTGACGACGCCCCACTTCCTCTCAGCTTTCGGCCTGCAGTCGCTGCGCGATCTGCCCGATATGGAGGCGCTCGAGGATGCTGGGCTGGTCAGCCGGCAGATTGTGCAAAATGAGCAGCTCGCTCCTGAGACCGAGGCTGATGAGGAATAGAAGAAGCCCCCGTTGGGCCAAAGATCCCGAGAATGCTCTATTTAGAGCCCTGTCGCCTCACGTTATCAGCTCCACAAGGCGGACAACGGCGTAGCGGATAATCTGTCGCCGAAGGGCACAAAATCGTTGCTGTCGTACAGCACGACACCGTGGGCGAAACGGTCCGTGCATGCCTCAGCCAGTGTGTGCAGTCCTGCAGAACCGGTTGGTCTTGTCTTAGCGGAGACGCTGGTCCATTCGCAGTTCCTAATTCATGACGATTGGAATCGTCAGGCGAGATTATTGAAAGTCAGCAAGCCGCTGATTGGAAGGCATATGGCTGCCGTACCCGAAGCCGTTGCGGCTTCAGTCGTCTCATCCCTCAGGTTGATCATCGGGTTTGCAGAAATTCTAGAAAACCTGTGAATTTCGGAAAAGTAGATCCGTTGTGAGGTCGATTGTGACGGTAGCAGCCAGTTCGAGGAATTTTGGCGCTCATTGGCATGCTGCCGTGCAAGAGCCCGTGATCATCACCGGGAATGGTTGGCCGCGTGCGGTCACATCGCCCACGAAGACTGTCTTCGCCTGGCCAAGCGTGATTGATGACGAAGAAATTCCTGCAATCGAGGCATCGATGATGGAGCCAAGCCTTGATCATCGTAATGCCGAATGACTGATGGACAAGGCTGGTGCCGAATGGACAGCCAGCACCCCTGCTTTCTCACGTGTTTTTGCTCTGGATCAGGCTTGTGGGACACGTGAGATCAACCACCTTGGACAGATGGTAACGAGCGATCGTCTCCGACGAAATTTTGATGGCTTCAGAAACGTTCGGTCGCATCGAACGACATCGGCGCCGTCAGCGAACGCCATAGGGTTTGGGAGCATTGGACCAAAGGGCTCCCTTTTCTTGCAGGCAAAGGAGACCGCCGTGAACAATACCGAAACCATCAAGGCCCTGTACGCTGGCTTCGTCGCGGGCGATCTGCCCGCCATCCTCGTCAATATGGCGCCGGATATCGCATGGACGGAAGCAGAGGGATATCCCTACGCCGGAACATTTCATGGGCCGCAGGCGATCGTGGAAGGGGTGTTCATCCGGCTTGCCACGGAGTGGGACGGCTATCAGGCGGTCGTCGATCGCTATGTGAGCGAAGGTGACGAGGTTATCGCGCTCGGCCACTATAGCGGCACCTACAAGGCCACGGGCAAGCATTTCCGTGCGCCATTCGTACACGCATGGACTGTGCGCGACGGCAAGATCGTCCGCTTCGTCCAGTATGTCGACACGGTACTGGTGCAGCGTGCGTTTGATCCGCATTGACCGCGATGCGTCAGAATTGCCAGCACATGCGGGCGGACGGCTGATAGCTGCAGAAGTTGCCGGTCCGCACGCTGTCCGCCAGGTGTTGTCCCAGCGCCGGATGCGCCGTTTCGATCTCTGCAATGGCTGCCCGGAGTGTGCGCGTGACATTCACGCGCATGCGCTCGGCAAAAGAACTCGTGCGCCGGACTCGACCATCCAGGCCAGTGCTTCGCGCAAGTTCCTGCGAGACGAATGCATGTTCCCGGCGTACCGCCGCGCGACGCTCGTCATCCAGCGTCTCGCTGTCCAGCGCAAGCGCCTGATCAAGCAGGCGTAGCCGCTTGCGGTATTGGGCGACGGCCTTGGGATCAAGGACGGCGTCCCCGCTGATCACCTCGCGGCATTGGCCGTCCGCGGCCACGGCGAGTTCGCCTGCTGAAATCTCTTGCCCGGGCTGTTGAAGCAGATGCCAGAGTTGCCGCAGGCCTCTGCTTTCCGGCAACATCACCGTGTTGTCCTGAAGGCCCACGACCCATATGCTTCCCTGGCGCTTGAAAATGCCATTCACGGGCGAGGGGGCTGACAGTCTTTCCAGCACGGCGGCTGCCATGGCGGCGGCAGCCATATCCTGCAAGGCCTCGGCTGCCGCCTGCGCTTCCAGGGCGAGGGGCCGGGCATTGGCGAGATCGATGTCGGCGGCAACGCGCACATGCGCGCAATCGGCCAGCAGACGCGCCAGCGAGCCATGGACGTCGCCAAGGCGCGTAAGGCCGACCTGTCGGCAAAGGTGCAAAGCCTCGTCGAACAACGGCACGGCTTCTGCCGGGCTGCCCTGGCTCTCCAGCGCGCTGGCCAGGCTCTGGCACCCGATCATCCGCACCACCAGGCTGCCTTCGCGCTGGGAGGCGACGACCCGCTCATAGTGCGTCACCGCCTGCCGCCAGTCGCCCGCGCGCTCGTAACCGAATGCCACGTTCCACGCGGCGAAGCCTTGCCCCCACTGGTCCTGCGCGAAGCGGGCTATAAGCTTGGCCCCTTCTAAGGCGCTTTCCAGCCCGGCCTCAGGCGCACCCGCCATGATATCGCATTCGCCGCGCAAACACAGCAGATAGCCGCGCAGCCTTTCGGCCTCGGCATCATCAGAGGATGCGAGAAGGTTCAGCCCTCGGTCCAGCTCGATCGCCGCCATCGCCCAATCGCCGGTGTCGTGCGCACCGAGGAAGCCGAGGCTGAACTGCGCCGCCGCCTGTAAGATGGGAGGGGCATCCTGCGCCTGTCCCGACGCCGCGAGGATCCAGCCAATGCCTTCCCGGTGTCTGCTTGCCGTCCACCAGAATGTCGTCAGGGCGGCGGCGAGCGCCAGCGCCTCGATGCCGCGCCTGGCATCGAGCATGGTCCGCAGTGCGACCTGAAAATTGTCGATCTCGACTTGCAATCGCGGCAGCCACTGGTCTTCCGGTACAAAATCGACGCCACGCGCCTGCATGCCAAGAGCTGCGAAAAACTTGGCATGGGCCTCGCGTGTCGCGTTGAACGCACCAGCGTCTTGCGCGAGCCTTATGGCGAACAGGCGAACTGTATTCAGCAGACGGTAGCGCCCGGACGGCAGATCGAACTGGACCAGCGAATGCTCGACGAGTTCGCGCAGCGCCAGCCACAGGTCTTCACGCGTCTGCTCCCTTGCCATGCAAATCCCGGACACCGCCTCCATCCCGAAGCTGCCGGGAAAAACGGCAAGCTGCTGCAGCAACAGCCGCGCCGGGGGCGACAACAGCGTGTAGCTCCAGGCGATCGTATCGGTGAGCGTCGCATGCCGCGCCGTCTGGGCCCGGGGGCGTTGCAAAAGATCCAGTCCCTGAGCGATGTGGATTGCGATATCCTGGATCGGCAGCGCGCCTATCCAGCCGGTGGCCAGTTCAATGGCCAAGGGCAGGCCATCGACCGCTTGGCAAATCGCTTTGATCGCCTTCAGCGCGGCATCATCCTGCTCGAACCCATGCACACGTTCCTGGCAGCGGGCGAGGAAGAGGTCCTGCGCTTCAGCTTCGTTGAGTGGCAACAGGCGCAGATGCCGTTCTCCGGCAATGCCCAGCGGCGTTCGACTGGTGGCGACCACACGCACGCCCTGTGTACCGCTCAACAGCGCGCGGACCAGGATCACCACCGGGTCGGCGACATGCTCACAGTTGTCGAGCACCAGACACAATCGGGTCTCGCGCAGCCATTGGACTATGGCATCCACATAGGGCTGGCCACCTGTATTGGGCAGGCCGACCGCCGCCGCCACGGCGCCGAAAACGGCGGAGCATTCGTTCAGACCATCCAGACGGACCAGGATCCTGCGACCGCTCTTCGCGCTCTCGCCGGCCTTCATCCACTCCAGCACCAACCGCGTTTTTCCCACGCCACCGGGGCCGGAAACCGTCAACAGCGGCGTGTCGCATACCAGGCTCTCCAGATCCTGCAGAGGCTGAGACCGACCGATGAAAGAGTCACGCATTACATCCATGCGCAACGATCCGAGTGGAGGCGGGGGAAGCCTCCTCTCCTGCTAAGCATTTTCATCACACGCCTCCACCACGCGCCTGCGGCTGGCCTCAACTCCTATCTCGAAAGCTCTTCCGCGGAAAGATCAGGGCGATCTATCCTTTGAAAAGCTCCAGGAAAGTGCAGGTTTGACTGGTTGTCGTTGCGTGATCCCCCTTGTCATCAAGGGACTTGAAGACGCTCGATTGTGGAGCAAAACTGCCGTGTTGAGAAGCAGCTTGCGTTCGATGTGGAAAGCGATGATGAATAGAGCTGCCGCCAATGTAATAGTTTGTGGGCTATCGCTCCCTATATTGCTTGCGTCGGCTTGGCGATATTCCGCCAAAACACCTTGGAAAATCTCTTCAATCTGCTTTGCTTGGACCGCGCCCAACGAAGGCGTCAACCGATGACATGTTTTGCGGAGATGATGCCGCGCACGCTTGACGCTAGATAGGAGCGCTTCGGGAAGGCGGCATGTTGATCGGAGGCCATGGGCGACTGGCCGGTTCTAGCATAGGGAAGGCCCCGTAACACCGGAGAGTCCTTGAGGCGTTACCGGCGATGGCAGCTGCGATAAAATGCCGATCGTCAGGGTCAAGCAATTCAAGCCTCGGGATCAACCGATGATGGTTGACCACATTCATCCGGTCAACGGTTGCAGCGATCAGCCGCTCGGTCGTCAACGTCGGCGTGTTGTCAGCGAGATTGCAGATCCATTTGTCATGGATGTCACCTGTCCAGTGTGCTGCTATGAGGCCGTCTAAGGCACACTGGATCAGAACGTTGCGCAGATGAAATAGCAGGCATATGTCTGATTAATCTTCCAGACGACGGGATTTTCGCACGAAACGGAGGATCCCGTCATGCAAGCATCTGCAGCCCGTGCTTCTGCACCAGGGACAGCAGTTTCAGCGCCGGCCCGCTCGGCCGCTTGGCACCCGTTTCCCATTTCTGGACCGTCGACTGGCTCGTGTTCAGATAACGGGCAAAGACCGGCTGGCTGACATGATTGTTCTCGCGCAGCGCTTTGATTTCGCCAGGCGTCAGTTCGTGCGGGGTTACAAGGCAATCCTCATCGAAGGTCCGCATCGTTTCCTTGTCGATGGTCCCGGCCGCAAGCATGCCTTCGACCGCACTGTGGATCGCCTCGAAGGCATCGCTCTTGAACCTGCGTTTAGCTGCCATGGTCTATCTCCAACAGGGCGCCGGTCTCGATTTCCGCTTCGAGGTCGGCTTGCCTTTTCGCCGGTAACGGTCCGCAAGCCTCCGGAATGCCAAAAGCTCGTCGTCATCACTGTTCGCCCGATCCTTCTTGGCGAAGAGATAGGCGAAGACCCAGAACTCCCCGGCCTTTGCCAGAACGATGGATCGATGCAGGTGCCGTTGAGCCGCTTCTTGAAAACGCCTCCCCCGAGATCGTCTGCCTGGCCGAGGGCAACCTGATGGATTGCATTCGACAGCGCCTTGTCGGAGATGTGCGTCTTCTTTGCCGCCTTGGCGAGTCATGCTGTTTTGAACAGGCGTTCTGACATAAGTTCATATAGCATTAAGTGCTATACTTAGCAGGGTTGGAAGACGGGGGCTATGCCGCCTCCCACACCTGAGAGCCTGACCGAAAATTGCGTTGAGCGATTTCAGGAGCTTATGATTCCCCGTTGTTTGCGAAGACGACGAGGAAGCCATGGGCTGGACTGAAACCGCTCGGTGCGAGCATGACAGAAGAAGGCTACGCTACGCAAGCGACTGCACGGATGAGGAATGGGCCATCATCGCCCCGCTTCTTACCCGCACGACAAAAGTAGGCCGTCCGCGCCTTCATCGGGATCATGATGTGTGGAACGCGATCCAGTATCTGGCGGCAACGGGGTGCCAGTGGGCGCAACTGCCCCGGGACTTTCCGCCGTTTACGACGGTGCAGTACCATTTCTACCGGACGCGCGACAGCGGCCTGCTCGACGCGATCAACACGGTGCTGGTGGCTTGCGCGCGGATCGCTGAAGGCCGCGAGGCGGAGCCGAGCGCAGGCATCATCGACAGCCAATCGGTGAAGACCACCGAAGCAGGTGGGCCACGCGGTTATGACGCCGGGAAAAAAATCAAAGGACGCAAGCGTCACATCCTGACCGACACACGCGGCAACATGCTCGACGCCATGGTTCACTCTGCCGGCATCCAGGATCGCGACGGCGCGCCAGGGCTCATCGAACGCTGCAGGGACACATATCCTTCCATCATCAGGCTGTTTGCCGATGGCGGCTATGCCGGACACAAGCTCGAGACTGCTCTCGGGCATCTCGACCGCCTTGCCATCGAGATCATCAGGCGTTCCGATACAAAGGGCTTCGTCGTTCTGCCCAGACGCTGGGTCGTTGCGCGCACCATCGCATGGCTTAATCGATGCCGACGCCTTGCCAAGGATTGGGAGGCATCCGTCGCATCCTCGCAAGCCTGGCTCCTCATCGCATCCATCCGGCGCATGACACGACGAATAGCAAAGTTCAAATTATGCGTCAGGCTCTGAGCCTAGCTGGAGGTTTTTGGACAGATGCGGTTGCCGGGTGGGGGCACAGCACCAGATGTGTTTCACCTCGCGGATGACCTCGCCTTTCGGGTCCGCCGGCAAGCCCGCCGCGCGCAGGCCTCATTAGGCTCGAAGCCCTATCGGCCTGATCATGCGAGGAGCCGCTATCGAGAAAGCCTTCACAACCACTGCATCTGATCGTTATCGCCAATCAAGGCACCGTTCATTGTCGCGCCAATCCACCAGTTCTCATCTGCCGGTGCGCCAGCTCGACATCGAAATGCGGCGGTGCGTTTGGCGCAATCGGCACGAAGGTGCCTCTGACGCGGAAGACCGTTTCAATGAGGCCGGCTTCGGCCAGATCTTTCGGGTCGCCATCAAAGACCGTTTCACCCTTCGCCAGAAGCGAAATCCGGTCGCAGACGGACATGGCTTGGTTGAGATCGTGAATGGCCATCACGATGCTCACGCCCCGCTCCCGGCTGAGCCGATGGACGAGATCGATGATCTCGACCTGATAGCCGATGTCGAGAAAGGAGGTGGGCTCATCGAGCAGGAGGATGCGCGCCTCCTGGGCGATGGCCGCCGAAATCCAGGCACGCTGTCGTTCGCCGCCGGAGAGTTCGCGCAAGGGACGGTCGGCCAGCGCTAGGAGGCGGGTGCTCTCCAGTGCCCAGCCGATGGCGGCCTCGTCCTCGGCGCGGTAGCTGCGCAGCAGGCCGACATGCGCGAAGCGCCCTTGGCGGACGAGTTGCGCAACGGTCATCTCATCGGGTGCGGTCGGTTGCTGGGGCAGATAGGCCAGTTGACGTGCCAGGCGGCGGCGCGGAATGGCGTCCACGGCGAGCCCGTCGATCAAGGCGTGTCCACCCGATGGCCGGAGCAGGCCTGCCATGGCCTGCAAGGCGGTGCTCTTGCCCGAGCCGTTCGGTCCGATCAAGGCGCGCACTTCGCCAGGCTTCAACGTGAGGTCGAAGGATTTCAGCGCTGTGCGCCCGGAATAGGTGACGGTGAGTTTGGAGCAGGCCAGGAGCATGAGCGGGTCCTCAAGGGATTTTTCGCAGAAAGACGATGAGAAGAGGCACACCGCAGACAGCGGTGACGACACCGATCGGGATCTCGTCCGCCTGGCCAGCGAGGCGACCAAGCAAATCGCCTGAGGTGACGGTGATGGCGCCAAGCGTCACGGTCACCGGCAAAAGAAGCGGGGTGCGCGTAGCGACGAGCGCACGGGCCAGATGCGGCACGATCAGCCCGACAAAGACGATCGGCCCCACGGCTCCGACCGCACTTGCCGCCAGCCCACAGGACAGAAACAGGGCGAAGGAGAAGTGCTGGCGATAGGCAAGGCCGAAGGAACTCGCCACCGGCGCCTCGAACTGCAAAAGATCAAGCGCGCGGCGGATCGGCAGGAGAGCCAGCAGTCCAGCGATGGTGAAGGGCGATAGGAAGAGCGCGTGCTCCCAGCTTCGGGCATAAAGACTGCCAGACAGCCATTCGAGCAGCACCTCGATGCGCGCCGATCCCCAGCCGGCAATAACACCGATGGCGATGGCGTGCAGCACCGCGCCGATGGCGATGCCACACAAGGTGATGCGCAAGGGGCCGAGATCCCGGCGAAAGGCCAAGGCGTAGACGGCGGCGCCGGCGATTAGGCCGCCGACCATGCCGACGGCCGGCAGCCATTCTAGCGGCATCTCGGTGATGCGCGCCGTGGTGCCCGGATCGCGCAGGAACACGCTGAACAGCAGGAACAGCGTGACGCTCAGCGTCGCTCCCTGCGAGATGCCCATGATCGAAGGATCGGCCAGCGGATTGCGGGTGATGGTCTGAAGGATCAGGCCGGCCACAGCAAAATGGATGCCCGCAAGGGCACCCGTGACGATGCGTGGCAGGCGGATATCCAAAATGATCGATTGCGCCTCCGGCGAACCATGGCCCGCGAGCACCGACATGATATCGGATACAGGCAGGTCGGCCACACCAAGGAAGACGGAAAGGCCGAGCGTCAGAAGGAGGAGACCCGCCAAAGCCGGGAGGGAGGACAAACTTCTTCGGTTCCGGGCGATCTCGGGCACGGGCGTCATCGCTTGCCTCCGAACGAAAGATCGCGTCGCTGCGTCAGATAAATGAAAACGGGTCCGCCGATCAGCGCGGCGATGATGCTGATGGGAAGCTCGCGGGGCAGGGCAACGGTGCGGGCGACAAAATCCGCCGACAGCGTGATGAAGCCGCCGATCGCGGCGCTGAAGGTTAACGTCCAGCCGGGGTCCTGCGGCCGCAGGAGGCGGGCGAGATGGGGGGAGGCGAGGCCGACGAATGCGACGGGGCCAGCGACAGGGGCGACGCCGGCGACCGGAAGCACGGCGAGGACCAGCAGGACCGGCTTCCACAGCGCGAGATTGACGCCCATGCCGGCCGCCGCCTGCTCGCTCAGCAGGAACAGGCCGATGATGCGTCGGCAGATCAGTGCGCCGACGAAGGCCGCGGCGACCCAGGGGGCCATATAGCCGAGCTGCGTCCAGGATCGACCTTGGAATCCGCCGGACAGCCAGAAGAGCAGAGATGGGACCTGCGGCCCGCTCAGCATGAGAACATAGGTGGTGACCGCACTGAGGAGCAACGACACGCTGATGCCGCCAAGCGCCAAGTGCAACGGCCGGCCTCGGCCGCCGCGTGCGATCCAGAAGGTCACGGCCGCGGCCGCCAGGCCACCGATCATGCCGATCAGCGGGTAGAAGATCGAGGAGAGCCACGGCAGGAAGACGAAGCAGCAGACGATCGCCGCCACAGCGCCTGCACTCACCCCGGTCAGCGCTGGGCCGGCCAGGGGATTGCGGGTCAGGCTTTGCAGGAGGTAGCCAGAGAGGCCAAGACCGGCCCCTCCGACAAATGCTGCGAGGCTGCGCGGCAGTCGCAGCGTCCAGACCAGGATCGACTCGATCTTGCCATCGGGCGAGGACAGAGCCGTCCATAGAGCGGCCGGGCCGAGCGTGCGCGTGCCGAGAGACAGGCCCGCCACGGCGACGAGCACGGCGCCAAAGAGCAAAGCCAGCACCAGCACGATTTGGCGCGGCCCTTGCGAACCCTTATGGGCCGGTGACCGCGATGTCATTGCTGCAAGGCGGCGGGAATAAGCCTTGCGGCCTCTGCCCTGACATCAACGGCCGAGAAAGTGTCGGGATAAAGAATGTGGGCGGCCTCCTTGAGGACGATCTCACGGGCGATCGGGCCGTTCGTCTCGACCCATTGGTCCGCAACGTAGTGAACCCGCTTGTTGCGCACTGCCGAAAGCTGCTGCCAGATCGGGTTGTTCTCATGCGGTCGGTCCGGTCCGGAGTCATAGACGAAGATGACCTCGGGATCCTTCTCCAGCATGGTCTCCAGGCTCAGTTCCACGCCGAACTTGCCATCCGTTCCCATCGGCCCGGCGACATTGACGCCGCCGAGGCGGGTGACGATCGAGGCCGCGGTGTTCTCATCGTGGAAGGAGAACGGCGTATCGCCGGCCCACATGATCTGGAAGCGTGTCGGCGTCGATTTGGGCGCCTTCGCAGCATAGTCGGCGAGCTGCGCGGCGAAGCCGGCATTCAGCTCGGCGCCGCGTTCGGCATGGCCGAAGACGCTCGCCAGTTCCGCCACTTCCGCGTCGCTCTGGCTGAAGAGCTCCATATTGTAGGCGAGGTAGGGCGCGATCTTTTCGAATTGCGCGGCGTTGGCCACCGTATATCGGCGCATGGCGACGATCAGATCGGGCCGGACTTCCGACAGGAGTTCGAGATTGGGCTTGGCGCGCTGACCGAGCGGCTTCATCCGCGCGGTGAGCCCGAGAAGGAAATCCGGATCGCGGCCCTTCGTCATATAGGTCGTGGCCACCGGCATCAGTCCAAGCGCCAAGGCCACATCGACTGCGACATAGGAGACGCAGGCAATACGCTGCGGATCCACGGGCACGTCGACCTTGACGCCCCGGTCATCCGTGACGGTCAGGGTTTTGCTATCCGTGGCGCGCGCCAGCGGTGAGAGCAGGGCTGCGGCAACACCAGCCGCAGATGACAAGAGAAACGTGCGACGTTCCACCGAAAAATCCTCTTACGTGACTTTTTGCCGGCCCTTAGTGGTCGGCAGGACAGTGCGTATGCGTCATGGCAAAGGGTCTCCCATAGACGATTAGGTCTGCCGGCAATTCCGGAGAACCGAAGCCGTGGGTGGAAGACGACGCCCGGAAAGCTTGTGTTCAGGACCTCTAGCGCACAAACATGATTATTGCAATCATGTTTGTGCTGGTGAGAAATTGCTCCTGCAAACAGTCAAGCTTTGCCGGTCATCGCGGACGGCGTGTCCACGGGTTGCGAGGATTTCTTTCCATCAAGCGCATCCAGCTGAGCAGAAAACTGTCGCCACAGGAGCGCGCTCGTGACGCCGAAGCCGAGGCAGAGACCGAACCAGATCCCCTCACTGCCCCAGCCGATCCCATAGCCGCAGATCGCCATCGCTGGAATGCCGACAAGCCAGTAGCCGATGATCGTGTTCGTCAAACCCGCCTTGGTATTGCCGAGGCCCCGCAACAGGCCGATGCAGATGTTCTGCGAGCCCTTGAAGAACTGGTGCGCGATCGCAAACCAGAGAAGCGTCGCTGCCGCCGATGACAGGGTAAGGTCGGGTCGATTGCCGAGAAAGGGGCGCAGCACGATGTCGGGGATGAGGACATAAGCGAGTGCGATCACGCCCATGATCGTGAAGCTGATGGTCAGGGCGCGCCGGGCGATTGCGCCGACCTGGGCGTGGTCACCTTTGCCCAGCATGCGGCTGACGAGAACCGACGCGCCATGCGAGAGGCCGATATTCAGCTGGTAGACGATATAGGCGAGCTGGTTGACGACATTGGATGCTGCCAGCGCAACCGGCCCGAATGTGCCCATGAACACCGTAGCAACAGAGGTGATCGCGGCTTCCGAACCATAGGTCAGCGCGATCGGCAGCCCCATCCGCGCGATCCGCTTCACCGTCTCCGGCCGGGCTCGCCAAGTATCCAGGCTGAGAAGCGGGCGCAGCACCGCGTCACGACGGACCGTGCGCAGATAGATAAGGAAGGTCCAGATCTGCACCAGGGTCGTTGCCAGACCTATGCCGGCGAGACCGAGACGGGGCATGCCGAGCCATCCGTAGATGAACAACGCATTGAGAGCGGCATTGACCGCGATCGAGACCAGCGTGACGGCGAAGAGTGATCCCGCCCGCCGCATACCGACGGCGAACTGGCGCAGAACATTCAGCCAGATCATCGGCAGCAGCCCGGGCGCCAAGGTGAGCATGATCGGCTTGGCGAGCGCAACGATCGCCGCATCCTGTCCAAGAAACGGCAGGAGATAACCAAGGCTGATCAGGAGCAGGCCGGCGACAATTGCCATCAGCGTCGCCAGCAGCATCGCCGCGCGCACGAGGTCATGCACCTCCTCACGCGCCTCGTCGTAGATGCTCTTCGTGCCGGTTCGCGTTTCCCCGCGACCGATGGCGCCCGCGATGAGATTGCCGAGGCCCGTCACCATGCCCACGCACATGGTGCGCAGCTGGTTATAGAGCAGCAGCGCCAAGCCACCGGCCGCGACGGCTTTGACGTCGAGAAAGCCCATCATCAGAAGGTCGGTGCTCGTCAGGGCGACCTGGGCAAACTGAATGCCGGCGATCGGCGCCGACAGGGCGATGATGTCCCGATAAGGGCGCAACGTCTCAGCCATGAGCTTTCACGCTCCTCGCGCCATCAGCGCCGCCGCGCCGAGTCGCGTCGATTCGGAATAGGCGTTGAAGAGCCGATCGATCCGCCGCTCGGCAAGCTCATCGAGGAGCCGACGCTCCCGCAACCAGTCGTCATCGAATATCGAGTCGAGATATTTCTCGCCCGCATCGTAGATGAGGACGACCATCGTGCTCTCGCGCTCGACCAGCGCCAGCCGTTTCAGCGCGACATGAAGGGCGGCCCCTGCCGTGCCGCCGACGAGCAGCCCGGTTCGGCGCGCAACGACCCGGCATGCTGCGAAGGCGTCGATATCATCCACCGTCAGCCCCTCGTCGATCAACGCATGCTCGACATTGGGCCCGACCACGAAGCCGCCGGGCGCGCCCGCGCCCGTCTGCCAGTATTTCCCGGTAGGTCCGCCGAAAATGATCGATCCTGTCGGCTCGACCCCGATGCTGACAACGTTGGAGCCGAGCCGCCGCAATTCCCGGACAGTGCCGCACAGGGTGCCGCCAGTGCCGACGAGGTAATCGATCTTCCCGCTGAGATCGTGCAGAAGCTCCATGGCGAGGCCGGCATAGCCATTGTTGTTGTTGGGGTTGTGATGTTGGTCGGGCCAGAAGGCGCCGGTGGCCGCCGCAATCTCGCCTGCGATACGGCGCCGCTCCACGGTGCTTGGCCCTTCGCCCTTTCCTTCGGCAAAGACCAGGTTGACGCCCATAGCGCGCATGGCCCCGAGCTTGTCGCGCGAGGCATGATGATCGACCACGGCTGTAAACCTATAGCCACGCTCGATCGCGACCAAGGCCAGGCCGGTGCCGGTATTGCCTGATGTCGGCTCGACGATATGGCCACCCGGCTTCAGCTTTCCCTCGCGCTCTGCCGCCAGGATCATCTCGCGCGCCATGCGCACCTTGCAGGAGCCGGTCGGGTTGAACTGCTCCAGCTTGAGGATCAGCCGGCTGCCGGAGCCTGTTCGCGCAAGCTCAAAGAGTGGCGTCTCGCCGATGAGCTCGGAGCCGTGCGTCTTGACTGCCGTAAAGGGCTGGTTGGTCAGCATATTCATCGGTCGATCCTCCAGGTGAACTCGTCGGCCTGTTGCGAAATCACGATCTTGGGCGGGAGAGGGAGTTGATGAAATTCGCTCTCGTTCTTATCCATCTGATAGCCGGCCGTGTTGGGATAGACGATCAGGTCGCCGTGACGCGGGGGCGCGGGAAAGACGATCTTGCGCCAGGTGAGGACGTCATATTCCATGCAGCTCGATCCGCCGATCGCGGCGCGAATCGGTGTCCTCGGCTGTGCCGGGCCGCGCTCGATCAGAAAGGGGGCAGGAAGGAACTCGCTGTTCTTCCACTGTTCCGAAAGGCTCATGCTCAGCCCGGCGACCGTGACGATGCCGTGCGCGTCATTGCGCTTGAAGCCCTGCACCGGAAAGATGCTCATGCCCGCGCCATCGAGCAGCGCCCTTCCGGGCTCCAGGAAGAGCTGGATCTGCGCCTCGCTCAGCAGGGACGCGAGCGTGCGGCCTTCGAACGCTGTCTCGAGAATATCCGCGAGCATCGCCGCGCCTGTCGGCGTCTGAAAATAAGGGTAGAATTGCGCGAAGGTCTCGCCCGCGTGAAACTGGTCTGCCTGGAGCGCCGCCGCCGCGGCGCGCCAATCCTCTTCGGCCACATAGGCGCAAGCAAAGCCACCGCCGATCGAGATCGCCGAGGCCGGCAAACCGTGTGAACGTGCCTGACGGCATTGTTCGATCAGTTGGGCTGCCAGCTCCGCGCGCGGGGCGACGGCATAGCCGTCAAGATGGAAGGAAAATCCTTCCATCGCCAAGCAATCGCCAGCCTTCGCGCATCGCCGCAGGGCGTTTGCAAGATCGGCTTCGTTGAAACCGAAGCGGCTATTGGGCGCGCGTGGCGGCAGGACCCGAAGAAGCACGCGCAAGCGGCCCGTATCGTGGGCGATCTGGATCGCGCGTTCGAGCTCGTCCAGCGCATCGATGGCGACAAGGGCATCGTGGCGTGCCGCGAGCCAAAGAAGCTCGTCATTCTTGGCGGCGCCTGTCACGCCGATCCGCTCGCCGCGAATGCCGTTCGCTAGGACATGAACGAATTCCGGAACGCTGGCGACGTCGACCGAGCCGTCGAGCCGCGCCACCTCGCGCAGCCAGGCCCCCGCCTTGTTGGCCTTCTTCCCAAAATAAACAGCGCCGGCGACATTCTTTGCGCGCAGCACGGTTTGAAAAGCCGCGAGATTTTCGGCGAATGTTGCGGGATGGATGAGATGGAAAGGCCCTTCCACCACCTGGCAGATCTGATCGAGCAGGGCGAGGTTCTGCCGCGCTGCCGGCGCCCAAGCAGGCTCGACGGCGCGAATGGGATCGACGGCTATTTCCACAGCTCGACCCTCCGGCCACGCCCGGCGGCAATGCCCCGGGTGGCGAGCGCATGGGCCACGGGAATGTCCGTGATGATCATGCCGCTGCTGAAGGCAAAGACCCTATCCGTCTGCGAGCGGCGACCGGGCTTCAATCCGGCGACGATGTCGGGAAGCTCGGCATCGACATGCGGCACGCCGTCCGGGCCAGCCAGCCGCTTGCCCGTCACGCCCATCTGTCCCTCATTCGTCGCGATGGCGTAATCGGCCTGGCCCAGAGCGCCAGCCTCCACGCCTTTGCTCGCGACGGAGATCAGAAGTCCTCCCGGCTTCATCCAGGCCGTCTGCACCTTGTGATGGGCCGCGCGCCCGGACGCCGCCACGACGATATCCGACGTTGCGACCGCGTCCGGAACGTCCTCGACGAGCTCGATCCGACGATCGGGGAAGTGGCGGGCGAAGGTCGAAAGGCTGAGAGCGATGCCATCCGGATGGGTGCGGAACAGACGAAGCGTCTCCAGATTGGGCAGTGCCGTGAGGAGGTAGGGAAGGGTATTCACACCCTGCGCGCCAGTCCCGATCATCAGCGCGCTGCGTGCGTCCTGCTTTGCGCAATGCTTGGCGATGATCGCGGTCGTCGCAGGCGTTCTGGACCCGCCGACGCGATGGCAATCCATGAAGGCAAAGGGCAGGCCCGTCGTGTCGTCATAGAGGCTGATCGTCGTGTAATACTTTTCCGCGCTCTCGCTTCCCTGGCGATAGGATGTCTTGAAGCCGACTTGCTGCAGCGCGCCGTCATAGCCGAGCATCGAATAGGAGACGGCGTCCCGCGCCTCATTGGGCAAAGGCATCATCAATTTGGTCGGGCAACGCGAGTTGCCCCGGGCATAGGATAGATACGCATCTTCAACGAGGCCGATAACTTCTGCCGGTGGAAGCTCGGTATCGTCGAGATCCGATCGGGTCAGGATATGGGTAGCCGGCATCCGCAGATAGGACGCAGTCATGAAGGAGACCTTTCGTGACGAAATCTGGACGTGAAGAGGCAAAGCCTGCGGGTGAAGCCTTTGAGTTGGCGGGCAGCGAGATGCAGTAACCGAGTTCCCGAAGATCGATGTCACAATTCGGGATCGGGTTTTTCCAGCTATGGCGCGTTGTCTTGCAAGGAAATAGCTTTCCGCTCCGCGCCATGTTGAAGATATCAGCAGGGGTTACGGTTTCTCCGTCGCGCCAGGAGGAAAGCTCGACCTGGCTGTAGTCGAGGAGAACAGCCGGTATGAACCGTAATCCAAGCCGCTTGGCGGTCTCAAGGCGATGATGGCCGTCCATCACGAATTTCTCGTCACGATGCACGCAGATCGGAACACGCCATCGACCAGATTGACGAACATCGGCTTCCACCTGGAACAGTCGCCGAGGATCGGTTTCCTCGGTGGCAATGACTTCGTAAGAGTCTAGTAAAACATAGGAAATCGCCCGCATATCCGCCCCCAAAGAGCAAATTTCATACGTCGCTGGCTAATTTGAGGGCACTATAGGAACAAAAAACACGTAGTCAACATAACTTGATAAAAATAATCAACTTTTCAAGTTGACACGGCATTGTTTGCTCCCTAATGAATGCGACGAAATGTTATATCGTAACACGGAGTGCTAAATGACGCCTCGGGATCTTTTCTGCACGATTGCCATGCTTCTGGGAGCGACGACCGCGCTGGCGCAAGAGCCCCTGCGCGTCGTCACACCCTTCGAGATCGCCTCGCTTGAGCCCAGTCGTGGCGGATTCAATTTCACCCGCATGGAAGTTGCCGAGACGCTGGTCGGCGCGGATGACGAAGGCCGAGCGGTTCCTGGCCTTTCGACCGCATGGACTCTGTCCGACGATCGGCTGACCTGGCGCTTCACCCTGCGCGCGCGGGCCAAGTTTCATGATGACACACCTGTCACGGCCGAGATCGTGGCGCAGTGCCTGGAGCGGGCGCGAAGCCAACCCGGCCCGCTCAAGGACGCGCCGCTGACCGAGATCCGTGCGGTCGCGCCAGACGTCGTCGAGATCGCAACCTCCACGCCGTTCATGCCCCTGCCAGCCTTTCTGGCGGAATCCTCGAGCCAGATCCTCGCTCCGTCCTCCTATGACGAGACGGGCGCGGTACGTCGGATCATCGGCAGCGGGCCCTACCGCATCACCTCGCTCGAACCGCCGCTGCGCTTCGAGGTCGAGCGGTTCGAGGGTTGGACCGGCGGAGCGAAGCCGGCGATCGAGCGGGCAATCTATCAGGCCGTCGGGCGCAAGGAAACGCGTGCGCTCATGGCCGAGAGCGGGCAGGCGGATCTCGCCTTCACGCTCGATCCGGCGGGAACCGACCGGTTGCGTCGGGCGGCGGGCGTGGCGGTGACGACGAAGTCGATCCCGCGCGTGATCACGCTGAAGCTGAACGCCCATCTGCCGGCCTTCGCCGACGTGCGGGTGCGGCGCGCCGTCAGCCTGGCGCTCGACCGCGAAGGCATCGCCAGTGCCATCCTGCGCTCGCCCGAGGCGGCGGCGACGCAGTTCTTTCCGCCGACGATGGTTGGCTGGCATGTGCCGGGCCTCGCGCCCTTGCGCCATGACCCCGCCGAAGCGCGCCGGCTGCTGGCGGAAGCGGGTTGGGCGCCGGATGCGCAAGGACAGCTCGTGAAAGATGGCAAACCGCTTCATGCGACCTTGCGCAGCTATGCCGTGCGTCCCGAGCTTCCTGTTGTCGCCGCCGCGATCCAGGCGGCCGAGCGGGACATCGGCATTGATCTCGACATCGCCATGATGAATTCCAGCGATATTCCAGCCGGCCATCGCGACGGAACATTGGAAATGGGGCTGATCGCGCGCAACTTCTCGCTCGTGCCCGATCCCATCGGTACCATGCTCGCCGATTTCGGCCCGCATGGCGGCGATTGGGGCGCCATGGGTTGGGCGTCGCCGCAGCTCACCGAGACACTTCAGGCGCTGCAAGAAACGGATGCCGCGCAAACACGCGCCGCCCTGCGCGGCCGTGTTTCCGAAATCCTGCAAACCGAACTGCCCGTCATCCCCGTTGCCTGGTACGAACTGCGCGTGGCGGCATCCAAGCGTTTGGATGGCGTCAGCATCGATCCGTTCGAACTCTCCTACCGGATTTCGAGGATGCGATGGGCAGACTAGCCGCGGTTCTTGGTCAGCGACTTGTGCAGGCGGTTACCGTCGCCGTCGTCGTCAGCCTTCTGTCCTTCGCCCTAGTGCAGCTTCTTCCCGGCGATCAGGCGCTCTTGATCGCTCAGCGGCGCTATGGGGACGATCGGGTCACCACCGCCGCCGCCGAGGCCGTGCGGGCCGAACTCGGCCTCGACCGGCCGCTCGCTCTGCAACTCGCCGAATGGATCGGCCAGACCGTCTCGGGCGATCTCGGCCGCTCACTGCTCAGCGGCGCGCCCGTTTGGGAGGAGATCCGCGATCAGCTCGGCGCCACTTTGACGCTTGCTGGGGCGGCGCTAGGGCTGGCTTTGCTTCTCGGCCCGGTCTTCGGCGGGCTCGCCGGCCTGCGGCCGGGCGGGCTGGCCGATCGCACCGGCATGGCTGCCGCCGCCGCTTTCCGCGCCGTTCCGAGCTTCGTCCTCGGCCTCGTGCTCATGGTCGGCTGCACCGTCCTGTTCGGCTGGCTGCCGGTTGGAGATTCCAGCGATGGGCTTAGCCTGCTCCTGCCAGCCCTGACACTCGGGCTCGGCCTCGCGGCGACCTCCGCGCGCATCGCCCGTGACGGCGTCGTGGCGACCCTTCGCTCGCCGTTCTTCGCCTTCGCGCGGCTGAAGGGGTTGAGCCGGACGGCGGCGATCCTGCGGCATGTGCCGCGCAATGCCGCCGTGCCGCTCATTGCCTATCTCGCGGTGAGCTTTGCCTTCCTGATCGAGGGCGTGGTGGTGGTGGAACAGATCTTTGCTTGGCCCGGGATCGGCCATGCTCTGACGCATGCGATCGAAGGACGCGACGTGCCGATGATCCAGGCCACGGCGCTGACGCTCAGCCTCTTCCTCGTCCTTCTCAATGCGCTGACCGACCTCGCGCTGCTCCTCGTCGACCCGAGGAGGCGCGGATGAGACGCGCTTCGGCCTTTATCGAGGACAAGCGATCGCGCGGGGTCTGGCTCGGCGGCGCGCTGGTTGCCCTCGTTGTTCTGACGGCGCTCGTCGGCCCCGTCGTCGTCACCGCGGACCCCAATCGGCAGGACCTTCTTCATGTCCTTGCCGCTCCCTCGCGCGAGGCGCTTCTCGGAACGGACCATCTCGGGCGCTCGGTCCTCGCTCGGCTGGTGCATGCCGCGCGCCTTTCGCTCTCGCTCGGCGCCATGGCGGTCGCAACGGCCGCCCTCCCGGGTATCGGCCTCGGTCTGGCCACCGCCTTTGCCGGCGGCTGGACGGATCGGCTTCTGACCTCCCTCGCTGATGCGATCCTGGCGGTGCCGGGGCTGATCCTGGTTCTTCTCATCGCGGCCCTGTCTCCCGGCGCCTTCTGGCCGCTCTTTCTCGGCCTGTCGCTGACCCAATGGGTGGAGTGGTTCCGCATGACGCGGGCCGCCTCGCGATCGGCGCTCGCCTCGCCGGCGGTCGAGGCGGCGCGGCTTCTGGGCTTCTCGCCCTGGCACATCCTGCGCCGGCACGTTTTTCCCGATCTCCTGCCGTTGTTCGGGACATTGGGCGCCTTTGGGCTGGGCAGCGCGGTGCTGGCACTCGGCGCGCTCGGCTTCATCGGTTTTGGCCTGCGGCCGCCGACCCCGGAATGGGGGCTGATGATGGTGGAAATGCTGCCCTATTGGAACGAGGCGCCTTTGGCCTTGCTGATGCCGCCAGTCTGCCTCCTCACCCTGATCCTCGGCTTGCAAATCCTGGCGCGGCGATGACGATGAGCTTGACGATACAAAACCTCGAGATCGCCGCCGGCGGCGTGGTGCTGGTGCGCGACGTCTCGCTGACGCTCGCGCCGCGCCGGACGGTGACGATCCTCGGCGAAACCGGTTCGGGCAAGACGCTGGTCGCCGAAGCGGCTATGGGGACGCTGGCGCCGGAACTCTCCGCCGGCGGCCGCATCGGGCTCGGGGGCGAGATATCCGACGCCTCGGATCGCGCGGCGCGGCGCGGCGCCTGGGGGCGGCGCATCGCCATGCTGCCGCAGGAGCCCTGGGTCTCGCTCGATCCGACCATGCGCTCGCTCGCCCAGGTCGCCGAGGGCCACCGGTTCGTACGAGGCCTCGGGGCCGCGCCGGCGCGTCGCCAGGCGCGTGCCGATCTGGCTGCGCTGAATCTGGCCGCTGGCGACGATCGATATCCGCATCAGCTGTCGGGCGGCATGGCCCAGCGCGTCGCCTTCGCTTCGGCGCGGGCAGGCGGCGCGCCGATCACACTCGCCGACGAGCCGACCAAGGGCCTCGACGTGACCATGCGGGATGCCGTGGTGGCGCTGCTCGGCAAGGCGGTGGAAGAGGGCGGTTCGCTGCTTTGCATCACCCATGATATCGCCGTCGCCAGAGCGCTGGGCGGCGAAGTCATCGTCATGCTGAAGGGCGAGATCGTGGAGCGGGGGGCGGCTGAGGCGGTGCTTACCGCGCCATCCCATCCCTATACGCGCCGCCTTGTCGCGGCCGACCCCGAGAACTGGCCGAGGGCTGGAGGAAAGGCGCCGGGCGAACTGGTGCTGGAGGGCGCGGGGCTGGCGGCGAGCCGTAACGGGCAGCGGCTGTTTTCGGATCTCGACCTTGCCGTTCGCGCTGGCGAATGGATCGGTGTGACCGGCCCCAGCGGCTGCGGCAAGACCACGCTCGGCAACGTGCTTCTCGGCCTCATGCCGCCGACCGCCGGCCGGGTGCGGCGCCGCGAGGGGCTGGCGCGGACGCGTTTTCAGAAGCTCTACCAAGACCCCGTCGCCACCTTTTCCCGCCATGTTTCCCTGCGAACGGCGCTCAGCGAAACGGCGGCGCGCCACCATGTGCCCTTCGGCCATGTCATGCGGTTTCTCGAGCGGCTGCGCGTGCCCGAGGCGCTGCTCGACCGGCGGCCCGGCCAGGTGTCTGGCGGCGAGCTGCAGCGTGTCGCGCTGGCCCGTGTATTGATCGCGGATCCCGTCTTCCTCTTCGCCGACGAACCGACCTCACGCCTCGATCCGATCACCCAGCAGGAGACGATGGAGGTGCTGCGTGAGGTCACGCGCGAGCGCGGCTGCGGGACACTCCTCGTCACCCATGACGGGGCCATGGCGGACAGGATCACCGAGAGGCGGATCGTGCTCGGGCCGGTCTCGAAGTGATAGACAGCGAGACGCGCGGTCCTGTCTGCCGCTCCGCCTACGTTGTTTGCTGAAACTGCCCAGCGCCGCACTTGTTGATGCCCCCGAATGATCGGACAGGATCAGAGGGAGTGTCGGGACGCGATGAAATCGCGCGGCGCTAGGCTCAGGACTCATAAATCACAACCAAAAGATAACGGTTGCAGCGATGCATATGCTTGAGAAGAAGGTATGCGCGCA